>CAVWPC010000033.1:0-73293 GCA_963756765.1 uncultured beta proteobacterium | reverse complement strand
ACCGCCACGAGCGCGCCCAGCGTCAGCGCCTGACCGATCCCCCCGGACGCCGCAATGCGCAGGCCGGCCACGCTGCGGTCCTTGACCTGCCACATCGGATCGGAAAACGAAGACAGGCTCGCCGCCAGTGAATCGTGCTCGTCGGGGACGCGGCGTTTCGCGCGCGGCCCGTCGGACACGGCAAAGACTTCGATCTGCTCGGAGCCGTGCATGGCTTCCGCGGCCACGTCCACCGGATCCTTCTGCGTCAGCTCGTGGCAGACCCGCGCGAGTCCGATGCGCACCTTGGCCGCTACGGTGCAGGCGATGCGCGGGTCGCGGCGCAATTCGGCGTTGAGATTGGGGGAAACCGACGGACTCACCTTCTCCAGGATCGAGATGCGCAGCTGGTTGATCGGCCCGGCCGGGCCTTGATCGGTGTTGCCGGCCTGACGCAGCGCGGCGATGGCCCGCTCGAGCTGCTCGGCCAGCGGCGTGGTGTCGAGGTAGCGCAGCATCGAACCGGAATCGTTGCCGGTCCGGCGCCCGAGACCGGCTTTGCCCGCGATGTCGACGAAAAATCCCTCCGGCGAGCGCGGTACGGCGTCCACCTGCAGCCGGCGGCTCCAGGCGCGCAACTGCGCGGTGGCCCAATCGAGCTGCGGCGGCGACATGTTGCCGGTGTTGAGCTGGTGGATGAGCAGCGCGAACATGTACTCCTGCTCGACGGTCCAGGCCGTGGCGTTCGGCCCGGCGCTCGCCAGGACGGCAGGAACGCGGTCCATGCCGAGCTCGGTCGCGCGCAGGTAGGTACGGTGCAGATCCATCCACTTGGCAGGAATCCACCGCTCGAAGCGGAACACCCGCAGCTTGGCGTCGGTGCCGTAGTAGTGGACGAGGCGCGCGAAGAGGACGGGGGTGGCCGACTTCCAGCGCGGATTGGGGGCCTGGCGTAAACCTTCTTCGAGCGCGCTCTGGTAAGCGTAGATGAAGCCCTGCGACAGGTCATAGATGGACTGCCAGATGCGCTCGCCCAGCTTGGGCGAACTGTCGTAGTTCTCGACGTACTGCTTGATCAGCTGACGGCGATCGGCGCCAAGCGCCGCATCGAGATACTCGATGGCCTGCACCCGGTTAGGGTCCACGGGCTTGCGCGACTGACGCATGCCCTCGAACGCACGCATCACCTGCTGCTGGCGGCCGATGACATCGAGCGCGGGCAGCTGGCGCAGCCAGCCGGCGACGGATTTCACCGTCACCAGCGGATCCGTCGCTTCCTTCGTTCCCGACGTCAAGAAACCGAACATTGCACTCCTCGTGCCGCCATCCGTCGCCAACCCCGCATATTGACGCGTTGCGGGCAAGCAACCGAGCTGTGGCGGGAAATCACCGAACTCGCGGTTTCAACAGCGAACCGACATATATAGAACAACACCCTCGGCGACGCAAAGCGAGCCGTTGGCGTCGGCTACAATTCGGCATTGAAAGCGCCCGGCGCAGGCTTGCGACGCCGTCGTCGGTTGTGTTTTTTCTCCGGAAAGTTCATCCCATGCCACCCACGCACCCATTCGTCCATGAAAGCATGGCCCCGACACCGCTGCGGGCCCGACATGTGCTTTGCGTAATACTCATCGCCGCCGCAGCCACGTGCGCCCTCGCCCAGACCTCATCGCCAACCACGCCCGCACAAGGATCAAGCAAGTTGAATGCCATGTCGAATGAACTTCAAATAATCGATACAAAACAAGGTACTGGCAAAGAAGCGGCCAAGGACAAGGCAGTGATTGTCCACTATACGGGATGGCTTTACGACGAGTCCAAGCCGGACAAAAAGGGGATGAAATTCGACAGTTCGCGCGATCGGCAAGTGCCCTTCGGGTTCTTTCTCGGCGCGGGCAAGGTGATAAGGGGATGGGATGAAGGGGTAGTCGGCATGAAAGTGGGCGGACAGCGGACCCTGATCATTCCGCCCGCGCTCGGTTATGGCGAACGTGGCGCCGGCGGCGTGATCCCCCCGAACGCGACCTTGATTTTCGATGTCGAACTGGTCGACGTGAAATAGGCCCGCAGGCTTAAGACCAATGCTCCCCCGCGACAATCCGGTCCCGGTCCGGCGCCGGATCGACTATCGCCCGCCCGCATTCCTGGTCGACACGCTGCATCTCGAGTTCGACCTGGCGCCGCAGGACACACGCGTGCGGGCCGACCTCGCCTTTCGTCGCAACCCCGGAGCGGCGGACGCCGACCGGAACGCTCCGCTGGTGCTGGACGGCGAGCAGCAGGAAGACGTCACCGTCGAACTCGATGGCACGCCGGTGCCCGCGTCGCAGCTGCTGTTCGGCGACGGCACGCTGACCATCCTCGCTGCGCCCGACACCGGTGTGCTCACCGTTCGTTCGCGTACCGCACCGGCCAGGAATTTCGCCCTCGAAGGCCTGTACCTGTCGTCAGGCGTGTTCTGTACGCAATGCGAGCCGGAAGGCTTCCGCCGGATCACCTACTTTCCCGATCGTCCCGACGTGCTGGCACGCTACACGGTGACGATCCGGGCCGACCGCACGGCGTATCCGGTGCTCCTGTCCAATGGCAACCTGGTGGCGCAGGGCGCCCTCGACGATGGCCGCCACTTCGCGACCTGGCACGATCCGTATCCCAAGCCCTCCTACCTGTTCGCACTCGTCGCCGGTGACCTAAGTGCGCTCGAGGATTCGTTCACTACGATGTCGGGTCGTCGGGTCGCGCTCAAGATCTACTCGACACCACGCAACCTGCCGCGGTGCCGGCACGCGATGGAATCGTTGCAGCGCTCGTTCCGCTGGGACGAGCAGCGCTTCGGCCGGGAATACGACCTCGACGCCTTCATGATCTTTTGCGCCGACGACTTCAACATGGGGGCGATGGAGAACAAGGGTCTCAACATCTTCAACAGCCGGCTGGTGCTCGCCGATCCCGACACCGCGACCGACGATGACTACGGCGCCATCGAAGCGGTGATCGGCCACGAGTACTTCCACAACTGGACCGGCAACCGCGTGACCTGCCGCGACTGGTTCCAGCTCTCGCTCAAGGAAGGGCTCACCGTTTTCCGGGACCAGGAATTCTCGAGTGACACGAATTCCCGCGCGGTCGAACGCATCGCCGCGGTCGAGTTCCTTCGCCGCGAACAGTTCCCCGAAGACGCGGGGCCGATGGCCCACAACGTGCGACCCGACGAGTATCTCGAGATCAACAACTTCTACACGTCGACCGTTTACGAAAAGGGCGCCGAAGTCATCCGCATGCAGTACACGCTGCTGGGACCCGACCGCTTCCGCAAGGGCATGGACCTGTATTTCCAGCGCCACGACGGGCAAGCGGTCACCTGCGACGATTTCGCGCAGGCCATGCAGGATGCCTCCGCGGTCGATCTCACGCAATTTCGGCGCTGGTACAGCCAGGCCGGCACGCCGGTACTCGATATCCGCGGCACGTACGATGCCGGCTCGCAGATCTACAGCCTGGAGGTGACGCAGCACACGCCGGTCACCCCCGGGCAGCTGGCGAAGGCACCCTTCCACATCCCGCTGGCGGTCGGGCTGGTCGGTACGGACGGCCGGGACATTCCGCTCAAGCTCGAAGGCGAAGCGGCACCCGTCGGTACCACGCGGATCCTCGATGTGCGCGAAGCGCAGCAGCGGTTTCGCTTTGCCGGCATCCACGAGCGGCCCGTGCCGTCGCTGCTGCGCGGCTTTTCGGCGCCGGTCAAAGTCAGGTTCGAATACTCGGCCGAGGATCTCGCCTTCCTGGCTGCGCACGATAGCGATCCGGTCAACCGCTGGGACGCCGCGCAGCGCAGCTTCGGGAACGCGATTCTGTCGGTAGCGGCCGAATTGCGCGCGGGCCGAGCACCCGCCGTTCCGCAGGCACTGGTGCAGGTTGCACATGGCCTGCTGGCCGACGGGACCAGCGATCCGGCGTCTGCTCGCGCTCGCGCTGGCGCCGCCCGATCCGGCGTATGTCGCCGCCCTCGAGCCGACCATCGATGCCGACGGCGTGCCCGGCGCCCGCGGGTTCCTGATCCGCGCACTGGCGGAAGAACTGCGGGCCGATTTCGAACGGGTGTACGCGGCACGGCGCGTGCACGCTACCTATGCACCGACGCCCGACCAGACAGGCGCCCGGCGCCTGGTCAACATGTGCCTGCGTTACCTTGGCAGTCTCGACGATGCGCCTGCACACGCGCTGGCGACCGCGCAGTTCAACGCCGCGGACAACATGACCGACACGTTCGGTGCGCTCGCCGCGATCAACAACTCGACGTCGGCAGCGCGCGCGGACCTCTTCGGACGGTTCGAGACGAAATGGCGCGACGAGCCGCTGGTCCTCGACAAGTGGTTTGCGCTCGAAGCCACGGCATCCCACGACGGGACACTGGAACGCGTGCGCTCGCTGCTCGCCCATCCG
The DNA here is from genome assembly GCA_963756765.1 of uncultured beta proteobacterium. Lineage (GTDB taxonomy): Bacteria > Pseudomonadota > Gammaproteobacteria > Burkholderiales > Casimicrobiaceae > VBCG01. Next base: position 68,871 of record CAVWPC010000033.1, on the reverse strand, counting down.
CGCTTCAATGCGCGCAATCCCAACCGCGTGCGTTCGCTGGTGGGGGCCTTCGTGCTGCGCAACTTCGCGCAGTTCAACGCCGCCGGCGGCGAAGGCTACGCCTTCGCGGCCGACCAGGTATTGGCCCTCGATGCCACCAATCCCCAGCTGGCGGCCACGATCGCCGGCGCCTTCAACCTGTGGAAACGCTATCCCGAGCCGAGGCGCGGCCTCATGCAGGCCGCGCTCCAGCGCATTGCCGGTGCGCCCGGCCTTTCGCCGGACGTGACCGAGGTGGTGACGCGGACACTCGCGGACTAGGCGACGCAGGCCGGGCAGTGTCGGCGGCCATCATTGCCCCGGCGCACGAGGCAATCGCGTCGCCTCAGCACCAGGTCCCAAGCGCCGACACGATAACTACCAGTAGGTCTCCACCGTCACATGCCCCGGCTCCTTGCGCCGGTGCCGGCGCATGCCGCGCGTACCGAGCAGGGCCTGCGTCTCCTCCACCATCGCCGGATTGCCGCACAGCATCGCGTGTGCATTTTCCGGCGACAGCGCGACGCCGGCGCGCGCTTCCAGCCGGCCGTCGCTTATCGCCGCCGGAATGCGGCCGGACAAGGCGTCTTGATGCGCCTCGCGGCTGACCATCGGCACGTAGGTGAACGCGCCGGCGTGCGCCTCGGCGATCGTACCGATCGCGTCGCGGTAGGTCAGTTCTTCCGCGTGGCGCACCGCATGCACGAGCACGACGCGTTCGAACCGCGTCCACGTCTCTTCGGTGCGCAGCATCGACAGGAACGGGCCGATGCCGGTCCCCGTCGACAGGCACCACAGCGCAGCGGCCGGTGGCGTCTCGGTGACGCTGAAGAATCCGTTCGCGCGCGGCGCGAGCCAGACCGGGTCGCCGATGGCCAACGCCGCCAGGCGCGGCGTCAGCGGTCCTTCGGGCAGGATGATGAAGTAGAACTCATGCGGTTGCACATGCGGCGGATTGACGAACGAATACGGACGCCCGACCATCGTCTGCTGCTCACCGTCGGCGACCGGCAGCGCCAGGCGGCCGAACTGCCCCGCCACGAACGTGACCTCGGGTGCGGTCACCTGGAATCGAGATGAGGCTCGCTGTCCAGTCTCGCCTCCCCGCGACCCGTCCTTCCACCCATGCAACCATCGCCGGCCATCCTTGCCCGTCAAGTAAGATTGGCATTATGCCAACCCGCACGCCAGCAGCGACGATCATCGGCAATCGTGTGTACCTTCGACCTCCGCGTCCACAGGACGCCACGGCGTTCATCGCCGCGGTGCGCGCGAGCACGAAACTGCATGGGCCGTGGACGCAGGCGCCGGCATCGGCGGAGCGCTTCGCTGCGCTCGTCCGCCGCTACGGCTCGCGCCAGGCGGCGCCCAGCCATGCGGGTTTTCTGGTCGTGCGCCTGGATACGCAGGCGCTCGCCGGGGTGCTCAATTTCTCCGAGATCGTCCGGGGACCCTTCCAGAGCACGTACCTCGGCTATTACGCGTTCCACCCGCATGCCGGACAGGGTTTCATGACGGAAGGGATGGCGCTCGCGCTGGATGTCGCCTTCAGGCGGCTCAAGCTGCATCGCGTCGAGGTCAACGTGCAACCGACCAACCTGCGCTCGGTGGCGCTGGCGGAGCGCGTCGGCTTCAGGCGCGAGGGATTCTCGCGCCGCTATGTGAAGATCGCCGGCCGCTGGCGCGACCACGTCCGCTACGCGATGCTGGCCGAGGACTGGCTTGTGGTGCGAAGAAATGTGCTGGCTCGCCGCGCGCCGCCATGACCAGCACGCGCCGGCGGGCGGCGCGCCACCTCGCCGCGATGCTGGCCGTGCCCCTGGCCGCCTGTACGAGCGCGCCGATCGACCCCTATGCGCCCCGGGTGGTGTCCGGCGTGCGCATCGCGCCGTATGAACAGCACGAGGACTGCGTCGACCTCCAGCAGGATGATCGCCTCGACTTCCGCTTCGACGCGCAGGCCCCGGTCGACTTCGCGCTGCGCTACCGCGAGGGTGCCGTGGTGATCATTCCGCTTTCGCGCAGCGCGGTCCATGAATTCGCCAGCGTGTTCGTCGCCAGGGCGACGCAGGCGTACTGTCTCGCCTGGGAAGCAGGACCGCAGGGTGCCATCGTCGACTACCGGCTGCGCGTGCGGCCTCCGGGCGAATAGGCGTGACGACGCCGGCAACGACGCTGCTGTTCGATCTCGACGGCACGCTGACCGACAACTATCCGGGCATCGCGCGATCGATCGTCCATGCGCTAGATTGCCTGGGCGTGGAGGCCCCGCACGAGTCGGTGCTGCGCCGCTGTGTCGGGCCCTCGCTGCGCGAATCGTTTCGCTGGCTCCTCGAAACCGACGACAGCGAGCGGATCGAGCACGCGATCGGCTTCTACCGCGATCGCTTCGGCGATGTCGGCTGGCGTGAAAACGTGGTCTACGACGGGATCGGCGAGACGCTCGCGCACCTCGATGCCACCGGCGCGCGCATGTTCCTGTGCACGGCGAAGCCGGAGGTATTCGCGCGACGGATCGTCACGCTGTTCGGCTTCTCGGCCTACCTCGACGGTGTATATGGCGCCGATCTCGCCGGCGCCTTCGACGACAAGGTGAAGCTGCTGGCGCACCTGGCGCGACGCGAGGATATCGATGCAGGACACGCCGTGATGATCGGCGACCGGTCCCACGACATCCGCGCCGCACGGATGAACGGCGCCCGTTCGATCGGCGTGCTCTGGGGTTACGGGACGCGGGAGGAACTGGTCGATGCCGGTGCCGATGCCGTCGTCGCCACGCCGCGCGAACTGGTGGACTGCATCGCGGCGATGCGCCGGTAGACGCAGGACGGTCAGCGCGCGGCGGACGAGGTTTCCTGGAAGCTTTGCCGGACGCGGCAGTGGGTGCGCCCGTGGGCCGCTACCGGGGATCGAGCGGATGCCGGGCGCGCGCCACCAGGAAGCCGGCCAACGCCCCGACCGCCACGATGCCGATGCCGACCATCGGCTTGTACAGGTAGATGTAGGCGGCGCTGCCGTCGCCGGCCGCGATGAATACCGCATAGTAGGCATAGGCCTCCAGCGCCAGCATCACGAAGCCCGCGTAGACCAAAGCGCCGGCAAACGGCGACAGCACGCCGAGGATGCCCAGCACGATCCATGGAGCCGCCTGGTAGGCGAAGAGGCTGAACGAGCGCTCCGCGTCGGCCGCACGCACGGTTCCGTACTCGACGAAGCCGGTCAGCGCGAGCCCGATCAGCGCGAGTACGACGACAGTGGCCCGCAGCGTATTCATGGCGCCGGCAGCGTAGCACGCGGCGGGCGAAAGACCGCAACGTCGTCGAACAAGCGCGCTCCGAGACCCTCGGTATCCCAGCCCGGGAGGGCGGCTACCGGTAGCGCGGGCAAGCGTGCCGGATGCTCGGGCCAGCCCGTAACGCATGCCGCGGCGGCGGCATCGATCCTGGACGGCACGCCGGGCAACTCGCCGGCCTCGGCCGGCACCCACAACACCTTCGCCGTGATGGCCCGGAACGGCCGCATCATCTTCTCGAGCAGCCCGTGGCCGATGGCCCACGCGTGCATGCCGGCGGCAACCTCGGCGTGCCGCGTCACGAAGAGCCCCCGCCATTCGTGGTCGCACAGCTGGCGCACGAGGGAGCCATCCGCGCAGAACAGGATCAGCCCGGATTCGTCGAGCAGCGTGGTCGCATCACGTCCGCCACTGCGTGCATTGGGCCGCACGCTCATGCCGTCGCGCCGATGGCGGGCGTTGAGCGCGGCCTTGGTGCGCGGGAACGCGAGCCAGACCAGCGCGTTGAATGCGTCGTGCCAGCTACCCCGGCGCACGCCAATGCGCGCGTCGTCGAAGATCGCGGCTTCGTAGGCGAGCGCGCCCGCCGCCCGTGCCTCGGCAAAACGCAGCGGCCGGCCGTCCGGTAGCGCGAGGTCGGCCGCGCAAGCCCAGCGGTTGAGCAGCGGCAGAGCGGGAGGCGCGTCCTGCCGCAACCATTCCCGGTAAGGCGCGAAGGCCGGGTGCGCGAATGACTGCGCGGCAGCTGCCACGCTAACGCCCGCCGGCGAAGGACATCACGATGATCACCGCGATGAGCAGCGCAATCACCAGCAGCATGACCTTCCACGGACTCTTCGGATACTCGCCGGCGATGGCGCCGGTAACGCCGTTCTGCACGCACTGGAAACTGCGGGCGCCGTAGGTGTACGACATGAGCCACACGGGCGCCAGCACATGCTTGAACGTCTGGCGATCGTACTGCCGGCGCACGTCGAGGTTGCGGTAGGTATCGCCGGGGATCTGTGCCGCACACAGGGCGGTGATCTTTGCTTCCATGGCCGTCCGCGCCTGCTGCGTGGCGGTGACGAGGTCGACCTGGTAGCGCTCGACCACCCAGCCCGCGACGAATCCCGGATCGTAGGGCTTGAGCATTCCCGTGGTGGTGGGAAAAGGTTCGATGCCGCGCAGCAGCGCCGGATGCACGCCGACGGAGGCGCAGACCAGGTCATCGTCGAAGAAGTGCGACAGCCGGCCGGCGGCGGGCACCCAGCGCACGTGCCGCACCTGCCGCGTGCGCAACTGCCCGCCGTCCTGATACGTCTCCGTGGTCGTGTAGTAGTGGCCGGCATCGGCGGTCCACTGCGCGTCGATCTGGGCGTCGAACGTCCAGTACGGCAGATAGACGCCGTTCACCGTGTCGGTCAGTGCGCGCCGCTTGAGCGCATTCGGTGCGAGCCAGCGCTTGCCGAACCATTGGCGGATACGGTCCCGTGCGGTGGTCTCGCTGACGACGAATGGCAGCACGGATTCCGGACGCAGTGCCGGTTTCGCATCCGCATAGGCGACGAGCTGCGCGGACCCGCAGAATTCACAGTTCTGCGCCTGCCGGCCGGGATCGAACACCGAGATCGCATTGCAACTCTGGCAGCGCACCTCACGCTTGTCGGCCTTCCAGCCAAGCGCCCCTCCCGCGACCAGTTCCTGCAGCGCGCTGCCAAGATCGTGCTCGATGATGCCGTCAGCCACCGGGGGTTCCCGCAAGGCGTGCGACTCCGTGCCGCAGAACGGGCAGACGAGCTTCTGCCTGGCGGGATTCCAGTTGGCCTCGCCGCCGCACGCGGGGCAGGCGAACTTGCCGATGGCAGCGGTCTCGTTCACGCAGCTACCGGCATTGGAGTGGCGGCCGAACGCCCGGCAGGCAACCGGCGGCGCGGCTGATTCACTGCATCAGCGGATCGAATAGCCGATTACCCGCCACTTGCCATCGGCCTCGCGTTCCATCGTCAAAGTTTCCAGTGCTTCCGTTTTTTTCTCGAATGCGGTGCGAAACACCACCACCGCGTATTCGCCTTCCGGCGCGCCCTCGGGCCGGCCGGCCTTGCCGCTGACGAACGTACGCTGCACGACGGTCCCGAACGGCGTACGCGCGGAGGCCAGCGCGCGGGCCCACTGCTCGGCCGAGAGCGCGGTGCGATATTTGGCGCCGGCGGCCGCATAACTGCCCGCGGCGTTGCCGGCATCGGAGAGCACCAGCCAATCCGAAGCTGCGGAGCGCGCGGCATTGACTTGCGGATCCTGGGCGAGGGCCGGCAGTATGCCGGCACACATCCATAGGCAGAGTGCGACCAGCGCGCTGCGGCGGCCGCCTGTCGAAGTTGCCATGATCAGCCTTTGAGAAACGTGTCGACGGCGGCGCGCGTCACGCGCCATTGGGTACCGATGCGCCGGCCCTTCAGGTCACCGGAATCGAGGCTTGCCATGACATCCGACTCAGCGACGCCCAGCATCTGCGCGACCTGCGCAGGGGTCATCAGGTCGGACATCGCCGCGCCCGCTGCCGGCGCAGGGGCCGGGATGCCCGGCGTGGACTGGCCCATGAGCCCGCCGGATTGATTCATCATCTGCTGCGCCATGGCCATGCCGACCGCCATCTCGGCGGCGATGCCACCGGCGCCGCCGCCGTTGCCGGACGCCATCCCGTTGGCCATCTGGAACTTGACGTAGTCGTTGAGATTGCCGACCGCGGCCATGCTCGAGCGCTTGTCGATCGCCGCCTCGACTTCCGGCGGCACCGACACGTTCTCGACGATGAACGTGGTCATCTCGAGGCCGTACTTCTCGCCAATCGCCGGATTGATGAGCGGCAGCAGCGCTTCACCGAGCTCACCGTAGCGTGCCGCGACGTCGAGCGCCGGAATCTTCGCGCTGGCGAGCGCATCGCTGAACACGCTGACGATGCGCGAGCGCATGGTGTCGTGAAACTCGTCGAGCCGGAAGTGGTTGTCGGTGCCCGCCACTTCCTTCAGGAACTTCTTCACGTCGACGATGCGAAAGTCGAAGGTGCCGAAGGCGCGGAGGCGGACGACGCCGAAATCGTTGTCGCGCATCATCACCGGGTTGGCGGTGCCCCACTTGTTGCCCGTGAAGAGGCGGGTGACTACGTAATAGACGTCGGCCTTGAACGGGCTTTCGAGCGCGTACTTCCAGCTCTTGAGGTTCGTCAAGACCGGAATATTGTCGGTCACCAGCGTGTACTTGCCCGGACCGAACGTGTCCCCGAACTCGCCCAGGTAGACGAACTGCGCCACCTGGGATTCGCGCACGATCAGCTGCGCGCCGCGCTTGATCTCCTTGTCCTCGTCGGGGAAGCGGAACGACAGCGTGTCGCGCGAGTCGTCCGTCCACTCGATGATGTCGATGAACTGCTTCTTGATGAAATCGAGGATGGCCATCGAGGAATCCTTGCTTGGAGATGGAACGAAAGGCACGCAGGGCGTGCCCCAGGTCCGCTGCGCGTGCTACTTCTTCGCCGCAGCGACCTTCTTCGCTTCGGCTTCGGCGTTCTTGAGTTCGGCCTCGAGACGCTGCGCCGGCAACGCCCCGGGGACGACCGAGCCGTCGGCGAAGATCAGGGTCGGCGTCGCGGCCACCTTGAAGCGGCTGCCGAGCTCGGCGGTCTTCGCCAGTGGCGTTTCGCAGCTGCCGTCGTTGTCGGGCAAAGCACCGGACTCGAAGAACGCATCCCAGGCCTTCTGGCGGTCCGGTGCGCACCAGATCATGCGCGACTTCCTGGCCGCGTCCGGGTGCAGCTGGTCGATCGGGTAAAGGAACGTGTAGATCGTGACATTGTCGACGGTCTTCAACTCCTGTTCGAGCTTGTGGCAGAACGGGCAGTCCGCGTCGGAAAAGACCACCAGCGTGCGCTCGCCCGTACCCTTGACCTTCTTCAGCGCGAGGTCGAGCGGAAGCGTCGCCACATTGACCCGGTTGAGCTTGCGCTGCCGCTCGTCCGTGAGGTTCACCTTCTGGTCGGTATCGTAGACCGCGCCGACCACCAGGTACTTGGCTTTGGCGTCGGTATAGACGATGCGGTCGTCCATCAGAACCTCGTAGAGTCCGAAATAGGGCGTCTTGACCACGCTCCTGACCTCGGCACCCGGGAATTTCTGCTCGATTATTTTCTTGATCGCGGCCCCCTCGCCGGTGGGCGGCGCCAGCTTCTCGACGCCCTGCGCCAGCGCGGGCGAAATGGCCAGGACGCCGGCGGCGACGAGGATGGCGGCGGCTTTGACAGCTCGCCCAAACGGGTTACGGCACATCATGAAATCTCCAGAAATATGCGGTCGCGACTTGGACAGTCTAGCGCAGCGCAGGTTGCGCCAGCGCGCGCTTGACCACCGGGACCCGATCGACGGCAGCCAGGCCGGCGTTGCGTAAGGCCCTGATCCAGCGGATGTCGTGGCCGAACAGCCGCGCCAGCCCGTCGGTGACCGTCTGCATCGCCAGCACCGGTTCCGCGCGCCGCCGCGCATAGCGCTCGAGCAGGATCGGCGTGCCCGGATCCGTGACCGGGCCGCGCTCGGCCATCACCTGCGCCAGCACCTGGGCGTCACCGAAGCCGAGGTTTGCGCCCTGCCCGGCGAGCGGATGCACACCGTGGGCGGCATCGCCGACCAGTGCCAAGCGATGCGCAATCGTCGTGGGCAGCTTGAGCGACGACAGCGGGAACGATGCGGCGGGCGCGAGCAGCGTCAGCGTGCCCAGCGTCTGGTCGCCCGCTTCGGCAACCCGCGCCGCCAACGCCTCCGGCGCGAGCGCCAGCAGGTCGGCAGCCATCGCGTCCGGCGCCGACCACACGATGGAGATTCGGCGTCCGGGCAGCGGGAGCCAGGCCAGGACACCGCCGTCGGGGCGAAACCATTGGCGGGCAACGCCATGATGGGCCCTTGGCGCATGCGAAATTCGCCACCACCGCGGTCTGGCCGTAGGGCCGGGGTACTGCCTGAATCCCGGCGGCGCCGCGAATCCATGAGCGCAGGCCATCGGCACCCACGATGAGGCTCGCGCTGAGTTCAGACGCGGCCGTCGGTCCGTCGGCCAGCTGCAGCGTGCCATGGGACGGCGACCATCCCAGGCCGACGAACGGTACGCCCCCGAGCACGCTGACGCCGGCGTCGTACACGACCGGAAGCAGTGCCGCGCGCAGGGCGCTCTCCTCCACCACCCACGCCAGCGCGCGTTCGCCCATGTCGTAAGCGGAAAAATTGAGCGTGGCGCCTGTGTCCCCCGTCACCCGCATCGCTTCGATCGGCGCCAGGCGGTCCGGCGGCAGCCTCTGCCACGCACCCAGCGACCGCAGGAAGGTTGCACTGCCCGGACTGATGGCATAAAGCCGCGCATCCCAGCCGTCCGGCGCCGGGTCCGACGCGGCGATCGGCCCGCGATCGACCAGCGCGACCGTGAGGCCGGTATGCGCCAATGCCGCGGACAGTGCGAGCCCAACGAGACCTGCACCCGCGACCACGACGTCGACACGCTGTGCGCTCGACGACGCCGCTGCACCGGGCATTTGCTGCGCAAGATTCGCGTCCGCTGGCTGCTGCGCAGGGTTCCCATCCCTTGCCTGCGGCGCGGCGGTACCGCCGCGCGTCCGACTGGCACCGCTCATTGGACCGGCGGGGCATCGTTGGCGCCGAGCACCTCGATGACGTGATTCTGGTTGGTATAGATGCAAAGGTCGCCGGCGATGGTCAGCGCCTGCTTCACGACATCGGCGGCGGACAGGGTCGAGTGCTCAAGGAGCGCCCGCGCCGCGGCTTGCGCGAACGCGCCGCCGGAGCCGATCGCGACGATGCCAAGTTCAGGTTCGAGCACGTCGCCGTTGCCGGTAATGACCAGCGAAGCCGACGCGTCCGCTATCGCCAGCATGGCCTCCAGGCGGCGCAGGATACGGTCCGAACGCCAATCCTTCGCGAGTTCGACCGCGGAGCGCACAAGGTGTCCCTGGTGCTTTTCGAGCTTGCCCTCGAAACGCTCGAACAGCGTGAACGCATCCGCAGTGGCCCCGGCAAAGCCGGCCAGCACGCGATCGTGATAAAGGCGTCGCACCTTGCGCGCCGTGGCCTTGATCACCACGTTGCCGAGCGTGACCTGCCCGTCGCCGCCGAGCGCAACCTCGCCGTTGCGGCGGACGCTCAGGATGGTGGTGCCGTGGTAGGAATCCATCGAAGGGAACGAATCGGTGAGTGCGACACCTTCAGGTGCCGCCTGTGAGCGACGCCCGCTACACGGGCTTCTTGACGAAATGCCGCGGCGAGATGCCGATCAGCAGCAACAGCGCACGAATGATCGGCGATGCGCCAACCAGTTGCACCGCCTTGCGTTGTGCTTCGATGCGATTGACGGCGTTGAGCAATGCCCCGGCACAGACAAAATCGATGCGCTCGACGTCGGAGAGGTCGACCGGAACCACGGCATGCGAGTACGCGTAATCGGAAATCCGCGCGATCTGCTGCGTCGCCGGGCCGGCGAGGACACCGGTCCAGACAATGACTTCGGCCGCCGGACCACCCGCAACTTCCTCCGGCTCGGCCTGGTCGGCGCCGGCGCCCGCCGCCGATGGCGGCACCGGTGGCGGCTCCCATGATGGCGGTGACTGCTCGAAAGCGATCGCGTACTCGATCGCGCGATCATCGAACGCCTCCTGCTTCAGATCGAACTGCAGGAATTCGAGCGACAGGAGCCATGCACCCTCACCGGCGTCGCGGCCCTGCTTGATCCGGGCCTCGAGCGCGGTCCGCAGTTTCTCCGGCTTCTGCAGGGTCAATACGTACCGATGCTTGCGAACTTCGGCGAGGGCACGCGCGAGCAGGTTGGCCCCAACGTCATCGAAGGCAGTGACAGCACCCAGGTCGAGGCGGGTGCCGCCGCTGCGCGCCGCCATGCGCAGCATGGACTCGATCTGCGGCGCGCTGTCGGCACCGATACTGCTGCCCAGCGCCACGTAACCGCCGGCCGTTTGGGTTTTGGGATGCGCGGCGGTCGACGTCGCCGTACTTTCCTCCCATGCCGGCGCGGAACGCTCGAACTGCACGACGTACTGCAACGCGAATTTGTCGAACGCCACACGGTCGTTCAGCCGATGAAGCAGGTCGAACAGGGCGAGCCACGCCAGCGGCGAAACCTTTGCTTCATGGTCTTCCTGCACGCCTTGCTCGAGCAGGGCGCGCGCTGGCTGCATCTGTCCGCTGGCGAACAACAACGCCGCGTTCTCGAGCACGGCACACAGGCCCGGATTGGATTGCGCCACCTCGATCGACGTGCGCATGGGCGACCACTCGATGAGGCTCGCACCGGTCATCGTGATCTCGCCCGCCGGCTCCGAGCGCGGCCGCTGCGTGTTGCCGCGACGCCCCTGCGCCTGTACCGCGACGTCGCGCGCGGACACCGGCGAGCGCGACTTCCCGCTTTCCGCGGATTTAGCGACCTTTACATCCGCTTTGGCGGGTTCGGGTTTCTTGGCCGGCGGCTTGGAAAAAAGTGCCATGAGTTGCCATTCAGTTGCCACGCGGCGCCCACCAAGTTGTCATTCCGGCGGTCCGACGTGGCAGGGGACACTAAAGCCGTCCGATTATGTCCCCAAGCGTGCGCTGCGACAATACGCGGTCCGCGGCGTGTGTCGCGGATTGCGGACTACAGCTTGCGACGCGGCGCGCGGGGCGCGTGCCGCGCACGAGGCCACGCGCGCGGTCGGCGTCAACCCAGATTCTGAGCCGCGAAATCCCAATTCAAGAGCTTGTCGATGACGGCATCGACGTAGGCCGCGCGCTTGTTCTGGTGATCGAGGTAGTAGGCGTGTTCCCATACATCGATGGTGAGGAGCGGCTTCTGGCCTTTGGTGAACGGCACTTCGGCGTTCGGCGTCTTGATGATCTTGAGCGCCGAACCATCCTGCACCAGCCAGCCCCAGCCGGACCCGAACTGCGACACCGAGGTTGCCGACAATTCCTTCTTGAAACTGTCGTAGCCGCCGAACGAAGCGTCTAGCAACTGCGCGAGCTTGCCGGAAGGCTTGCCGCCGCCGTTGCCCTTGAGGCTGTTCCAGTAGAACGTGTGATTCCAGACCTGTGCCGCGTTGTTGAACAGCGCGGCCTTGTCCGCCTTGCCGGCGGTGTCGTTGATGATCTTCTCGAGCGAAGCACTCTCGTAGTCGGTCCCCTTGACAAGGTTGTTCAGGTTGTCGACGTACGTCTTGTGATGCTTGCCGTAATGGAACGAGATCGTGTTGGCCGAAATGACCGGTTCGAGTGCATTCTCGGCAAAGGGCAGCGGAGGCAGTGTGAACATGCGCAATTCTCCTGGCGAAATGCGTGGGGGCGAGGGTAACCCGGCAAATTGTAACCGCCGTTCGGCGGCGGGCGCGCTAACCATAAGCCCCGAAAACGGGGCTCGAGCCTATGAGGCCCGGCAACGGGGCCAGAGTCTATAGGCCCTGGCAACGGGGCCAGAGTCTATAGGCCCTGGCAACGGGGCGCGAATCTATGAGCCCCGGCAACGAGGCTCGAGCCCGGCGTCAGTCACCGTAGAGCTTCTGGACCCGTTCGCGCCGTTCCTGGGCTTCCAGCGACAGCGTCGCGGTGGGCCGCGCGATCAGGCGCGCAACGCCGATCGGCTCGCCGGTCTCCTCGCACCAGCCGTACGAGCCGTCGTCGATCATGCGCAGGGACTTCTCGACCTTTTTCAGGAGCTTGCGTTCGCGGTCGCGCGTGCGCAGTTCCAGCGTGTACTCCTCCTCGAGCGTAGCCCGGTCGGAGGGGTCGGTGGTGATTTCGTTTTCGCGCAGGTGCTCGCCGGTGTCGTCGGCGTTCTGCAGCAGCTGGTCGCGCAGGTCCAGCAGCTTCTTCTTGAAGAAGGCGAGCTGGGCGTCGTTCATGTAGTCCTTCTCCGGCGCCTTGAGAATTTCCTCATCGGTCAGCTCGCGGACTTTCTTGACGGCGGTTGCAGTCTTCGTTGCCATGCTTCTCGCTTCTTTCGTTTGCAAATCGGCGGTCCGAGGCCGGTCGTCGATGACCCGCGAGCGGCCCTCTACAGGCCATGTCGCGCGCGCCACGACCGAACGGGATGCCAGCCGCGGTAAATTGCGCATTATAGCCCGCGAAGGGCTTGCGTCGCCAGCCTGCATAGCCGCGCGGCCGGACTGACGCGGCGCGCCGGCCGCGCTGGGCCTCAACCCGTATAATCCAGGAAAAACAAGGCCTTCCGATGACCGCCCAGCCTGCAACCCTCACCCTGCGCCGACCGGACGATTGGCACCTCCACCTCCGCGATGGCCCGGCCATGGCGGCGGTCGTGACGGCCACTGCGCGCGTGTTCCGGCGTGCAATCGTCATGCCAAATCTGCGGCCACCCGTAACCACCGTCGCGGCGGCCGCGGCGTACCGCGACCGCATCGTGGCGGCGTTGCCGGACGGCACCGCGTTCGAGCCGCTGATGACGCTCTATCTCACCGACCATACGGCACCGGCGGAGATCGCACAGGCAAAGGCTTCGGGCTTCGTCCACGCCGTGAAGTACTACCCGGCCGGGGCCACCACCAATTCGGATTCCGGCGTGACTTCGCTCGAACGCGTGTATCCGGTCCTGGCGGCGATGGAACGGCATGGCGTTGTGCTCAGCCTGCATGGCGAGGTGACCGACGGCGAGGTCGACATGTTCGACCGCGAACGCGTTTTCATCGATACGCTGCTGCAGCGGATCGTGCGCGATTTCCCCGGGCTCAAGGTGGTGCTGGAACACATCACGACTGCGGAGGCGGCCACGTTCGTCCGCGACGCGCGCGACGGCATCGCGGCGACCATGACCCCGCAGCATCTCAACTGGTCGCGCAACGCGCTGTTCGCAGGGGGAATCAGACCGCATTACTATTGCCTCCCCATCCTGAAGCGCGAGTCCCACCGTCAGGCGCTGCTCGCCGCAGCGACCTCCGGCAGTCCGCGCTTCTTCCTCGGCACCGACTCGGCGCCACACGCGCGGCACACCAAGGAAAACGCCTGCGGGTGTGCCGGGTGCTACTCGGCGCCGCTGGCACTCGAACTCTATGCGGAGGCCTTCGAGGACGCCGGCGCGCTCGACCGGCTCGAAGGCTTCGCCCACGCTTTCGGTGCCGACTTCTATGGCCTGCCGCGCAATCCGGGGCACGTCAGGCTCGTGCGCGAGGCGTGGGAGGTTCCTTCCGCGTATCCATACGGCAGCGAAACGATCGTCGCCCTGCGGGCGGGTGACTCCGTGCGGTGGAAGGTGCTCGCCGACGCCTGAGCTGCCGCAACGGCGGCGATCGCGCTCGCGGCAACGATTGGCGGCGCGGAACGCAAACGAAGCAAATGCCACCGCATCAAGCCTGCAACGCAACCAACGGAGCAATCGCAATGATCGTAGACCTGCGCACTTACACCATGATCCCCGGTCGGCTCAAGGCGTTCCTGGAGTTGTACGAAGCCGAAGGCCTGCCCGTGCAGATCCGCCATCTCGGCAAGCCGCTCGGCTACTTCGCCACCGAGATCGGCACGCAGAACCAGGTCGTGCATCTGTGGGGATACGCGAGTCTCGCCGATCGCGAGCAGCGCCGGGCCGCGATGGAAGCCGATCCCGCGTGGATCGCGTATCGACGCAAGAGCGCGGAAGGCGGCAACGTGCAGTACCAGGAAAACAAGATACTCAAGTCGGTCTCGTTCTCCCCTCTATGACCCGGCACGCGTCGCCCGACGCGGCGGGGCGTGCGACGGCACGATTCGCCTTTCGGGGACATCGCGAAGCGCGTAGAATCCGCAGTCCGAAGCCAGCCAGACCGTCGCCGCCTTCCAGGGTGCAAACCGTTGGAGGGGGGAGGAAAGTCCGGGCTCCGCAGAGCAGGATGCCGGGTAACTCCCGGACGCTATAAGTCGCCGCTAGCGCGGCCGACGAAGGCGAGGAACAGGGCCACAGAGACGAGTCGCTCCCGGTCAAACGGGAGCGGGTGAAACGCGGCAACCTCCATCCGGAGCAACACCAAGTAAGCGGACGTGCTGTTGGCATGACAGGCTGCTCGTCTAGTCCGCGGGTAGGTGGCTCGAGCGCATCGGCAACGGTGCGCCTAGAGGAATGACGGTCATAGCGCTGCTTCGAGCGCGCCGTAACAGAACCCGGCTTATCGGCTGACTTCGGATTTATTCGCCACGGGAGTTCGCGCAGGCGGTCCTCGGTTCGCTGCCTGCGCAACGCCCGCGCACCCGACGCCGCGACGTTTGCCGGGGGCGCGGGGAACCTGGGGAGGTCCATGCACTTCACGACACTGTGGTGCGCCGCGGTTGCACCGGATCGATCGGCGGCGCGGTCCTTGCGGGCAGTCGCATTGTCACTTGCGCTGGCCGCTCTTCTCGGCGCCTGCGCAACGCGGCCCGTCAACGCGCCGCTGACGCACTACGTACCGGACAAGCCGCAACGAGTCGAGCGCCCGTCGCAGCTCGCGGAAGACAACGCGACCATGGTGGTCCTCGCCTTCTCCGGCGGCGGCACGCGCGCGGCCGCGTTTTCGTACGGTGTGCTGGAAACCTTGCGCGACATGGAAGTGACGACCAAGAGCGGCCGCAGGGTGCGGGTGCTCGACACGGTCGACGTGATCACCGGCATCTCCGGCGGCAGTTTTACTGCATTGGCGTTCGGCCTGTACGGCGACCAGCTCTTCGACATCTATGAGACGAGCTTCCTCAAACGCAACGTGCAGGGCGAACTCATCAAGCGGGCACTCGACCCGGCCAATTGGCTTTCGCTCGGTTCGACCGGATGGGGCCGGTCGGAGCTCGCCGCCAACATGTACGACGAGATCCTGTTCAAGGGCGCGACCTACAAGGACCTGAAGCGCGACGGCCCGCGGGTCCTGGTCAGCGCGACCGATCTCGCGGACGGGACACGGCTCATCTTCAACCCCGAGAATTTCGACGTGCTGTGCACCAAACTCGACAGCATCCGCCTGGCGCGGGCCGCGGCCGCGTCCTCGGCGGTCCCGGTCGTCCTGTCGTCGATCACCATCGACAACTATGGCGGTACCTGCGGCTACGAGTTGCCGTCGTGGGCACGGGAATTCCTCGACAATCCCAATCCGCCCCGGCCGGCCGCGCGCACCGTGAAGCGGCTGCAGGAAATGCAGGCATTCGCCGACCGCAAGCGCCGTCCCTACCTGCACCTCGTCGACGGCGGGGTTTCGGACAATGTCGGCATGCGCGGCGTGCTCGACGTGCTGTCGACCTTCGAGTCGTTGCACGCCATGGGACAGCCGACCCCCTACGACCACGTGCGCAATATCTTCATCTTCGTGGTCAATTCGCTCGCGACACCGCCCAACGACTGGAACCTGCACGAGGATCCGCCGGGGCTTTTCGACGTGTTGCTCAAGGCAACCGGCACGCCGATCGATCGCTATTCCTATGACACGGTCGAAACGTTGCGTGACATCCAGGCGCACTGGGCGTCGCTGCGGGAAGTGCGTGACGCCATCAAATCCTATCCCGCGCTTGCCGAGAAGCTGCCCAGCGTCATGCGGGCACCGGACATCAACATCCGCGTCATCGAGGTTTCGTTCGGCGTGCTTCCGGACAAGGCCGAACGCGACTACCTCAATACCCTTCCCACCTCTTTTGTCCTCGATGACGAGGGGGTTGACCGCCTGCGCGTTGCGGCCAAGAACGCGATCATGGTGTCCCCCGAGATTAAGCGGCTCATCAACAATGGCGCGCTGCGCATGGTCGGTCCGGGGCCCAAGGTCGGCACGACCCGCTGAACTGAACGGCACGCAGCGCCGCCTGGCGGCACGCCTGGCCGGGAACCCGAATTGCACGCAGACCGATCCGGCACCGCATCCCACCGGCGAACTCGCCTTTCATCCGCCGGTCACCGCTCCCGTCCCGGTGCGGCGGCCGGCGTGCTCACTTTGACCGCAGGGACGCGCGCAGGTCCGTCTTGAGCACCTTGCCGGTACTGTTCCTGGGCAATGCGTCGACCAGCACATATCCTTTGGGACGCTTGAAACGGGCGATGTGGTCGAGGCACAGCGCGTCGAGCGCCGCCTCGAACGCAGCCCGGGCGGCGGTGGACGGGAGCCGCTGTCGTGGCACGACGAACGCCACGACCTCTTCGCCCCAGTCCGGGTGCGCACGGCCGACTACCGCCACCTCCGCCACATCCGGATGCAGCAGCAGCACTTCCTCCACTTCGCGCGGATAGATGTTGCTGCCACCGCTGATGATCAGGTCTTTCGAGCGGTCCTTGAGCGTGAGGAAGCCGTCCGCGTCAAGCATGCCGACATCACCGGTGTGGAGCCAACCATTGGCCAGCGTCCGCGCCGTCGCTTCCTCGTTGTTCCAGTAGCGCTGCATCACCGTCGGTCCACGCACCAGCACCTCACCGATCTCGCCTGCGCCAAGGGCCGCGTCACCGACCTGTACGTCGATACCCGTTTGCGCGCAGCCGACGGATCCGAGGCGCGCGATGTCATTGCGCGCGATCGCGTCGGCCACGAGCGTTCGATCCATCGCCGTGATGGTCATCGGCGATTCCCCCTGTCCGTAGATCTGCGCCAGACGCGGACCGAGCACCGCGAACGCCGCCTTGCAATCCTCGACGTACATCGGCCCGCCGCCGTAGACGATGCACTTGAGCCGATCGAGCGGTAGGGTGTGCACCGAGGGCGCCTCGACCAGGCGCTTCACCATCGTGGGCGCGGCGAAGAAGAGGGTACGCGGCCACGTGCGCAGCAACGCCGCGATTTCGTCCGGATCGAAGCCACCCGATTCGGGAATCACGTTCACCGCGCCGCGGGCGACGTGCGGAACGATATACAGGCCCGAGCCGTGCGACAGCGGCGCCGGATGCAGGATGGAATCGCCGGGCGCGATTGCCTCGACGTCACTCAGGAAACACGCTGCCATCGCGTGCAGGTTGGCGTGGCTGATCACCACGCCCTTGGGCCGGCCGGTGGTACCGCTGGTATAGAACAGCCACGCTGGTGCGATCGGGGCTACGGGCAGCGGCGCCTCACCCGCGCCGTCCGCCGCAGCGTTCTTGAGCAGGTACTCGTACTCGGATCCCCCGAGGACCAATGTACGCGTCGAAGCGGGTGGGGCCGATGCACCACCCTGCAACACGGCCTCCCAGTGCCGGTCGACCAGCGTCCAGCGCGCGCTGCTGTCGGAAAGCACGAACGCGAGTTCCTTCGGATGCAGCTTGGCGTTGACCGGCACGGCGACCAGGCCCGCCCACCAGCAGGCAAACAGCGCCTCGACGTACTCCGGCACGTTGGACGAAACCAGCGCGACGCGCTCGCCTGGCGCAAGTCCCGCCTGGCGCATGCCCGCCGCCAGCGCAGCGCTGCGGCGCGCGAGTCCGGCATAGTCGTGCAGCATCGCACCGCCCCGCGCGACCGCCGGCAGCCGCGGCCAGCAACGCGCGGTACGCACCAGCAGGGACGCGAGATTCGCCACCGCACTCATCGCGCTATCGGCGCACGCGCGCGTCGCGCAGGATTTCGCGTGCGGCATTGCGGCCGGGGATGCCGGTCACGCCGCCGCCCGGATGCGCGCCCGACCCGCACAGATACAGGTTACGCACCGGCATCCGGTAATTGGCGTGGCCGAGCACCGGGCGCGCCGCGAACAGCTGGTCGAGCGACAGCGCGCCGTGAAAGATGTCGCCGCCGATGAGGCCGAACTCGCGTTCCAGGTCGAGCGGGGTCAGGATCCGGCGGCCAAGCACGCTGGCGGCAAAGTTCGGCGCGAACGCGTCGACCGTGGCGATCATCACATCGGCCACCTCCTCGCGCACGTCGTCCCAAGAGGTGCCGGGCCGCACGCCATCGAGGCGCGGATTGGCGTGCTGGCAGAACAGGCTCGCCACATGTGCGCCCACGGGCGCCAGCGAATCGTCGACCGTCGACGGGATGAGGATCTCGACGATCGGCGCGCGCGACCAGCCGTGCGTCCGCGCGTCGAAGTACGCACGTTCCATGTACTCGAGCGAGGGCGCCAGGATGATGCCGGCGCCGTGATGCGGCTGCGCGGAGCCACCGGGAATCGCGTAGAAATCGGGTAACGCGGACAGGGCCACGTTCATCCGGAACGTGCCCGACGCGCAGCGGTAGCCGGCCATGCGGTCGCGGAAATCGTCCTCCAGGTGCTCGGGCGCCACCAGTTGCTCGAAGAGCAGTTTCGGATTGACATTTGCGATCACGCGGTCGCCCAGGATCACCTCGCCATTGTCGAGTTCCACACCCGTCGCCCGACCACCCTCGATGACTACGCGCCGTACCGCCGCGCCGGTACGGATCGTCACGCCACGCGCCGTGCACTCGGCGGCCATGGCCTGGGTGATCGCGCCCATCCCGCCGACGGCGTGGCCCCACTGCCCTTGTTTGCCGTTGACCTCGCCGAAAACGTGATGCAGCAGCACATAAGCCGAACCCGGCGTGTAGGGACTTGCGAAGTTCCCGACCACCGCATCGAAGCCGAACACGGCCTTGACCGGCGCACTCTCGAACCAGCGGTCGAGCACGTCGCCCGCGCTCTTGAGCAGGAGGTCCATGAGATCGCGGCGCGCGGCCAGATCGAGCGCGCGGAAACCCTTGCTCGCCTTCAGCACGTCGAACAGGGCCGCGAGATCATGCACGGTTCCGGTCCGCACATTCGGAGGCGTCGTGCCGAGCAGTTCGCGCAGGACCGCGGCAATGCGCTCCAGCATCGCGTAGTACGCAGGCAGCGCATCGGCGTCGGCGCGGGAAAATTTGGCGACTTCCGCCTGCGTGGCGGCAAGCCCGCCGCCGACCTGCAACGATCGCCCGTCGGGCAGCGGCAGAAAATTGGCGACGGGCCGCTCGCGAATCACTAGGCCGTGTGCCGCGAGATTAAGGTCGCGGATCACCTGTGGATCGAGCAGGCTTACCGTGTAACTGGCGGTCGAGTTGCGAAACCCCGGATAAAATTCCTCGGTGACCGCCGCGCCTCCGACGATGCCGCGCCGCTCGAGGACACAGACCGACTGGTTCGACGCCGCCAGGTACGCGGCGCAGACGAGCCCGTTGTGACCCCCGCCGACGATGACGGCGTCGTAGCGGTCCGTCGGCATGCGACTCGCCGCTACTCGTCGCCCAGGCCGGCCGCCACCGTGGAGAAGCCGGCGTCGACGTAGGTGATCTCGCCGGTGATCGCGCTCGCGAGGTAGGACAGCAGGAAGGCGGCCACGTTGCCCACTTCGTCGATCGTGACGTTGCGGCGCAGCGGCGCGGTCTTCTCCACGAAGCGCAAAATCTTCGAGAAACCGCCGATGCCGGCCGCGGCCAGCGTCTTGATCGGGCCTGCGGAAATGCCGTTGACGCGAATCTGCTCGGGCCCGAGGCACGAAGCGAGATAGCGGATGTTCGCTTCGAGGCTCGCCTTCGCGAGACCCATGACGTTGTAGTTGGCGAGCGCGCGCACGGCCCCGAGGTAAGTAAGCGCCACCAAAGCGCCGTTACGTCCCTGCATCAACGGACGCGCGCCCCTGGCGAGTGCGGCCAGGCTGTAGCTCGAGATATCGTGCGCGGTGGCGAACGCGCCGCGGGACATGCCGGCGAGAAAATCGCCGGCCAGTGCCTCGCGCGGCGCAAAGGCAATCGAATGCAGCAGGCCGTCGAGCCCGCCCCATTCCGCGCCGAGCGAAGCGAACAGCGCGTCGACGTCGTCGTCGCGCGCGACATCGCAACGCAGGACGGGACACGTGCCGAAATCCGCCGCCAGCTTGACGACCCGGTCCTTCAGCTCGTCGTTGACGTAGGTGAATGCGAGCGTGGCACCCTCGCGCTGACAGGCGCGCGCGACGCCGTAGGCGATCGAGCGATTGGAGAGTACACCGGTGACGAGAATCCTGCGATCGGCGAGAAAGCCCATGGGATCGATCAGTCAGAACACGACATCGCCAAGCATACGCGCAGCGCGTGCCGCCGATACCGGCGCATCAAAATATCGGCTTGACCGACTGCAGTACGCCACAGGCGATGCGGTTGTTGGGCTGACCCGGGAAGGCGTCCGTGATCTCGTTGCCGTAGTACACGACGACCAGTCGACCGCGCAGCGACTGCGGTCCCTCGGTGTGCGCGCCGCGGATCGTCGTGACATAGGACGGCTTGTCACCGTCCGAGTTGACGTTGAAGGGTGGAAAAAGGTCTGCGCCGGACTTCCCGGAACCGGGCGGGGCCCATGCCGGTCCCGCGGAAAACAGATTGGGTGAGCTGCAGTTGCCCTTTTCGTGCAACGCCACGCGGTAGGTCCCGGTCGGCACGTTGATGAGCTGCATCTGAAAGCTGACGCCGTCACGGGTGTCATAGATCCGCGCGGCGCCAAGCGCGGTCGAACCCTTGGGGATGAGGCGCGCCTCGAGGCCATCGCCCGCCGCCAGCACCTCCTTGCCGTCCTTTGACATCGTGCAACCCGCGGCCGCCGCCGCGGCGACCATGGCCAGCACCACTCGATAGAAGGAATCCATGTCCGCAATTGTTGCATTTCCCGCGCTGTAGCGGTGAGATGGGCAACACCGTAGACCGCCAGCAGCGGCGGCATGCCGCTGCTGGCCGGCGCCGACCCCTGGCGGCGGGATGCAGCGCCGCCACCGACTTCGCGATGCCCAAGCCGATCGCACCCCAGCGTAGAATCGCGTGCACCGCGCCGGCTGAGCGCGGCCACCCGGAGGAATTCATGGATCGCCGTTTCATCGCATGCACCGTCATGTTCGCGTCAATGCCGACCCTCCTCGCCGGCTGCTGGGGCGAAGACACCTACACGCCCGAAGCGAACGTCAAGCCCGCGTTCGTCGGTTCCGTGACCAAGACCGCCTACGACGGCGTCAGCGACGATCTGTTGACCGCGGGGCTGGGCAAGACCGGCCTCGCCGGCGCGGCGCCGGCCGTGGCGGTGCCGACGGCGCCGACCGTCGCCGAACTTCGGCGGCTCGCGATCTACGTCAACTACCGGGCGATCGTCGATGTTGCGGCCAACGGCGGCTACGGCACGCTCTATGGGCCGAATCTCGACGTCAACGGCAATCCCACGCTGGGCGAAGGCATGGTCGCCGGGACCGAATACCTGGCCTATGCCGACAATGGCAGCGGCAAGCAGAACGTGACGATGATGGTGCAGATCCCGACTTCATTCGACGCGGCGAAGGCGTGCATCGTGACCGCAACGTCGTCGGGCTCGCGCGGTGTCTACGGGGCGATCGGCAGTGCCGGTGAATGGGGCCTGAAGCGCGGCTGTGCGGTCGCCTACACCGACAAGGGAACCGGTACCGGCATCCACGACCTTGCGTCCGACTCGGTCAACGTCCAGAACGGCACGCGCTCGGGCGCCGCCGCTGCCGGGACCGCATCGAATTTCACCGCAGGGCTGACCGCGGCCGAACTCGCATCGTTCAACACGGCCACGCCCAACCGGCAGGCCGTCAAGCATGCGCACTCGCAGCAGAATCCGGAAAAGGACTGGGGGGTCGACACGCTGAACGCCGTGCGCTTCGCGTTCTACATCATCAACGAAGAGCGTGCCGGGCGGAATGGCGACGGCAGCGCCAAGCCGCAGTTCAAGCCGGACAACACGCTGGTGATCGCTTCGTCGGTTTCCAATGGCGCCGGGGCAGCGCTGGCGGCCGCGGAGCAGGATACCGAAGGCTTGATCGACGGCGTCGCCATCACCGAACCCAACATCCAGCTTCAGCCGGGCGGCAACCTGGTCGTCAACCGTGGCAGCGTTTCGCTTCCGGGCACCGGCCGGCCGCTGTACGACTATTTCACGCTCGCCAACCTGTTGCAGCCGTGCGCGGCCCTCGCCCCGGCGGCCGCCAATTCACCAGGCGCCGCCTTCATCAACGCGGCCCTCGCAACCAACCGCTGCGCGTCGCTCAAGGCCAAGGGGCTCGCCACCGGCAATTCGACGATCGAAATTGCCACCGACGCCTTGAACCAGCTCCTCGCCGCCGGATGGCAGCCCGAATCCAACATACTGCATGCGTCGCACTACGCGCTGGCCACGTATTCGATTGCGACGACCTACTCCAACACCCACGGCCGCTTCAGCGTCAAGGACAACCTCTGCGGCTTTTCGTTCGGCGCCACAGACGCGACGGGCAAGCCGACGGCGCTGGGTGCTGCCGCGCTCGCGCAAAGCTTCTCCAACAGTAACGGCGTGCCGCCGACGATCGGCATCAACATCATCAACAACAACGCGCCGGGCGGCGCGCTCAACAGCCCGGCGTCGGTTTCGCCGTCGACGGGGCTGCTCGACTACAACATCGACGGCGCGATCTGCCAGCGCGACCTGTGGACGGGCACCGACGCCTTCGCGGTTCGCGTGCAGACCGGAGTGAAGGAGGTCTACCGCACGGCCAATCTGCACGGCAAGCCGGCGATCATCGTGCATGGCCGCGCCGACGCGCTGGTTCCGGTCGCGTTCAGTTCGCGCCCGTACTACGGCCAGAACAAGATCGTCGAGGGGACGAACTCGAAGCTTACGTACATCGAGGTCACCAATGCGCAGCACTTCGACGCGTTCATCGACAACGCACTGCTGCCAGGCTTCGACTCGTCGTTCATCCCGTTGCACTACTACTTCGTCAAGGCGATGGACGCGATGTACGCGCACCTGACCGCCAACGCACCGCTGCCGCCGGCCCAAGTCGTGCGGACCACGCCGCGCGGGGGCACCCCGGGAAGCGCACCGCCGATCACCACGGCCAACCTGCCGCCGATCTCGGGCACGCCCGCTGCCGGCAACCAGATCACGTTCACCGGGAACACGCTGACGATTCCCGACTGAAGACGTCCGGTACAATGGAGCGGCCGCGTCGCCATGGCGCGGCCGCTTTCATTTCCGCCGCACCCGAAGGCTTGCAATGTCGTTCCAGATGACCCCGGAAGAGATCGTCTCCGAGCTCGACAAGAACATCGTCGGCCAGGAGGCAGCGAAGCGTGCGGTCGCCATCGCGCTGCGCAACCGGTGGCGGCGCCAGCAGGTGCCGGAGCCACTGCGGCAGGAAATCATGCCCAAGAACATCCTGATGATCGGCCCGACCGGGGTGGGCAAGACCGAGATCGCGCGCCGCCTGGCCCGGCTCGCCGATGCGCCGTTCGTCAAGGTCGAGGCGACCAAGTTCACCGAAGTCGGTTATGTCGGACGCGACGTCGACACCATCATCCGCGACCTGATGGAAGTGGCGGTCAAGGACGTGCGCGAAGCCGAGACCCGCAAGGTACGTGACCGCGCCGCGGACAATGCCGAGGAGCGCCTGCTCGACGTGCTGCTGCCGCCGGCGCGCGAAGTGAATCTGGACGACATGAAGCCGGCGGACACGGCGACGCGACAGAAATTCAGGAAGATGCTGCGCGAAGGGCAACTCGACGAGCGCGAAATCGAGATCGAAGTCAGCGCCATGCCTGCGCAGATGGAGATCATGGCGCCGCCGGGGATGGAAGAGCTCACGAGCCAGATCCAGGGCATGTTCCAGCAAATGGGCTCCGGACGGCGCAAGCAGAAGAAGATGTCGGTCGCCGACGCGATGAAGTACCTGACCGACGAGGAGGCGGCGCGCCTGCTGAACGAGGACGACATCAAGGCCAAGGCGCTGGTCGCGGCCGAGCAGAACGGCATCGTGTTCCTGGACGAGATGGACAAGATCGCGTCGCGCTCCGATGCGCACGGCGTCGACGTGTCGCGGCAAGGCGTGCAGCGCGACCTCTTGCCCATCGTCGAAGGTACGACCGTGACCACCAAATACGGCATGGTCAAGACCGACCACATCCTGTTCATCGCGTCGGGCGCATTTCACCTTTCGAAGCCGTCGGACCTCATTCCGGAACTGCAGGGTCGCTTCCCGATCCGCGTCGAACTGGCGTCGTTGTCGGTGTCCGATTTCGAGAAGATCCTGACCGAGACGGACGCCTGTCTCACCAGGCAGTACGTGGCACTGCTGGAGACCGAGCAGGTACACCTCGATTTTCCGCCCGACGGCATCAAGCGGCTGGCGCAGATCGCCTTCGCGGTCAACGACAAGCAGGAGAACATCGGCGCGCGCCGCCTGCACACGGTGATGGAACGCCTGCTGGACGACGTGTCGTTCAACGCAGCCAAGCGCACCGGCGACGTGGTCGTGATCGACGGCGCCTTCGTCGACGCGACGCTGGCCGACATCGCGGCCGACGAGAACCTGTCCCGCTACATTCTTTGACCGCAGCGGCGCCACGCGATGCTTGACCGGATACTGGGAATCATCCTCCCGGTGTTCCTGGTGATCGTGGTCGGCTATTTCTTCGCCCGCCGTGCGAAGCCGGACATGACGATGGTCAACCGGATCAGCATGAACCTGCTGGCGCCCTGCCTCATATTCTCGGCACTGGCGAGCAAGGAATTCAACGTCGGCGAAAGCCTGCCGCTGATGCTCGGCAGCCTGGGCGTCGTGCTCGGTTCGGGCCTCCTGGCCTGGCCGTTCGCCACGCTGCTGCATGTGGACCGGCGCACGTTCGTCCCCCCGATGATGTTCAACAACTGCGGCAACATGGGCCTGCCGCTGGCCGTGCTCGCCTACGGACAGGCCGGCTTCTCGGCCATGGTGGCGCTGTTCACCATCTCCAACCTGCTGCACTTCACGCTGGGGACGTGGATCGTCGACCATCACGCGCGCTTCGGCCGCCTGCTGCGCAATCCGATGGTGTGGTCCACCATCGCCGGCTTCGCGTTCGCACTGACGCAGCCCCCCATCCCGGAGTGGACGGCGGTGGGCATCAAGCTGGTCGGCGACGCGTTGATCCCGATGATGCTGATCTCGCTCGGCGTGCGCCTGTACGAAGTGCGCTGGGAGGATTGGCACCTCGGCGTCATCGGTGGGCTGGTCTGCCCATTGACCGGCATTGCGATGGCCGCCCTGCTGGGTCCGCTGCTCGGCCTCGATTCGGCGCAGCAGGGCCTGCTCATCCTTTTCGGCTGCCTGCCGCCCGCGGTACTCAACTTCATGGTCGCCGAGCAATTCCAGCAGGAGCCATCGAAGGTGGCGTCCATCGTGCTGATCGGCAACGTCCTGTCCGTCCTTTTCGTGCCACTCGGCCTTACGCTGGCCTTGCGCCAATCATGAATGCCACCAATATCGAAGTGATCCTGTTCGACCTGGGCGGCGTGCTGATCGAGCTCGCCGGCGTCGAGAAAATGCTCGAGTGGTCGCCCTCGGTGGCCTCCACGGACGAACTGTGGAAGCTTTGGCTGCGCTCGAGCGCGGTGCGTCGCTTCGAAACCGGGACGATCGGTCGCGACGACTTTGCCCGCGATCTGATCGAGGAGTTCGGCGTGCCGGTGAAGACGGAAGAATTCCTGCAGGCGTTCACGCTCTGGCCACGCGCGCTGTTCCCGGGCGCACTCGAATTGCTCGCGCAGGTGCGTCCGCACTACCGGATCGCCAGCGTGTCCAATACCAACGAGATCCACTGGCAGCGCTTCACCGGCGAATGGTCGTTGGACCAGGCCTTCGATCACAACTTTCCGTCGCACCATGTCGGCAAGCTGAAGCCCGACGCCGACTATTTCCAGCATGTGCTCGCAGCGATGGACGCGCCGGCGGAGCGGGTGCTCTTCATCGACGACAACGCGATCAACGTCGATGCGGCGGCGAGTCTCGGCATGGTCACGCGGCGCGTGGTCGGCATCGATGGCGCGCGCGCCGCGTTCCGGGAACTCGGGCTCACGCCGTAGCCGTCGGCCGTCAGTTTTGCGCCGCTGCGCGCTCCGGGACTGCGCAAGTCGAACGGCGGCCGCGCGGCGCGCGCGTCGCCAACCCGGTGCTGGCGTGCCTAAGCAGCCCGCTTGAACGTCGCGAGCAGCGCCGCCATCGTGACCAGCAGGCCGCCGAACGCGCGATTCATAAGTCGCACCTTCGCCGGGGCCGCGCACCAGCCGCAACACCTTGGCGGCGAAACCTGCGTAGAACGTCATCGCGACGAGATCGGTGCACACCAGCGTGGCCCCGCAGATCAGGTACTGCGGCAGCTGCGGCTTCGCCGGATCGATGAATTGCGGCAGCACCGCAAGCATGAACACGATGCCCTTGGGGTTGGTCGCATTGACCAGGAAGCCGCGCAACAGGAGCGCGCGCCGCGTGCCTCCGACGTCGCTCGCTCGCGCGGCTTCGTCGATCGACACCGGGGCGGCCCGCCACTGCACGATGCCGAGCCACACCAGGTAGGCGACGCCGAGCCACTTGATCGCCGTGAAGGCAATCGTCGAAGCCATGAGCACTGCGCCGAGGCCCAGCGCCACGATGGTCAGCACGAACAGGATGCCGCCGATGAGCCCGGCCGTATTCCACATCGCCCGCGGCAGACCGAAGCGCAATCCCGCCGCCATGCACGAGATGGCGCCGGCACCTGGCGAGACGCTGATGAGCGCCGACGCGACCAGGAACGCGAGCCAGGTCTCGAGCGTCACGATGCGCGGCCGATCAACGCGAACCGGTCACGCACGGCGCGTCCGGCATGCCTCGACGCTCCGGGCCGCACCACCGCGTCAGTACTTGACGCTGCACCCGTACGGCGTCGTGCTGGCCACGGTGACCGGCTTGCCTGTGGTGGCTTCGGTCAGCGCGGCGCGCACGTAATTCTTCGCCGTCCTGGCGTCGGCGGGATTGGCCGAGCGCTTGTCGTCGATCGCGCCGTTGTAGAGGATCTTGCCGGTCGGATCGATCACGAACATGTGCGGCGTCGTCTTCGCGGCGTAGGCGCGGCCGGTGGCGCTGGTGGCGTCGATCAGCGTGGAATTCTGGGCGGCGCCCTGCGTCTTCATCCAGCTCGCCATTTGCGCGGCGGTCTTGAACTCGCCGCTGCTCTCGTTCGTGGAATTGATCGACAGCCACACGACTTCCTTGCCGCCCCATTCTTTCTGCAGGTCTTGCATGTTCTTGCTGTTGTAGTGCTTCTGCACGAACGGGCACTCGGGGTTGGTCCACTCGAGCACGACGAACTTGCCCTTGTGGTCGGAAAGCTTGACGGTCTTGCCGGTAGTGTCGTTCAGCGAAAATTCGGGCGCCGCCGTGCCGGGCGACGATGCCATCGCGGTCGCCATCACGAATGCCAGCGCGGCTGGAAGCAGGCGCAGGGAGATCGGAGGTAACATCGGGACAACCTCGCAATAAGTGGTTGAGGTAAGGCGGACAGCCGCCGCAAGCCGGCTACAGCGTCGCCAGCGCGTCGAGCACCGTCTGCCGCTGTAGGACTTCGGGGAGCACCAGCGGTTCCTTGCCCGGACGATACAGAACGTACACCGGCACGCCCTGCCGGCCAAGGGCCGCCAGCGCCTGGGTGATCGCCGGGTCACGCCGGGTCCAGTCCGCGCGGATCAGTTCGACCCCGCTCGCCCGCATCGCCTCCATGACCTGCGTATCGTTGAGCACCAGGCGCTTGTTCATCTGGCAGGTCACGCACCACGCCGCGGTGAAGTCGACAAACACCGCCTTCCTGCCCCCGGTCAACTCGTTCACGCGCGTGGCCGAGTAGGGCTGCCACCCTCCGGCCGCCTCCGCGCGCGCCGGCATCCCGTTCGCCGCGACTTCGCCGGCGGCCGACCCGGCAAACAGCGGCCAGGCCACCACCAGCGCGCCGACCAGCCCGGACAGAGCGGCCACGCTCCAGGCCGCGGCGCCGCCGCCGCGATAAACCCGCCAGGCCCACAGGCCGAACGCCAAGACCACGAGCGTCACCAACAGCCGCACCACCGCGTCGTTGTCGAGCTGGGCGCCCAGCACCCAGACGAGCCACGCTACGGTCGCGTACAGCGGAAAGGCGAGTAGCTGCTTCAACCGTTCCATCCAGGCGCCGGGCTTGGGCAGGACACGGCGCCAGGCGGGAAACCAGGCCAGCAGAACCAGCGGCAAGGCCATGCCGAGGCCGAGCGCAACGAACACCAGCAACGTCAGCAATGCCGGCTGGGCCAGTGCAAAGCCCAACGCCGCGCCCATGAAAGGCGCCGTGCACGGCGACGCGATGACCACCGCAAGGACCCCGGAAAGCAGGGCATTGGCGTACGGGTTGCGTGCCGTCCACCCGGCGGCGGAAGAAGGCACCAGCGTCGCGAACTCGAACGCCCCGGACAGATTGAGCGCGAGCACGAAAAAGAGGACAGCCAGCGCCGTCACCACCGCCGGCGACTGCAGCTGGAAGCCCCAGCCCAGCTGCTCGCCGGCCGCGCGAAACGCCAGCAGCGCTGCGGCAAGTGCCACGAAAGTGACGATCACACCGGCGCCGAACGCCAATCCCTCCATACGCAGGCGCCGGCGGTCCTCGTGGCCCGGGGCGGCGAGCGAAAGCGCCTTGAGCGACAGCACCGGAAACACGCAGGGCATCAGGTTCAACACGATGCCGCCGAAGAAGGCGAATACCATGGCCAGCCACAGTGAAAGGGGGGCCGCGGCCGGCACGGGCGGCGCGAGATTCAAGGCTGGCGCCGGCGCGCTGGCCGGCTTGGGCCCGGCCACCACGGTACCGGTCAGCGGCACGTCGACCGTCAGCGCCAGCGTTTGCGCGCCACCGCCCGCAAAGCCGTTGCTGCTGCTAACGACCCCGGCCACTCGCGTGAAGTCGGGGGCGAGTTGGTTGGCAACAGGCAGCGTCAGCACGTAGGTGCCATTGACCTCTTGGGCGAACGTCTGCGGGGCCGCGGCTTCGATCCGGCCCTCGTCATAGGGAAAGAAATGCACGTCCGCCGGCGAAGCCACGCCGGCCGGCGCGGTCAGCGTCAGGACCACTTTCTGGCCGTCGCCGCGCGCAGCGGCGAGCCAGCCGGGTATCGGCCGCGGCAGCGCATCGCGTGCCGCGGCGATGGCCGTGCCCCACTGCGGATAGGGATCGGAACGCTCGGCGACGGGGAGCGTCAGTTCGAGGTCGCCCTCTTCCGGGATGCAGGTTTCCTTGCAGACCAGCCACTCGGCCTTGGCCGCGATGGTGACCGTGTCACCCGGCTTCAAGCCGTCCGGCGCATGCACGTCCGACAACAGCAGGACCGTGCCTTCGTAGCCATAGTTGACCAGCGGGCCCACGGGCAGCGCATGCGGCACCGGCCACTGGATCGGACCGGCGGTCGCGCCGGCGGGAAGGTTCCAGGCAATCGTCGTAGGCAGGCCAGAATCGCCCGGATTGCGCCAGTACGTATGCCAGCCGTCCGCCATCCGCAGGCGCAGCGCGACGGTCATCGGCTGGCCCGGCACGAACGCGGTACTCTCCGGCACCAGCTCGGCCTCGACATGCGGCGTCTTGACCGGCGCGGCGACTGCAGCCAAGGTCAGCGCAGCGCTGCAGGCCAGCAGGATCAGTCGGAAAATCGCGCGCGGCATGCGTAGCATTGAAAGTGGGGGTTCAGTTGCATTTGGTCCGCGGGCGACGGCGATGGTTCGTGCCGAAAAGCTAGAATTATGGCTTGTTCGGGCGCGGCAGTCGTCGCACCTGTCCATTTTATGACAATAGCATAGATGGGCGTGGCTGGCGTGGCCGTAGTGGACCGCGCACGGCCAGCCCACTTACCACCGATCCACTGGTCGCGGCACTGGCGGCCGCCATCAGGCTCCCGATGCTCGAATCCCTGCTGGTTTCCATGGCCGTGGTCGCCGTCGGCGAACTGGGCGACAAGACGCAACTCCTGGCGTTGCTGCTGGCGGCACGCTTTGCCCGGCCGTGGCCGATCGTCGCGGGCATCTTCGTCGCCACGCTCGCCAATCACGCGCTGGCCGGCTGGGTCGGCAGTTGGGTGCGCCAGGCCATCGCGCCGGACGTGTTGCGCTGGCTGCTGGCGCTGTCGTTTTTCGCGGTGGCGGCGTGGGCCCTCAAGCCCGACAAGCTCGAGGAAACCGCCGCGCCGCCGGTGTCGCGCTGGGGCGTGTTTGGCGTCACCACGATCGCATTCTTCTTAGCCGAGATGGGCGACAAGACCCAGGTGGCCACCGTGATGCTGGCCGCCAGGTTTCCTTCGCTCACCGCCGTGGTGATCGGCACGACGCTGGGAATGCTGCTGGTCAACGTCCCGACGGTCTTCATCGGCAAGGCGGCGGCCGAACGCATCCCATTCCGCGCGGTGCGCATGGCCGCAGCCGCGCTGTTCGCGATGCTGGGCATCTGGGTGTTGCTTTGATCCGCCGTGGCTTTGCGTATCGAGCGGGACCCCGCCGGTATAATCGGCCTCCCGCACGCGCTGGCCGTTGTTGCCCGATCGGAGAGGGTTTCGTCGCCACGCATCCGTGCCCATCCCGATCCGCGCGCAAGTGTCCAATTCCGTGACCATCAAGCCTTTCAATCCGCACGACATCGAGGCCACCGCGCAAGCTGGGTGGAAGGCAGCTGATGCCTATCGCGCCACCGAGCGCAGCGACAAGCCCAAGTACTACTGCGTATCGATGCTGCCGTATCCGTCCGGTGTGCTGCACATGGGGCACGTGCGCAACTACACGATCAACGACATGATGACGCGCCAGTTGCGCATGCGCGGCTACAACGTGCTGACACCGATGGGCTGGGACGCCTTCGGCCTCCCTGCCGAGAACGCGGCGATGAAGAACCGCGTGCCACCGGCGCAGTGGACGTACGAGAACATCGCATACATGAAGAAGCAATGCGAGGCGATGGGCTGGGCGATCGACTGGTCGCGCGAGTTCGCGACCTGCGATCCGGCGTATTACAAGTGGAACCAGTGGCTGTTCCTCAAGATGCTGGAAAAAGGCATCGCGTACCTGAAGACCGGCGTGGTCAACTGGGACCCGGTGGACATGACCGTGCTCGCCAACGAGCAGGTCATCGATGGGCACGGCTGGCGTTCGGGTGCGCCGGTGGAAAAGCGCGAAATCCCGATGTACTACCTGAAGATCACCGACTACGCCGAGGAGCTGCTCGCGTTCCTCGACAAGATGCCGGGCTGGCCCGAGCGGGTGAAGACGATGCAGGCGAACTGGATCGGCAAGAGCGTCGGTGTGCGCTTCGCCTTTCCGCACGACATCCGTGATGCAACGGATGCGCCGATCCAGGACGGGAAGCTGTGGGTGTTCACCACGCGTGCCGACACCATCATGGGCGTCACCTTCTGCGCGGTCGCCGCCGAGCATCCGCTGGCCACGCATGCGGCGAAGTCGAATCCGGCGCTGGCCGCCTTCGTCGACGAGTGCCGACATGGCTCGCTGATCGAGGCCGATCTCGCGACCATGGACAAGAAGGGCATGCCGACCGGCCTGTACGTCAAACACCCGCTGACCGGGGAATCGGTCGAAGTCTGGGTCGGCAACTACGTGCTGATGGGTTACGGCGACGGCGCGGTGATGGGCGTGCCGGCGCACGACGAACGCGACTTCGCCTTTGCGAAGAAATACGGCCTGCCGATCAAGCAGGTGATCGCGGTCCCCGACGAGGAATTCTCGGCCGATGCGTGGCAGCCGTGGTACGCCGACAAGACGCGAGGACGCTGCGTGTTCTCGGTCAACTACGACGGATTGCACTACGAAGCTGCCGTGGACGCGATCGCGACCGACCTGGCGGTGCTCGGCCTGGGTGAAAAGAAAACTACCTATCGGCTGCGCGACTGGGGGATCTCACGCCAGCGCTACTGGGGCACGCCGATTCCGATCATCCACTGCGACGCGTGCGGCGCGGTACCGGTGCCGGAAAAGGATTTGCCCGTCGTGCTGCCGGAGGATTGCGTCCCCGACGGGAGCGGCAACCCGCTGGCCAAGCGGGCGGATTTCGTCGATGTGCCCTGTCCGCGCTGCGGTGCGCCGGCGCGGCGCGAGACCGACACGATGGACACCTTCGTCGACTCCGCGTGGTACTACATGCGCTACACGTGTCCGGATGCGGCTACGATGGTCGACCGGCGCAATGCGTACTGGAACCCGATGGACCAGTACATCGGCGGCATCACCCATGCGATCCTGCACCTGCTCTACGCGCGCTTCTGGACCAAAGTGATGCGCGACATGGGCCTGGTGCAGATGGACGAGCCGTTCACGCGGCTGCTCACGCAGGGCATGGTGCTGAATCACATCTATTTCCGGCGCACCGCCAAGGGCGGCATCGATTATTATCCGCCGGCCGACGTCGAGGTGACACATGACGAGGCGGGTCACGTCAGCGGGGCGCGGCTCAAGGCGGACGGACAGCCGGTTCAGTACGGTGGTGTGGGCACGATGTCGAAGTCCAAGCTGAATGGCGTCGACCCGCAGGACATCATCGACCAGTACGGCGCCGACGCCGGACGACTGTTCGTGATGTTCGCGGCACATCCGGAAGCAACCCTCGAATGGTCGAACGCCGGCGTGGAAGGCGCCCATCGCTTCCTGAAACGCCTGTGGACTTATGCGCAGCCGCAGGCCGAACTGCTCGCACGGGCCGGCGGCAAGTTCGATTATCGCGACGCTGATGAGGCCGTGCACACCGCCCGCCGCGAGTTGCATCTCACGCTCAAGCAGGCCAACTACGATTACGAGCGCATCCAGTTCAACACCGTCGTTTCCGCCGGCATGAAGATGTTGAATACGCTCGAAGCGCTCCCCGGGAATGCGCGCGGCGCCGCCGCGTTCATTCGCGAGGGGCTGTCCATCCTGCTGCGCATCATGTATCCGGTCACCCCGCACACGACGTGGGTGCTGTGGCACGACTTGGGTTTTGCCGCGCAGGACGGCGATCTCCTCGACGCGCCGTGGCCAGAAGTGGACCCGGCGGCGCTCAAGCAGGATGAAATCGAACTGGTGCTGCAGGTAAACGGCAAGCTGCGCGGCAAGATCGTCGTCGCCGCGACTGCGGATCGCGTCGCCATCGAAGCCGCGGCCCGCGCCAGTGCCGAGGTCGAGAAGCACGCCAACGGCGCACCGGTGAAGAAGGTCGTCGTCGTTCCCGGACGACTGGTGAACGTGGTCGTCTGATGCGAAGGCTGCTGCTCGCCGTCATTGCGCTGACCATCGCCGGCTGCGGCTTCCATCTGCGCGGCCAGGCGACTTACCCGTTCTCGTCGATCTTCGTCAACGCTCCGACCTCGCCGCCGCTGTCGCTCGAGCTGACGCGCGCGCTCGCTGCGGCCAGCGATGCCAAGGTCGTCGATTCGGCGGCAAGCGCCGATGTCGTGCTCGAAGTGCCTGTCGTCGTCGACGACAAGGAAGTCCTGTCGCTGTCGTCCGGCGGCTCGGTGCGCGAATACCAGCTCATCAAGCGCGTGCAGTTCCGCCTGCGCGACAAGCAGGGCGCCGACTGGATGCCGTCGGGCGAAATCGTGATCCGCCGTTCGTATACGTTCAACGAAACGCAGGTTCTCGCGCGCGACCTGCAGGAGCAGCGGCTGCTGCGGGAAATGCAGACCGACGCCGTGCAACAGATCGTGCGCAGACTGCAGTCGGCGACGAAGCCGGCCTGATCCACCGCCCTGCCGCGAATCCGGGCGCCTTCGCCGCCGCAGCCTGCACCGCCGAGGCTCAATGAACCGTCGGTTGTGCGCACCGCGCGACCGGAACGACCAGCCGCCGGCCCGCCCAATCCGTGGGTCCGCGATCGATCGTCAGCAGCCGGGCTGAATCATCGTACAGACCCAGCGCGAGGGCCACGGCGCCCTCCTTGAACGCGCCAGGTGGAATGACCAGCGCATCGACGGTGATGGTTCCCGCCGCCAAATCCGGCATTCCCAGCGATTGACGGTAATCGGCTTGCGCGAGGATGTTTCCCGCCGTGTCGATCAGGTGCACTGCGGTCGTGAAGGGCACCGACTGAGTCGCATTGCGTTGCCAGGCGAGGCTTACATGCAAGCCGTCGGACTTGCATTGCATGGAAATGCCGCGCAGCGTGAACAGGCGGTCGAAGTTGGTGCCGACGTAATGCCTGAGCGCATCCGGGGTGATTGCCTCCGCGTTGCGCGTGCCGGTGCCGCGATCCTTGCCCACTTCGTACGCAACGACGAAGCCGGCGCTGAGCAGGGCGACCGCGGCGAACAGTGCCCTGCGGCTCAGCGGTCCGTTCGCCCGCCAGGAATCTGCCATGACACCGCTGCCGTGAATCCGGGCACGCCCGACGATCAGGCGGCGTGCCGGCATCTCCACGTACACCCACATCAAATACGAAGCCAGCAGGAGTATCGCGACGAACGCGCCAAGCAATGCCGAATCCGGCAGGGGCATCGCGCTCGTCAGGTGGGTACGCCAGAAGATCAGGAGGATCTGGTGGATCAGGTAGATGGAAAAGCTGATCTCGCCCAGGAGCACCAGTACGGGATGGGCCAATCCGCGCGACACCCATCCCCGCCCCTGCGCCATCACGTAGATGAGCAACCCAAACGCGAACATCGATCCGCTGTGGGTGAACCAGACCGCAAGGCCCGGTGATCCGTGCAACGAATGCTGCCACCAGTTGGCGATCGCGGGCGTGAACCTAACCGAAAGCGCACAAAGCGCAATGACGCCCAGTTCGCGTCCCGTCGCGGGCCACACGGCATCGGACGGTCGATTCTTGCGCCACGCCAGCGCAACGCACATGCCGAAAATGAATTCGAAGAGCCTGGGCAGCGGGTTGTTGACGAGCAGGCCTTCCCGTGTGACGAGTGTCGCCGCTGACCCGTCCTCCTGGCTGCCGAAGCGCGGAAGCGACCACAGGTCCGAGGATACGGCGAGTACGAGCACCACGGCACCGGCGATCGCGAGCTTCACCCACCAGTTGCCATTGAAATTACGGACCAGGAGCGGAAAGGCCAGATAGAACAGGAATTCGACCGAGATACTCCACGACACCGCGTTGTAGGAGAAGAAATACTTCGACAACGGTATCCACGCCTGGACCATGAAAAGGTTGGCAAGCGCAGTCTCGGTTTCCCAGCGATAGGAAAGCAGCCAGAAGCCCAGCACGAGGGTGGCAAGATGGGCCGGCCAGATCCGCGCGATGCGGGCCCGCCAGAAACGCGCGGTGGCGCCATCCGCCTCGAGGCTGGGATACACATACAACAGGATGAAACCTGACAGGACATAGAAGAATGAAACGCCCTGGCCCCAGGCAACGCCGGCAGTCCTGATCCCGAACAGGCCGAGCACCTGCATGTGCAGGACCACGATCATCGCGGCCGCAAAGAAGCGCAGCGACGTCAGCTGATCCAGCCGCGGTGCATTACCTTGCATGTCTTGGGGCGAAGTCCAGTGGTCGTCCCGGGATTCCCATCTGCACATTCAGCCCGGTCACTCGTCGGTCGGCCACGCAGGTCGTCCGCGCCGGGCTCGGCGCAACAGCGCACAGCAAAGGCGGGTGACGGCGGCCAGCGGGGCCGCGCAACGTTTGCATTCTGCCGCTGACGGGTGGCGCGATGTCCGCTCCTACATCGACAGGTTCACCGCGCCGCCGTCAATCAGCAGGTTCTGGCCGATGATGTAGCCGGCCTGCGCGCTGCACAGGAACGCGCAGGCTTGCCCGAACTCCTCCGCCGTGCCGAAACGATTCGCGGGTACGGCAGCCATCTGCCCCTTGGCGAAGACGTCGTAGTCCTGCTCTGCTTTTGCCGCGAGCTTGCGCAGCCCATCGGTCTGCCGCTGCGTGGCGAACGGGCCTGGCAGCAGGTTGTTGATCGCCACGTTGTGCTTCGCGACCTGGCGGGCGAGACCGGCGACGAAGCCGGTCAGTCCTGCGCGCGCACCATTGGACAGGCCGAGGTGCGGCAGCGGCGCCTTCACCGAACGCGACGTGATGTTGACGATGCGCCCGAAGCGCCGCTCGCTCATGCCGTCGACCACGGCACGGATCAACATGATCGGCGTGATCATGTTGTCGTTGACGGCCTTCTGCCAGACGGCCTCGTCCCAGTCGCGGAAATCGCCGATAGGCGGGCCGCCCGCGTTGTTGACGAGAATGTCGGGTTGCGGGCACGCGGCGAGCAGCGCCGCCCGGCCGTCTGCCGACGTAACATCGCCGACCACCGCCGTGACTTCGACCCCGGTCGCAGCCCGGATCTCCTCGGCGGTGGCGTGCAGCGCGTCCGCACCCCGGGCGATGAGCACGACGTCGACGCCTTCGCGCGCCAGCGCGAGGGCGCACCCCTTGCCCAGTCCCTGGCTGGCGGCACACACGATGGCCTTGCGGCCGCGAATTGCGTAGTCCATGGGTTCTGCCTGCCTCGATGTGCGGCGCGTGGCGCGTGTGATCTGGATTTGCGCAGCGCGCGCGTTTAGTCTCGATTGCGCCGCAACCGTCGGTCCTTCAGCGGGCGGCGCGCCGGGTGTTGCCGTCGACACTCCATTCTTCGCTGCCGACGCCGTGGTGCACGATGAACAGTCCGTCGGGATCGTACCTGCGCTTGACGGCCTGCAGCCGCGGATAATGCGGTCCCCAATAATCGCGCGCCCAGGTGCGGTCGAAGAAGCCTGCTTCGGACAGATACGAGCCCGACGCGGGGACCGCGCCGCGCAGCGTTCGCATCGCGCGCTCGATCTGGCGGGCGTCCCGTCGCGCCTGCACGAAGTCGGGCGCGTGACCGGGAATGCCGGGAAAGGCGGGCGGGCCGCCACCCGCGATGATGACCAGCGCGAAGGCGTCGAGCACCGCCGGATTCATCGCCGTATCGCGCGCTGCGGCGATTGCCTCTGCCGGGGCCCCGGCGAGTCCCTTGTTGAAATGGAGGCCCACGCGCCATTGCCGGGACGACGCGAACAGCGCGTCCACGAGACGGCGTTGGCGAGAAGCGTCGAGCAGCGTGGCCGGCAGCCATGTCGACACGTAGCCATGCAGGAACTGTCCGGCCTCGCCGAGATTGCCTGTCCAGAACACGTTGGCGTCCGGCGCGCCGGGCCGGTCGTCCGGCAGGATCACCGAAGGGAAATGCTGGCGCAGATAGGCCGGATCCCACAGATGCCGCGCGGGTAGCGCGACCACGCGCGCGGGCGCCGCGATCGTGTAATCGCGCGGGCGCGAATCGATCCAGTCGAGTAATGGCTGCCAGGCCGCGGCTGCCTGTTCCTGGCTCAAGCCCTGGAACACCATGGCCACTTCGAGCGTGTTGTCGGGACGCATGGCGGCCTGCTCGCCCCAGTGCGGATTGAAGAGTTGCGTCTGGTAGAAGGCCACGAACCGGGCGAGCAGGCGCCGGAACGCCGCGTCGGAGCCGGCCTTGACCGTCAGCGTGACGGCACCGAAGAAATCGGGGAGGTCGTGGGTGCGCAATGTCACGCGGGTGACGATCCCGAGGCTGCCGCCGCCGCCGCCCTTCAGCGCCCAGAACAGTTCGGGGTTGGTGCACGCATTGGCGATGCGCGCGGTGCCATCGGCAGTAACGACCTCCGCCTGCAGCAACGAGCCTGCCGCCGTACCGTAACGCTTGGAAAAGCTCCCGAAGCCGCCGCTCTGGATCAGTCCCGCCACCCCAACCGTGGCACACCCGCCGCCTTGCACGTAGCGACCGCCGTCGGCAACGACGGCATGGTAGGTACGCATCCAGATGTTGCCTGCTTCGACTGTCACGGCGGGCTGCGGCGCCTGCGTTCCGGCACAACCTTCGCCCACGAAAGCGTCGTGCATCGTGATCGAGTCCATCGCGCGCGTCCACACCAGGAGCGAACCGGCTGCATTCGACGTTCCCTGGTAGCTGTGGCCACCGCCCTTCACGACCAGGCGCAGGTTGTGCTCCCGCGCGAAATTCACCGCCTGCACGACGTCCTGCGTGCTGTTCGCGGCGACTACGTACGCACTGGCTTCCGACGTCCAGCCGTCGACCCAGCCACACGTCTGCGTCAGCGCCGGATTGTCCCCGATGAGGTACGGGTTCTTGAGTTCCTTGAACAGTTCGGCGCAGGCGTTCGAAGCACCGGCACCGGTGCATGCGGCCAGCGGCGACTGCAGCTTGGCCAGCCGCCCGGAAACCGCGTCGTTGAGTCGCCTCCATGCAGCCTCGGCCGGCCATTCCGGATCACCGGGAAGACAGCGCCGGCCCGCGGCCGCACGTTTGGCGGCGGCCGCGCCAACGGCATTCGGAAGGCCAACCAGTGAGACGAGCGAAAGCGCGCCCGCACGACGTAGCAGGTTGCGTCGATTCATCGTGCATCCACGCGGAGGGAAGAAGTCCGCTATTTGACCACGGCGCATCTTTTGCCGCCGCGAGCAGGCGACGTGCGGCATTCCCCGCAGCCTAGATGCGCGCGCGTTGCCCGAGGCTTCACGCCGCCACGCGCTGGCGCACTGAGTCCTGCGGTGGCGGCGCCTTGTGGAACATCCCGTCCTTCATGATGGCCAGCAGCCGCGCGCGGTCCTCGAGCAGGCGCAGGTCGGCGAGAGGATCTCCGTCGACGAGCAGCAGGTCGGCGAGGTAGCCGGGACGCACCATGCCGAGTTCGTCTCCCATGCCCATGATCTGTCCGCCCCACTGCGTGGCACCCACGATCGCCTCCATCGGCGTGAAGCCGAGCAGGTCGACGAAGTACGTCAGGTCGCGCGCATTGCGTCCGTGCGGATTCCACTTGAAACCGTAATCGCCGCCCGGCAGCACGCGTACGCCGCGGCGCTTCAGGTCGATCATGCACTCGATGGTCAGGTCGAGATCACGCTGGATGCGCGCCTTCATCGCCTCGGTCGATGGCAGCCCGTATTTGCCTGCCTCGTGCAATCGCGTCCAGGTCACCGACAACGCGGGCGCCACGAAGATCGTGTCCTTGTGCGCTTCGATGAGGTCGCGCGCTTCGGCGTCTGCCAGCGTCGCGTGGTAGATCACCTGCACGCCGTTGCGCACGCACATCTTCACCGACTCGGCGCTGCGCGCATGCGCGGCGACGACCCGCTCGTGCGCCCGTGCGACCTCACAGACCGCGGCCACCTCGGCGTCGGTCATCGTGGTGCGCGCCGACGGGACCTGCGGCGTCGAGGTGTCGCCGGACGGTACGATCTTGAGCACGTCGACGCCTTCGCGGCACGCTTCGCGCGCCGCCCGCCGGAAGGCATCCGGGCCATCGCACGGCAGCGTGTACATCGCCTCGCCCGGGTCGAGATGCATCTGGCGCAGGTCACCCACGCCGCCGGTCACCGTGAACTGCACGCTTGCGGCGCGGGTACGCGGTCCCGGAAATTCGCCGCGATCGATGGCATTGCGCGCGACGATGTCGAGGCGCGGCTTGGTGGCGGCAGCCGAGAAGCATGCAGTGAACCCTTGGTCGAGGTACAGCTTCGCATGCTTCAGTGTCAGCAGCAGATGCTCCTCGACGGGAAGTGTATGGAAGGCCAGTGGGGTCGCCTGGTCGACGAAGGACAGGTGCGCGTGCGGCTCGATGAGGCCGGGCATCAGCGTCGCGCCGCCGCCGTCGATCACCTGCGCATCGCCACGTGCCGTGACGTTGCCACTGCGCGTCACCTCGGCGATGCGCTGCCCGTCGACCCGAACGTCACCGATCCAGGGCGCCGCGCCGGAGCCATCGATGACACGGACGTTGCGGAACAGGATGCTGCTCGCGGGTAGGCTCATCGGTTCTCCTCCAGCAGCCGGCGAAGCGAGCCCTCTTGGCGAGCCTTGAGACGCCGACGCTACAGACTGTCACGCGCAACGCGCGCAAGCGACAACGCCAAGCGTACCCCAGAATCCGTCCGCCTGGCCTGTGGCGTGACGGTTCGAGTCCGGTCACCCGCGCCGTCAGCGCCGGCACCTACGTTCTCCGGTAGCACGATTGGCGTACGTGGTACGGGCTGTCGCCGCGATCCGCGTCGCCAGATCCCACGCTCGTTCCAGCGTCTCGCGGCGCCTCGCATGGCAGAATCGATGCCCAGGTCCATCGATTGGCCAACATCCCATGCAACTCAAATACGAAGAGCTCGCGCGCCATCTCGAACGCGGACTGCAGCCCCTCTACGTCGTCCACGGCGACGAACCGCTGCTCGCGCTCGAAGCCGGCGACACGATCCGCGCGGCCGCGCGGGAAGCCGGCGCCGTCGAGCGCGAAGTTCTCGTCGTCGAGCCCGGATTCAAATGGGACGCGCTGCTCGGCGCCAACGCGAACGGCAGTCTCTTCGGCGAGCGCAAGGTCGTCGACCTGCGCATCCCGTCGGGCAAGCCGGGCGTCGAAGGCGCCAAGGCACTCGAGGCGTATGCCGCCAATCCCAACCCGGACAACGTCACGCTGATCACGCTGCCGCGGCTCGACCGCGCCGCCCAGGGTTCTGCATGGTTCGGCGCATTGGCCGACACCGGAGTAGCCATCGCCGTGTATCCGGTCGAGCGCGACGCGATGCCCGGCTGGATCGCCGCGCGTCTCGCGCGCCAGCGGCAGACCGCCACGCGCGAGACCCTCAATTTTCTCGCGGAAAATTGCGAAGGCAACCTGCTCGCCGCGCGGCAGGAGGTCGAGAAGCTCGCGCTGTTGCTGCCCGAAGGTGAACTGGTGCACGAGGAGGTCGAGGACGCGGTGGCCGACGTCGCGCGCTACGACGTGTTCCAGTTATCGGAAGCGTGGCTCGCCGGCGACGCCGCGCGCGCGCTGCGCATCCTGGGCGCGCTGCAGGACAGCGGTGACGCGCCGACGCTCGCGATCTGGCAGCTGTCCGAGGACGTGCATGCATTGGCGACGGTCCAGATGGCCGTGCGTGGCGGCACGCAGGCCGCAGTCGCCGTACGCAACGCTCGCGTATGGGGCAAACGGCAGCAGGCCCTGGAACACGCCGTCAAGCGCGTGTCGCCGGCGCTCGTCCCGGACCTGCTCCGGGCGCTGGCGCGGCTCGATGCCCTGGCCAAGGGATTGGGACGCGGCAACGTGTGGGCGGCCCTGGCCGACGCGGGCCTCACGCTGGCGGGCCGCCCGCCGTTTGCGCTCACGCCCGGCGTGCCCGTTTTCGGCAACCCTTGATGCAGGATC
The DNA here is from genome assembly GCA_963756765.1 of uncultured beta proteobacterium. Lineage (GTDB taxonomy): Bacteria > Pseudomonadota > Gammaproteobacteria > Burkholderiales > Casimicrobiaceae > VBCG01. The sequence goes on along the minus strand of CAVWPC010000033.1, from coordinate 27,689 downwards.
GACAGCGTCGATCCGTTGACCCGATTCCACACCCTCAGCACCTGACGCGAGGTCGTCAGGAGTGCCCGCAGCGCGGGCTGCGCCTGCCCACCGTCAATGCTTGCCGCGCCCCGCATCGCCTTGGTCGTGTCGCGTGCCGGGTTCCACATCCAGCACCAGGTCCGCCGCACTTGCTTCCTTCCCGCGCTTCTCGAGGTCGGCCAGGAGTCCCGCATCGGAAAGGTCAAGCGGTTCCGAGTGCTCCCAGTCGTGCCTCGCCACCTGCTCGAGCGCCGGTACGACATGATTGTCGTGAACCTCGATCGCGAGTTCACGGCGCGCGTCGAAGCTGCCAGGCGCCAGGTTGACCGAGCCGACGATCGCGCGCGCACTGTCGGCGAGCATCATCTTTCCGTGCAACCGGATTCGCTTCAGCTTGTGGATGTGCGCCCCGACATCGGCCATGATGCGCAGGCCGCCCACACCTTCGATCAGCTTGTCCTTCTTGAGCGTATGCGGGGGACGTGCCACGACGTGAACCTTGACGCCTCGTCGTGCCGCACGCACCACACGTTCGATGATGACCGCGTCCTGGTAGCGCTCGTTCTGCAGCCATAACGTGTCCTGCGCGCGATCGATGAAGTGGGCGAAGCGCTCGCGGCCGTTGGCATTGCACCAGATGAGGTGCGATTCGACCGGCGGCACGAAGGGCTTGCGCTCCCAGTCGGCCTCGAAGCACTGCACGACTTCGGCGACTTCCTTGGCGTGGCGCGTGACCACCGCGTAGTCCCGGGTCTCGGTGACGTTGCGTTTTTCCCAGTTGAGCGACATCACCCAGGCGGCATCGTCGTCAACGATCATCGATTTTTCGTGCGTCAGCTCGAACGACGGATTGCTGTCGGCCACAGCGACCCCACCCGCTTCGAGCGCCTTCCGGGTCGCCTCGTTCTCGGCCTCGCCGCTGCGCCGGGCCGGATTGAGCATCACCCGCACATCGACGCCGCGCTTCTTCGCCGCGATGACCGCGGCGAGCAGGTCCGGCTCGGAGAACACGAACATCTTGACGCGCAGGCTGGTCTGCGCGGCACCGATGGCGTCGAGGATCGGTTGCGCGGTGGCATCGGGAAATACGATCAGTTCTCGGGACATGTCTTCACTTTAGGAATTGGACGCTGCCGGCGCCGGCGCACCGCCGGCGAATTGGACATGGTACAAGTCGGCGTAGAGACCGGCGCGGGCAATCAAATCGTCGTGCCTTCCTTGCTCGGCAACCACGCCATCATGCAGAACGATGATGTTGTTTGCATCCCGGATCGTCGACAAGCGGTGCGCGATGGTGATTACCGTGCGGCCCTTCATCAGGCGCTGCAGGCCTTCCATCACCAGCCGTTCCGACTCGGTGTCGAGTGCCGCCGTCGGCTCGTCGAGGATGAGGATCGGATTGTTGCGGATCACTGCACGCGCAATGCCGATGCGCTGACGCTGGCCACCGGAGAGCGTATCGCCACGTTCGCCGACAATGGTGTCGTAGCCTTCCGGCATCCTGGCAATGAATTCGTCGGCATTGGCGAGCCTGGCCGCGGCCACGACCTCGTCTTCGGTCACCTCGCCAGGCCGGCCGTAGGCGATGTTGTCGCGGATGGTGCCGTGGAACAGGACCGTCTCCTGCAGCACATAGCCGATCTGCCGGCGCAGCGGGTGCAGCTGGTAGTCCCGCACGTCCACACCATCGACCAGCACACGGCCGGCGGTCACGTCGTAGAAGCGCGGGATCAGGCTCACGATGGTCGACTTGCCGCTGCCGGTGCCGCCGACCACGCCGACGATCTGCCCGGCGGTCACGGTGAAGCTCACATCGCGCAGCACCGGTGCAGCGTCGTTGTAGCCGAACGCGACATGCTCGAAGGCGATGTCGCCTCGCAACGGCGGCGGCGCGATCGCGTCGGCCTTCTCTGCGATCACCTCGTCGGCACCAAGGATGGTCTGGATGCGCTCCAGCCCCACTGACGTCTGGGCGATGGTGTTGGTCATCTTCGCCAGGTCCTGCACCGGCTTGAAGAACTTGGCAAGATAGGCGAGGAACACGGTGAGCGCGCCGACGGTCATCGCGCCGGCGAGGATGACCGCGGTTCCGCGCCACAGCACGAACGCCGTACACAGCGCGACGACAATCGCGACCACCGGCGACAGCAGTGACTTGACCCGCCTTGCCTTCAGCGCTGCGTCGACGGTGGCGCGGCTCGCCACTTCCATGCGCTGGCTCTCGAGGTCCTGGCGATCGAACGCCTCCACCGCGCGCATCGATCCCAGGCCCTGCTCGGCGACGGCGACGATCTCGCTCTGGCGCTTGCGCACGTTGCGCGTCGCCTCCTTGACCGCCTTCTTGAACCGCATGACGAACAGCAGCAGGAACGGCGTGACGCCGATGGCAATCAGCGCAAAGTCCCACTCCAGCCAGAACATGATGCCGACCATGCCGACGATGGTCATCAGGTCCACCACGATCGACAGCGTGGCCGACGACGCGAAGCTCTGCACGGTGGCCACGTCGCTGGTCAGCGTCGACAGCAGCGTGCCGGTCTGGTGCTGCGCGTAGTAGCCGAGGGAGAGCCGGTGCAGGTGGTCGTAGATGCGCCGGCGCAGGTCGTGGGCCACCCATTGGCCCACGCTTTCGGTGTAATAGTTGTCGATGTAGCTCGCGATCGCGTCGATCGTCGCGATCACAATGGTGGCGACCCCGGCGAACAAGGCTAGGCCCATCGTGCTGCGGTCGATGCCGAAATCGTGGATCCAGCGCAGCCATTCCGGCAGCGGATGGTGCCCGAGGGCATTGTCGAGCACGATCTTGAGCGGCCACGGCGCGGCGAGGCTCATTGCCGTCTCGACCAGCATCGCCGCGAATACCACCAGTACCCAGACCTTGTACGGGCCGATCAGCTGGCGCACCAGTCCGGAAGTGCGGGCCGCCGCAACTTCGGACGCCTTCGCCGATTTCGCTGGTCGCTCATTCATGATCGCGGATTCTGGGAGGCGCGTCGCGCGGACGTCAAGGTGCGGCCCAGGGCCGCGTGATCGGCTCGCAGCGGGCGCTGCGCTGGGCCAGCGTACACGTAGTCAGCGTAGCGCCGTCCACGGCCCGCGCCGTCAGCTGCCACTGTCCCGCCACGCGGTCCATCACCAGGAATCCGAAGCGGTTGCTGGCCACCATCCCGTCCACCACGGCGCCCGGCGCCGGCTGCAGCGTCGGGAACGGCGCCGGAAACGGCACGTCGACCCAGTCGCCGCCGTTGCCGGAAATGATCTGCGGCGGATGCGGGGAGCTGAACGTCACGATTTCCAGCACATGGTTGTGGCCGGCGATGAGCGCGTCGACATTGGGTGGATACAGCGCATTGCCGTAGAACTCGGTCAGTACCGACTGCAGCCCTTCGTTGCCGGGATAGGGCGAGTGCGGGCGCGCCGGATTGGCGGCGAACCCGAGCACCGGATGATGGTTGGTGAAGAACACGTGGGCGGTACGTGCCGCGAGCGCGAAGGCGCGTTCGAACTGTGCATGATAGTTCTCGAACATCGCCTCGTCCGGGGTTAGCGGGCTCGTGCCCACCTGCGAGGAGTCGAACACCACGAGTTGCAGGTTCCCCGCCAGCGGTACCGCATAGGGCTCGCTGAAGTTGCCGATGGCGTCGTCGGCCGCGACGTCGCAGGTCTGCCGCGGAGCCACCGGCCGCGGGTCGAGGAAGCGCCACCAGCCCTGGCCGGCCCGGGTGCAGGTCTCGTGATTGCCGCGCACGACCACCCAGGGTGCCGCCTCGAGGAGCGGGCGTGCGGGCACGAAGAGATCCGCGTGCCAGGCATCCCAGCCGTAACCCCACGGACTGCCGGTACAGCCCTTGTTGCCGATCGGGCATGCGGTCTCGCGATAGTGATAGTCACCGACGTGCAGCACAAGGTCGGGCTTGGTCGCCGCCGCCATCGCCGCCACCCGCGCGAACGGCCACGCCTGCCCATCGTCGCAGCGCTGGATGGCGGCACCCGCGAGGATCCGGCAGCCCGTGTCGCCGAGGACCACGATGCGCTGTGGTTGCGCCCGCGGCAACGGCAACGCCTGCCCGTCCACCGCGGCATGCCTGGTCCCCGCGGGAATCGGCGTCTCGCAGGTCAGCACGGGAAATACCGCCGGCTTGGACTGCGTAGGCGCGCCGCGGGTGGGGCGCTGTGCAATGGTGGCGGGCGGCATGCGAACCCGCATCGCTTGCGCGGCACCGTCGAGAACGATGTCCGGGCAGCGGGCCGCGCCGGTGATCACGCGCGCCATCGGGGCGCCTTCCGGTCCCACCACCACATAACGGGCATCCGCCGGCGCATGCGGCGGCGCCGGCATGTGCGCACAGCCGCCGATGGCGACGGCAAAAAAGACGGTTGTCACCCGCATCATCGCCAGTCTCCCCACAGCGCTTGCAACGCGGCAAGCGCCACCGGTCCCGCCGTTTCCGTACGCAGGATCCGCGGCCCGGCGCGCACCGCGGTCAATCCCGCGCCGACGGCGCGCGCGCATTCGTCGTCGCTCAGGCCGCCTTCCGGTCCGACCAGAAGATCCGCAGCGTCGACGTCGCCACCCGGCCATTGCGCCAGCGCCAACGTGGCGTGTGGCGTGAGCACCAGGCCCGGCCGGGACCGATTTCGCTGCCGCAACCATTCCGGCAACGTGAGCACGTCCTGCACGCCCGGCAGGCGATTGCGACCACATTGCTCGCAGGCGGCAACGACGATCTGCCGCCAATGCGCGATCCGCTTCTCACCCCGGGCATCCGCCGGGAATCGCGCGCCGCGTTCCGTGACGATCGGCTGAATCGCCGCGACACCGATTTCCACCGCCTTGCGAAGCGCGAAGTCCATCGCGTCGTTGGCAGGCAGGCTCTGCGCCAGCGTGATGGCGAGTCGCGCTTCCCGCTCCACCGGGTCGAAGGTTTCGAGGCGTGCCCACGCAGTGCGCTTGTCGGCGCCCGTCACCACGGCAGCGAATTCGCCACCGCCGCCGGTGAAGAGCGTGAGCGGGTCACCCGGTCCCAGGCGCAGGACCCGCAATGCATGATGCGCCACCGTCGAGGGCAATTCGATCTCGCGCCCCACGTCGGCGCCGGCAAGCGGCATGGCAACGTGGAATCGGGGTACAGCCATTGGCTTGGGGAAAAGAGATACTGGCGCGTTTCGACGAACGCCGCACGGCCCCCGGTCGAAGCGCGGCCGCGTGCGATGTTAGGATTCTGCCATACGCCGTTGCGAGGACCATTTGTCATGGCCAGTCTGACCACACCCTCCGTCGAACCAGGCTTCACCGCGCCCGATTTCAATCTGCCTGGTGTCGACGGCAGGCAGCACACGCTCGCCACTGCGCGCGGGCCACAGGGGCTCGTCGTGATGTTCATCTGCAATCACTGCCCGTACGTCAAGGCCGTGCTCGACCGCATCGTGCGCGATACGGATGCGCTCGCGCCGCTCGGCGTCGGGAGCATCGCCGTGATGAGCAACGACCCTGCCGAATACGCGGAAGACTCGTTCGACAACATGCGCGCGGTCGCGACGCGCGAGCACTTCGGCTTCCCCTACGTGCTCGACGCGTCGCAGGACGTGGCACGAGCGTATGGCGCCGTGTGTACCCCGGATTTCTTCGGCTTCGACCGCGACCTGCGCCTGGTCTATCGCGGTCGCCTCGACGCGTCGGGGCGCGCGCCCACGCCGGGAGCGGCACGCGAACTGTTCGAAGCCATGCGCGATGTCGCGGCGGGAATGTCCGCGCCCGACGTTCAGCACGCGTCGATCGGCTGTTCGATCAAGTGGATGCACGTGTAGCCGCGCGCGCAACTCGCGGACTCACGCCTCAAGCAATGACCGCGCGCTACAGTCCGATCGTTCGGCACGAGGTGGCGCTACCCCGCGCCGAGCGCCGGGTCCTGACGTTCACGCGCAGTGAATGGATGCGGCTCGCCGGTCTGTACGGCTTCGTCGCATGCCTGCACATCGTGGGCTGGGGATTGTTTCTCTACTATTCTTCCCGTTTCCCCGCGATGATCGGACTGGGGCTCGCCGCCTATCTGTTCGGGCTTCGCCATGCGTTCGATGCCGACCACATCGCTGCCGTCGACGATACCGTTCGCTACATGCTGCAGGCAGGCAAGCAGCCGCTTGGCGTCGGCTTTTTCTTCTCGCTCGGCCACTCGACCATCGTGCTCGCCCTCGCGGTGGCGGTGGTCTTCGCGGCGAGCGCAATCCGCGACCAGCTGCCGTGGATGCAGGACTTCGGCAGCCTGATCGGCGCCAGTGTCTCCGGCGTGTTCCTCTGGATCATCGGGCTGCTCAATCTGCTCATCCTGCTCGACATCCTGAAGGTTTGGCAAAGTGCCCGAGCCGGCCGGCACAGCCACGCCCATATCGATGAACTGCTGGCGAAGCGCGGCCTTCTGTACCGACTCTTCGGAGGTCGCCTTCAGAAAGTGATCAGGCACAGCTGGCAGATGTACCCGCTCGGCCTGCTGTTCGGACTGGGCTTCGATACCGCGACCGAGATCGGCCTCTTGACCATGACGGCCGGCGCCGCGTCGGGCGACATCCCCGCGGCCGCGGCGTTGTCGCTCCCGATCCTGTTCGCGGCCGGCATGACGGTCATGGACACGACCGATGGCGTGCTGATGGCGAAGGCGTACAACTGGGCGTTCCTGAATCCGCTGCGCCGGATCTTCTACAACATCACGACGACCGGCCTGTCGATCGCGGTTGCCCTGTTCATCGGCACCATCCAGCTGCTGCAGGTCTTCCGGACGACACTCGGCCTTCAGGGTCCGTTCTTCGACTTCATCGGCGCCGTCGATTTCGGCGTGCTCGGTTACATTCTGGTCGGCATTTTCCTGATGGCGTGGGGTACCGCGGTGGCGCTGTGGAAATTCAGCCGGCTCGAAGAATCCCCGGGCGGGCGACGTCGCATGCACGCGCATGAACACACGCACTCCGACGGGGTGAAGCACTCGCACGAACACCTGCACTAGGTGTTTCAAGGCCGCAAGTTCCGCTATTCCGCGCCACGCGCATTCGCCTGCGGCCGATTCACGAACAGCAGCAGCGCGCTAGATGAACGTGCGCAACGCGTCGAGCACGGCGTCGGGCTCCTCGGCCATCAGCGCGTGGCCGGCGCTGGCGAAGATCACTTGGCGGACATCCGGCAGCGCCGCCAGCAACGCCTGCGCAGCTTTCGCCGGCGCCATGAGGTCGCGACCGCCCAGGATCAGCAGCGCGGGACAGCGCACGGCGGCGGCGTCTGCGAGTCCGTCGGTGTAGTCGCGGCAGGCCTCGAGATCGGTATGCAGCACCCCCGGTCTCGAGCGCTCCATGAGCCGCATCGCCCCGCCGGTCATCCACATCCCCGGCACCTGGTTGCCCCCCAGCTGCTTGCGCGCGCTGTGTGACCAGCCATTGATCAGTTCGAACGCGAGGTGCTCGTCGGACTGTGCCGCCGCGAGCAATGCATCGCTCACGACCATCGGCACCGCGGGACCGAGCATAGCGAGCTTGTCGACGCGCGGGGCATGGCGGGCTGCGAAAGCAAGGGCGGTGAGCGACCCCATCGAATGGCCGACGATGCCGGCTTTGCCGATCCCGCCCGCGTCGAGCACCTGCGGCAGCCAGTCCGCGATCGCCTCGACCGTCGGCAAAGCCACCCCCTGCGAGCGCCCGTGTCCGGGCAGGTCGATCGCGAGCACATTGCGGCCGTGATGCGCGAAGTAGCGCGATTGCAGCGCCCATACGCTGTGGTCGTGCGCGGCTCCGTGCACGAACAGCACGGAGGGCAGCGTCGGATCGAGCGCGCGGGCGCCCGTGTACACATATGTCTCGTGGCCCGCCACGTTCAGACGCATGGCGCCGCCCGGCTAGTACGCTTCATCCGGCCCGCTCACTTGGCAGCCGCGTGCAACGCGCGGGACAGGTCCTCGAGCAGGTCCTCGGGATCCTCGAGGCCGATCGAGAGCCGGATCGTGCCTTCGGTGATGCCCGCCTTGACGAGGTCGTCGGCCGACATCCGGAAATGCGTCGTCGATGCCGGATGGATCACCAGCGATTTCGCATCACCCACGTTGGCGAGGTGCGAGAAGAGCGCGAGTGTCTCGATGAAGCGACGGCCCTGCGCGCGCGTGCCCTTCAGATTGAAGGAGAACACGGCACCGCAGCCACGCGGCAGGAGCCGCTGCGCCAAGGCGTGATCGGGATGGTCGGGGAGGTCCGGATAGCCGACTGTCGCCACGAACGGATGCGCGGCGAGAAAGCCCGCAATGCGCCGCGCATTGCTGACGTGTTTTTCCATCCGCACCGGCAACGTCTCGATTCCCTGCAGGATCTGGAAGGCGGTGAACGGCGCCATGCAGGCGCCGAAGTCACGGATGCCTTCCCGGCGCGCGCGCAGCAGGAATGCGGCGGTGGTCGACTCTTCGCTGAACACCATGTCGTGAAAGCCGTGGTACGGGGCGGTCAGCGTCGGGAACTTGCCGCGGGCGGGCCCGTCGTCCCAGTCGAACCTTCCCCCGTCGACCAGCACGCCGCCGATGACCACGCCGTGGCCGGACAGAAATTTGGTCGCGGAATGGAACACGAGGTCGGCACCGAATTCGAACGGCCGCATCAGGTAGGGCGTGGTGAAGGTCGAGTCGACAAGCAGCGGCAAGCCGTGCTCGTGCGCGAGCGCCGCCACCCGCGGGATGTCGAGCACGTCAAGTCCGGGGTTGCCGAGCGTTTCGCCGAAAAAGAGGCGGGTCTCCGGCCGGATCGCTGCGCGCCACGCATCGAGGTCGCGCGGATCGACGAACGTGGTGGTCACACCGAAGCGCGGCAGCGTGTAGTCGAGGAGGTTGTGCGAACCGCCGTAAAGCGATCGCGAGGCGACGACATGGGCCCCCGCCCCGAGCATCGTGGCCAGCGCCAGGTGCAGAGCCGCCTGTCCGCTCGCGGTGGCGATCGCGCCGACCCCCCCCTCGAGCGCGGCGACCCGCTCTTCGAGCACCGCCACCGTCGGATTCGAGATGCGCGAATAGACGTGCCCGGCGCGCTCCATGTTGAACAGCGCCGCCGCGTGATCGCTGTCGGTGAACACGAACGACGCCGTCTGGTAGATCGGCGTGGCGCGCGCGCCGGTGACAGGATCGGGCACCGCACCCGCGTGCAGCGCGAGCGTGTCGAAGCGGAAGGTCTTGGGCTTGGTCATCTCCGCATCAGCCGGGGTCAGCGAAACCGAGCTTGAACGCAGCATCCTCGCGCATGGCTTCGCCTTCCGCGCGTAACCGGGCGAGTTCCGCGGTCGCAATGTCGGCCTGCAGCAACGCATCGAGGCGCTTGAGGCCCCACTCCCTTCCAACCGCTTCGGCGTGCAGTCCATCCCGCGCCTGCGCGGCGGCGAAAGCGCCCCGCAATCGCGCAGCGTCTTGCAGGTGTCCCTGCAATCCGATGCACAGCGCCAACGGAATCAGGATGCGTAGCTGATCCCCCTCGCGCAGCAGCAGCGCATGTGCCTTGCGGCCCGCTGCCATCACCTCGTCGAGACGGTCGAGGTCGATCAGTATTCGCATGATGACGTACCACAGGTGCCCCGCGCCCGCACCGCCGCCGATCACATCCAGCGCCTCGATGGCGTCGCGCGCATGTGCAAGCGCCGCCTCCGTGCGACCGAGTTTGGCCTCCATGGCTGTGACGTTGGACATCGCGTAGAGCGCCCCCAGCGGAAAGCCCGCGTTGCGGCTGATGGCCGCTTGCTCCTGCGCGCAGGCGAGCGCCTCTTCATCGCGTCCCAGCCGTTCGTTCCAGCGATAGCGCGCGAACATGAGGCTGGTACGCCGGCGCGGCGGCCCGTCGGGGCGATCGAGAAGAGTTGCCTCCGCGATCAGCGTCCCCATTTGCTCGGCCGAGGCGAAGCGAATGCCCTGAATCGCCGCGGTCACGAGCGCGTCGTAGCGCCGGTCGTCGTCGCCAAGCCGCGCGAAGAGTTCGGCTGCTTTCAGCGCTGCGTCATAGCACTCGCGTCGCCGCGTGTACAAGCCGAGCGAGGCGACGGTCAGCCAGTACATCGCGACATCCTCGGGGGGCACGGCGGCGTCCACGCGCTCCTGCAGGCGGGCGCACCATCCGAGCCCTTCCTCCTGCTGAATGCTGCTCACCCACACGCGCCTCGAGCGGCTCAAGAGCGGCACGACGAGGTCCGCCGCCGCCGGCGTAGCGGCCGTCCAGGCGAGCGCCGCCCGCAGGCTGTCGAGTTCCGCGGCGGCGGCTGCGTATTGGCCCACCGACATGGTCCACCGCACGTCTTCCCGTTCGAACTCCGACAGGACTGTGATCAACGCCTCCGCATGCCGACGCAGCATGGGCTGCGTCTCCTGCGCTTCCGTCAGGCGCTCGAGGGCATACGCGCGGGTCGTCTCCAGCAGGCGATAGCGGGGCACCGGGTCGCCTTCGGCGAGCACGAGCGATTTATCGACCAACGCACCAAGGTGATCGAGCGCCGACCAGGCGTCGATCTGCGCGTCCTGGACCACGTACTGGGCCGCCTCGAGCGTGAAGCTGCCGGCGAACACGCCCAGCCGCCGAAAGACGGTCTGCTCGTCGCGCGTAAGCAGCGCATGACTCCATTCGAGGGTCGCGCGCAGGGTCTGATGCCGCCGCAGCACCACGCGGGCGCCCGCCGTCAGCAGATTGAAGCGTTCGTCGAGGCGCGCCCGCAGGCCCTCGAGACCAAGCAGCGGCACGCGCGCGGCCGCGAGTTCGATCGCCAGCGGGATGCCATCGAGACGCCGGCAAATCTCGACCGCGGTGGCCGCATTCTGCGCCGTGAGCACGAAACGGGGATCGACACCCTGCGCACGCGCGACGAGAAGCTCGACGGCGCCCGCCTGTCTCGCCGCATCCATATCGTCCGTAGTGGGGATCGCCAGTGCCCCCAGCCGATAGATCTGCTCATCTGTCGCCTTGAGCGTCTCCTGGCTGGTGATGAGCATGCTGACCCTTGGCGCGGCAGTGGCGAGCTGGGCAACAAGGTCAGCAGCGGCCTCGGCCAGGTGTTCGCAGTTGTCGATCACGAGCAGCGCACGCTGTGGCGCCAGGATGGCGATCAGTGTCTCGATCGCGGGGCGGTCGGCCGGGAGGTGGGCATTGAGCGCGCGGGCCACGGCGGAAGGTACGAGTGCAGGATCGGCGATCGCCGCGAGTTCCACCCACCAGACCCCATCGGGATAGCGCGGCAGAAGCTCCGCTGCAACCGCCTGCGCCACGCGGGTCTTGCCGATCCCGCCAGCCCCGACGATGGTGACGACGGCGTGGCGCTCTAGCAGCGCTGCGATCTTCGCCAGATCGTCGCCGCGCCCGAAGAGCATGGGGAGGCGTCCCGGCAGGTTGGTCTTGCCCGCAGGACTCGCCGCCGGCGGTGGCGTGAGGGTTGTCGGGACGGCCGCCGGACTCGCACCCGCCGATTCCAGCGCCAGGTCGAAGCGGTAGCCGCGTCCCGGAATCGTCGCCACCGCATTCGGGCCGAGCAATTTGCGCAACGTGGAAACCTGCACCTGGAGGTTGTTCTCCTCGACCACCAGCCCGGGCCAGACCTGATGCAGCAGGTCGTTCTTGGTGACGAGCTTTCCCGCTTGGTTGACGAGCACCGCGAGCACATCGAAAGCCCGCGCCCCGAGCGCCAACGGGGCGCCCCCGGCAAGCAGCACCCGCTCATCCGGCCGCAGTTCGAAACGGCCGAAGCGGCTGGGCGAGCGCACATCCTGATCGACCGAGGCTGCGGTGCTGGGCATGTTCCCTTTCCGGAAATCCGTCGCGCCTAGTCTAGCGCGCCCATGCCAGACCCGCCGCCGGACCTGCGCAACGTTTAAGGCACGTTTCAGCGACGCTTAAGGACTGAAGCACCGCTTCAGGCGGACATTGGGGGCGTCGTAACCGCCACCCCAAACGGAGAACCGCCATGCAAACCAAGATCCGCACCGCCCGCCTGATCCCCACCATCGCCGCTGCGCTGGTCGCCGGCGCCGTCCTCGCCTCGGTGATGACCGCCCCGTCGCACGGACCGGCCACGACGCCAGTGGCCCCCAGCGTCGCGACGACCGCCCCGGCCGTCGGTACCCCGACCGGCGAGTTGCATCAAGGCGTACCGGTGTACCGGCTGCCGACCATCGCCGTAACCGCCAGCCGCAGCGAGGAACTCGCGAAGATGGCGCGGGAAGAGGCGCTGGCGAGGAACTGATCGGCCGCGCCTCCTGACAGTGGCTCCGATGGGCCCGGTCCCCAATCAGCTGCGTGCGCCACCTTGCTCCGCCGCGTGGCCGCGCCGATCCCAATACGGTGGACTGCCGAAACTGGCGCGCAACGACGCCGCCAGCGCGCGGACCTTGGCCGAGTTCAGACGATCGGGAGGAAAGGTCAACTGCACTTCCGCGCTTTCCGCTTCGGCGCCGACCTCGACGATTCGCAGCGCGTCGGCGGCAACGTGCGCGTAGACGATGAACGTCGGCAGCAGGGCGATGCCCAGACCCGCCACCGCGGCATCGCGCATCAGAATCCCATTGTTGAAACGCAGGCTCCGCTGCGGCCGTACCACGAGCGACTGCGTGCCCTGGCGAAAGCGCCAGTCAGCCTCGCGATACGCGTAGGTGATCGCCCGGTGCCCCGCCAGATCGGCGATCGACGCGGGCGAGCCTGCCTGCGCGAGGTACTCCGGCGCTGCCACCAAGACCCGCCGGCTCGGCGCCAGGCGCTTGACCACCAGGTGGGCGTCCGGCGGCGGCCCATGCCGGACCACGGCATCGTAGCCGTCAGCGGCGGCATCGACGAAGCGATCGTCGAGATCCAGCGTCAGGTCGATGCCCGGATTGGCGGCAAGAAACGGGTAGAGCGCGGGGCCGAGGTGCAGCACGCCGAAGGTCACCGGTGCCGACAGGCGCAACGCACCGACCAGTGTCCCGTGGCGCTCGGCCAGTTCGGCCACGGCGTTTTCCGCCTCGCGCAGGATGCGCCGGGCGCGCTCCAGAAACACGCTGCCATCCTCGGTGACGCTGACCTTGCGGGTGGTGCGTTGCAGGAGCCGGGTGCCCAGCACGCGCTCGAGCTCGGCCAGGCGTTCGCTGGCCACCGATTTGGCGATTCCGAGCCGCCGCGCCGCGCCGCTGATGGAGCGCGCTTCTGCACAGGCGACAAACACGGCCACGCCGTCGAGCTTCATCATTGTTCGTAAAAATCGATTAGTCTATTCGCATTTTGACCAATAGTCCGAACGATACTCCGACGTTAAGCTTGGGCCCTTCGCGCCCTGCGCGTCCCGAGGAACCCTCCCGTGTCGAAGACTTCTGCCTGGCCAGCCGCCTTCGTCTCGCTGCTCCTGCTGGCCCTGGCGACGAGCACGTTCGCGGCCGGAATCAAGGTCGAGAGTGGCTACGCCGACGTCAATGGCGTGCGCCTGCATTACCTCGCCGCCGGGCAGGGTTCCCCGATCATCCTGCTGCACGGCTACGCCCAGACCAGCCGCATGTGGCGACCGCTGATCGCGGAACTCGCCAAGACCCATACGGTGATTGCGCCCGACTTGCGCGGTTTTGGCAGCTCCAGCAAGCCGGAACGCGGCTACGACAAGAAATCGATGGCGCAGGACGTCCACGCGCTCGTGGCCAAGCTCGGATTGCAACGCGTGGGCGTGGTCGGCCACGACATCGGCCTCATGGTCGCCTACGCCTATGCCGCACAGTATCCGGCGGAGGTCGACCGCATCGCGCTGATGGATGCGTTCCTTCCCGGCGTCGGCGACTGGACCCAGGTGTGGCTGCTGCGTGACCTGTGGCACTTCCACTTCTACGGCAAGACGCCGCTCGCGCTGGTCAAGGGCCGCGAGCGGGTCTATTTCGAACACTTCTGGAACGACTTCGCGGCGGACCCCGGGCGTTCGGTATCGGAGGCCGATCGTCGCTTCTACGCCGCCGCTTACGCGCAGCCAGGTGGCATGGCCGCCGGCTTCGAGGTGTTCCGCGCGTTCGAGCAGGATGCCAAGGACTTCGCCGAGCTCGCCAAGACGAAGCTCTCGATTCCGATGCTGGTGCTCACCGGTGAAAAGGCCTCCGGCGACTTCCTGATCGTGCAGGGCCGGCTGGTTGCGGCCAATGTCGAAGGTGTCGTGATCAAGGGTTCCGGCCATTGGCTGCTCGACGAGGCCCCCGCAGAGGTCATTCCACGCCTGGTGGCGTTTTTCGCGCAGTAGGCTCACCCGCGCCCGCTGCGCCGCGCGGCCCGGAGTCCCGGCTTGACCGCCGTAGGCCAAAGCGCGAATACTCGGACCGAACGCGCGGTCGCAGGTGCCCGGATGGCCGCCGCATCGCCGCCGCGCCGGCGCCGTGCACTCATTCACACGCTACTTCCTGCCGATCCTGTTCGCGGGCGTCTTTCTCGCGCTGGCGACGGTCGCGCTCGACAAGCCGGGCTACTACTACGACGAAGTGATCTTCGTCCCGGTCTCGCTGCGGGTGCTCGGCGAATGCGAGGTCGATGCCGCGGTGACCAGTCAGGTGGGCTGCTATCCGCTGATGCAGACTTTGGGCTACGTCGGCGCAGTCAAGGCATGGCTGCACGCGCCCATCTTCGCCGCCTTCGGCATCAACCTTTGGACGGTGCGCCTGCCGTCGATCCTGATCGGCCTCGTAACGCTGCTGTTCGCATGGTCCTTCGTGCGCCACGAACTCGGGGCGATCTGGGCGGCGTTGCTGCTGGCACTCCTCGCCACCGATCCGGTGTTCCTCAACCATGCCCGGCTCGACTGGGGCCCGCAGATGATCGCCGCATGCATGCGGGTCCTCTCGCTCGCGGCGCTGTGGCGCTGGTTGCAGACCGGCCGCATGCACTGGCTGGCGATCCTCTGTGCGGCCTTCCTGACGGGCTTCGTCGACAAGCTCAACTTCATCTGGGTCATCGGCGCGTTTTCGGCCGCCGCCGTCGTCGCGGCCGGCCGGCACGTGCTCGACCGCCTGCGCAGCGGCCGGCCGTGGCAGCCGCTGCTCGCGGGCGTGACTGCGGCACTGCTGATCTGGGGTGTCGTCACCTTGGTGCGTCGGGCCGCGCAGCTGGATCCGCATGGCGACGCGGCGGCCATGACATGGTCCGCGCATCTGCTCAAAGTCTGGAACCTGTATGCCGGGACCTTCAGCGGCATGTCGGTGATCGGCATGGTCTTCGGCGCCGGCGTGCCGGAGACCCAGGGGTTCAACATTCTGCTGTTGCTGCAGCTTGCAGCGGCCATCGCCATGCTCGCGCTGTGGCGGCCATGGACGCCGGCACGAAGGCTCCTCGCCTATCTGACCGCGGCGACGGTATTCCTGTTGCTCGCCATCGTCGCCACGCCGCAGGTGGCGGGTTCGCATCACCTGGTGATGCTATGGCCGCTGCCCACGGTGCACCTCGTCACGCTGCTGGCGATCGCCGCCCAGCACGCGGGCGGCACGCATCGCGAACGCGGCATGGCGCTGCGCGCATCGGTGGCCACCGGCGCGGCCGTCGCCTGGGGCGTGCTGCTCGCCTGGCATATCGCGATGGATTACCTGTATGTGGATATCTGGCGCAACGACCACAATTTTCAGCCCCGCTACGATCCGGCAATCGCCGAGCTGTCGCGGCGCGTGGATGCGCTTGGCGTCGATCGCGTGATATCGGTGGACTGGGGCCTGCACCAGCCGCTGGTGACCCTCGACGGCCGCCACCGCCCAGCCGACTTTCGCGAGTGGTCCTGGCGGCTGATCGACGCACCCGATCTCGAACGCCCCGACCTGCGCCAGGCCGTGGCCGAACACCTGAAGGGCAAGCGGGTGGCGTTCGTGCTGTACTCGCCCAACTACACGGCGTTCGCCGGTGCCCACGAGCGCCTGAACGCCCTGCTCGCGCATGACCGGCCATGCGCGGTGACCAGGGAGGCGCCCGTGCGCGTCGCGGGCAAGCCGCTGTACGAAATCGTCGTCGCCGACTACAAGAGTTGCGCGTCGCCCGCCAAAGGCGGCTAGCAGGCCGCGTCTAGAGCGTGCCCTGCCGCAACGGCGCTGCCGGCGGGCCGGCCAGCGAAGACCCGGCGCGAAGAATCCCAAGATACACTGGAGCGCGGCGCAAAATTTTGCCGTGATTGCGCAATCGATGACCACGCCTGCGATTCTCCAGGCGCATCCATTCGGACCTGGATTTGCGTCGCCGTACGCAGGCGACCACGAACCGGCAGCCACCGATGCCCGACGCGACACCGATGCCCGAGATTCCGCGGCGACACCAGATGTTTCCGGTGCTGAGCGAGGTCGAGCTCGCGCGCGTCCATCGCTTCGGCACAGTGCAATGCCATGTTTGCGGGACACGACTGTTCGCCGCCGGCGAACCTGTCGCCGGCATGTTCGTCGTGCTGCAAGGAACCCTGCTGATCAGCCAGCGCGACGGCCTGGGCCTGGTGACGCCGATCGCGCGGCTCGGCCGCGGCGAGTTCTCGGGCGAGGTGTCGCAACTGTCCGGACACTACGGACTCGTGGACGGCGTGGCCGAGGCCGATGTCGAAGCGCTGCTCATACCGCCGCAGCAACTGCGCGCCCTGCTCATCGCCGAAGCCGACCTCGGCGAACGCATCACCCGGGCGCTGATCCTGCGGCGCGTCGCCCTGGTCGAGTCGGGGGCGAGCGGGCCGGTGCTGGTCGGCGCGTCCAGCGGGGCGGGGCTCCTGCGCATCCAGACCTTCCTGCGTCGCATCGCGCACCCGTATCACGTCATCGACCCGGCGAACGATGCCGCCGCCGCCGCCTGGCGCGCGCAGCATGGCGCCGCCGACGACGAGGTGGTGGTGGTCTGTCCCGACGGCTCGGTCCTGCATGACCCCAGCGAGGATCACCTGGCGCGCAGCCTCGGCCTGCTCGACAGCGCCGAGCACAACGAGCTGTTCGACGTGGCGATCGTGGGTGCGGGACCGGCCGGACTCGCCACCGCCGTCTATGCCGCGTCCGAAGGCCTCCATGTGGTCGTGGTCGATTGCCGTGCCTATGGCGGGCAGGCGGGGGCCAGCGCGCGCATCGAGAACTACCTGGGCTTCCCGACCGGCATTTCAGGGCAGGCACTGGCAGGACGCGCGTACGTACAGGCGCAGAAGTTCGGCGTCGAGTTCATGATCCCGGCGGAGGTCAAGTCGCTCGACTGCGCGCAGGCGGCAACGCGTGGCGAGTTCGACCTGCGTCTGGCCGATGGGCGCCGCTTGCGCTCGAAGGTCGTGGTGGTGGCGAGTGGTGTGCGCTACCGCCGGCCGGCCGTGCCGGGTCTCGCGGAATTCGAGGGTCGCGGGGTCTGGTACTGGGCCTCGGCACTCGAAGCCAAGCTTTGCGTCGAGCAGCAGGTGGTGCTGGTGGGTGGCGGCAATTCGGCCGGACAGGCCGCGGTGTTTCTCGCGCAGCACGCCGCCAAGGTGTTCATGCTCGTGCGCGGCGAAGGACTCGCCGCGAGCATGTCGCGCTACCTGATCGACCGGATCGCGGCCACGCCCAACATCGAACTGCGCTGCCACTGCGAGCTGACCCACCTGCATGGCGCGACGCCGGGGCCGCTCAATGGCGTCACCTGGCGGGACCGGCGCACCGGGGTCGAGGAAGAACAACCGATCCGCAACGTGTTCCTGTTCGTTGGCGCCGATCCGGAAACCGGCTGGCTCGCCGGCTGCGTGGCGCTCGATCCCCACGGATTCGTGCTGACCGGAACTCAGGCGACGACGGGCACGACGGCGCCACCCGCGCTCGAGTCCAGCGTGCGGGGGGTCTTTGCCGTCGGCGACGTGCGTGCCGGCTCGGTCAAGCGCGTCGGCGGCGCAATCGGCGAGGGTGCAGCGGCCGTCGCCCTGATCCACGCCCACCTGGCCTCAGCCAGCGTGCGCACCGCGTAGGGACGTAAAATCGGGGCCATGAAGCTACGCCCCCCGCAGGAGCAGGAGACCGAATTCGTGCCGGTGCCCGATGCGCTGCGGCGTACGCCGTCCGCCGCGGAACGTGGTCGCGGCGCGACGTTCAATCCGGCCAACCGGTTCCGGCGCGAACAGCGCGAGGCCTGCGACGACGGCTGGGCGCCGGCCGCTCCGGAGTCTTCGCCACAGGCCCCCGCCGAGTTCGACGAATTCCCGCCCAAGCTGCGCACGACGGTCGCCATCGCGCCTGCGCGCACGATCATTTCGCGCAACGATTCACCCGACATTCCGTTCACGCAATCGATCAATCCGTACCAGGGTTGCGAACACGGATGCATCTATTGCTACGCGCGGCCCTCGCACGCCTACCTCGACCTGTCGCCGGGCTTCGATTTCGAAAGCAGGCTCTTCGCCAAGCCAGACGCACCGCGACTCCTAAGGGAGGCGTTGGCCGCGCGCGGATATGTCTGCGATCCGATTGCGCTGGGCACCAACACCGATCCCTACCAGCCGATCGAGCGTGAATGGAGGATCACGCGCCAGATCCTCGAAGTCCTCGCCGAGCACGAGCATCCGTTCACGATCGTCACCAAGTCGGCGCTCGTGGAGCGTGACCTCGACCTGATCGCGCCGATGGCGGCGAAAAACATGGCCCGCGTCTACATCTCCATCACCAATCTCGACCGCGAACTGCACCGCACGCTCGAACCGCGGGCGGCGGCGCCGCAGCGACGGCTGGACGCGATCCGTACCTTGAGCGACGCCGGCGTGCCGGTGGGCGTGCTGGTGGCACCGGTCATCCCCCAGCTGACCGATCGCGACCTGGAAGGCATCCTCGCCGCCGCGGCCAGCCACGGCGCCCGCCACGCGGGCTGGATCATGCTGCGGCTTCCGCTCGAAGTGGCCCCGCTGTTCCGGGCGTGGCTCGATGCCCACCATCCGCTGCGCGCCGCCCATGTGATGAGCGTCTTGCAGCAATTGCGCGGCGGTCGCGACTACGACGCGGCCTTCGGGGCGCGCATGCGCGGCCAGGGCCAGTTTGCCGAACTGATCGAGAAGCGCTTCGCGCTCGCCTGCCGGCGCCTCGATCTCAACCGCGATCGCACGCCACTCGACGTCACGCGATTTCGCCGTCCGGTGGCGGCTACGGGTCAGCAGGAATTGTTCTGATGGCGCACCTTCAGTTGGCACACCCCGCAGTTCGTCTACAGCATCCGAAGGAGTGGCGCGCAACATGACCACGATTACCGACCGCCTGGCGGCGTGCTATACCGGTGCCGTTCACGATGTTCTGCGCATTATGGGGCACGAGAACATCGTGCTGCCGCCGGCGATCAAGGCGGTCGCGCCGGGCACCAAGGTGGCGGGGCCTGTCTGGACCGTCTCCGGCCATATCGATCGCACCCGCTCGCGCCACGAGACGCTGCTCGGCTGGTGCACGCTTCTGTCGAAGGCGCCCTCGGGTCACGTGATCGTCTGCCAACCCAACAATCACGAGGTTGCGCTTATGGGCGAACTCTCGGCGCAGACGCTGGCGGCTCGGGGCGTGCGGGGCTACGTCGTCGATGGCGGTTCGCGCGACACCGACCTCGTGCTGGCGCAGGGATTCCCGGTGTTCTGTTCCTTTCTCACGCCGTCCGACGTCGTGGCCCGGTGGATTCCCGACCAGTACGGGGAACCGGTCACCATCGGCAGCGTCACAATCTCCACCGGCGACTATCTGCTCGGCGACCGTGACGGTGTGGTCATCATCCCCCGCGCCATCGTCGACGAGGTCGTGGCCAAGACCGAGGAAGTGGTTTCCACGGAGAGCGACATGCGACGCGCGCTGATCGGTGGCATGGATCCGGTCGATGCCTACAACACCTACGGGAAATTCTGAAGATTTGACCGCGAGGACATTGCATCAACGTGCCGCTGCCTGGACGCGCCCCGCTCGACTGGTCGCGGCGAGCCTGCTCGCGATCGTCACGGGCGCGCACGCCCAGACCGACGCGGCGCAGGCCGCGCAGTTCGCGGAACTGCGGGCAAAGGCCCGCGCCTTCCAGTACGGCGACGGAGTCGCGCGCGATCCGCTGCGCGCGCAGGAGACCTATTGCCTCGCGGCGCGCGAGGGGGATCCCGAAGCGCAGTACGACCTGGGCTGGATGTACGCGAACGGACTTGGCTTCCCCCGTAACGACGAACTGGCCGCCTTGTTCTTCGGGCTCGCCGCCGAGCAGGGCCATGTGCAGGCGCGCAACCTGGTCCGCCTGATGGGCGATCCGGCGCCCGACCTGCCGGAGTGCATGCGCGACCCGATCCTGCCCGACTTCGTGGTCGAGCCGCCCAGGTTCGACAGCGATGAAGTATTCGAGCCGACCACGCCGGAGCAGGCGGTGGTCGCCGAGCTCGTGCAAAGAATCGCGCCGGAATACGGTGTCAGCCCGCGGCTCGCGTTGGCCGTCATCCGCGCGGAATCGAACTTCGACGCGAAGGCACGTTCGCCCAAGAATGCCCAGGGGCTGATGCAACTCATTCCCGAAACTTCGGCGCGTTTCAATGTGCGAAAGCCGTTCGACTCGGTCCAGAACGTGCGCGGCGGCCTCGCCTACCTGCGCTGGCTGCTTGCTTACTTCAAGGGCGACGTCAATCTCGCGGTAGCCGCGTACAACGCCGGCGAGCGCGCGGTCGAGCGCTACCGCGGCGTGCCGCCATACGCCGAGACGAGGGCGTACGTCGAGCGCATCCGCAGGGAATATCGCTACGCGATCCATCCGTACGACGGCAGCGTGACCGAGCCGTCGCCGGTACTGGCGCAGATCGAGCAGCGTTCCGCGCGATGAACCTCACGGTGCGCCGACTTGAGCCGGCCGACGCAGCGCATTTCCAGGCGCTGCGGCTGCGCGGCCTCATCGAGTGCCCAGCCTCGTTCGCCTCCAGCCACGAGGAAGAATCCCCGACCCCGGTGGCGGTCGTCGCGCAAAGGCTGGAAGACGCGTCCAGTGCGGGCCGTCTTCGGCGCCTTCGACGACGCGCAACTCGCGGGCATCATCGGGCTGCAGCGGGAGGCCCACCTGAAGCTCGCGCACAAGGGCTTCATCTGGGGCATGTACGTCGCCCCCGAATATCGCCAGCATGGCGTAGGCCGGGCGCTGGTCGACGCGGTGCTGGCCCATGCCTATGCCATGCCGGGCATCGACCGCGTCAATCTGTCGGTCAACGCCGCGAACCCCGCCGCCATCGCGCTCTACGAAGCGGCCGGCTTCATCCGCTACGGCCTCGAGCGTGATTTCATGCGGATCGACGGGGTGCCGCAGGACGAGATCCACATGGTGCATCGCCGGGACGCGTCCGCCGCCGCGCGTGAGTCTCGGTAGCTGCACGCTCGTTGGCGAGCCACACTATGATCCGCGCCGTCAGCACCGCCTTGCAAGTAAGCGCATGACGTCCGGCCCCAAGCCTGCCGGGAGCACCGGCCGCGAACGCGTGTTCGATTTCGCCGCCTTCAGGCACGCGTTCACGCAGCAGGACCTCGCGACCTGGATCGCCTTCTTTGCCGACGACGCGCAGTGGATCGAGTACCGGCACGGCGACCCGCCCGCCGCGCCGCGCATGCATGTAGGGCGAGCCCAGATCGCGCAGTTCCTGGTGCGCGTCAAGGGCAGCAAGGTCACGCTGGCGATCGAGGACGAAGTCATCGGTCCGGAGCGTTGCGCGTTCCGCGTCTGGTGCACCCTTCCGGACGGGCGCCGGATCGTCGAGCACGTGATCATTCAACATGCGGACGGCCTGATCACCCGCCAGGTGGATGTCGAAGCGTGGGACTGACGAGGCGCGCTTCGCGCTCGCGCGCCGCACCTCGCGGCGCTAGTGCGTGGCGGCGCGCTGGGCGAGCCGCCAACCCCAGGCGCTTTGCGGCTTGTGGACGGTGCGCTCGGCAATGAAATGCCGCGCCCGCGCCGCCTGCCCCGAACGCAGTGCCGCCTCGATCATCGTCAACGTGATGAGGTCGCGTTGCGCGTGGCTGCCGCCGAACCGATGCGCGATATCGCGGACCGGTTCGATGCGGTCGAGCGCCTCGCCATACCGCCCCCGCCCGAATGCCGCGAACCCTTCCGCCAGCGGCACCCCGACCTCGCGACTCATCACCGCGTTCGTGTCCGCGCCGGCCGCCGCCGCGGCAAGGTTGGCCATCAGTCGCTCGGCCGCCGCATGGCGCTGTGTCGCGGCAAACGCGAGCATCGCGTGCACATCGTTGAAAGCGTAGAACGCTCGGTCCCTATCCAGCCGCGCTTCCCATTCGTCGGCGACCTCCTCGAAGCGGCGTCCGACGTCGGCGTCCTCGAGACACAGCCGCCACAGCAACGATGTTGCATCGATAAGAGTCATCACGTACTGCGAAGGCTCCGGATGAATGTGCGCATCGTAGAGCGCCAGCGCGTCGCTGTAGCGCGCCCCGTCGAGGTGAAAGAGTCCGAGATGCCACCAGTTGTGGAACGCGAAGCCATTGTCGGGTGACCAGTCGTCCGCGCGCGAGGTCAGAAACCTGGCGCCCTCGTCGATACGTCCCTGCATTTCCATTACATGCGTGACCGCGTGGACGGCCCAGCCATCCCTGCGCTCCAGCGCCAGGGCGCGCATCGCAGTCGCTTCTGCTTCCGCATACTGGTTCATCTCCTCGAGACCGAAGGCATGCATACCCAGCACGTAGGAGAAACCTGGAACCGATTCGTCCCATTCGGGCAGCACTCGCGAGACACGATTGCGCATGTTCTGCGCGTCACCGCGAAAGAAGTCCATCAGGTGCCCCACCTGCAGGGCCATCGCATCGCGCGGATATTTGGCGAGTACGCGATCGATCTCGACACAGCCCGCATTCCAGTCGCCCGCGGCGAACTGCGCGCCTGCGTTCATGAGGCCGCGTTCGCGCTCGTTCGCCTGGTCGCGATAGACCTGCGCCGCCGCCAGCGACTTGTGGATCTCGGGCAGCATCGACTTCTCGCTCATCGTGAACAAAGCCAGCGCACGGAAGAGGTGGCCGGCGATGAAATCCGGCGTCTTCCCGAGCGCCTCGTCGAGCGTGGCTACCGGGTCACCGCAGTAGGATTGGAACTGGCGCAGCGCGATTTCGTAGCGCTCACACGCATCCGCGTTGCCGTGGGAGAGAGGCACACCACGCACGTCCTGGATCGATGTCATCGGAGGTCCTTTCAGAGGTCGTTGCGGCGATCGGCGCGACCACCGCATCAGCGAATCGGCACCTCCAGCAGGCAACCGTACTCGCGGGCGAAGTCGACCGACACCCGCGCATGCACCGCACCCTGGCTGTCGTAGAAGCGCTGCGTGCCGGAGAGCGCGAACACGCCTTCATGCCATACGCTGGGGTGGATGTAGAGGCCGCGGCGGCCGTCGACACGAAAACAGACGAAATGCTCCGGACGCACGTCGTCACCGGGCAACGCCAGCGGGACGAAATAGGGTTGCGCGTCGAGCGGGAAAAAGAGTTGCCCGCCATCCGGGTGGTAGTTGCAATGCCACAGCAGCATCTGCGCCGGCGGCCGCGCATGACTGGTCTGGGCCTCGCCCGGCTCCGTCGCGTAGGCCAGGATGTAATGCCCGTCCACCGCCTCGTTGCGGCCGAACAGCACATCGCCCTTCCACTCGCTGACGAACGTGCCTTCGGTCGTGCCGCCCTCGTCGCCGGAATCGGTGTCGACGGGACGGGTTCCCTGCGCCGGCCAGCGCACGATCTCGATCTTGCAGGCGGTTCGATCGTCGACCAGCCGGCCGTAGCCGCGCAGATTGTCGTCGGTGGCATCGACGACGGGCAGCCGCACACGGCGCAAGCCGGCAGGCAGATCCGGATTGAGATAGTCAGGCGCACTCATACGCGCAATTATCGCCGCCCATGGCGAGACGCGACAACCCTTCGCGCAGTTGTCCGCGCTCGGCTTGCACGTGCGGCAACACCAGCGAGGGCGCGGAAACGCAATCGTCCGCGCCCGCGCCGCTGGACCGTTTCAGTGGCTGACCTTGCCCACCTTGGCGCCCGACTTGCCGACGAGGAAATCGAGATCCACGCCGCGATCGGCCTGCAGCACCGTGTCGCAGTAGAGCTTGACCCAGCCGCGGGTCGCGTGCGGCGGCAACGGCTTCCACTTCGACTTGCGTTTCGCGAGCTCCTCGTCCGACACGTGCAATTGGATCTTGCGCCTGGCGACATCGATCTCGATCAGGTCGCCGTTGCGCACCAAGGCCAGCGGACCGCCCGCGGCGGCTTCCGGCGCCGTATGCAGTACGACGGTCCCGTACGCGGTACCCGACATGCGCGCATCCGAAATGCGGATCATGTCGGTGACACCCTTCTTCAGGATCTTCGCCGGCAGCGCGAAGTTGCCCACTTCGGGAAAGCCGGGATAGCCCTTCGGACCGCAGTTCTTGAGCACCAGCACGCTCGTCGGATCGACGTCGAGCTTGGGATCGTCGATGCGCGCGTGCAGGTCGTCGACGTTCTCGAACACCACGGCCTTGCCCTTGTGCTTCAGCAGCTTCGGCGTGGCCGCCGAGGGCTTGAGCACGCACCCGTCGGGCGCGAGATTGCCGCGCAGCACGGCAATGCCGCCCAGCGGCTTGAACGGCTTGGCGAGCGGCGTGATCACCGCCGCGTTGTAATTGACGGCGTCCTTCGAATTCTCCCAGATCGTCCTGCCGTTCACCGTCAGCGCCTTCTTGTGCAGGAACTTGCCGATTTCCTTGATGACCACAGGGAGACCGCCGGCATAGTAGAAATCCTCCATCAGGTACTTGCCCGACGGCATCAGGTTGACCAGGCACGGCATGTCGCGGCCGAGCCGGTCCCAGTCTTCGAGCGACAATTTGATACCCATGCGGCCGGCGATCGCGAGCAGGTGCACGACCGCGTTGGTGGAGCCGCCGATCGCACCATTGACCATGATCGCGTTCTCGAACGCGTCCTTGGTCAGGATCTGCGACATGCGCAGGTCCTCGTGCACCATTTCGACGATGCGCCGGCCCGCCATGCGCGCCAGCACCTTGCGCCGCGAGTCGACGGCGGGAATGGCCGCGTTGGTCGGCAGACCCATGCCGAGCGCCTCGACCATCGACGCCATCGTCGACGCCGTGCCCATGGTCATGCAATGCCCCGGCGAGCGCGACATGCACGACTCGACCTCGAGCATGTCGGTGGATTTCATCTCGCCGGTCTTCAGCATCTCGGTGAACTTCCACACATGCGTGCCGGAGCCAATGTCCTCGCCGCGGAATTTCCCGTTGAGCATCGGCCCGCCGGAGACGCCGATCGTGGGCAGGTCGCAGGATGCCGCGCCCATCAGCAGCGCCGGCGTCGTCTTGTCGCAGCCCATCAGCAGCACGACACCGTCGAACGGATTGGCGCGGATCGATTCCTCGACGTCCATCGACGTCTGGTTGCGAAACAGCATGGTCGTCGGGCGCATCAACGTTTCACCGAGGCTCATGACCGGGAACTCGATCGGGAAGCCGCCCTCGTCCCAGACGCCGCGCTTGACCTGCTCGGCCAGGTCGCGGAAATGCGCGTTGCACGGTGTCGCCTCCGACCAGGTATTGCAGATGCCGATCACCGGCCGGCCGTCGAACTGGTCGTGCGGGATGCCCTGGTTCTTCATCCAGGAGCGATGCACGAGCGCATCGCGATCGTCGAGGCCGAACCACTGCTGGGAACGGAGAGGGCGCTTCTTCTTCGGGGCTTTCTTGCTCATGAGAGGGTGTCGTCAGGTGAGGGTGTTGGAAACATAATTCGCGATCGGCGCGGGGGCGCGGCGAGTGGAACAGTGCACCGGAAGGCCCGCGCTGCCGGGCAACCGGCAGCGGACCGGTGCGGGACCGGCGGGCTACATTACGGCACCCAGGTACCACGGCACGAACTCGCTCTGGCCGTAGCCGTGCCGCTCGCTCTTGGATTTGTCGCCCGACGCGGTGTCGAGTATCAGCTGGAAGAGGCGCTGCGCGACTGCGTCGACGGACGCATTGCCGTCGGCGATCTCGCCGCAATTCAAGTCGATGTCCTCTTCCTGCTTGACCCACAGCGGCGTATTGGTGGACAGCTTGAGCGATGGTGCGGGTGCGCAGCCATACGCGGAGCCTCGGCCGGTGGTGAAGACAATCATGTTGGCGCCGCCGGCGACCTGGCCGGTCGCCGACACCGGATCGTAGCCGGGCGTGTCCATGTAGACGAAGCCATGCGCGGTTACCGCTTCCGCGTACTCGTACACGGCCACCAGGTTGGTGGTGCCGCCCTTGGCCACCGCGCCGAGCGACTTCTCGAGGATCGTCGTCAGGCCGCCCGCCTTGTTGCCGGGCGACGGATTGTTGTTCATCTCACCCTTCTCGCGGGCCGTGTAGTCCTCCCACCATTTGATTCGCGACACGAGCTTCTCGCCGACGTCGCGCGAAACCGCACGACGGGTCAGCAGGTGCTCGGCGCCGTAGATTTCCGGCGTCTCGGACAGGATGGCGGTGCCGCCATGGCGCACCAGCAGGTCCACGGCCGCGCCCAGCGCGGGATTGGCGGTGATGCCCGAGTACCCGTCGGAGCCACCGCATTGCAGGCCGATCGTGATGTGCGACGCCGGCACCGGCTGCCGGGCGACGTCGTTGGCGTGCGGCAGCATCGCTTCGATGAGCCCGATGCCGTGGCGAATCGTCTTCGCGGTGCCGCCGGTGTCCTGGATGCTGAACGTCTGGAGCAGCGGCCCTTCCTCGAGCCCTTGGCGCCCATCAGCGAGCTGATCTGGTTGGCCTCGCAGCCGAGGCCGATCATCAGCACGCCGGCGAAATTCGGATGCCGCGCATAGCCGCCGAGCGTGCGGCGCAACAGCTGCATGCCTTCGCCGTGCGTGTCCATGCCGCAGCCGGAGCCGTGGGTGAGCGCGACCACCCCGTCGACGTTCGGCCAGGCCGCGAGGCGCTCGAGGCGTGAAATGGTCGGCAATGCCGCGCGCGACCGTGGCCGAGCAATTGACCGTCGACAGGATGCCGATGTAGTTGCGCGTGGCCACGCGTCCCTTGTAGGGGCCGTCCTGACGGACGATGCCCATGAAGGTCGCCGCGGGTTCGACATACTGCGTCGGCTTCGCGTCGACGCCGAAGGCATAGTCGCGGTCGAACGCGCCCATCGCCAGGTTGTTGAGGTGCACATGCTCGCCGGGCGCGATGTCGCGGCTGGCGAAGCCGATTCTGGTTGTAGCGCCGCACGGGCTCGCCGGCCTTGATGGCCCGCGTGGCCACCTTGTGACCGGGCGGCACCAGGCCGGAAATCGTTGATCTTCTCGTCGAGCAGGTTGGTGCCGCCGACGAGCTGCGAACGCGCGATGACGACGTCGTCGTTCGGATGCAGGCGAATGGTGAGCGAACTGCGAGTCAGCATGATGAGTCTCCTTACTGCACGACCGCGCGTGCAACGGCGAGGCGCTCGATGGCGGCGAAGTCCCAGTCGATGCCCAGCCCCGGGGTTTCGGGGGCGATCGCATGACCTTCGGCCATGGCCATGCGCGACGTGGTCACGTCGTCGAGCTGCGGAATGTATTCGACCCAGGCGCCATTGGGTACCGCGGCCGTCAGTGACACGTGCAGCTCCATAAGGAAGTGGGGGCACACCGGTACGTTGAATGCCTCCGCGAGATGCGCCACCTTGAGCCACGGCGTGATGCCACCGATGCGCGCGCAATCCACTTGGACCACCGAACAGGCACCGTGTTCAAGA
>CAVWPC010000032.1:0-172911 GCA_963756765.1 uncultured beta proteobacterium | reverse complement strand
ATCACGATCGAGCTTGGATTCATTTGCCGGGCCGGCATGCCGGCGCCCGCGATACATCAGCGCTTAACCATCGACACCGCACGAACACGCCCCTTTTCTGATTGGAGTTTCCCCATGTTCCCTACTCTTGTTTCGAATCGACGGATACTGGCTGCGGTGCTGGCAACGATGGTCTGCCTGCCGCAAGCCGGGTTTGCCCAGGCACCCGTCAAGAGCCCATCGGCGAAGCCCGCTCCCGTGGCGATCTCGCAGGAAAAAGTGGAGTTGCTGTTCGTGCAGAACGCTACCGGCATCGAGTACGACAAGGCCAAGGGCACGCTGCGAATGAAAAACGTCGCCCGTTCCACACTGTTCTTCACCGATCGCCCGGTGCGCATGGCGGGTCACTACCACACGCGCGACGAGTTCCTGCCGCTGTGGAGCGAGGGCCCGGACAGCTTCGCGAAAAGCCCGCCGAATGCAACGCTGTCGCTGCTGGAAGTCGGGAAAGCCGATCTGCAAAATGCCGTGATCAATCTGCGCAACCCGCGCATGCACGGCAAGGACCTGATCTACGACATCACGTTGATCGAAGGCACGGTGCCGCAGGCGGCAGGTGATGCCGTACTCTTCATCGACATCCTGGGATTCTGGCGGCGCAATATCCGTCGCGTCGCCGTGATCGGCACAGCCGCTGCGGTCACCACGGCGGCGGTGGCCACCAGCGCCGCCGAGGCTTCGGCCGCTGCGAAGGCCGCGGCACCGCACCCCGCCCCGCCACCAACCGTCAACATCAAGGTGACCACGCCGCCCGCCGCTCCCGCGGGATCGGCGAGCACCAAGAAGCTCGAGCAGTTGAAATCGTTGCTCAACGAAGGCCTGATCACGCAGGCGCAGTACGACAAGTCTTCGCAAGAAGTGCTGAACCAGCTCGTTCAGTAAGCATCTGGTCCGGCGCGCGCGAACCGGACATCGGCGCGCGAACCGGACATCGGACATCCTATTGGACGCGCGCGCATAGCAGGCCTGCACCTATCCGGGCAATCCGCCAGGCCGCACGGGCACTTTTGTATAATCCGCCTTCGGCATACCTGCCGGGCTGGAGTAGTGGTCATGCCTGCATTCCTTCGCGTCGCCGCCGCTCTGGTCGCAGTCGCCCTTCCCGCGATCGCGCGTGCGGCATTTCTCTCCGGCGACGCGCTCGACACGGC
Organism: uncultured beta proteobacterium; assembly: GCA_963756765.1. Taxonomy (GTDB): domain Bacteria; phylum Pseudomonadota; class Gammaproteobacteria; order Burkholderiales; family Casimicrobiaceae; genus VBCG01. The sequence continues at coordinate 171,721 of CAVWPC010000032.1, read as the reverse complement.
AGCCGACTGGATCGCCATCGTCGTGCTGATCGTCGTCCCGATCGTCGTGGTGGTGGTGTTCTGGCTGGTGCACATCCTGCCGGAAAAAATCGCCGAGCAGAACCACCATCCGCAGAAGGGCGCGATCCAGACGCTGTGCATCCTGTCCCTGTTCTTCGGGGGCCTGCTGTGGCCGTTCGCGTGGATCTGGGCGTACACGCGACCCGTCGGCTACCGAATGGCGTACGGCACCGACAAGCACGAGAGCTACTTCGTGGAGCGCGGGGAAGAGGCCCGGGCGGGAACGCTGTCGGCGGCTGAAGTCGAGCACTTGCGCAGCGAGCTCGATGCAATGGCCGAGCGCGGCCGGCTGCCTGCGCACCTCGAGGCACTGCGCCAGGATCTCCATGCGCAACCGGCAGTGCCGAGGGAGGCGTAGATGGACATCCTGCTCCTCGGCATCTATTCGTTCTTCGTCTGGCTGATCTTCATCAAGTTCAAGTGGCTGCCGTGGAACATCACGTCGCAGGTCATCGTCGTTACCATCCCGATCATCGCGCTGACGATCATGATCCTGACCCTCAACGTGGTCGCGCCGTCGTCGGCAAAATTGCGCGTTTACAAGTACACGATCCCGATCGTGTCGCAGGTGAGGGGACGCGTGATCGAGGTCCCGGTGGAGGAAGGCAACCGGCCGGTGAAAAAAGGCGACGTCCTGTTCAAGGTGGACCCCAGGCCGTACGAACTCGACGTGGCGACCCTGCAGGCGCAGCTCGCCAATGCCGTTGGCGGCGAGAAAGAAACGCAGGAGTCGCTGGGGGGAGCCAACGCCAAGGTCATGGAAGCGCGGGCGACGATCGCCCAGGCCGAGGCGCGCGTCGCCGAAGTCGACGCCAAGCTCGCGCTCGCGCGCAAGCGCGTCGAGCAGACGCGCGAACTCGCGCGGACCGGCGCGGGAAACCGTTTCGATCTCGAGCAGGCGGAAGCCAATCTCGCCGAGCTGGACAGCCAGCGTGCTTCCGCCAACAGCATGCGGGCACAGGCGGTTGCGTCCGAGGCGTCCGCGCGCGCGTCGGTGGCGCAGATCCGCCAGAAGCTCGGGACCAGGGTCGACGGTACCTACGCGCAGGTGGCGCAGATCCGTGCACAACTCGAAAATGCCCAGTGGCTCCTCGCCGAGACCGTCACGCGCTCGCCGTGCGACTGCTATGTGGTGAACCTCCAGCTGCGTCCCGGCGCCTTTGTCGCCGGTCTCCCGCTGAATCCGGTGATGTCCCTCGTGGAGGTCGACGGCCAGGTCATTGCCTTTTTCGCCCAGAACGAGCTCGCCAAGGTGCAACCTGGGGACGAGGCCGAGTTCGCGCTGCAGACCTTTCCCGGCAAGATCATCAAGGGCAAGGTCGATTCGATCATCTGGGCGCTGGGCCAGGGACAACTGACCCCGAGCGGTACGCTGCCTCTGTCGACGATCGCCAATCAACCACCGGGGCTGTTCCCGGTGAAGTTCGACCTCGCCGATCGTGACCGCGAACTGTTTCTTGCGGCAGGCGCGGTGGGTGATGCCGCGATCTATACGCAGCATGCGCAATTTCTGCATATCCTGCGCAAGGTGATCCTGCGCGTGGGGTCCTATCTCAACTACCTGGTCCTCAAGCTGCACTGATGCGGCGTTTCGGTCCTCCCTTCCTCGCTCTGGCTCTCGGCGCCTGCGCGCTCGCGCCGGCGCCCGAGCGCGAGGCGGTACAGAAGGAGGCGCTGCCGCAGGTCGTCGTGCCGCCGCAATACGCCTCGCCTGGCGGCGGGAGCGGTGCCGTCGCCGATCAATGGCTGGCGGCCTTCCACGATCCGCAACTCAAGGTGCTCGTGGACGAGGCGATCGCCTACAACGCCGACCTTCGTATCGCCCAGGCGCGCGTCGAGCAGGCCGCCGCGTATCTCAAGTCATCGGGCGCCACGCTGTATCCGCAGGTCAACCTGCTGGCGCGCGGTGGCGGCAAGATGTCGGACTCGAGCGGCCTGTCGGGCGTCGGCTTCTTCGTCAATTGGGAACTCGACCTGTGGGGACGCGTCCGGTCCGGACAGGCGTTCACGCAATATCAGTACGAATCCGCGCAACTCGACGCGGCGTACGCGCGCCAGTCGATCGCGGCGCTCGTGGCGAAGGGCTGGTTCCTGGCCACCGAGGCGCGCATGCAAAAGGCGCAGGCGCAGGCGATGCGCGAAACCTCGTCACGACTCGTCTCGCTCGCACAGGATCGCCTGCGCATCGGCAACGGCGACGAATTCGACGTCGCGACCGCGCGCGCCAACGTCGCTACGCTGCGGGACACCGAGCGCAGCCTCGAGGCAAGCTACCAGCAGGCACTCCGCGGCATCGAGACACTGGTCGGTCGCTACCCGTCGGCCAGCCTCGTCGCGCCCGCCCAGCTAGCGCAATGGCCAGGCGATGTCCCGGTCGGGCTTCCGTCCGAGCTGCTCGAACGCCGACCTGATGTCGTGGCCGCCGAACGGCGCGTGGCCGGGGCCTTCTACCGCATCGAAGAGGCGAAGGCCGCACGTCTGCCCAAGATCACCCTTACCGCAAACGTGACAAGCATCTCGAGTGAACTTTTCGTACTCAAGAACACGGACGACGTCGTGCTCAGTTTCGGTGCGCAACTGCTGCAGCCCATATTCCTGGGCGGGCTGCTGCAGGCACAAGTCGAAGTCCGCACTGCCGAGCAGAAGCAGGCGATTGCCGAGTATGGACGTATCGGCTCACGCGCCTTTGCCGAAGTCGAGGAGGCGCTGTCCAACGGGTTCGCGCTCGCGGAGCGCGAGGATCTGCTCGCGATTGCTGTACGCGAGAACGCACGTGGCCTCGAATTCGCGAGCGTTCGCTACCGTGTAGGTTCAGCCGATCTGCGCGGCGTGCAACAGCAGCAGCTTGCGCTGTATTCCGCGCAGGTCGCGCTGCTGCGCGTGCAGGCCGAGCGTCTGGTGCAGCGCGTGAACCTGCACCTGGCGCTGGGTGGCGGGTTCGACGGACCGGCCACCGCTGCCGCTGTCGAGTAAGCGGAGGACCGCCATGGCCATAAGCTCGGCTCGTGAATCGCTGGCGCGCATCTTCTACCAGCGCTGTTTCTGGCTGTTCATCGCGCTGGCCGTGTTGATCGCGGCGGTTTCGTTCGCTCCCGGAAGCGACCAGGGCCGCATCGTCCTCAATCTCGTCAACATGTTGCTGTTGATTGCCGCCGTCGCGGCAGTCGGACGCACGACGCTATCGTTCGTAGGCGCGATGCTGCTCGCCCTCGCTGCCGCATGGTTCCAGTTCCACGGCTTGTCGGACGCAGACGAGGAACTGCTCGCCAAGTCGTGGATTTTCAATGGCGCGCTCTACTTCTTCACAACCGCCTATCTGCTGCGCTATGTATTCCAGCCTCGGATCATGACGCAGGACAAGCTGTTCGGGGCCGCGGCAGCTTATCTGATGCTTGGCGTCCTGTGGGCGTACCTGTACGTCATCATCGGCTTCTACTATCCCGAATCCTTCACGGTCGCCGGGCAACCGGGACGGCTCGACTACGCCGATGCGCTGTACCTCAGCCTGACGGTGCTCACGAGCACGGGCTTCGGGGACATCACGCCGCTGACCCGGCAGGCACGCGGCGTGTGCATGGTGGAACAGGTGGCCGGAGCGCTGTTCCTGGCCATCCTGATCGCCCGTCTCGCGGGAGTCTATCCGCCAGGACAACGCAGCCTCGACGGTAGCAATCCCGAGTAACCGGATTTGCCTGTACTCACAGGCGGCGGCATCTTGCCGCTGCCGCTGCGTGTACTACTTCGCTGTCTTCGTCGCTTCCTGGCCCGCCTTCGCTGTGGCCTCGCCGGCTCTCTGCGCGTGCCCCTTGTCTTCCGTCGTCTTGGCGACGTTGGCAGGACTGGCGGAGCGTCGGGCGGCCGTGGCGTCATTGGACATGCCCGTGCCGCCTGCCTTGGCGGCGGCCTCCCCCGCTCGACCGGAATGGCCCTTGTCCTCCGTCGTCTTGCTGACGGTGCCCGCGCTCTTCGAGCGCCGCGCAGCCTTCGCCTCGTCTGACATACCGCTACCGGTGGGCTTCGCGGCGGCGTCACCGGCTCTGCCCGCATGGGCGCGCCGGCAAGAATGCTGGCCAGTATATATAATGCGGTCCTTCAAACTTGCGCGACAGCGTGCGCACTCCGCCCAACCAACCGCGCGATGTGTATTGCTTCATGGCCTAAAGCATGTGCAGTTGCCGCCTTGCGCTTCGGCCAACAACATATTCACCCGCGTCGGTTGGGATCATGCGGGGAATCTACGGGAACATGTCATGAAGCAGGGACGAAATCTCATAGGGCTGCTCCTGTCGGTAACGCTCGCGTTACCCACGTACGCGCAAACGCAAGTTCCGCCGCCCCCATCCCTGCCGCCAGCATCGGCGCAGCCCGCGTCCGCGCAGCCCGCCGCGGCCGGAAAGACGTTCGATCAGCCCGAACTCGAGCAGTTGCTCGCACCAATCGCGCTGTATCCGGACGCGCTGATGGCCCAAGTGCTGATGGCGTCGACCTACCCGCTGGAAATCGTGCAGGCGGCACGCTGGGTGAAGGCTAATCCCGGCCTCAAGGACAAGGCGCTCGAGGACGCGCTGCAGCAGCAGCCGTGGGACGCCAGTGTCAAGTCGCTCGCGGTGTTCCCGCAGGTCCTGACGATGATGAGCGAAAAGCTCGATTGGACGCAGAAGCTGGGCGACGCGTTCCTCGCGCAGCAGAAGGACGTGCTCGACACCGCGCAGGCGCTGCGTGCCAAGGCATCCAAGGAAGGCTCGCTGCAGGACTCGAAGGAACAGAAGGTCGTCACCACGACCGAGAACAACACGACGGTCATCAAGATTGAACCGACGAATCCGGAGGTTGTGTACGTCCCCACGTACAACCCGACCGTCGTTTACGGGGCTTGGCCCTACCCAGCCTATCCGCCCTATTACTACTACCCACCTGGCTACGTCGCCGGCGGCGCCCTGCTCGGATTCACCGCGGGCGTGATCGTCGGTGGCGCGCTGTGGGGTAACTGCAATTGGGGCCGTGGCGACGTCAACGTAAATGTGAACCGCTACAACAACTTCAACCGTACCAACATTTCCAACAGCAACTGGAATCACAACGTCAACCATCGCGGCGGCGTGCCTTATGGCGACCGGAATGTCTCGCAGCAATACGGCAAGGGGCAGCGGGCCGATGCGGCGTCGCGCGATGAATTTCGCGGACGCGCGGAGGCCGGACGCGAATCGATTCAGCGTGGCGACGTCCAGCGCGACATGGCTAGCCGAGGCACGGGGGCCGGACAGCGCGATTTGAGCGGCGCGGCAGGACAGCGCGATCGAGCGGGAGGCGTGGGTGCGGCACAGCGTGATCTCAGTGCAGGTGCCGGCCAGCGCGGCGGCGCCTCGGCTTTCGACACGCGAGGCAGCGCCGCACAGACGCACGATTTCAGCAGCCGCGGCGCAGCGAGTATGAACTCGGCTCGCTCGTCCGGAAACCTCGGCGGCGGCGCGAGTGCTCGGACGGGCGGCGGCAGTGCTCGTGGTGGTGGAGGTGGCGCTCGTGGCGGTGGCGGGCGGGGCGGCGGCGGCCGGCGCTGAACAGTGGAGACAACGATGAAATCAGGAACCATCAAGACCTTAGCGGCGCTACTGCTTGCCGCCCTCGTGTACGTCCCCGCCGCGCTGGCCGCCCCGGCGCAGCAGACCTTTGCCTCCCCCGAGGAGGCCGCGGCCGCCTTGGTGGCGGTGGTCAAGAAGGACGATCTCGCGGCAATGCGCCCGGTGCTCGGCAACGCCGGTGGCACGCTGTCATCGGGTGACCGTGTCGCCGACCGGGCGGAGGCCGCGAACTTCGTCAAGCAATACGAGGCGAAGCACGCCATCAATCGCGACGGCGATACCGCCAAGCTGACGATCGGCACCGACGACTTCCCGTTCGCCTTCCCAATCGTGAAAACCGGCGATCGCTGGCGCTTCGATACCAAAGCCGGCATCGAGGAGATCAACGCACGCCGCATCGGCCGCAACGAGATCTACGCGATAAATGTGCTGCAGGCGATCGTGGATGCTGAGCGAGAGTACGCGTCGGAAGACCGCGATGGCGACGGTGTTCTCGCCTATGCGCGGAAATTCGCGAGCGCACCCGGAAAGCGTGACGGACTGTACTGGCCCACCAAGCAAGGCGAGCCCCCAAGCCCGCTCGGCGAACTGGTCGCACGTGCCTCCGCCGAAGGTTATCAAGCCGGCAAGTCCGGACCGACGGCGTTTCACGGCTATTACTATCGCTTCCTGAAGAGCCAGGCCGCGAACGAAGGCGCGCCCGCGTTCGACTACGTGGTGCACGGCCGGGCGATTGGCGGATTCGCCGTGGTCGCCTATCCGTCGAAATACGGCAGTTCCGGCATCATGACCTTTATCGTCAACCAGGACGGCAAGGTGTACCAGGCCGACCTGGGACGCGACACGCAGTCCAAGGCCAGCGCCATGCAGCGCTTTGCCCCCGCCAAGGGCTGGTCGCCGGTGCCGGCTCAATAGTCGCCTCGCCTAACCATCAGAGGATGCACATCATGTTCACATCGTTTGCAGCTCCCGTGCTCGCGGCCGCCGTTTTGCTGGCACCGCCCGCCTTCGCTCAATCGGGCGGCGCGGTCGTCGCCACCGCTCCCGGCAAGGCAGCCATCGCGGAGACCGTGAAGATCAATGCCAAGATCACCGCAGTGGACAGGTCGACGCGCGATGTCACGCTGCAGGGTCCGCAAGGCAACGTCATCACCGTGACTGCCGGCCCCGAGGTCAAGAACTTCGACCAGATCAAGGTCGGTGACCAGGTCGAATTGCGTTACATCGAAGCGCTGACGCTCGAGCTCAAGAAAGGCGGGGGACTCGTCGTCGGGCGTACCCAGAAAGGTGATGCCGCGAGTGCGAAGAAGGGTGAGCAGCCGGGCGGCGCGATCGGCCGTCAGGTGACGATCGTCGCCGACGTCGTGGCAGTCGACCCCGCCAAACAGATGGTGACGCTCAAGGGCCCCAAGCAGACGGTCGATCTCCGCGTTCCCGACCCCGAGCAGTTCAAGCTGATCGCCAAGGGCGACCAGATCGAAGCGAAATACACTCAGGCAATCGCCGTGGCCGTCGAGCCGATGGCGAAGAAGTGACCGACCCGCGCAACTACGCCACGACGCAGACCACGAAGCGCGGCCTCCGGCTGACAATTCGCGCACTGCAGCAGGACGATCGAGAACGCGTCGCGGCAGCGATCCGCGGTCTCGATCGCGAGTCGATCTACCTTCGCCTCTTCAGCTATCGCAGCGAACTAACCGATGCGGCGCTCGATCGCGTCATGCGCTTCGATCCGGCGACCGAGATTGTGTTGCTGGCCACGGTCCGCGGTGACCGCGAAGAGCGCGTGATCGGATCGGCGCGCTATGTCGTCACCGCCCCCGGCGTTGCCGAGGTTGCCTTCATGGTCGAGGAGGACTACCACGGCCAGGGTATCGCCGGCGTGCTCCTCCGCAACCTGGCGCGCGTTGCGCGCGGCCAGGGGATCCAAACGTTCGAGGCAGATGTGCTGGCCGAGAACAAGGCCATGCAGGCCGTGTTTGCGCGGACGGGCTGGATCGCGCGAACCCGCCGCGATGGCGATTCCGTCCATCTAGCAATGAGCCTTCCGGACGCACCCGGATGACGTCGCCAATGCGCCGTACCTGAACTAACCGGAGGATTCTCGACATGGCAAAAGCCAAGAGCAAGGCCAAAACCGCAAGCACCGCCGCGAAAGCCGATGGCGGCCCGCTGTCGAACAAAGAATACGCCAAGGCGCTCAAGAAGCTGCACATCGAGCTCGTCAAGCTGCAGCTGTGGGTACAGCACAAGGGGCTCAAGGTAGCCGTCATTTTCGAAGGTCGTGACGGCGCCGGCAAAGGTGGGACGATCAAGGCCATCACCGAGCGGGTGAGCCCGCGCGTCTTCCGGGTGATCGCGCTGCCCGCGCCGAACGATCGCGAGAAGTCGCAGATGTACATCCAGCGTTACCTGCCGCATCTGCCGGCCGCCGGCGAAGTCGTAATCTTCGACCGCAGCTGGTATAACCGGGCCGGCGTGGAACGGGTGATGGGATTCTGCACCGAGGAACAATCCAAGGGCTTTCTCAAGGCGACGCCGCTCGTCGAGCAGGCAATGGTTGCCTCGGGCATCATCCTGATCAAGTACTGGCTCGAGGTCAGCGAGCAGGAGCAGACGCGACGGCTCAACGCGCGCATCGAGGATGGCCGCAAGATCTGGAAGCTCTCGCCGATGGACTTGAAGTCATACAGCCGATGGCACGATTACACGCGCGCGCGTGACGACATGTTCGCGACTACCGATACGCCGTGGGCCCCATGGTACGTCGCCAACTCCGAGGACAAGAAGCGCGTGCGCCTCAACATCATCTCGCACCTGCTTTCGCGCATCCCCTACGAGAACGTCGCTCGCCCGAAGATCAAGCTGCCCCCGCGCGGCAAGGCCAAGGGCTACAAGTCGCCGGAATACGCGTTCAAGCGCGTGCCAGAAAAGTTCTAATGACCGGCGAGCGCGTCGTCGATCGACGCGCGCTCACCCACTGGCCCGATCTCCGCGGCCGCCTGCTTGTGCAGCAGATCGCGCACCGCCGCGTGCGCTTCCGCGAGACGAAACGCGACGCCGCGCGTGGCCAGCTCATGCGCTACGTCGCCGAGCATGCGCACGCCCGCGATATCGACGTAAGGAGACGTCGACAGGTCCCAGACAACGGTCCGTAGCGCCTGCGCCTCGTTGGCAAGGCGCAGTACCTCTTCGCGCACGTGGCCCGCGTTGAAGTACACGAGGCCGGTGTCGACGCGCACGATGAGGACGCCGGGTACGGGCTGCGCGTCCGGACGGCGGGTGCGGGCCGCGTACCGGCCACTGGGGAGGCGTCCGAGCGTGTGCACCAACGGCACCGCCGCACGCCGGATGAGCAGCAGCACGGAGACGGTCGCGGCCAGTAGCACCCCTTTCAGGATGCCGAGCAGCAGCACGCCCGCAAACGCCACCATCGCGATCCAGAACTCGGCATGCGACAAGGCGAACGTGCGCCGCAACTCGCGAACGTCTACCAGCCCCTTGACCGCAACGAGCACGATCGCGGCCAGCATGACGTCCGGCAGATTGCGCAGCAGATCCGTGAGGAAAACCAGGCACAGCGCTATGACGGCCGACGCGAACACGAGCGCCAGCGGCGTGCGGGCCCCCGCCTTGTCGTTCACCGTCGATTGCGACAGCCCGCCCGCGACTGGGTAGCCCTGGCCGAAGGCGGCGGCCGCATTGGTCGCGCCGAGAGCGAGCAGCTCCTGCCTCGGATCGATCGCATACCCGTGCCGCTGGGCGAGCGCGCGGGCGGCCGACACGCTTTCGATATAGGCGAGCAGGAAGCAGGCGAGCGCCAGCGGGATGACGCCATCGACGTCGCGGGCACGCAGTGACGGCAGCGCGAGATCCGGAAGGCCCGCGGGCAGTACACCCACGGTCCTGAATCCCTGCTGCGCGAGTGGTGTCACGGACAGCACGACGATAGCGGCGATCACCACCACCAGCGCGACCGGCCGTCCAGGCAACAACCGCTCCCCCAGCATGAGGCAGGCGATGGCGACGAGCCCGAATATCAGCACGGCCACATTGGTATCGGGGAGTTGTGAAACAAGCACCGCAACGCGCTCGAAGAAGTGCTCGCCCCCCCCTTTACGCCGAAAAGCTTGGGAAGCTGCGTCATCGCGATCGTCAGCGCCGCCCCCGCCTTGAAGCCGAGCAGGATCGTCTCGCTGACGAAATTGACCAGCGAAGACAGGCGCAGCACGTAGGCCACCACGCAAATGGCCGAGAACACCAGCGCGGTCAAGGCTGCGATTTGCGCATAGCGCCCGGGATCGCCCATCGCCATGCCGGCGATCGTCGTCCCCACCAGCATAGAGATCGCCGACGTCGGTCCGATGGCGAGTTGCCGCGACGAGCCGAACAAAGCGTAGGCTGGCCCGGCGACGAGGTAGCAATACACGCCATATTGCGGTGGCAATCCGGCCAGCGTCGCGTAGGCGAGCGCCACCGGAATCGCGTAGGCCGCGAGTGTCATCCCCGCGACGAGGTCTGCACGCAACGACGCCACCTCGTAACGGTGGATCCAGTGCGTGATCGGCAACCAGGACAGGTTCATGGTCAAAAGCGTACGCCAAGCGCGCCAATCAGGTAACGGCTCGATGAATCGGGGTTGAACGCGTAGACGCTGAACGTGACTCGGTCCATGGTGACTTGTGCGAACAGGCCCCGATCGATCTCCGCGCTATCGTGAACGGTACGCGTACGCTGGCCGACGAACCCGGCGCGCAACCACTCGGTTGGGCTCCACGCGAGTTCGCTCCAGGCGTAGTAGTAGCTCGTGCCGGGCTGAGTTCGGTCGTTCACGTACTCGGCCTCGATATAAGCGTCCAATTGCCGCCACGCGACACTGGCCTCCACGCCGGGCACGAAACCGCGCGCGCTGCCGAACATGCCACCAATAATGGGCGTGACCTCGAAGGTCACGGCTTCCCCACCCGAGAACTTCCAGCCAACGGTGCGGGGCGTCAAAAGCGGACCAGCGCTGACCGGACCGGCCACGAGACGTTCGCGCATGGCTTCGATCTCGTCGGTGCTAAGGAGGCGATTTAGATGTTCGGGCACCGCGCTTTCGATCAGGCGACGCCCGCCTGCGCGGTCACTTGCACGAACCTGGGCGTCCAGCACCCGCAAACGCGAGCGCTCGGTCGCCGCGCGAATCAGATACATGACAGCATCCACGAGTCCCCAGGCGATGTTGCACCCCAGCGCAGCCACCATCACGGTGCGCACCTCCGCCTTGCCCGCGGTCGCGATCGACAGCGAGCCTACGATGGTGACGGCCATGATGAGGCCGAACAGGATCTCGGAAATTCGATCGACCGGATCGAGCAGGCGCTCTCGCTCTGCCTGCCGCGCGAGCTGGACACCATCCGCAACGTCCGTCCGCCTCCTCAGCGTTATCGCTACGCCATGATGTGGACACCGCCGTCGACGTACACCGTTTCGCCGGACAGACGGCGCGCGTACGGTGTCGCCAGATAGGCGCAGGTGAATCCGACGTCCATGATGTCGACGAGTTCTCCAAGCGGCGCCCGTGCGCCGCTTCGGTGAGCAAAATATCGGGCCTGCTTACGTCCAGCGGCAGGAAAAGCGGAGCGCCGAGCTCGCGCGCCAGGGGCTCCACGTAGGGCTTGGCCTTGTCGTTGAGATACGTGATCGCGAGGTCCGCGCCAACCTCGCAGAACGCTTTGGCGCAGCCGTAGCCAATGGAGCTGTCGTTGGCAATGCCCACGACGAGCGCCTTCTTGCCCGCGAGGACTGGCTGGAGTGCGGAATCGGTCATGTCAAAGCCTCGTAGCGAAATCCCGGAACCCGCGTGCCTACGCCGGGCGGAACGGATGGAGCGATGCTATGCAAGCATATCGTGGGTATGGCGCGCGATCATCAGTTCTTCGTTGGTCGGGAGAACCCAGGCGCTCACCCTGCTCGCTTCGGTGCTGATGCGCGGGCCGCCTTTGGCGTTCGCGTCCGCGGCGAGCTCGACGCCCAGCCAGCTTGCGTCCTTGCAGACGCGTTGACGCAGTTCCACGCTGTGCTCGCCGATGCCCGCGGTGAATACGATGGCATCGAGCCCGCCCAGCGCCGCCGTCAAAGAGCCCAGTTCGCGCCCGATCCGATAGATGAAAAGATCGATGGCCTCTTGCGCATGCGGATCGTCGCTTGCCTGCAAGGTCCGCATGTCGCTGGAGACTCCCGAAACGCCGAGCAGCCCGGACTCCTGATAGATCAATTTCTCGATCGCGCGCGCGTCCATGTGCAGCTCGTCCATGAAATAGAGCATGGCACCAGGGTCGAGGCTGCCGCAGCGCGTGCCCATCGGCAGGCCATCGGCAGCGGTGAAGCCCATCGTGCTCGCAACACTGTCTCCATTGTGCATGGCGCACATGCTCGCGCCGTTGCCAAGGTGCAGCACGACGACCTTGCCCCCGGCGGCGCGCGCATCGTGGCGCGGCAGCGCCTGCGCAATGTATTCGTACGACAGGCCGTGGAACCCATAGCGCAGCACGCCGCGCTCCGTGATCGCGCGCGGGAGCGCGAATGCCTGGGCAACCGGCGGCTGGGCACGATGAAACGCCGTGTCGAAGCACGCGACCTGCGGGAGCTGCGGCAGGCGCGCAAGCAAGAGCCGGATCGGGGCCAGGTTATGCGGCTGATGCAGCGGCGCCAGCGGCACGTATTTCTCCAGTGCGTCGACGATCGCGCTGTCGACCCGCGTCGGCTTCGAGAATTCGAGACCGCCATGCACGACGCGGTGTCCGACCGCCACCAGGCGATGATCGGCAAATCGCTCGCGCAGCAACTGCACCAGATGATCGAGGGCTCCCTCGTGGCCAAGCCTCACGCCCTCACCCCAGGCCTTTTCGTCGATCACCTTGCCGTCCGCGTCCTTGGCGACGAAGCGCGGCGCCGTGAAGAGCCCCTCTGCCTGGCCGCGCGCCACCAGCGCCAGCCCCGAAGCGGGCGTTGCGAACAGCGAGAACTTCAGGCTCGAAGATCCTGCGTTCAGCACCGCGATCGCGTCGTTCAAGAGCGCCTCCCCGGCACCGGGCATCCAGGGAGGCGTCGTGCATGAATCGGGCCCCGCCTCCCCGCCGCCTCTCGCGTCGCCTGCATCAAGTGACGACGCTCGCGACCTGGCGCCGCGCATGGGCGACCAGCGCGGCCACACCGCACGACGCGAGGCGGGTTGTCACCGAATCCGCCCGGCTCGTCAGGATGATCGGAACGCGTGCGCCGAGCACGATGCCGGCGGCATCGGCACCGGCGAGAAACGACAGGCTCTTGGCGAGCATGTTGCCAGCTTCGAGATCAGGCACGATGAGCACGTTGGCGCGGCCCGCGACCGGCGAATCGATCTTCTTGATCTTCACCGATTCGAGGCTGATCGCGTTGTCGAGTGCGAGCGGCCCGTCGACGATGGCGCCGGTGATCTGGCCGCGGTCGACCATCTTGCACAGCGCACCCGCCTCGACCGTAGACGGCACCTTCGGGTTGACGGTCTCCATCGCCGACAGGATCGCAACTCGCACCTCCTTGAACTGCATCGCATGCGCGAGATCGATTGCGTTCTGGATGATGTCGACCTTGTCCTCAAGCGTCGGCGCGATGTTGATCGCGGCGTCGGAGACGATGAGGGTCTCCGGGTAGGACGGCACGTCCATCACGAAGCAGTGGCTGACGCGCCGGGCCGTCCGCAATCCCCCCTCCCGACGGAACACCGCTCCCATCAACTCGTCGGTGTGCAGGCTGCCCTTCATCAGCGCCTCGGCCTTGCCTTCGCGCACGAGATCGACGGCTTTCGCGGCGGAGGCCTGGCTGTACGGTGCATCGACGATCGGCAGACCAGCGATGTCGATCCCGTGTTCCTTCGCGATCGCCTCAATGCGCGCCTTAGGTCCGACGAGGATCGGCGCAATGAGGCCAAGACGCGCCGCGTCCACCGCGCCACGCAGCGAACTCTCGTCGCACGGATGCGCCACGGCGGTCGGGGTGGGCGGCAGCGACTTGCAAAAATCGAGCAGCTTCTGATACTTCTGGTGTCGTTCCGTCATTGCTTCCTCGCCGATGCCTTACCCGTTGGCTTCTTTCGGTGCGCGGCGAGCTTGCCTTGTGGCGTGGGTTTGCGCACCGCCGGCCTGCGGCGCGACGCCTGTTTGCGCGCCGCACGTGCCTTGGCTGGCGCAGTTGCCGCAAGTGCGGAACTGATGTGCTCGATCATCGCCTGCTACTCCTGCGTAGGTTGGGCGCGCTGGACGCGCTCGTCGGCGAGCAACCGCTGCATCAGCGTGACCAGGCGCGCGCGATCCCCGGCGTCCAGCAGCAATTGCGGCAGCGTGGCGAGCGCTTCGTCCGGGGCATAGCGCACGATGATCTCCTGCTCGCCGCGCACCCGGCGCCACCGGTCGGGCGGAAGATCTGGCATAAGATTCTTGTAGTCGTACATGACCTCCTGCTTGAGCTGCAGGCGCGACAGCAGCAGCAGCGATCCCTTGCGGGCGAGCAGGCAGGCCGCGCGCGCGAGCGCTTCCGCATAGCCGCCGCGGCCGATCGCCGCCAGCGCCTCCTGCACGTAGGGAAGCTCCCTCGGCTCGACAATGCCACCTGCCTTTGCCTGGTCTTGGTCGCGTTTGTCGGCGATGTAGAGCGAGAACACGTTGCCATAGGTCGTGAAGAAGGCGGCCTCACTGGTCGCGTCGCGGATGGCCCGGTAATAATCGAGCGAGGCGCTGATCGCCGACGGGCGGTCTTCTCGAGCTTGCGCATAGCGTTGTCAGGCCCGACCTCGGCACGCTTCGCGCGCACCAACTCGGCGGCGGGATTCGGGCAACTTCGGCCCGCTTGCGAAAAAGCAGTGCGACCTTGGCGGCGATATCGTGGCTTCGCGCCAGTGGGTGTTCGTTGCGCATGGCATTTCCTTCGACGCGGCCTTGAGGCTGTGAGGCCATGGACGACGTGCGTCAGGCCGAGGGTGAGCCTCCAAGCCGGTCGCCCAGCCGCTTGCGCAGATTCGCGACGATCTCGGCGATCACCTCCTTCGTTACTGCCTCGCCGAGCACGCCGACGGCCTTTTCCCGTGCGTGGTAGTGCATGGTGAGCACGTTGCGCAGCTTGTCGAAGGCCGCCCTGTTCTTGGTTCCGCACACCGAGTCATCGTTGTGGAGCACTCGCTCGATCACGCCCGGATCGAGCAGCCGCACGCCGCAGAGTGTAGCGAGGCGAGCCACCTCCCGGTCGATCTCTTCGAGGCTCTGCGCCCAAAAGCGCGCGCCGACGTTGCTTGGCTTGTCGCTCACACCAAAGAGTATACCGTTCCTATTGCGCGATTGTTGCAATACCATGCCGACAGTTCGGGAGTTCAGTCATGCCGGGCATCGAGACAAAGGAGTCACGGATGCGCAATATCGGGCTTGCGCTGTCGTGCGCGCTGACCGCGCTCGGCGGCTGTAGCGCGGACGAACCGACTTCCTATCAAGGTTACGTCGAAGGCGAGTACGTCCACATGGCGTCGCCCATTGGCGGTCGGCTCGAGCGCCTGCTGGTACAGCGTGGCCAATCGATCGTGGCCGGGCGAGCGCTGTTCAATCTCGAGGCGACCGAGGAAGCAGCGGCCAGGCAGCAGGCCGACGAACAGCTGAAGGCTTCCCAGGCGCAACTAGCCGACCTCCGGCTCGGGCGGCGCGCGCCTGAACTCGATGTCGTGCAGGCGCAGCTGGCGCAAGCCCGCGCCAGTGAGCAGCAGGCCGCAGAACAGCTTGCCCGCGACGAGGCGCAGTTCGCAGCCGGCGGCATAGCGCGCGCCCAGCGCGACGATGCGCGCACCAACCTGGCGATCAAGGCGGCCAAGGTGCGCGAGCTAACGGAACAGCTGCAGGTATCGAAACTGCCGGCGCGTACCGAACAGATCCGCGCGCAACAGGCCGCGGTCGGCGCGGCGCGCGCATTGACGGAGCAGCTCACTTGGCGCCAGGCGCAGAAGGAAGTGTCGGCCAGCTCGGCTGGCCTCGTGGTCGACACGCTGTATCGCGAAGGCGAGTGGGTGCCGGCCGGCAGCCCGGTGGTGCGCATGCTGCCGCCCGGGAACGTGAAGGTGCGCTTCTTCGTACCGGAGACCATCGTCGGTTCCATCCAGCCGGGCCGTGAGCTCATGCTGCACTGTGACGGCTGCAAGGCCGCTATCGCAGCCACGGTGAGCTACGTGTCCGACGCGCCCGAGTACACGCCGCCCGTGATTTACAGCAACGAGACGCGGGCCAAGCTCGTATTCATGGTCGAGGCGAGGCCCGCGGCAGCAAGCGCCCAGGCGCTTCGGCCCGGCCAACCGGTGACGGTGACGCTGCGATGAACACCCCGGCCACCGCGGCCGCGATCGACGTGCGGGGTTTGAACAAGCATTTCGGCGACAAGCACGTGGTCAGCGACCTGACGATGCGGGCGGAACGCGGCGAGATCCTGGGCTTCCTCGGTCCCAACGGAAGCGGCAAGACGACGTCGATCCGCCTGATGTGCGGCCTGCTGACGCCCGACTCCGGCTCGGGTACCTGCCTTGGCTACGACATCATCAAGGAGAGCGACCAGATCAAGCGCCGCGTCGGCTACATGACGCAGCGCTTTTCCTTCTGGGACGACCTGTCGATCCGTGAGAATCTCGATTTCGTCGCGCGCATGTACGAAATGCCGGCGCGCCGCGAAGCGGTGGACCGCGCGATCGAGGGCCTGAACCTCACTGCCCGATCCGATCAGCTGGCCGGCGCCTTGTCGGGCGGCTGGAAGCAGCGGTTGGCGCTCGCCGCATGCATGCTGCATCAACCCGAACTGTTGCTGCTGGACGAACCCACGGCGGGGGTCGACCCCAAGGCGCGACGCGAATTCTGGGAGGAGCTGCACGCGCTCGCGGCGCGCGGCATCTCGATTCTCGTCAGCACGCATTACATGGACGAAGCGGAACGCTGCCACCGCCTGGCGTACATTTCCTACGGCCGCCTGATGGCGCAGGGCACGGCCGCCCAGATCATTGCGTCACAGGGGCTGCACACCTGGGCCGTGACCGGCGGCGACTTGAACGCCGTGACGCAACGACTGGACGGCGAGCCGGGGGTCGAGCAGATCGCCGCCTTCGGTGCGTCGCTGCATGTCACCGGCCGCGATGCCGGCGCGCTCGAGGCAGCGCTGCACCGTGCGACTGCCGGAACTGGGTGTCGCATCGAGCCGGCGGAGACCGGGTTGGAGGACGTGTTCATCCACCTGATGAGCCAGTCTGCGGATAACTACGGCGCCGAGCCATGAAACGCTTCTCGGCGCGGCGCTGGTGGGGCATCGTGTTGAAGGAGTTCCTGCAGCTCCGGCGCGACCGCATCACCTTCGGCATGATTGTCGGCATCCCGATCGTGCAGCTCCTGCTGTTCGGCTATGCCATCAACACCGAGCCCAAGCATCTGCCAACTGCAGTGGTGATCTCGGAGCATAGCGAGTTCACGCGCAGCTTCCTGTCGGCGATGAAGACGACCGGCTACTTCGATTTCGTCGCGGAGTTGCCCAGCGAAGCCGCGGCGCGGCAGGCACTCGCCCGCGGCGACGTCAAGTTCGTGGTGAACTTCCCCGCGGACTTCACCCGGCGGCTGCTGCGCGCCGAGCATCCGGCGGTGCTGATCGAGGCCGACGCGACCGATCCCGCGGCGGCCGGGCCGGCCCTGGCTTCGATGGGCCAGCTGGTCACCGCTGTGTCACGAAAGGACTTGGGCGGCGCGCTGGCGCCGCTTCGGGCCAGTGGTGACGCGCCGTTCGAAGTGCGCGTGCATCGCCTGTACAACCCCGAAGGTCTCACCCAGCACAACATCGTGCCCGGGCTGATGGGGGTGATCCTCGCCATGACCATGGTCATGATGACCGGACTCGCCATCACGCGCGAGCGCGAGCGCGGGACCATGGAAAACCTGCTCGCGATGCCGCCCTCACCGCTCGAGGTCATGACGGGCAAAATCATTCCCTACGTGTTCATCGGTCTCATCCAGTCGTCGATCATCCTGCTCGCCGCCCGCTACCTGTTCGATGTGCCGTTCGTCGGCAGCATCGGCGTCCTTTACCTGGTCGCGCTGCTCTACATCTGCGCGAACCTGACGGTCGGCATCACGCTGTCGTCGCTTGCACGCAACCAGCTGCAGGCGATGCAGCTCACGTTCTTCTACTTCCTGCCGTCGATCCTGCTGTCCGGGTTCATGTTTCCGTTCGAGGGCATGCCCGGCTGGGCGCAGGCCGTCGGCTCGGCGATCCCCGCCACCTACTTCATGCGCGCGGTGCGCGGCATCCTGCTCAAGGGCAACGACTGGCTCGCGCTGTGGCCGCACATCTGGCCGATGCTGTTGTTCACGCTCGTGGTCATGACGATCGCGCTGCGCTTCTACAAGAAGACGCTGGACTAACGATGAAACGCGCAACTCTGCTGCTGATCGCAGCGCTCGCAGCCTGCACGAGCGAGCCGTTGCGGCCGCCGGTGCTGCCGGATGCAACGCGGTACACCGCGGGTCCGGTGGTTGACGAGACCACAGCGGCCGAGGGCGTCCACGGTGGGCAGGCGCAGCGTTTCACTGTGGGCCAGGATCTTCCAGCGCAGTGGTGGCAGGTGTTCAAATCGCCCGACCTCGACGCACTGGTCCGCCAAGCCCTGGACAACAGCCCGACGCTGGCCCAGGCCAGCGCCCGGCTGCGCCAGGCGCAGGAGGACCGCGCCGCGCGCACGGGCGCCACGCAGTATCCGCAGGTGGATGCCAACCTGTCTGCGAACCGCGTCGACGTCAACCCGCAGTCGCTCGGCGCCGAAAATCTGCCCTTCTCCACGCCCTTCAATCTCTATTTCGCGTCGGTCGGCATCTCCTACAACTTCGATCTCTTCGGCGCCACCCGACACGAGCTGCAGGCGTTACAGGCCGAGATAGACCAGCGACGCTACACGATCGAAGCCGCGCGACTGATGCTCGCGGGCAATGTCGTCACCGTGGCGATCCGCGAAGCGTCGCTGCGCGAGCAGCTGGCGATCACCCGCGAAATCCTCGCCATCCAGGAGCGACGGCTAGGCATCGTCGAGCACCTGGAGCAACTCGGTACCGCGGCACACGGCGACGTCGTCGCCCAGCGCCTGGAACTCGCGCAGACCCGCGCCCTGGTGCCGGATCTCAAGCGCCAGCTCGAAGTGCTGCGCCACCGGCTTGCCGTGTACACGGGCCAGGCGCCCGGCACGGCGGAGCTGCCGCAGTTTCACCTGGCCGACTTGCAGTTGCCGGCGCAGCTGCCGTTGAGCCTGCCGTCCGAGCTCGCCCGGCAGCGTCCGGACATCCGTGCCGCCGAGGCGCTGCTGGAGCAGGCGAGCGAGCGCGTGGGGGTGGCGAGCGCGAACCGCTATCCGCAAATCACGCTTTCCGCCACGGTCGGCTCCCTGGCCACGCAGGCCGGCAACCTGTTCAGCGGCGGCACGGCGCTCTACCTGTTGGGTGCGTCGTTGACGCAGCCGATCTTTCGCGGCGGCGAGCTCGAGGCGAAACGTCGCTCGGCGGTCGCGGCCTATGAACAGGCGGCGGCAGGCTATCAGGAGGCGGTCCTGCAGGGCCTGCAGAACGTCGCCGACGTGCTGCGTGCGCTGGAGGCCGATGCCGGCAGGCTGCAGCAGCGGGCCGACGCCGTGGCGCAGGCGCGCCGCTACCATGCGATTGCGTCGACCCGGTACGAGCTCGGCGGGGTGAGCCTGTACACGCTGCTCGACGCCGAGCGCAAGCTGCAGTCAGCACTGCTCGACCAGACGCAGTCCGTCGCCGATCGGTACGCCGACTCCGCCGCGCTCTTCCAGGCGCTGGGGGGCGGCTGGTGGAAGAGTTCCGCGGCACCTTAGACCACCCGCCCGAACGGGCGCGCAGCACCGTCCAGAAATTGAGCCGCCGGCAGTACAACGGCAGCGGTGTGCAGGTCTCACTCCCACTCGATGGTCGCCGGCGGCTTGCTCGAGATGTCGTACACCACGCGATTGAGGCCGCGCACTTCGTTGGTGATGCGATTGCTGACCTTCGCCAGCAACTCGTGCGGCAGATGCGCCCAGTGCGCGGTCATGAAATCGGTCGTCTGCACAGCGCGCAGCGCGACCGCGTGCTCGTAGGTCCGCCCGTCGCCCATCACGCCAACCGAGCGCACCGGCAGGAAGACCGCGAACGCCTGCGCGGTCTTGTCGTACCAGGACCGGCCCTCCTCGTCGCGCGCCATACGCAGTTCGTCGATGAAAATCGCGTCGGCGCGGCGCAGGAGGTCGGCGTGCTCGCGGGTGACCTCGCCCAGGATGCGCACACCGAGGCCGGGCCCGGGAAACGGATGGCGCATCACCATGTCGCGCGGCAGGCCGAGTTCGAGTCCCAACTCGCGCACCTCGTCCTTGAACAGCTCGCGCAACGGCTCCAGCAGCTTCAGATGCAGCGTCTCCGGCAAGCCACCGACGTTATGGTGCGACTTGATCGTATGTGCTTTCTTGGTCTTGGCCCCGGCACTCTCGATGACGTCGGGATAGATCGTCCCCTGCGCCAGCCACTTGACCCCGATGAGCTTGCCCGCCTCGCGCTGGAAGACGTCGACGAAGAGCCGGCCGATGATCTTGCGCTTCGCCTCCGGCTCGGCAACACCGGCCAGCGCCGCGAGGAATTCGCCACCGGCATCGACGTGGATGACCTTGACGCCAAGGTTCTGCGCAAACGTGTGCATCACCTGCTCCGCCTCGTTCTGGCGCAATAATCCGTGGTCGACGAACACGCAGGTGAGGCGGTCACCGATCGCGCGGTGAATGAGTGCAGCGGCCACCGACGAGTCGACGCCACCGGACAAGCCTAGCAGCACCTCGTCCTCGCCGACCTGGGCCTGGATCCGGCGCACCGCTTCGTCGACGTAGTCGTGCATGTTCCAGTCATTCCCGCAGCCGCAGATGTCGTGCGCGAACCGCGCGAGCAGGGCTGCGCCCTGCTTCGTGTGCGTGACCTCGGGATGAAACTGCACAGCGTAGAAGCGGCGTGATTCGTCGGCCATCGCCGCGATCGCGCAGGCGTCGGACGAGCCGATGAGCTTGAAGCCGTCGGGCAGCGCGGTGACCTTGTCGCCGTGACTCATCCACACGTCGAGCAGCCCGTGGCCGTCGCGCATTGGTGTGATCCTGCAGGTCCTTGAACAGCGCCGAGTGCCCGCGGGCGCGCACCTGCGCGTAGCCGAACTCGCGCACGTGTCCCATCTCGACCCGGCCGCCCAGCTGCGCCGCCATCGTCTGCATGCCGTAGCAGATGCCGAGCACCGGCACGCCCTGCGTCCATACGGCCGCCGGCGCGCGCGGAGTGTCGCCGTCGACGACACTCTTCGGCCCGCCGGACAGGACTATGCCCTGCGGCGCGAAATCCCGCACGAACGCATCGTCGACGTCGTACGGATGGATCTCGCAATAGACGTGCGTCTCGCGCAGGCGTCGCGCGATGAGCTGTGTGTACTGCGCACCGAAATCGAGAATGAGAATGCGGGAGTGCGAAGCGGCGCCCATGATGCCCGTGCGTGATGGTTCGGTTGTGAGAGTTTGAAGCGGCTATTGCATTGACGCGATCGTCGGCAAGCGCGGCGTCCGGTCCGCGACCGGCCGACGCGCAACGAAATGCTTCAACCCACCCGGTAGTTCGGCGCTTCCTTCACGATCTGCACATCGTGGACGTGCGATTCGCGCACCCCTGCCGAGGTGATCTCGACGAACTCCGCGTGGGTCGACAGGTCGGCGACCGTGGCGCAGCCGCAATAGCCCATGGCTGCGCGCAGCCCACCCATCAGCTGGTGAATGACCGACGACAACACGCCCTTGTACGGCACGCGTCCCTCGATGCCCTCGGGCACCAGTTTCTCGGCCGCGCCTTCGCCTTCCGAATCCTGGAAATAACGGTCGGAACTGCCTTCCTGCATCGCGCCGAGCGAGCCCATGCCGCGATAACTCTTGTACGAACGCCCCTGGTAGAGCTCGATTTCACCGGGCGCCTCCTCGGTGCCGGCGAAAAGGCTTCCGAGCATCACGCTCGACGCCCCGGCCGCAAGCGCCTTGGCAATGTCGCCCGAGTAGCGAATGCCGCCGTCGGCGATCGCGGGTATGCCGGTATTGGCGATGCCCTCGATCGCCGACTGGATAGCGGAGATCTGCGGTACGCCGACACCTGCGACGATGCGCGTCGTGCAGATCGACCCCGGGCCGATGCCGACCTTGACGCCGTCCGCGCCATGATCGACGAGGGCCTTGGCCCCGGCGGAAGTCGCGATGTTGCCACCGATCACCTGGACGTTGGGATAGCGCTTCTTGACCACGCGCACGCGCTCCAGCACGCCCTGCGAATGGCCGTGCGACGTATCGACGACGATGACGTCGACGCCGGCGGCCACCAGCGCTTCCACGCGTTCGTCGGTGTCGTTTCCCGTACCCACTGCGGCGCCGACGCGCAGCCGTCCCTGGCTGTCCTTGCAGGCCAGCGGGTGCTCGATGCCCTTCAGGATGTCCTTGACGGTGATGAGCCCGCGCAGCTCCATGTCACCGTTGACGACCAGCACGCGTTCGAGCCGGTGGCGATGCATCAGCGACTTCGCATGTTCGACCTCGGTCCCTTCATCGACGGTCACGAGGCGGTCACCCTTGGTCATGATGTTCGCGACCGGCTGATCGAGATTCGTCTCGAAGCGCAGGTCGCGATTGGTCACGATGCCGACCACCCTGTGGCCCTCGACCACCGGCAGGCCGGAGATCCGGTGTCGGCGGGTGAGTTCGAGGACCTCGCGCACCGACATCGTCGGTGGAATCGTGATCGGGTCCTTCACGACTCCGCTCTCGAAGCGCTTGACCTGCGCCACTTCGGCCGCCTGGTGCGCCGGCGCCATGTTCTTGTGGATGATGCCCATGCCGCCCGCCTGCGCCATCGCGATGGCAAGGCGCCCATCCGTCACCGTGTCCATCGCAGCGGACACCAGCGGGATGTTGAGGTCGATCGTACGGGTGAGGCGGGTCTTGAGCGAAACGTCGCGGGGTACGACGAGGGAATGCGCGGGGACCAGCAGGACGTCGTCGAAGGTCAGCGCTTTCCGGACGACACGCATTGAAATTTCTCCTATGCGCAAAAATCGATTATACCCGCGTCGCCCGCCTTTCCCAAGCGTTCCCGCCGCTCATCGGCCAGGTGGCGGCGTGAAATCAACGGCTTATTGACGAAGGTTGCGGGCAGGAGTACCTTGCCATTGTCATAATTTTCGACCTGAGGGACGTTGTGTTCCCCGACCTTGACCCTTCGATTTCGCGGCGCTGTCCCGCTGCGGTTCACCGGCGGACCCCTGGCGGCCCCTGGCGGACCATCGCCGCCATGCTGGCGTTGGCGGTACTGGCCGCGCCTGCCGCCGCGGCGCTCTACAAGTGGACGGATGCCAATGGCCGGGTCGTGTACTCGGATCAGCCGCCGATGGGCGATTTCAAGACCGAACTGGTGCGCGGAGCCGCACCGCCGTCGAATCCCAATGCGGTCAAGGATCTGGCCGCCAAGGAACTCGAACTCAAGAAACGCGAGCAGCAGGCGGCTGAAAGTGCGCAGAAGACCGACACGCAGCGCGCCGAGGTCGTCAAGCGCAATGAGCAGTGCCTGCGGATGCAGGACCAGGCGCGCCAGCTGGCGGCGACCCAGGTGGCGCTGGTCCGCATCAATACCAAGGGCGAGCAGATCGTCATGGACGAAGCCAGCCGGCGCAAGGAACTGGAGCAGACGCAAGCCTGGATCAGAGGGAACTGCGGACCGGGCTGAGGACGCGGGCGGGACGGCCAGGATTCCCAGGCAATAACAGAGACGGCGGACCGCGGGCCGCCGTTGCCTTAGTGAGTACCCCGCGCGTGCGTGCCCTGCGCGACCGCTAGCGCTTGTCGAGGTTGGCCTGGTTGATCTTGACGTCGGCCTTCGCCCGCAGGCTCGAGATGTAGGCGCCCAGCTGTTCGCGCCCGAGTTGATCGCTCAAGCGCGCGGCAGCGGAATCGAGGTTCGCCTTATCGTCCGCCGACGGGCTCACCACCTTGGTGACCTTGACGATGGAATAGCCGCCGCGCTCGTTCATGCCCCCGGTGTAGGCAGGAAGCTTGTCCGCATTGACCTGGAAGACGCGGTTCAGCACGTCCGGGGAGAGTCCCGCCTGGAACTGCCCGCGGCCGACGAGCAACGGCTTCGCAAAGGCCACATCGGCGGCCTTGTCGCCCTTGCCTTCTTCGAGCATCGCGAGCTTGGCGAGCCCTGCCTTCTGCGCCATCTCCGCAGCGGCCCGCCTGACCAGCTGCTGGCGGATCTCATCCTTCACATCGTCGAAGGGTCGCGGCGCGGCCGGCTGGTACTCCACGATACGGCCGGCCAGCAGTGTGTTCGGCGCAACTTCGATCGCATCGGTATTGCGCTTGCCCTGGATGGATTCCGGCGAGAACAAAGCCGCCGCGAACTTGGGATTGCCGCGACCGATCGCCTGGACCTGCGCGCGCGTCACCAGCGGCGTGGTCTCGACCTTGAGGTCGAGCGTCTTGCCGACGCCGGCAAGGCTGTCGGCCTGCTCGTACACCAGGTTCTGGAACTGGTCGGCAGCGGTGGCGAATTTCTGCGCGGCCTTCTGCTTCTTGAGCTCCGCCTCGATCTGTCCCTTAGCCTCTTCGAATGGCAGGGTGCGCTTTTCGCGAATGCCATTGACCTTGATCACGTGCCAGCCGAAATCAGTCTGTACCGGCGGCAGGATATCCCCGACCTTGGCGGCGAATACGGCATCTTCAAAGGGCTTGACCATCGAGCCACGCGCGAAGCTGCCGAGGTCACCGCCCTGTTCTGCGGAGCCGGGATCCTTGGAAAAGGCCTTTGCGAGCTCCCCGAATTTCGCCGGGTCCGCCTTGGCCTTCGCGTAGAGATCTTCGGCCTGCTTCTTCGCCGCAGCCTTCTCTTCCTCGGGGGCGTCGGGCTTGACCGCTATGAGGATGTGCGCAGCGTTGCGTTCCTCTTCGGCCGTGTATTGCTTCGCATTGGCGTCGTACTGCTTGCGTACATCCGCCGGGTCGATGGCCGTCTGGTCCGCGATCGCATCCTGCGTCAGCATCACGTACTCGATGCGTGCCTGCTCCGGGCTCTGGAACGCCCCGGGATTCTTGTCGTAGAACTCGCGCACCTGCGCATCGTCCACCTTGACGTCCTTGGCAAAGGGCGCCGGATCGATGGTGGCCAGCGCGACTTCGCGCTGTTGCGTGAGCAGGCGGAGATATTTTTCGCCTTGCGGTTGGGATACGAAGCTCGCGGCCACGATGGGTTCCTGCACGGCGCCGAGCATGAGATCCTGCCGCAGCCGCTGCTCGAACATCGCCGTCGACATGTTCTGCGAGGCCAGGAGCTGGCGGTAGCGATCCAGCGAGAACTTGCCGTCGACCTGGAAGGCGGGAACCGTCGCAATGTATTGCTGGAGCTGCGCGTCCGAGACGCGGAAATGCTCGGCCGCCGCCTTGCCCGCCATCAGCCGCTGATTGATCAGCTGCTCGAGCAGCGTGAAGCGGACCTCCGGATTCTCGAACATGGCCGGGTCGAAGTTGCTGCCCATCGTCCGGCGCAGCTGGTCCTGCTGCTCGCGAATGGACTCGTCGAATTCAAAGCGGGTCACCTTGTCCTTGCCGACCATGGCGACGGCATCGTCGTTGGCGCTACTGCGAAAGTAGTAGTCGACGCCGAAAAAAGCGAACGGCACCGCCATCAGGAACAGGATGAGTTGCGACCACCGTTTGTGTTTGGTTACGAAATCGAACATGGCATGGGAGCGGTCGGGGTCGAATGAGTGATACGCGCCAGCAAAAAGGGGCGAACTGACGTTCGCCCCGCTTGGATCAACTGCTTACCGCGGTGGTTCCTTGAATGGCGGAGTGGACGGGACTCGAACCCGCGACCCCCGGCGTGACAGGCCGGTATTCTAACCAACTGAACTACCACTCCGTTGCTGCATTGCTGCATTCCGGCAATTTCGTCGCGTCCCGGCTGCTGGGTCGCTCGTTGACTGCAATCACCCACGCTGATCGGGACACCGGTACGACGCGGCGACTCGACCAAGGGTGCCTGTGGTGGGTGCTGAGAGGCTCGAACTCCCGACATTCGCCTTGTAAGGGCGACGCTCTACCAACTGAGCTAAGCACCCCTTGTCGTGGCGGCCCTCGGGCATGCGCCTCCAGGCCCGCGCTCGCGCCCATCCTGAAGCGGCACGGACCGCGCGGCGGCGACTCGTTGCTGCCCGGGTCACCGCCACCGAAAGACTGCTAGTTTAGCGCATCTTTCAGCGCCTTGCCAGCGCGGAACTTCGGCACTTTGGCGGCGCGGATCCTGATCTCGTCGCCCGTGCGCGGGTTGCGTCCGGCGCGTGCCGTGCGCTTGCCGACGTAGAAGGAACCGAAGCCCACCAGCGTGACAATCGAGCCCTTTTTCAACGAGCCGCTGATGGCATCGACTGTCGCGTCGAGTGCGCGTCCGGCGGCGGCTTTGGAAATATCAGCATGCTTGGCGATCGCATCGATCAGTTCGGATTTGTTCACAACGTTCCCCTTTATCACGGTGAAGCATTCGGGAGAGCGACCTCAAATGTTGGAGGCGCACCGAACGGTGCGCCAGAGCGTTTCTTATAACGCTCGCGATTTCGCAGTGTCAAGAAAAAATCGGGCCGAGTGCACGATCGGCGGCACTCGCACGTGGGGGTCGGACGGCGCACGCATTGCAACAAGCATTCGCGTTGCGGACGAACTACCGCGCGCACCCGATTGAAGCGATACGAATGCCGCGTTGGCGCATGGCGCGCGTCGCAACGCGCGAGCAGATTCCATGCCCGCGCGCCCGCGCATGCAACGCCTAATGCTTGAGCAGCGGCGACTTGTCGTCGACGACCGGTGCGGGCGGGGCCGGCGGGGTTTCGACCGCTTGCTTGTCCGCCTCTAGCGGATCCGGTTGACGTTCCAGCGCCTGGGCCAACACCTGTTCGATCCAGCGCACCGGATGGATGTCGAGGCGGTTCTTGATTTCGTCCGGGATCTCCGCGAGATCCTTGACGTTCTCTTCCGGGATCAGCACGGTCTTGATCCCACCGCGACCCGCGGCGAGCAATTTTTCCTTCAGCCCGCCGATCGGCAGCACCTCACCGCGCAACGTGATCTCGCCCGTCATCGCGACGTCGCAACGCACGGGGATGCCCGTCAGGATCGACACGATGGCCGTCACGATCGCGCCTCCCGCCGACGGGCCGTCCTTCGGCGTTGCGCCTTCCGGCAGATGGATGTGCAGGTCGGTCTTCTGATAGAAGTCCGCCGGAATGCCCAGCTGCTTGGTGCGATGGCGCACCACCGACAGGGCGGCGGCGATCGATTCGTTCATCACATCGCCGAGCTTGCCGGTCGTGGTCGTCTTGCCCTTGCCGGGCAGCGCCACGGCCTCGATGGTCAGCAAGTCGCCACCCACCTCGGTCCAGGCGAGCCCGGTGACCTGCCCGACCTGGTTCTGTTTTTCGGCGATGCCATAGGTGAAGCGGCGCACGCCGAGGTACTTGTCCAGGTTCTTCGAATTGATGTCGACCGGACCTTTCGCCTTGCGCGCCTTGCCCTCGGCTTCGCGCAGCAGCAGCGACTTCACCACCTTGCGGCAAATCTTGCTGATGTCGCGCTCCAGGCTGCGCACGCCGGCCTCACGCGTGTAGTAACGCACGATATCGCGCAGCGCGCTCTCCGCCATGTGCATCTCGTCCTGCTTGATGCCGTTGTTCTTCATCTGCTTGGGCAGCAGGTACTGCTTGGCGATCGCGATCTTCTCGTCTTCCGTGTAACCGGACAGGCGGATCACCTCCATGCGGTCGAGCAGCGGCGCCGGGATGTTCATCGAGTTGGCGGTGGCCACGAACATCACGTCGGAGAGGTCGTATTCCACCTCGATGTAGTGGTCGACGAAGGTGTCGTTCTGCTCCGGATCGAGCACCTCGAGCAGGGCCGACGATGGATCGCCACGGAAGTCCTGACCCATCTTGTCGACTTCGTCGAGCAGGAACAGAGGATTGCGCACGCCGACCTTGGTCATGTTCTGCAGGATCTTGCCCGGCATCGAACCGATGTACGTGCGGCGATGGCCGCGAATCTCGGCCTCGTCGCGCACGCCGCCCAGCGACATGCGCACGAACTTGCGCCCGGTGGCCTTGGCCACCGACTGGCCGAGCGAAGTCTTGCCCACGCCCGGCGGCCCGACCAGACACAGGATCGGCGCCTTCAGGCGATCGACCCGCTGCTGCACCGCCAGGTATTCGACAATGCGCTCCTTGACCTTCTCGAGCCCGTAGTGATCGGCGTCGAGGGTCTTTACCGCCTGCGCCAGGTCCTTGCTGATCTTGCTCTTCTTGCGCCATGGCAACGACGTCAGCGTGTCGATGAAGGTGCGCACGACGGTGGCCTCCGCCGACATCGGTGACATCATCTTGAGCTTCTTCAGCTCGGTCATCGCCTTGGCCTCGGCCTCCTTGGACATCTTGGCGGCCTTGATCTTCTTTTCCATTTCCTCGAGGTCGGCGTTCTCGTCGCCCTCCCCGAGTTCCTTCTGGATGGCCTTGACCTGCTCGTTCAGGTAGTACTCGCGCTGGCTCTTCTCCATCTGCCGCTTCACGCGGCCGCGGATGCGCTTTTCGACTTGCAGGATGTCGACTTCGCCCTCGAGGACGCCGAGCAGGTGCTCCAACCGCTTGCCGACCTCGCCCATCTCGAGGATCTGCTGTTTTTGCTCGAGCTTGAGCGGCAGGTGGGCGGCGATGGCATCGGCCAGGCGCCCGCCATCGTCGATGCCGGACATCGACGTGAGGATTTCGGGCGGGATCTTCTTGTTGAGCTTCACGTACTGGTCGAACTGCGCCAGCAACGCGCGGCGCATCGCCTCGACTTCGTTGGCGCTACCGGCATCGCCCGGATGCACCAGCGCCTTGGCGACCAGGTAGTCGCCCCGATCGTCGATGCTCTCGATGTGCGCACGCTGCGTCCCCTCGACCAGCACTTTGACGGTGCCGTCGGGCAGCTTCAGCATTTGCAGCACGGTCGCGATGCTGCCGATCTCGTAGAGGTCTTCCGCGGCCGGATCGTCCTTGGCCGCCTGTTTCTGCGCCACCAGCAGGATGTGCTTGCCGGCATCCATCGCCGCGTCCAGGGCCTTGATCGACTTCGGACGCCCGACGAACAGCGGGATCACCATGTGCGGAAACACGACCACATCGCGCAGCGGCAGCAGCGGCAGCGCGGACAGGTCGGCAGGAAGGGTTGCGTCTTGGGACATGGTTGCCTTACGGAGGTGGGATTCTGCAGGAGAAAATGGGGACGTCCGCCCGGCGTGTCAAGTCGCCGTTCGGTCTAGGCCACAACTTCTCTTTGTGAAACAGTTGGTTATGAGTGCGCAGCCGCCATCTTGGGCGGGTCGGCGTACATGAGAAGCGGCTTGCCGTCGTTGGCGATCGTCGATTCGTCGACCACCACCCGCGACAGGTTGGACATCGACGGCAGGTCGTACATCACGTCGAGCAGCACCTGCTCCAGGATCGAGCGCAAGCCCCGGGCACCGGTCTTGCGCGCCAGCGCCTTGCGCGCAATGGCCCGCAACCCCGGCTCGCGGATCTCGAGCTCTACGCCTTCCATCCGGAACATCTTCTGGTATTGCTTCAACAGCGCATTCTTGGGCTCGACCAGGATCTGGATCAGCGCGGCCTCGTCGAGCTCATCCAGCGTCGCCGCCACCGGCAGGCGCCCGACGAATTCCGGGATCAACCCGAACTTGATCAGGTCCTCGGGTTCCGTGTTGCGCAGGACCAGCGTGATGTTCTTGCGGTCGTCGGGGCTCGCCACTTCGGCACCGAAGCCGATCCCCGTCTTGGCAGTGCGCTGCCGGATGATCTTTTCCAGGCCGTCGAACGCGCCGCCGCAGATGAACAGGATGTTGGTCGTGTCGACCTGCACGAACTCCTGGTTCGGGTGCTTGCGGCCGCCTTGCGGCGGCACTGAGGCGATCGTCCCCTCGATCAGCTTGAGCAGCGCCTGCTGCACGCCCTCGCCCGAAACGTCGCGGGTGATCGACGGGTTGTCGCTCTTGCGCGAGATCTTGTCGATTTCGTCGATATAGACGATCCCGCGCTGCGCCTTCTCGATATCGTAGTCGCACTTTTGCAGGAGCTTCTGGATGATGTTCTCGACGTCCTCGCCGACATACCCGGCCTCGGTCAGCGTCGTCGCATCAGCAATGACGAACGGCACGTCGAGCAGGCGCGCCAGCGTCTGCGCGAGCAGCGTCTTGCCCGAGCCCGTCGGCCCGATCAGCAGGATATTGGACTTGGCGAGTTCGACCTCGTCGTCCTTGTTGCCGGATTCGAGCCGCTTGTAGTGGTTGTAGACGGCGACCGACAGGATCTTCTTCGCCGGCTCCTGGCCGATCACGTACTGATCGAGGCTCTGGCGAATCTCGTGCGGCGTGGGCAGCTTGCTCTGGCCCCCGCGCGCAGCCTCCGTGCCGGCACCTTCCTCGCGGATGATGTCGTTGCACAGCTCGATGCACTCGTCGCAGATGAACACCGACGGGCCCGCGATGAGCTTGCGCACCTCATGCTGGCTCTTGCCGCAGAAGGAGCAGTAAAGCAGTTTATCGCCGGAAGATTTTTCGGCCATTCAACAACCTGTCATCGAAACCTGTTGGTAATCCTCGGGCAACTTTACGCGCCCGCGACCCGGTTCTGCAAGACTTTATCGATGATGCCATATTCCTGAGCGGCGTCCGCCCAAAGGAATCGGTCACGATCATGGTCCAGTTCGACCTGTTCTTCGGAGCGGCCGGTGAACCGCGCCATCAGTGCGATGAAGCGACGCTTTAGATCGATCGCGTACTGTGCGTGTCGCTCGATATCCGAGACCTGGCCCTGGAATCCGCCCGAGGGCTGGTGGATCATCACCGTCGAGTTCGGCAGCGCGAAGCGCTTGCCTTTGGCGCCCGCCGCCAGCAGAAATGCCCCCATGCTCGCGGCCATGCCCACGCACAGCGTCGACACGTCGGGCTTGATGAACTGCATTGTGTCGTAAATTGCCATGCCCGCGGAGACGGCGCCGCCCGGCGAATTGATATAGAAATGAATGTCCTTGTCCGGGTTCTCCGATTCGAGGAACAGCATCTGCGCCACGATGAGGTTCGCGGTCGCGTCGTTGACGGGGCCGACCAGGAACACGACGCGTTCCTTCAGCAGGCGCGAATAGATGTCGTAGGCGCGTTCGCCCCGACCGCTTTGCTCGATGACCATGGGCACCAGTCCCAGGTCGGTCGGTTCGGTCAAGGCAGCGCGCGGAAATGGATACGTCACGGATGGAAGTCCTGAAGTTGAGTTGCTGCCGTTGGCGTCCGGCAGTTGTGGAATACAGCGTACACCGGCGGGCCGCCGCGTCGCTGGAATGCTGCCAAGATGGGACCGACGGCGGCGAACGTCAAGCGCCGCCGACGGACGATGAGGCGCCCTATGCCTTGGCGGGCCCCATCAGCGCCTCGAACGTGGTCGCCACATCGCGGACCTGTGCCCGTCCCAGCACCCAGTCGACCACGTTGCGTTCGACCGCCAATCCTTCGAATTCGCTCAGGCGTTCCGGCTTCTCGTAGTGCCAACGGACGACCGCGTCCGGCTGCTCGTAGGTCTGGGCGATTTCCTGCACCATCGTCTTGACCTGCTCGGGCTTGGCCTGGAGGCCCTCGCCGCGCACCAGTTCCCCGATGATCAAGCCCAGCGCGACCCGCTCCTCGGCCTGCGGACGAAAGAGGTCCGGTGTGAGCTTGATGTCCTCCTCCTTCATGCCTTGCTGTTGCAGGTTGCCGGCCATCCGACGCATCAGTTGTACCGCCTCGAGATCGACCAGCGACTTAGGCAACGACAGTTGCGTGTTCGCGCGCAAACCCTTCAACGCCTGCTCCTTCAGCGTCGACTCGACCTTGCGCTTCAATTCCAGGCGAAGGTTCGCGGCCACCTCGGCACGCAGGTCCGTGACCTGGCCCGACTTGATGCCGAATTCCGTCGCGAACTTGCTGTCGAGCGGCGGGACTTCGGGGGCCGCCACCTGCTTCACCGCGAGCGCGAATTGCGCGGTCTTGCCGGCCACTTCCTTGCCGTGATAGTCGGCCGGGAAATCGAGCAGGAACGTCTTGCTGTCGCCGGCTTTCGTTCCCGTCACCGCGGCTTCGAATTCCGGGAGCATCCGTCCCTCGCCCAGCGCAATGGCGAAGTCCTTCGCCTGCCCGCCCGGGAACTCCACGCCGTCGATGGTGCCGGAGAAATCCACCATGACCCGATCACCGCTTTGCGCCGCACGTTCGACTGGCGTGAACACGGCGCGCTGCTTGCGCAGCACCTCCAGCGTCCGGTCGATATCGTCGTCGGTGACCTCGACCACTGGCCGCTCGATCGCCAGCGCCTCGACCGGCCCGACCTTCACGTCCGGATAGACCTCGAACACGGCCGAGAATTCGAGCGCAGGCGCGTCCGGCGCCACGCCGTCCTTCGGCTCGATGCGCGGGTAGCCGGCGACCCGCAGGTTCTGCTCACGCACCGCGTCGTTGAAGCTGGTCTGTACCTTGTCCGAGATGACATCGGAGCGCACCTGCGGACCATATTGCTGCGCGACCATCCGCAGCGGTACCTTGCCCGGACGAAATCCCGGCAGCTTCACGGTCTTGGCGAGCCGGGCGAGGCGCTTTTCCACCTCACCTTCGATCTCGACGACGGGTACGGCCACGTTCAGACGGCGTTCCAGTTGGCCCAACGTTTCCAGCGTGCTTTGCATGCGTGACGGATCCTCGGCTGCAACGATTGTTGATGGTGCGAAAGGGGGGACTCGAACCCCCACGGGTTGCCCCGCCAGCTCCTAAGGCTGGTGCGTCTACCAATTCCGCCACTTTCGCAACCGCGGGACTACGCCGCGTTTCGCGGGTCGCGCACCGGACCGGGCACGCAAAAATGAGGGACCAGGGGCAAAGCGTCGGCATTGCAGTGCCGACTGCGCGGGGTGCCGCTTCCGCCGAACGGGTTAGTATAGCGGATTGGGCAACCCCCTGTCAGCCTACGAATAGCGCGCCACGGCATGCCGCGCGGCCGGCAACCTTGCCCGTTTCCGCCGTTGGGCTCTCGATTCGCGTGTCG
Source organism: uncultured beta proteobacterium (assembly GCA_963756765.1). Taxonomy (GTDB): domain Bacteria; phylum Pseudomonadota; class Gammaproteobacteria; order Burkholderiales; family Casimicrobiaceae; genus VBCG01. Next base: position 138,815 of record CAVWPC010000032.1, on the reverse strand, counting down.
GTCGGTCACTACGAGAATTTCCCCGTCGCCTCGCGCCTGGTGCCGGCGTCGCTGCGCCCCGCCGTCGTGGCCATTTACCGCTTCGCGCGCGCCGCCGACGACCTCGCCGACGAAGGCGACTGCGCGCCTGCGCAGCGCATCGCCGCGCTCGCAGAGTTCGGGGCCGCGCTCGACGCCATCGCCCGGGGCGAAACGCCCCCGACGGCTCCGTTTCCCGACCTGGCGAAGGCGATACGGGCGCACGCCCTGCCGATCGCGCCCTTCCATGACCTCCTGTCCGCGTTCACGCAGGACGTGACCGTCGGTCGCTATCCGGATTACGCCGCGGTCCTCGACTATTGCCGGCGCTCGGCCAACCCGGTCGGACGCCTGCTGCTCGCGCTCTACCGCGCGGAATCTCCCGCCAATCTGGCGGCGAGCGATGCCGTCTGCACTGGGTTGCAGCTCACCAACTTCTGGCAGGACGTGGCACTGGACTGGCGTCGCGGCCGCGTGTACCTGCCACAGGAGGATCTGGACCGCTTTGGCATTGCTATCGCGGACCTCGCCGCGCGCCCGGATCCCGAACGCTGGCGCGGTCTCATGGCCTTCGAAGCCGCACGTGCGCGCAACTTGCTGCTGTCCGGGCGGAGTCTGGTGCGCGCACTGCCGTGGCGACTCGGACTGGAGCTGTCGGCGGTCATCGCCGGCGGCCTGCGCATCCTGCAGCGGATCGACCAGGTCGATGGTGACGTGTTCGCGCGACGGCCGGAACTGCGCGCGCGGGACTGGTGGGTGGTCGCGTATCGTGCGCTGCGCCCCCGGGAATCGGTCGCCACATGACGCCCGACGAGTACTGCCAGCAGCGGGCGGCGCAAAGCGGTTCGAGCTTCTACTACAGCTTCCTGTTCCTGCCCCCGCCACGCCGGCGGGCCATCACCGCCGTGTATGCGTTCTGCCGCGAGGTCGACGATGTCGTCGACGAGGTCGCGGACCCGCAAATCGCGCGAACCAAGCTCGCCTGGTGGCGACGGGAGGTGGCCGCCGTCTACGCGGGCGATCCGCAGCATCCGGTGGCACAGGCACTGGTTCCGGTGGTCCGCGAATTCGGTTTGCCGGAGGCGCAGCTGCAAACCGTGATCGACGGCATGGCGATGGATCTGGAACAGGCGCGCTACCTGGATTTCGCCGCGCTCGAACTCTATTGTCACCGTGTCGCCGGCGTGGTCGGGCTCCTGTCCGCCGAGATATTCGGCTACGTCGATCCCGCGACGCGCGGTTACGCACGCGACCTTGGCGTGGCGTTCCAGCTCACCAACATCTGCCGCGACGTCGGCGAGGACGCCCGGCGCGGCCGCATCTACCTGCCGCAGGAAGACCTTGCCCGCTTCGGCGTCGCCCCGTCATCGCTGCAGAACGCGGTGCCGAGCCAGCCATTCCGCGACCTGATGGCCTTCGAAGTCGAACGCACCGAGCAGTGGTATGCGAAGGCGCTGGCGCAACTGCCGGCGATCGATCGCAAGGCGCAGCGCACCGGACTCATCATGGCCGCGATCTATCGCACGCTGCTGCGCGAAATTGCCGACGACGGCTATCGCGTGCTCGATCGACGCACGTCGCTCACGCCGGTGCGCAAACTCTGGATCGCGTGGAAGACGTCGCGCGCCACGTGACGTTGCCGGTGGCGGTAATCGGCGGTGGCTGGGCCGGCTGTGCCGCCGCCGTGACCCTCGCCGCCAATGGCGTGCCGGTGGTCGTCTACGAGGCAGCGGCGATGCTGGGCGGGCGCGCCCGCCGTGTCGAACGCGACGGCATGCCGCTCGACAACGGCCAGCATTTGCTGCTGGGCGCGTATACGGAAACCCTCGCGCTGTTGCAGACGATCCGCTTCGGCGACGGCGGGACGCTGCCGCTGGCGCGCCGGCGACTGTCGGTCACGCCCTTTGCGGAGCGCGACCCCGACGCACTGGCACTGACCGCCTACGCGCTGCCGGGCCGCCTGGGGCTGCTCGCCGGGATGTTGCTGGCCCGCGGGCTTACCTGGCGTGAGCGGCTGGCCAACGTGCGCTGGTTTCGCCAGCTCGAACGCACCGGATTCACGCGTCCGGCCGGCGAGACGGTGGCCACGCTGCTGTCGCCGCTGCCGGCGCGTGTGACCAGCGGCCTGTGGGCGCCGCTCTGTCTCGCGGCACTCAACACGCCCGTCGAAGAGGCCTCGGCGCAAGTGTTTGCCAATGTGCTGCGCGGCGCCTTCGCCGGCCCCGGACGCAGCAGCGATTTCCTGATCCCGCTGACCGACCTGGGCGCCCTGCTGCCCGACGCGGCCAGCCACTTCGTGACGGCGAACGGCGGGCGCTGCGTGCGCGAAGCGCGTGCGCAGGTCGTGGGCACGGGTCGCGAAGGCGTCATGCTCGCCGTGCACGGGCAGGCCGTGCGGGCCGCCGCGGTAATCGTGGCGGTGGGGCCGCATCAGCTGCCGCGGGTGTTCGCGTCCGAGGCAATGACCCGCAATCCGGCCATGGCGGCCGCCATCGACACCATGCAGGCGCTGGATTACGAGCCGATCGTCACGGTGTGGCTCGGGTACCCAACCACGATTGCGCTACAGCACGGGGTGGCGCGGCTCGACGACGCCCCGGGACAGTGGGTCTTTGCACGCGAGGACGTGCTGCAACGGGCAGTGCACGCCCGCGGCCGGCCGCGCATCGCGACATTGCTTTCCGTGGTGATCAGTGCGCGCGGTGCGCACTTGCCGCTGTCGCACGCAGAGCTCGCGCAGCGGGTGGACGCCCAGCTGCGCCGATTGCGGCCAGGACTTGCCCCGTGTGTCTGGTCCTGGGTCGTGGCGGAACGACGGGCAACCTATGCGTGCAAGCCCGGTCGGGCGCGCCCGGCCGGCCCGCGGCTGGCCCCCGGCGTCTTTCTCGCCGGCGACTACGTCGATGCCGAGTATCCGGCGACGCTGGAAGCCGCGGTGCGCAGCGGCACCGCGGCAGCCCGCGCCCTGCTGGACGAGCGTGCGTGAGGCACACGGTTCATCCCGCACCTTGCGCCACACGAATAACCCGTCGACGCGCGCGGACCGAGCACGATCGTGCGGATTCTCGGGCGAGCGTGAACGGCGCAGTGCAGGACGGCCGATTCACGCGTCGAGGGCGCGCGCCTGCTCGCGTAACACGTACTTCTGGATCTTGCCGGTCGCGGTTTTGGGCAGCGCCCCGAACACGATGCTCTTGGGTGCCTTGAAATGCGCGAGCCGCTCGCGGCACCAGGCGATGAGTTCGTCTGCGGCAACGGGCGGTGCCGCCGGATTCAGGGTGACGAACGCGCAAGGCGTTTCGCCCCATTTGGCGTCGGGCCGCGCCACGACGGCGGCTTCCAGCACCGATGGATGGCGATACAGACACTCCTCGATCTCGAGCGAGCTCACATTCTCACCGCCGGTGATGATGATGTCCTTGCTGCGGTCCTTGATCTCGATGTAGTCGTCGGCGTGCCAGACCGCGAGATCGCCGGTGCGGTACCAGCCACCGGCAAAGGCGGCGCGCGTCGCCGCCGGGTTCTTGAGATAGCCCTTCATGATCGTGTTGCCGCGGAGCATGACCTCCCCCATCGTCGTGCCGTCCTTCGGTACTGCGATCCCGGTGGCGGGATCGGCAACCTGCAAACCGTCGAGCGTGGGCATGGCAACGCCCTGCCGCGCCATGGCCCGGGCGCGCTCGGGCAGCTGCAATCCGGTCCACGACGGCTGCCACGCACACAAAGTTGCAGGCCCGTAGGACTCGGTCAGCCCGTACAGATGGGTGATCCGAAACCCCATGCGTTCCATCGCCTCGATGACGGCCGACGGCGGCGCGGCGCCGCCGGTCGCGACCTGGACGACGTGCTCGAAGGATCGCTTGACCTCCGCCGGCGCATGGACGAGCAGGTTGAGCACGATCGGCGCGCCGCAGAGGTGGGTCACCCGATGTGCGGCAATGGCGGCGAAGATGCGCGCCGGCTCGACGCGGCGCAGGCACACGTGGGTGCCGCCGGCCGCAGTGACCGCCCACGTGTAGGTCCAGCCGTTGCAATGGAACATCGGCAAAGTCCACAGGTAGACACTGTCCGGTTCGAGCCGGAAAGCGAGCGCGTTGCCGAGCGCATTCAGGTAGGCGCCGCGGTGGTGATACACGACACCCTTAGGATCCCCGGTGGTCCCGGACGTGTACAGCAGCGACAGCGCGTCCCATTCGTCGCGGGGACCCGGCCACGCGAACGCCGGATCGCCTTCCGCCAGCAGCGCCTCGTAAGTCAGCGTGCCCACGCGCTCGCCGGTATCGCCTTCGGGATCGTCGATGTCGATCACCAGCAGCGGACGCGTGACGAGCTGCAACGCCTGCCGCATGACCGGGGCGAACTCGGAATCGGTCAACAGCACGCGCGCCTCGCCGTGGTCCAGGCAGAAGGCGAGCGTGCGCGCGTCGAGCCTCACATTGAGTGCGTTGAGGATGGCCCCGAGCGCCGGGACCGCATAGTGGGCTTCGAGCAGCGCCGGAATGTTGGGCGCCATCACCGCCACGGTGTCGCCATGGCCCACGCCGCGCCGCGCCAAGGCGGACGCGAGCCGCCACGCCCGCTGCGCGAAGTCGCGGTAGGACAGGCTGATCCGGCCGTGGCGCACTGCCACCTTGTCCGGGTAGATGCGCGCGCTGCGCGCCAGGAACGCCACCGGCGTCAACGGCACATGGTTGGCTTGCGTGCGCGGCAGTTCGTTGGCGCGCGCCGAATTGTCGGGCTCGGCCGGTCATCCGCACCGGTGGCGTGGCACAGGGCAAACGCGGCGCCCGGTCGTAGGCCGCGCGCAGGAGATGACGCCGGCAGCGCGCGTGCCCGCACTGAGATCGCTCATGCCGATCGGCGTGCCTGCACCGAGATCACTCATGCCGACCGGCGTGCCCGCACCGAGATCGCTCATGCCGACCGGCGTGCCCGCACCGAGATCACTCATGCCGACCCGCGTGCGCGGACCGAACCCGTGCGGTTGCGCAGCAAGCGCTGCTGCTCACGGCTCCATTCGCGTTCCTTGATCGCCTCGCGCTTGTCGTGTTGCTTCTTGCCCTTGGCGAGCCCGATTTCGAGCTTGATGCGTCCCGCCTTGTAGTGCAGGTCCAGCGGTGCCATCGTGTAGCCGGCGCGCTCGACCTTGCCGACCAGTCGGTTGATTTCCTCGCGATGCAGCAGCAATTTGCGCGAGCGCGTCGGGTCGGCGCGAACATGCGTGGACGCCTGCGAAAGGGGCGTGATGTGCGCGCCGATCAGCATGATTTCACTGTTCTTGACCACGACATACGCCTCCTTCAGGTGCGCGCGTCCGGCACGAATCGCCTTGACCTCCCACCCTTCGAGCGCGAGGCCGGCTTCGATGCGTTCCTCGATAAAATAGTCGTGGAACGCCTTGCGATTTTCAACAATGCTCATGCCTGCCCGAAAGGACTGCGCCCCGCGCGGATGCGGTAACGGCATTCTAGCAACCGCACTCCGTCGCGCCCGCCCACGCCATTCGACGCTCCAACGGCCAACCTCCGACCGCCAATCTCGATGCAACGCGTCCACAAATCCGTGCTGGTGCCCTACAGTGCCCAGCAGATGTTCGACCTGGTAGACGATGTCGACCAGTACCCGGAGTTCCTCCCGTGGTGCGGGGGCACCGAGATCCTCGCAACGCGCGCCCATGGCAAGACGGCCAGGATCCACATCGACTATCACGGCGTGCGCGCCCGGTTCACCACCGACAACGTCAACGCGCCGCCGGAATCGATCGTCGTGACGCTCAAGGAAGGCCCTTTTCGCGCCCTCAACGGCGAATGGACGTTTCGCGCGCTGGCGGCGCAGGCCTGCAAGGTCCAGCTGGTGCTGGCCTACCAGTTTGCGACACCGGTCCTCGAAGCCGTGGTGGGACCGGTGTTCGGCCATATCGCCAACACGTTCATCGAGGCATTCGTGCGCCGCGCCGAAGTCGCGCACGGGCCGCGGACATGAACCCGCCGGCCCGCCGTGGCGCTCCGGCAGCAGGTGAGCGTCCCGGTTGCGCGCCGCAGGCAGGTGGTGATCCACCCGAGGCACCGATTCGCGTCGGCGTGGCCTTCGCGGCACCGGGGCGCGAGGCGATCGTCGAAGTCGTCCTTCCCGCGGGAGCCACCGTGGCCGACGCCGTCGCCGCCAGCGGTGTCCTGCCCCAAACCGGGTACCACACGTCGGCCATGCAATTCGCCGTGTACGGTCGGCGGGTGACGGCGGCCACCGTGCTGATCGATGGTGACCGGGTCGAACTCACCCGACCCCTGCAGATCGACGCAAAGCAGGCACGGCAAACGCGGGCCAAGCAGGCCGGAGCCTCGGACCGCGATCCGGCCGCGGACGACGACCCCTCCACCGCCTGACGCCGCGGCGGTCGGGCCGTGCGGCCGGATCCATCGCCGCAAGATGCGCCCTCAACCCGGGACGTAGGTCGATGCACCATCCTCCCGGACCCGCCCGCGGGCCCAAAGCCGCCGGCGGGAGTTTTGCCCCGCGCCCCGAATTCGGCCAGAATGCGCCGGTGCAACTTATCCGCAACCGCTGGATTGCCCTTGCCGCCGCCGTCGCGGCGACGCTGGTCGCGCTACCTGCGACGGCGCGCGACGTGGGCGGCGCGTCCGCCCGGAGCAGCGCCCCGTCGACCGCCGCCACGACCGCGCAGAAGGTCTGGAGCGGCGCACAGGACGTCGCGATCTACGCGCTCGGCATGATCGGCGTCGACTATCGCTTCGGCGGCAACACGCCGGAGGGCGGCCTGGACTGCAGTGGCCTCGTGCGCTACGTGTTCCAGGAGGTGACCGGCGTCACCTTGCCGCGCACCTCGAAGGAAATGAGCCGCCTGGGAGCGCCCGTGGCCACCGCCGACCTCAGGCCCGGCGACCTCGTCTTCTTCAACACCCGCCGTTTCCAGTTCTCCCACGTGGGCATCTACCTTGGCGACAATCGCTTCATCCACGCGCCGTCGCAGGGCAGCGAAGTGGAAATTGCGCGCCTTTCCGAGGCGTACTGGCACCGGCAATTCAACGGCGCGCGGCGCCTGATCGGCGTGTTGCCGGGGTTGGTGCCGAGCATGATCTCGCCGGCTCTCGCAAGCACCGACGCCTCGGCAAGCAGCTTCGACCCGCGGCCGCTGCTGCCCTAGCGTCGGCTATTCGCGCGCGCCGGCGCGGCGCAACGCCTCCGCCATGTCCTTTTCGTTGCCGCGGATGGCCCAGCTCAGCGCCGTCGCATCGTTCTGATTGCGCACATTGACGTCCGCGCCGCGCGACAGCAGCAGCGTGAACGCGGGTCCCTTGCCTTCGTGGACGGCCATCATCAACGCGGAGGTGCCGTTGGGCGCGACGGCGTTGATCTTGGCGCCTTCATCGAGCAGGTAGCGGATCAGCGCCTCGTGCCCGCCCGCCGACGCGTAGATCAGCGGCGTCCAGCCCGGGCCGTCGAGCGCCGCGCCGCCTGCGCGCAGCTTCCTGGCCGCCTCCAGATGCCCGGTGAGCGCGGCGATCATCAGCGCGGAATCGCCCGCCTTGCTGCGGATGTTCACGTTCGCGTTGCCCGCCAGCAGCGCCTCGATCGTCGGCACGTGACCGCTGCGCGCGGCGATCAGCAAGACCGGCTCGCCGGTGGGTGCGAGCGCATTCGGATCGGCGCCCTTGGCGAGCAATTCACGCACCTGGCTCGCGCGGTCGTTGACGACCGCGATCACCAGATCGTCATTAACGCTGGCGAAGGCGCCGCGCGCAGTGACGGCGAGCAGGCACCCCAGCAACAGGGAGGCAAAGCGGTCAGGCAACGAGTGTCTGGTCATGGCGGTCGATGGCAAAGAGTCGAAAGAAATTGTCCGAGGTGGCCTGGGCGATGGCGGCAGCCGGCTGGTCGCGCAGCTGCGCCACCGCCTCCCCCACCAGGCGAACCCACGCCGGCTGATTGCGCTTGCCCCGATGCGGGACGGGTGCCAGATACGGACTGTCGGTCTCGATCAGCATGCGCTCGAGCGGCACCCGGCGCGCCACGTCCTGCAACGCGGCTGCGCTGCGAAACGTGACGATACCCGAGAACGAGATGTGGAAGCCCAGGTCGAGCGCCCCCTGCGCCACGTCCCACGATTCGGTGAAGCAATGCATGACCCCACCCGCCTCGTGCGCCCGTTCCTCGCGCATGATGGCGAGCGTATCGGCCGCGGCGGCGCGTGTGTGGATGACGAGCGGCTTGCCGCTCTCGCGCGCGGCACGGATATGGCGCCGGAAGCGTTCGCGCTGCCAGCTCAAGTCCCCTTCGAGGCGATAGTAGTCGAGCCCGGTCTCGCCGATCGCGACCACCTTGGGTGTCCGGGCCATGGTCACCAGCGCGTCCACCGTGGGTTCGGGCGTGTCCGTGTAGTCGGGATGCACGCCGACCGTCGCGTAGAGGTTGGCGTGCCGGTGGGCCAGCGCCACCACGTTGGGCCAGTCCGGCAGATCGACGCCGATGCACAGCGCATGCGTGACCGCGTGTTCCCGCATCGCGTCGAGCAGCTGCGGCAGCTCCTGCGCGAAATCGGGAAAATCGAGATGACAATGCGAATCGACGTACATCGCTCGCGGCGGCGTTGGGGGACAGGAACAGGATAGCGGAACAGCGGCACTGCACTTGGCTTGCGGGCCGCCGCGCGGCCAGCGAACTATCTACATCGTGTGCGTGGGCCGGGTCGAGGCGAGCGACTCGCCGAGGATCTTCTCGATGGTAGCGCGCGCGGCGGAGCCGGTTTCGTCCTGCGTGAACTGGACTCCGATGCCCTGCGTGCGATTGCCTTGCACACCTTCGGGAGTGAGCCAGACGACCTTGCCCTGCACCGCGAGCCGGTTGGGGTCGTCCATCAGCGACAGCAGCATGAACACTTCCTCGCCCAGCGTGTATTGCCGCGAAGTCGGGATGAAGATGCCGCCGCCCTTCAGAAACGGCATGTAGGCCGCGTAGAGCGCCGCCTTTTCGCGGATATTGAGCGACAGGACCCCCGGCCGGGCAACGCCGGGATTCGGTACCGCGGGTGGTGCCTTGCGCTCGGCCATGGTCAACGAAACAGATCCCGGTAGCCCAACAACAATGTCTCGGCGACGAGACGCGGTTGCAGCGGATGGGCGACCAGAAGGCGCTGCCGCAGCAATGATCGATGATAGCGTGACAGCGCAATCGGCGCCACCAGCGACGCGAGTCCGGTGAGCGCGTCGGCATGGTCGACGTGGCGACGCACCGCACCGCCGGCGGCCACGCGCGCCAGGTCGCCCGTCCAGGTGCACAGCGTGTCGATGAGAAAGGCAAGACGCGCGCGGCGCCCCTCCTTTTGCGCGCCGTCGATGCGGGCGGCGAGCGTAACCGCCGAAAGGCCGCGCGGCGATGCCAGCGCGGCGAGCAACTGCCGCCGTTCGGCCTGCCACTCGGGATCGCCCAATGCCAGCGCGGCCAGCGGCGCGTTGTCGGCCTGCGCGAGCAACGCCGCCGGCGCCGCAACGCCCTGCGCCGCCAGCCAACGCCGCGCGGCTTCGGCCTCGGGACGCGCGGCGGGCAGGAAGCGGCAGCGGCTGCGTACCGTCGCGGGCAAGCGACCCGGCTGATGCGCGACCAGGATCAGATAGGTCGCCGGCGGCGGCTCCTCCAGCGTCTTCAGCAGTGCATTCGCAGCGGCCGCGTTCATCGACTCGGCCGGCACCACGATCGCCACCTTCGCGCCGCCGCGATGGCTCGTCACCTGCGTCCACTCGATCATGGTGCGGACGCGGTCGACGGGGATGGCGTCGAGCGTCTTGGGCTCGCCGTCGTCGTCGTACTTCCAGGGCTCCAGCAACTGCAGGTCGGGATGGTATCCGGCCAGCAGCAGATGACAGCTGCTGCACGTCCCGCAGGCCATGCCGGTCGCGGCTGGCTGCTCGCACAGAAGCCCGCGCGCCAGATGCAGCGCCAGCGTTCGCTTGCCGATACCGGCGGGGCCGGCGAGCAACAACGCGTGCGGCCAGGTAGCGCGCGCGGACAAGAGCGCTTCCAGCTGCTGCGATTGCCACGGGTACAGGTCGCGCCATGGGGCGGGTCCGACGACCGGGGCCTCGATCATGCGGCAACCTCCGCGAGCAAGCCTGCGAGTTGCGTGCGGACCGCGGCCAGCGGCTGCGTCGAATCGACGACGCGAAATCGCGCCGGTTCCGCGGCTGCTCTGGCGAGATAGGTCGCGCGCACGCGCTCGAAGAATGCCTGCGCTTCGCGCTCGAACTTGTCGAGCACGCGCCCCTGAGCCTGCGCCTTGCCCAGTCGCTGCCGCGACACCTCCACCGGCAGGTCGAACAGGATGGTCAGGTCCGGACGGCAGTCATCGTGAACGAATCGCTCCAGCTCGGCGATGCGCGTGAGCGCCACGCCATGCCCGCCGCCCTGGTAGGCATAGGTCGCGTCACTGAAGCGATCGCACAGCACCCAGTCGCCACGCAGCAATGCGGGCCGGATGACCTGCTCGACATGTTCGCGCCGCGCCGCGAACATGAGCAGGGCCTCGGTATCGTGCGCCATCGCACGCGTCAGCAACAGCTCGCGCAGCGACTCGCCGAGTTCCGTCCCGCCCGGCTCGCGCGTCGCCACGAGGCTGTGGCCGTGGGCGGCAATCGCCTCCGTCAGCCATGCGACATGCGTACTCTTGCCGGCGCCGTCCACGCCCTCCAGCGTGATGAAGCGCCCGCGCTCAGCCATGCCGCACGCATCCGCCGGGGTTCGCCGGCCGCATCCGTCCGCCGCGTACGCAGTTGGACGCTGCGCGTGGCCATCCCCCTGCCTTGCCAACCCTCATCTGCCGCCTTTCTGGAATTTCGTGACCGCCCGATTGTGGTCGGCAAGATTGGAGGAAAAGTGCGAAGTTCCGTCCCCGCGCGCGACAAAATACAGGTAGTCGGTCGCCGGCGGATTCATCACCGCATCCAGTGAAGCCTGCGAGACGAAGGCGATCGGCGTCGGCGGCAGCCCGTCGCGCGTGTAGGTATTCCACGCCGTATCGGCTTCCAGGTCCTTCTTGCGCAGATTGCCATCAAACCGCTCCTTCATGCCATAGATGACCGTCGGATCGACTTGCAGGCGCATCCCCTTGCGCAGCCGATTGACGAGGACGGAGGCGATTAGCGGGCGGTCCGCGGCACGGCCCGTCTCTTTCTCGACGATCGACGCCAGCACCAGCGCTTCGTAGGGCGTGGCATACGGAAGCCCGGGGTCCCGTTTCGCCCAGGCCGCCTGCAAACGCGCTTCCAGCGCCCCGGCCGCGCGCTGCAACAGCGCCTGGTCGGTGCTGCCGGCCGCGAAAAAATAGGTGTCGGGAAACAGGAGCCCGTCCACCGTCGCGGCGGTCAGACCGAGGGTCTGGGCCAGTTGCGCATCCGGCAGCTCTGCCGCCGTGATACGCAGATCCTTGTTGGCGCGCAACGCGCGGCGCAGGTCCTCGATGGTCGTTCCCTCGCCGATGGTGAACGCCTTCTGCGTCACATCGCCTTGCGTGAGCTTGGCCAGGAGCTGCGGTAACCGGATGCCTGCCTCGATTTCGTAGCTTCCTGCCTTGATGCTCCGGTCGAAGCCCTGCAAGCGCGCCAATGCGACCAGCATGAAGGCGTGCGGCAGCACGCCGTCCATCTCGAGTGCGCGCGCCACGCCGGTAAGCGACATCCCCCGCCGCACTTCGAACCCGTACGGCGTCTGCGGCAACGAAAGCGGCTGCGTGTATGCCCGCCACGCCAGCGCGGCCGCAGCCGCGGCGGTCACCGCGAGTAAAAGCGCTACGATGCGAAGGGTGCGTGCAAACATTGACAGCGCGCCGTCGACGGCGACAGCGGCGGCTGCCGCGCAAGGGTCTCCCGGGACCGGCGCATTATAATCGGACCATGCCCCGCGCCATCGCCTCGAAGCGGATGGGGACCACCCGTCATCCGGACGCTTTGCGCGATTCGCGCACCGCGGTTGCCGGTCGCCGTGCGTTGGGCTTCACGCTGATCGAAATCCTGGTCGTCATCGTCATCCTCGGCGTGCTCGCCGCATTGATCGTCCCGCGCGTGCTGGAGCGGCCCGACGAGGCGCGCGTCACCGCCGCCAGGAGCAATATCGCGGCGGTCATGCAGGCACTGAAGCTCTACCGCCTCGACAACCAGCGTTATCCGACCGGCGAACAGGGACTGCAGGCGCTGGTGACCAAACCCGAATCCGCGCCCGTTCCGCCGAACTGGAAACCCGGCGGCTATCTCGAAAAGCTGCCCAAGGATCCGTGGGGCCGGCCCTTCATGTATCTCAATCCGGGGGTCAAGGGCGAAATCGAAGTGTTCAGTCTCGGCGCCGACGGCCAGCAAGGGGGCAGTGGCATCGATGCCGACATCGGTTCGTGGGATTTGTGATCGTTGGCATGCGCGCGCGGGCGACCTCGACTTCGAGCACGCGGCCAACCGGCTTCACGCTGATCGAGGTTTTAGTGGTCGTGGCGATCCTCGCGATTGCCGCCACGGTGGCGGTCGTTGCCTACGATGGCGACGAACGCGGTGCGGTGACGCGGGAGGCCCGGCGCCTGGCGGGCGCGATGGAACACGCGTCGTTGCGTGCGCAGGTGCGCGCGGAAACCCTCGGCATCTCCGCGGAAGGCAGCCACTGGCGTTTCTGGCGACGCGCGTCGGGTCAGGCGCAATGGCAGCCGGTGACCGATGACGACGTCCTTCGCATGCACGCACTGCCGGATCTGATGCACGTCGTGCCGCTGCGCTACGCCGGCCGGCCACTCGCCGCCGACGCCATCGTTCCGCTGCGGCCGACCGGACGCAACGAGCCGTACGCACTGGCGCTGGAGGGTCGCACGACCACCGTGGTGCTTGCCGCCGACACGCTCAACCGGGTGACCTTGGCGGCGGGCGAAATCTCCCGCTAGCGCACCGATGCGCCCGCGCGGCTTCACGCTGGTCGAAATCCTCGTCGCGCTCGCGATCATCGCGATCGCGCTGGCGGCGGGAATGCGCGCCCTGCTGCAATCGACCGATACCGCCACGGCATTGAAGTCGCGCACGCTGGCGCTGTGGGTCGCCCAGAACGCGCTCGCGGACGCGCAGATTGCGCGCCCGTGGCCAGCGCTGGGCACCGTGAGCGGCGAACAGGCGCAGGCGGGCGCCAATTTCACCTGGCGCGCGACGGTCTCGACGACGCCGAATCCCGCGTTCCGCAAGATCGAGATCGTCGTCGCCGAACCGGCGGTGCCCGGTTACGCGCTGGCGCGGCTCGTCGGCTTCCTCGGCAATCCGGATCCGCGGCCATGATCCACGCGCGCACGCGCGGTTTCACGCTGGTCGAGGCATTGCTGGCGCTGGCGATCTTCGGCGTGATCGCGGTATTGGCGTATCGGGCGACGGCCGAGCTGACCGACGGTGAAGCGCGCCTGGCGGCCGAAGCGCAGCGCTGGCGCGCCTTGGAGGCCCTGTTCACGCGCTTCGAAGCGGACATTCGCCAGGCCGTGCCGCGCGGATCGCGCACCGGCGTACAACGCGAGCCCGCGTGGCTCGGCACGCTCGCCGAAGGCGGTGCCAGTGCGCTGGTATTCACGCGCGCCGGCTCGGAGTTTCATGTCGAGCCGATCCCCGCCGGCCAGCGCGTCGGCTACCGCTTGCGCCAGGGCACGATCGAGCTCGCATATTGGGCGCATCTTGATCACGCGCCCGATGCGGAACCTGCCGTTTACCCGCTGATCGCCGACATCGCTTCGTTTCGCCTGGCCTACCTGACCCGCGATGGCAGCTGGCACCAGCGCTGGCCCCTGCTTGGCGAAGACGACTTGCCGCGCGCGGTGCAGCTCACGCTGACGCTGGCCGACGGTGCGCGAATCGAGCGGGACTTCGTGCTGCGATGAGCGCTCGGGCAACCCGCGGTGCGGCGCTGCTGCTGGCCATGCTGGTCGCGGCGCTGGCCGCCACCGTGGCCATTGCGCTGGCCGCCACGCAAGGGCGCTGGCTGGCGGATGTCACCCAGCGGCGCGACCAGGTCCAGGCACAATCACTCGCACTGGCTGGTGTGCAATGGGCGCGCCAGATTCTCGATGACGATGCACGCGCGTCCGGTTTCGACCACCTGGGCGAACCCTGGGCGTTACCCCTGCCGGCGACGCCGATTGCCGACGGCGTCATCGAGGGCCGCATCGAAGATGCGCAGGCCCGCTTCAACCTCAATAACCTCGCGCTCGATTCCACGCTGGGGACCGCGGAGCGTGCGCGGCTCACGCGCGTGTTCGCGACCGTCGGGGTGCCGGTCTCGGCGCTCGACGCCATCGCGGACTGGATCGACGCCGATCAGTCGCCGCGCGAAGGCGGTGCGGAAGATGCGGCGTATACACAGGCCGCGGCACGCACCGCGGACGCGCCGCTCGTGCGCATGGCGGAGGTCGCCGCGGTCCACGGTATACCGGAACGCTCGCTGCCGGCGCTGCAACCGTTCGTCACGGCGTTGCCCGCCGGAACCGCGCTCAACGTGAACACCGCGTCCGCGGAAGTGCTCGCTGCCGCACTGCCGGAACTCGCCGGGGACGCGCTGGCAACGCTCATTGCCGAACGCGCGCGCAAGCCCTTCTCGACCGTGGCCGAATTTCGCGGCCGCCTGCCGAGCGGTGTTTCCCTCGGCGAAGAGCGCGCGTTCGCCGTTGCGAGCCACTATTTCCTGGTGAGTGTGCGATCGCAGCAGGGTGACGCGGTCGCGCAGGCACGCGCGCTGCTCAAGCGAGAAGGCGGTGCCTGGCCCGTGGTCGTCTGGCAGACCCTCGAATAGCGGGCCCGCTACACTACGCCGCCAATCGCCCGCATTCTTGTTGCCAGCCCGATGTCGATGACCACCTTGCGAGTCCTGCTTGCCGAAGCGCCCTCCGCAGCACGGGATGATGCATGGGCGCTGTTCGACGCGGCCGGACGGAACATCGGCTCGGGTCGCGATGCCGCGGAGGCCTGGCCCGCCGCCGATCGGCGCGAAGCTGTCCTGGCGGCGTCCGCCGTGCGCCTGCTTGCGCTGACGCTGCCGCCGATGCCCGTCGACCGCGTCCCCGCGGCCTGCGCGTTCGCACTCGAGGATCACCTGGCCGGGCCGGTGGATGCGTATGCGCTGGCCTGCGGGCCGCCGGCTCCGGACGGGACTGTCCTCGCCACGATCGCGCCCAAGGCATTGACGACATCGCTGCGCGCCCAATTTGCGCGCGTGGTCGCCGAACCGGCGCTGGTACCGATTCCGCCGCCGTCGCAATGGAGCTGGTACGCATCCGCCGCCGGCGGCGGCTTCGTGCGCAAGCCGGACGGAAGTGCCTTCGCTACCAGCCCGATCGTCGGGACGCAGATCGCGCCCGAGCTCGCCGTGGCATTGCGGGAGGCCGGGCGCACCGGCGGCATGCCACGCGGCGTCAGTTTTGCGTTCGAAGTTGGCGACGTCGACCTCGACGCCTGGACAATTACGCATCGCGTCCAGTTCAGTGCCGCAGCGCGCTGGCGCTGGGACGCAGACGGCACGGCGATCACGGCAGCGCCCGCGCTGGCGGCGCCGGACACGGCGGACGTACCCCATGCCGCACCATGGCATCGCGGCCTGCGTCGCGCCGCCGCCGTGATCCTGGCCGCGGCCGCGCTCCACGTCGCGGCAACGACGGTGCAGTGGGCGTGGCTGCACCTCGATGCCTGGCGCACGGCCCACGCGGTGCAGGAAGTCGCCCGGGAAGTCGGGGTAGGCGAGACGCACGATGCCGCGGCTGCCGCGGCCGCCCTCGCGGGCAAATTCACCGACGCGCGGCATCGCGCCGGCAAGACTGCGCCCACCGATGCCCTGCCGCTCCTCGCGCGCGCTGCCGGTCCGCTTGCCGTATTGCCGGCCGGGACCCTGCGCAATGCCATCTACGCCCAGGGCAGCTGGACGTTCGATCTCAAATTGCTCGACGCCACGACCCTGGCCGGACTCGAAGAGGGCTTTGCGACCGCCGGCCTCGCGACGCTGCATGCGCCTGCCGCGGGCGGCACGCGTGCCAGGGTCACGCTTGCCCCCGGCATGGATCTGCCGTGACCGCGCGGCTTTTGCGGCGCGTGTCACCGGCACTGGCCGGGCGCTGGGAACGGGCGTCGCGACGCGAGCACCTGCTGGTGCTGACAGCGCTCGCGGTGGTCGGATTGGCCGCGGGCTGGGCGTGGTGGTGGCAACCGATGGCGAGTGACATCGAACGCCTCCAGCGTGACCGGATGCGCATGCAGCGAGTGCTCGCCACGGCCAGAGCGCAGGGCGAAGACCTGCTGGCGCTGCAACGGGCGAGCATGCGTGCGCCTGCCGCCGATCTGCGCGCGGCGGTGGAGCGCGCGGCAGTCGCACGGGGGCTGAAGCTTGCGGCCACGCCCGATGCCGCCGAGGGCCGGGTACGCCTGACGCTCGACGCGGTCTCGCTCGACGACCTCGTGGCGCTGATCGACACGCTGTCGCGTACCGAATCGGTCTACGTCGCCGGTGCCACGCTGGTGACGCGCGTCGAACCTGGAACAGTGCGCGCCGAGCTGGTGTTCGCCCGGCCCGCACCGTGACGCGTGCCGCATGAAGCTGGCCCGATGAAGTTTGCCGCGTATTGCCTCGCGTTCTTCGCGATGTTGCTGATCGCGCTCGCCGCCTGGGCCCCCGCCACGCTGCTGGATCACCGCGTCGCCGCGGCCACCGACGGGACGTTGCGTATCGCCGATGCGCGCGGCACCGTCTGGCGCGGCGAAGGCCAGTTGACCGTCGCAGCAGGTACATGGCGGGTACCCGTCGCATGGCGACTGGCGCCTCGGGCGCTGCTCGCGGGTCGCCTCGAGGTCGAGCTTGGCGCGAGTGACGGCGGTTTGGCGCCACGGGGTCATGTCGACGCGAGTACCGATGCGATCGTCGCCAACGATGTGCAGATTCGCTTTCCGGCCGCTGCGCTTGCCGGTGCGTTGCCCGAACGAACCCGGGTGACCCCGGGTGGCTTCGTCACCGTGCTGGCCACGATGCTGGCCTGGAAGCGCGACCAGGTCGAAGGCAACGCGACATTGGCGTGGCCCGACGCTCGGATCGCCACGCCATTCGGGCTGCTGCGTTTGGGTACCGTCAATCTGCCGTTGTCGCCGCGTAACAGCGGACTCGCGGGACCGTTGACGGCTTCGGGCGGTGATCTGCGTGTGGATGGCACGATCGGGGCGGACGCCGCCGGACTGCGCGTCGATGCGACGCTCACGCCGTCGCCGTCGCTGCCACCCGACCTCGCCCGGGCGCTGCGCGGACTCGGCAATGCCGACGCCAGCGGAGCCGTGCGGGTGTCGTGGCGCGCCGGCGGGCGTTGATGGCGCGTACGCACCGCCCGGGGTCGCCACCCGCCGATATCCTCGTACCCGTCGCCGGTACCCAGCGCGTTGTCGCGATCGACGCGTTGCGCGGGGCCGCCATCGTCGCGATGGTCGTCTATCACTTCTGCTTCGACCTCGCGTACCTGCGCCTGGCGCCGTTCGATTTCTATCGCGATCCGTGGTGGTTGCATGCCCGCACGATGATCCTGTCGTCGTTCCTGTTGCTCGCAGGCGTCAGCCTGGTGCTGGCGGAACGGTCGGTCGACGGACGCGCGCGGTTCTGGCGCCATGTCGTGCGCATTGCGGCCTGTGCCATGCTCGTCAGCCTTGCCAGCTATGTGATGTTTCCGCGCAGTTACATCTGGTTCGGCGTGCTGCACGCCATCACAGTGTCATTGATCCTGGCGCGGCCATTGGCCGCGCGTCCGCGCGCCGCCTTGCTGATCGGCGTGGGCGTCATTGCCGCAGGACTGACGTTCCACGATCCGTTGTTCGACCGCCGCGCCTTGGGATGGCTTGGCTTCATGACCGGGAAGCCCGTCACCGAAGACTATGTGCCGCTCTTCCCCTGGCTGGGCGTACTGCTGCTCGGGACCGCCGTTGGGCATTGGCTGGTACGGACCCGGTTTCGCCCGATCGCGGCGCTCGAGCATGCGCCGCGCCTGCTCGTCGGTATCGGACGCCACAGTCTCCTCATTTACATGGTGCACCAGCCGCTGCTGTTGGGACTCCTCTATCCGTTCGCGCGGGGCTGACCGGCTTCGGCTTGCCTTTGCCTTGGAAAGCAGTCGGCTCGGTTGAAACAACCCGCACCGTCGTTTAGAATGCCGTGCTGTTCGTTAGGCGCGTAGCTCAGCTGGTTAGAGCACCACCTTGACATGGTGGGGGTCGTTGGTTCGAGTCCAATCGCGCCTACCAACGACTTGCGGCTGCACCACCCAACCTTTGACGCCATGGTTATGACACCGCTGACGTGCATGGAGACCCGCTAGACGACAAGCGCGATTCCGCACGTCCATTGTTGGTTGGCAAGACCTTGAAAAGTGCGGCAATGCGTCCGCACTTTTTTGTTTTCCAGGAGTTGTGAATCATGGTTTCCATCCAGTTGCCCGACGGCGCCGTGCGCCGCTTCGACCATCCGGTCACAGTGCGCGAAGTCGCGGCGGCGATCGGTCCTGGCCTCGCCAAAGCCGCGCTCGCCGGCAAGGTCGACGGCAAGGTGGTCGACACGTCCCACCTGATCGATCACGACGCCTCGCTGGCGATCGTCACCGACAAGGATGCGGAAGGCCTCGAAGTCATCCGGCACTCGACGGCGCACCTCCTCGCCTACGCCGTGAAGGAACTCTTTCCCGAGGCGCAGGTGACCATCGGACCGGTGATCGAAGACGGCTTCTATTACGACTTCGCCTACAAGCGCCCCTTCACGCCCGAGGATCTGGCGGCGATCGAGCAGCGGATGGGCGAACTCGCGAAGAAAGACGAACCGGTCGAGCGCTCGGAAATGCCGCGCGACGAGGCGGTGAAATTCTTCGAGCAGATGGGCGAGCATTACAAGGCCGAAATCATTGCGTCGATTCCCGGCAACGAGCCCATCTCGCTCTATCGCGAAGGTGGCTTTATCGACCTTTGCCGCGGACCGCACGTGCCGTCGACCGGCAGGCTCAAGGTGTTCAAGCTGATGAAGGTCGCGGGCGCGTACTGGCGCGGCGACTCCAAGAACGAGATGCTGCAGCGGATCTACGGCACGGCGTGGACGAAGAAGGAGGAGCTCGACGCCTACATCACGCGCATCGAGGAGGCGGAGAAGCGCGATCATCGCAAGCTCGGGCGCGCGCTGGACCTCTTCCACACGCAGGACGAGGCGCCGGGCATGGTGTTCTGGCATCCGAAGGGCTGGTCGATCTGGCAGGCGGTGGAGCAGTACATGCGCCGCGTGTATCAGGACAATGGCTACCAGGAAGTGCGGGGCCCGCAGATCCTGGACCGGACCCTGTGGGAGCGCTCGGGCCACTGGGAGAACTTCAAGGACAACATGTTCACGACCGTTTCCGAGAAGCACGACTTCGCGGTGAAGCCGATGAACTGTCCGGGCCACGTGCTGATCTTCAACGCGGGGCTGCGCAGCTACCGCGACCTGCCGCTGCGCTACGGCGAATTCGGCGCCTGTCACCGCAACGAGCCGTCGGGGGCGCTGCACGGCATCATGCGGGTGCGCGGCTTCACGCAGGACGACGGTCACATCTTCTGCACCGAAGAACAGATCAAGAGCGAATGCACGGCCTTCAACAAGCTGGCGCTCGACGTCTACCGAGATTTCGGCTTCGACGACGTCGCGATCAAGATCGCGCTGCGGCCGGAAAAGCGGCTGGGGGACGACGCGACATGGGACCGGGCGGAGGATGCGCTGCGCGATGCACTGCGGGCATGCGGCGTACAGTGGACCGAACTGCCCGGCGAGGGCGCGTTCTACGGCCCGAAGATCGAGTACCACCTCAAGGACTCGATCGGCCGGTCGTGGCAATGCGGCACGATGCAGGTCGATTTCCAGATGCCCGGCCGCCTGGGCGCCGAGTACGTCGATGCCGACGACACGCGGCGGGTGCCGGTCATGCTGCACCGGGCCATCGTGGGGTCGCTGGAGCGCTTCATTGGGATCCTGATCGAAAACTACGCCGGGGCGCTGCCGTTGTGGCTCTCCCCGCAGCAGGCGGTGGTCTTGAACGTGACCGACCGGTCCGCGGCCTACGCGCAGAAGATCGCGGCAGCGCTCACCGCAGCTGGATTCCGGGCCTTCGCCGATTTGCGCAACGAGAAAATAACCTATAAAATTCGAGAACATAGCTTGCAAAAGCTGCCTTATCAGCTCATCGTGGGCGATAAGGAGCAGCAAGCCGATACCGTGGCCGTGCGTACCCGCGGCGGTGAGGATCTAGGGGCTTTTTCCCTGGATGCCTTGCTCGAGCGCCTCCGACAGGAGGCTGCGGCGCGTCGTTAACGTCCTGAATTCATTTGGAATTCTAGCGTGGCGCGTCCCCCGGGGCATGGCCGTTTTTTGTCGTCATAGGAGAATGGACAATAGCCCTCGATAAGCATCAGCGGATCAATGCGGAAATTACCGCTCCCGAAATCCGCTTGGTTGGTGAAGAAGGTGAGCAGCTCGGGATTGTTTCACTGGCTGACGCGCGCGCGCGGGCCGAGGCGGCCGAACTCGACTTGGTCGAGATCGCCCCGACGGCGAAGCCTCCCGTGTGCCGGATCATGGACTTCGGCAAGTTCAAGTATCGCGAAGCCAAGAAGCAGCACGAAGCGAAGCTCAAGCTCAAGCAGATCCAGGTCAAGGAAGTCAAATTCCGGCCCGGCACTGACGAAGGCGACTACCAGATCAAGCTGCGGAACCTTATCCGGTTCCTGACGGAAGGCGACAAGGCCAAGATCACGCTGCGCTTTCGCGGGCGCGAGATGGCGCACCAGGAGTTCGGGGTGCGCCTGCTCGAACGAATCCGGAACGATCTCGAGCCGTACGTTGTGGTCGAGTCGTTTCCGCGACTCGAGGGCCGGCAAATGGTGATGCTGCTGGCCCCGAAGAAGGTCGTGCTGACCAAGCCGGCCGCCCCTGCAGTCAAGCATCCCGCAACCAAGCCTGAGGATGGTGCGGCCAAGCCCGCGAAAGCCTCTGCCGCGAAAGCGAGCGAGAGCACCACCGAGAGCAGCAAACTAGAAAGCTGATGCAATGCCGAAAATGAAAACCAAGTCGGGCGCCAAGAAGCGCTTCCGCGTACGCGGCAGCGGTTCGATCAAGCGCTCGCAGGCGTTCAAGCGCCATATCCTGACCAAGAAATCCACCAAGACCAAGCGCCAGCTTCGCGGTGCGGCCGAGATCCACAGCACCAACGTGGATTCGGTGCGCGCGATGATGCCGTACGCATAGGAGCCCACCATGCCCAGAGTCAAACGAGGTGTGACGGCCCGCGCGCGGCACAAGAAGGTACTCGCGCAGGCCCGGGGCTTCCGCGGCCGCCGGAACAATGTGTTCCGGATCGCCAAGGAAGCGGTGATGAAGGCGGGGCAGTATCAATACCGCGATCGCCGGCAGAAGAAGCGTGAGTTCCGGCGGCTGTGGATCGCCCGCATCAATGCGGCGGTGCGCGAGCTGGGCATGACCTACAGCACGTTCATCAACGGACTGTCGAAGGCTTCGATCGACATCGACCGCAAGGTGCTGGCCGACCTTGCCGTGCACGACAAGGCAGCGTTTGGAAAGATCGCGGAGCAGGCCAAAGCCTCTCTGGCCTGATCGACTCCGCGAAAAGACGAGGGAGGCGCGACCGCCTCCCTTTTTTTTTGATTGCGATTGCCGACATGTCCGATCTAGCTAGCATCATCAGCAGCGCACGCAGCGAGTTTGCGGCTTGCGCGGACGCGGCCGCGCTCGAGAACGCCAAGGCGCGCTTTCTCGGCAAGACCGGTTCCCTCACCGAGCTGCTCAAGGGACTATCCAAGGTGGCGGCGGCCGAGCGCCCGGCCGCGGGCGCCTCGATCAATGAGGCCAAGCAGGCGATCGAAGGCGCGCTGGCGGCACGCCGCAGCGAGCTGGCCGATGCGAAGCTCGCCCGCCAGCTCGCTGCCGATGCGCTCGACGTGTCGCTGCCCGGACGCGGGCGCGCGATGGGCACGCTGCATCCATTGTCGCGTGTGCTCGAGCGTGTCGAAACGCTGTTTCATTCGCTCGGATTCGCCGTCGCCGACGGGCCGGAGATCGAGGACGATTTCCACAACTTCACGGCGCTCAACACGCCGGAAAACCACCCTGCCCGCTCGATGCAGGACACGTTCTACGTCGACGGCGGGATGGTGCTGCGCACGCATACGTCCCCGATCCAGGTGCGCTACATGGAAACGCACGCGCCACCGATCAAGATCATCGCGCCGGGGCGCGTCTATCGCGTCGACAGCGACGCGACGCACTCGCCCATGTTCCACCAAGTCGAAGGCCTGTGGATCGACCGCGATGTGTCGTTCGCCGACCTCAAAGGCACCATCACCGAGTTCCTGCGCCGCTTTTTCGAGCGTGACGACCTGAAGGTGCGTTTCCGCCCGTCGTTCTTCCCGTTCACCGAGCCGTCGGCGGAAATCGACATGGCCTTTGGCGAGGGCGGCTGGCTGGAAATCGCGGGTTCGGGCCAGGTGCACCCCAACGTGCTGCGCGCAGTCGGCATCGATCCCGAGCAATACCAGGGCTTCGCGTTCGGCATGGGCCCCGATCGCCTGGCCATGCTGCGCTATGGGGTGAACGACCTGCGCCTCTTCTATGAAAACGACCTGCGCTTCCTGCGCCAGTTCGCCTGACGGAGCGCGGCGATGAAATTCTCGGAACAATGGCTGCGCACGCTGTGCGATCCGTCGCTGTCGACAACGCAATTGTGCGATGCGCTGACGATGGCCGGTCTCGAGGTCGAGGACGCGCAACCGGTCGCGCCGGCATTCACCGGCGTCGTGGTCGGCCATGTCGTTCAGGTGGCACCGCATCCGGATGCCGACCGCCTGCGCGTGTGCTCGGTAGATGTCGGCGGTGACGAAGCGCTGCAGATCGTCTGCGGCGCGCCCAATGCGGTGGCCGGCATGCGCGCACCCTGCGCGCTCGAAGGCGCCGTGCTGCCCGGCGGCCTGGCGATCAAGCGGGCCACGATGCGCGGCATCGAATCCCGCGGCATGCTGTGCTCCGCCAAGGAACTCGGCCTCGACGACGATGCCAGCGGGCTCCTGTCCCTCGATGGCACGCTCGCGCCCGGCACCGATCTGCGGGCCGCGCTCACGCTCGACGACTCCGCGATCACGCTGAAGATCACGCCCAATCGTGCCGATTGCCTGTCGCTGGCCGGCATCGCGCGCGAGGTCGCGGCGATCACCGGAGCGCCGCTGGCGCTGCCGGATGTCGCCACGACCCCGACAACCTACGCCGGCACCCGACCGCTGCGCGTGGAAGACACGGCCGCCTGTCCGCGTTTCGTCGCGCGGCTCATCGATGGCATCGATGCCCGCGCGCCGACACCGGCGTGGATGCGCCAGCGACTCGAACGCGGTGGCATTCGCGCCATCTCCGCGGTCGTCGACATCACGAACTACGTGATGCTCGAACTCGGCCAGCCGCTGCACGCCTACGATGATCGCCTGCTCGACGGCAGCGTCATTGTTCGTTTCGCGCGCGAGGGGGAAACCCTGACGCTGCTCAATGGCCAGGTCCTCGCGCTGCAGACCGACCTGCTGCTTGTGGCGGACGAAGCGAAGCCGCTCGGTCTCGCCGGCATCATGGGCGGCGAACACTCGGGCATCGCGGACGACACGACCCGCGTCTACCTCGAGGGCGCGTTCTGGAGCCCGGCCATCATCCAGGGCAAGATGCGGCGGCTCGGCTTTTCGAGCGACGCCGGTTACCGCTTCGAGCGCGGGGTCGACTTCGAGGGTTGCGCACGCGCAGTCGAGCGGGCGACGCAGCTGATCCTCGCGATCTGCGGCGGTGCCGCCGGCCCGCTCACCGACGAGCGCTCGCCCGCCGACCTGCCCCGTCGCGATCCCATACGGCTGCGCGGCGCGCGCATCAACCGGATTCTCGGCATCGATCTCGACGGCGCCGTCGTAGCGGACGCCTTGACGCGTCTGGGCCTTGCGTTCACCCGCGAAGCGCCCCCCCGGCAGACCGGCGCAGCATGCGACAGTTCGGGCGACAACTTCGTGGTCACGCCACCGGCGCGACGATTCGATCTGGCGATCGAAGAGGACCTCATCGAGGAGGTGGCGCGCATCCACGGCTACGATGCCATTCCCGCGGCGCACTCCGCGCATGGGCAACAGATGCTGCCGGCGCCGGAGGGCCGGCGCCCGCCATTCGCTTTGCGGCATGCACTGGCGGCACTCGATTGGCAGGAGATCGTCACGTTCGGTTTCGTCTCGGCGGAAGTCGAGCAGGCGCTCGACCCCGCGCAGCAACCTGTCCGGGTCAGCAATCCGATCGCGGCGCACCTCGATGTCATGCGGACATCGCTGCTGCCCGGCCTCATCGGCACGCTGCAGACCAACGTGAATCGCAAGATGCCGCGGGTGCGAATCTTCGAACTCGGCCGCATCTTCCGGCGCGCCGGCCAAGGTTTCGACCAGCCGTTGCGGCTCGGCGGACTCGCGTTCGGGACCGCACTGCCGGAGCAATGGGGCGAGCGTTCGCGCGTGGTCGATTTCTTCGACGTGAAGGGCGACCTGCAAGCGCTGGCCTCGCCGCGACGCCTGACCACCATCGCGCATCCGCATCCGGCCCTGCATCCCGGGCGGTCGGCGGAGCTTCTGCTGGACGGCACACCGATCGGCTGGCTCGGCGAACTGCATCCGCGCCTCGCAGCGCACTTCGGGTTGCCAGGTTCACCTGTAGTGTTCGAAGTCGAGGCGGCGATGCTGATCGAGCGAGCGATTCCAGTCGGCATGCCAGTGTCTCGCGTTCCTGCCGTGCGTCGGGACCTCGCGCTGGTAGTCGACAACTCGGTCCCCGCTGACGCGGTTCTCGACGCGCTGGAACGATCGAAGCCACCGCACGTGATCGCCGTTTCCCTGTTCGATGTCTACCGCGGCAGCGGTCTGACAGACGGCAAGAAAAGCCTTGCGATTCTTGTGCTTATGCAGGATACTTCCCGTACTTTGACGGACGCCGACATCGATGCAACGGAGGCGGCCCTGCTCTCCGTCGCGCGCGAAAACTTCGGCGCCACCCTACGCCAATGACGCTCACCAAAGCCGAACTCGCCGACCTCCTCTTCGAACAACTCGGCCTCAACAAGCGCGAGGCCAAGGACATGGTCGAACGTTTTTTCGAGGAAGTCCGCATCGCGCTCGAAGCCGGTGAATCGGTCAAGCTCTCGGGCTTCGGTAACTTCCAGCTGCGCGAGAAGCCGCAACGTCCCGGACGCAACCCGAAAACCGGTGAGGAAATTCCAATCACGGCCCGCCGGGTCGTGACCTTTCACGCCAGCCAGAAACTGAAGGCCATGGTCGAAGCCGCGAACCATGCCGGATCCCAGCCGAGCTAACGCCGACCTGCCGCCGATCCCCGCCAAACGTTATTTCACGATCGGCGAGGTCAGCGATCTGTGTGCGGTGAAGCCGCACGTGCTTCGCTACTGGGAGCAGGAGTTCGCGCAGTTGAAGCCGGTGAAACGACGCGGCAATCGTCGCTACTACCAGCATCACGAAGTCCTGCTGATCCGGCGCATCCGCGACCTGCTGTACGAGCAGGGATTCACCATCAACGGTGCGCGCCACCGCCTCGAGTCCGAAGCCGCCGAGCCGCGCGCGGCCGCGCGGGCACAAACGAGCAGCGCGACGACCATCGCGGTTGCACCGGAGAACACGCTCGAGCCGGCGCAGATTCGCCAGGAACTCGAGGACATCCGCAGCCTGTTGCGCTCGTCGTGAAACGCACCAGCCGGTATAATTCGCAGTTCGGTCGGGGCGTAGCGCAGCCTGGTAGCGCACCTGCATGGGGTGCAGGGGGTCGGAAGTTCGAATCTTCTCGCCCCGACCATCGCCTGATTCGCGGCCGGTCTCGTGGATGACGAGAACCGGCCCTTTCGCTCCTCCGCCGCCCCACCTGCGCGAGACATTTCGAGCCACAATGCCGCTCGTCGGTGGTGCTCCGAGGAAAATCACTGTACAAAGAACGACTTGAGATACTGATGCCCGCACATATGGCACCGATCTTGCTTAATGCAGGATCCTTACGAAGTCCGTAGTGCGTGCAGGGGGGAAACCATGAGCGCTCAACTCCGTCCAGCCATGCCGGGTTCCGGCGTCGTGTCGGAACTCGCGTTCGCCCGCGCGCAGCGCAACACCGTCCTGATTGTCGATGACCTGTTCTCGAGCCGGCTGCTGCTGGCGGAGATCGTGCGCCAGATCGACGGCAAGCTCAATCTCGAACTCTTCGACACGCCGTCGCGCGCGCTCGAATTTGCGCGCAACAATCGCGTCGACATCGTGCTCACCGACTACAAGCTGCCCGAGTTCGACGGCATCGAACTGGTCAAGCAGATTCGCGCGCTTGCCGCATTGCGTCGACGTCCCCATCGTCGTCATCACGGTCGTCGACGACCGCAAAATCCGCTACGACGCCCTCGAGGCGGGCGCCACCGACTTCCTGATCAAGCCGCTCGACGAACACGAGACCCGCGCCCGCTGCGCGAACCTGCTCGAACTGCGCCGGCACAAGATCGTGCTGTCCGACCAGGCGCGAGTGCTGCAGTACCAGGTGGACAAGTCGGTGGCCGAGATCCACGAGCGCGAACTCGAGACACTGGCGAAGCTCGCCAAGGCCGGTGAGTTCCGCGACGAGACGACCGGCAATCACCTGATGCGCATGGCCAAGTATTCGGCGCTGATCGGTGCGCACCTGGGCTTGGGCGCCGAGACGGTGCACGTGCTGGAAGTGGCGGCGCCGATGCACGACATCGGCAAGATCGGCATACCCGACTCCGTGCTGCTGAAGGAAGGTCCGCTGACGCGCGACGAGATCGAGGTGATGAAGACGCACCCGCGGAAAGGCTACGACATTCTCAAGGGGAGTCCGTCGAAATACCTTTCGATGGGCGCGATCATCGCGCTTGGCCACCACGAGAAATTCGACGGATCAGGCTATCCCAACGGACTGCACGGCGAGGACATTCCGCTGGTGGCCCGCGTCGTCGCGGTCGCCGACGTCTTCGATGCCCTGGTCAGCGAGCGTCCGTACAAACACGCGTGGAACATGGAGGAAAGCATTGACTTCGTGAAAAGCCAGCGCGGCAAGCATTTCGACCCGACCTGCATCGACGCGTTTCTCGCCGACCCCGCCAAGGTGCAGGCGATCATCGACGAGTTCGGCGACTAGCGCGAGGCTCGCGCCCGGCCACCGTCGGCGGGCCCGCGACCGTTCGCGGTCGGGAGCAACATCGACGTCCTTGCAGGACGTTCAGAACTTTACGCCCCGCTCTTCCAGGTATCTGCGCGCACCCGGGTGATAGGGAATCGGCGAGCCGATGCGCTGGTACTTCAAGTCGATGTTCTGCGCCTCCTTGAACATCGCCACCAGCTCGGGTTTGCGTTCGATCAGCGTCTTCACGATGTTGTAGGCCATCTGGTCGCTCATGGTGGCGCTCGCCACCAGGATGTTCCAGACGTCGATATTCCGGGCCGGCCGTTCCATGCCCGGATAGGTGACCGCCGGGATCAGGCCCTTTTCGTAGAACGGTCCGTACTTGCTGTTCATCGCGTCGCGAAACTCGGCATGATCGATGAGCTTGAGCCGGAAGCCGGGCGTGGTCGCGAGCGCGCTTACCGCAGGCGTGGGAATGCCGCCGACCCAGAAAAACGCGTCAAGCGTCCCCTCCCGCATCGCCGCTACCGACGCGTCGACGCCAAGCTGCTGCCGCTGGATATCGACACTGGGATCGATGCCTGCCGCTTCGAGCACGCGCAAGGCCATCACCTCGACGCCGCTGCCGGGCGCCCCGGTCGATACGCGTCGACCCTTGAGGTCGCTGAATCGAACAATGCCCCGGCCTTCGGCCGTTACCAGTTGCATCCGGTTGGGATAGAGGACCAGCAGAGTGCGGGGTTCGACCTTGCGACCGCCGAACGCGTCGGTCCCATGCAGCGCCTGCCATGCGGCATCGACCATCGCGAAGCCGAGTTCCGCCTTGCCGGAGCCAATGAGCTTGAGATTTTCGACGGACCCCTGGCTCGCCTCGGCCGACGCCGTCACGCCTGGAAGGTACCTGGATAGAAGTCGCGCCATGCCCTCGCCGAGCGGGAGGTAGACGCCGCCCGTACCACCGGTGGTGATCGACAGGCGCTGTGTTCCCTGCGCGGTCGCGGCGAATGCCGACAGCAGCAGGGCGAGGCCTCCGATCGCGCTGGCGACACACCACCCGTACCTGGGGCGGCGACGCGGCAACCGGTCGATCACCGTCGCGACGGCGTCATCGACGCAGCACGGGTACCCTCGGGGTACGGGCAACCGTAGAGTTCGACCACGCCGCCATCCGCCGGCAAGCCTGCGAGCTCCCCCAGGTGCTTGCAGCCGCCGCGCCAGCAAAGATCGTAATCCGTGGTGTACGGCGAGACGGCCAGATGTAACCGCGGCTGGGCTGCGAGGTCGGGCCGATAGTGCCAGACACCCTGGCGCAGCGTCGCGCCGGCGGGTGGGTCCATGCCGGCGCCCGATCCACGCACGCGCGCGGCGACCGCGGTCAGCGCTTGCGCCGAGACAACGTAGTCTTCCTCCCAGCGGATCTTTTCAACGGAGTGTGTCCAGGCCAGCGTGAACTCCGACGCCGGCAGCACCGCGCGCAGGACTGCCGCGACGGCTACGCATAACCCCATCACGTCGCGGTCGCCTTGGCGATGCGCCGAGTGCGCAGGTGATGGACGACGACGAACAGTACGGCGAGTCCGAAACCGATCTCATCGGTGATGGGCAATGCCACCACCAGCGAGAACGCGGCGCAGGCGGCGACGATGCGTTCGAGCCACGACAACGGTGACCAGAGATAACCGATGCTCGCCGCACCCCACAGGCCGATCGCCACCAGTGCCTTGAACACGATGTAGACCGTCTCGGGCCAGCCACCGGCCTGCAGCATCAGCGCCGGCGCATAGACGGCCATGAACGGCACGACGAAACCGGCAATGGCGATGCGCATCGCCTGGATGCCGATGCGCAGGCCGGACGCCTGCGCGATCGGCGACGCCGCGAACGCGGCCAGCGCCACTGGCGGCGTCAGGTCCGCCATGATGCCGAAGTAGAACACGAACATGTGCGAAACGATGAGCGGCACGCCGAGCGCCAGCAACGCCGGCGCCGCCAGCGAACTGGTGATGATGTAGTTCGGGATCGTCGGGATGCCCATGCCGAGCACCAGGCAGGTCAGCATCGTCAGCACCAGCGACAGGAAGAGGCTTTCCTGCCCGAGCTGGATGATGAAGCCCGCGAAACTCGTGGCGGCGCCCGTGAGGGTCATCACCCCGATGATGACGCCCACCAAGGCGCAGGCCACACCGACCGACAATGCATTCTTGGCCCCTTCGGCCATCCCTTTCACCGCCAGCTTCAGCACGCTGCGACCGCCGTGCACGAACAGGTTGATGACGACGAGCAGGCCCACGACAGCAAAGATCGCCGCGATCCCGTACTTGAAGAACGTCGACGACAGCAGGCCCAGGCCCACCCAGAACACGAGGCGCAGCACAGTGCCGGGCAGGCGCAATGCCACGGCCATGCCGAAGATCAGAATGACCGTGAGGGCGAGCCCCACGGTACCGGAAAAAAGCGGCGTGTACCCGGAAAAGAGCAGATAGACCAGGGCGGCCAGCGGCAGGATCAGATGCCAGCTGGTCCTGATCGCCGCCCATGCGTCCGGGCACTCGTCCTTGGGCATGCCCAGCAGGCGCAGCCGCCCCGCCTCCAGGTGCACCATCCAGAACGCCGTCGCGAAATAGAGCAGCGCGGGGATCGTCGCTGCCTTGACGATATCGACATAGGGCACGCCGATGGTTTCGGCCATGATGAACGCCACCGCGCCCATGACCGGCGGCATGATCTGGCCGCCCATGCTGGACGTCGCCTCCACCCCGCCGGCAAACTCCGCGCGATAGCCGAAGCGCTTCATCAGCGGAATGGTGAACTGCCCGGTGGTCACGACATTGGCGACACCGGACCCGTTGATCGTGCCCATCAGGCCCGAGGCGACCACCGCGACCTTGCCCGGACCGCCGCGCGTGTGCCCCACGGTGCCCAGCGCGAAATCGGTGAAGAGCTTGATCATGCCGGCCTGCTCGAGAAAGGTACCGAACAGGATGAACAGGAAGATGTAGGTCGACGACACGTAGATCGGAATGCCGTAGATGCCTTCGGTGCCGAACGACATCTGGTTGACGATCTGGTCGAAGCCGAAGCCTCGATGCGCAAGGGCACCGGGCAGGTACTGGCCGAACAGCGCATAGCCCAGGAAAAGGGCGCAAATGGTCGGCAACGCAATGCCCAGGATGCGCCGCGCGGCTTCGAACGTGAGGACGATCAAGGCAATGCCGACCACCATGTCGGTGGTCGTGAGATCGCCGGAGCGCTGGATGAGATCCGCCTCGAAGATCCACTGGTAAAGACCGATGGCCACGCCGGCGGCCGCCAGGATCCAGCCCAGCCACTCGTCGCGCGTGCCATTGCGGGCGAACGACGGAAACATGGTGAACGTGAGCAGCATCAGGAAGCCCACGTGCAGCGCGCGGACCACGACGCTCGACAGCGGCGCGAACGCCGCCGTGTAGACCTGGAACGCCGAAAAGACGACGGCGACCGCGAAGATGAATCGTGCGACTCCGGCCGAACGCTCCGGCGCAAACATCACCGGATCGACATCGGCGGGCGAGATTTCCTTCGACATGGGCGCGTTCCCTCGTCTCGAACGGCGTGCCCGAGCTATTGCGGTGCGACGCCTTTGGGCGTCGCCGCCGCGTTCATCACCAGGCTACTTGACCAGGCCCTTTTCCTTGTAATAGCGCTCCGCGCCCGGATGCAACGGTACCGGCATGCCCTTGATGGCATTGTCGAGCTTGATGTTCTTGGCCGCGGCGTGCGCTGCGACCAGCATGTCGAGGTTTTCGTACATGCCCTTGGTCATCTTGTAGACGAGGTCGGCCGGCACGCCTTCATGCGTGATCAGGAAGTTGGGAATTACGGCCGTCGGCATGTCCTGCGTGACGCCCTCGTAGGTGCCGGCGGGAATGGTTCCGGCCTGGTAGGCGGCATCGCCGACCTTGGCGACCACGTCGGCCGGGATCGGCACGACGACGATCTTTACCGCAGCCGCCAGATCGCGAATCGACGCGACGCCGAGGCCCGCCGACTGCAGCGTAACGTCGAGCTGCCGGTTCTTGATCAGTTCGACCGACTCGCCGAACGGCAGGTACTCGACTTTGGCGAAGTCCTTGTACGAGAGACCAGCAGCGTTCAGGATGGCCCGCGCGTTGAGTTCCGTCCCCGATTTCGGCGCACCCACCGAGATGCGCTTGCCCTTGAGATCGGCCAGCGTCTTGATGCCCGACTCGGCACTGGCGACGATCTGGATGTAATTCGAATAGACGCCGGACACGCCTCGCAATTTCTTGAGCGGCGCCTTGAAGCCCATTTCCTCGTTGCCGTTCCACGCGCCCGACACCGCATCCGCCAGCGACAGCGCGATCTCGCCTCGGCCGGCCTGCAGCAGATTCAGGTTCTCGACCGAGGCCTTGGTGGATTGCACGGTGGCCTTGGCATCGGGAATGACCTTGGCGTAGATCTGCGACAAGCCGACACCGATCGGATAGTAGATGCCGCTGGTGCCGCCGGTCAGGATATTGATGAATTGCTGGGCCGCGACGGGCATGCTCGCGACGAGGCACAACGCGCACACGACGAGCGCCCCCTTGTGGCTACGCTTCATTGGTGTTCCTCCAGATGCTGTGGGCATCGAATGCGTGCCCGTTTAGAAATCCTCGCGCCCGTTTCCGCTGCCAACGCATCCCGTGATCCGGGGCGCTTCCGCACGCGGGTGGCTTCCGACTACTGCCAAATTTTACACTGTGGCGACGAAACGCACGCCATCGCGGCGGCGTGCCGCTCGTGCGGGCGGTGCCCGGGGCGTGAAGCGGGCGACGCACCACCGCCGTCAGCCCGCACCACGCAGGTTCGGCGGAAGCGGCGGCTTGCGCTCGAGCGAGGACACGTGGGTCGGGTAGGCGCGCTGCTTGCGGTCCAGGAAAAAGTTGCGCAACGTCCGGGTGATGGTGCGAAACGCCAGCGTCTCCCACGGAATGTCGGCCTCGTCGTACAGGCACACCTCGAGGCTCTCCGGCCCGGGCCCGAAGGCAGGCTCGGCGAGACGGGCGCGGAACATCATGTAGAGCTGGTTGATCTGCGGCAGGCTGATGACCGTGTAGAGGTCGCCTACGTCGACCCGGGCGCTGGCTTCTTCCAACGTCTCCCTCGCCGCACCCGCGGCCAGCGTTTCGCCGTTTTCCAGGAACCCGGCGGGCAGCGTCCACAGGCCGCGCCGGGGCTCGATCGCGCGCTTGCACAGCAGGACCTTATCCTCCCATTCGGGCAGGCAGCCGACGACGACCTTGGGGTTCTGGTAGTGGATGGTTCCGCATTGCGCGCATACGTGGCGCGGCAGCGAGTCCCCGTCGGGGATACGCCAGTCGAGCTGGGCCGAACCGCAATGACTGCAGAAATTCATCCGGCTTGTGCGGTGCGCAGAAAATGCTCGCGGTAGTACTTGAGTTCGAGGATCGATTCGTAGACGTCGGCGAGCGCCTCGTGCTTGCCTTCCTTCGGGATGCCCTTCATCAGTTCCGGCCGCCAGCGCCGGCACAGTTCCTTCAGCGTCGAGACATCGAGATTGCGGTAGTGGAACCAGTCTTCGAGCGCCGGCATCCAGCGGGCGAGGAAGCGCCGGTCCTGGCAGATGGAGTTGCCGCACATTGGCGATACCTTGGCGGCCACATGCTGCCTGAGGAACTCGAGGGCCTGTGCCTCGACGGACGCATCGCTGAGCACGGAGGCCTTGACCTTGTCGACGAGTCCCGTACGGGCATGCGTAGCCTGGTTCCATGCGTCCATCGCAGCGAGGACGGCATCCGGCTGGTGCAAAACCCAGACCGGCGCTTCCGCGACCGTCTCCAGGTTCGCGTCGGTCACGACCAGCGCGACCTCGATGATGCGATCGGATTCGGGCTTCAGGCCCGTCATCTCCATGTCGATCCAGATGAGGTGGCCAGGGTCGCTCTGCATGAGGGTTGGCGTAAAATGCGACTTGCGATTGTCGCACACCTCCTGCCCTCGCCGCACCCGTGACCGCCGCCAACTTTACTGCCCTGTTCGTGCTTGCGCTCGTCGCTTCGGTCGGCGGCCGGCTCTGGCTCGCGCGGCGGCAAGTCGCGCACGTTGCGCGTCACCGCGGCACCGTGCCATCGGCATTTGCCGCGCGAATCCGCGGCGATGCCCACCGCAAGGCGGCGGATTACACGATCGCGAAGCAGCACGCGGGCATGGTGCACACGGTGGTCGATGCCGGCGTGCTCCTGGCCATGACGCTGGGCGGTGGACTCGCCGCCATCGTCGGCTGGACGCAGACGCTTCCCCTTGGCATGCTCTGGCGCGACGTTGCGATGTTCGTCGTGGCCGGCGCAGTGTTCGCCGCCTCGAGCCTTCCGTTCTCGTGGTGGAGCACCTTTCGCATCGAGGAGCGCTTCGGCTTCAACCGGATGACGATGCGCCTGTGGCTCGCCGACCTTGCGAAGGGGCTGGTACTGGTCATCGTGCTGGGCCTGCCGTTCCTCGTGCTGGTCCTGTGGCTGATGCGGGCGGCGGGCGCCTACTGGTGGCTGTGGGCATGGGGCGCCTGGATGGCCTTCCAGCTGGTGATCCTCATCCTGTATCCGACCCTGATCGCCCCCCTCTTCAACAAGTTCGTGCCGCTCGCCGAAGTACCGGCGCGTGCCCGTATCGAGGCGCTGCTCGCCCGCTGCGGCTTTCGCAGCGCCGGCCTGTTCGTGATGGACGGCTCCAAGCGGTCCGGGCACGGCAACGCCTACTTCACCGGCTTCGGCAAGGCCAAGCGGATCGTGTTCTTCGACACGCTGCTCGAGCGCCTGGCACCCGACGAAATCGAGGCCGTCCTGGCGCACGAGCTCGGCCACTTCAAGCGCCGGCATGTCGCCAAGCGCGTCGGCTGGTCGGCCCTGCTGTCGCTGGCGATCCTCGCCCTGCTCGCCTGGTGCGCGCAGGCGCCATGGTTCTACACCGGGCTCGGCATTCCGGAAGGGATGCTGCCGACGGCGATGGAGCGGCCCGGGGTTGCGCTGCAGCTGTTCCTGCTCGTGCTGCCGGTCTTCACCTTCGTACTGGAACCGCTATCCGCCCTGTACTCGCGCAAGCACGAGTTCGAAGCCGACGCGTTCGCCACGCAACACGCTTCCGCCGCATCGTTGACGATCGCACTTGTGAAACTGTACGAGGACAATGCCGCGACCCTGACGCCGGACCCGCTGCATTCGGCGTTCTACGATTCCCACCCGCCCGCCGCCATCCGGATCGCCCATATCGAGGCGCTCGCCGGACAAGCAGCGGCACCGGCCAACGCATGACGCCCACGCGCCTCGTCACCGTCATTGGCGCCTTCCTGGTGATCGGAACCGCCAGTGGCGTGCAACCAAAGCCCTTCGCCGACGGCGATCCGGACGCCGGCGCCAAGCTGGTCGCGCGGGATTGCGGCGAATGCCATCAACGGCGCTTCGGCGACGCCACCGCGGTCTACACGCGCGCCGACCGCAAGGTGCGCTCGGCCGAGCAGCTGCTGGCGCAGGTACGGCGTTGCAATGCCGAACTCAACGCCGGCTATTTTCCCGATGAAGAGGACCACGTGGCGGCATACCTCAACGCAACGTATTACGGATTCAAGCCATGACCGGTACCGACCCGGCCACACCCGGAACCGCCGTTCTGGCGCTCGCTTCGATGCACTGCCGTCGCGGCGCGCCGCGGCTCGCCACCGACGAGTTGCACGCTCACCTGCAAGCGCTGACCGGCTGGACCCAGGGTGACGGGCGCATCAGCAGGGAATTCCGCTGCGATGACTACCACCAGACCATTGCGCTGGTGAACGCTATCGCCTGGATCGCGCATCGCGAGGACCATCACCCCGATCTCGCCGTGCACTACGACCGCTGCGTGGTCACGTATTCGACGCACGACGCGGGCGGCGTGACCATCAACGATGTCATCTGCGCGGCGAAGGTCGAGCGACTGTTCGCTTGAAACCCGCGCGATATCGGACATGACCACGCGCGCCGTGGGCGTCGTAACGGCGGCGCACCGCCGGCATTTCGAGGTCGACCTGGGCCGTGATGCGGCGGTTTCGTGCGTGGTCAAGGGGCGCTCGGCGCAAATCGCCGTAGGCGACCACGTCGACGTGACCATCGAAGCCGGTGGCGGCGGCATCGTCGAGCGCGTGCTGCCGCGCACCAACCTGCTCTATCGATCCGATGCCTTCCGGCAAAAACTGCTGGCCGCCAACGTCACGCAGATCGTCGGCGTGGTGGCATCGGACATTGCGCTGGACGAGGAGCTGGTGCATCGCTGGATGGTCACGGCGGAGTCCCTTCCCTGCCGCTTCATCCTGGTGGCGAACAAGGCGGACCTGCCTGGATTCGCTGCGCTGCGCCGGCGGCTGGCGCCGATCGCCGCGCTAGGCTACACCGTCGTCGAACTCGCCGCGCTCGAGGATGCCACCCCGCTATCGCCGTGGCTCGCCGGCAGGCATTCGGTGCTCGTCGGACAATCGGGCATGGGCAAGTCGACGCTGATCAATGCGCTCGTCCCCGGGGCGGGGGCGCGTACCACCGACGTGTCTACGGCATTGCAGGCCGGGCGCCATACGACCACCGCCACGACGCTCTACCTGCTGCCTGGAGAAGGCAGCTGGATCGTCGACTCGCCGGGCATGAAAGCGTTCGGACTCGCGCATCTCGACCCGGAACAGATCGCGGCCGCCTTCGTCGAAATGCGCCCGCTGCTGGGAACCTGCCGCTTTCGCAATTGCCGACACGACCAGGAGCCGGGCTGTGCGATTCGAGACGCCGTGGCCGCCGGCCGCATCGCGCCGCATCGGCTGCAACTGCTGCACGCGCTGATGGCCGAGGCTCGCGCAGCGCGCGACCCGGCGCTCCAGGGCCGCTGACGCGGGAAAGGCGCTGCGCTAGGGCGCGAGATTGGCGAGGGTCAGCAGCAGGATCAGCAGCAGCCACAGCACCAGTGCGCGCCAGACGAGCCCGACGGCCGACGGCAGGATGTCAGCGTCGACCGGTTCTCCCAGCCCCAGATCGGGCCGCAGGTCGGGATCACCCGTCAGCGTGGGAAGCATGCCCCCCAGCTGCACGCCCAGCGCGCCGCCGCCACTCGCGAGCAGGATGCCCATGGCCGTGCCACCATCCTGGTCGGTCCAGCGTGTTGATTGCGTGCGCCAGCAGGCAACCGCATCCTCGAAATCGCCCACCACCGCGAACGACAATGCGGTCAGGCGCACCGGAATCCAGTCGAGCAGCCGCAGCAGGCTACCGGCGGGCCGGCCGAACAAGTCGCGCGACTGCACGAGGGCCGAGGGCTCGGTCCCGGCCTCCACGCCTTTCCATTCTTCCGCGAGCAGCGCAGCGGCGCGGTACAGGACCGCTCCGGCCGGTCCGGGAAGCACGACGAACCAGAACAGCACGGCGAAAACCTGCCGATAGGCGTCGACCAGACCCCGTTCGATCGCCAGGCGCGCCACGTCCTCGCTCGCCAAGTCGAGCGTGGACCCGCCGCGCCAGGATCCCAGCGCCCGGCGGGCGGCCGTGAGGTCACCGCTTCTGAGCGCCTCGACGATCGCCGAGATCGCGTGACTGAAGCGACGAAAGCCCATCAGCAGATACAGCACGACGACGTTGACCAGGAGTCCCAGCAGCGGGTGCAAGGAATCGGCGAACCAGAACACCAACGCGGTCAACAGGACCGGCGGCGCAATCGCGGCGACGGTCGCGAGCATGCCATGCTGCAACGCGCCGCCATTCATCCGGCGTTCGAGCGCACGTGCATAACGGACGAAACCGCGCTCGACGCTGACGCGCCAGTCGAAGGCACGCCACTGCTCGAGCCCGAGCGCCAGCAGGATCGCGATCAGGCTCACTGCGCCCGCCGCGCGGCGACGGCGGAAGCGTGCCGTGGCGTCACAGCGCGTGATGCGACATGGATACGCGCGTCGTCGCGCGGCGTCACGTCTGCAACTCCGGGCGGTCGCGATACTCGCCGAGCGCCTCCGGGTTCGCCAGCGCCTCGAGATTGCGCACTTCCCGTCCATGGACGATGTTGCGCACGGCCAGTTCGACGATCTTGCCGCTCTTCGTGCGCGGGATGTCGGAGACCTCCACCACCTTGGCCGGAACGTGGCGCGGCGTGGTGTTGGTGCGGATCTGCTGCTTGATGCGGTCGACCAGCGTGGCATCGAGCGTCACGCCTACAGCGAGGCGTACGAACAGCACGACCCGGACGTCACCCACTTCGCCCGGCGGCCAGTCCTGGCCGATGACCAGGCTTTCCAGCACTTCCGGCATCTGCTCGACCTGGCGATAGATTTCCGCCGTGCCGATGCGCACGCCGCCCGGGTTGAGCGTGGCGTCCGAGCGCCCGTGAATGATGAGGCCGTCGTGCTCGGTAAGTTCCACCCAGTCGCCGTGACACCACACGCCGGGAAAGCGCTCGAAATACGCGGCGTGGTACTTGGCACCGTCGGGATCGTTCCAGAATCCCACCGGCATCGACGGAAACACCGACTTGCAGACCAGCTCGCCTTTGGCGCCGACGATCGGAATGCCCGCCTCGTCGTAGACGTCGACATCCATGCCGAGGCCGCGACACTGCAGCTCGCCGCGCCATACCGGCAGCGTCGGGGCACCTAGCGCGAAGCACGACACGATGTCCGTGCCTCCGGAAATCGACGACAGGCACAGGTCCGACTTCACGCACTGGTAGACGTAATCGAAGCTCTCGGGCGCCAGCGGACTTCCGGTCGACAGCATCGTGCGCAAGCTGGACAGATCGAAATCCTTGCGCGGCACCAGCGCGATTTTCTTCTGGGCGTCGATGTATTTCGCCGAAGTACCGAATTGCGTCATGCGCTCGCTGTCGGCCAGCTCCCACAGGACCCGGCCGTGATCGAGGAAAGGCGATCCGTCGTAGAGCAGCAGCGTGGCGCGCGCGGCGAGTCCCGACACCAGCCAGTTCCACATCATCCAGCCGCAGGTCGTGAAGTAGAAAAGGCGATCGCCCGGCTTGATGTCGGTGTGGAGCAAATGTTCCTTCAGGTGCTGCAACAGCGTGCCGCCCGCGCCGTGGACGATACACTTCGGCACGCCGGTGGTCCCCGACGAATACAGGATGTACAGCGGATGATCGAACGGCAGCTGCACATAATCGATGGGGCCCGGCAGCGATGGCGCGAGCCAGACCTCCCAGGGCAGGGCATGCGGAATCGACGTAAGGTCGTCGGACGCCCCGGCGGTCTGCTGCAGGTACGGTACGACCACCACCCGCTCGACCGAGGGAAGCCGCGCCACGATGGCCGCAACCTTGTCGAGAATGGGGATCGCCTTGCCGTTGTACCAATAGCCATCGACCGTGAACAGCACCCGCGGCTCGATCTGGCCGAAGCGGTCGAGCACGCCTTGCACGCCGAAGTCGGGGGAACACGACGACCAGACAGCGCCGCGCGCCGCGCTGCCCAGCAGCGCCATGATCGTCTCCGGCATGTTGGGCATGAACGCCGCGACCCGATCGCCGGCGACCACGCCATGGGTGGTCAATGCATCGGCGATCCGCGCCGCGCTGGCATGAAGCTGCGCATGCGACACGCGCCGGCGCACCTTGTTCTCGCCCCAGAACACCAGCGCGTCGTCGTCGTCATCGGCGCGCCGCCGCTCGAGCAGGTTCTGCGCGTAGTTGAGCCTGGCATCCGGAAACCATTGCGCACCGGGCATGCGATCGGCGTCGACCAGTGCACGATCACCGGGAACGCCGATCACTTCGCCAAAGCGCCAGACCTCCTGCCAGAATTCCCACTTGTGATCGATCGACCAGCGCCAGAGCCTCGCGTAGGTGTCGACGTCGATGCCGTGGCGATCGGCAACCCCCGCGGCGAACGCCGTGAGATTGGCCTGCGCCAGGCGCTCGGGCGAGGGTTCCCAGAGCTTGGTCATGCGCGCACGTCCGCGAGCGCATGCAGGCGCTGGGTGATGGCTGCCGGCAGCGATACCGGCCGGGCGGAGGCGACATCGATCCAGACCATGCGCGACGCGCCGTCCGCATACTTGCGCCCGCCGGCATGGATCTCGTAGAAACTGCCGATGCTGGTTCGGCCGGGGTCACCCAGGAACATGCGCACCGTGAGGTCGGCCGGGTACACGAGGGGCGCCAGGAAATCGCAACTGGCGTTGACGATGACCGGTCCGCTGCCCGCGGTGTAGCCGCCCGCCCCTTCCTCCGTGAGCGCGAACAGCCATTCGATGCGCGCCTGCTCCATGTAGCGGAAATAGGCGGTGTTGTTGACATGGCCGAGCGCATCCATGTCTCCCCAGCGAACCGTCTGGTAGGAAGTATGGACGAGGGTGCGCGAGGTGTCGGTTGCGTGCTTCATCGTGAATCGCCAGGCGACGGCACGGTTGCAAGCCACGCTTCGCATCATCCCGATCCAGGATGACCCGACATCATGAGGCAGGGCGAGGGATCGGTCCCTCCACCGCACCGTGCACGCCAGCGGCAATTATAATCGGCTGGTGAAGCCCGACGAACACCTCCCGACGCGAGCGTGCCCATGACCCGCGAATCCATGGAATATGATGTGGTGATCGTCGGTGGCGGCCCATCCGGACTCGCCGCGGCAATCCGTCTGAAACAGCTCGCCGCGCAAGCCCAGCGGGACTTGAGCGTGTGCGTACTCGAAAAGGGTTCGGAGATCGGGGCCCATATCCTTTCCGGCGCCGTGATCGATCCGAAGGCCCTGAACGAACTCCTCCCCGACTGGAAGGACAAGGGCGCGCCGATCACGACGGCGGTCACCGACGATCGCTTCGTCGTCTTGACGCCCGACAAGTCCTACGACGTACCGTCGTTCCTGTTGCCGCCGCTGATGAGCAATCACGGCAACTACATCGTGAGCCTCGGCAACGTTTGCCGTTGGCTGGCAGGCCAGGCCGAGGTGCTGGGCGTCGAGATCTACCCGGGATTCGCCGTCGCCGAAGTATTGTTCGACGACCGGGGTGCGGTACGTGGTGTTGCCACCGGCGACCAGGGCATCGCGCGCGACGGCACGCACAAGGCCGACTACCAGCCGGGCATGGAGCTGCACGCGAAGTACACGCTGTTCGCCGAAGGCTGCCGCGGCTCGCTGTCGCAGGAGCTGATGGTCAAGTTCAACCTGCGCGATGGCGTCGACCCACAGAAGTACGGCATCGGGATCAAGGAGCTCTGGCAAGTCACACCCGGGAAGCACCACCCGGGATTGGTGATACACACGCAGGGCTGGCCGCTCGATTCCAATACCGGTGGCGGCTCGTTCATCTACCATCTGGACGACGGTACGGTCGCGGTCGGCTTCGTCGTGCATCTCAACTACCAGAATCCGCACTTGTCTCCGTACGACGAGTTCCAGCGCTTCAAGACGCATCCGGCGATTCGCGGCACTTTCGAGGGCGGCAAGCGCCTGGGCTACGGCGCGCGGGCCATCAACGAGGGCGGCCTCCAGTCAGTGCCGGAGCTCGCCTTTCCGGGCGGCGCACTGATCGGCTGCGCGGCGGGATTCGTCAATCTGCCACGCATCAAGGGCAGTCACAACGCGATGAAGACCGGCATGCTGGCGGCGGAAGCGGCGTTTGCGGCGGTCGCGGCCGGCCGCGCGCACGACGTGCTCGCCGACTACGGCGAAGCATGGCGAAAGTCCTGGGTCTACGAGGATCTGTACAAGGTGCGCAACGTCAAGCCCGGCTTGAACTGGGGCATGTGGCTGGGAACCGTGCACGGTGGCCTGCACATGTGGATGAACGACCTGGGACTCGGTGCGCTCGTGCCGTGGACGCTGCGGCACGACAAAGCGGACCATGCCACGCTCAAGCCGGCGGCCGAGATGCCGCGCATCGACTACCCGAAATACGATGGCGTGCTGACCTTCGACAAGCTCTCGTCGGTGTTCCTGTCCAACACCAATCACGAGGAAGACCAGCCGAGCCACCTGCAGTTGCGTGACCCCGCCATCCCGACGACGGTGAACCTGCCGCGCTACGATGGTCCGGAGGCGCGCTACTGCCCGGCCGGCGTGTACGAGTTCGTGGCGGTGAACGATGCAACCGCGGGCGACGCGACGGCGACGGGTGGCGCCATGCGCCTGCAGATCAACGCCCAGAACTGCGTGCACTGCAAGACCTGCGACATCAAGGACCCGCGCCAGAACATCCACTGGGTGACGCCCGAAGGCGGTGGCGGTCCCAACTACACCAGCATGTAGTTCCCCGTAGTCCCGGCAATCGATGCCCGGCGAAGCGTTCCGGGCGATCCGTTGGGCGATCCGTTCAGCGCGACCACAGGCGGGCCGCCCCGCGCACACCACTCGAATCGCCGTGCTGGTTGCGCACGAGTCGCGTGTCGACGCGGTCGGAAAAGATCCAGCGGCCCCATAGCGCCGGCACGTCCGCGTACAAGGCATCGACGTTCGACATGCCGCCGCCGAGCACGATGATGTCGGGATCGAGCAGATTGACGACCTGCGCGAGGGCCCGGGCGAGCCGGTTCGTGTAGCGCTCGAGCGAAGCGATGCAGCTGCCGTCGTGCGCCTGCGCGCCGGCGGCAATCCGCTCCGGGCTGATGGCGACCCCGGTATGCGCCGCGTGATCGCGCGCGAGCGCGGGACCCGCCAGCCAGGTTTCGATGCATCCGCTGCGGCCACAGAAACAGGAAGCGCCGGGCCGCTCGTCGTCGGCCGCCCAGGGCAGCGGATTGTGACCCCATTCGCCGGCGATGCCGTTGGGGCCTTCGAGCACCCGGCCGTCGACCACGATCCCCGCCCCGACTCCCGTACCCAGGATCGCCCCGAACACCACCGCGGCCCCAGTTGCCGACCCATCGAGCGCCTCCGAAAGCGCGAAGCAGTTGGCGTCGTTGGTGAGCCGCACCGGACGCGCGAGCAGGGCCTGGAGGTCGGCCAGGATAGGCCGGCCGTTGAGCCACTGCGAATTGGATCCGCGCAGACGCCCGCTGGCCCGCGACAGCGACCCGGGTGTGGCCACGCCGACGGTCACCGGCTCGGCGGGCGCACTGGCGCCTCCGGCGTCGCGCACCAACTGCGCAATCGCCGCGAGGGTCGCCGCATAGTCGTCACGCGGCGTCGGCACGCGCTTGCGGAGGACTTCGCTGCCGTCGTCATCGAGGGCAACCACTTCGATCTTGGTGCCACCAAGGTCGATGCCTACGCGTGTCGCCATTCGCCTTGTCTCCGGACGCGGGAACACGTTGCGTGCCCGACCCGCCTTCCGGCGCATTCTACGTGGCGGCCAAAGTCAAGACGGTGCGGCGGGTTTAGTGTGCCTCGGCTCCGCTGCGCGCAGGGAAAGCTCAGGGCAGTCCGCAGAACACCGCGCCTTCGACGATCCAGCCGCCGTTGACGAGCGCCGCCATTTCGCTGTGGCTTGTCGTGTAGCGGTGATTGGCCTGGCCACCCATGCCATTGTTGTAGAGGCGGATGACCGGTACGCGATTCGAGGGGCAGGCTTCGGCCGCCGGCGCTTCCGCGTTGAACGCGAGTCCCTCGTAGGCCCAGACCGGATCGGCCTTGACCTTGTCGCACTCCGCGCCATCGATGGTGAAGAAGTGCGAGTTGGGTCCGTAGGGTGGTGCGCCGTAGAAACGGCACGCCGGCAGGCCGGTGACCGCGCCCGGTTCCCACACCTTGAACGCGTAGCCGGTACGCTGCCAGCCGGGCACGATGATCCCCGCATCCAGCATCGCAGCCTCCGCTGGTTCGGCAGTGATGAAATAGTGCGCCAGGTTGTTGTTGTAGTACTCGACGGCAATGCGCTCGTCGCCGGCCGCGGGACTCGGCGCGATGTAGTCCAGGCGAAGGCGATCGTCGCCGCCA
This sequence comes from uncultured beta proteobacterium, assembly GCA_963756765.1. Lineage (GTDB taxonomy): Bacteria > Pseudomonadota > Gammaproteobacteria > Burkholderiales > Casimicrobiaceae > VBCG01. The sequence goes on along the minus strand of CAVWPC010000032.1, from coordinate 95,683 downwards.
CCGGCAATCGCCGTCATGCGCGCGCTGGTCGCCCGCGCGACGGCATCATTGCCGAGCTGGCCGTTGAGGAACGCCAGCGCCCAGGAGAAGATATCGTCGGTGAAGCGGGCGTCGAAGCCGTGCTTGACCTCCTGCAAGGCGACCAGCTGGTGCGTATTCGACAACCGGCGCATGCCCCGTTCGACGACGCTGATGGGTGCCGTCGTATCGGCGGTTCCGCTGATGGCGAGGTACGGCAGCGTCACGCCATCGAGTCCCTTGAGATCACGACCGAACGCCGGGTACACGTCGATGCCGAAGTACGGGACGTAGCCGACTGCCGCCTTGAGGCGCGCATCCTGGAGCACGCGATTCGAGGCCTGTCCGATCGAGGTCGTCAACGCGGCGCCTCCCATCAGCAGCAGGGATTCGCCGCCCAGGCTTGCCCCGAATCCGCCGACGTTCTGCTGATCGATGTGATCGCGGTAGTCCGGATGCTCGACCACCGCGGTGAGCATGCTGGAAAGGACCAGCGGTCGCAGCGCCTGCATGGCGACGAACGTCTTGAAATGCAACAGCGCATAGAGCGCATCCTCGAAGTCCTCGAGCTCGATGTCGGCAAAGCGCGCATCGCCGTGGAACACGGCGATGACCACATAGCCATGGCTGGCGAGCAGCTTGACCGCGTCGATGTAATCCTCCGAAATGGGACTGCCGGTAAGTCCGTGCGAGAACAGGAGCCCCGGGTAGCGCTTGTTCGCGTCGGCGTACAGCGGCGTTTCGGCGCCGCGCTGCATGTGCGGAATCACCCGTCCGGTTGGCAGAACATAGTCGGCGCGTGCATTGGTCGGTGGCGTCGGGTAGCAGACAATGGCGGCGAACGGATAGGTCGTGCCCGCGTAGGGTCCGTACAGCGTGGAGTCTCCCGGAATCGACTGTTGCACCAGCAGCGCATTAACGGGATCGAGCAGCAGATCCGTCACATACCGTGGCGCTGTGCCCCGCGGCCGGCCTTCCCAGTAGTCCTCCGGATTGTCACCGGGCGGCATGCGCGCTAAGTCCTGCTCGATGTTGCTGCAGCCGACGGCTTCCGAGCCCGGACCGAAGGGGGCGATCGGTTGTGCAGTCGCGACGCTCCCGAAGAGGGTGAGCCCCAGGAAACACACGGTGGCGCCCAAGGCGCGCCGCATACCTGAACGGGTGTCATTCATGCCGGAGATCTTCCTCGCAAATACGTCGAGTCTTGCAGTCCACGTTCCCGAGCGCGGCTCGCTCGCAGAAGCAAACCACAACGCTACCCGGTAACGCCAACCCCCGATGCCCGCCAACGGCCTACACACCTGTAGGCAACCAGGAAGTCAGGTCAGAATGCCTCGGCCGCGAGTGCCAGCACGCTTTCACCGCCGTAGACAATGCCATGCACCAGGCCCGAGGTCTGCGGCAGCAGGCAATCCATGTAAAAGCGCGTCGTGGCGATCTTGGCGCGCAGGAAATCAGGATTGCCTTCCCCTGCCTTGAGCATCTCCGCGGCGAGCTGCGCGGCCCGGGCCATTTGCCACCCGCCCACGGCCAGTCCCCAGAGCTTCAGATAGGCCACCGCCCCGGCGTGCGCCGCGCGCGTCTGCTGGCCATAGGCCGGTACCATCCACTCGATCGCCGCCTGCAGGTCCGCAGTTGCCGCCGCCAACTGGACGCCGATCGCTCGCTGCATCGGATCGCTCGCCGCGGCCAGCTTCGCTGCCACCTTGTCGATCTCGCCGGCGACGCCTTGCGCAACCGCCCCCCCATCGCGCGCGGTCTTGCGCCCAATCAGGTCGTTCGCCTGAATGCCGGTGGTGCCTTCGTAAATGGTGATGATCCTCGCGTCGCGCAAATGCTGCGCAGCACCCGTCTCCTCGATGAAGCCCATGCCGCCGTGGACCTGCACGCCCAGCGACGTGACTTCCTGCGCCATTTCGGTCGACCAGCCCTTCACGATCGGAATCATGAAATCCGCGAACGCCTGGTGGCGCGCCCGTGCAGCAGGTTCGGGATGATGGGCCGCGTTGTCGAGTGCCGCCGCCGTCACGTAAGCCACGGCGCGCGCTGCCTCGGTGTAGGCGCGCATGGTCATCAGCATGCGCCGGATGTCCGGATGCTCGATGATGGCGCCCGCCTTCGCGCCCTTCTCCGCCCCAACCGCCTTGCCCTGTATGCGATCGCGCGCGTAGGCCACGGCGCGCTGATAGGCACGGTCGGAGATGCCGACGCCTTCCATGCCCACCGAGAATCGCGCGAGGTTCATCATGATGAACATGTACTCGAGGCCGCGATTCTCCTCGCCGACCAGGTAGCCGGTGGCGCCGCCATGGTCGCCGTACGACATGACCGCGGTGGGGCTCGCATGGATGCCGAGCTTGTGTTCGATCGACACGCAGTGCACGTCATTGCGTTCACCGAGTGTCCCGTCGTCGTCGACCAGCACCTTCGGTACCACGAACAGCGAAATGCCCTTGACGCCTTCCGGCGCATCCGGCGTGCGCGCCAGGACCAGGTGGATGATGTTGTCGGTGTAGTCGTGCTCGCCGAAGGTGATGAAGACCTTCTGGCCGGTGAGCTTGTAGGACCCGTCTACCTGCGGAACCGCGCGCGTGCGCACGGCGGCGAGGTCGGAACCTGCCTGCGGTTCGGTCAGGTTCATCGTGCCGGTCCATTCGCCCGAGACCATTTTGGGCAGGAACTTCTCCTTGAGCGCCGGCGAGCCGCGCAATTCGATGGCCTCGATCGCACCTTGCGTCAACAGCGGGCACAGGTCGAAGGCGAGGTTCGCGGCATGCCACATTTCTTCGACCGCGGTGGCGACGAGCTGCGGCAGGCCCTGGCCGCCGTAGTGCGGATTCTTGGTCAGGCCGTTCCAGCCATTGGCGCAATATTGCTGGTACGCCGCCTTGAAACCGACCGGCGTGGTGACCTTGCCCCCTTCCTGCCATCTGGCGCCTTCGCGATCGCCGGTGTGGTTCAGCGGATCGAGGACGTTGGTCGCGAACTTGGCGGCCTCGTCGAGGATGGCCTCGACGGTTTCCGGCGTCGCGTCTTCGAAGCCGGGCAGCTTGGCCACCTGGCTCAGGCCGGCAAGGTTGTTCAATACGAATTGCATGTCGGCCAGCGGGGCGTGATAAGTGCTCATCGGAACCTGCCTGAATGGATTGACAATGGCCGTCAGCGTACGCCATCGACACTAGAACCGGGCGTCTAATCCCCCGGGCCGACCGACCGCACGCCCGGAGGTGTCGCTAGCCGAGTTCGGCCGTGAACTGCGGTACCAGTTCGAACAGGTCTCCGACCAGCCCGTAGTCGGCGATCTGGAAAATCGGTGCCTCGGCATCCTTGTTGATGGCGACGATCACCTTGCTGTCCTTCATCCCGGCCAGATGCTGGATCGCGCCGGAGATGCCGATCGCGATATAGAGCTCTGGAGCGACGATCTTGCCCGTCTGCCCGACCTGGTAATCATTGGGCACATAGCCGGCGTCGACCGCGGCCCGCGACGCGCCGATCGCTGCGTTGAGCTTGTCGGCCAGCGCCTCGAGCATCGCAAAATTTTTCCCGCTGCCCAGGCCTCGCCCGCCTGAAATGACGACGCGCGCACTCGTCAGTTCCGGCCGCTCCGACTTGGTGAGTTCCTGCCCCGTGACCTTCGAGCGACCCACGTCGGCTGCCGCGGGAATCGACTCGACCGGCACCGCCGCGCCCTCGCCCGCGGCATCGAACGCGGTCGTGCGTACCGTAAGCACCTTGAGAGCATCCTTCGACTGAACGGTGGCGAATGCGTTGCCAGCGTAGATCGGCCGCACGAAGGTATCGGGCGATTCGATCGCAGTGACATCGGAGATCTGCGCGACGTCAAGCTTGGCCGCCACGCGCGGCAGCGCGTTCTTGCCGAATCCGGTGGCTGCGGCGACCACGTGCGTGTAGTCGCCCGGCAGGCGGGTCAGCGCCGTCGCCGCCACATTCTCGGCCGTCGGGGACGCGAGATGCGGTGCCTCGGCATGCAGCACCTTGGCCACGCCGGCAACTTCGCTGGCGGCCTTCGCTGCCGCCTGGGATTCGTGACCCGCAACCAGCACGTGGATATCGCCGCCGAGCTTGGTCGCCGCAGCCACGGCATGCAAGGTCGCGGATTTGAGTGCGCCGTTGTCGTGCTCGGCGATGACGAGAATGGACATGGCGATGAGTCCTAGGGAATGACCTTGGCCTCGTTGCGCAGCTTGGCGACGAGTTCCTTGACGTCGGCGACCATGCCGCCGCCCTTACGCCTGGCCGGTTCGACGACCTTGAGTGTGCGCAGGCGCGGCGCCACGTCGACGTTGAGCGTCGCCGGCGTCGTGGTCGCGAGCGGCTTCTTCTTGGCCTTCATGATGTTGGGCAACGTGGCATAGCGTGGCTCGTTCAACCGCAGGTCGGTCGTGATCACGGCGGGCAAGGTCATTTCGACGGTCTCGAGTCCACCATCGACCTCGCGCTTGACCGTGGCCTTGTCACCGTCGATCTCCACCTTCGAGGCAAATGCCGCCTGCGGCCAGTCGAGCAGCGCCGCCAGCATCTGGCCCGTCTGGTTCGCATCGTCGTCGATTGCCTGCTTGCCGAGAATGACCAGTTGCGGCGACTCCTCGGCCACCACGGCGCGCAGCAGCTTCGCGACCGCGAGCGGCTGCAGTTCCGCATCCGTCTCGACCAGGATGGCGCGGTCCGCGCCCAGCGCCAGCGCGGTGCGCAGCGTCTCCTGGCACGCCGCGATCCCGCAGGAAATCGCGACGACTTCGGTAGCGATGCCCTTTTCCTTCAGGCGCACGGCCTCTTCGACGGCGATTTCGTCGAACGGATTCATCGACATCTTGACGTTGGCCGTGTCGACGCCGGAGCCATCCGGCTTGACGCGGACCTTGACGTTGTAATCGACGACACGCTTGATCGGCACGAGGACCTTCATGGCAGGCACCGGCTTGGGAAAGGTGGAATTATAGCGTTCCGCGGCGGCACGCCCGTCCCTGGCGGATGACCTGCGTCGGTGTCGTCCGCCGCGTCGAGGCCGTCCGGTGCACGCCTACCGGGCGGCCCATCACGCCGCGCCTTCGGGTGGATCTTGGATCGATGCGAGCGCGGCCTTGTCCTCTGCCCGCAAGGCGCTGTGCAGGGCGGCCTTGACCAGCAGATGCGCGGACACCGGTGCGGTAAGGAACAAAAACAGCGTGATCAGGAACTCGTGCACGGAAGCACCGTCGCGCGCCATCGTGAAGTAGAGCGCGGACGCCACCAGCACGCCGCCGACCCCCAGCGTCGTGGCTTTGGTGGGGCCGTGCAGTCGCTTGTAGAAGTCGCTGAATTTGGCCAGCGCCCACGACCCGAGCAGTGCGAAGACGCTGCTGGCGACGAGCAACGAGGCGATCAACGCGTCGGCCCACGGCGGAAGCGATGCCAGCGCGGTCATCCGAAGATCCGTCCGCGCACCAGGAACTTGGCCAGCGCAATCGTGCTCACGAAGCCCAGTAGCGCGACCACGAGCGCAGCTTCGAAGTAGGCCTGGGTGTCGTAGCGCACGCCCAGGAGTACCAGCAACGCCATGGTGTTTACGTAGAGCGTGTCGATGGCAAGTACGCGATCGGGCAACGCCGGTCCGCGCACCAGCCGGTAGGCGTTGAGCGCGAGGGCCACGCAGAAGGCGATTGCGACATACGGGAGCACGAGCATGGTCATCCGAAGATCTCCTGCAGTGGGGTTTCGTAGCGCGACTTGATCGAAGCGACCAGCACTTCGCTGTCCTCCAGATGAAACGCGTGCACCAGCAGATACGACCGGTCGTCGGCGACATCCGCCGTCAGTGTTCCCGGCGTCATGGTGATGATGCATGCCAGCGTGGTGATCGCCCAGTCGTCGGCCAGCGCCAGCGGCACGCGCACGAAGCCGGGCTTGATCGCCGCTTCCGGCCCCAGCACCCGGCGCGCCACTTCGAGGTTGGCCATCAGGATGTCGAACAATACGACCCCGCCGAGGCGCAGTGCGGCCAGCGGCCGCCGCACGCGCGGCCAGTCGCCGTCTGCCAGGTGCAGCAACGAGAGGGGCAACACCACCCCGAGCACGGCCCCGAGCACCAGGTGCGACGGCGCGACGGTGCCGTTCAGCGCCAGCCAGACCGCCCAGAGAATGAGCGACAGCATCGGGTGCGGCAGCAGTCGCTTCATCGTGTACCTGTACGCGCCGCCGACACCGTCGCGTCGATATAGAGCGCCGGCTGCGTGAGCTGGGCCGCGGTGCCCATGGCGTAGTGCAGCGCCGGTCCGGCGCCAAGAGCCCACAGCATGAGCGCCGCCACGAGCAACGTGAGCGCGGCGGTGTCCCCGGGCGCAAGCGACGCGTGGCTGGTGTCGCCACGGGTCTTCCAGAGCATGCGCGTACCGGCACGCGCTAGCGCAATCACGCTGATGGCACCGCTTGCCAGCACGGCGGCCCAGAACCAGGCGGCACCGGGGACCCCGAGCGTTGCACGCAGCATCATTGTCTTGCCGATGAAGCCCGAGAACGGAGGCACGCCGGCGAACATCGCGGCGCCGGCGAGAAACAGCCAGCCCAGCGTCCGCGACTGGGCCAAGGGGGGACCGGTACGAAGCCGATCGCCGACCGCGCCCCGCTGCCTGGCCATGATGTCCGCCAGCAGAAAAAGCAAGCCCACAACGAGCGTGCTATGCACGAGGTAATACAGCGCGCCGGCGAGTGCCTGACCGCCCAGCGCCGATGCGGCGACCAGCGTTCCGGAAGAAACCAGGACCAGCGCGCCGATCAAAGCGGTGAGCCTCGATGCCGCGAGCGCCGCGACTGCTCCGAACGCGACGGTGGCAAGGCCCAGGGCGACGAGCGCGACGGCCCCCCAGCCGGTCATCGCAGCGTCACTGCCGCCGAACAGCAGCATCGACACGCGCACGATTCCATAGATTCCGACCTTGGTCATCACCGCGAACAACACCGCCACCGGGCCGGGCGCCGCGCCGTATGTTTCGGGGAGCCAGAAGCCGAGCGGCAGGATCGCTGCCTTGAGCGCGAAGACCAGAAGTAGCAGCATGGCCGCGGCCCGCGCCAGACCCGCGTCGTGCGCCGGCAGGTGCGCGAGGCGCAGCGCCAGGTCCGCCATGTTGAGCGAACCGGCGACGCCGTAGAGCAGGCTCACCGCGACCAGGAACAGCGCCGAACCCACCAGATTGATCACCACGAAGTGCAGGCCTGCCCGCAGCGCGCGGCCTCCGGCATCGTGAAGCAGCAGCGCGTAGGAGGCGATCAGCAGGACCTCGAAGAACACGAACAGATTGAACAAGTCTCCGGTGAGAAACGCGCCGTTCACCCCGGCCAGCGCGAACAGAATGAAGGCGAGGAAATGCGGTCCGCGTGGGACGCAGGCAAAGCCGCAGAGCAGGCTTGCCAGCGCGACAATAGCGGTCAGCAGCAGCATCAGGGCGGCCAGGCGATCGAGTACCAGCACGATCCCGAACGGCGCCGGCCAGTTGCCCAGCAGGTAGACTTCGATGGCGCCCGCGTCCGCGTGCAACAGCAGGCGCAGCGCCACCGCGAGGCTGCCGAGTATCGCGGCCAGCGCCAGCGGCCTCTGCCAATGCGGCCGGAACCGCTCGACGATGAGCAGGCCCGGCGCGGTGAGCAGCGGCACCAGCACGGCGGCAACCACCCAGGCGCCGTTCATTGCGATTCTCCAGGTGCCGCCTGCGTTGACGCATCGGCGACCGGCGGCGCATCGCAGGCATCGCTGGCGTTGACGAAGCTCGCCTTGACTGCCACCGCGAGCACCAGCGCGGTCATCGCAAAGCCGATCACGATTGCGGTCAATACCAGCGCCTGCGGCAGGGGATCCGCATAGTTCGCGAGCGTCGGCGGCACACCCGCGCGCAGCACCGGGGGCGCATCCAGCGTCAGCCGGCCCATGGCGAAGATGAACACGTTCACCGCGTACGAGAGCAGCGTCAGGCCGAGCACCACGTCGAAGGTCCGCGCCCGCAGCACCAGCCACACCCCGCAGCCGCCGAGCACGCCGACGGCCGATGCGATGAGCCAGGCGCTCATGGCCCCTGCTCCCGCGCGCGCGAACCCGGATGCAGTTCGGCGACCGCCGGCAAGAGTCCCGGCGTGAAGGTGGCAAGCAACGTCGCCGCGACGACCGTCACGAATACGCCCAGGTCGAACAATGCGGCGCTCGCCAGCGGAATCTCGCCCAGCCCGGGCAGGACGGGATGCGCGAAGGTGCTGGTCAGAAACGGGTGGCCGAGAACCAGGCTGCCCACGCCCGTGCCACCGGCCACCAGCAACCCCACGCCGATCCACGGCGCGAACGGTGGCGCGTCAGTGCCCTCGAGCGGTCGACCGCCGCCGCCGATGCGCAGCGCCACGAGCGCGCACGCAAACGTGAGCCCGGCGATGAATCCGCCTCCGGGCTCATTGTGCCCGCGCAGGAACAGGAAAATCGCCACCATGGTGGCGAGCGGCAGCAGCGTGCGCACAACTGTGCGCACGAGCAACGGATTCCAGCCGGTCACCGGCGACACCCGCAGGCCTTCCGGTCGCAAGGCGTGCAGCAGTGCGAACACGATCAGGCCCGCAATGCCGAGTACGGTGATCTCACCCAGCGTATCGAACCCGCGGAAATCCACCAGGATCACGTTCACGACATTCGTGCCGCCACCCTCGATCAACGAGCGTTCGAGGAAAAAGGGCGAGATCGGATGGAACGGCCGCGTGAGGACCGCGTGCATGATCCACATGAGGCCCGCGCCGACGGCGGTGGCGAGTGCCGCGTCGCGCAGCTTGCGCACGGTGCCGGACTCCTTCGGTGAGGTCGCCGGCAGGCGGTGCAGCACCGCCATGATCAGCGCGACACTGGCGATTTCCACCAGCAACTGCGTCAGTGCGAGGTCGGGTGCCGACAACACCAGGAACGTCAGACTGACTGCCAACCCCACCCCGCCCACCAGTATGACCGCGAGAAAGCGATGGCGATAGACGAGCGTCACACCAAGTGCCCCGCCAACCGCCAATACCCACGCCACGAGGCAGATGACGACCATCCCCCGGTCAGGATCACCGAGCAACAGCGCACGCGGCGGTGCGCCGATGCCCAGCACATAGAGGGGCCACGCCATCGCGAGCACCGCCGCGCCGACGATCCACGCCAGCGCACGCGGCAAGCTCCCGGAAGGCGAGTGCGCCACCAGCGCGCGACCCCCGGTTTCCAGCGCCGCAAGGGCCGCAGTGAAGAGCCGCCGACCGAAACTGCGCACCAGCGTGAATGAATGCAGGTCGAGCGTGCGCTGCAAGGCAAAGTAGAAAACAACCCCGGCCGCGAACGCCAGGGCACTCATCAGCAACGGTAAATTGAAACCGTGCCACAGCGAAAGACTGTAGGCCGGCAATTCGCCCACGCCGAGCGTGCCGCGGGCGGCGGCGGCGAGGACCGGCGCGATCGTGATGCCCGGGGCGATACCGACCGCCAGGCAGACGAGCACCAGCGCCTCGACCGGGATGCGCATCCAGCGCGGCGGTTCATGCGGCACGCGTGGCAGATCGATGGGCTCGCCGTTGAAGAATACGTCGTGGATGAAGCGCACCGAATAGGCGACCGACAAGCCAGCCGCGATGGTCGCGGTGACCGGAATCACCCACTCGAACATCGGATGCGCCTCGAGCTGCAGTGTTTCGGAGAAGAACATCTCCTTGGACAGGAAGCCATTGAGCAACGGCACTCCCGCCATCGCGCCAGCGGCCACCATCGCCAGCGTCGCGGTGACCGGCATCAGCCGCCACAGGCCATTCAACTGCCGCATGTCGCGCGAGCCCGCCTCGTGATCGATGATCCCCGCGGCCATGAACAGCGAAGCCTTGAACGCCGCGTGATTGAGGATGTGGAACAGCGCCGCCACCACCGCCAGCGGCGCATCGAGACCAAGGAGCAGGGTGACAAGTCCGAGATGACTGATCGTCGAATACGCCAACAGACCCTTCAGGTCATGCTGAAAGATCGCGATCGCGGCACCCAGCGTCAGCGTGATGAGTCCCGTACTGGTCACGAGATAGAACCACAGGTCACTTTCGCCGAGCGCGGGGTAGAGCCTCGCCAGCAGGAACACGCCCGCCTTCACCATCGTAGCCGAATGAAGGTAAGCCGAGACCGGTGTCGGTGCCGCCATCGCATGCGGCAGCCAGAACTGGAAGGGAAATTGTGCCGATTTGGTGAAGGCGCCGATCAGGATCAGCACCAGTGCGATCGGATACCACGGATGTGCCCGAATGAGCGGACCCGCCGCGAGTACGGTATCGAGCGCGTAGCCGCCGGCGATCTCCCCCAGCACGATCACCCCGCCCAGCAGGCACAGCCCGCCGGCCCCCGTGATGGCCAGCGCCATACGCGCGCCCTGCCGCGCATCGGCGCGATGCTTCCAGAAGCCGATCAGCAGGAACGAGGTGACACCCGTGAGTTCCCAGAACACGACCAGCAGGATGAGGTTGTCGGCGAGCACCACGCCGAGCATTGCCCCCATGAACGCCAGCAGCAGCGCGAAAAAACGCGCCGGCGGATCCTCCGGCGCGAGATAGTAGCGGGCATAGAGGACAACGAGCGCGCCGATGGCGTAGATGATGAGCGCGAACGTCCACGCGAGTCCGTCGACGCGAAATCCGAACGGCACGCCGGGAAGCCAGGACACCGATGCGCGCAGGATTTCGCCGGCCATCACCGGCGTGGCGGTGACCGCGACCAGCGCGCAACCGGCTAGCGCCGTAAGGCCGGCGAGCCACGCTGCGCCATTGCGGGCGCGCTCGGGAAGACAGGCACAACCAAGCGCGGCCGCGTAGGGCAGCAGGACCAGCGCGTAGACGAGCATCCGGCGGCGCTCCTCAGGCGGCCGGGGCGCAGTCAGCCCAGCAGAAGAATGTGGACGCGATACGGCCCGTGCGCGCCGAGGACGATGGTCTGTTCGATATCGCCGGTGCGCGACGGGCCGGAGATCATGTTCATCGCTCGTGGCATCGCCCCGCGCTCGGAGCGGATGAGCGCGAACGCGTCCTCCATGCCGGCGACCACGCGATCCCTGCGTACGACGGCAACGTGGATGTCCGGAAGCAATGCGGTCGCCGTGGGCGTATCGGCGCCGGAGAGGAACACGAGCGTACCGGTCTCGGCAATGGCACAGTAGCAGCCGGTGATGCCGAGGCGGTCGTGCCCCTGCGTCGGTCGCGGCTCGATCGCGAGCCCCGCGGCGGCCCAGTCGAGCGCCGCGAACTCCGGCCAGCACACGCCCGCGGTCGCCGGCGCACCGGTGCGCGCAGCGGCGGGCTCAACCGTCTCGATATACCGGGCAACCGCCGGCGGAAGATCGGCCACCGCGGCGAGCCTTTCGACCGTGCTCTCCATGTCGGTGGCGCGCTGGAGAAAGTGCGATGCAAGGTCGCCCGGCACCACCGGACGCGGACCCTGCGCATGCGCCGCGATGTAGGCTTCCGCCTCCGTTCGGTCGTGCGGGTCGGTGGTGGCGCGGCCGAGCGCCTTGCGCACGCGGCCCAGGACGGCCTCGCGGGAGGCCTCGATTGTCGTCGATCGACGTGCTCATCGCCCGCCGCGTTCGACGAACGCCTTGAGGCGGCCCACGCCACGCTCGATGGCTTCATTCGACGCGGCATAGGAGAAGCGAATGTGCTGGCCGTCACCGGGGACGCGTCTGCCGAAGTGGATATCGGCCAGCACCGCGATGCCCGCCTCGTGCAGTAGCCGCTTGCGAAACTCCTCCGAGTCTGCACAGCCGGTGCGCTTGCAGGCCTCGGTAACATTGGGCCACGCATAGAACGCCCCGCCGGGCGCCGCGCAGGTAATGCCCGGGATGTCATTGAGCAGCCGTACGATCAAATCGCGACGTTCCAGGAAGCGCGCGCGCATGGCGTCGGCAGCGTCCTGCGGCCCGGTGATGGCCGCGACCGCAGCCCACTGCGAAATCTGGGAAGCGCATGATTCGGTATTGGTGATCCAGCGCGTGAATACCGGTGCCAGCGTCCGATTGGCCGCGTAGCCGATCCGCCATCCGGTCATCGCCCACGTCTTGGACGCGCCATCGCTGATGACCGTGCGTTCCAGCATCTCCGCGCGCGTCGCGAGCGAGTCGAACGTGCCGTCGTACACGAGCCGCGAATAGATTTCGTCGGCGAAGACCCACACCTGCGGATGCCGCCGCAGGATTTCGGCGATGTTGTCGAGATCCTCGCGTCCCAGCACGCCACCAGTCGGATTCTGCGGCGTATTGAGAATGAGGAGCCGCGTCTTGGCCGTGATCTTGGCTTCGAGTTCCGCCGGATCGAAGGCGAATCCACGCGACTCGCGCAGGAATATCGGTACCGGCACGGCACCATTGGCAGCGATCTGCGATTCGTAGATCGGGAAGCCCGGCACCGGATAGATCACCTCATCGCCAACGCCGAAATCGGTAACCGACGCGATGGTGTACGCGATGAATGGCTTGGCACCCGCGGCGACGACGACGTCATCGGCCGTAATAGTGAGTCCGCGGCGCGCGCCCAGATCAGCCGCGGCCGCCGAGCGCAGCTCGTCGATACCGGCGCTGGGTGTGTAACCGTGCTTGCCGCCCTTGATCGCGGCGATCGCGGCATCCTGGATGTGGCCGGGCGTTGGAAAGTCTGGCTGACCGATGCAGAACGACACGATGTCCTTGCCCTGCCGCTGCAGCGCGTTGACCTCCGCCAGCACCACGAAGGCGTTTTCGGTGCCGAGTGACTCCGCCCGCCGCGAAATGCGCGGCATGGCGAGGCTGGGCGTATGCGGCGCGTTCATTGCGGCCTCCTGCCACGGGTCGCGTAGAGTTCGCGGAACGTGCGACCCGCCGGCGCCGGCATGTCGCGTCCCTGCGTCCACCCGCCGCCAAATGGCAGGCGGCGAATCATGCCATCGGACCCGGCGAGCCTGCGCAGCAGGCGCACGCCCACCCGGCTCGCGAATGCATAGAGCGCCGGACGTCGCGCGCACCACGCCCAGAGCTTGAGCCCGGCACGCTCGCTCCAGGGGCGCAGGTCCCGTTCGAACGCCTTTTCGCGCAGCTTGCGCTGCAGGTCCGGCAGCGGGATCTTAACCGGACATACGACCCCGCACTGGTTGCAGAACGTGGACGCCTGCGGCAGGTCGGGGGCGTTTTCCAGGCCTACGTACATCGGCGTGAGGATCGAGCCGATCGGTCCCGGATAAACCCAGCCGTACGCGTGGCCGCCGATGTTCTGATAGACCGGGCAGTGATTCATGCACGCGCCGCAGCGAATGCACCGCAGCGCCTCTCGCACGTCGCTCGCGAGCACCTCGGTGCGCCCGCTGTCGACGACGATGAAGTACATGTGATCGACACCGTGGAATTCGCCCGGACTCCGCACGCCGGTGAGCAGATCCACATAGTTGGAGATCGACTGGCCGGTAGCCGAGCGCGGCAGGAGCCGCATCAGCGTCGCGACGTCCTCGAGCGTAGGCACGATCTTCTCGAGGCCGGAGATCGCGACGTGCACCTTGGGCAGCGTCGTGGTCAGCGTCGCGTTGCCCTCGTTGGTCACTAATACGACGGAACCCGACTCGGCAACGAAGAAGTTGCCGCCCGAGATCCCCATTTCGGCGGTCAGGTAGTGGTCGCGCAGGACGCCGCGCGCCTCGAGGCACAGCTCGGCGATGCCTTCCTTGTACGGCGTACCGTGCTTTTCATGAAAGAGCTCGGCCACCTCTTCCTTGCTCTTGTGCAGCGCCGGCCCGATGATGTGGGAAGGCGGTTCGTAATTGTTGATCTGCAGGATGTACTCGCCGAGGTCCGTCTCGACAACCTTGATCCCTGCCCCTTCGATCGCATGGTCGAGGGACGACTCCTCGGACACCATCGACTTCGACTTGATGATCTTGCGCACGCCGTGACGCGCCGCGATCTCCAGCACCAGCTGGTTGATTTCCGCCGGTGTCTGCGCGAACAGGACCTTGGCCCCGCGCGCTCGCGCATTTCGCTCGAAGACTTCCAGCCAGGTGTCGAGGTCGTCGAGTGCGCGCTGACGGACATCGCGGGCGTGTTGCCGCGTACCTTCGAAGTCATCGAGTTCAGTGATCGCGGACTTGCGCTTGCCGACGAACTTGTCTTTCATCTTCGCCAGGTTGCGCTGCAGGCGCGCATCGTTGAGCTTGATGTGCGCGCTCTCCTTGAAATGCATCGAAGTGACCTGCATTCGCCTAGCCCTCGCCGGTGGTTCCCGCCAGCACCTCGGCGATGTGCAGGACCCGCGTCGAAGCATTGCCACGGCGACGCAGTCGTCCCTCGATGTTGAGCATGCAGCCCAGATCGCCCAGTACGACCGCATCGGCACCGCAATGCTCGACATGCTCGCACTTGTTGTCGGCGAGCCGCGCAGAGATTTCGCCGAACTTGATGGCGAACGTGCCGCCGAAGCCGCAGCAGGTCTCGGGTTCGGCCATCTCCTGCAGCTGGAGACCCGGCATTCTGCCAAGCAGCTGACGCGGCTGGCTCTTCACGCCCATCTCGCGCAAACCAGCGCAGCAATCGTGGTAGGTGACGGTACCGGCGAAGGTGCCGGGGACCGATTCGACCTTGAGGACGTTGACCAGGAAATCGGTCAGTTCGTGCGTGCGCGCGGCGAGCTTCTGGACGCGGGCGAGCATCGCGGCGTCGCTGGCAAAGAGGTCGGCATAGTGCGTCCTGATCATGCCTGCGCAGGACCCGGACGGCGCGACCAGGTAGTCGCAATCCTCGAACTCGTCCACGACCTTGAGCGCGAGGGTTTTCGCATCGGGGCGGTCGCCTGAGTTGTACGCGGGCTGTCCGCAGCAGGTCTGCGTTGCCGGCACGAATACGTCGGCGCCTCCGGCCTCGAGCAGCTTGAGCGCCGCGAACCCGACCGATGGGCGCATGAGATCGACGAGGCAGGTAACGAAGAATCCGACGCGCATGACATCACCGAATGATCGCGGCCATCTTAGCATGGCCGCCACCGGGAAACGCGGTCTAGAAGTACTGGGACTGCCGCAGTGCGATCGCGCAAAGGCCCATCAGCGGCTGCGGAAGAATGCCGAACACCAGCAGCGCCAGTCCGTTGGCCGAGAGCAGCACCTGCGTATCCCCACGGGCCAGGATCGGGCCGCGTTCCTCGGGCTCGTCGAAATACATGAGCTTGACGATACGCAGATAGTAGAAGGCACCGATCACCGCCGCCAGAACCGCAACAACGGCAAGCCAGACGAAGCCCGCATTCACGGCTGCCTGGAGCACCAGCAGCTTTGCGTAGAAGCCGATGGTCGGCGGCAATCCAGCCAGCGAAAACATCGCCAGCAGCATCACGAACGCCCACCAGGGCGAGCGCTGGTTGAGCCCTTTGAGGTCGTCGATCCGATCCGACTCGAACCCCTTGCGCGAAAGCAGGAGCACCATGCCGAAGGAGGCGAGGCTTGTCAGTACGTAGGCAACCATGTAGAACATCGCCGCCGAATAGCCGATGATGTCGCCGGCCATGAAGCCGAGCAGCACATATCCCATGTTGGCGATGGACGAATACGCAAGCATGCGCTTCAGGTTCGTCTGCGCGATCGCCACCAGGTGGCCGATGGTCATCGACAGCACGGAAAGCACCATCAGCATCCCCTGCCAGTCGAACTCCGCGCCGCCGAGCGCGCCCGCGAGCAAGCGCAGCATCATCGCGAAGGCCGCAAACTCGGGGGCCGTGCCGATCAACAGCGTGATCGCCGTCGGCGCACCCTGGTACACGTCGGGCACCCACATGTGATACGGCACGGCGCCGAGCTTGAATGCAATGGCGGATACCACGAACACCAGGCCGAAGATCAGCAGGATGGGATTGCCGGACTGCGTCAGCACCACCTGCGCCACTCCGTCGATCGCCAGCGTGCCGGTGGCGCCGTAGATCATCGACATGCCGTACAGCAGGAAGCCGGAAGCGAGCGCGCCGAGCACGAAGTACTTCATCGCCGCTTCCGCCGGCGCCGTCTCGTCGCGCTGCATGGCGACCAGCGCATACAGGGAGAGCGACATCAGTTCGAGGCCCAGATAGAGCGTCACGAAACTGTTCGCGGTGGTCAGCACCTGCATGCCGAGCAGCGCCAGCAGGATCAGCACGAACGACTCGCCGCGGAAGAGCCCACGCACCGTCAGGTAGGAACGCCCATAGAAGAGCACCAGCGACACCGAGACGAAGCTGAACATCCGCAGGAAGTCCGAGACCAGGTCGTCGATGACCATGCCGTTGAAGGCACGTACGGCTTCGATATTCAGCGTCCTGACCGTCACGCAGGCAGCGATGAGCAGCGTGAACTGGGCCAGCCAGTAGCTCACATGCCGGCGCCGGTCACTCAGGAACAGGTCGACCAGCAGGATGACCGAAGCGCCCGTCAGGACGACGATCTCGGGGAGGATGGCCAGGAGATTCTCGGTCATGATCGATCAGAGCTTGCTTTGGGCGACCTGCAACAGCAGGTCGGCGACCGACGCATGCATCACGTCGAGAAAGGGCTTGGGCCAGATCCCCATGAACAGCACCGCCGCGGCCAGCGTGGCGAGCAACCAGAACTCGCGCCGGCCGAGATCCTTGAGCGCGGCGACGTGCGCGTTCGCCACCTCGCCGTAGATGACCCGCTTGTACATCCATAGCGTGTACGCAGCACCCAGGATCAGCGACGTGGCGGCAAGGAACGCGATCCAGAAGTTGAACTTCACCGCGGCGAGAATCACCAGGAACTCGCCGACGAATCCGGACGTGGCCGGAAGACCCGCGTTGGCCATCGAGAAGAGCATCACGAACGCCGCGAATTTCGGCATGGTGTTGGCAACGCCGCCGAAGTCGGCGATCAAGTGCGTGTGCATCCGGTCGTACAGCACGCCGACGCAGAGGAACATCGCCGCCGACACGAAGCCGTGGGAGACCATCTGCGCGAGCGCACCTTCCGCGCCCTGGGCGCTGAACAGGAACAAGCCCAGCGTGACGAAACCCATGTGCGAGATCGACGAATAGGCGATCAATCGTTTCATGTCGCGCTGGACCAGGGCGACGAACCCGATGTAGACCACCGCGATCAGCGACAGCGTGATGATGACCCCGGCGAGTTCCCGGCTCGCATCCGGCAGGATCGGCAGAATGAAGCGTGCGATGCCGTAGGCACCGATCTTGAGGGTGATCGCAGCGAGCACCACCGAACCGCCGGTGGGTGCCTCCGGGTGCGCATCCGGCAGCCAGGTATGCACGGGCCACATCGGCACCTTGACCGCGAACGCGGCCAGGAAGGCAATGAAGACCAGCACCTGCGCGCGCATTGACAGCGGCAGCGCGACCCAGTCGGCGATCGCGAAGCTGCCGGACTTCTGGTACAGGTAGATGAAGGCCACCAGCATCAGCAGCGAACCGAGCAGCGTGTACAGGAAGAACTTGATGGCCGCATACACGCGTCGCTCACCACCCCAGATGCCGATGATCAGGTACATGGGAATGAGCATCGCCTCGAAGAACACGTAGAACAGGATCGCATCCAGCGCGGCGAACGCCCCGTTGATGAGGCCCGACATCACCAGGAACGCCGCCATGTACTGCGCGACGCGAACCTTGATCGATTCCCAGCCGGCCCAGACCACCAGCAGCGTGATGAAGCTGTTCAGTATCACGAACAGCACCGAAATGCCGTCGACCCCCACATGGTAGTAGATGTCGAAGTAGGGAATCCAATCCGCCCGTTCGACGAACTGCATCGCGCTCGTACCGCGATCGAAGTGGGTGAACAGCGGAATGGTCACCAGGAAGCCGGCAAGCGCGCCAGCGAGCGCGATCCACCGCGCGGTCGCGGCGTCACGGTCGCGGCCCAGCGCGAGCACCGCCACGCCGGCGACGATGGGAACCCAGATGGCGAGCGACAGATAGGGCGTCATCAGCGCACCACCCACCAGGTCAGCAGCGCGAAGAGCCCGATGATCATCGTGAACGCATAGTGATAGACGTAGCCGGATTGCAGGCGTCGCATCAAGGTAGCGCTCCAACCGACCAGACGCGCCGAGCCGTTGACCACCCCTTCGATCAGCACGCCGTCACCGACTTTCGAGAACAGCGCGCCGATCCCCCGTGCACCGCCGGCGAAGAACCATGCGTTGAACTTGTCGAAGTAATAGTTGTTCTGCAGCAGCGTGCCGAGCGGGCCGGCGGCGCGCGCCAACCTGCCGGGCATGGCAGGATTTACCAGGTACAGGTACCACGCCGACACGATCCCGGCGATGGCGAGCCAGAAAGGCAGGCTCACGAGGCCATGCGTGATGAAAGGGACGACCCCGTGCCAATCCTCCTTCACTTGCTCGAGGACGGCGTGTGCGGGGAGCACGACGATCGAGTTGCCGAAATAGTCGCCGAAGAGCATCGGCTCGATATAGACCCACCCGGTGTAGACCGACGGGATGGCCAGCAGCACCAGCGGCACCGTCACCACCCAGGGACTCTCGTGCGGCGGCCCGCCGTGATGCTCGTGGTCGTCGACTACCGTGGCATCGTGATGGTGCGCATCGCCGCTGGTGTCGAAGCGCGGCTTGCCGTGGAAGGCCAGGAACATCATGCGAAAGGTGTAGAACGCGGTCACGAACACGCCCGCCACCACGGCGAAGTACGCATAGCCGTGCCCGGGAATGTGCGACGCGTGCACCGCTTCGATGATCGCGTCCTTGGAAAAGAAGCCGGCGAACGGCGGGATGCCGCACAGCGCGAGCGAACCGACCAGCATGGTGGCCCAGGTGATCGGCATGTATTTGCGCAGGCCACCCATGTTGCGCAGATCCTGGTCGTGGTGCATGGCGATGATCACCGAACCCGCGCCCAGGAACAGCAGCGCCTTGAAGAACGCATGCGTCATCAGGTGGAAAATCGCCGCCGAATATGCCGACACGCCGAGCGCCACCGTCATATAGCCCAACTGCGAAAGCGTCGAGTACGCGACCACGCGCTTGATGTCGTTCTGGATCATGCCGAGGATGCCGAGGAACAGCGCTCCGGTGGCGCCGATGACGGTGACAAAGCCCAGCGCGGTGTCCGAAAGCTCGAACAGCGGGCTCATGCGCGCCACCATGAAGATGCCCGCCGTCACCATCGTCGCGGCGTGGATAAGCGCCGAGATCGGCGTCGGGCCTTCCATCGAGTCCGGCAGCCAGACGTGCAACGGTACCTGCGCGCTCTTGCCCATCGCGCCGATGAAGAGGCAGATGCACGTTAGCGTAAGAAGCGAGACCGGCGTCGTGGCGGTGAGATTCAGCGTCGCGCCGGCGATGCTCGGCGCCTTGGCGAACACCTCGGCGTAGTCGAGCGAACCGAAGTACGCGAGGACCAGTCCGATACCGAGGATGAACCCGAAGTCGCCGACGCGATTGGCGAGGAACGCCTTCAAATTGGCATAGATCGCCGTCGGCCGCTTGAACCAGAAGCCGATCAGCAGGTACGAAACCAGGCCAACCGCTTCCCAGCCGAAGAAGAGTTGCAGGAAATTGTTGCTCATGACGAGCATGAGCATCGAAAACGTGAAAAGGCAGATGTACGAGAAGAAGCGGGAGTAGCCGTCGTCGTCGGCCATGTAGCCGATCGTGTAGATGTGCACCATCAGCGACACGAACGTGACGACGATCAGCATCGTCGCGGTCAGCGGATCGATCAGGAACCCGATCGCCATCTTGATCCCGCCCGAGTCGAGCCAGGTGTAGATGTCGCCGTTGAAGACGTTGCCGGCCATCACATCGCGGTAGATCACCACCGAGGCGATGAAGGAAATGGCCACGCCGGCGATGGTCAGCCAATGTGATGCCGCGCGCGGCATCGCGCGGCCGAAGAGGCCGACGACGATGGCGGCGACCAGCGGCGCCAGGGGAACCAGCAGATAGAGTTGGTGCATCGTCATAACGCTGTTCGCTCCGACCCGTCCGACCTAGCCCTTGAGCTGGTCGAGGTCCTCGACGTCGATCGAACCGACGTTGCGGAACAGGCGGACCAGAATCGCGAGCCCGATCGCCGATTCGGCGGCGGCGACTGTCAGGATGAAGAAGACGAACACCTGCCCGCTCATGTCGCCCAGGTAATGGGCGAAGGCGATGAAGTTGAGATTGACGGCGAGCAGCATCAGCTCGATCGCCATCAGGATGATGATGACGTTCTTCCGATTGAGAAAAATGCCCGCCATGCTGATCGCGAACAGAATCGCGCCCAGCACGAGGTAGTGCGCCAGCGTCGGCGCGGTCAGCAAAGACACATCGGCTCCCTGTTCCTGCTCATTCGTCCGGCGCAACCACCTGTTGCCATCGGTCGCACCGGCGTGGTCATTCTTTCTTTTCGGCTGGCATGTCCAGAAGGCGCACGCGATCTTCCCGCCGCACCTTCACCTGCCGGCCAGGATCCTGATACTTCGATTCACGTCGATGCCGGTGCGTCAGCGCGATGGCGGCGATGATGGCCACCAGCAGCAGGACCGCAGCGATCTCGAACGGGTACACATAATCGACATAGATGAGCTTGCCCAGCGCCGCGGTGTTGCTGCCGGCTGGCGTTTCCGGCGCCACCTGTCCGGCGACACGGCTGCCGACGACTACCAGCCCCATCTCGAGCAGCACCAAGAGGCCCACGGTCGCGCCCACCGGGATATAGCTGCGGAAGCTCGCCCGCAAATTGTCGAAATTGACTTCCAGCATCATCAGCACGAACAGGAACAGCACCATGACCGCACCAACGTAGACCAGCACCAGCGCAATGGCGAGGAACTCGGCCCTGAGCAGCAGCCACAGCGCGGCTGCCGTGAAGAAGCAGAGCACCAGCCAGAGCGCCGCGTGCACCGGATTGCGGGTGGTGATGACCCGCAGCGCCGCGAAGATCAGGATCGCCGCGAAGATGTAGAAGATGTAGTCGGCGAAGTTCATGGCGCAGATCCGGGGGCAGCGGCCGCATTCCGGCGTGCCGTGGGCACGGTCGAGGCGTCGAAGCGGAAGCGGTTCATCGGTACTTCGCGTCCTGGGCGCGGTCGGCGGCGATTTGCGCCTCGTAGCGATCACCGACCGCCAGCAGCATTTCCTTGGTGTAGTAGAGGTCGCCGCGCTTCTCGCCGTGGTACTCGAGGATGCGGGTCTCGACAATCGAGTCCACCGGGCAGCTTTCCTCGCAGAACCCGCAGAAGATGCACTTGGTCAGATCGATGTCGTAGCGCGTCGTGCGGCGTGTACCATCGGCGCGCTGCTCGGACTCGATGGTGATTGCCAGCGCCGGGCACACCGCTTCGCACAGCTTGCAGGCGATGCAGCGTTCCTCGCCATTCGGGTAGCGGCGCAACGCATGCAGGCCGCGGAAACGCGGGCTCTGCGGCGTTTTTTCCTCCGGGAACTGCACAGTCACCTTGCGCGCGAACAGGTAGCGGCCAGTGAGCGACATGCCCTTGAGCAGCTCGGCGAGCAGCCAGGTGTCGAAGAATTCCTTGACGCGAGCGAACATGGTCGTCCTTTCGTCCCGTCAGTGGAAAAGATAGGCCCAGCGCGTCTGCATCATCGCGCCCAGCAGTACGATCCAGACGAGGGTCACCGGAATGAAAACCTTCCAGCCCAGACGCATCACCTGGTCATAGCGGTAGCGCGGAAACGTCGCGCGCACCCACAGGAAGCACAACAGCACGAACGACATCTTGGCGGCGAGCCAGATGAAACCGTCGCCGAGCGGGGTCGTGCCCAATACGTGCCATTCGTTGAGCAACGGCCAGGGGGCGAGCCAGCCGCCGAGGAACATGATCGCGGTCAGCGCGGCGATCAGGATCATGTTCATGTACTCGGCCAGGAAGAACACGGCGAACGCGACGCCCGAGTATTCGACGTGGAAGCCGGCCACGATCTCCGACTCGCCTTCGGCCATGTCGAACGGATGCCGGTTGGTCTCGGCGAGACCGGCGACGAAGTACACGATCAGCAGCGGAAACAACGGCCACATGTACCAGTACGCCGCCCCACCTTCCTGCCCGCGCACGATCTCCGACAGGTTGAGGCTGTTGGCGCACATCAGCACGCCCACCAGCGCGAAGCCCATCGCGATCTCGTAGGAGACTATCTGTGCGGCCGAACGCAGCGCCCCCAGGAACGCGTACTTGGAGTTGGACGCCCAGCCGGCGAGGATCACGCCGTAGACACCGACCGAAGTCAGGGCGAGCACATAGAGCAACCCGGCGTCGATGTTGGACAGGACCAACGTGTCGCTGAACGGAATCACCGCCCAGGCGGCCAGTGCTGGGCCGATCGACAGCAGCGGCGCGACGAAAAACAGATAGCGATTGGCGCCGGACGGTACGACGATTTCCTTGAACACCAGCTTGGCCACGTCGGCGAACGGCTGCAGCAGTCCGAACGGCCCGACGCGGTTCGGGCCGATGCGCACCTGCATGAAGCCGATCACCTTGCGTTCCGCCAGCGTCAGGTACGCCACCGACAGGATGAGCGGAATGGCGATGGCGACGATCTTGATGAGCGTCCATACGACGACCCAGACCGGCCCCAGCCAGTGCTGCACGGGCGCGAGCATGTCCATCGGCTACGCACGCTCCATGCTGACGGGGCCGGACATGCCTTCGAGGCCGCAGGTGGAGGCATGCGCCGCGGCGATGCGCACGACGCCGGGCGGTACCGCGGCGTCGACGGCAGCGGTGAGGATCGCCTCGCCGCGACCCTGCTTCACCCGCACCTGGCCACCTTCGACCAGACCGAGCGTTTCAAACAGCGACCGGTGCATGCGCGCCCGGGGTGCGCTCGCATCCACCGTCAACTGCAGCGGCGGCGAGCGACGCACCAGCGCATCGGCAAAATAGATCGGCACATCGGCGACGCGCTCGATCGTGGCCGCACTCGTCGCGGGCGTGCTCACGGCGAGCGGCGCTGCATTGTCGAGCCGGCCCGGGATCGCCGCCGGATCGCTGATGACACTGGCACGAACGTCGGTGACGGCTTCGGCGCCGAAGCCGGGCAGATCGAGCATGGTGCCGAGCACCCGCAGTACCTTCCAGCCTGGACGGGCCTCCCCCAATGGCTTGACGACACCATGGAACGACTGCGACCGGCCCTCGCAGTTCACGAACGTGCCGGCGGTCTCCGAGAACGGCGCAATGGGCAGCAGGACGTCGGCGTAGGCCTCGCCCTGTACGAATGGCGTGAGCACCACCACGAGCTCGGCCTTCTCGAGCGCGGACCGCGCCGCAACCGGATTGGCGAAGTCGAATTCGGGCTCGGCATTGAGCAGCAGGTACGCCCTGCGCGGGTCGGCGAGCATGGCTTTCGCGTTCATGCCACCTTGCTGCGGCCGCGCGCCCGCGAGGTGCGCGCCGACGGTGTTGGCCGCCTCGGTAAGGAAGCCCAGCGTACCGCCGGCGAGTTCGGCCACCAGCGCCGCAAGCGCATGCAGCTGCGACGCATCTTCGTGCTGCGTCGCCAGATTGCCCAGCAGGACACCCGTCTTCTTGCCACCCGCGAGGCTCGCGGCAATCGCACGCTCGGCCTCGCCGGGGACCATCTGCGCCAGCGCGGGCGGCACCGACTGGCCCTTCTGTTCGGCCAGTGCCACGGCGATGCCGGCCAGCGACGACGCCAGCAGCGACGGCGGCACGATGGCCTTGTGCGCAACCTTGACCAGCCAGTCATCGTCGACCGAATGCAGCATCGCCACCTGCATTCCCTTCTTGGCTGCCTGGCGAATGCGCTGCGCGAGCAGCGGATGGTCCTTGCGCAGGAAGCTCCCGACGACGAGCAGCCGGTCGAACGTCGCGACATCGGCGATCGGGAAGCCAAGCCATGGCGCCGACGTCGCAGCGCCATCCCCGCGAAAGTCGCTCTGCCGCAGCCGGAAGTCGATATTGTCGCTGCCCAGCCCGCGCATCAGCCGGGCCGCGAGTGCCAGTTCCTCCAACGTGGCGTGCGGCGACGCCAGCGCACCGATGGCCGCCGCGCCATGCTTGCCCGCCACGTCGCGCAAGCCGTTGGCGACGAATTCGAGGGCAGTCTGCCAATCGACCGCCTTCCATTCGCCACCCTGCTTGATCCTGGGCGTGGTCAACCGCTCGCCGGAATTGAGTCCTTCGTAGGAGAAACGATCCTTGTCCGAGATCCAGCACTCGTTGACCGCCTCGTTCTCGAGCGGGAGCACGCGCAGCACGCGATCGCCCTTCACCTGCACGATCAGGTTGCTGCCGAGCGAGTCGTGCGGCGAGATCGACTTGCGCCGCGACAGCTCCCACGTGCGCGCCGCATAGCGAAACGGCTTCGACGTCAATGCACCGACCGGACAGATGTCGATCGAATTCCCGGACAGCTCGGACTCGACGGTACGGCCGACGAACGACACGATCTCCGCATGTTCGCCGCGGCCGATCATGCCCAGCTCCATCACGCCGGCAATCTCCTGGCCGAAGCGGACGCAGCGCGTGCACTGGATGCAGCGCGTCATCTCCTCGGCCGAGATCAGCGGACCGAGGTCCTTGTGGAACACCACGCGCTTCGGTTCGCTGTACCGCGACGCCGAACCGCCGTAGCCGACCGCCAGGTCCTGCAGCTGGCATTCCCCACCCTGATCGCAGATCGGGCAGTCGAGCGGATGATTGATGAGCAGGAACTCCATCACGCTCTTCTGGGCCTTGACCGCGAGATCCGACTGGGTCCACACCTTCATGCCGTCGGTCACCGGGGTCGCGCAGGCGGGCAGCGGCTTCGGCGCCTTTTCCACCTGCACGAGACACATGCGGCAGTTGGCCGCGATCGACAGCTTCTTGTGATAGCAGAAATGCGGCACGTATATGCCGAGCTGGTTCGCCGCATCCATCACCGTCTTGCCGTGGTTGACCTGCGTGGCCTTGCCGTCGATTTCGATATTCAGCATGTCGTGGTTGCGGCTAGACGTAGGGCGTGACCAGGCACTTCCGGTGGTCGATGTGGTGCTGGAATTCGTCGCGGAAGTGCTTGATGAAGCTCTTCACCGGCAATGCAGCCGCATCCCCCAGCGCGCAGATCGTGCGCCCTGCGATGTTGTCCGATACGGAGTTCAGCGTGTCGATGTCCTCGTTGCGTCCGCGACCGTGCTCGATCCGATCGACCATCCGCCACAACCAGCCGGTGCCTTCACGGCACGGCGTGCACTGCCCGCACGATTCCTCGTAATAGAAATAGGACAGGCGCAGCAGCGACTTCACCATGCAGCGCGTATCGTCCATCACGATCACCGCGCCGGAGCCCAGCATGGAGCCCGCTTTGGCGATCGAGTCGTAGTCCATGTCGGTCGCCATCATCACGTCGCCCGGAAGCACGGGCATCGACGAGCCGCCCGGGATGCACGCCTTCAGTGTGCGGCCCCCGCGCATGCCGCCGGCCATCTCGAGCAGGGTTGCGAACGGCGTGCCGAGCTTGACCTCGTAGTTGCCGGGACGCTCGACATCGCCGGAGACGGAGAAGATCTTCGTCCCCCCGTTGTTCGGACGGCCGAGTGCGAGGAACGCGTCGCCGCCGTTATTGATGATCCACGGCACCGCGGCGAACGTCTCCGTGTTGTTGATGGTCGTCGGTTTGCCGTAGACGCCGAAGGAAGCAGGAAACGGTGGCTTGAAGCGGGGCTGACCCTTCTTGCCCTCGAGCGACTCGAGCAGCGCCGTTTCCTCGCCGCAGATATAGGCGCCGAAACCGTGATGATTGTGCAGTTCGAACGCGAAGTCGGAACCCAGTATGTTCTTGCCGAGCAGGCCGGCGGCATACGCCTCCTCGACCGCTTCCTCGCAGCGCAAATAGGTTTCCCAGATCTCGCCGTGAATGTAGTTGTACCCGCGCGTGGCGCCCATCGCGTAGGCGCCGATGGCCATGCCTTCGATGACCGCATGCGGGTTATAGCGCAGCAGATCGCGATCCTTGAAAGTGCCTGGCTCGCCTTCGTCCGAATTACAGACGACGTACTTGTCGCCGGGGAACTGGCGCGGCATGAACGACCACTTGAGCCCGGTCGGAAAACCGGCACCTCCCCGTCCGCGCAATGCCGATTTCTTCACCTCGGCGATCACCTGCTCCGGCGGGATCTTTTCTGCGATGATCTTCTTCAGAGCGTCGTAGCCGCCGCGGGCCACGTAGTCCTTGAGGCGCCAGTTGCTGCCGGTGAGACCCGTCATCAGGATGGCGTCCGGGCCATAGTCCAGGAACTCGCCCGGCGCGTTCATGCGTCGTCTCCGTGGCCGGGACGGCCCTCACCGCGTTGCGCCGCTGCATCGAGTTCGTCGACGAGTTCGTCGAGCTTGGCCGGTACCATCCAACTGCACATGCGCCGGTCGTTGACGATCAGCACCGGGGCATCGCCGCAGGCGCCCATGCACTCGCCTTCTTTCAGCGTGAACCTGCCGTCGGCCGTCGTCTCGTTGAAGCCGATGCCGAGCCGCTGCTTCAGGTGCGCGGCGGCGATCGTCGCGCCCGACAGCGCGCATGGCAGGTTGGTACAGATGGTGACCTTGTAGCGACCCTGCGGCTTCAGGTTGTACATCGTGTAGAACGTGGCCACCTCGTAGACCGCCACGGGCGGCATGTCGAGGTAGCGGGCGACCTCGTCCATCAGCTCGGTCGACAGCCAGCCGTGCTCGTCCTGCGCGAAGCCGAGCGCCGACATCACCGCCGACTGCTTCTGGTCGGGCGGATACTTGGCGATCTCGCGATCGATCTTGCGCTGCATTTCAGCCGATAGCATGTTGACCATCATCGAATGAAATATCCGGCAACGCGCCAGATGCCGTCCTTCTCGTACTCGACCGTGACTTCTTCGTTCACCGTCTTGTCGCCCGCAAATTTGGTGGCGAAGATGATGGCCACGGTGGCTCCCGCCTTGAGGGGCTCGGCGCCGTCGCTCGCCGGCGCTTCCGCGCCGATGAAGGCGATCTTCTCGGCCTTGCGCGAGACCATCCGGCCGTACGGCTTGCGCAATTCGCGCGCGCCGTCGCGCCACGCCTCCCGGCTCACCTTGGCCTTGAACGATGCCGCCGACCGCGGCCAAGCTTCCGCGTAGCGGCCGTCGTCCACGAACACCAGCCACTTCTCCGCCACGTTGAGCGCGTTGCGCTCGGCCGTGGACATCGCCTGCGCGCCACCCGCGACCAGCAGCAAGAGCACCACTGCAAGGAACCGGCGCAGCATCATCGATCGATCGATCCGAAGACCACGTCCTGCGTACCGATGATCGCAACCACGTCGGCGATCATGTGCCCGCGCACCATCTCGTCCAGCGCCGCGAGGTGCACGAAGTCCGGGGCACGCAGCTTCACGCGATACGGCTTGTTCGCGCCGTCCGAGACGATGTAGACCCCGAATTCACCCTTGGGGTGCTCGATCGCGGCATAGGCTTCGCCGGGTGGCACGTGCATGCCTTCGGTGAAGAGCTTGAAGTGATGGATCAGCTCTTCCATGTTGGTCTTCATCGCTTCGCGGTCCGGCGGCGCGACTTTGTGGTTTTCCACGATGACCGGACCGGGATTCGCCTTGAGCCAGCTCACGCACTGCCGCACGATGCGGTTGGCCTGACGCATTTCCTCGATACGCACCAGATAGCGGTCGTAGCAGTCGCCGTTCATGCCCACCGGCACGTCGAACGCCATCCGGTCATAGACCTCGTACGGCTGCTTCTTGCGCAAGTCCCACGGCACGCCCGAACCACGCAGCATCGGGCCGGTGAAGCCCAGCGCGATGGCGCGCTCCGGTGCGACCACGCCTATGCCGACCGTGCGCTGCTTCCAGATGCGGTTGTCGGTGAGCAGTTCCTCGTACTCATCGACGCATTTGGGGAAGCGTTGCGTGAAGTCCTCGATGAAGTCGAGCAGCGATCCCTGCCGGTTCTCGTTGAGGCGCTCGAGCGCCCTCGCATTCCTGAGCTTGGAAGGCTGGTACTGCGGCATGCGCTCCGGCAGGTCCCGGTACACGCCGCCCGGGCGATAGTACGCCGCGTGCATGCGCGCGCCCGAAGCCGCTTCATAGACGTCGAACAAGTCCTCGCGTTCGCGGAACGCATAGAGGAACGGCGTCATCGCGCCGATATCGAGCGCATGGGCACCGAGCCAGAGCAGGTGATTGAGGATGCGCGTGATCTCGTCGAACATCACCCGGATGTACTGCGCACGCTCCGGCACCTCGAGACCGAGCAGTCGCTCGATGGCGAGGCAGTAGGCATGTTCGTTGCACATCATGGATACATAGTCGAGCCGGTCCATGTAGGGCAGCGACTGGATGTACGTCTTCTCCTCGGCCAGCTTTTCGGTGGCGCGATGCAACAGCCCGATATGCGGGTCGGCGCGCTCGATGACTTCACCGTCGAGCTCCAGCACGAGGCGGAGCACGCCGTGGGCCGCCGGATGCTGCGGACCAAAGTTCATCGTGTAGTTGCGGATCTCAGCCATGGGCCAGCGCGCCAACCGGACTGCGGGAAACTTTTGCCGGCACGGCCGCATGGCACCCGGCAACGGGCTGCAGCACGTGAATTGGGAGGCCTACCATCACCGGGTTCCCGCATAGTGTTCTTCGCGGATGACCCGCGGCGTGATCTCGCGCGGCTCGATCGTCACCGGCTGGTAGATGACACGCTTTTGTTCCGGGTCGTAGCGCATCTCCACGTGGCCGGAGATCGGGAAATCCTTGCGGAACGGATGCCCGACGAAACCGTAGTCGGTCAGCAGGCGCCGCAGGTCGGGATGCCCGTCGAAGACGATTCCGTACAGGTCGAACGCCTCGCGCTCGAACCAGTTGGCCGATGGCCACACGTCGATTACGCTCGGCAGCACCGGGAATGCTTCGTCGACGGCAAACGCCCGCACGCGCAGGCGCCAATTGTGCGCGAACGACAGCAGGTGGTAGACACCCGCGAAGCGGGCGCCGTCCCACGCGCCGTTACCGTAGGTCGAGTAATCAACACCGCAGATGTCGATCAGTGTCTCGAAGCGCAACTCCGGGCGGTCGCGCAGGTCGCGCATCATCGCGAGCAGGCTCCCGGCGGGGACGACGACGGTGATCTCACCGCGGTCCGCCACGACACTCGTCAGTGTGTCACCGAACGCCGCTTCGAGCCCGGCCGTCAGGGTTTCGAGCTTGGTCGTCATCAGCGGGCGATCGTGTTGGTGCGCCAGATCTTGTTCTGCAACTGGAGGATGCCGTACAGCAACGCTTCGGAAGTCGGTGGACAGCCCGGAACGTATATATCGACCGGCACGATGCGGTCGCAGCCGCGCACCACCGAATAGGAATAGTGGTAGTACCCGCCACCGTTGGCGCATGACCCCATGGAGATCACCCAGCGCGGCTCGGCCATCTGGTCGTAGACCTTGCGCAGCGCCGGCGCCATCTTGTTGCACAGCGTGCCGGCGACGATCATCACGTCGGACTGGCGCGGACTCGGCCGGAAGACGACACCGAAGCGATCGAGGTCGTACCGGGAGGCTCCCGCGTGCATCATCTCCACGGCGCAGCAGGCGAGACCGAAGCTCATCGGCCACATCGAGCCGTTGCGGGCCCAGTTGATCACGCTGTCCAGCGACGTGGTGACGAAGCCCTTCTCGAGCACACCATCAATGGCCATGGCCCGACTCCTTCCTCGCGCCCATGCCGCTGGTACCGGGCCGGGGCGCCGGCCAGGTGCGGCCGAAGGGGCGCCTGGCGATCATTCCCACTCCAGCGCTCCTTTCTTCCACTCGTAGACGAAGCCGACCACGAGGATCAGCAGGAAGATCATCATCGCCACGAATCCCTCGAATCCAATGTCGGGCAGCACCACCGCCCAGGGGAAGAGAAAGGCGATCTCGAGATCGAACAGGATGAAGAGGATCGCCACCAGGTAGTAGCGGACGTCGAACTTCATCCGCGCGTCCTCGAACGCTTCGAAGCCGCACTCGTAGGGCGACAGCTTCTCCGGATCCGGACGGTTGGGGGCGAGCAGCGTGCCCAACGACAGGAGGACGATCCCGAGTCCCAGCCCGACGACAATGAACAGCAGAATCGGGAAATACTGTTCCAGCATTCGTTCCTGCCCGGCGCGCGAATCGCGCACTACCCTTTGGTTGGACTCCGGGCGCGGTCATCGGGTTCGCGATGCCACGCACGTTCGACCTGCACCTGACGGACCCGTCGCCTCGCGCGGGCGATCGTGTCCGGTTGCAAAGCCCCTTCTGCTTCTGCCTGGTGCCGACGGGGAGACTCGAACTCCCACGGCTTTCGCCACTGCCCCCTCAAGACAGCGTGTCTACCAATTTCACCACGTCGGCCCTGCGTAATACGGCTTGCCCTGCTTCGGCGAAGCGCCCTTCGGGCTCTTCGCGCCTACTTCGGTATGTCGGCTGCCTTCGACCCGTCACCCGCCGGCGGGGCGGGCGGGGTTGCGGGCGCAGGCGTGGCGGGTGTCGTACCCGACGGCGTCGGCACGTCGCTTGCCTTGGTTACCGGTGGCGTTCCCATCACCCCTTGGTCCATCAATTCCTTGGGGTTGACCCGCGTGGAGCCCAGATAGGTCAACCCGAGGCTGGCGACGAAAAAGACGGCGGCAAGCACCGCAGTCGTCCGCGACAGGAAATTCGCGGATCCGGAGGCCCCGAACAGGCTGCCGGACGACCCACTGCCGAAGGCCGCACCCATGTCCGCGCCCTTGCCGTGCTGCAGAAGCACCAGCACACACAGCGCAATGGCAACCAGGATGTGCACCACCAGCAAAATCGATTCGAAATATCCCATGATCCCTTGTGATCCCCTGCGATCCCGCACCGAACCCCTCAGGGGTCAGGCTGCCGCGATCGCCAAAAATTCCGCGGCGTCGAGCGACGCCCCGCCAACCAATCCACCATCGACATCCGGCATCGCGAACAGCGCGGCCGCATTCGCGGCCTTGACGCTACCCCCGTACAGCAGCGCGACGTCGCCCGCACCGGCGGCACGCAACCGCGCCCGCAAAAACGCATGCATCTGCTGCGCCTGTTCGGGGCTCGCCGTCCGCCCCGTCCCGATCGCCCAGACCGGCTCGTACGCCACCGCCGTTCGCGCCAGGTCCGTTCCGAGCACCGCCGCCGCCGCGTCGAACTGCCGGGCGACGACCGCCTCGGTATTGCCGCTTTCGCGTTCCGACAGCGTTTCTCCGACGCAGACGACGGGAGTGAGGTTCGCCTGCAATGCTGCCACCGCCTTGCCTGCCACCTCCCCATCGGATTCGCCATGCCATTGCCGACGTTCGGAATGTCCCACCAGCACGTAGCGCGCGCCGAAATCGACCAGCATCGATGCCGCAACGTCGCCCGTATACGCGCCAGCGGCATGCGAACTCACATCCTGTGCACCCCACCCAATCGCGCTATGCGCCAGGGCTGCCTGCGCCTGCGCGAGGTAGGGAAACGGCACACACACGGCCAGGGTGCGATCCCGCTGCGCCTTCCAGCCCGCGCGTAGCGCGCTCAACAATGCCGCATTCGCTTGTAGGCCGCCGTTCATTTTCCAGTTGCCGACGACCAGGGTGCCGCGCATCTCTGCCTGTTTCCTTCAAGGGCCGGACTCGCTCGTCTCGACGGCCGTTGCCCAGCACCCCGGCTTCCGACGTCCAGCATTCAGGCGGACGTCGCCAACCCGGCCGATAGCAAGCCGCCAGCCAAAAGAGAGCCCCAAAACCACGGGATTTTACCGCGCCGCACCACGGGGGGTCAACGCGACCGGCAAATGCCGCCTTGGCGGCGGGAAGCGTCGTGCCCTCAGCCGCTGGCGAGTCCCCGCATGCGCCGGATGGCCGGCGGCAGGAACCACGCAGCAAGCGTCAACACGCCCAGCACCGCGGCGAGGGGCCGCTGGAAGAAGGCCAGCGGATTACCGTCCGCCTTGATCATCGACGTCACGAAATTCTCCTCGAGCATGCCGCCGAGGACGACGCCGAGGATTGCCGGTGCCACCGGAAAGCCGTTCGTCTCGAGCACGTAGGCGACCACCCCGGCGACCAGCATCACGGTGATGTCGAACGGCGTGTTGTTGATTGCGAACGACCCCACGATGCAGAAGAGCAGGATCACCGGCATGAGCACGTTGCGCGGAACCTTGAGGATCTGCTTGGCCGCCTTGATGCACATCCAGCCCAGCGGAATCAGGATCACGTTGGCCAGGATGAACAACAAGTAGACCGCGTAGATGTTCTGCGGGTTCTGCGTGAAAAGGACCGGCCCGGGATTCATGTTCTTCATGTACAGGACGCCGATCACGATCGCGGTTATCGAGTCGCCGGGGATGCCGAAGACCAGCGCCGGGATCCAGGCGCCGGCGATGGCACTGTTGTTGGCCGCGCCCGCCTCGACAATGCCTTCGACGTGACCGGTGCCGAATTTTTCCGGTTCCTTCGACATCTTCTTGCTGATCGCGTAGGACATCCATGCCGCGATGTCTGCCCCGGCCCCGGGCAGCGCGCCGACCAGCGTGCCCAGTACGCTGCCGCGCAGGACCTGCTTCGGATACTTCCTGGCCAGCGCCCACATGCCCTTGAATACGTTGTGGATCGGTTGTTCGGCGACGCGCAGCGTCGGGCTCGTATCGACGACGAAGCGAATGATCTCGGAGATCGCGAACATGCCGATCATCAAGGGGATCAGCCCGAATCCCCCCATGAGTTCGACACTGCCGAAGGTGAAGCGCGGAAACCCGGCAGGATTGCCCAGCCCCACGCAGGCGAGAAGGAGCCCGATCAGCAGCGATATCACGCCCTTCAATGGCCGCTGCCCGGAGATGACGATCGCGCAGGTAAGGCCCAGCAGCACCAGCCAGAAGTATTCGAACGAACTGAACTTGAGCGCCACTTCCGCCAGGGCCGGGGCCGAGACAATCAGTACGCAGGTACCGAAGAGCCCGCCGAACGCCGAGAACACCAGTCCCGCCCCGAGCGCGGTTTCGGCCTGCCCCTTCTGGGTCATCGCGTACGCCTCGTCGGCATAGGCGGCGGAGGCGGGCGTGCCGGGCATGCGCAACAGGCAGCCGGGAATGTCGCCCGAGAAGATCGCCATCGCGGTGGCGGTCACGATGGTCGCGATCGCCGGGATCGGCTCCATGAAGAAAGTCACCGGCACCAGCAGTGCCGTGGCCATCGTTGCGGTGAGACCGGGCACCGCGCCCACGAACAGGCCGAACAGCGCCGCGAATAGTATGGGCAGCAGCGTCTTGACGCTGAACACCATCCCGAAGGCGGTTTCGAGTGCCTCCATCAGAACGCGAACCGGGTGAGCACGCCCCAGGGCAACGGCACCCGCAGCAACTTGTAGAACGCGTACCAGATGATCAACGTCGCGACCAGCGCGACCGCGACCGCCGGAACCGTGCGCACGCCCAACGCCTTGAACCAGACGAACAGCAGCACCGGGGCAAGCAGCAGGAAGCCGACGTCATTGGCGAGGAAGATATAGGCGACGACACCGAGGACGATCGCCGCGAAGGCACCGATATGGCGCGGCGAGCGCATCCACGGCGCGGCTTCGTACCATGGTTCGCGCGCCCTGTTGCGCAACCCGCTGGCGATCAGCAGCGCGCCGCACACCGCCAGCCCGAATGCCACCAGGCCCGGAAAGATCGCCGGCCCCACCTGCTGTCCGGGGATCTTCGGAAACGCCTGGACGTGGACGACGATGACCACGCCCAGCAAGACGAACAACGCGCCGAAGATCGCGTCGTTGATCTTCATGCTAGGTATCCGTTACCGGAAAAGAAGGAACACCGTCGGAGTTCCAGGCTCCGCGCTGACACCAGCGCGCCGGGGAACACCGTCGCGAGCGGCCGGGCGCCGCTCGCGACGCGGTGATGCCGTCACTTGGCCAGGCCGACCGCCTTCATCACGACGCCCATGCTGGCGTCGCCCTTGGCCATGAACGCCGCGAACTCCGGACCCGGCGCCCACGCCGTACCAAAACCCTTGCTGGACGCGAAGTCCTTCCACTCCTTGCTGTCGGCGATTTTCTTGATCGCGCCGATGAGCTTGGCGCTCACTTCCGGCGGCAGGCCTTTCGGGCCGGCAATGCCACGCCAGGCCGCGACCGAATAGTCGACCCCGATCGCCTCCTTCATCGTCGGCACATTCGGAAACAGCGCGGCGCGCTGGTCCGCCATCACCGCCAGCGGCCGGGCCTTGCCGGCCTCGATCAGCGCGCGCGCCTCCGGCAGCGAACAGGTGACCATATCGACACCGCCGGCGACCAGGTCCTGCATCGCGGGCGCGGCGCCGTTGGACGGCACCCACGGAATGTCGGCCTGCGGCATCTTGAGGTCGTTCATGAGCCCGGCGAGCGCGAGGTGCCAGATGCCACCCTGCCCGGTCCCCGACGCCTTCATCTTGCCCGGGCTCGCCTTGGCGGCGGCCATCACTTCCTTCACCGACTTGTACGGCGAGTCCGCGCGCACGGTGAAGCCGGCCGGATCGGAGTTGACCAGCGCCAGCGGCGTGTACGAAGTCGGCGACAGGTCGGTCAGGCCCTGCCAATGCATCATCGTGATCTCGACCGTGATCATGCCGATCGTATAGCCGTCAGGCGGTGCCGTGGCGATCGCGCTGTGGCCGACGACGCCGCTGCCGCCGGTGCGGTTCACCACGTTCACGGGCTGACCGAGTTCCTTTTCCAGCACCGCGGCGAAGTACCGGGCGGTGCCGTCGGTACCGCCACCTGCGCCCCATGGCACGACGAAGGTGATCGGACGTTCCGGATACGCGGCCAGGGTCGAACCCGCAGCGGCAAACGCTACCAGCGCGACCAGCGCGCGTTGCATGAGCTTCATGGTTTTTTCCTCCGTACGATGAAGAGATCGATCCGAAACGCGGCGGCTTCTTCTGGCGGAACCCAGCCGTCGAATCGCGATGCTTGGACGTTAGCAGTGCATCCCGAACCGGTCAAGTGGTCGGACCAATCTACCTGACGCCCGAGCCGATCCCGCCAAACCTGATCGCGCTACGCAGCGGGCAAGCAGCGGATCGTCTGCCCCGACACGCCGTCACCGCCCGGTACGGCCGACGACGTGGGCGGCGACGTCCGTAAGCAGGCGCGCGAGGTCGCGCTGCAATCGCCGCATAGCCTTCGTTGGGAGCAAGGCTGTGCTCGTCCATATAGAGGGTACGCTTGATCTCGATCTGCAGGCTGTGGCGGTTCTCGGCCGGGCGGCCGTGCTTGCGCACGATTT
The DNA here is from genome assembly GCA_963756765.1 of uncultured beta proteobacterium. GTDB lineage: Bacteria > Pseudomonadota > Gammaproteobacteria > Burkholderiales > Casimicrobiaceae > VBCG01. Next base: position 60,434 of record CAVWPC010000032.1, on the reverse strand, counting down.
CGACGCCCTTGTACGGGTCGTTGAGCGCGACCGTGTAGCCGCAGGCGCGCAGCGTGTCAGCCACGAGGCGCGTGAACGCCGGGTCGCATGTCGTGCCGTCCCGGTCGCCCAGCACGAAATCCGCGCGCGTGCGTCCTGGATCGTCGGACAGGCGATCACCGACGGCGGGCATCGAATGGCAGTTGAGATGCCATACACCACCGAACATGGCATGACGCGCGTCGAGCGCCGCGTCGAGTTCGGCGTGATACGGACGCCAGCAATGCTCGATCCGGCGCTCCACTTCCGCGCTGGCGAGCCGGTGTGCGTACATCGGCACGCCGCCGGGCGCCAGTCGCCACACAAGACCGATTCCCTGTGCGGCCTTGCGCGAGGCGGCGACGGCATGCGGCCACGCATCCGCCAGCAACGCTACATCCATGTCGGCCAGCGCGCGATTGGCGTCGATGTAGGCGCGGGGAAACGTGGCCTCGACCAGCGCCGCCCCGACGGCCGGAGCGCCTTCCCACAACCGGGCGACGTGCGTGTCCTCCGCCTGGCGGACGACGGCGCGCGGCGGCACGTGGTCGAAGTCCACCGGATACGCTTCACCGGAGTGCGGCGAATCAAGGACCAGCGCAATCGGCGCTGCGCTGGCGTCGTGGCGAACAACGGCGCGATTCACGGTGCGTTGAGAAAGCAGGCCGACCGGTGGCCGGGGGCGATGTCGGCCAGCGGCGGTACCGCTTCCCGGCAGCGGTCCATGGCATGCGGACAGCGCGGATGGAAGTGGCAGCCCGATGGCGGATCGAGCGGTGATGGAATCTCGCCCTTGATCGGCACGAACGTGCGCTTCCTGGGCTCCACCTTGCCAACCTCGGCGAGCAACGCCTGTGTGTACGGGTGATTCGGACGCGCGAACAGTTCCGCCGCCGGCGCGCTCTCCACCACGCGTCCCAGGTACATGACCACGACCCGGTCCGCGATGAAGCGCACCACGCCCAGGTCGTGGCTGATGAAGAGGTAGGTAAGGTTGAGCGCGCCGCGCAATTCGATGAAGAGGTTGAGCACCTGCGCCTGGATCGACACGTCGAGCGCCGCCACCGACTCGTCGCACACCAGGAACTCGGGCTTGACCGCCAGCGCGCGCGCGATGCCGATGCGCGCCCGCTGGCCTCCGGAAAACTGGTGCGGATAGCGGCGCATCAAGGTCGGGTCGAGCCCGACGCGATTCAGCATCAGTCCCACGTATTCGGTCAATTGCTTGGCCGCGATCACCTGGTGCGCAACGGGCGCTTCGCCGACGATGTCGACGACGCGCATGCGCGGATTGAGCGACGCATACGGGTCCTGGAAGATCATCTGCATCTTGAGCTGCTGCCGACGCGCGGCGGCGGCGTCGAGCTGCGCGAGCGAGCGGCCGCGCCAGAAGCGCTCTCCCGAAGACAGCGGCAACAGCCCCACCGCGAGCCTGCCCAGCGTGGACTTGCCACAGCCGGACTCCCCGACCAGTCCCACGACTTCGCCCGGCGCTATCGCCAGATCGACCTGGTCCACCGCGTGGACCACTTCCTCGCGCATGCCGGCACCCATGGCGTTGCCGATGCGCGCCGCGAGGTCCAGCGACTTGACGAAGCGCTTCGACACGCCCTCGAGCGTGAGCAGTTCCTCCGTCGCCTGCCCGGTCGTGCTCATGCCACGGTGTCCGCGGCAAGCAGTGGATGGACGCAGCGGACCCTCTGCCCGAGCGTGCCGACCTCGCGCATCGGCGGAGACACCGTGCATTCCACCGTCGCGTAGGCGCAGCGCTCGCGAAACGGACAGCCGGGCGGCAGGTCGAGCAGCGCCGGCGTCATGCCCGGAATCTGCTTCAGGCGCCGGCCCCGTTCGTTGTTGGCCGGCACCGAATCGAGCAGGCCCTGCGTATACGGGTGCGCCGGCTGCGCGAGGACCGCTTCGCACGTCCCCTGCTCGACGATGCGCCCGGCGTACATCACGCTGACCCGATCCGCGAGCCCCGCCACCACCGACAGGTCGTGGGTGATCCAGATCACCGCGGTGCCGGTTTCGCGCGTCAGCTTCTGCATCTCGTACAGGATCTGTCCCTGGATCGTCACGTCGAGCGCCGTCGTCGGTTCGTCGGCAATGATGAGATCCGGCCGGTTGAGCAGCGCGATGGCAATGGCCACCCGCTGCCGCATGCCGCCGGAGAACTGGTGCGGATACGCTTGCAGCCGCGCGTCCGGCGACGGGATGCCCACCCGTACCAGCGCCTCGCGCGCGCGCGCCCTCGCGTCCTGGCGGCTCACCCGTTCGTGCGCGAGAATCGCCTCGATCATCTGCACGTCGATACGCAGGACCGGATTCAACGTCATCATCGGGTCCTGGAAGATCATCGCCACGCGGTTGCCGCGCATCTGCCGCAACGCCTCCGGGGACAGTGCGCGCAGGTCCACACCGTCGAGGACGATGCTGCCCGCGACGATCCGTCCCGGCGGATCGATGAGGCCAAGCAACGAATAGCCGGTCATCGACTTGCCGGAGCCCGACTCCCCGACCAGGCCCATCACTTCGCCGCGGTCGACCGTGAACGACACGTCGTCCACCGCCTTGACCACGCCCGCCTTGGTGAAGAAATGCGTGCGCAGGCCTTCGACGGTCAGCACCGGGGTCACAGTTTCGCTCCCCGCGCGCGCGGGCGCGCCCGCGCATCCGTCCCCCGCCCCGCGATGGCGGTGCCATGCATACGCGGGGATGCATCGGTGGATTGCAGGTCGGTGCGCACGATCAGCGCTGCAGACGCGGATTGAGCACGTCGCGCAACTGGTCGGCGACCAGATTGATGCTGACGATGGTGAGCAGCAGCGCCACCCCTGGAAAGAAACTGATCCAGTACTTGCCCGACAGCAGGTACTGGTAGCCGTTGGCGATCAGCAGACCGAGCGATGGCTCGGTGATCGGCAGGCCCAGGCCCAGGAACGACAGCGTGGCCTCGAGCGCGATCGCGGCGGCGACCTGGACCGTGGCCACCACGATCATCGGTGGCAGGCAGTTCGGCAGCAGATGGCGAAACACGATGCGCGCCGGCGACAGCGCTAGACAGCGTGCCGCCTCGATGTACTCCTTGCGCTTTTCCACCAGCGCGGCGCTGCGCACGGTCCGGGCATAGTAGGCCCACTGGATCGTCACCAACGCGGTGATGACCTTGCCCGTCCCCTGCCCAAGGACCGCGATCAGGATCAGCGCGATCAGGATGGCGGGGAAGGACAGCTGGATGTCTACGATGCGCATGATCAGCGTCTCGACGCGGCCGCCGAAATACGCGGCGGCCAGGCCCATGGCGAGCCCGATCGCGAGCGCCAGCACCGTGCTCGTGGCGCCCACCATCAGCGAAATGCGCAGGCCGTAGAAGATCGCCGACAGCATGTCGCGACCCTGGTCGTCGGTGCCGAGCCAGAACGTGCCGCCACCCGGCGCCTCCGCGCCAGGCTCGAGCTTGCTTTCCATCACGTCGAGCTGCGCCAGGTCGTACGGATTCTGCGGCGAAATCAGTGGTGCGAAAAGCGCCGCCAGCACGATCAACGAGAGCAGCGCCAGGCCGAACACGGCGACGGGGTTGGCGAGGAAGTCCGTGGCGATAAGGCGCAGCGGGCTCTGCGCGGCGCGCCCGGCCGGCTCCGTGGTGGGGACGGGCAACACGCTGCTCATCCCTTGCTGTCCGTCAACCGCACGCGGGGGTCGAGCGCGGAATACAGCACGTCGACGATGAGGTTGATCACGACGAAGAGCGCCACGATCACCAGCAGGTAGCTGACGATCACCGGGCGGTCGAGCAGATTGATCGAGTCGATCAGGAGCTTGCCCATGCCTGGCCACGCGAAGACGCTTTCGGTGACGATCGCGAAGGCGATGACGCTGCCGAATTCCAGCCCGATCACCGTGACGATGGGAATGAGGATGTTGCGCAGCACATGCACACCGATCACGCGTGCATTCGACAGGCCCTTCGCGCGGGCGAATTTGACGTAGTCCTGCAGCAACGCCTCCCGCGTACCCGCGCGCGTGAGGCGGATGAGCAGCGCGAGCTTGAAGAGCGCCAGGTTGGTGGCCGGCATGATCAGATGCTTGAGGCCCTCCCATGACAGGAACGACACCGGGATGAGTCCGAACAGGAGCGTCGTCGGACCGCGCCCGTTCGACGGCAGCCAGCCCAGCATGACCGAGAAAACCATGATCAGCATCAGCCCGACCCAGAATGTCGGCAGCGAGAAGCCGAGGATCGAGCCGGCCATGATCGAGCGACCGGCGATGCCGTTGGGCTTGAGGCCCGCCCACAGCCCCAGCGGAATGCCCAGGACCACGGCGATCACCATGGCCGCAATCGCCAGCTCCATCGTCGCCGGCATCCGTTCCAGGATAAGACCCAGCGCGGAAGTCGCATGCACGAACGAGCGCCCGAGGTCGCCGGCTAGCGCGCCCTTGGCGAACACCAGGTACTGCTCCCACAGCGGCTTGTCGAGGCCGAGCGCAGCGATCGCACGTTCGCGATCGATCTGGTCCGCCTGCGGATTGATCAGGATGTCGATCGGATTGCCGATCGCGTACACACCGATGAACACGAGCAGCGACATGATGAAGAGCACGACCACGCTCTGCATGCTGCGGCGGATGATGTAGACAAGCATCGAAACGTCAGCCGGCGCGGCCCGGGTTGCCCCGAGCCCCGTCTACTTGACCGGCCTGAACTGGAAGGCCAGCGTGTATTCGTCGGTCCGTGGCGTGTACTGGACGTTCTTCTTGGTGGCCCACATCGTGAACTGAAAGTGGATCGGCATGAGGCCAAGATCCTGCATCGACAGCTCGGTCGCCCGTTGCAGCATCACTTTCCGGTTCTCGTCGTCGACCTGCTGCAAGGCCTGCTCGATCAGGTAGTCGACCTTGGGATTCGAATACCGGCCCCAGTTGACGGCGCCCAGGCCCTTGTCACGGTTGAAGGTCGCGAGCAGCGACCGCAGCGGCGACGACGCCTCGCCGGTGGACGCGCCCCAACCCACCATGTGGAAGCTGAATTCCTGCTTGGACGCGCGTCCCGAATAGGGACCCATCGGCGCCGTTTCGACCTTGGCGGCGATGCCGATGCGCGACAGCATCTGCGCCACCGCCTGCACGATCTTCTCGTCGTTGACGTAACGTCCCGCCGGTCCATGGATGGTCAGGTTGAATCCATCCGGGTAGCCGGCCTCGGCCAGCAGCTTCCTGGCACCCTCCGGGTCGTAGACTTCGGCCTTGAGTGCCGGGTTGTGGCCGAAGAGCTTTTCCGACACCAGCTGGCCCGAGGGAATCGCCTGGCCCTCCATCACCCGCTCGGCGATCGCCGGCCGGTTGATCGCCTTGGAAATCGCGCGCCGTACGCGGACGTCCTGCAGCGGGTTCTTGTCGAGCGGCTTGCCATCCTTCCCCGTGATGAACGGACTCGAACGCGTCAGGTGATCGAAGTTGAAGTAGATCACGCGATGCGAGATCTTGGAGGTCAGCGTGAACTTCGGGTCCTTCTTGAGCCGCGCCAGGTCCGCGGTCGGCGGCTGTTCGATCGCGTCGACGTCGCCGGACAGCAGTGCCGCCATCCGCGCCGCTTCGTTCTTGATGATCTTGAACTGCACTTTTTCGTAGCCCGGCTTGTCGCCCCAATAGGCATCGTTGCGCACGAGTTCCACCCGATCGCCGTTGGCGTAGCGGACGAACTTGTAGCGGCCGCTCCCGATCGTCACCTTGCCCGAGTTGAAATCCTCGGTGCTTGCACCCGTCGCGACTTTTTTCGACACGATGTAGATCGTCGACATGTCGTTAGGCATCAACGGATGCGGCGCCGCCGTTCTGAAGCGGATCGTGTAGGGGTCGACGATGTCGATGCCGACGATTGCCTTCGTATACGCCGAGAAAGGTCCCGGGCTGTTCGGAACCGTTGGCACCCGGTTGATCGAGAAGGCGACGTCCTCGGCCGTGAGTTCGCTGCCGTCGTGGAACTTGACGCCGCGCCGGAGCTTGAACTCCCAGGTCTTCGCGTCGATCGGCTTCCACGACGTGGCGATGCCCGGAATCATGCGCGAATCCGGATCCATCTGCACCAGCTTGTCGAAGATGTGCTCGGCGATATTGTTGTTCGGAAACAGGTTGAAGAAATGCGGATCGATCGACGTCACGTCGGCCGCCATGGCGATCTTGAGTTCCTGTGCTTGCACGGACCCGGCCGGTGAGAGCGATGCAACGACGGCAGCAGCCGCCAGCCAGCCAGCGATGACAAGTCGACGCATGAACACCTCGAAGGAATGGGAGGAAACCAGCAAGAAGCTGGACGGCACCGGCGGCGCCCCCTCGCCTGGCGGCACGCTGGCAATCTAGCCTAGTTGCCACGGTGCGTCAAAGCGAGGACCGTGGTGGCAACCTCCGTTTCAGGCGTCGCTGGGTGCCTTGGACTTGCCCCGTTGCGCCGGGGGCGCTGCATGCTCGGCGGCCGCGTCGCAGCGCGGCGGATGCGTACGCACCAGCGCATAGAGCGAATCAACATAAGTGTCGTCGGCGACCGCATCGCGCGCGGCCAACGCCCTGGCTTCGGCGTCCGGCAGCCGCCTCCCCGTTTCGTCGAAGGCCTGCGCCTCGACCAGCACGCCGTTCTCGTAGCGCAGGCTGGTACGCGGATTGCCGCTCTGATACCAGGAGCGCTTGGCTCCGGAGAGGCGGCCGTCGACGTAGCTCGCCTCGAGGCGGCGGGAACCCTCGCGCGTGCCGCGCGCGGCGGGAAACCACAGCGCCAGCGTGCCGGACAGGTGGTCGTCGTCGAACGGGAGCTGCGCGACGCGCGCGCCGGCAGGAGACCAGAAGAGGAAGCTGCCCATGCGCCGGCCCCGCGCAAACGCGCCGGCGACGCGAAGCTGGTTGCCGCTGCCGCGCAGTTCGTAGGCGCCGTGCGGAAGCCCATCGCGACAATGCCCTTCCGCCTTGAGGTCCTGCGCCGCAGCGGACGGGCCAAACGTCATCGCCGCGGCGGCCCAGGCAAGGGTCAGCCGACCTAGCTTCGCCGGCGCGCCCACCATGCCCCCAGCTCCCCGACGATGCCGCGGCGGAATGCCAGCACGCATACGACGAAGATGACCCCGGTAATCACGGTCACCCACTGCCCGAAACTCGATGTGTAGCTCTCGATGCCGACGATCGCAAAGGCCCCGACCACCGGGCCGAAGATGGTACCCATGCCACCCAGCAATACCATCAGCACCACCTCGCCGGACATCGTCCAGTGGGCGTCGGTGAGCGACGCCAACTGGAAGACGATCGCCTTGACGGACCCGGCGAGGCCGGACAGCGCAGCCGACAGCACGAAGGCCAGCAGCTTGTATTTCTCGGCGTCATAGCCAAGCGAAACCGCGCGCGGTTCGTTCTCGCGAATCGACTTCAGCACCTGCCCGAACGGCGAATGGACGATGCGGACGATGAGCAGGAACGCAGCGAGAAAGATCGCCAGAACGACGAAATACATCACATACGGATTCGTGAGATCGAGAATGCCGAACATGCGGCCGCGCGGCACGCCCTGGATGCCATCCTCGCCCCCGGTGAACGGTGCCTGGAGGAAGAAGAAATAGATCATCTGCGCCAGCGCCAGCGTGATCATCGCGAAATAGATGCCCTGCCGGCGAATGGCCAGGGCCCCGGTAACGATGCCGAGCAGGGCCGCGGCAGCGGTGCCAAACACGATCGCGAACTCGGGCGGCCAGCCCCAAACCTTGGCGGCGTGCGCGCAGGCGTAGCCTGCGGTGCCAAGAAACATCGCGTGACCGAACGACAGCAGGCCACCGAAGCCGATCAGCAGATTGAACGCGCAGGCGAACAGCGCGAAGCACAGCGCTTTCATCAGGAACACCGGGTAGACGCCGACGAACGGCGCAATGGCCAGCACCAGCGTCATCACGCCAGTCGCCAGCAGCATCCCGTTACGACCGGGTGGCGATGCTTTCGCCTGCACGGTCGACGGGGGCGCCACGTCGGTTGCACCGGGTGGTCGCACTAGCGTTCCTTGCCGAAGAGGCCCGCAGGCTTGACCAATAGCACCAGCACCATGATCACGAAGATCACGGTGTTGGACGCCTCCGGATAGAAGACCTTGGTCAGCCCTTCGACGACCCCGAGCCCGAAGCCCGTCAGGATGGCACCGAGAATCGAGCCCATGCCGCCGATCACGACCACCGCAAAGACGACGATGATCAAATTGGCGCCCATCTGCGGACTGACCTGGTAGATCGGCGCGGCCATCACGCCGGCCAACGCCGCGAGCCCGACGCCGAAGCCGTAGGTCAGCGTGATCATCCTCGGCACGTTGATGCCGAACGCCTGCACCAGCGCGGCATTCTCGGTGGCGGCCCGCAGATACGCTCCGAGCTTGGTGCGCTCAATCACGAACCAGGTCCCGATGCATACGAACAGCGAGGCTACGATAACCCACGCGCGATACTTCGGCAGGAACATGAAGCCGAGGTTGTACGAGCCGACGAACTCGGGCGGCAGCCGATACGGCTGGCCCGAACTACCGTACGCATTGGTGAACAGGCCCTGGATGATCAGGGCCAGGCCGAACGTAAGCAGCAGGCCGTACAGGTGGTCGAGCTTGTACAGACGCGCCAGCATCGTGCGTTCGATGATGATGCCGGTCACTCCGACCGCGAGCGGCGCCAGCAGGAGCGACCACCAGTAGCCGACACCGAAGCGTTCGAGCACGAACCACGCGCCGAACGCGCCCATCATGTATTGCGCGCCGTGCGTGAAATTGATGATGTTGAGCAAGCCGAAGATGACGGCGAGTCCGAGGCTCAACATTGCGTAGAACGCGCCGTTGATGAGTCCGATCAGCAGTTGCCCGAACAGGGCCTGCGTCGGAATGCCAAAGATCTCGGTCATGCAAGCATCATTTCAACAAACCCGTGCGTCGGGCCCGGCAGGCAGCTGAATCATTTCGCACCATCAATCCGTCCGCCATCCGCCGAAACCGCCGCCGCGCGTGTTGACCGGCGCCAATGAGGCGCCGATCCAATGCAAGCAATCGGTCCGTCGCGCCACACGGAAGGCTTGCAACGATCACAAGCGCATGCGGGCGCGACGGATGAAACATTACTTGATCAGCGAGCAGCCCCCGTCGGCCGCAGGCCGGAACGCCTGGTCAGCGGGAATCGTCGCGCGCACCTTGTAATAGTCCCACGGTCCCTTCGATTCGGCCGGCTTCTTCACTTCGACCAGGTAGGCCGGGTGGATCTTGCGGCCATCGGCACGGATCGAACCCTTGCCGAACAGCGGGTCGTCGGTTGGCGTCGCCTTCATCTTTTCGACCACCTTGGTGCCGTCGTCGCTCTTCAAAGCCTCGACCGCCTTCAGGTAGTGCAGCACCGACGAGTACACGCCCGCGTGCACCATGGTCGGCTGGATGCCCTTGTCCTGCGGCGCAAAGCGCTTGGCGAATGCACGCGTCCCCTCGTCCTTGTCCCAGTAGAAGGTGTTGGTCAGGATGAGGCCCTGCGCGGTAGGCAGGCCGAGCGAATGGATGTCGGTCAGGAACACGAGCAGGCCGGCAAGGTTCTGGCCGCCCTTGACGATACCGAACTCGGCGGCCTGCTTGATCGAGTTGGTAGTGTCGCCGCCGGCGTTGGCGAGGCCGATGATCTTGGCCTTCGACGCCTGGGCCTGCAGCAGGAAGGAACTGAAATCCTGGTTGTTGAGCGGATGACGGACCTTGCCCAGCACCTTGCCACCGTTCTTCAGCACCACCGCCTCGGTATCGCGCTCGAGCGCATGGCCGAACGCATAGTCGGAAGTCAGGAAGAACCACGTGTCGCCACCGGTCTTGACGATGGCGCTGCCCGTGCCGTTGGCGAGCATCCACGTGTCGTAAGTCCAGTGCACGGTGTTGGGCGAGCAGGCCTTGCCGGTCAGGTCCGACGAGGCTGCACCCGACACCAGGAAGGCCTTGCCCTTGTCCTTGGTGATCTGGTTGACGGCCAGCGCCACACCGGAGTTCGGCACGTCGACGATCACGTCGACCTTCTCCGTGTCGTACCACTGCCGTGCAATGGCGGAACCGACATCGGCCTTGTTCTGATGGTCGGCCGAGATGATCTCGACCTTGTAGCCGCGCTTCTCGATGCCCGAATCCTCGACGGCCATCTTCGCGGCCACGACCGAGCCGGCGCCAGCGAGGTCGGTATACAGGCTCGACATGTCGGACAGCACGCCGATTTTGATCATGTTATCGGAAACCTGCGCCTGCGCGGCGCCCGCGGACAGCGCCGCTGCCACGGCGACACCGACGATCGTGCGTTTGAATGCGTTCATGGTGTTGCTCCTCTCTGACTGAAGTTTGTCGACCGCTTGCGCTACACGCCAAGATACTCGTGCAGCTTGTTCATGTTCGCGCCCAGGTCCTCGTTGCGGATCATGTCCGCCACGCGACCGTGCTCGATCACATAGTGCCGGTCCGCGACAGTTGCCGCGAACCGGAAATTCTGTTCGACCAGCAGGATCGTGAAGCCCCGGGTCTTGAGGTCGGCGATGGTGCGCCCGATCTGCTGCACGATCACCGGGGCAAGACCTTCGGTCGGTTCGTCGAGCAGCAGGAGCCGCGCACCGGTGCGCAGGATCCGGCCGATCGCCAGCATCTGTTGCTCGCCTCCGGAAAGCTTCGTGCCCTGGCTGGTGCGGCGTTCCTTGAGGTTGGGAAACAGCGTGAAGATCTGCTCGATGGTCAGGCCACCTTCGCGCACGATCGGCGGCAGCAGGAGATTCTCGTCGACGTTGAGGCTCGCGAAAATGCCGCGCTCCTCCGGGCAATACGCGATACCCCGCCGCGCGATCCGGTTGGACGGCAGTTTCACCGTCTCTTCGTCCTCGAACACGATCGAACCTTCGCGCCGCGGCACGATGCCCATGATCGACTTGAGCGTCGTGGTCTTTCCTGCACCGTTGCGTCCGAGCAGCGTGACCACCTCACCGGATGGCACGTCGAAGTCGACGCCATGCAGGATGTGCGACTCGCCGTACCACGCGTTGAGCCCGCGTACGCGAAGCAGTGCTGCCGTCTGCGCAGCAGCTACCTCCGCCGCCCGCATGACCTCAGGCATCGCCGGCACCCATGTACGCCTGCACGACGTCCGGATTCTGCGAGACCGACGCATAGTCGCCCTGCGCGAGGATCTCGCCGCGGGCGAGGACCGTGATGTGGTCCGACAGCGTCGATACCACCGACAGGTTGTGCTCGACCATCAGTACGGTCCGATTGACGGCGACCTCCTTGATCAATGCGGAGATACGCTCGACGTCCTCGTGTGCCATGCCTGCCGTCGGCTCGTCGAGGAGCATCATCTCGGGCTCGAGGGCCAGCGTCGTGGCGATTTCGAGCGCGCGCTTGCGCCCGTAGGGCAGCAGCACCGCTTCGGTGGCGGCGAATTCGGTAAGTCCGACGGCCGCGATCAACTCGTGCGCCCGCGCGTCGAGGCGGCCCAGCACGGCCGCCGAACGCCAGAAATCGAACGAACTGCCGCGCCTGCGCTGCAACGCGATCCGTACATTCTCCAGCACCGTGAGGTGGGGGAAGACCGCCGAGATCTGGAACGAGCGCACCAGGCCCATGCGGGCGATGGCGGCCGGCCGCGACCCGGTGATCTCGCGACCGTTGAAGAAAATCTGGCCGCGGGTCGGCACAAGAAAGTGCGTGAGCAGGTTGAAACAGGTGGTCTTGCCCGCGCCGTTGGGCCCGATCAGCGCGTGGATCGTGCCCCGGCGGATCGCCAGGTTGACGTCGTTGACAGCGACGAAGCCCTTGAATTCCTTGGTGAGACCCCTCGTTTCGAGGATCGTGTCGTCGGCCATGCTATTGGGGCGATCAGCGGCCCAGGCGGCCGCCACGGAAGGTCCATGCCAAGGGTCGGCGATTATGCGGGCCCGGCTGCCCTTGCGCAACCGACGCGATCGACTTCATGCCCGCCAGCTTGGCGGACGCTTATCCAGGAAGGCGTCGATGCCTTCGGACGCGTCGGGGTCCAGCACGTTGCACACCATGGTTTCGGCGGCCACGTCGTACGCCTGCGCGATTCCGCATTCGATTTGGGCGTAGAAGGCCCGCTTGCCCATCGCCACCGCCGCGCGGCTCTGGGACGCGATCTTCGCCGCCAGTCCGGCGACCGCGGCGTCGAGTTCCGCGGAGGCCACCACACGATTGACGAGTCCCCAGTCGAGCGCCGTCGGCGCATCGATGAGATCGCCGGTCAGCGTGAGTTCCATCGCGCGCTTGCGGCCTACGTTACGCGCCACGCCGACGGCGGGCGTGGAGCAGAAAATGCCGGCATTGATGCCGGAGAGCCCGAAGCGGGCGCTGTCCGCGGCAACGGCCAAGTCGCACATCGATACGAGCTGGCATCCCGCCGCGGCGGCCGCGCCATGCACGCGCGCGATCACCGGCTGCGGAATCCGGGTGAGCTTGAGCATCATCCGTGTGCAATCGTCGAACAGCCGTTGCTGCCAATCCCGGTCGACATGCGCGCGCATCTCCTTCAAGTCGTGCCCGGCGCAGAAGACGCGGCCGCTCGCCGCCAGGACGACCACGCGCACGTCGCCATCCGCGGCCATCGCGTCTAGCGCCTGGTCGAGTGCGGCGATCATCTGCGTCGACAACGCGTTGAACCGGTCACCACGATTCAACGTCAGCGTGCCGATGCCGTTGTGCTTGCTGACGAGGACAGGTGGCGCGAGCGCCGCTTCAACCCGTGCATTCATATTCGACCTCCAGACGACCTTCGTACACGTTTGTACATACGTGACGCTGGCAATCATTCTAGGCGATGCGCGCCGCCGACCGGCGGCAGGCCGCCGCAGGCAGAATACACCGCCTATGACAGATAAATAGTCTTTATGCCTACTTTTATTGTTTTTTGTGGTGTATTGTCCTGCATGCCAACCATCAGGTAGTCGTATTCGTCGTGTCGCTACCGGCCAACCCAGACGGGCAAACATTCGCCGTGCTGCGCGAACGCATCAGTTCGCACTGCCGCGACGACGAAGCCGCCACCGTTCGCGCCCTGCTGCCGCAGGCGTCCCTGCCCGCCGCCACCCTCGAACGTACCCGCGTGCTCGCCACGACGCTGGCCGAAGGCGTGCGGCGCGAACGCGCGCGCGCCGGCGGCGTCGACGCGTTGATGCTCGAGTTCTCGCTGGATTCGCGCGAAGGTGTCGCGCTGATGTGCCTCGCCGAAGCGTTGCTGCGCATTCCCGACGCCGCCACGCGCGACCGCCTGATCCGCGACAAGATCGGCCAGGGCGATTGGCGCGTCCATGTCGGCCGCAGCCCGTCGCTGTTCGTCAACGCGGCAGCCTGGGGCCTGCTGGTCACCGGCAAGCTCGTCGACGTGCACAGCGATTCGGCGCTGGAACAGGCCGTGGCGTCGCTGCTGCGCAAGGGGGGCGAGCCGTTGATCCGCCGCGGTGTCGACCTGGCCATGCGCCTCCTCGGGCGCCAGTTCGTGCTCGGGCGCACCATCGAGGAGGCGCTGGCCAACGCCCGCGAGAGAATCGCGCGCGGGTATCGCTTTTCCTTCGACATGCTCGGGGAAGCCGCGCTGAACGCCGCCGATGCGCAGCGTTACACCGCGGCGTACGAACAGGCGATTCAGGCGATCGGGGTGGCGGCCCGCGGTGCCGGCGTCTACGCCGGGCCGGGAATTTCGATCAAGCTCTCGGCACTGCATCCGCGCTACACACCGCTGCAGCGCGACCGCGTGCTAGGCGAATTGCTGCCGCGGGTCGAAGGGCTAGCACGCCTTGCCTGTCGCTATGAACTGGGCTTCAACATCGATGCCGAGGAGGCTGATCGCCTCGACCTGTCGCTCGACGTCCTCGCGCACCTTGCCGCTGTACCGGCACTCGCGGACTGGCAGGGCCTTGGCTTCGTCGTGCAGGCGTATCAGAAGCGGGCCCGTTACGTGATCGACTGGTTGGTGGCACTCGCCCGCCAGCAGCGCCGGCGCCTGATGGTGCGCCTGGTCAAGGGCGCGTACTGGGACACCGAGATCAAGCGCGCACAGGTCGATGGCCTGGCCGACTATCCGGTGTTCACGCGCAAGGCGCATACGGACGTCTCCTACCTCGCCTGTGCCAGGGCGATGCTCGCTGCACCGGACGCGCTGTTTGCGCAGTTCGCGACCCACAACGCATACACGATTGCCGCCCTGCACGCGCTGGCCGGGCCGGCCGACTTCGAGTTCCAGGGCCTGCACGGCATGGGAGAGTCGATCTACGACCAGATCGTCGCCGCTCCGGCCATCGGGCGACCCTGCCGCATCTATGCACCGGTGGGGCCGCACGAAGCCCTGCTCGCCTATCTCGTTCGCCGCCTGCTCGAGAACGGCGCCAACACGTCGTTCGTCAACCGGGTGGTGGATCCCGCGGTCAGCATCGCGGATCTCGTCGTCGATCCGGTGGCGCAGGCGGCCGCAACCGCAGGCAAGCCGCACCCGCGCATTCCGCTGCCGCCCGCACTGTTCGCCGACCGCCGCAATTCCGCGGGCTTCGATCTCGCCGACGACGTGATGGTGCAGGCCCTCGCGCAGCGCGTGCGTGACGACCGGTCGACACACCATGCGGAACCGTTCCTTGCCGAGGAAGTCGGGGGCGGGTCCGCAGCGGCGTACCCGATCCGCAATCCGGCGAACCTCCGAGAAATCGTCGGTCAGGTGCGCGACGCCGACGCCGCCACCGTAACGCGGGCGATCGACTGCGCAGTGGCGCTGGGGTCGGCGTGGTCGGGCCGCAGTGCCGACGCACGCGCGCGCTGCCTCGAACACGCCGCGGACCTCCTGGAATCCGCACGCGATTCCCTGGTGACGCTCGCAGTTCGCGAAGCCGGCAAGACGCTCCCCAACGCGCTCGGCGAAGTCCGCGAGGCGGTAGATTTCTGCCGCTACTATGCGTTGCAGGCGCGCCGTGACCTGGCGCACACGACCGCGCGCGGGCCGCTGGTTTGCATATCGCCGTGGAATTTCCCGCTCGCGATCTTCGTCGGGCAGGTCAGCGCCGCGTTGGCGGCAGGCAATCCGGTGCTTGCCAAGCCCGCCGAGCAGACGCCGTTGCTGGCTACCGCCGCCGTGCACCTGTTGCATCGCGCCGGCGTACCGCGGGCCGCACTGCAACTGCTGCCGGGCGCGGGCGATGTCGTGGGCGCTGCGCTGGTCGCCGACGCCCGCATCGCCGGCGTGCTGTTCACCGGATCCACCGCGGTATCGCGGCAGATCGCCGCGGCGCTGGCCGGGCGCAGCGATGAACCGGTCCTGGTCGCCGAGACCGGCGGGCAGAACGCGATGATCGTGGACAGCTCGGCGCTCCCGGAGCAGGTCGTCACCGACGCACTGCTGTCGGCGTTCGACAGCGCCGGGCAGCGCTGCTCTGCCTTGCGCATCCTGTGTCTTCAGGACGATATCGCGCCTGCAGTGCTCGCGATGCTGCGCGGCGCACTGCGCGAATTGCGGGTGGGCGACCCGCGCCTGCCGGCGACCGACGTGGGTCCGGTGATCGACGACAAAGCGAGGAACGCGCTCGCGAGCCATGTCGGGCGCATGCATAAGCTCGGCGCTCAAATCGATGCATTGCCGCTGCCCGCCGAATGCGCAAACGGCTGCTTCGTGGCGCCGACGCTGGTCGAGCTCGACGACCTGACGGCCCTGACGCATGAAGTATTCGGTCCGGTATTGCACGTCGTGCGCTTTCGCGCCGGCGCGCTGCCGGACCTGATCGATGCGCTCAACGCCAAGGGATTCGGGCTGACGCACGGCATCCAGACCAGGATCGACGAAACCATCGACACGGTCTGCGACCGCATCGAAGCCGGGAATGTCTATGTCAATCGCAACATTATCGGAGCGGTGGTCGGCGTGCAGCCTTTTGGCGGCGATCGCCTGTCGGGGACCGGTCCCAAGGCGGGAGGCCCCCACTATCTGTGGAGACTCGTGCGCGAGGCAATCCCGCCGTACCGCATGCCGCCGGATCACGCCGTGGCACTGCCCGGACCGACGGGCGAGACCAATCGCCTGCATTTGCGGCCACGTGGCCGCGTGGCCTGCCTCGGCCCCGACCGGAGGGCCGTGGAGGCGCAGGTGCGCGCGGCGACGCGCTACGGCAACGTGGCCCTCGTCCAGACGTCCCATGCGGATGCGCTCGCCGCAGCGGAACCCGGCGCCGTTGGCCAGGCTGTCGGCGATCCGCTCGCCAGCGATCCGGCGGTCGTGCTGTTCGAGGGCGACGACGCGGCGACGGTGGCGTTGCGGCGGCAACTCGCGGCGCGGCAAGGTCCGCTGGTGCGCGTCGTCCGCGCACGTAACGGCAGTTACGACCCGCTGGCGCTGGTGCGCGAACGGACCCTTACCGTGAACACCACGGCTTCCGGCGGCAATGCCGCACTGCTGTCGCTGGACGAGGCAACCACGCTGGAAGGCGCAGGCGATCATCCATGAAGAAGCTCGATCCGATCGACGTCGCAATCCTGGACGCGCTGCAGGCGGATGGCCGCCTGCCCAACGTCGCGCTTGCCCGGTTGGTGGGCCTGAGCCCCACGCCGTGCGCCGAGCGCGTGCGCGCACTGGAAGCCGCCGGCATCATCACCGGCTACACGGCCACGCTCGACGCCGAGCGCATCGAACTCGGGCTGCTGGTATTCATCGAAGTGGCGATCGAGCGGACCTCCGAAGATGCGTTCGGGCAGTTCCGCGCCGCGATGCAGGACATCGCGCAGGTGGAGGAATGCCACATGGTGGCCGGCGGCTTCGACTACCTGCTCAAAGTGCGGGTGCGCGACATGGCGGCCTACCGCTCGTTCCTCGGCGAAGCGCTGGCAAAGGTGCCGGGCATTCGCGAGACCCACACCTACGCGGTGATGGAATGTGTCAAGGAGACACGGCGCGTGGATTTGAGCCACTTGCGCTGACGCGCGCGCGAACGCCGGGCATTCGCGCGCGGCTATTCGATGGCCGACGTCGACCGCACCCGCTCGCGCAACATGAACTTCTGGATCTTGCCGGTGGATGTCTTGGGCAACTCCCCGAAAAACACCTGCTTGGGCATCTTGAAGCGCGCCAGCAGCTTCCCGCAATGCGCGAGAATCTCGGCCTCCGTGGCTTCCGCGCCAGCCTTCAGCTCCACGAATGCGCACGGCGTCTCGCCCCACTTGGGATCGGGCTTCGCCACGACCGCGGCCGACAGGATCGCAGGGTGGCGATAGAGTGCATCCTCGACCTCCAGCGAGCTGATGTTTTCGCCACCGGAAATGATCACGTCCTTGCTGCGATCCCTGATCTTGACGTAACCGTCGGGCTGCAGCACGGCGAGATCGCCGGTGTGGAACCAACCGCCGGCGAAGGCCTCCGCGGTGGCCTCCGGATTCTTGAGGTAGCCCTTCATCGTGATGTTGCCGCGGAACATGATCTCGCCCATCGTCTGCCCGTCCCGCGGTACCTCGCGCATGGTTGCCGGGTCCATGACGGTCATGCCCTCCTGTACCGTGTAGCGCACGCCCTGCCGGCCGTTGCGTTCGGTGCGTGCGGAAATATCGAGATCCGCCCAGCCGCCTTGCTTCGCACATACCGCCGCCGGACCGTAGGTTTCGGTGAGGCCGTAGACGTGCGTGATGTCGAAACCAAGTCGCTCCATGCCTTCGATCATCGCCGCCGGCGGCGCCGCCGCAGCCACCGCGGCGGACACCTTGTGCGTGATGCCACGCTTCATCTCGTCGGGGGCATTGATGAGCAGCGAATGGACGACCGGAGCGCCGCAGTAATGGGTAACGCGGTGATCCCGGATCGCGTCGAAAATCGCCCCGGCCTCCACTTTGCGCAGGCACACATTGACCCCGGCATTGGCCGCCATGGTCCACGCGAAGCACCAGCCGTTACAGTGGAACAGCGGCAGCGTCCACAGGTAGACGCTGTGCCGCGGCATGCCCCAGTCGATGATGTTCGACAGGGCGTTGAGATAGGCGCCACGGTGGTGATAGACGACACCCTTGGGATTGCCGGTCGTACCCGACGTGTAGTTGAGCGAAATCGCCTGCCACTCATCCACCGGGGGCTGCCACGCGAACTGCGGGTCGCCCGCCGCGATGAACGCCTCGTAGTCCTCGCCCAGGCGCTCGCCGCCCGGGCCGAGCGCGTCGGCCACGTCCACCACCAGGGGTTTGCGCCGCGCGCGCGCCAGCGCAGCAGCGATCACCGGTGCGAACTCGGTATCGGTCAGCAATACCCTCGCCTCGCCATGGTCCAGCATGAAGGCGATCGCTTCGGCGTCGAGGCGGGTGTTCAGGGTGTTGAGGACGGCGCCGGTCATGGGCACGCCGAAATGAGCGTCGATCATCTCGGGTGTATTGGCCAGCATGGCGGCGACGGTGTCGCTCTCCCCGATGCCGCGACGGCTAAGCGCCGACGCGAGTCGGCGCGCCCGCGCGTAGGCATCCGCCCACGTGTAACGGCGTGCCCCGTGCACGATGGCAAGCCGTTCCGGGTATACCTCGGCGGCGCGCGCGATCAACGACAGCGGCGTCAACGGGGCGTGATTGGCGGCGTTGCGCTCGAGACCCTGCGCGTGGGCGTTCATCCCTGGGTTCCTCCACAACTCCTGTTCCTGTCCACGCATCTTACCGCCGCGGCCGGGGCGAGCGACAAGCGGCGGAAGCTGTCGAACCGCGCGGAAGCCGTTATCCTTGCCGCGCCGCGGCTCTTTGGCTACGCTCGACCACGCCGGCACGCCGCTGGGGACAACACACGCATGGGACACCGCCTCTCGAAAATCGTCACGCGCACCGGAGATTCCGGCACGACCGGCCTGGGCGATGGCTCGCGCGTCAGCAAGGCGTCGCCGCGCATCGCCGCGATCGGTGCGGTCGACGAACTGAATTCGGTGCTCGGCACGGTGCTGGCCGAAGACCTGCCTGGCCCGATCGCGCAATGCCTGATCGATGTGCAGCACGACTTGTTCGACCTCGGCGGCGAATTGTCCATCCCTGGCCATGACGCCATCGGCACCGACCACATCGAACGGCTTGAAGCGGCCGTCGAAGCGTTCAACGCCGAGCTGGCGCCGCTCAAGGAATTCATCCTGCCGGGCGGCACGCGCGCGGCAGCGCAAGCCCACGTCGCGCGCACCGTGTGCCGGCGGGCCGAGCGTATCCTGGTCGAGACGAGCGCAAGCGAGCCCGTGTCCGACCGCTCCCGCATCTATCTCAACCGGCTCTCGGATCTCCTGTTCGTGCTGGCTCGCGCGCTCAACCGCAGCGCAGGCACGCCTGACGTCCTCTGGCAGAAGCAGCGCGCGCGCGGCTAGGCGGAGAGGTCGTCGCGCATGGCCGGCTCCGCCCCACCGAACGACCGCAGCGTCCGGCTCGCCGGGTTGCTGGCACGCGTTGCGCTGGGCGACCAGGCGGCCTTCGGCGAATTCTACGAACTCACGTCGGCGCATCTGTACGGCGTCGCCGTGCGTATCTTGCGTGACGCCCCTGCCGCCGAGGAAATCCTGCAGGAAGCGTACGTCAGCGTATGGCATCACGCCGGTTCCTACGAATCCGCGAAGAGTCAGCCGCTGACCTGGTTGACGACGATCGTGCGCAATCGCTGCCTCGACCAGTTGCGCCGCCGCGAGATCGACACCGTGACCCTCATCGCCGACGATGACGACGCCCCCGCCTACGACCCGCCGTCGGAGACCATGACGCCGGTGGAAATGCTGCTCGCGGGCGCCGAGGCGCAATCGGTGAGGGAGTGCGTCGAGACGCTCGATGCCGGGCCGAAACAGGCGATCGCGCTCGCCTTCTACCAGGGCCTGTCGCACTCCGAGCTGGCGACCCACCTGCGGCAGCCGCTCGGGACGGTCAAGTCGTGGGTCCGGCGCGGCCTCGAACGCTTGAAGACCTGCCTCGACCGGGCTGGCTACGTGCGCTCCGAATGAACCTGTCCCGCCCCGACCGTGCCGCGCGCCTCGACGCCCTTGCCGCGGCGTATGCGCTGGGTACGCTGTCGCCGAGGGCGCGCAGCCGCTTCGCCCATGTCGCCCAGACCGATACCGCGGTCGCGGGTGCCGTGCGCGCGTGGGAGAACCGGCTATCCCCGCTCGCCGAAGGCGCGCCGCCGCTAACGCCGTCGCCGCGCGTGTGGCGGGTGATTGCGCTGCGCCTGGGCCTGCAGCAGACCCGACCGCCGGTTCCCGGGCCGTGGTGGAGCCGCCTCGGATTCTGGCGCGGCCTTGCGGTCGCCTGCTTCGTCGGCATGGTGGGCCTGGCCGTGACGCTGCTCGCGCCCCGACCGCCGGTCGCCGAGCAACCGATCGTCGTCGTGCTCGCCGGCGAAGATGCGCGGCCGGCGCTGCTCGCCTCGATGGCGCGCGGCGATCGCGTCATGACGGTCAAAGTGGTGGGTGGTGCGCCGGTCCCCGCCGGCCGGGCTCTCGAATTGTGGATGCTGCCCGACGGTGCGGCACCCCGCTCACTGGGCCTCGTGCCCGCGAGCGGCATCGGACGCATCACGCTGCCGTCGCCGCCGGACGTCGCGTTCGCCGGTGTACCCGCGCTGGCGGTCAGCCTGGAACAGGCCGGTGGTTCGCCCACCGGGGCACCCCAGGGGCCGGTGCTCTACACCGGGCGCATCGAGCGCATGTTCTAGCGGATCCGCCCGTACGCGGGCACCTCATGCGGGCGGTTGGCCCGCGCTAAGCAAGCCGCGAGCGGGCGCGCCTGCAGATACCAGCGGATCCGGGTGCGGCGCAGCGCAGCGGCAGGGGCTCAAACCGCGCTAACGCCTTCAGTTGTCTAGCGTCGTTTCAGACGGTAGCCCTGCGCCTGGTCTTCCATATCCCAGCCCGCGGCGCCCAGCTCCGCGCGCAGGCGATCGGCTTCCGGCCATTGCTTCGCCAGGCGCGCGGCAAGGCGCGCCTCGGCCAATTGGCGCACCTCCGGCGGAACGCTCTCCTCGCGCGGGGCCCACTGCGCCAATCCCAGACCCAGCACTTCGTCGAACCGCAGCAGCGTGGCGCGCTTGACCGGCGCGGGCAGGCCACCACGCAGTACTTCCCACGCCACCGCCAGCGCCCGCGGCACATTGAGGTCATCGTTCAGGTCGGCGGTGAAGCGATCGAGATAGCCAGCATCGGCGTCGGCAGCGGGCGCCTGCGCCAGCGCACGGAAACCGTTACGCAGG
The DNA here is from genome assembly GCA_963756765.1 of uncultured beta proteobacterium. Taxonomy (GTDB): domain Bacteria; phylum Pseudomonadota; class Gammaproteobacteria; order Burkholderiales; family Casimicrobiaceae; genus VBCG01. The sequence goes on along the minus strand of CAVWPC010000032.1, from coordinate 39,198 downwards.
CGGTCGAGCGCAGTCGCCGCGGCATCCATCGCGTCCCAGGTAAAGCTCATTTGCGTGCGATAGTGCGCCGTCAGGCACAGATAGCGATAAACGAGCGGATCGTAGCCACGTTCGATCAGCGAATCGACGCGCAGGAATTCGCCCGCCGACTTGGCCATCTTGGCGTCGTTCAGCAGCAGGAAATAGCCGTGCAGCCAGTAGTTCGCGAGGCGCGTGCCGACGCGCGCCTCGGTCTGGGCGATCTCGTTCGTGTGGTGCACGGGAATGTGGTCTTCGCCGCCACAATGAATGTCGAAGTAGTCGCCCAGATACTTCTGGGCCATCGCCGAGCATTCGATGTGCCACCCGGGGAAGCCCTTCCCCCAGGGACTGTCCCATTCCATCTGTCGCTTCTCGCCGGGCGGGGAGAATTTCCACAGCGCAAAGTCGGTGGGCAACCGCTTTTCCCCAACCTCGATGCGCCGGCCCGCTTCGAGGCCGTGAATGTCCAGGCGCGCGAGGTAGCCGTAGTCCGGCTGTTTCGACGTATCGAAGTAGACACCGTCGGCGGTGGTGTACGTGAAGCCGTTGCGTTCGATGTCGGCGATGAACGCGATCTGCTCCGCGATGTGGTCCGTCGCGCGGCACAGGGTCTGCGCTTCCTCGATGTTGAGGCGAGCGAGATTGACCAGAAAGTCCCGGGTATAGAGTTCGGCGATTTCCCAGGCCGACTTGCCGGTACGGCGCGCGCCCTTCTCCATCTTGTCTTCGCCGGTATCGGCATCGGAGGTCAGGTGGCCGACGTCGGTGATATTCATCACATGCCGAACGCGGAATCCGTTCCAGCGCAGCACGCGCTTCAACACGTCCTCGAACAGGAAGGTGCGGAAGTTGCCGATGTGCTGGTAGTCGTACACGGTCGGCCCGCACGTATAGAGGCCGACGGGACCGGTCGCCTCCAGCGGTTCGAACGGGCGCTGCGAACGCGTGTAGTTGTCGTAGAGGCTGAGCGGTACGGCCATGTAGGAACCTCGAACATGAAAAAGCCGCCGGGGCCTTCGCCGGCGGCTTTGCTAGGACATCGAGTTGCAGTTTAGCGTCGCGCGGGTGGCGTGCCCACAGGCGAACCACCGTGCCGACACCGCGCGAGGGAATGCGAACCGGTTGGACGAAGGCGAGGGTCGAGCCGCGAACGTTGGCACATGCGTGCGATGGTATGCGCAAACATCGGACCCATGCAAGGGAGGGCACGGCCGTCGCTGCAAGGTGCGCCATCGACACGAAGTGCTGCACGGTAGAATGCATGGCGGTCCCTTCTTCCGCCCGTCGCGTATCCCCCGCTGCCGATCGCCCCCCGAATGCTCGCCTCACTACCCCGCAGTGCCTGGTGGCTACTGGCACTGGCCACGGCGTGCGTGTGGTTTGTCTCGCTCGACGCGCGGCGCCTGCAGCACCCGGACGAGGGCCGCTATGCGGAGATCGCGCGTGAAATGGCGGTCAATGGCGACTGGGTGACCCCGCGCCTGAACGATCTCAAGTACTTCGAAAAGCCGCCGCTGCAATACTGGCTCGGCGCGGCGGCGTTCCTTGCGTTCGGGTTCGACGAATGGACAGCCCGACTGCCTGCGGCCCTGAGCGGCTTCCTGGCGATTCTGGTGGTCGGCTTTGCCGCATGGCGGCTGGCCGGGCCTGATGCCGGCGCCTATGCCGCGCTGGTCCTCGCCGGCTGCGTATGGCACGTCGGACTCGCGCACTTCCTGACGCTCGATGCACTGCTCAACTTCTGGCTGGCGGCCGCGCTGTGCGCATTCCTGCTCGCGCAGCGGGCGGAACTCGATCGCGCCGGCCAGCGTGGCTGGATGCTGGTCGCGTACGCCGCCTTAGCCGGCGCCACGCTGACCAAGGGCCTGGTGGCGCTGGTGATTCCCGGCGCCACGCTCGTCCTCTATACGCTGGCCACGCGCGACGGCGGTCCGTGGCGCCGGCTGCACGCGCTGCCGGGCATTGCGGTCTACCTCGTGCTCACCGCGCCGTGGTTCGTGCTGGTGTCCGCGGCGAATCCCGAGTTCGCGCAGTTCTTTTTCATCCACGAACATTTTCAGCGGTTCCTGACGACCTCGCACAATCGCACGGGCGACTGGCACTACTTCGTCCCCTGGTTCCTGCTGGGCCTCTTCCCCTGGCTGCTCGTGTGGGCATGGACGCTGCCGCGCAGCTGGACGGCAGCGCCGGTCGCCGCCAACGGATTTTCCTGGGAACGCTTTTGCGTGATCTGGGCGGCATTCGTGTTCGTGTTCTTCAGTATCTCGGGATCGAAGCTGCCGTCGTATATCCTGCCGATGTTTCCCGCCCTGGCGCTGGTGCTGGGCTTCGAACTCACCCGCCTGTCCCCGCGCGTGCTCATGTGGATCGCGGTGCCGCTCGCCGCCGGCGCATCGCTGCTGTTCGTCGGGCAGCTCCTTTTCTTCGACGACCTGGTCGCGCGACTCGCGGATGCGCGCTCTCCCGTGTCGGTCTATGCGGCCTTCGGGCCCTGGATCACGGCCGCGCTTGCGGCCTTCGCTGCGGCCGGCGTCACGGCCTTTGTCGCGTTTCGCCGCGAAACGCCCGCGGGCAAAACCTGGGGTATCGCGGCGCTGTCGTTCCTGTCGCTATGCGGGCTGCTGCTGGCGTTCCAGGGCCATGACGCATTTCGCGTCGTGCGCTCCGCCTACGATATCCTTCAGGCCGCGGAACGGGCCAATGGCGGCCCGCTCGATCCCGCGTACCCCGTCTATCAGGTGGCAAGCTATGACCAGACCTTTCCGTTCTACCTGCAACGTCCCACAACCCTCGTCGAATACCGGGACGAGATGGCACTCGGCCTCGCCGCCGAGCCAGGCAAGGGACTGTCTCTCGCCGAATGGCGCCCAACCTGGGCGGCCGCTGCGCAGGCCTACGCGTTGATGGACGAGTCGACCGCAGCGGAACTCGCCGCGCGGGGTCTGCCAATGCGCGTGCTGGCGCGCGACCCGCGCCGCGCGCTGGTGGCTCGCCGATGAAGCGCGTACGAGGCCTGCCAGGTTCCGCGCGCCCGGCCGGGCAACGCCTCTATGCCGCGCGTTGCGCGCCGGGTGCGTTGGGCGCCCCGGAGTTCGCATGAGCCTCGCCGCATTTGCGTTCCTGCTGACGGGCGTGCTGCTCAACGCCGCCGCGCAGCTGCTGCTCAAGGCCGGCACCAACGCGCTCGGCGTCATCACACTCACCCTCGACAATTGGCCCGGCATGCTGTGGCAGATGGCGACGCAGCGTCACTTCATGGCTGGCGTCACTCTGTACGGCTTGAGCCTGCTCGTATGGATCATGGGGCTCTCGCGGGTGCCGGTTTCGATCGCCTATCCGTTGCTGTCGCTCGGCTACGTGATCAATGCCATCGCCGCCTATTACCTGTTTGGCGAGGCGCTCGCACCGGCGCGCTGGATCGGCATCGGCTTCATCGTCGTCGGTGTCTGGCTGGTGGCGCGCGGATGAGGCCGTGTTGGTCCAGCCAGCGGACAGGATGCCGCAGCTTGTTCGCGGCCACGTCAAGCAGCAAAGACGAGCGAGAACCCCCAATGACCGCCACACCGTACCTCCCCTTCGCCCGGCCCACCCTCGACGAGACGACCATCGCCGATGTCGCGAGCGTGCTGCGGTCGGGCTGGATCACCAGCGGCCCGAAGGTGCAGGCCTTCGAGGCTGCGCTGACGGACTTCGTGGGCGGCCGTCCGGTCCGCGTCGTGTCGTCGGCGACTGCGGCGCTGGAGATCGCGCTGCGCCTCTGCGGCATCGGACCGGGTGACGAGGTCATCACGCCCGCAATGACCTTCTTCGCGGCCCCGAACATGATCGTCAAGGTTGGCGCCACACCCGTGTTCGTCGACGTCGAGCCGGGCACGCGCAATCTCGACCTCGCCGCAACCGAAGCACGCATCGGGCCGCGTACGCGCGCGATCATGCCGACGCATTTCGCGGGCCTTCCCTGCGACATGGACGCGCTGTGCGCGCTCGCCGTCAAGGCACAAGCTGCGGATCATCGAAGATGCGGCGCTGGCGATCGGTTCCGCCTCGCGCGGGCGCCGCATCGGCAGCTTCGGAGACCTTTGCGTGTTCAGCTTCCATCCCAACAAGAACATCACGACGATCGAAGGCGGCGCCCTCGTAGTCAACGATGCGAATGAGGCCGCGGCGATCGACGTGCTGCGCTTTCATGGCATTACCCGACTGCCGGACGGAACACGCGACGTCGCGCAGGCCGGAGGCAAGTTCAACCTCCCCGACGTGAATGCGGCGATCGGCCTGCACCAGCTTGCCGCGCTGCCCGGATTCAACGCCCGCCGGCGCGCACTTGCCCAGCGCTATCTCGAGCTTTTCCGAACCGACCCCCCTTGCGAGCTCCCGCACCCCGGCCATGCGGGTTTCGCCGACGACCACAGTTGGAACATGTTCGCGCCGCTGCTGCCACTGGGCGACCTCACGCTTTCGCGTGCCGGTTTCCGCGCGGAGCTGGAACGCCGCGGGATCGGGAGCGGCGTTTCCTACGAAGCGGCGCACCTCGCGACGGCATTCCGCAGCTTCGGCTATCATCGCGGAGACCTTCCGCACACCGAGCGGATTGCCGATTCGACCGTGACGTTACCCTTGTTCCCCACGATGACCGACGCCGACGTGGACCGAGTATGCGCGGCGTGCGCGGAAATCCTTGCCGCGCATCGGCGACCAGCGAGCCAGTGATGACGCCGCAATTGTCCGTGGTCGTGCCGGTCTACAACGAAGAGACCGGCCTTCCTGCACTCTTCGCTCGCCTCTACCCGGCACTGGATGCGCTCGCCATCCCCTACGAAATCATCTTCGTCAACGACGGCAGCCACGATCGCTCCGCGGCGCTGCTGAAGGACCAGTTCCTGGCGCGACCCGACGTGACCCGCGTCGTGCTGTTCAACGCCAACTACGGCCAGCACATGGCGATCATCGCGGGATTCGAGCGCGTGCGCGGCGAGCGCGTGGTGACCCTCGACGCCGACCTGCAGAATCCGCCGGAGGAGATTGCCAAATTGCTGGCCGCGATGGATGCAGGCCACGACTACGTCGGCGGCATACGGCTCCAGCGCGAGGACGCCTGGTGGCGCCGCATCGCCTCACGCGCGATGAACCGGCTGCGCGAGCGCATCACGCGAATCAGGATGACCGACCAGGGCTGCATGTTGCGCGCTTACAGCCGTGACATCGTCGACGCGGTGGCGGCAAGTCGCGAGGTCAGTACCTACATCCCGGCGCTGGCATACACGTTCGCGCACCGGGCGACCGAGGTCGAGGTCGCGCACGAGGAGCGCGCGGCGGGAGAGTCGAAATATTCGCTGTACCGCCTCATCCGTCTCAACTTCGACCTGGTGACCGGGTTCTCGCTGGTACCGTTGCAGCTGTTTTCGCTGTTCGGCATGTTCGTGGCGGCGATGTCGCTCGTGCTCTACCTCGTGGTCATGGTGCGGCGGGCGACCGCAGGCGATTTTGAGCACGGGGTTTCCGCGCTCTGGGACCGGGACATCCTCGAATTCTTCCTGATCGGGGTCGTGCTGTTCGGCGTGGGCCTCGTGGGCGAGTACGTCGGGCGCATCTACCAGCAGGTTCGGGATCGCCCGCGCTACACCATACGGGCGGTACTCGAACGCAGCGATCCGCCACCCGCCACGCTTCCCGCGCCGCGCGCGGATGATGGTCAGCGGCCCCAGACACTGCGCTCGGGAGTCGCGCTGTGAGGAACCTGGCCTGCGCGCGCCGGCGCGCAATCTGCGGCCAACGGTGACGCCAATCGGACCTGTTGCTCGACCGCGTGCCGTCGTCTTCGCCTACCACGACGTCGGCGCACGTTGCCTGCGCGTACTCCTCGCGCACCAGGTCGACGTGGCGCTGGTCGTCACGCATCGTGATCATCCGGACGAGGCGTTATGGTTCGAACGAGTGGCGGACGTGGCGGCGAGCTATGGCATTGCGACGCTTCTGCCGGACGATCCCAACACGCCCACCGTAGTCGCTGCCGTGGCTGGCCACGCGCCGGATTTCCTGTTCAGCTTCTACTATCGCAGCATGCTGGGTCCGCAGCTGCTGGCTTTGCCACGACGTGGCGCCCTCAACATGCACGGTTCGCTACTGCCGCGCTATCGTGGTCGCGCGCCGGTCAACTGGGCGGTGCTGCATGGGGAACGAGAGACGGGCGCGAGCCTCCATTACATGGTCGACAAGCCCGATGCCGGCGACCTGGTCGCGCAGACGGCCGTGCCGATCCTGCCCGACGATACGGCGCGTGAAGTCTTCACCAAGGTGACGGTGGCCGCCGAGATGACGCTGGACCGCGCGATGCCGGGACTGCTGGCGGGAACCGCGCCGCGCGTGGCGCTCGCGCTCCATAGTGGTTCGTATTTCGGCGGCCGGACGGCGGCCGATGGCCGCATCGACTGGCGCGCGAGCGCAGCCACCATCCACAACCTGGTGCGTGCCGTGGCGCCGCCCTACCCGGGGGCCGCCACGACGCTCGAAGGTCACCCTGCGCGCATTCTGCGCAGCAGGATCGCCGATGTTGATGCGCACGCGGGACCGGCGTCGATCGAGATCGTTGATGGACGGCTCATCGCCCGATGCGGCGGCGGGGGCTCGCTCACGATCCTCGACTTGGAAGTCAGCGGCAAGCCGATGTCCGTCGAACAGTTCCGAGCGCGCTGGGGTGCAGTGGCGGTTCCGCTCGGTGGGCCGAACCGAACCGCCACCGCATGAGCGAGAAGCAAGGTTCCGGCGTTGGCGAGCGCCGGAACCCGCACGGCACGCGGGTCTTCCATGCACAATCTGATGCCGGTGATGCATTGCCTGCCGCGTCATGTCCACGGTGCGCCAACGTGCCTGCGTCTGCGCGGCCCGCGGTAGAATGCCCGCTCCCGGACCCGGCAATCCCATGAAACGCATCCTCATCCTCGGCGTCAACGGCTTCATCGGCCATCACCTGTCGCAGGCCATCCTGCGCGCGACCGACTGGGAAATCCATGGCATGGACATGCAGAGCGACCGCGTGTCCGATCTGCTGGCACAGCCACGCTTCCATTTTTTCGAGGGTGACATCACGATCAACCGCGAGTGGATCGAGTACCACGTGAAGAAGTGCGACGTGGTGCTGCCGCTGGTCGCCATCGCCACCCCCGCCACCTACGTGCGCGAGCCGCTGCGCGTGTTCGAACTCGATTTCGAGGCCAACCTGCCCATCGTGCGCGCCTGCGTCCGGTACAAGAAGCGCATCGTCTTCCCGTCGACGTCCGAGGTCTATGGCATGTCGTCGGACGAGGAATTCGATCCGGAGGCTTCCGACCTGGTGCTCGGCCCGATCAACAAGCCGCGGTGGATCTACGCCTGCGCCAAGCAATTGATGGATCGAGTCATCCACGCGTACGGCATGCAGGAAGGCCTCGACTACACGCTGTTCCGGCCATTCAACTGGATCGGTGCCGGGCTCGATTCGATCAACACGGCGAAAGAAGGCAGCTCGCGGGTGATCACGCAGTTCCTCGGCCACATCGTGCGGGGCGAGCCGATCAAGCTGGTCGACGGCGGCACGCAGCGGCGCACGTTCACTTACATCGACGATGGGATTTCGGCGCTGCTCAAGATCATCGCCAACGCCCACGGCGTCGCGTCCGGCAAGATCTACAACATCGGCAATCCAGCCAACAACTGGTCGGTGCGTGAGCTCGCGCAGCGCATGCTCGCGATGGCCGCGCACTACCCCGAGTACGCCGAGAACGCCGCGCGTGTGCAACTGGTCGAAACCACCGCGGACGCCTACTACGGAAGCGGCTATCAGGATGTGCAGAACCGGGTCCCGAAGATCGCGAATACCCGCGCCGATCTCGGCTGGCAACCTCTGGTAGCGATGGACGACGCCCTGGCCCGCATCTTCGAGGCTTATCGAAGCCAGGTGAGTGAAGCGCGGCAGCTCGTCGACTGACACCGTCCAGCGACGAAGAGAAGCGGCGCCGCGGCGCGCCAACGGTGGCGCGATTCGGGCGCCGATCACACGCGGGCGCCTTGACCGCCGCCGCCTGCCCACCGATTGACCGGAATCCGAAGCGCGATGCGCCTGGCCCTGAAAATCGACGTCGACACGCTGCGCGGCACGCGCGAGGGGGTCCCCGCGCTGGTGGCGCTGTTGCGCCGGCACAATGTCACCGCGACGTTCCTGTTCTCACTCGGCCCGGATCACACCGGTCGCGCCATCAAGCGGGTCTTCCGTTCCGGATTCCTGGGCAAGGTCCGGCGCACGTCGGTGGTGCGCCACTATGGCCTGCGGACGCTGTTGTACGGGACCCTGCTGCCGGGGCCCGACATCGGTCGCCGGGCCGGCGACATCATGCAGCGCGTGCGCGACGCGGGACACGAGACCGGCGTGCACTGCTGGGATCACATCCGCTGGCAGGATGGCGTCGGCGGCGCCGATGCCGGCTGGACGCACGACGAAATGCGGCGCGCCTGCGAACGCTTCACCGAGATCATGCGCGAACCGCCGCACACGCATGGTGCCGCGGGCTGGCAAATGAACGTGCACGCCATGCGCCTGACCCAGCGCCTGGGCTTCGACTATTGCAGCGACGGTCGCGGCAGCCACCCGCATCTGCCGGTCTGGAATGGCGAGCTCCTGCGCTGCCCGCAATTGCCGACGACGCTCCCGACCCTGGACGAGATGATCGGCCTCGACGGCGTTGCGGAAGACAATGTCGCCGCGCACCTGCTCGCCCGTACCCGCGAGCCCGCGTCCGCCGGGCACGTTTTCACGCTGCACGCCGAGCTCGAGGGCATGCGTCTCATTGGCGCGTTCGAGCAGTTGATCCTGGGCTGGAAGGCGCAGGGCTGGATGCTGGGGCCGACACGCTCGCTGTTCGAATCCGTCGAACCCATGGCGCTGCCGCGGTGCACGACCGGTATGGGGAGCGTGCCCGGCCGTTCGGGTACGCTGCTGGTGCAAGGCTCCGAGTTCCTGGGCGAGGTCGACCTCGCGCGGGCCGCATAACTTTCAAAGGATGGAGGCATCGATGCTGGGCACCAAGGTTGCCGATTTCTCGGCGCCCGCTACCGGCGGCACGTTCACCCTTTCCAAACACCGTGGCGAAACAGTTGTGCTGTATTTCTATCCGAAGGACAACACGCCTGGCTGTGCCAATGAAGGGGCACAGTTCCGCGACGCGTATACGCAATTTCGCAAGGCTGGGGCGGTCGTGGTCGGCGTGTCACGCGATTCGCTGAAATCGCACGAGGGCTTCAAGGCGAAGATGGAGTTCCCCTTCGAGTTGATCGCCGACACGGACGAGCGCCTCTGCGCGCAGTTCGATGTGATCCGCATGAAGAACATGTACGGCAAGCAGGTTCGCGGCATCGAGCGCTCGACGTTCGTGATCGACGGCAGCGGCGCGCTGGCCAGGGAGTGGCGCAAGGTCAAGGTCGACGGCCATGTCGACGAAGTGCTGGCGGCCGTGCAGGCGCTTGCCCCTCCGCCGGGGAAGATCGCAGCAAAGCGCTGACGACGTCGATGGTCATCGCTGCGGATTCGCCGGTCGGTCTGTCGACCACATCGTCATTTTGGCAGCGGGGTGCCTGCGGCGCGCGCTGTTGCTGCGCATAGTGGTACCGCCGCTCGTCAGCATCATCATCCGCAGCATGGGCCGCCCGTGTGTCGCGGATGCGATCGCATCCGTGGCAGCGCAGCTTCACCGGCCGCTCGAACTGCTGGTGGTCGACGCCACTGGAGGCGCCCATCCGCCGCTGCCGGCATTGCCCACGCTCAGCCGCGCGCGGCTGCTCACGCAAACCCGCAAGCTCAATCGACCGGCCGCGGCCAACGCCGGCCTTGCCGCTGCGTCCGGCGAATGGATCGGCTTCCTCGACGACGACGACATGCTGGAGCCAACGCATGTCACGCGGCTGCTGGCGCGCTCTGCGGCGCCGGACCACCCGCGGCTGGTCTACGGCCAGCTATGGGCAATCGATCGACTGCACCGCGTGGTCCAGCAGCGGCAGCAGGGCTTCAATCCGCTGATCATGTATTACAACTGCCAGATATCGGCCATGTCGTGCCTGCTGCACCGCAGCCTGCGCGACACCGGACACCGCCTCGACGAATCCCTCGCCACCAGTGAGGACTGGGATTTCTGGCTGCGTCTGATGACGCTTACCAACATCGGGACCGTACGCGAGCCAACGCACTTCTATCATGCCGAGGCCGGCACATCCGGCAGCGGCGTCGGGCTCAACCGGCACAACCGGGGTGAACATCTGCGTTTCCATGACATCGTGCAGCAACGCTTCGCGCCGGCCCGCGAAGCGGCTTGGAATGCGCACTTCGACCATCTGCAACAGGGGATAGCACTGCAGCGCGACGGGCGGATCGATGCGGCGCTCGCGTTCTACGCGCAAGCGATGCGCGATTTTCCCGATGAACCCAATGTCCTGTACCTCAAGGCTCAGACCCATCTGCAGGCCGGACAGCTGCAGACTGCCCGCCTGGTGTTCCGCCAGGCGATCTTCCTGAATGGCGACGCCGCCGACTATCACCTGGCCCTGGGCGACACGTGTGCCCGTCTCGGTCAGGACGACGAGGCGCGCGCGTCGTGGGCCAGCGCGACGCGCTTCAACCCCGACCTGCAGGCTGCCGTGAGCAACCGGCTGCAGCACCTTGCACCTGCCGCAGCGCCGACCGTCGGATGGTCTTCACCGCCGGCGCCGACGAACCGCAACGCTCCCTGCCCTTGCGGCAGCGGCCTGCGCTACAAGGCCTGCCACGGTCGGATGCGGGCGGATCCCGCGGCAGCAGACCCAGCCTCGGCCCACGAGACCATCGACACCCTGCTCGCCCAGAGCATCGCAGCGGCCGCGGCAGGAAGCCATCGTCGCGCGCGTGCCGGGTTTCGCGCCGTGCTCGCCCGCGATCCCGACCATATGGAGGCGCTGCACGCCGATGCGCTGCTGGCTTGGGACGCCAACGATTTGCCCAGCAGTGAGCTGGAGGTCGAACGGGCGCTGCGGCTCGCCCCGGCTGACCCGCAGATTTCCGAGGATTACATCCGTATCCGCAACTTCAGGTTCGAGCGCGACAACGCCCGCATCGCGGCGACCCGCGTTGCTGCACTGGTCGGCCCCGCTTCAGGGCGCCCCGATCCCGGTCCGGTGCCGCGCGGGACGCCCGTCCACCTTGTTTCACCATTCGAAAACGAATTCGGCGGGACCGAGTTGCATGCGTTGCAGGCGGCGCGCCTGCTCGGCGAAGACGGTCGTACACCGGTGACCTTGTGGTCGACGCGGGCACCCGTTCCACCCGCGCTGGCAGCACGCGGCGTGCTGGAACTCGACCCGGAACACGGGCGGCATCCCGACCAAGGCGTGCTGGTCTTTTTCGGCAGCTGGCAGGCGCCACCAACCTGGCTCGCCCGTTGCCGGCCCGCGCGGCTGCTAGTCATGCACAACGTCGACAACGCGCCGGCACTCCTCGACCTCGTCCAGGCACTGCTCGATCAATCGTCACTGCCCGTCGAATTGCTGATGCCGTCCGAGACGTTTCGCGTGCGCTGCGGCCTGCCGGGCGTTGCCTATCCGACGCCGATCGACCTGGCGCGGTTTACGCCAGGCACAGGGCACCGGGCCGCCGGCACGCTTTTTACCGTCGGCCGCCTGAGCCGCAACCATCATCACAAGTATCATCACGACGAGCCCGACCTGCTGCGGCGCCTGGTCGATGAACGCATGCGCGTGCGGCTGTTGGGCGGGACCGTGTTGCTGCGCCACTTTCCGCCATCGCGACCGGTTCCGAATCTCGAATTGCTGCCGCCCGGGGCCGAGGAAGCCGGAAGTTTCCTGCGCACGCTCGACTGCTTCTATTACCGTACCAGCCCGCATTGGCTGGAGCCAGCGGGCCGGGTCATCGCCGAAGCGATGGCGACGGGACTGCCCGTCGTCTGTGCCCGCGACGCCGGCTTTGCGGCGGACCTCATTACCGACGGCGTCGACGGCTACCTGTTCGATCACGATGACGACGAGACCGCGCTGCGCCATCTGCGCTTGCTGCGCGACGACCCGGAACTCGGCCGGGCGATCGGTGCCGCAGCACGCAGGACAGCCGAACTTACCTTCGGTCCGGCGCTCGCCGAACGCCTTCGCACGGCCTACTTCGGCGCCTGATCTCCCGCGGCGCGACCGCGGCTATCGTCCGCACGGCCGCCGGCGCTGTCATCCGGGCGTCACGCGGCGCGGGACGATCTGTGCGATTTCGACCACAACCGCTCGTTCCAAGCCGACCCCGTCTCTACCACCCCTTGTGTTCCCGTTCCGGCGAAGGCTAGCATGGGTGCGCTTGTCTGGTAATCTCACGCCGTCGCCGCATGCCCCTTAAGGAGGCCCATGGTCGAACGCAAGTTGCGCCCCGCCCCATCCACGCTGCACCTCCTCCCTTCCCGCAAATCGGCCAAGTCCGGTTCTGCGTCCGCGACGAAACTCTTCGTCCTCGATACCAATGTGCTGATGCACGACCCCACGAGCCTGTTCCGGTTCGAGGAGCACGACATCTACCTGCCCATCCTGACGCTGGAGGAGCTCGACAGCAACAAGAAGGGCATGACCGAGGTCGCGCGCAACGCGCGGCAGGTGAGCCGGTTTCTGGACGAATTGGTGACCGCGCTGGGCGAAGCCGGCGACGGCATCGCCAAGGGCATTGCGCTCGACGAGAAATCCAATGGCGCCGCAACCGGGCGCCTGTTCCTGCAGACCGAGACGATCTCCACCGTGCTGCCGCCGTCGCTCGCCGGGGGCAAGGCCGACAACCAGATCATCGCCGTGGTAATGCACCTCGCGCACCAGCAACCCAAGCGCCAGGTGATCCTGGTGTCCAAGGACATCAACATGCGCATCAAGGCGCGTGCGCTGGGGATGGCAGCCGAGGACTACTTCAACGACAAGGTCCTGGAGGACAGCGAGCTGCTCTATTCCGGCTCGCGCGAACTCGCTGCCGATTTCTGGGACAAGCACGGCAAGGGCATGGAATCGTGGCAGCAGGGTGGCCACACCTATTACCGGCTGGCGGGTCCATTGATTCCTTCCCTGCTGCAAAACGAATTCCTGTACCAGGAGAAGAAAGACGAGGCGCCCTTCTACGCGATCGTCAAGGAAATCACCGGCAAGACCGCATTGCTGTCGACGCTGAAGGACTACTCGCATCAGAAGAACAATGTCTGGGGCATCACCGCGCGCAACCGCGAGCAAAACTTCGCGCTGAACCTGCTGATGAACCCCGAGATCGACTTCGTCACGCTGCTGGGGCAGGCCGGAACCGGCAAGACATTGCTGACGCTCGCGGCGGGCCTCATGCTGACGCTCGAGTTCAAGGTCTACACCGAGATCATCATGACGCGGGTCACGGTGCCGGTCGGCGAGGACATCGGTTTCCTGCCCGGAACCGAGGAAGAGAAGATGAATCCGTGGATGGGCGCGCTCGAGGACAACCTCGACGTCCTCAACAAGACCGACGACGAGGCCGGCGAATGGGGCCGCGCCGCCACCCGTGACCTCATCCGCTCGCGCATCAAGGTAAAGAGCCTGAACTTCATGCGCGGGCGCACGTTCATCAACAAGTTCCTGATCATCGACGAGGCGCAGAACCTGACGCCGAAGCAGATGAAGACGCTGATCACGCGCGCCGGGCCGGGCACCAAGGTCGTGTGCCTGGGCAACATCGCGCAGATCGACACGCCCTACCTGACCGAGGGGAGTTCCGGGCTCACCTACGTCGTCGACCGCTTCAAGGGATGGTCGCACTCGGGACACGTGACGCTGCAGCGCGGCGAGCGCTCGCGTCTCGCCGACCACGCGGCGGAAGTCCTGTAGCGGGTCTAGCCTGCGCTCGCGGAAGCGCGACGCTCGGCCAGCATGTCGGCCAGCGTCGTAGTGAGCGCGATGTCGGGCAACAGCCCGATCGCACGCTCGAGGCGGGCGGCGGACCCGACGATGCGCGCCGGCTCGCCGGCGCGCACGAATTCCTGGTTGACGTGGATTTCCATCGGCCGGCCCGCGACGGCCTCGAGCGCCTGCACGATCGCACGCACCGAGACACCGCGGCCCGAACACAGGTTGAACGTTCCGCCCGCCGCCTGCGGCGTCTCGAGCAGGCGCCGGTACACCTCGGCGACCACGCGAACGTCGAGAAAGTCGCGCACCACATCGACGTTGCCCAGTTCGATGCGGGACGCGCCGTCGGCGAAGTGCCGCACGATCTTCGGGACCAGGAAGGGTTCCTTCTGGCCGGGCCCCGTGTAGTTGAACGGCCGTACGATCGTGATGGGGAGCGAAGCCTGGAATTGCCCGGCCACATATTCCATCGCCAGCTTGCTGACCGCGTAATGGCTCACGGGGGCCAGCGCTGCGGACTCCTCCAGCGCCGACGATTCCACGCGCCCGTACACGGTGCCGGTCGACGGCAGCAGCACGTGTCGCGGTGGGCGCGCTGCGCGCGCCAGGGCGTCGAGCAGCGTATACGACCCTTCGACATTGGTGCGGTAGATCCGGGCGCCGTCCGCGTGGCCCGGAAACGAGATCGCCGCAAGATGCACGACCAGGTCCGGTTCGAACTCGGCGATCACCCTGCCTGTCTGCTGCGGGTCGACCAGGTCCGCAACGAAATTCTCCGGTGTCGCCTCACCTTGTTCGACCAGCCCCGCGACCCGATACCCCGCGGTGCGCAGCAGCGTACACAGGTGGCGGCCGGTGAACCCCGCGGCCCCGGTGACGAGTACGCGGTCAGAACGCAACGCCACGTTCGGCGCGGGCGAGATCGGCCGTCACCATCAAATTGCACAACGTGTCGAGCGAGGTCCGGGCTTCCCAACCCAGTACTTCGCGCGCATGACTGGCATCGCCCAGCAGCCGCTCGACCTCCGCGGGCCGGTAGAACGCCGGATTGATCCGCACCCGGGTGGCGCCGGTTGCGGTGTCGACGCCGGTCTCCTCGACGCCCTTGCCGCGCCAGTCGATCCGCACGTCGATCGCCGCGAAGCTGCGCTCGACGAACTCCCGTACCGACGTCATGTGCCCGGTCGCCAGCACGAAGGTGTCGGGGCTCTGCGCCTGCAGCATGCGCCACATGCCATCCACGTAGTCGCCGGCGAAACCCCAGTCGCGCCTGGCATCGAGGTTGCCGAGCTCCACGACCTGCTGCTGGCCGTGCGCGATGCGAGCCACGGCATGCGTCACCTTGCGCGTGACGAACTCGCGTCCGCGCAGCGGAGATTCATGATTGAACAGGATCCCGCTGCTCGCGAAGATCCCGTAGGACTCGCGATAATTGATCGTCATCCAGTGGGCATAAAGCTTGGCCACGCCGTAGGGGCTGCGCGGATAGAAGGCCGTGCGCTCGTCCTGCGGCATCGCCTGCACGAGGCCGAACATTTCCGACGTACTCGCCTGGTAGAAGCGGATGTCCCGATTGACGATGCGGATGGCCTCGAGCATGTTGGCCACGCCGATGCCGGTGATCATTCCCGTGGCCACCGGCTGGTCGAACGACACGCCGACGAAACTCTGCGCCGCCAGGTTATAGACCTCATCGGGCTGCGCCGCCTCGAGCAATCGGATGCCAGATCCGAGGTCGAGCAGATCGAATTCGATCAGCTGCAGACCCTCGTGGTCCGCAATGCCGAGTTCGTCGATGCGCCAGAAGTTGACCGAGCTTCCGCGTCGGTAGGTACCGAAGACGCGGTAGCCTTTGGCGAGCAGCTGTTGTGCAAGATAGGCGCCATCCTGACCGGTGATGCCGGTGACGACCGCGGTACGCTTCGGACTGGTTGACAGGGTGGCTTGCATCGAGTCGGGAGGGTTAAAGTTGCGCGGCGTCGGCGAGTATACGACAGGCACCTGCACGCCCGGCGCGGTCCACGCGCCGAGCCGCTACGCCGGCACTGGGACCCGCGCGCCGAGCCCTTGCAGTGCCAGGCTCTTGAGGTCGTCCGTCGCAAGCACTTCCGCCATACCCCCACCGAGCACCGCACTGACGAACAGCGAACCCCATGTCGCCGGCGCCGGCGCGAACTCGTTACCGGGAGAACTTGTCGCTCGTGCCCAATGCAGATAATCGACGCAGATGCGCTTTGCTTCCTCGCGCGCCAGCGCCGCGTCCTGCGTGATGGTATTGGCGCCATGCAGTCGATAGGCATACAGCGGCCCCGGCACGAAGAACGGCTCGGCATGCTGCAATGCGCGCAGGCAGAAATCCCAGTCATGATTGAAGCGGAATTCACGAAACCCACCCACCTGCTGCGCCAGCGTGCGCGCGAAGAACAGGTTCCCGCTCGATACCGCGACGTTCTGCGTCAGCAGGGCAAAGCCGACTGTTTCCTGCAGCGGCAGCGCACTCACGCTGCACAGCAGGTCGAAGGCGCGACGGTCGGCCAGCGGATCGATTGCGGCACCGCGCGAGTCCACGACTGTCACGCCCGAGAATCCCCATGCGGAGGGGCACCCGTCCGCCGCCGCGACCATCCGCTCGAGGCGGGCCGGCGCGAACGCATCGTCGGAATTCAGCAGGTTGACGTATTCCCCTCGTGCCAGACTGACCCCGCGGTTGATCGCTGCCGGCGCGCCCAGGTTTGCCTGCTGCACGAAGCGGTGCGGCACCGGGGCGGCGTGCAGACAGCGCGCGATCACCTCCGGCGAGCCATCGGTGGATCCGTCATCGACCACGATCAACTCGAGCGGACGGTAGGTCTGCGCGAACACCGAGTGCAGCGCATGCTCGACATAGGCCGCGTGGTTGTACGAAGGCACCACCACGCTGACGAGCGGGGTTCGCCCCGAGGTGGCGATTGCGTCGCTGCCGCGCCAGACCCGGTAGCGTGCGCGGCTGCTACGCACGATCGGTTCGTCCTCACCGGCATGGATCCGGGCCAGGACCAGCCCCAAATTGTGCCGCATCGCCCCGATACGCCAGTTCGTGAGGTCGAGCGCTCGCAACATGTTCGTACGAGCCAGCAGGTAGTCGCCGCGCTCGAGCGCGATGACCCCAAGCATGTGCCAGCCATCGGCCGCCTCCGGGACCAGCGTCAGCGCCTCTTCGTAGCATCGGCGTGCTTCGTCCAGCCGACGCGCTTCCTGTGCCGTCAGTGCGGTTCGAAGCAGGCGCATCGCCTCGCGCCTTTGCTGCGGCGCTGGATCACCCACCAGCACGCCGTGGCATTCCTTGTACCGCTTGCCACTCCCGCAATGGCAGCGGTCATTGCGCGAAGGCGTGTTCATTGCGCAATAGCGTCGGCGGCGCTTTCGCGCAGCGCATGGGCAAGGCGCGGGCCGGTCACCCTGATGTCGCGCCGGTCGCGGATGTCGGCGCATGCGTTTGCAGCTATCGCCGCACCTCGGGCCGGCGACGCGCGAAGCGTATCCAGCGCCGCCAGCCAGTCCGCGGGATCGTTGGCAACCAGGATACCCGTGCGACCATCGACGACCGCATCGGCGTACGGAGGCACGTTGCTGTAGATGCCGGGAATGCGGCAGCCTCCGTATTCGCGATACTTGATGTCGGTCTTGAACGACTCGAATTGTCCCGGCAGGAGCGGCGCGATGCCAGCCCCCCACCGCCGTCCCGATCATGCATTCGAGATAGCGGCCATAGTCATCGATCTGGGGCAGCAGCGTCGCGTTCGGCGCTGCTTCCAGTGCTTCGGGCATCCATCCCATGAACTCGAATTGCACCTGCGACCCGAACAGCGTTGCCGACCGGGCAACGATCTCGCACAAGAGATTGGCGAGGCCTGGCTTGCGCGTCGTCGGATAGCCGACGCGCAGGACTCCGGACGACGCATCGTCGCCACCTGGCACTGTCGCCAGCGCGCGCTCGGCGGCCGCCACGTCGAAGCCAGGCGGAAGCGCCATCACTTGGGCTGCGGGAAAGCGGGCCTGGACATAGTCGGCCAGCCGCGCCGACCAGACGATACACGCAGCGCGCCTGTCGCACGAAGGTGTCCAGGTGTCGCTTCGACGGCGGGATGGCCGAAGAAAGTGGCAAGGTGAGGATCGACTTCGGCGGTCAGGTTCCAGAAATTGTCGTCGAGAAAATACGACGTAGGCGCAGCCACGATCGGACAGATGCGCGGGCAGCCAGCCGAGCGCCGGGTGGCACAGGCGCGAGATGAGGATCGGCCGCGCGTGCACCTGCGTACCGAACAGCGTCTCGGGAATGCGGACTTCAACGTCAGGGAATCTCTGGCGCAATTCGCGCACCAGCAACCGCGTGGTCGGGATATCACCATCCGCCACCAGCAACGGTGTGACGTCAGTAGGATCCGGGAGAGGCAAAATTCTCGAAGCGCGTGTGCTCGCCCATGAACGTCAGCCGCACGGTGCCGATCGGACCGTTGCGCTGCTTGCCGATGATGATCTCGGCGGTCCCCTTCTCCTGGGTATCCGGGTTGTACACCTCGTCGCGGTAGATGAACAGGATGACGTCGGCGTCCTGCTCGATTGCACCGGACTCGCGCAGGTCGGACATCACCGGGCGCTTGTTGGGACGCTGCTCGAGCGACCTGTTGAGTTGCGACAGCGCCATCACCGGCACCTTGAGCTCCTTCGCGAGCGACTTCATCGCGCGCGAAATCTCCGAAATCTCCGTCGCCCGATTCTCGCCTTGTGATTGCGCCTGCATCAGCTGCAGGTAGTCGACGATGACCAGTCCCAGTTGTCCATATTGCTTCTGCAGGCGGCGCGCGCGCGAACGCACTTCGATGGCATTGAGCGCGGGCGTCTCGTCGATGAGGATCGGCGCTTCCGCGAGGCGGCCCAATGCGGCCGAAAGCTTCTCCCAATCCTCGCGGACCAGGCGCCCGGTGCGCAGTTTGTGCTGGTCGAGCTTGCCGACCGAGCCGATCATGCGCAGCGCGAGTTGCGAAGCCCCCATTTCCATCGAGAACACGACCACCGGTTTCTTGAGCTCGAGCGCGACGTGTTCACCGATGTTGATCGCGAGCGAACTCTTGCCCATCGACGGCCGCCCCGCCACGATCACCAAGTCGCCGGGCTGCAGCCCGGAGGTCATCTTGTCGAGATCGGTATAGCCGGTGGCGATGCCGGTGACATCGGACGGATCGTCGCGGTTGTACAGCGTCTCGATGCGGTCGACGACATCGGCGAGAAGATCCTTGAGCAGCACGAACGTACGCTGCCCGCGCGACCCCTGCTCGGCGATGTGCAGCACCTTGGCTTCGGCTTCGTCGAGCACGGTCTTCGCCGGGCGGCCGAGCGGGTTGTACGCGGCATCGGCGATCTCGCCGGCCGTGGCCGCGAGCTGGCGCAGGATCGAGCGTTCGCGCACGATGCCGGCGTAATGCCGGATGTTGGCGGAGGTCGGGACGTTGGCGACCAGCGCGCCGAGATAGGCGAGCCCGCCCACATAGTCGAGCTTCTGCACCGACTGCAGCGCCTCGGACAGCGTGACGACGTCGACCGGCTTGCCCTCGCCGCCGAGTTGTGTGATGTGGCGATAGACGACGCGATGCGCGTCGCTATAGAAATCATCCTCGGACACGATGTCGCCGATCCGGTCGGCGGCCTCGTTGTCGAGCAGCAGCGCGCCCAGGATGGACTGCTCCGCCTCCAGCGAATGCGGCGGCAGTTTCAGGGCGTCGACTTGAGGATCGTCGGGCATCGGAGGCGCGCGGGTGTGGTTACGATGGCGGGCGCGCGATCGGCCGGATCACGCCGAAAGTGGATTATCGCCGATTGCAGGTCTGCGAGGAAAATGCCTTGCCCGCGCTCGAGGGAAGCGCCCTGCTCGATAGCGCTGGCAGCGCAAACACCGGCGGCGCGTTCGATCGACGTGAAAAGGGCCGCGCGTTGCGCGGCCCTCTTTGCCGACGGCATGCGTCGAAGCGCTAGCTTTGGCTCGTATCGCCCACCACGGTCACGGTGATCGGCGCGACCACGTCGGTGTGCATCTGGACAGACACCGGAAATTCGCCGATGTGCTTCAGCGGACCGTCCGGCATGCGGACCATCGACTTTTCAACCTCGATGCCCTGCGCCCGCAATGCTTCGGCGACATCGATGGTGCCGACCGAGCCGAACAGGCGTCCGTCCACGCCGGCCTTCTGCGTGATCTTGATCGTCATGCCTTCGAGCTTCGCGGCCACCGCCTGTGCGGCTTCCAGCTTCTTCGCCGCGGCACCTTCGAGCTCGGCGCGCTTCTCTTCGAGCATCTTCAGGTTGTCCGGCGTCGCCCGCTTGGCCTTCCCTTGCGGGATCAGGAAATTGCGCGCGAATCCGTTCTTCACCTTGACCACGTCGCCCAGGTTGCCGACGTTCGAGATCTTTTCGAGCAGGATGATCTGCATGTCCGTGCTCCCTTAGTGGCGGTCGGTGAACGGGAGCAGCGCCAGGAACTGGGCGCGCTTGATCGCCGTGGACAGCTGGCGCTGCCAGCGGGCCTTGGTACCCGTGACGCGTGCCGGCATGATCTTGCCGTTCTCCTGCACGAAGTCCTTCAGGACATCGATGTCCTTGTAATCGATCTCCGTCGCCTTCTCGGCGGTGAACCGGCAGAACTTGCGGCGCTTGAAGAGCGCATTGCCGCGATCGCGCTTCTTGATATCCTTCTTGCCTTTGCCTTTACCTCTTCCCATTGGACGGGGCATGGTGCTTCCTTTTCTTCAATCGATGTGCGTGATGTGCAGCGCGACGGTGATCCCGGTCCGGTAGCGCCTCGCGAGAAATCCCTCGCAGCTAAGGGCGCTGCCGACCGGCATTGCGGCAAGGCGCCTGGCCACGTCGTCGAATGCCACCGCGAACACCTCGCATTCGACCTTGCGCTGCCCGCCTGCTTCGGGCTGCACCGATGCGTGGTGCAGCGTGCAGTCGATCGCCGGTATCCCGGCGGGCGTGTAGCGAAGGTCGCCGCGTTGCGTGAGCGTGGCGTCGAGCGTGAGCCGGTTGCCTCCCGGCACGTCCGCTGCCTGCGTTTGCGTTTCCTCTCGGTCGGCGTTCAGGCGGCGGCCGGCGCGGCCGGTGCTTCGGCAGCGCGCGGTGCGTCACCCGGCTTCTGTGCGTCGCCGTCCCGGGCGGAATCGCGGCCAGTCAGCGAGCGCGCCTTCTCTTCCTTCATCATCGGCGACGGCGCCACCTTGGCTTCGGTCGTGGCGACGATCAGGTGGCGCAGCACGGCGTCGTTGAACTTGAACGCATGCTCGAGCTCGCCCAGCGTTTCCTGGTCGCACTCGATGTTCATCAGCACGTAGTGAGCCTTGTGGACCTTCTGGATCGGGTACGCGAGCTGGCGGCGACCCCAATCCTCGAGGCGGTGAATCGAGCCGCCGGGTTTCGAACCCTTCGGACCCGTCACCATCGTGCGGTACCGCTCGACCATCGCGGGCACCTGCTCGCTCTGGTCCGGGTGCACGATGAATACGATTTCGTAATGGCGCATGTGCAGAACACTCCTTTCGGTCGGTGAATGGCGGCGCCGGACTGCATTCGATAGGTCCGCACTGGTGCAGCGAAGTGCGATGGCGATCCGCCGATGGCCTCCTCGTCTGCGGCGAGTGAGGCAAGGGAACCTGAGAGTCTAGCGTGTTTCGCTTTTCCTTTCAAGGGGATAAGGTTGGGAGGCGAAAGCTGGCAGGGCGGCGAGGACTAAAGGCATGCAGCAGCCGGCGGCGGTTTGGCAGCGACACGCCGCGCCGCCGTCAACCGTGCCGAATCAATTGGATAGCGCAGCCACGCCGGGCGAGCCCACCAGCGCCGCCAGCGCCGAGTCGCGTTCCGGCTTGGTCAGCACCGCCAGTTCCCTGACCCGTTCGTAGAAGCGCGGCAGGTCCCCGCCTTCCCGTACGAGCAGCGCGCGGAACGCCGGTACCTGTCCCGAATAGAGCGCGACGGACGCGAGGCTCGCGTTGTTCGGGCCGCCGTTGGCGTAGCCGTTGAACCAGCGCTCATAGCCGGCGAGTCCCGGTTCGCCGGCCTTGGCTTGCTCGTAGCTCGCCCGCATCGCCGCGAGGATTGCGGCTTTTTCGCGGCGCTTGCCTTCGTCAGGGAGATCGCTCGCATAGATAGCCGCGAGTTGCGCCCGGGCATCGCGCACCAGTACCCGGAA
Organism: uncultured beta proteobacterium; assembly: GCA_963756765.1. GTDB lineage: Bacteria > Pseudomonadota > Gammaproteobacteria > Burkholderiales > Casimicrobiaceae > VBCG01. Next base: position 17,060 of record CAVWPC010000032.1, on the reverse strand, counting down.
CTCCGCGCGCAAGCGCTGGCTGCGGGTGAACTGCGACGTGAGTAGCGCATCGCCCTGCGCGCGCAACCATCGCTCGACGCCGGCTTCTTCGACCGTGGCGGCGAAGGACTCGTTGAACTGCGTGTCGTCCTTCACGTAGGCCACCTGGTGCGCAAGCTCGTGGAAGAGCATCCGCGCCACCTCGACTTCGGGCCACCGCACGAAGGTCGACAGCACCGGATCGTTGAAGTAGCCGAGGGTCGAGTAGGCCGGCACGCCGCTCACCATCACGTCGTCACCCGCGGCGGCGAGGCGCGCCGCCTCGGCGCGCGCCTCGTCTTCCTTGAAATACCCGCGATAGCTGACGCAGCCGGCGACCGGAAAGCACCATTGCCGGGGTTTGAGCGACAGTGCCGGCGCGGCGAACACGTTCCAGACGACGAACGGCCGCCCAAGATCCGCGTAGCTCGTATAGCTGCGATTGTCGGGAAGCGCCAGCTCCGTACTGGCGTAAGCGCGGATCTGCTGCACCCGCTGCAGCCGCCGCTTCAGTGGCGCATCGGTGGAATCGCCGATCACCTCGTCGATCGGACGCGATCGCGCAACGATGTCGAGCTGGCCGGACGCGCCCTGGAAGTAATAGTCGGCGGCCTCCATCGCGCCGCATCCGCTCAGCAGCGCCCCGGCTACGAACACGGCGAGCAGCCGCATCACAAGCGACGGCCCAGGTGGCGCGCGAGACGCGCCAGACCTTCGTTGATTTTCGCGCCATCGATCGTGTACGCGAAGCGCACGTGGTCCTTGGCGCGGTGCTGGCCGAAATCCAGGCCCGGCGTGATCGCCACGCCTGCGCCCTCGAGCACCTCGTTGCAGAACACCTGGCTGTCCAAGGCCAGCGCCGAGGTGTCGGCGTAGACGAAGAAGCCGCCGGTCGGCAGAAGCGGAATCCTGAACCCCAGATCCCGTAGCGCCGGCACCAACCGATCGCGCCGCGTCTCGAACGCGCGCCTTCGCGTCTCGAGGATGGCGAGCGTCTCCGGCGTGAAGCACGCGAGCGCCGCCCGCTGCGAAGGCGTGGCGGGCGAGATGTACAGGTTCTGGGCGAGTTTCTCGAGGTCGCGGACGTACCGCTCCGGCGCCACCACCCACCCCAGGCGCCAGCCCGTCATATTGAAGTACTTGGAAAAGCTCGACACCACGAACGCATCGTCCGCGAACTCGAGCACGCTGCGTGGCCGCTCGCCGTAGGTGAGGCCGAGGTAGATTTCGTCGACGACGAGATGCCCGCCGTGCGCGGCGATTGTCGCGGCGATCCTGCGCATCTCGTCGTGCGGCACCACGGTGCCGGTGGGATTGGAGGGCGAGGCGATGAGCGCGCCGCGCGTCTCCGGTGTCCAGTGGCGATCGATCAATTCCGCCGTGAGTTGATAATTGCTGGCGGCATCGACCGGAATGCCCGACGGATCGCCTTCGAGCACGCGCACGAAATGGCGGTTGCATGGGTAGCCGGGATCGGCGAGGAGAATGCGGTCGTCGCGATTGACGATCAGCGCCATCACGAGCAGCAAGGCCGCGGACGAACCCGCGGTGACGATCACGCGCTCGGGCGCGACGCGAACGCCGAATTGATCTGCGTAGTGCTGTGCGATGGCCTGACGCAGTTCCGGCAGGCCGAGCGCCGACGTGTAGTACAGGTCCCCGGCGGCGATCGCCTGCTGTGCCGCCGCGATCACCGGCGCCGGGGTCGGAAAATCGGGCTCCCCGATCTCCATGTGAATGATCGAACGGCCCGCCGCTTCCAGCGCACGCGCGGCGGTCTGCACCTCCATCACGTGGAACGGCGCAATGTCGGCAACGCGGGCGGCCGTGGCGAGGCGCGAGTCCATCGAACGTCGTAGTGCCGAAGCACCGGCAAAAGCGCTATCGTACCCGTTCGACCATGCCTTCGAACCAAGCATGCGTACCATCGCCCGAACCATCGCCTCCCCACCGCCCGCCGCGTTGTCGCCCGCCGCGCTGTCGCCCGACGCGCTGTCACTCCAGGCGCCGCTGCTCGCTGCGCTGCTGCTGGCGACACTGTTGACCACGCTGCCGGCGACCGCGACCGCCGCCACGGTGGTCAAGTGCGACGCCGGTGCCGGCCGCGTAATCTACCAGGACACGCCGTGCACGCCGGGCAAGGCGCTGCGCGACCTCGAACTCGATCCGGCCACGGTCTCGGTCATCCCCGACCGTCCGATCCCCGGCACGACGACACGGGCAACTGCGCCGGCGTCGACCAAGACGCGCGGCGGCGGGTCCGGGAAATCCGCACCCAAGCGCGGCGGCGACCCCACCGAACGCAAGTACCTGCATCCGGGCATGCTGGAAGGCGAGGTGCTGGCCCGCGCCGGACCACCGGACATGAAGACCGGCGGTGGCAGTCGCAAGCACGCGCGATGGACCTACATGCCGGTGCCGGCGGATGCGCAAACGCTCACCAGCGTGCTGTTCGATGGCGGCCGGGTGATCGAAGTCGAGCGCAAGGTCGTGAAATGAGTGTTACGCCACGGCCCCGGGCCCAGCACGGGGCCGCCAGCCCAGGGATGCCGTGAGGGCGCTGGTGCAGCGCGTCGCGGAAGCCAAAGTTCTGGTGGACGGCGCTGTCGTCGGCGCCGTCGGCGATGGACTGCTGGTGCTCGTCGGCATCACCGGGAGCGACGGTCCTGAGGACCAGGACTGGCTGGTGCGCAAGATTGCGCAATTGCGTGTGTTCGCCGACGACGGCGGCGTGATGAACCGCAGCGTGATCGACACGGGCGGCGAAGTCCTGGCCGTGTCGCAATTCACCCTCTATGCGTCGACCCGCAAGGGCAACCGCCCTTCCTATACCGGTGCCGCCGGCCCGGAGTTTGCCCGACCCGCATTCGACGCCTTTGTCGCCGCCCTGAGCTGCGGCCTCGGCAAGCCGGTCGCCACCGGCGTGTTCGGCGCGCAGATGCAGGTGCATCTGGTCAACGACGGTCCGGTGACGATCCTGCTCGACTCGCGCAGCCGCGAATAGCGCGCGGGCCGACTCCTTGCCGAACCGAGGTCAGCCCTCGAGCAGCGAGCGCAGCATCCAGGCGTTCTTCTCGTGCACCTGCATGCGCTGGGTCAGGAGGTCCGCCGACGGCTCGTCATGGGCCTTGTCCACCAGCGGGAACACCGTGCGCGCCGTGCGCACGACGGCTTCGTTGCCCTCGACCAGCAGTTTGACCATCTGCGCCGCATTCGGTTGTCCAGGCGTTTCCTTGATCGACGCGAGCTTCACGTATTCGGCGTAGGTGCCCGGCGCCGGAAAGCCGAGCGACCGGATACGCTCCGCGATCAGGTCGTTGGCGAGCCAAAGTTCGTTGTACTGCGTCTCGAACATGAGGTGCAGCGTGTTGAACATGGGCCCGGTCACGTTCCAGTGAAAATTGTGGGTCTTGAGGTAGAGCGTGTAGTTGTCGGCCAGCAGGCGCGACAGCCCGGCAGCGATCTTCTCGCGGTCCTTGGCGCTGATCCCCGTGTCGATCGCCGGGGCCGTGATTTTCTTCTGTTTCATGCAAGGGCTCCTTTTCGTTGGAAACGTTGCAGCGCTCGTCGCGCCACAACGTCGGACCTTCTAAACCTGCGGATCAAGTCGCACTGCGATCGAACGACAGCCGGCCCGGACCGAATGCCCACACCATCAGCATCCCGCCCATGATGGACACGTTCTTCAGGAAATTGATCTGCTGTGCCGCCATCTGCTCGGGCGGAACGGCCCAGAACGCGTGAAACACGAACGTCGTGGGAATCAGGAACACGAAGAGTGCCAGCGCCGCCCAGCGCGCCTTGAAGCCTACCAGAAGCATGAGGCCGCCGACCAATTCCACGGCGATGGCGATTGCTGCACCGAGTTGAGGCAACGGCAGGCCCTTGCTAGCGATGTAGCCGGCGGTACTCTCGAAGCCGCCGATCTTGCCGAAGCCCGACTTGATGAAAAGCACGGCGAGCAGGATGCGGCCGACCAATGCAGCGATGTCACGTGAGGTCATGGAATTCCTTTGGTTGTGGAAAAGGCAATACGGTATGCCGGGTTACGGCAGGTCGAAAAGCAGGACTTCGGCGTCCGCGCCTTGCGTCAAGCGTCACCCCCGGCTCCCCTTCGACGCGCAATGCGTCGCCGGGGCCCAAGCGCCTGTCCGTTGACCACGACGCGACCCCGCGCGACGTGCACGTACGCGCGGCGTCCGGATTCGAGCCCGTGCTCGACGGCTTCGTCACCGTCCACCAGAGCCGCATAGACCCGCGCGTCCTGATGCAGCTCAACTGCCGCGCCTTCACCCGCCGGCGCGGCGAGCAGCGCAAGTCGGCCCCGCTTGTCGGCCGCAGGCACGTGCGCCTGTTCGTACGACGCCGGAATGCCGCGCTGGTCGGGCTCGATCCAGATCTGCAGGAAATGCACCGGGTCCGTCGCCGACGGATTGAACTCGCTGTGCAGCACGCCGCGCCCCGCGCTCATCCGTTGCACGTCACCGGGCACGATCGTCGAGCCATTGCCCATGTTGTCGCGGTGCGCGAGCTCGCCTGCCAGCACGTACGACAGGATCTCCATGTCGCGGTGCCCGTGGGTGCCGAAGCCCTTGCCGGGCTGCACCCGGTCCTCGTTGATCACGCGCAGCGGACCGAAGCCCATTTGCGCGGGATCGTAGTAGTCGGCAAACGAAAAGCTATGGTGGGAATCGAGCCAGCCATGTTCCGCGTGGCCCCTGTCGGTGGCGCGTCGCAGCGAAATCATTCGAATCTCCTGTTTGATCCCCCACGTGGGGATACCGGTCCTGGCATCGCTTCCCCACTGCTTCCGAGCCAGTGTCCATAGTGTAGGGTTGCAGTCCCCGGGCCGAAAGTACACAATCTTCACGAAATCATTCAAAATTTTTGAATATGGCCCTGACCCTCGACGCGTTGGCGGTGCTGGATGCGATCGACCGGCGCGGCAGCTTCGCGGCTGCCGGTCGCGAGCTCGATCGCGTGCCCTCCGCCATCACCTACGTGGTCCGCCGTCTGGAAGATGACCTGGACGTGCTGCTGTTCGATCGGCGCGGCCACCGCGCGCGGCTGACCGGCGCAGGCCGGACGCTGGTCGACGCGGGCCGTCGCCTGCTGCTCGCGGCCGCCGAGGTCGAGCAGCGCGTGCACCGGGTTGCGACCGGCTGGGAGGCGCAGCTGCGCGTGGCGGTGGATTCGCTGGTGCCGATGGCCCGCGTGTTGCCGCTGGTGGCAGGCTTCTATCGCACCTGCCACGACCAGGGGGCGTTCCACACGGAGCTCATCCTGTCGCGGGAGGTACTCGGCGGGACGTGGGACGCGCTCGCCGAAGGCCGGGCCGACTTCGTGCTGGGCGCGCCGGGCGAGCCGCCGCCGGGAGGCGGCTACCGCCTGCGGCCCTTGGCCGAAATGTCGACCGTTTTCGCGGTGGCGCCGAGCCACCCGCTCGCCACCGCCGTCGAGCCGTTGGCCGAGGCATCGATCGCCCAACATCGTGGTGTCGTCGCCGCGGACACCTCGCGCCGGCTGCCGCCGCGATCGCTGGGCACGCTAGCGGGCCAGCAGACGCTTACCGTGCCCGACCTGGAAACAAAACTCGCGGCACAGGTGGCCGGGCTCGGCTGCGGCTATCTGCCGCTGTCGATCGCGGCCGCGGAGCTCGCCGCGGGCCGGCTCGTCGTCAAGGCGGTCGAGGTCCAGCGCCCGCCGCAGCGCATCCATGCCGCCTGGCGCACACCGCGCCCCGGCAACGCGCTCGCGTGGTGGATCGATGCGGTCGGCCGCGCCGACTGGCGCTTTCTGGCGTTGCAGGACGCCCCATTCGACGCGCACGAAGCGGCGCCCGTCACGTGCCGACAACCTGCCGGCCAACCCGCGCGAGCGGCCGCCGCGCGGAAGCCGCGCGGCAAGGCTCACAGCCGATAAGCGGCCTTGGCAAAGTCGCGCGCGAGTCCCGGCGCCAATTCGAACGCCTCTTCCTCGTCCAGGCGGTGCTCGGCCACCAGCGTGGCCAGGAACCGGCAATCCATCCGGCGCGCGACGTCATGCCGCGCAGGAATCGACAGGAATGCGCGCGTATCGTCGTTGAATCCCACCGTGTTGTAGAAACCCGCCGTTTCGGTGGCCTGTTCCCGGAATCGCTGCATGCCTTCCGGGCTGTCGTGGAACCACCAGGGTGGTCCCAGCTTCAGCACCGGATAGTGGCCGGCAAGCGGCGCGAGTTCGCGTGCGTACGACGTCTCGTCCAGCGTGAACAGGATGATGGTGAGCCCTGCCTCGTTGCCGAGACGATCGAGCAGTGGTTTCAGCGCCCGGACATAATCGGTACGCGTCGGGATATCCGCGCCCTTGTCGCGTCCGAAGCGCTCGAACACCTGCGGATTGTGATTGCGGAAGCTGCCCGGATGGATCTGCATCACCAGGCCATCGTCGAGGCTCATGCGCGCCATTTCCATCAGCACCTGTCCGCGAAACGCCTCGGCCTCGGCGGCATCGATCGTGCCGGCCTGCGCGCGATCGAGCAGGCGCTGGCATTCGGTCGCCGTGAGGTCGCTCGTCTGCGCCGTCGGATGACCGTGGTCGGTCGATGTGGCGCCCAGCGCCTTGAAATAAGCGCGGCGGCTGCGATGCGCCGCCAGGTAGCCTGCCCACGTCGCCGTGTTCTCGCCTGTCAGCGCGCCGAATTGCGCGACGTTGGCCGCGAAGCCGTCGAATTCGGGGTCGGCCACCGGGTCCGGGCGGTATGCGGTCACCACGCGGCCGCGCCAGCCGGAGCCCTTGAGCTTCTGGTGATGCACCAGCGGGTCCAGCGGCGACTCGGTCGTCGCGATCACTTCGATGTTGAACCGCTCGAACAGCGCCCGCGGACGGAATGCCGGTGTGGCAAGGCACGCGTTGATCCGATCGAAGTACCGGTCCGCCGACTCCGCCGTGAGCCGCTCGTCGATGTCGAACACCGTCGCCATCGCATGATCGAACCACAGCCGCGTCGGCGTTCCGCGAAACAGGTGATAGCGTTCGGCAAAGCGCCGCCAGATCAGGCGCTCGTCGCTTTCCGTGGTGCCGCCATCCAGACGCGCAATGCCCAGGTCCTCGAGGCGCACGCCCTGGCTGTAGAGCATGCGAAAGACGTAATGGTCCGGTGTGATCAGCAATCGCGTCGCGCTGGCGAACGGCGTGTCGTCGGCGAACCACTGCGGATCGGTATGCCCGTGCGGGCTGACGATCGGCAAGTCCTTGACCGTCGCATACAGGCGCCGCGCGATGTCACGCGCCGCCGGGTCGGCGGGGAACAGCCGATCGGGGTGCAGGTTCAACGGGATGGCCATCTACTTAGACTCCGCTCTCGGAAGGCGGCGCGCTCAGGCGACGCCAAGATGCCGCGCGAGCGTGCGCGCGGAACCGTCACGAAACAGGGCCAGCGCGTGTCCGCGCACGGCCTCGCGAAAGGGCGCGTGCGCAACCAGGTCGGCGCCGAATACCGCTTTCAGGTCGAGAAAGCCGTCGGCCATGGCACCCGCATCGCCACCGGACTCGCGCGCGATGCGCGCGAAAGTCGCCGCCATCGGGTCCTGGACTTCGATGGCGCCGCCCTTTTCGTCGCGTCCGCTCGCATAGCGAATCCAGCCCGCCACCGCGAGGGCCAGGTGATCGTACGAGGCGCCGGCGGCGAGCCGGTCGCGCACGGTGCCCAGCAGCCGCTGCGGCAGCTTCTGCGAACCGTCCATCGCGATCTGGCGCGTACGGTGCGGGAGCGCATTGTTGCGAAAGCGTTCGAGCAGCTGGCCGCAATAGCGCCCGAGATCCATGCCCGGCGGCACCGGCAGCGTCGGCACGATTTCCTCGGCCATCTGCCGCGCGATCAGCGTGGCCAGCAACGGATCGCTCGAAGCCTGCCACACGAAATCGTGTCCCATCAGGTAGCCCAGGTAGGCCAGCGTCGAGTGGCTGCCGTTCAGGAGCCGCAGTTTCATGAACTCGAACGGCGCCACGTCGGCGGTCAACTGCGCGCCGGCGCGTTCCCAGGGCGGGCGCGGCCCGGCAAATCGATCCTCGATGATCCATTGGCCGAAGGGCTCAGCCACGACCGGTGCGGCATCGGCGACGCCAAGCAACTGCGCCGCTTCGGCGAGATCCGCGGCCGTGGTCGCCGGCACGATACGGTCGACCATCGTCGAAGGAAACGTGACGTGCGTCGCGATCCACTGCGCGAGGCCCGGGTCGACGCGGTGCGCGAATGCGTGCACCAGCGCTTCGACCATGCGGCCATTGTGCGGCAGGTTGTCGCAACAGACGAAGGTCAGCGGCGTGCCGTTCGCCGCACGGCGGGCGGCCAGGCCCGCGGTCACGATGCCGAGTGCGGACACCGGAGCGTCGGGTGCGGCGAGATCGTGCACGATGTCCGGATGATGTTCGTCCAGTGCCCCGGTCGCCGGATCGTGGCAATAGCCCTTTTCGGTCACCGTCGACGACACGATGGCGATGCGCGGATCGCCGAAGCGCGCGATGAGAGCGGCGCGATCGGCGCCTGCGAACATGGTCTGGCGCAACGCGCCGATGACCCGTGCGGTCGTACCCGCGCCCGACTTCGTCAGCAACGCGTAGAGCCCATCCTGCAGCGCGAGCGGCTCGATGGTACGCGGGGTCTTGAGCGACACACCGCAAATGCCCCAGCGCGGATCCTCCGCCAGCACGTCTTCGGTGTAGACCGCCTGATGGGCGCGATGAAAAGCGCCGAGACCGAGGTGGAGTATTCCGACCCCGAGCGTTGCGAGGTCGAACGGCGGCGCCTTTACCCCCGGCGGAAGACCCCGCAATGCGGCAATGGACAGGCGCGTCATTTGAACAGCACGTTGGGAACCCACAGGGACACCGCCGGCACGTAGGTAACGAGCATCAGCGCCACGAACATCGCCAGGTAGAACGGCCAGATGGTCCGCACGGTATCCTCGATCCTGATCTTGCCGATCGAACACCCGACGAAGAGGCAGGTGCCGACCGGCGGCGTGCACAGTCCGAGGCCGAGGTTCAGCATCATCAGCATCCCGAACTGCACCGAGTCCATGCCGATGGACTGGACGACGGGAAGGAAGATGGGCGTGCAGATGAGGATGAGGCCCGCCATGTCCATGATGCAGCCGAGGATCAGCAGTATGACATTGATGATGAACAGGATCACGTAGGGATTCGACGAAATGCCGTGCATCAGCGCGATCGTCTTCGCCGGAACCTGGTGCAGCGCCAGCACGTAGCCGAACGCGCTGGCCGTGCCGATCAGCAGCATCACCATCGCCGTGGTCTTGGTCGCGTTGATCGTGGCCTTCCAGAAATCCGCGCGCGTCATGCTGCGATACACGAAGACCGTGACCAGCAGCGCGTAGATCGCGCCGACAGCGGCGGACTCGGTGACCGTGAAAATGCCCGAGAGCGTGCCGCCGATGATGATCACCGCCGCGAAGAGTCCCGGAAATGCCCCCAGGAAGGTCATGCCGACCGAGCGCCAGCCGGGCCACTGGTCCCGCGGATAGTTGCGCTTCACCGCCACCGCCCACGCCGCCACCATCAGGCACAGGCCGGTCAGCACGCCCGGGATGATGCCGGCCATGAACAGCGATGCGACCGACACGCCGCCACCGGCCGCGAGCGAGTAGATGATCATGTTGTGCGACGGCGGGATCAGGATGCCGGTGGTGGAGGCGGTAACGGTCACGTTCACCGCGTAGTCGGTGTCGTAGCCCTTTTTCTTCATCAGCGGGATGAGGATCGAGCCCAGTGCCGACGTGTCCGCCACGGCGGAGCCGGAAATGCCGCCGAAGAGCATGCTTGCCAGCACATTGACGAGCCCGAGGCCGCCGCGGATGTGCCCGACCAGCGCGTTGGCAAAGCGGACCAGGCGCTCGGCGATGCCGCCGAACAGCATCAATTCACCCGCATAGATGAAGAACGGTATCGCCAGCAGCGAGAACACGCTGATGCCCGACGCGATCCGCTGCACCTCCACCATCAGCGGAATTCCGTCGTAGAGAATGGTTGCCGCCGCCGCGATGCCCAGCGCGAAGGCAATCGGCACGTTGAAGGCGATCAGCAGGAAAAAAACGCCGAAGAGGATGACGAGTTCCATCAGGCCGCCTGCTCGCCGAGCCACTCGCGCAACATGAGTTCGAGCGCGAAGGAAATCATCAGCAGCCCGCCGATCGGGATCGCCAGGTAGGTGGCGCCTTCGGGAATGCGGATGATCGGGGTGGCCACGTCCCAGGTCTCGCGTACCAGCAGCAATCCGTTCCACACCAGCACCGCCCCGAAGGCCGCCAGCACGAGATACACGAGCACCAGCACGACCCGGCGCAGCGCCGGTGGCAACGCGTCGTTGACGAACGCGATGCCGAGGTGCGACTCCTCGCGGACGCCGACCGCGCCGGCGAGAAACGTGAAGTACAGGACCAGCAGCAGCGTGGTGCGCTCCACCCACTGCGGCGAATCGTTCAGCACGTAGCGGCCGAACACCTGCCAGCCCGTGATGGCGGTCATGACCAGGAGACCGATCCCGGACAGCCACAACGACCAGCGGGTGAAGCTGTCGTTTGCGCGCGCCAGGCGCGCCAATACGTTTCGCATGCGCATCACGACACCGCGTTGGCGGCGCCGTGTCCGATGTTGTTGCGGGTCGATCCGGACGCGTGAGCGCGGTCCGGCTTTCAAGCGGGCTGCTCCCCGGGCCGGCAACATCCCGGCGAGCGCGCCCGGCTTCTGGTCAGTTCGATGCCTGGATCTTGCTGACCATTTCCTTGAGCTTCGGGTCGGTGATGAACTTGTCGTAGACCGGCTTCATCGCATCCTGGAACGGCTTCTTGTCGATGGCGACGATCTTCGCCCCGCCCTTCTCCACGACTGCGCGCGAGGCCGCTTCCTTTTCGTCCCAGAGCTTGCGCATGTATGGCACCGACGCCTTGGCCGCATCACGCCACATCTGCTGTTCCTGCGGCGACAGCGTGTCCCACACCTTCTTCGACATCAGCAGCATTTCCGGCGCCATCGAGTGCTCGGTCATCGCGTAGTTGGGCGCGACCTCGAAATGCCGCGAAGTGTCGTACGACGGCCAGTTGTTTTCCGCGCCGTCGACGACACCGGTCTTGAGCGCCGTGTACACCTCGCCGTAAGGCATCGGCGTGGCATTGGCGCCCATCGCCTGCAGCAGCGCCACCCACAGGTCGGATTGCTGGACGCGGATCTTCATGCCCTTGACGTCGGCAAACGACGTGATCGGCTTCTTCCCCGTGTACAGCGAGCGCGACCCGGAGTCGTAGTACGCAAGCGTGATGTAGCCGTACTTCTCGCAGGCCTTGCCGATCTCGTCGCCGATCGGGCCATCCAGCGTCTTGCGCATGTGTTCCTTCGACTTGAACAGGAACGGCATGGTCGGAACCATCGTTTCCGGACAGATGTTGTTCATCGGTGCCACGTTGATGCGGACGAGATCCAGCGCGCCGATCTTGACCTGCTCGATCGTGTCCTTCTCGCCGCCAAGCTGGTTACCGGTGTAGACCTTGATCGAATCCTTGCCGTTGGTCTTTTGCTTGATGTAGTCGCTCATGAACTTGACCGCCATCACGGTGGGATAGTCCTCCGGATGGACGTCGGCCGAGCGGTATTCCTTGGCCGCGGCAGGCAGGCAGATCGTGGCGATCGCCAGCGCCGCGGCGATGCGCGTCAGTTGCAACTTCATGGGGGTCTCTCCTGGGTCAGGTTGTGGATTGCTGATTGGTGTTGCGCTTGCGCAGGACGGCGTTGCGGCGCGCGTCGTTGCCTGCACCTTCTGCCGGGACAATGACGTCCCACTGCCGCTGGAATTCGCGCTCGACGCGGTTGAGGTGCTTGTGCATCGCGGCCCGCGCGGCGTCGCCGTCACGCTGTTCCAGCGCGTCGATGATGGCCGTGTGGTCCAGCAGCACGCCCTCGCGCATCTTCTGCGTATGGAAATAGGTCTCGATGCGCTCCCAGAGCCTGCCGTGGCGCTGCTGCCACAGGCCCTGGACGACGAGGGCGAGCGAGCCGTTGCCGGTGGCGCCGGCAAGGTGTACGTGGAATTCGAGATCGGCGGCGTCGCGGCGGCGAAAGTCCGTGGCGTGCTCGCGCATCCGGACCACGGTCTCGCGCATCGCGGCGAGGTCGGCCTTCTTGGCGCTCTTGGCCGCGAGAGCGGCGATTTCGCCTTCGATCAGGTGGCGTGCGGCAAGGAGCTCGAACGGGCTGGGCCCTTCGTCGCCGGCGGGCGGCAGGGCAGCCGCGCGCGGCTGCGCGACAAAAATCCCGGACCCCACGCGGACCTCGACGCGTCCCGCAATCTCGAGCGAGATCACCGCCTCGCGCACCGAGGTCCGCGACACCCCGAGGAGTGCGGCAAGTTCCCGCTCGGCCGGCAGGCGCGACCCGACGGCGAACTCACCGTTATCGATCAACGCCGCGATCTGCCCGGCGATCTGCCGGTACAGGCGCAGCGGCTCCACGGTACGCAGGGGCACTTTGGGGAATCTCCTCCGGCCGGCGCCTTGGCACTTGCCGTGTTGCGCGCGGTGCGTCGCATGGCGCACCGCTGTTGTAGCGCGCCCCTGGCCTGCCTCTCGCGGGGCTGGCTTCGATGCGCGGACGTCGCGGACTGTAACCGCCCATCCCCGTTTTGGTCAAGTGGTCCAACCACCGGACCAAAAGAAGGCTAAGCGGATTTCGGGGCAGCTAGGCGGTAGTGGCCGGAACGGCCGCCGGCCTTTTCCAGCAACTGCAGTCCCTCGATGCGCATGCCGCGATCCGCCGCCTTGCACATGTCGTAGATGGTGAGAAGCCCGGCGGCCGCGGCGGTCAATGCTTCCATTTCGACACCGGTACGCGCCACGGTCTCGGCGGTCACCTCGATTACGACCGCGGGCGGGCGGGCTTGCAGATGGAATTCGACGGCCACGCGCGTCAACGGCAGCGGGTGACACAATGGAATCAGGTCCGCCGTTCGCTTGGCTGCCTGGATGGCGGCGATGCGCGCGACACCCAGTACGTCTCCCTTGCTCGCGCCGCCGTCGCGAATCAGCGCCAGCGTGGAGGCCTGCATCGCGATGCGACCGCCTGCGCGCGCGAGACGTTTGGTTACATCCTTTTGCGCCACATCGACCATGTGCGCCTGCCCGGCGGCATCGAAATGCGTAAAATGCGCATCGGGCGGCGGCGCGACATCCGAGCGCCCGGCGCCGCGCCCAAGTGCACTGCGCGACGCGGCGCGCCTGGTTGTTGCTGACTTCGCTTTGGCCATGACTTTCGCGCTCGCTGGCGCAATTGCCGACGGGTGCCGCCAATGCACCGATGGCGCGCCAACGGTGCAGGCGACCGTCGGCCGGCACGGGCGACGGAGGGTTGAACTCGAACGAACGGCGGGCATCTTAGCATCATCGCCTCGACACACCCCACACGCCTTGGACTGCCGAACCACTTCATCGAAGCCGCGCTTCGCCTGCCGCCGGCCGCGTGCCCTCATCGCGTTCACGCTCGCGGTGGCGCTCGCCTGCGCCCCGGCGGGCCCGCTCACCGGCGTACCCGTGGCGACCGCGGAAGGCCTGCCCGACCTGGGTGACTCCTCGCAGGTGGCATTGACGCCGGCACAGGAACGCAAGATCGGCGAAGCCGTGGTCCGGCAGATCCGCGCGGCGGGCGGCTACATCAACGATCCCGAAGTCAACGACTACCTGAACGAACTTGGCCATCGCCTGGTCGCGGCGCAGCCCGACAGCAAGCAGGATTTCCTGTTCTTCGGCGTGCCTGATCCACAGATCAATGCCTTCGCGTTGCCCGGCGGCTTCATCGGCGTGCATACCGGCCTCATCGTGCTGGCGCAGAACGAGTCGGAGCTCGCGAGCGTGCTGGCGCACGAAATCGCGCACGTGACGCAGCGGCACATGTCGCGGATGGTCGACAATCAGAAGAACACGATGCTGATGCAGATCGCCGGATTGCTGCTGGCTGTTCTGGCCGCGCAGGCGGGCGGCGGGCACAACGGCGGGCAGGGTGTCCAGGCCGCGATCCTCGGATCCCAGGCACTCGCCGCCCAGCAGCAGATCAACTTCACGCGCGAGAACGAATACGAAGCCGATCGCATCGGCTTTTCGCGCCTCACCGCCGCCGGATTCGATCCCAATGGCATGGCCGCGTTCATGGAGCGGTTGCAGCGGGCCAACCGCTTCGTCGAGGGCAACGCCCCGTCCTACCTGCGTACGCACCCGATCACCTACGAGCGCATCGCCGAGGCGCAGTCGCGGTCGCAAGGAATGCCGTACCGCCAGGTGACGGACTCGCTCGACTTCCACCTGGTGCGCGCGCTGCTCAAGAGCTACCAGGGCGATCCGCGTGAGCAGGTCGCCGCCTTCGAGAGTGCGTTGCGCGAAAAGAAATACAACAGCGAGATCGCCGAGCGGTATGGGCTGGTCGCCGCCCTCCTCCGCAACAAAGAAATCGCGCGCGCCAAGACCGAGCTCGCCGCGCTGGAAAAAGTGGCACCGGTGCATCCGATGCTCGAAGCGATGGCCGGCAACGTGCTCATGGCAGACGGCGACTACACCGCCGCCGCGGCGCGCTTCGCCTCAGCACTGCAGCGTTACCCGAACAAGATGCAACTCGTCTACGACTACCCGGAATCCCTGATCAAGGCGAACCGGCCGGCGGACGCCTCGGCCTTCGCCGAGCGCGAACTCCTGCGCTTCCCCGAGGATGGGCCGCTGCACCAGCTCGCCGCACGCGCCTATGCGGCGCAGAACATGCGGCTCAAGCAGCATCAGCACCAGGGCGAGTACTACGCCTGGGCAGGCAACCTGCGACTGGCGATCGACCAGCTGGAACTCGCGACCAAGGCTGGAGACGGCAACTTCTACCAAATGTCCGTCGTCGAAACGCGCCTGCGGAAGCTGCGCTCCGAAATGGCCGAGATGCAGAAGGCGGGACTCGCGCGGCCCGGCTAGCGCGCAACCACCCGCACACAGCCGATCGCCGTGGCTCGTACGCAGGGCGGTCCCGATCCCTTCGCTCCCGACAAGGTAACCCGTTGTCCACCCCATCCCGCTCGCCGTATCGCCGCCTTCTCTGGCCGCTCGCTGTCCTTGCGGCCGCGGGCATCGCCTATGCCGCGTGGAAGGTCTACGGGCCCGGGACTGATGGCCCGGGCTTCCGCTTGGCGCGCATCGAGCGCGGCAACGTGATCTCGGTCGTCTCCGCATCGGGCACCCTCAACGCCGTCACCACGGTCCTGGTCGGCTCGCAGATCTCGGGCCAGATCAAGGAACTCCTGGTCGACTTCAATTCGCCGGTGAAAAAAGGGCAACTGCTCGCCCGCATCGATCCCGACACCTACGAAATCCGCGTGCGCCAGGCCGAGGCAGATCTGGAAGCTGCGCGCACCGCGCACGTCCAGAAACAGAGCGACGCGGCGGCTCAGCGTTCCCAGGCGCTGCGCGCGAAGATCAGCTACGACGACGCGAAGCGCGACCTCGACCGCAAGCAGTCGCTGGTCGAAAAGGGTTTCATCTCGGGTGCCGAGGTCGACAAGGCGCAATTCCTGGAGCGCGGCGCCGCCGAGGCGATCCGCACGGCAGACGCGCAGGTGCGCTCGGCCGATGCCCAGATCGCCAACGCCGCCGCGGTGGTCAAGCAACGGGAGGCAGCACTCGCCGCTGCGCGCAACGACTTGGCGAAGACTTCGATCAGCGCACCGGTGGATGGCGTCGTCATCTCGCGCCAGGTCGACGCGGGGCAGACGGTGGCCGCGAGCCTCAACACCCCCACGCTGTTCACGCTGGCGCAGGACCTGAAGCAGATGCAGGTCGAGGTGGCGATCGACGAGTCGGATATCGGAAAAATCCGCGAGGACCAGCGTGTCACGTTCACGGTCGATGCGTTTTCCGGACGCACCTTCGAAGGCCGTGTGCGCCAGATCCGCAAAGCGGCGCAGACCGTACAGAATGTCGTGACCTACACGGTCGTCGTGGAAACGCCGAACCCGAATCTGCTGCTGGTGCCCGGGATGACCGCCAACGTACGCATCGTCGCCGACAGTCGCGACAGCGTGTTGAAGATCCCCAACGCGGCGCTGCGCTGGCGGCCGCTCGGTGTCGGCGCCGCGAAGGAAGACGCCGCGCCCGCGGCGACAGGCGGCGCCCCCACGGCCGCGGACGCGCAGGCGCGGCGACGCCGGTTGATCGACGACCTGAAGCTCGACGCGGGCCAGCAGGCGCGACTGGACGAGGTGCTTGCCGAGTTGCGCACACGCATGATGGAACTGCGCGAGGTTCCGGAAGCCGACCGGCGCACGCGGGCCGAACGCTTGCGGGCCGATGTGCGCCAGAAAATCAGCGCGATGCTCAACGCCGATCAGCAGCGGCAATACGCGGAGATCGTGGCGGCCGAGACCGGGCGGGTCGCCGCCGGCAGCGGACGCGTCTACGTCCTCGATGCCGACCACAAGCCAAGCGAGGTGCGCCTGCGGCTGGGGCTCACCGACGGCAATGCGACCGAGCTCGTCAGCGGCGCGCTCAAGGAAGGCGACGAAGTGATCGTCGGCACGCTCGCCGCTGCCGGCGGCGGCAGGCAGGCGCCCGCCGGCGGTGCGCCGCGGCTGCCGTTCTAGGGTTTGCGGACCCGGCCAAACCAGCAAGCCAGCCGATGGCACTGATCGAAACACACGAGCTCACCAAGGTCTATCATCTCGGCGAAACCGAGGTGCACGCGCTCGCCGGCGTGTCGGTGGACATCGTCGAGGGAGAGTTCGTCGCGGTCATGGGACCATCCGGCTCGGGCAAATCGACGTTCATGAATCTCGTCGGTTGCCTCGACGTGCCGACTTCGGGTCGTTATCGCCTCGACGGTCGCGACGTGGCCGGCCTGTCGACCGATGCGCTGGCCGGCATCCGCAACGGCTCGATCGGTTTCGTGTTCCAGCAATTCAACCTGTTGCCGCGCACTTCGGCACTCCATAACGTCGAATTGCCGTTGCTCTATGCGGGCGTGCCAGCGCCCGAGAG
>CAVWPC010000031.1:0-107024 GCA_963756765.1 uncultured beta proteobacterium | reverse complement strand
AGCGTCAGCACCACGTATCGCGGGGCATCCGCGGAGGTGATCGAATCGCAGGTCACCAAGATCCTCGAGG
The DNA here is from genome assembly GCA_963756765.1 of uncultured beta proteobacterium. Taxonomy (GTDB): domain Bacteria; phylum Pseudomonadota; class Gammaproteobacteria; order Burkholderiales; family Casimicrobiaceae; genus VBCG01. Next base: position 106,954 of record CAVWPC010000031.1, on the reverse strand, counting down.
ATTCGCTATCCGGCATCGAGGGCGTGGAGCTCATGACTTCGCAGAGCCGGTCGGAGCGAAGTCAGATCAATGTGCGCTTCCAGCTCTCCCGCAGTCCCGACTCGGCCGCCGCCGACGTGCGGGACAAGGTTTCGCGCGTGCGCGGACGGCTGCCGGATGAAGTCGACGAACCGGTCATCGCCAAGGTCGAGGCGGACTCGCAGCCGGTGCTCTACATCGCCGTCCAGGCAGGCTCGCTGACGCCGCTCGAGGCCTCCGATTATGTGTCGCGCTATATCAAGCCGCGGCTCTCCGTGCTGCCGGGGGCCGCCGACGTGCGCATCTTCGGCGAACGCCAGGTGTCGATGCGCATCGACATCGACCGCACGCGCCTCGCCGGCTACAAGCTCACTGTGCAGGATGTCGAAGATGCCATCCGCCGCCAGAACGCCGAGATTCCCGCTGGCCGCATCGAATCGACGGCGCGCGAGTTCACCGTCGTCGCCGAGACGGACGTGCAGACGCCGGAGCAGTTCGGCCGCATCATCGTGGCCAATGTCGGCGGCTATCCGGTCCGCATCCGTGACCTCGGCACGGTGGTGGTCGGCGCGCTCGATGAACGCACGGTTTCCCGCTACAACGGCAAGCCGTCGCTCAACATCGGCATGATCAAGCAGGCGGTCGCCAATCCGCTCGAGCTGTCGCAGGCGGTGCGGCAGGAGATCGCCGATATCAACGAGAACCTGCCCAGCGGTATGAAGCTCCTGATCGCCTACGACACGTCGGTATTCATCGACCGCTCCATCTCGTCGGTGTTCGAGACCATCGGCGAGGCGATCCTGCTGGTCGTGCTGGTCATTTTCTTCTTCCTGCGCAGCCTGCGCGCCACGATCATCCCGATCGTGACCATTCCCGTGTCGTTGATCGGCGCGTTCGCGCTGATGTATGCGTTCGGCTTCACGATCAACACGCTCACGCTGCTGGCCATGGTGCTGGCGATCGGCCTGGTGGTCGACGACGCGATCGTCGTGCTGGAGAACATTCACCGGCATATCGAAGCCGGCATGGGGCGGATCGAGGCGGCGATGCAAGGTGCGCGCGAGATCGCCTTCGCGGTGATCGCGATGACGCTGACGCTCGCCTCGGTGTTCGCGCCGCTCGCCTTCGCCACCGGCCGGACCGGCCGGCTGTTCATCGAGTTCGCGCTGACACTCGCCGGGGCCGTGATGGTGTCCGGCTTCATGGCGCTGACGCTGACGCCGATGATGTGCTCGTTGCTGCTCAAGCACCAGACGAGCCATTCGTGGATCTACAACAAGATCGAGGCCGGCTTCGATGCGTTCACCGGTGGCTATCGCGCGCTGTTGGCGGCGACGCTGCGCGTGCGCTGGCTCGTGGTCGCCGGCTGGTTCGTGACGCTCGGGGTCGGCGCGCTGCTGTTCATGAACCTCAAGTCCGAACTCTCGCCGATCGAGGACCGCGGCGTGATCTTCGGCGTGGTCAATGCGCCGCAAGGCTCGACGCCGACCTATACGGCCGAGCAGCTGAAACCGATCGAGGAGTTCTACAGCCAGGTGCCCGAGGCGTTCGCCTATACGGCGATCGCCGGGTTCCCGACCGTGGCCGATGGGACGACGGTCCTGCGCCTGAAGCCGTGGGAGCAGCGGACCAAGAAGCAGCAGGACATCTCCAACGAGTTGCGGCCGAAATTCCAGGCGATCCCCGGCGCGCTGGCGTTCCCGATCAATCCGCCATCGCTCGGCCAGAGCTTTCGCTCGACGCCGATCGAGTACGTGATCATGGCGCAGATCCCCTATGCGGACCTGCAGCGCCTGGTCGACCGCTTCCTCGACGAGGCGCGGAAGTTTCCGGGCGCGCAGAACCTGCAGACCGACCTGCGCCTCAATACGCCCGAAGTGCGCGTGAACATCAATCGCGACAAGCTCGGCGACATCGGCATCAACGTCGACACGGTGGGTCGCACGCTGGAAACCATGCTGGGCGGCCGCCAGGTGACGCGGTTCAAGCGCGACGGCGAGCAATACGACGTGATCGTGCAGGTGTCGCCGCTCGACCGCAGCACGCCGGCCGATATCAGCGAAATCTACGTGCGCGCGCGCGATGGCGGCATGGTGCAGCTCGCCAACCTGGTCACCGTCAAGGAAGGCGTGGCGCCGCAGTCGCTCAATCACTTCCAGCGCCTGCGCGCCGTGAAGGTGACGGGCACGCTCGCGCCCGGCTACACGATCGACGAGGCACTGAAGGCCATGGACCAGGCGGCCAAGGTCGCGCTGGGATCATCGGCGCAAACCGGCCTCGACGGGCAGTCGCGCGAGTTCCGCGCGTCCGGCAGCGAGATCTACTTCGTCTTCGTGCTGTCGCTGCTGTTCATCTACCTCGTGCTGTCGGCGCAGTTCGAAAGCTTCATGGCGCCGTTCGTGATCATGCTGTCGGTGCCGCTGTCGATGACCGGCGCGCTGTTTGCGCTGTGGGCGACCGGGGGCACGCTCAATATCTACAGCCAGGTCGGGCTGATTACGCTGGTGGGCCTCATCACCAAGCACGGCATCCTGATCGTCGAGTTCGCCAACCAGCTGCGGGCGCAGGGGGAAGACATGCGGGATGCGGTCATCCATTCTGCGACGCTGCGGCTGCGACCGATCCTGATGACCACCGGCGCCATGGTGCTGGGTGCATTGCCGCTGGCCATGGCGGCGGGGGCGGGTGCGGAGTCGCGGACCCAGATCGGGTGGGTCATCGTTGGCGGCATGTCGTTCGGGACGCTGCTGACGCTGTTCGTGGTCCCGGTGGCCTACACGCTCCTGGCCGGCCGCGCTCACATCGAGGCGCACGGCATCGAGACCGCGCCGGCCGGCCCGTTGCCCGCGCCGCACCCTGCCCACGGCGACTGACGGCCGTAGGCGGTGACAGGACCGTTTTCAGCGGCGGGCCTTGCCCGCCGCTGTCACATTTGACATAGAATCGTCACCCGGCCAAGGCAGACTTCGCGATTGCCCGCCATTCCGATCCACGAGGAGGTTGCATGTACCAGTCGATTCCCCGCTTCGCGCGGGCGATGCTTGCTGTCGCGCTCATCGGGTCCGCTGCCGCAGCGCAGGCCCAGACCGAAATCCAGTGGTGGCATTCGATGACCGGCGCGCTCGGCGACCGGGTCAACGATTTCGCCAAGGGATTCAACGAAAGCCAGAAGGAATACAAGGTCGTGCCGGTGTACAAGGGCGCCTATCCCGAGTCGATGGCCGCGGCCATCGCCGCGTTCCGTGCCGGCAGCCCGCCGCACATCCTGCAGGTGTTCGAGGTCGGTACCGCGACCATGATGTCGGCCAAGGGCGCGATCCGGCCGATCCAGCAGGTGATGCGCGAAGCGGGCGAGAAATTCGATCCCAAGATCTACCTGCCGGCGGTCGCGGGCTATTACACGACGACCAAGGGCGAGATGCTGTCGTTCCCGTTCAACAGCTCGACGCCGGTGTTCTACTACAACAAGGACGTGTTCGCGAAGGCGGGCCTCGACCCCGAGCGCGCGCCGGCGACGTGGCCCGAGGTCATGGCCGCCGCCGCCAAGATCAAGGCGTCCGGTGCGTCGCAATGCGCGTACACGACCGGCTGGCCGTCGTGGGTGCACGTGGAGAATTTCAGCGCCTGGCACAACGTGCCGATCGGCACGCGCGAGAACGGCATGGCGGGCCTCGACACCAAGTTCGAGATCAACACGCCGCTGCACGTCCGGCACTGGGCGAACCTGCAGGAGTGGGCGAAGAAGGGCTACTTCTCGTACGCCGGCCGTCGCAACGAAGCCGAAGCGAAATTCTACAGCGGCGAGTGCGCGATGCTGACTTCGTCGTCTGCGGCGCAGGCCAACATCAACCGCAACGCCAAGTTCAAGTACGGTGTCGCTTTCATGCCGTACTACGCCGACGTGGCGGGCGCGCCGCAGAATTCGATCATCGGTGGCGCGTCGCTGTGGACGATGGCCGGCAAGCCGAAGGGTGACTACAAGGGCGTCGCGAAGTTCTACAACTACCTGTCGGACGCCAACCGCCAGGCCGAATGGCACCAGAAGACCGGCTACCTGCCGATCACGATGGCCGCCTACGAAATCACCAAGAACTCCGGCTTCTACGAGAAGAATCCCGGTACCGACGTTTCGGTGCGGCAGATGAACAACAAGCCGCCGACGGCCAACTCGAAGGGGCTGCGCTTCGGCAGCTTCGTGCAGATCCGCGACATCTTCGAGGAAGAGATGGAGAGCATGCTCGCCGGCAAGAAGGACGCCAAGGCGGCGCTCGATGCGTCGGTGGCGCGCGGCAACGAGATGCTTCGTCGCTTCGAGAAATCGGTCAAGGAGTGATGCCGGCGGTGCGCAACGGCGGCGATCGGCGCGCCTGCGCACGATGCGTCGCATGATGCAAGTCGTGGGGCCCGGCAGTCGCCGGGCCCTTTTTCGCCCGTCCCGACCGTAGCGCCAGGCCATGGAAAAACGGGTTCAGTTCCGCTCCCGCTGGCTGCCGTACGCGCTGCTCGCGCCGCAGATGGCGATCACGCTGGTGTTCTTCTTCTGGCCGGCCGGCCAGGCGCTCTACCAGTCGTTGCTGCAGCAGGATCCTTTCGGCATCAACGTCGACTTCGTCGGGCTCGACAACTTCCGGTATCTCTTCAACGATCCGACCTATCTTGCCTCGTTCAAGGTGACCGCGGTGTTCTCGGTCCTGGTCGCCGGCTTTGGCCTGTCGTTTTCTCTGCTGCTCGCGGTGTTCGCCGACCGCGCCATTCGCGGCGCCGGACTCTACAAGACGCTGCTGATCTGGCCGTACGCGGTGGCGCCCGTCGTGGCCGCCATCCTGTGGCTGTTCCTGTTCAACCCCACACTTGGTGTGGTGGCGCACTGGATCCGCGCGTTCGGCGTGCATTGGGATCCGCTGCTCGACAGCACCGACGCGCTGACGCTGGTCGTCATCGCCGCCGTCTGGAAGCAGGTGAGCTACAACTTCCTGTTCTTCCTCGCCGGGCTGCAGTCGATCCCCAAGTCGCTGATCGAGGCGGCGGCGATCGACGGTGCCGGCCCGATGCGCCGCTTCTGGACCATCATCTTTCCGCTGCTTTCGCCGACGACGTTCTTCCTGCTGGTGGTGAACATCGTCTATGCGTTCTTCGACACCTTCGCGATCATCGACGCCGCCACCGGCGGTGGTCCGGGGCAGTCGACGGAGATCCTCGTCTACAAGGTCTACAAGGACGGCTTCAAGGCGCTCGATCTCGGCGGTTCGGCCGCGCAGTCGGTCATCCTGATGGCGATCGTGATTGCGCTGACTGTCGTGCAGTTCCGCTTCGTCGAGAAGAAGGTGCAGTACTGATGTCATCCGATCCCGACCTGCGTAAGCCGGTGACGCGTTTGCCGTTCCTGTCGCGGATGCTGATGCTGCCGCGCACGAAGACGCATCGCGAGGGCGTGGTCGAGGCTCGCCCGTACCTCACGTTCATGACCCACGCCATCCTGTGGATCGGGCTCGCGATCGTCGCCTTTCCCGTCTACGTGACCTTCGTGGCGTCGACCATCACCGCCGAAGAGGTGCTGGCGGCGCCGATGACGCTCATCCCCGGCGGCCGGCTGTTCGAGAACTACACGGAAGTATTGCTGCACGGCGCCGGCAACTCGAATGCGCCGGTCTGGCGGATGATGCTCAACAGCCTGATCACGGCATTGATCATCGCCTTCGGCAAGATCTCCATCTCGCTCCTGTCCGCCTTCGCGATCGTCTATTTCCGGTTTCCCGGCCGGATGCTGTTCTTCTGGATGATCTTCGTCACGTTGATGCTGCCGGTCGAGGTGCGCATCCTCCCCACCTACAAGGTGGTGTCCGACCTGCACATGCTGGACAGCTACACGGGGCTCACGCTGCCGTTGATCGCTTCGGCCACCGCGACGTTCCTGTTCCGGCAATTCTTTCTCACGATTCCCGACGAACTCGCGGAAGCGGCGCGGATCGACGGCGCGGGGCCGATGCGCTTCTTTTTCGATGTCGTGCTGCCGATGTCGCGCACCAACATGGCGGCGTTGTTCGTGATCCTCTTCATCTACGGCTGGAACCAGTATCTGTGGCCGCTTCTGATCACCACGCAGGAGAGCTATTACACGACCGCGATCGGCATCAAGCGGATGATCGCCGGCGGCGGCGATGCGGCCACGGAGTGGCACCTGGTCATGGCTACCGCCATGCTCGCCATGCTGCCGCCCGCGCTGGTGGTGATCCTGATGCAGAAATGGTTCGTCAAGGGCCTGGTGGATACCGAGAAGTAAGCGAGAAGTGAGCGCGCTCCGAATTCATGACCAGTCGGCGAAGACCGACGCAATTTTCCTGTTTTCGCTGACCACGATGCTTCTGGCCGCGGCCTACATCGTCTACCGGGTACTCTGACTATGGCCAAGGTCGAATTCCGCGACATCCGCAAGAGTTATGGTGACCTGGAGGTGATTCACGGCGTCACCGCATCGGTGAGCGACGGCGAGTTCATCGTCATCGTCGGGCCGTCGGGCTGCGGCAAGTCGACGCTGCTGCGCATGGTGGCCGGGCTCGAGGCCATCACCTCGGGCGAGATCTCGATCGGCGACCGTGTCGTCAACGACCTCGAGCCCAAGGACCGGGACATCGCGATGGTGTTCCAGAACTACGCGCTGTACCCGCACATGAGCGTGTTCGGCAACATGGCGTACGGGCTCAAGATCCGCGGCTTTGCCAAGGACGACATCAAGGCGCGCGTCGACCGCGCGGCCGGCATCCTCGAGCTCGGTCCGCTGCTCGAGCGCAAGCCGCGCCAGTTGTCCGGCGGCCAGCGGCAGCGGGTGGCCATGGGACGCGCCATCGTGCGCGAGCCCGCGGTGTTCCTGTTCGACGAGCCCCTGTCGAACCTCGATGCCAAGCTGCGCGTGCAGATGCGCTTCGAGATCCAGAAACTGCATCGCCGCCTCGGGACCACCAGCCTGTACGTCACGCACGACCAGGTGGAGGCGATGACGCTGGCGCACCGGATGATCGTGATGAACGCCGGGCGCGCCGAGCAGGTCGGCACGCCGATGGAGGTCTACGAGAATCCGGCCACATTGTTCGTCGCCGGCTTCATTGGATCGCCGGCGATGAACTTTCTCCCGGCCAAGGCCGAGGGCGGATCGCGGTTCGCACTGCTGGCCGGCGGCACGGTCACCGCTGCCTCGGGGGGCGCCGCGGCGGGCAGCGCGGTGACCGTCGGTATCCGGCCCGAGCATCTGCACCCGGCGGATCCCGCCGATGCACTGCTTTCGGGACCGGTCGAAATGGTCGAGCAACTTGGCGCCGACACGCTGGTGCACCTTGGGCACGGCGCGGAGACGATCGTCGCGCGCATGCCGCAAAGCGCGGCGCACGAAGTCGGCTCGACGATGCATCTGACCGCGGATCCGTCCCGCGTCTTTCTGTTCGACAGCACGTCCGGGGAGCGCCTGCGATGAGCACGCTGCCACCCTGGCCGTACCCTCGCCTGTGCGCCCATCGCGGCGCAGGCAAGCTCGCGCCGGAGAACACACTGACGGCGATGCGCGTGGGTCATGCGCATGGCTACGGCATGGTCGAGTTCGACGTGAAGCTCGCCGCCGACAACGTCGCCTTCCTGCTGCACGATGCGACGCTCGAGCGCACCACCAGCGGCCGCGGCCGGGCCGACGCGCTGCTCTGGCGCGAGCTGTCGCGCCTGGACGCCGGCGGCTGGCACTCCGCGCAATACGCCGGCGAAATGCTGCCGACGTTCGCGGCGATCGCCCGCTGGGCGCGCGCGCACGGCGTGTTCTGCAACGTCGAGATCAAGCCCACGCCCGGCCGTGAGCGCGAAACCGGCGCCGCGGTCGCGCTGGACGCGGCATCGCTGTGGCGCGACGCCGAAGTGCCCCCGTTGCTGTCGTCGTTCGCGGAAGCCGCGCTGGACGCCGCGCGTGACGCAGCACCGGCGCTGCCGCGTGCGCTGCTGCTGGACGAATTGCCCGATGACTGGCTTGAAGCGGCTCGAGCGGCTGGGCTGCGTCGCGCTGGATGCGAACCATCGCGCCGTGACGGCCGACGTCGTCGCCACCGCCCACCGGCACGGCTACCGCGTGTGCTGCTACACGGTGAACGAGCCGGACCGCGTCGCCGAACTCGCGGGCTGGGGCGTGGACACGATCATCACCGACGCGATCGATCAGATCCCGGCGGACAGTCTCAAGCCGGCTGCGCCAGCGGCCGCTTGATCGTCCGCTCGTCGATCGGCAGGTTGAGCAGGCCGGCAACGATGCCGAGCGCCATCGACAGGTACCAGACAACGTCGTAGCTGCCGGTGACGTCGTAGAGCTTGCCGCCGAGCCAGGCGCCGAGAAAGCTGCCGATCTGGTGCGACAGGAAAGTGAAGCCCGACAGCATCGCCAGGTAGCGCACGCCGAAGATCTGCGCCACCAGTGAATTCGTCGGTGGCACGGTCGATAGCCACAGAAGACCCAGCGCTACCGCGAACGCATACACGGAAAACTCGGAAAGCGGCAGGAAGAAGAAAAGTGCGAACACCACTGCGCGGCCGAAGTAGATGAACGACAGGATGTACTTCTTGCTCACCCGTCCGCCCAGCCAGCCCGCGACGTAAGTGCCGATGATGTTGAAGAGGCCAACGAGCGCCAGCGCCATCACCGCCACGTGGGCGGGCAGACCCTTGTCGGCAAGATACGCCGGCAGGTGGACGCCGATGAACACCACCTGGAAGCCGCAGACGAAAAAGCCGCGTCGTGAGCAGCACGTAGCCGCGGTGCCCCAGCGCTTCGCCCATCGCCTGGCCCGCCGACTGCTGGAAAGTGTGCGCGTGGGATTCGCGCCGTTCGACCAGCGCCGCGGCGAGCGGCACGATCAGCAGGGCGACGCCCGCCAGCGCGACCAGCGCGCCCTGCCAGCCGATATGGGTGAGCAGCCACTGGGTGAGCGGCAGCAATGCAAACTGGCCGAACGATCCCGCCGCCGCCGAAATGCCGAGCGCCATGCTGCGCTTCTCCGGCGGAAACTTGCGGCCGAGCACGCCCGAGACGACGCTGAACGTGACCCCGGACAGGCCCGCGCCGAGGAATACGCCGGCGGTAAGCACGAACATCCAGGGGCTGGTCGCGAACGCCATGGTGACGAGGCCGAGGACGTAGAGCGCACAGCCGGCGACCACCACGCGCGCGGTCCCGAAGCGGTCGGCGATCATGCCGGCGAAGGGTTGAGTGATGCCCCACATCAGGTTTTGCACCGCCAGCGCGAGTGCAAAGGTCTCGCGGCCCCAGCCCATGTCCGAGGAAATCGGCTGCAGGAAGAGTCCGAAGCCGTGGCGAATGCCGAACCCGAGGGTCAGGATCAGGCCCCCGCAAACGAGGACGACGGTGGGGGTGCGCCAATCGGGCGCAGTGGTTGCCGGTGCGGACACGTCAGGTTCTCGTCGTGGAAGGGAATGCGATGGTGGCAGAGCGAAATGGGAGGAAAGTCGACACCGGTCTATGTTCCCCGGTGACCGTGCGGATGCAGAGACTCCATTTCTTCCAGCGTTCGGAGCAGGCTCTCGAGGCGCGCTGCGCCGAGCTGGCGGGCGACTGCGGCCTGTGCGCGTTTCCAATGCGGGGCAGCCGCCTTCAGCGCCGCCGTCGCCGGCGGAGGTGAGCGTGACGTCACGCGCGCGTGCGTCGTGCCCCGGTGCGATGGCGACCAGCTTGCGCGCGACCAGGGGATCGAGATTGCGCGACAGCGCCGTGCGGTCGAGCAGCAGTTCGCGTGGCGAGGTCGGAGATTCGCAACGGTCCCTTGCGCGAGAGCGTCCGCAGCAGGGAAAACTGGGTAATCCGTAACTCCGATGGCGCCATCGCGTCGTCGTAGAGCTGTGTCAGTGCGCGCGCGGCGCGGCGCAGGCGGCCGCAGGCGCAGGCGGTGGAAGGCAGTGCAGTGGCGGGCATTGAACCGTCGCGTCGGGTATGCGAGCATATGCACGCAAAATAGGAGTATATGCACATTTAATCGCGCGCGCAAGTCTGGCGTTGCCCCGTGCTACACCCAGTCCTTCGTCCGCGCGACCGCTTTCTCCCACCGCGCCAGTAGCGCCTCGGCCTGGTCCCGCGACATCTCCGGCTCGAACCGCCGATCCACCCGCCAGTTGGCGCCGATGTCGCCTGTCGCTCTTCCAGTACCCGACAGCCAATCCGGCCAGGTACGCGGCACCCAGCGCGGTGGTTTCCAGTACTTTCGGCCGCACGACCGGGACGCCGAGCAGGTCGGCCTGGAACTGCATCAGCAGGTTGTTCGCGGCCGCGCCGCCATCGACCCGCAGTTCGGTCAGCGCGATATCCGCGTCCATCTGCATCGCGGCGAGCACGTCGGCGCTCTGGAACGCGATGGCCTCGAGCGCGGCGCGCGCGATGTGCGCGCGCGTGGCGCCGCGGGTGAGGCCGAACATCGTGCCGCGCGCGTAGGCGTCCCAGTGCGGCGCGCCGAGGCCCGTGAACGCGGGCACCAGGTACACGCCACCGTTGTCGGGAACGCTCGCCGCCAGCGCCTCGATCTCGCTCGCACTGCGCACGATCTGCAGGCCGTCGCGCAGCCACTGGACGACGGCGCCGGCAATGAAGACGCTGCCTTCCAGCGCGTAGTCGATCCGGTCGTTGCGTTTCCAGGCGACGGTCGTCACCAGGTTGTTGCGCGAGGCTACCGCTTGCTCACCGGTGTTGAGCAGCATGAAGCAGCCGGTGCCGTAGGTGTTCTTGGCCATGCCGCGCGTGAGGCACGCCTGGCCGAAGAGCGCGGCCTGCTGGTCGCCGGCGATGCCCGCGATCGGCACGTCGACGCCGTCGATCGAGGCGGTCGCCGCACACGCCGCTGGAAGGCACGACGGTGGGCAGTACCGCGCGCGGCACGTGCAACAGCTCGAGCAGCTCGTCGTCCCACTCGCCGCGATGAATGTCGTACAGCATCGTGCGGCTGGCGTTGGTCGCGTCGGTGCAGTGCACGTTCCCGTCGGTGAGCTGCCACACCAGCCACGCATCGATGGTGCCGAAGGCGAGCTCGCCGCGCTCCGCGCGCGCCCGTGCGCCGTCCACGTGATCGAGCAGCCAGCGCAGCTTGGTGCCGGAGAAGTAGGCATCGATGACCAGTCCGGTCTTGCGCGCGATGAGCGGCGCATGGCCGGCGGCGCGCAGCTCGTCGCACAGGGGCGCGGTCCGCCGGTCCTGCCACACGATGGCGTTGGCGATCGGCCGGCCCGTGGCGCGCTCCCAGACCAGCGTCGTTTCCCGCTGGTTGGTGATGCCGATGGCGGCCAGGTCCCGGGCCCCGATGCCTGCTTTGGCCAGCGCCGCGTGCAGGACGCCGGACTGGCTGGCCCAGATCTCGGTCGCGTCGTGCTCGACCCAGCCCGGCTGCGGAAAAATCTGGCGGAATTCCTGCTGGGCCGAGGCTTTGGCGGTGCCGGTATGGTCGAAGATGATCGCGCGCGAACTCGTGGTGCCCTGGTCGAGGGCCAATACGAACGCCATGGTTCCTCCGGTTGCCGCGGTGCCGCGCCGCAGCGTAAAATCAGGTGGTTTGGTGCATTCTAGTCCCTCGCCAGTCGGCGTCCGGTCCAGCGCCCGCACCCGCTTCGTCCGTACTTCTGTCGCCGATGCCTTTATCCACGCCCACCGTGATGCGCGAACGGCTGCACCGCCGGACGGTGACCTATGACGGTTACCAGCGTCCCGACGGCCTGTTCGATATCGAGGCCCACCTGGTCGACGCGAAGGACGAAGATTTCGAGCTCCTCACCGGCGTGCGCCCGGCGGGCGAACCCATCCACGACATGTGGGTGCGCGTGACCATCGACGCCGTCCTACGTGATCCACGACATCGAGGCGATCACCGACCGCATGCCCTATCCGGACGCCTGCGACCGCATCGGTCCTGCCTATCGCAAGTTGATCGGGGCGAATCTGGTCAGCGGCTTTCGCAAGCTGCTGCACGACAGGCTGGGGACCGTGCAGGGTTGCACGCACCTGACCGAGCTGCTGTCGTATCTGCCGACGGCCGCCGTGCAAACCTTCGCCGGCCTGCGCCGCGAGAACGACGGCGACCAGAAGCCATTCCAGCTCGACCGCTGCCACGCGCTCGAGACCACGACGGAAAACGTGCGTCGCTACTACCCGAAGTGGTATCGCGGCGCCGCATGAATCGATCGATCCGCAATCCGCGCGTGCCGGCGCCGCGAGTCCGCGCAGCGCGGCGCCCGCCGACGAATCCAACGATGGAGGCCATGTGAAGATTCACGAGTACCAGGGCAAGGAAATCTTTCGCCGCTACGGCATGACCGTGCCCCGCAGCATCCCGGCCTTCAGCGTCGACGAGGCGGTGAAGGCGGCGCAGTCGCTGGGCGGCCCGGTGTGGGTGGTCAAGGCGCAGATTCACGCCGGCGGGCGCGGCAAGGGCGGCGGCGTCAAGGTCGCCAAGTCGCTCGATGAAGTCAGGCAGCGCGCGACCGAGATTCTCGGCATGCAGCTCGTCACGCACCAGACAGGGCCCGCCGGGCAGAAGGTGCGGCGGCTGCTGATCGAGGAGGGCGCCGACATCAAGCAGGAGCTCTACGTCGGCATGGTGGTCGACCGCGGCACGCAGCGCGTGGCGCTGATGGCGAGTTCCGAAGGCGGCATGGACATCGAGCACGTCGCCGCCACCACGCCGGAGAAGATCCACACGGTGTTCGTCGATCCGGCCAAGGGGCTCACCGATGCGGAGGCCGACCAGGTGGCGCGCAAGATCGGCGTGCCGGACGGCAGCATTCCGCAGGCGCGCGCGATGCTGCAGGGGCTGTACAAGGCGTTCGTCGAGACCGACGCGTCGCTGGCCGAGATCAATCCGCTGGTGGTCACCGGCGACGGCAAGGTGATCGCGCTCGACGCCAAGCTCAACTTCGATTCCAACGCGCTGTTCCGGCATGCGGACATCGTGGAGATGCGTGACCTCGACGAGGAGGATGCCAACGAGATCGAGGCGTCGAAGTTCGACCTCTCGTACATCTCGCTCGACGGCGACATCGGCTGCCTCGTCAACGGCGCGGGCCTCGCGATGGCGACGATGGACACGATCAAGCTCTACGGCGGCGAGCCCGCGAACTTCCTCGACGTCGGCGGCGGCGCCACCGCCGAGAAGGTGACCGAAGCCTTCAAGATCATGCTCAAGAACCCGGGCCTGAAGGCGATCCTGGTCAACATCTTCGGCGGCATCATGAAGTGCGACACCATCGCCGAAGGCGTGGTGGCCGCGTCGAAGGCGGTGTCGCTCAAGGTGCCGCTGGTCGTGCGCATGAAGGGCACCAACGAGGAGCTCGGCCGCAAGATCCTGAAGGAATCCGGCCTGCCGATCATCTCCGCCAACAACATGGCGGAAGCGGCGGAGAAGGTCGTCGCCGCGGCGAAGGCGACCGAGTCCAACGCGACCAACAAGGGGCACTAGCGATGTCGATCCTCGTCAACAAGGACACCAAGGTCATCACGCAGGGGATCACCGGCAAGACCGGCCAGTTCCACACCCGCATGTGCCGCGACTACGCCAACGGCCGCAACTGCTTCGTCGCCGGCGTGAATCCGAAAAAGCCGGGCGAGGACTTCGAGGGCATTCCCATCTACGGCGACGGTGAAGGAAGCGAAGGAAGCCACGGGCGCGACCGTGTCGGTGATCTACGTGCCGCCGCCGTTTGCCGCGGCCGCCATCGACGAAGCCGTGGACGCCGACCTCGACCTCGTGGTCTGCATCACCGAGGGCATTCCGGTGCGCGACATGATCGCCACGCGCTACCGGATGCAGGGCAAGCGCACGCTGCTGCTCGGGCCCAACTGCCCGGGCGTCATCACCCCGGACGAGATCAAGATCGGCATCATGCCGGGCCACATCCACTTGAAGGGCCGCATCGGCGTCGTGTCGCGTTCGGGCACGCTGACCTACGAGGCGGTCGGGCAGCTGACCGAGCTGGGGCTCGGGCAATCCACGGCGGTGGGCATCGGCGGCGATCCGGTCAACGGCTTGAAGCACATCGACATCCTCAAGATGTTCAACGACGACCCCGACACCGATGCCGTGATCATGATCGGCGAGATCGGCGGCGGCGACGAGGAGGCCGCGGCGCTGTGGGCGAAGGACCACATGAAGAAGCCCGTGGTCGGCTTCATCGCCGGCGTCACCGCGCCGCCGGGCAAGCGCATGGGCCACGCCGGCGCGATCATTTCCGGCGGCAAGGGCACCGCGCAGGAGAAGCTCGAGGTGATGGAAGCCTCCGGCATCAAGGTCACGCGCAACCCGGCGGAGATGGGCAAGCTGTTGAAGGCGGCGCTGTAGGGGGGATTCAGCGCAATGGAATTCGGCACGCCGCAGTTCTGGCTCGCGGCGATAGAGATCATCGTCATCAACATCCTGTTGTCGGGCGACAACGCGGTGGTGATCGCGCTCGCCTGCCGCAACCTGCCGCCCAAGCAGCGACGCTGGGGCGTCATCTGGGGCGCGGTCGGCGCCATCGTGCTGCGGATCCTGCTCACGTTCTTCGCGGTGAGCCTGCTGACGCTGCCGTATCTCAAGATCGTCGGCGCCATCGCGCTGCTGTGGATCGGCGTCAAGCTGATTGCCGAGGAGGATGGCGATGCGCACGAGGTCGCCGCCAGCGACCGGCTGCTGGCGGCGATCAAGACCATCATCGTCGCCGACCTCGTGATGAGCATCGACAACGTGCTCGGCGTGGCCGGGGCGGCCAAGGGCAGCCTGTGCTGCTGGTGTTCGGGCTCGTCGTCAGCATCCCGCTGGTGATCGCCGGCAGCCAGATCATCATGAAGCTGGTCGAGCGCTTTCCGATCCTGATCCTCGCGGGCGGCGGCCTGCTGGGCTACGTGGCCGGCGAGATGTTCGTGACCGATGTGGTCGTCCAGCCATGGGTCGACGCGAATGCGCATTGGCTGCACTGGGCGATACCGGCGCTGGGGATCGCGATCGTGGTTGGCTGCGGCCAAGTGGCTGCAGGCACGGCGACGCGCCGCGTCGCCGTAGCGTGGATCGATCTGCCGATCGGGCACAATGCGTCGGTTCCGCGCCGGAACGTCCGGCGCGCGGGCCAGCGGCGGCATCCCGGGGCTCGAACGGTCTCGCCTTGCGCACGGCCCTCCACTAAACTGCGCAGTTTCGCCGCCCGAAGTCCTTCGCCTGACACCGCGTCCCGAGTCCGATCCGATCCATGGCCGAAACCGCAAGCCTCGATGTCGCGAGCCTGTCCCACCCGGGCATGGTCCGTTCACACAACGAGGACACCGTGTTCGTCGACGGCGAGGCCGGCATCGCCGTGCTCGCCGACGGCATGGGCGGCTACAGCGCCGGCGAGGTGGCGAGCGGCATCGCCGTCAACGTCGTGTCCAACGGCATGATGCCCGAGCTGCGCTCCGGCCGCGAACTGTCGAAGATCGACATCCAGACCGGCCTGACGCATGGCGCGCTGCTGCTGCAGCAGCAGATCGCCTCGGCCAACAAGGGCATCTACGAGGCCGCGCAGGCGCGCCCGGAATGCGCCGGCATGGGCACCACCATCGTCGCCGCCGTCTTCTGCGGCAACCGCGTGTCCATCGGCCACATCGGCGATTCGCGCTGCTACCGCCTGCGCGGCGAGAAGTTCGAGCAGCTCACGCGCGACCACTCGCTGCTGCAGGAGCAGATCGACAGCGGCGTGCTCACCCCCGAGCAGGCGCGCTACTCGCTCAACAAGAACCTCGTGACGCGCGCGCTCGGCATCGAGGCCATCGTGCCCACCGAGATCTCCGAGTACCGGCTCGAGGCCAACGACATCTATCTGCTTGTGCTCCGACGGCCTGACCGACATGGTCGAGCCCGACGTGATCCACAACATTGTCGATGACAAGCGGATGGACCTCGCGGTGGCCGCAGGCGACCTGATCGAACTCGCCAACCAGAATGGCGGACGCGACAACATCTCGGTGATCCTGGTGCGCGTGCCGCCCGAGTTCCTGCCGCAGGCGGCTGGGCGCAGCGCTGGCTGGCGAAGAAGAAGGGGTAGGAGGCGCGCATCGTGGGCAAGCTCGTACTGTTCCTCCCGGACGGCACGCTCAAGCACGTGCTGCTGGAAAAGGAGCGCCTGACCATCGGCCGCCGCGCCGACAACGATATCTGCCTGCCGTATCCGGCGGTGTCGGGCGAACACGCGGCGGTGGTCACGATCCTGGCCGATTCGTTCCTCGAGGACCTGGGCAGCACCAACGGCACGCTGGTCAATGGCAAGGCCGGTGCTGAAGCACTTCCTGCGCGACAACGACCAGATCGACATCGGCCGCCAGCGCCTGGTCTACCTGTCCGACAACGAGGCGAAGGTGGATCCGCTGCCGCCGGACGTGCTGCGGCATCAGATGCTGGGGTTGGAAGATCGTGTCGTGACCGCGGGCAAGAAGGTGGGCGTCGGTAAGGCGGCGGGCGGGGGCAGGCGTCGGACTGAGGATGAGCAGGATGGGCCGCTCATTGCCGACCTGGACAAGCAGGTCGAGGCTTCCGAGCGAGCGGGCGGCGATGCGATAGCGGCTGACAGCGCCGTCTCCGTCATGGAGGCGAAATCGGACGACGGCGCTGCCCTCACAAGCGC
The DNA here is from genome assembly GCA_963756765.1 of uncultured beta proteobacterium. Classification (GTDB taxonomy): domain Bacteria; phylum Pseudomonadota; class Gammaproteobacteria; order Burkholderiales; family Casimicrobiaceae; genus VBCG01. Next base: position 90,295 of record CAVWPC010000031.1, on the reverse strand, counting down.
AACGAAGAATAGCGGGAAGAACGCCAACGCAGGATCGGTCACTTCCGCCGCGGCCGAGTCGGTAGCGCCGCGGAAACCGGCACCCGTGGATCGCGCCAAGACCCTTGCAACGGGCAAGTCACCGGACCACGCGGTGCACGCCGGGTCGCACGAAGCGCTGCCGGTTCGCGCCGCGGCGCGGGCGGCTGCGGCCACCATCGACACCGAAGCGCCGCGCAAGCTTGGTTCAGCGACGGCGGGAGCCGTTGCCGGCCCCTGTGTTCGCGTGCTCTCCGGTGCCAGCACCGGCCGCCTGGTGCCTCTCGCGACCGACCAGCTCTCGCTCGGCCGGGTTGGCGTGCAGGTTGCGGTGATCCGGAAGGTCGCGGACGGCTATCGCCTCATTCCGCTCGAAGGTCCCGACGCACCGAGTCTGAACGGCGATCCCGTGGCGCCGGCCGGCGCCGCGCTGCGGCCCGGGGACACCTTCGAAGTGGCAGGCGTACGCCTCGCCTTCGTCGCGTCGCCGTAGGACAGCCGTTGCCGCCGGGAGGTGACGCATAACGTCACTGCCCTTACGCGTGGCGGCGAATCCGTCGTAATGCACAAGACCGCCTGTCGCCACGGCATGGTGCGGTGCACGACCGCTTGTCGCGGGACGTCTAATTTATACATATAAAACAATTAATTAGCGGTAAGACGGACGGTCGATGCTGGAAATCCCGGGTTGGCACATCGCTTGCAATACGTTGTCCAGCATCGCTGGGTGCGAGAAGTGTCAGGCGTTTACAACCAAGGAGATTTACCATGAAACAGCTTCAAAAAGGCTTCACGCTCATCGAACTGATGATCGTCGTCGCCATCGTCGGCATCCTGGCCGCCATCGCACTGCCGGCGTACCAGGATTACATCGTGCGTTCGAAGATGTCGGAAGCCATGGCGGCGATCGCCGCTTGCAAGACTTCGGTGCAGGAGTATGCGTCGACTAAGGCTGGCTGGCCCACCGACGGTCGCGGAGGCTGGCTGTTCGACCATCGGCGACGCAGTATCTGGCAAGCATGGCGGTCGCAACGGGCGGCGTCATTACCGCAGCTACGACGAATACGGGACCGGGAACTGCAACCTGATTCTGACGGCCACAAGGCGACCGGCGCAACCAACATCACCGGATGGGTTGGTTCCACGACCTGCCCGACGAAATACGTGCCGTCGAATTTCCGCTAAGCACCATCGCTGCTACAGTCGGCCGGCGCGCCTCGATGGCCCGCCGGCCGATTGCATTTCTACTTCGAAGTGCGTAACACCCGACAATGTTCTTTGATACCAAGGAAGTCGAAGCGTTCGCGGTCGCTCTGGCGTCCGACCTCGCCCGTCGGTTCCCGCCCGCGTCGGAGGCGCGCTCCGACAAGGGTGCCAAAAGTCAGCTGGCCCACATACTCGATGATCTTGCGGCGCGAGCCGCAGCATTTCACGCCCAGAAGACGCTTGGTATATATAAAAAGGCCAAACTCGGGAACGTCCTCAGATGGAAGCTGAAAGAACTTGGATTCAGTGAAGACTTCTGCGAGAACGCCACTGCTGCGATCATAACGAGACTCGCGGCTACCAGAAGCTAGCGAGCCATTCGCGGCGCACGGTCCGATTCATGCGGACTTAAGGCAACAGGCGCACCCGCGCGACAATGTGCGACCCACATTGCTCGAAATGCCGACTCCACACCGCGGGTGACACCGTCTGCATCCATCAAAGCCGACCCGCGCATTCGATCCCGAAGTTCCTTTCGTATTCCCGCCAGCTGGTCTAGCCGTGTTCCGAAGGCGATAGCGACGTCGCGATACTCAGTCGGAGACGATGTGACGAAATCATCACAACCAACCACCTTGAGAATTCCGGCGGAGGCGCGACTCAGTTCCGATTCACCCTCAATGGCCACAATCGGCACACCCATCCAGATCGTATGCAGGCTCGTCGTGCCGCCTCCGTATGGAAACGGATCAAGTGCGAGATCGATGGAATGGAAAAGCTGGAGGAACTGCTCCATAGCCATGGTTGGAACAACGGTAACCTTTGCGCGCCCCACGCCTCGCGCTTCGAATTGACCTATCACTTGCTCTCGAAAGGCTAGGTTGTGTGCGCCCTTGGCGACAATAAGCAAGCGAAATCTATTTGAAGCACATAGGATTTCAGCCCAGGTGTCTTTCACCTCGTCCGTAATTTTAGACCACTGATTTACGGACCCGAAGATGAACAATTCGGAGTCGAGCGCAGGTAGAGCGTTCACCGCCGGACTTTCGCTTGCCGGCGTGAAGCACGCCATGCTTGGAATGCGAAAGAGACGTTCGGTGTAGTAAGCGTCGGATCGCCAGGCGGGTCCATATAAGCGTCGGTCAGACGATAGTCGATCGTCGTCAAGCCCGTAGTATTCATGTAGCCGAACCAGCTCACCTGAATCGGCGCTGGCTTTCGCGCAAACACGGCAAGGCGATTCCAACCCGTGTGTCCCGATAGATCGACCAAAATGTCGATACCGCAAGCGCGAATGGTCTCGGCTAGTGCGTCATCACTTTGATCGTGCACGCGACGCCATACCGTAACCAGGGCCTTCAGGCGTGCCGTTACGTGATCCTCTGCATATGGCGAAACGTCGAATGCGTAAACATCGAACTTATCGCGACGACGAGCCCGGAGGACTCCCTCGAGAAAATGAGCTACAGCATGGTTGCGCAGGTCTGCCGACACGTATCCGATGCGAAGCCGCCGGTCTGGATCCAGTGTGTTGTTATGCGGCCTTCGGGTCGACGCAACCTGTGCCTCGAGATTGGCTCCCCATCGGCGATGTTCTTCAAAGAGCTCGGATCGACTCAGAAGCTTGAATCGATTCAACACAAATAGCCGGTCACTCTGCATGGATGCGGCGTCTGGCTCGAGCGCGAGCGCGCGGTCGAAAGCGGCAACACTTTCGACACCGAGGCCCATATGATGATATTGGTCGGCGAGGCGGTGATCTAGATCCGGGAAATCCGGCGCGAGTTCGCGGACGCGAAGTAGGCACCGTAGAGCCTCGGCGTGGTCCGCAGTGTCTGATGCAATGGCCGCATACAGCGCCAGTAAGCCAACTTGGTCGGGCTCTAGCGCCAATCCAGCGACGCAGTTGGTGCGAGCCTCAGCCAGACGTCCAAGTCGGCGTTGCAATTCCGCCAAGAAATACAGCGATAGACGTTCTGAGGTTCAATTGCGACTACTTCGGCGTACAACTGTGCTGCGTTGAGCAAGTTTCCGACTCGCGGGCGCCATCCGCTGCTTCGAGACGAGCGGATGCCAAGGCCTTGAGCTGATTAGGATCATCCTTGAACACCTTTTCTTGCTTGGCCGAGTCGCCAAGGAGACGCCCAATGAACTTGATCATTCTGCCGACGATGCGGCCTCACCAAGGGCCGACATGATGCGTCGAGAAGTCGTATCTTCCAGCGACAGATAGAACGGTATGCCTAGCAGGCGGCGGGACACATTGTCGGCAACCGGCGTCGGAAAGTGCTGCAAATGCCTAAATGCCGGATGGCGGTTGACGGTAGGCAAATACCATCTGCGCGTCGATATGCGCGCGCGACCCAGTTGCCTTTCGAAGTGATCACGTAACTCACGCGTCGGCAACAGGAAGCAGCAAACGCTGCGAATTGTTTCGCGCGGAGCGGCTTGCCACGATAGTGTGAGCCCTTTCACGGCAGCAATCTTTGCGACATACCGATCATAGAGCCGACGTCGACGAGCAGCATTGGTTTCCCATCGGTCCAACGATGCCAGTCCTATTGCGGCATGGTACTCGGACATCTTCGCGTTGGACCGATCATTGTTGTCGTACCGATCAGCGAAACAGATGGCTCGTCCAGATTGATGCCAAAATTCGACAGTTGTCGAACCCTTTTCGCAAATTTGTTTGAGTGGGTTACCACACAGCCGCCTTCTCCGGCGGCAAGCGGCTTCGTGGCGTGGAGGCTGAAACAGCGCATGTAGGACCCGGATCCGAGTTGATTCGCAAAGGCCGCCGCAGCGTCAATTACTACCGGTACGCCAGTGCGATCATGAAACTCATACCACCCCGCGGTTATCCTGCGTCTGTCTGAATGTTGCTACCGGCACGACGGCATGAATATGCCCGCTTCCCGCGTTGCCTTGAGCGCAAGGTCTGGGGTGAGCAGCCACGCGTTCGCCTCAGATATCGCAAACTACAAAGGCGTCAGTCCTGCAGAAAGGATTGCCGTCGCCGTGGCCACAAACGTCAAAAGCAGGAACCAGTACATGAGCGCCGGGAGGTAGTTCCATTACGGAGCGCAAGAGCTCGATACCCGCTGTGCCATTGTTTCTCTCACCTACGGCGAACGGTCGTCCTGCGGATGCGTGACCAAAGGAGGCCGCGAGACGGTTCTCTAGTTCCCCCACGAGGGGACCGAAATTGGAGTACCAGCGATTTGCGTCAATACGGCGGATGTAGGGAGCCAAGGTCCTGGAGTGCGGGCAACTCGGGAACCAACAGAGGTACCGTCACTGGCTGGGGAGCTGGATGCTCCAAGGATGACCTACCGGTCGTCGACTCTGGCGCCTTCACGAATTGACATCTCCATTTCTTTCGGGCTCCGCGTAGAGAATGCTGTCGTAATAGTAGTTGGAGTGATGTCGCAACCGAAGACGGTAGTCCGGTGCCAACGAGTCCAGCGTTTCGACAATATTCAGAAGATCTTCGGCATAGTGATAGCCGGTAATCGCTATTCGGGGCCGATCGAGTCCCGACAATCCGTGCAGCTCCCTGCAACGCCTTTGCCTCAAACCCTTCCAGATCCATCTTGATGAACGTAGCGCAATCCATGGCATCGTCAATGCGCGCAATTGCAGTTGATGGCTCGCCGCCTGCACTCATCGACGTGCGAGCCCATGGTCCCAGTCTGCAGGAAGCTGATATGACCGTTGTGATCTCCGACAGCGGAGTTGCGCAAAAATATATTTGAAAAACCGAAGTCTCGGATGCTCGTTAGCTTTTCAAAGCTCGCGTCATCTGGCTCGAAGGCGTGTATTGACCGAAACCGTCCGCCGGTTGTCGCGATGACTCTTCGCACAACGTCTCCCACGTATGCGCCGGCGTCGCATATGGTCTCGTCGTCCCGGAGAACGGAAGGTATCGCCCAGGCGTTGTCACAGAAATACTCTTCCTGCGCACTGCAAATTATCGATCGAAGGTGACTTCTATCATACGTAAGCCGCAGCAGAAGTATTGCATCAAGAGTTGCCTTGCTCGCGTCATCAAATAGACGTCGCGAAGCTTGAACCAATCCGACTGCCGGGCGATGGTCAACTCACGCATGAGTCTAGGAGTCTGGTAGACGGCCGGGAGGTCGAGCTCCGCAAGAACGGCAACTAAGTCGACATAACGAACGCTACGTCGTCCGCCATTTTCTTGAACAACGCATTGCCAAGAAGGCTTCCCGAAAAATCGACGGCCGCCAGGCCGCCGATCGATTTTGAGCGTGTCCGGAACTCTGAAGAGGACCACCGCGGCACGCCGTGTATCGTCGGCTGGCCTGAGTAATCGTCAACGACCGCGACGACAGCCTCGCATGCCTGCGCCACCATTGGTGCATAAATGCAGCCCAGATAGGATAGCGGACCGAGCATCACTAATGGACGATCCCGCATCGGGAGATTGCCTCCGTGGACAGACTCACGCCATTCGCATCCTTCGTAGTCGAGAGTCGTCGCCGGCATGGCAATCTACTGCGCCTTCGATTCGTATCGGGCAATGAAGCGCACCGGATCAGCGAAATCGGGCGAAATGAAAGTACCTCTTTCAATCCGACCTCGGTACAGACCGGGTCTGGAAATCGAGCCGGCGCCTCCGATAGTCGTGTCGTCGGCTACATATGTTCCGACACCAAGCACTTGATGCTGACCGATGGTACAGCGTGCCCCCACCGCCACACCAGGCGCGAGCCAGGAGAACTGTCCGATGACCGACTCGTATTGAATACTCGAATGAGACAGAAGAACGACCCCCGCTTCCAGCACCGCGCCTGCACTGACCACGGCGGCAGGACCTACCAAGACATTCTCGCCAATCTTCGCGGAGCGTGAGACTTTTGCCGTTGGATCGACGAGTGAAACGCATGTAAACCCCAGGAGCCGAATCCGCGCCCATAGATCGAATCGAGCGAAATTCAGAGCCTGGCTATCCATAGCCGCAAACAGATCGACCCGAGAGGGATCCACTCCATCCAGGAAATCAAACAAGCAGGTATGAATCTCGTTGGCAGCCAACGGAACTACAACCAGCTGGCTTGCACCCCGCGTCCGTTCGGCGACTGCGCTTGCATCCGCCGCCGTTTGTCCGCTTCCAATCACGAAGATCCGACGTTCTGTCATGTCGGAGCACCTTCAAGTGTCTGCGAATAGTATCTGGACAGGCGATCCAGGCGGTACTCATGAGGACCATAAACGGCGGGGCGATCATCATTGACCAAGCCGCGCTGAAGTCCTTCGAGGACTGATGTCTTCGTCGATTACATGCTTTTCTGCGGTCATGTGGCGCCAAGGAATAGCTGGCGCGGCATGCAGAACGCTTTTGCTCTTCGCAGTGCACATCGTGAGACGCACTTCGGTCTCTGCGGGGGCTACGGGCATGAACTGCTGCGCGAGAAAAATGACCCCCCCCATCGAGAGATCAAGTTGACGTTCGGGTAAAGAAAGAAATTGTAATAGACGTTGTCCTCGGAAAAGCGCTCCACGCAGTCGTGCCAAGGCCACTTGGCGAACTCGAATGGTACCGACGTCTCGAAAGATAGCGCGCGCAAATCGACCGAACCATCCTCCGGTATCGACGGTCGGATCAATGCGCTTGGCACCGGAACTCAACGCAGGAACAAGTGGCGCGAAGCTGGATCGATGAACAAAGGGCACATGATCGGAGTCCACAACGTTCTCGAAATTTAGTTTCCAGTTGAAGTGACCACGGAAGGTTGCGAACATGCCTTGATCGTCAAGGTATGTAGAAATCGCAGTGAGTCGCTCGATTAGTGACAAGTCGAACTGGGACTCGAAGGCAATAGGTTCCCTGCCAAGGTTGACGAATACGAGATTGCCAATGGATCGCAACGCTATGGGATCAAGACCCAGGGCCGATTTGCACGTGTCATGGCCGTTCACGGCATCAGAAGGAATTGACTTTACGCTGCCTGAATCGTCATAAGTCCACCCATGGTATGGACAGGCAAGCCGCTTCTGCCCGAAGGCTTCAAGATGAATTGGAGCTCGTCGATGCGCGCAACGATTCACGAATGCGCGCAATACACGATCGCGGCCCATTTGTAAAATCACGGGAACGTTGCCGATACGATGGGTAGCAAAGGAGTCTGGTGCGGACACGAGTGTGCCAAATCCGGCGAATATACAGCTTGCTGAATATCGCAGCGGATTCTCCGGCAAACACTTCTGGTGAAGTGTAATGTTCGGCGGTAAGTCTGGAATAGTTCATCGCGCGAAGACGACTTTGGCCGGATTGCCGAACATTGTGCAATCGGCATCGACGTTGCGCATGATCACGCTGCCTGCGCCGATTACCGCCCGGCTTCCGATGGTTACGCCTGGAAGAATGGTGCTATGCGGATGAATCTGCACGCCGGTACCGACACGCGCATTCGCGCCGATAAATGTGAAGCTGGCAATCTGGACGTAATCGCCGATGATCACGTCGTGTCCGATCACACTCATGGATAGTATGGTGACAAAATTGCCGATACGTGTGTCGCTGCCTATGTGCACTTTGCGTTCGAAGATGATCCCGCGCCCGACGCTGCAGGACTCCGGGTAGGCAACTTCGGTACACAGGTTGATGAACTCGGCTCCTCTCTCGACTAAAGGAGACGCATACCTCTGACGCATTGCGGGATCCCCGAGGGCGCACAGATAGATCTCGTTCTGCTTCGGACGATAGGTGAACGGATCGCCAGTATCGGAACCGTCTTGGGGAATGTGTCGAGAATCCCGGTCGATCGTCCAGAAACCCCTTGATTACCCAATCCCTATGGTTGGAGGAGTCGGCATTGCATTGCCAGAAGACGGTACGCCCGAATCCGCCTGCGCCAACGATGACGAGTTCCTTCACGCCGGACCCCTAGCTGATGGTGAGTCCGCCGTCCATCACAAGGGTGGTGCCGGTGATCCAGCGGCTTGCAGATGAAAGGATAGAAAATGGCGGCATTTGCGATATCGGATCGGCTCTACCAAAACCTAGCGGATAGGTGGTTCGTTGAGTATCCAATGACCCGGTGAGGTCCTCAGTCCCTTTCGAGAAGCGGAGTACTAACGAGCGCGGGCGCGAGGCAGTTAACTGGATGCCGCGCTTGACCACCTCCATTGCCAAGCATCTCATCGTCGCGATGAGGGCAGCCTTACTGCCAGAGTAGGCTCCAACCCCCGCAACACCGATAAATGCTGCAATGGAGGATATGGAAAAGGACGGACGCACCGTTGTCGATCTGTCTCTTTGCCAGTAGCTGTTGTGTCAGCAGGTCGGAGCTTCGTAATTGATCGACCAAACCTCCTCAATGTGATTGGCGGTAACCATGCGAACTGGGCTCAACCGAGAAACGCCAGCACTGTGGACCAATCCGTCGATGGAACCTGCGGCACTGGCGAGGGTTGTGCGGGCGTCTGCCAGCCTTAGATCGCCGATAACACTCAGGTGTCCATGACCGTATAGGTGACGTGAGTCTCCGTTAGACGTGGCTCGTCACGACCGGCAAGTACGATCGTCGCTCCGCGCGATGCGCAGGCTATGGCTATTGCCTGGCCAATCCCCGATGAGGCACCGGTGACAAGGATCCGCTTGCCAGCGAGCGAAAACGCATCTGCCGTCATGCTTCAATCAGCGGTGGCATCACGATGCCTTCTGTCTGAATAACGCAACTGCCCCACGAAAGTCCGATTCCAAATCCGGATAAAAGAACTGTGTGATTGCGCTCCGCCAGAACCTCGCGGAGGCGCGCAGTCATGGTGATCGGTATTGATGCAGAACTGGTGTTACCGAAATCGAAAAGGGTCGAAGGAAATTTTTCTGCCGCCAAGCCAAGCTTCTTGCGAATGGTCTCGTTGATCATTCGATTCGCCTGGTGGAAGACTAGATAGTCTAGCGATTCGATGGTGCTTCTGCGAACTCGCAAAGTTCCCGGATTGCCGGAGGAATGCGCTCCGTGGAGAACGTTAGAACTGCAGTACCATCGAGAATCAGGTCGACTTCGCGTCGGAATTCGCCCTTGGCGTCACGCGTTTTAAGCAAGTGATGTATCTGGGTCGGTTCCCGGTGCCCGCCAACCGGGAGAATGATCGCTCGATAACCCGACCCATCGCTATTCATGTCGAAGGGGATAGGTGGCGCATCAGGATCGAATTCGATTGCAGTAGCCGTACCGCAATCAGAGAAGAGGGGATCGTTCAAGGTCGCGCAGCGATCACCGACCAGCAGCAGTGCCTTCCGCAGCCTCCATCGCGAGCATCGAGCCCACGGAATAGAGACCAAACGGATAGCCAGGACATCCAAGGTTGATGTCGTACGCGATGACACCATGCCGCAGCTTCAGCCTATCCTGCAGGATGATTGCGGTGGCTGGAATCGGGTAGTCCGGGGATTGCGTGACTACGATTAAAACGTCGATTTCGTCACGTTGCCATCCAATCTCTTCGAGCAGCCGCTCTGCGGCGATCTTTGCAAGGTCTGAGAAACACACCCACGGATAGCAGATCCTCCGATGCATGATCCCGATATTTCGGACGAGGCGCTCGCGTTCGGAACGTTTCTCATCCGCGCAGTCGAGGTTTGATATTGTCGACTTCGGCACGCACGAGGCGATTCCCCGTACGCGCACGTTTCGCAAATTAACCTTGCCACAGTCAGTTCAGCTTCAGGCGTTACGCGATCAAGTATGTCGCCCACGGTTACGCATGTTTTCAGGTCGTCTGCCGGTGATCGATCGCCGTATTCGGCGCCGCACATCACGATCACTCCCAAAGCTGCGAGTGAATCCCATTCTGGAAGGCTGTCCAGCGGCGTATCTGCAGCGATCGGCACTTGGTGCTGGAAATCAACCGCGACGACAAAGTGAGCAACGAAGGTCGATGTATCGAGTCTGGGTGGCGCGATTTCGGCGCTCATGGCGGGGCCTTTCGATAACGTTGAACATTAGGAAAGCTACAACCCTAGCCGTACCAAGCAAAAACTGGGCCAAATGCGGCCAACGCTACAGGGATCCACTGTTTCCAAATCCGCCCGAACCCCTGGTGCTGGAGTCGAACTCACCGGTGATTTCGAAGGCAACTTGCACCACCGGCAACACTACGAGTTGCGCGAGTCGCTCCATTGGATTCAGCATGAAATTGTTTTCGCTGCGGTTCCAGCAACTCACCATCAGCGGTCCCTGGTAGTCCGAATCGATCAGTCCCACCAGATTGCCCAGGACGATCCGTGTTTGTGGCCGAGCCCGGACCGGGGCAGGATCATGGCCGCCAGATCCGGGGTCCGCGATGTGGATGGCAATGCCGGTCGGGATGAGATGGGTCTCCCCCGGATTGATGGACATAGCGGAGTCGATACACGCGCGCAGGTCGAGCCCCGCGGAACCGGGGGTCGCATAGGCGGGCAGATAGCGGCCGGATTCGTTCGTCGAGAATCTTGAGGGCGATGGTGGGTTTTTCCATGACGGGCGAGCGCGTTGCTTCAGATTTTCGCAGCAGATAGAGGCGTCCTTGCGTGCCCGCAGACCCCTCCCGGCGGAGGTTGGTCGAGATGGCTTCGACGTATTACGAAAGCAGGATGCGCGAGTCTGCGAATATAAGCGTGAGATTGCGCATAACGGCCCGAGGGGCGCAACTAGAAAATCACTTCCCTCGATCTCCTCGGTTGAGAAAACGAGCCAACCGCCGTTGCGCAGCAGTCTCGCGCGCACTCGGAGAATATCGCGTCGAGAGCGCCGATGTAGATGAAAACGTCCGCCGCAATCATGACGTCGAATCGCACCGTTCGGTACCGCGCAGCCAGCTTGCAACCTCTGCCGACGACCAACTCGTCGTAGACGCCTCGCGCTCGTGCCAGGGCTAGCATCTTCTCCGACAGATCCACGCCAACGAGGTGGCGCTTGGCGGAAGCCAGCGCGAGCCCGACACAGCCCCGTGCCGCATCCCAGGTCGACAATGTCGAACGGACCCGTACCGCGCGCCAGCAGGAGCTCGCGCCAGCTGCTCTGGCACCTGGTAACCCAGCGAACGCAGATGCGCATCGAACTGCGGCGCGAAATTGTCGAAGGTCGAACGCACCCAGTCATCGGGCGCGCGTGCGGTCGACCTCGCCCGTCACCGCGGCAAGTGGTGGCGAGAGGGTCGAGTGGTCGGCGCCGCGACTAATCGCGCTTCGATAGAGATCCGCCGCTTCGGATTTGCGTCCGCCGTCTTCCAGGATCCTGCCGAGATTTACATAGGGAATGGCCTGGTCGGGTCCGACGCGATCGGCCCGTCGAAATGCGGCCTCGGCATCAGCGAGCCGGCCAGAGCTGTTGCAACGCCGAGCCGCGATTGTTGTGCGCGCGCACGTTGTCCGGCTGCAAGCTGCAAGGTTCTGTCGAAGCACATGAGCGCGTCGCCGGGCCGGCCGGTATCGCCGAACAGCAAGCCGAGCCGGTAGTGAACGAGGGGTTGTCCGGCTCGAGGGTGCGCGCCCGCGCCAAATGGCGCACTGCGCTTCGTTGAAGCGACCCGCCTCGAGATGCGCGTAGCCCTCGTCGCACAAGCGGTCGGCCTGGCACGTGCGCGGCTGACGGGGTGTTGGACGGGTCGGGCACCGGCTTTCAGTGGCGGGCAAGTCGCCGCGCGATCTTCGCAGCACCAGCTTCCGCGCCAACTCCAGCTTCCCCATCCGCGGCAGCGGATGCGCGCCGGCATCGTCCAGCAGCGTCACCTGGTTCTCGTCGCTCCCCAGCGCGTCCTGCGCAAGATTCGCAATCAGCAGTGGCACCTTCTTGCGCCGGCGCTTCTCCTCCCCCAGCCGCTCGACGTCCTGGCTCTCCGCCGCGAAGCCTACGCAGTAGGGCGCATTCGGCCGCGCCGCCACGGTCGCCAGGATGTCCACCGTCGGCTTCAGCTTGAGCGTCATGTCCGCCGTCGACTTCTTGACCTTCTGTTCGAACGTACGCTCGGGCGTGTAGTCGGCCACCGCCGCCACCCCGATGAACACGTCGCATTGATCGACGCGCGCCAATACCGCCTCCGCCATCTGCGCGGCACTCGTCACGTCAACGCGCGTAACGCCGGCGGGTGTGGCCAACGCGGAAGGTCCCGCGACCATCGTCACCTCGGCACCCGCTTCGGCGGCGGCCTGCGCCAGGGCAAACCCCATCTTCCCCGAACTCGAATTGGTAATCCCGCGCACCGGATCGATGGCCTCGAACGTCGGCCCGGCGGTGAGCAGCACGCGCTTCCCGGCCAGCACTTTGGGCTGCCGTGATGCAACCAGCGCGGCGAACAGTGCCTCCGCCTCGAGCATGCGGCCCTCGCCGTTTTCGTTGCAGGCGAGTTCGCCGGTGTCGGGCCCGAGGATCGCGACGCCGTCCGCGGCGAGCTGCGCGACGTTGCGCTGCGTGGCGGCGTTCGACCACATCTGCCGGTTCATCGCGGGCGCGACCAGCAGCGGGCATTCACGCGCGCTGCACAGCGTGGTGAGGAGGTCATCGGCCTGGCCGTGCGCGAGCTTGGCGAGGAAGTCCGCGGTGGCGGGGGCGACGAGAATCGCATCGGCGCCGCGGGAGATCGCGATGTGGCCCATCGCGTTGTCGGCGCCGGAAGCCCACAAGTCGGTGAGCACCGGCCGGCCGGACAGCGCCTGGAAGGTCATCGCCGACACGAAGCGCGTGGCGGCCTCGGTCATCACCACGTCCACCGCGATGCCGGCCTTCACGAACAGGCGCGTGAGTTCCGCCGCCTTGTACGCGGCGATGCCGCCGGTCACGCCGAGGACGAGGCGTTGCAGCGGCGGAGGGACTGTGGGTGCTTCGATCGTCACGGGCCGTTGATATGAGCGATAAGGGGCGGCGCGGCAAAGTTTACACTTCTGCGCACAAACCCGTGCGCTGCAGTCTGGATCGCCGCACGCGGCTCGGCCTCCGCGACCTTGGGCGGCTGGACGTCGAGGCCGGATTTGCGAAAGGACGCCGCGGAGCGGGGTGTCGGCCGCTCCCTGATGTCGGCATCGCGCGCCGGCCTTCGCGAAGCCGGGGCCGCAGCTCGCTTTCGGGCAGCCGCGTGCCCCAGCGGCGAATAAACTGCGCCGCGAGAAACCGACCTGCGAAGCTACCGGTCCTTCTTGCTGAGCAGCGACAGAAACTCGCGCCGCAAGTCGGGATTCCTGAGGAACGAGCCGCGCATCACGCTGTTGGTCATCCGCGAGTCGGCATCCTTGACGCCGCGCCAGTGCATGCAGAAATGATCGGCCTCGATCACGATGGCGAGGCCATCCGGCTTGACGGTCTGCTCGAGCACGTTGGCCAGATGCATGACCGCTTCCTCCTGGATTTGCGGCCGGCTCATCACCCAGTCGCAGATGCGGGCGTACTTGGAAAGGCCGATCAGGTTGGATTGTTCGTTGGGCATGATGCCGATCCAGACCTTGCCCAGGATCGGGCACAGATGGTGCGAACAGGCGCTGCGCGCGGTGATGGACCGACCACGAGCAGTTCATTGAGCTGCTCGACATTGGGGAATGCGGTGACCGCGGGCATCGGAAGGTAGCGGCCCTTGAACACCTCGGTGAGGAACATCTTGGCGACCCGGCGCGCGGTTTCCCGGGTGTTGTGGTCGCTGTCGGTGTCGATGACCAGGCTTTTCAGCACGTCCGCCATCTTCGTCTCGACCTCGGTTTGGAGCGCCTCCACTTCGCCATCCATCATGAAGGCGGAGATGTTGTCGTTGGCGTGATACCGCTGGCGGGCGCGTTCGAGCCGCGCCCGAATGCGGTCCGAAACCGGAAGCAGAACGGTCTGCTCGTCATCGCGAAACAGCGGTGTGGGCTGGGGAACCATGGGCATCCGGAGTGGAAAGGGGTTTGGTACGGTCGCCGGACCGAGCCTTCGCCCATCCGGCGCGGTCCAGCCGCGCGGACGATGCCCCGCAGGACACGGGGCATCGCCGGTGCGGACGTGTGCCTAGTTGGGCAGAACGACGGTGTCGATGACGTGGATGACGCCATTCGACGCCATCACGTCGGTCTTGATCACGTGCGCGTTGTTGACCATCACGCCTTTGGGCGACGAAGTGACGTTGAGAGACTGTCCCTCGACCGTCTTGACCATCCCCGGCTTGACATCGGCGGCGACGATCTCGCCCGACACCACGTGATAGGTCAGCACCTTGGTCAGCGCGGCCTTGTCGGCCAACAGCGCATTCAGTTGCGCCGGAGGAATCTTGGCGAACGCGGCGTCGGTCGGCGCGAACACCGTAAACGGACCCGGGCCCTTGAGGGTGTCGATGAGGCCGGCAGCGGTCAACGCCTTCGCGAGGGTATTGAACTGGCCGGCGCCCACGGCCGTGTCGACGATGTCCGACTTGGCCATCGGTGCAGCCATGGTCGTGTTGGTCTTCATGGCGTCCGTCGCGACTGCGGAAGTCCCCGCCGCGAGGGCGGTGGCGGTGACGGCGGCGGCGAGTGCTGACTTGAGCTTGAACATGGTGATTCCTTTGGGTGAATGAAGCGACTGCTCGAAAAATCCGGCGAACCGGCAGGGAACTGCTTGTTGCGGGAAAGACGGCGGTCGGGCGCGGGGGATGTTCCGCACCCGGCCGCGTTGTAGGTATCGGGGGGCTCTCAGGCCTTTTTCACCCAGGCAGCGCACCAGCCTTTGGTGTTCACGAGCTTGCCGCCGAAGGCCGCGCACGGGCCCCAGGGCTCACCGGCTTTGCCTTGGAAGAGCTGGCAATTGCCGCAGTTGTGACCGGCGGCGTAGCTCGGAAACTTCTTGGCGTCGACCTTGGCGGCATCGTGCCGGTAGCCCAACGCGACGGCCTGCGGGTCGGTCTCTTCCAGTCGAGCAGCTTGAGCTGATCCGGCGCGGGAGGCGGCGAGGGCGAGTGCAGCGGCGGGCAGGGTTACGACGAATCGGCGGCGGGTGGTCATGGGTGCTCCTCGGTTCGGGGGTGGAGAGTCTTCCACCCAACTATTACCAGCGAATGTCCTAGACAATACTGGACATGTTGCGGATGTGTCAAGTGATATTCAGGATATTTTGTCCATGTGACCCGTTAATGTATTGTCATATTCGGGTCAATGCTGGACAATTCGGTAACGCGTCAGTTCCTCGAAAGATCCCGTGTCCAAGCCCGAGCAAGCCCAAGAGATCGTCCCACCGACCTACCGAAGCGGTACGGCCGCGCGGCTGGCGGGAATCCGCGTGGAGACGCTGCGGGTGTGGGAGCGCCGGTATCAGCTGGGCGGGGCGCGGATGAGCGCGCGCGGCCATCGGCTGTATTCGGCGGAAGACGTGAGCCGGCTGGCGCTGATGAAGCAGCTTGTGGATCTCGGCAGTCCCATCGGTTCGCTCGCCGGTCTTTCGCTCGGCGCGCTGCGTGCGATGCGATCGGACGCCGCCGCGGTCTCGCGACAGGTATTGGCTGGAACGGATGGACCGGCGCGACGGATTCGGGTCGCGCTGGTCGGGGGTGCATGGGCCGACGCGATGGCGGGCGCCGGCGGTCTCCTGTCGGATCTGGAGGTCGTCGGCGCGTACAGCGGGCCGCAGGTGACACCCGACGCGCTGCACGGCGCGGCGGCCGATGTCCTGGCCGTCGAGCTGCCCACGCTGCACGCGGACTCGGTGGCCGTGGTCGACGCGTGGGTGCAGGCGGCCAATGCCCGGCGGGCGGTCGTCGCGTACCGATTCGGCCCGGCGGCGGTGGTGCGCGCGCTGCGCGCCCGCGGCTACATGGTGACGCGCGCGACGCTTGCACCGGAGGACCTGGAGCGTTTGTGTCGCGAGGCGATGCAGTCGCCCGCGCCGGAAATGTCCGCCGCTACGGTGCCGCTGCCGCCGGACAACATCCCCGCCCCGCGCTTCGACGATGAGTCGCTCAACCGCGTGGCCCGCTCCCTCACTACGCTCTATTGCGAGTGCCCGCATCACGTGGTGGAGCTTCTGCGCAATCTCGGCGCCTTCGAGCGATACAGCGCCGAATGCGCAAACCGGGGCCCGGCGGATGCCGTCCTGCACCGCTACCTCGAACGTGTCGCGGGTTCTGCGCGCGTGCTCTTCGAGGACGCGTTGATCCGTGTGTCGCGCGCGGAGAATCTCGGCCTGCCAGTCGTTGCGCGGTCTTAGGGAGCTTCAGAGCACTGGCGATCCAGGGCACGGGCCGCCGATCACCTCGCAATCCGCCCCCTTCAACGTCCCCGATCGTCTAAATGGCCGATTAGTGACCTGCGCGGCCAAGCTTACATTGACGGCAGTGACGCTGAAGGGAGAGCCATGGAAATCACCTGTGACGTCAATGCCGAGCGTCCGCGCGAGCGTCTGCTGACGCTGGGCGCCACCGCGCTCACGGATTGCGAGCTGCTGGCGATTCTGTTGCGCAGCGGTGTCGCGGGTTTGCCCGTGCTCGATCTCGCACGCGAACTGCTTGCCCGCTTCGGCGGCATCGGCGGCCTGCTGGCGGCGGGCGTGCGCGACATCCGCATGCAGCGGGGCTTGGGGCCGGCGCGCGCGGCGGAGTTGAAGGCGATGGTCGAATTCGTGCGCCGGGCATTGCGGGAGGAGGTGGCCGGCCGCGACGTCCTGGCCTCGCCGGACGCGGTACGCGATTACCTGCGTCTGGCACTTGCCGCGTTGCCCTACGAGATGTTCGTCGCGCTCTTCCTCGACAGCCAGAACCGCCTGCTCGCGAGCTGCGAGCTCTTCCGGGGCACGCTGGCGCAGACCAGCGTCTACCCCCGGGAAGTGGTGAAGTCGGCGCTGGCGCACAACGCCGCCGGGGTGATCTTCGCGCACAACCACCCAAGCGGGGTGGCCGAGCCCTCCCGCGCGGACGAACTCCTCACGGCAGCGCTGAAGCAGGCGCTGGCGCTGGTGGACATCCGCACGCTCGACCACCTGATCGTCGCTGGCCCGCGGGTGGTGTCGTTCGCGGAGCGGGGGCTGATCTGATCATCGCGGAACACGGTGGCACTTGCGAGGGCCGAGGTCGTTTTGACAGCGCATCCCAAGGTATTGATGGCGCCCGCAATTTGCGGGATAATGGAAGGCTTTACGCAACCTGCATCGCCGTCGCTGACTATCCCGGCGGCGAACCGAATCCGCACAAAGGAGCGAGCCATGGCTCGAGTCTGCCAGATCACTGGAAAAGCCCCGATGGTGGGCAACAACGTTTCGCACGCCAACAACAAGACCAAGCGCCGCTTCCTGCCCAACCTGCAGCGCCGCCGCTTCTGGGTGGAGTCGGAAAACCGCTGGATCAACCTGCGGCTGACCACCAACGCCCTGCGCACCATCGACAAGAACGGCATCGACGGGGTGCTGGCCGACCTGCGCGCCAAGGGCGAGCACATCTAACCGGAGCCCGATGCCATGCGTGAAAAGATCAAGCTCGAATCGTCGGCCGGCACCGGCCACTTCTACACCACGTCCAAGAACAAGAAGCTGATGCCGGAAAAGATGGAGATCAAGAAGTTCGATCCCGTCGCCCGCAAGCACGTGATGTACAAGGAAACCAAGCTCAAGTAGACCGCCCCGGCGCGACTTTGTACTTGGCCAAGGCCCGCATTGCGGGCCTTTCGCTTGGTACTTCGGCCCCGGCCAAGCCCGTATCTGCGGGCCTTTCGCTGGGCGTTTCCGGCTCGCGGTTTCCGGGTCTATCGTTGGGGCCGCCGGGGCGTGAGCCTCCCAAGGTGAGCGCGCCTTCGCGAGCCGGTATGATCTGCGCAGGCGTTGGCAGGCAGCCTTATCTGCCGAACGTCCATTTTTGCATCCACTTCCTGAAGACCCGCATGGCTCTTTCGGATGTAGTCCCGTTCTTTCGTGCGTGGGTTGCCGACCCCCGGCGCGTGGCTTCGATCACGCCATCCGGTCCCCGTCTGGCGGGGCTTCTCACCAGCGAAATCACCCCCGACGCCGGGCCCATTCTCGAGCTGGGCGCGGGAACCGGTGTCGTCACGCGGGCGCTGCTGGCGCGCGGGGTGCGCGAATGCGACCTGACGCTGATCGAATACGGCGCTGAGTTCATCCGCACGCTGGAGGGACGCTTCCCCGACGCGCGCGTGCTGTACCACGATGCGGCGCGCCTCGGGGGCTTGGAGCTTTTCCCGGGCGCGATGGCCGGCGCCGTCGTCAGCGGCCTGCCGCTGCTCGCGATGACGCCTCGCCAGATCGTCGGCATCCTGAGCGGGGCATTTGCGCACCTGCGTCCGGGCGGAACCTTCTACCAGTTCACGTACGTGCCGCGCTGCCCGATCCCGCGGCGCATCCTTGACCGGCTGGGGCTCGAGTCGACGCGCATCGGGCGCACCTTCCTCAACATTCCGCCGGCGACCGTCTACCGCATCACGCGGCGAACCCCCGCCACGTCGTAGCGGCCAGCGGCCGCCGCGTCCGGACTGGCCGGCCGCGCAGGTGAAAGAAAAAGCCCGCCGGATGGCGGGCTTTTCGATGCTCCGGGATCGCGCGGTTGCAGGCTATGCGTAGCGCTTCAACTGCAGCGAAAACTGCGCCAGCGGTGGGATCCCCGACGACTCGGCGCGGTGACACCAATCCTGCAAGCGGGCAAGGAGCTGTTCCGACGACTCGGTCGAGCGCTCCCACAATGCGGCGAGTTCCTGCCGCATTGCATAGATGGTCGCGAGCGCCTTGCTCTTGGCGAGCGTTGCCGTCAGGCGCACGCGTTCGGCTTCGGGAAGCGACGCGGGATCGGCGAGCAGCCAGCGCTTGACGCGGTTGGGGGATGGCATGTCGTGGGCCGCCTCGGCCGTGGCACCAGCAGTGGCGCGCGCCTTGAGGTGGGCGAGTTCCGCCGCACAGGCCGCCTTGAGCGTAGCGCGCATAGCTGGTCGCCACGTGATAGCGGTGGGTGATCACCGCCTGCAGGGTCGCGAGATCGGGCGTCGCCTTGGCGGCATCGATCCTCAGTGCCGGCGCGACCTTGCGCACGGTCGCCAGGCGCAGCGCTGCGAGGGTGCGGATGTACAGCCAGCCGATGTCGAACTCGTACCACTGCGACGACAGCTTGGCGGACGTGCCGTAGGCATGGTGATTGTTGTGCAGCTCTTCGCCGCCGATCACGATGCCCCAGGGCACGATGTTGGTCGACGCGTCGGCGCACGCGAAGTTGCGGTAGCCCCAGTAGTGGCCGATGCCGTTGATGATGCCGGCGGCGGTGACCGGGATCCACATCATCTGGACGGCCCAGATGGTGGCGCCGATCGGGCCGAACAGCACGAGGTTGACGGCCAGCATCAGACCGACGCCCTGCCAGGAAAAGCGCGTGTACAGGTTGCGCTCGATCCAGTCGTCGGGGGTGCCGTGACCGTACTTGTCGACCGTCTCCAGGTTGTTGGACTCGGCGCGATACAGCTCGGTCCCCTTCCAGAACACCGTCTCGATGCCTCGGGTCTGCGGGCTGTGCGGGTCGTCCGGCGTCTCCACCTTGGCGTGGTGCTTGCGGTGGATCGCCACCCATTCCTTGGTCACCATGCCCGTGGTCAGCCACAGCCAGAAGCGGAAGAAATGGCTGACGATCGGATGCAGGTCCAGCGCGCGATGCGCCTGGCTGCGATGCAGGAAGATCGTCACTGCGGCGATCGTGACATGGGTCAGGATCAGCGCGACGGCGACATAGCCCCACCAAGGCAGGTCGACGAGACCATGCGATGCCAGGGACAAGAAATCATAACTCATTGATTATCCAATATTTTAGCGCCAGAGATACGACGCATGCATCCTCGGCCCTGAAAACGGGCCAGCACCTCATTGTACGCGACCCCTTGCCGACGGCCAATTGAGGGAAACCCTTAATTTTGGCTACGGAAGCGCTACTTCGGGCAAAACGCTGCGCTTGCACAGATGGGGTCGACCGCCGGCTTATGGAGCCTCCGGGCGCTGGGCCGCGTCGGTGACGGCGTCGCGGCCCACGACCCATAGATCGCGGCGCGGGTAGGGGATTGCAATCCCGTGCTGCCGGAAGGCGGCGAGGACACGGTTGCTGACCGCCGTGCGCGCAACGCCGGGGCCGGACGGCGGACTGCGGACCCAGAAGATCATTTCGAGCGTGATGCCGCTATCGCCGAAAGCGCCCAGCAGCACCACCGGCGGGCGCGTATCGGTGACGGTCGATGCTTCCCCGCGGGCCGCCTCCGTCATCAGCTGCATGGCGGCCGGTACATCCGTGTCGTAGGCGACCTGCACGGAAATCACCTGCCGGAATTCGTTGCCCGGATACGGGAAATGCAGGATTGTGGTGGTGGCCAGCGTCTCGTTCGGCACGATGGCCTCGGTGCCGTCGACACTGCGCACGACGACGTAGCGCGACGTGACGCGCGCGACCACGCCGTGGCGGTTGTCGACCGTGATGAGATCGCCCAGGCGGATCGACTTGTCGATCAGGATCGTGAAGCCGGCGATGTAGTTGGCCGCGAGCTTCTGCAGGCCGAGCCCGATGCCGACGCCGAGCGCGCCGCCGAAGACCGCGAACACCGTGAGATCGAAGCCGATGGCGTCGAGGGCGAACAGCACGCCGGCCACCAGCAGGGCAGCGCGCAACAGTTTTGCCAGGACCGTCTTGACGTTGGTATCGATCGAGCGCGGCGAGCAGCCGCTGCTCGACCAGGCCGGACAGCCACAGCGTGACGATCAGGGTCAGGATCACCGCCAGCGTGCCCTTGATCACCGTCAGCACCGTGATCGACGAGTCGCCCAGCGGCAGCGCGATCTGATCGAGCTCGCGCGTGATCTCGGGCAGTGCGCCGATGAACCACAGGACCGCCAGGCCCCAGATCGTGAAGCCGATCGCCCGTTCCGAGGTCTTGAGCCACGACTGGTTGAAAAAGAGCCGGCGCATGCCGTACACCAGCATGCGGATCGCCGCGAGCGCGATCAGCAGTGGCATGGCGATGTCGATGAAGAACGGGGCGCCGGCCCAGCGCTTGAACGCGTAGCGCGCGATCAGCAGCAGCAGGAGGCCGAGCAGCGGAAACACGACACGGCAGATGCCGGCGCGCAAGCGCGTGACCTGCACGTCGGCGGCGCGGGCGCGCAGGTAGAGGCGATAGTCGATCAGCCAGGCGATGCCGATGCACGCGGCGACGACAGCGAGTTCGAGCCAGCCGGTCGGTCCGGTCAGCGCGGATTCGAGACGCGAGAAATCGATGGGCTTGAGCACGGGGCTTCGGCGTCCGCGTTCGTGATGAAAGGTGGTGGCGTCGTGCGAAGGGGCGTGCGCGGGATCGGCATTGGCCGCGGGTCGGCTTCACGCGGGTCCCGCAATGATCGAGTCCCTGCGCCAGGCGCGGCGAGCCGTACTTTATCAGCGCGCGCGGGTGAGCGCCGCCGCGTAGAAGCCGTCGCAGCCGTGGAGGTGCGGCAGCAGGCGCAGCGCCGGGCCCGTGTCCAGCGCGATGTCGGCGCGCGCGAGGTCGTCGGCGATGCTGGCGGTGGTGAACTCGGGATGCGCCGCCAGGAACGCCGTCACGATCGCGTCGTTTTCCTCGGGCAGCACGCTGCAGGTGGCGTAGACGAGACGACCGCCCGGCTTTACCAGCGTCGCTGCGGCGGCGAGGATCGCGCCTTGTTTCGCCGTCAGTTCGGCCACCGCCGATTCGGGCTGCCGCCACTTGAGGTCCGGATTGCGTCGCAGCGTGCCGAAACCGGTGCAAGGTGCGTCGACCAGCACGCGGTCGATCTTGCCGGCGAGCCGCTTGACCTTGCTGTCGCGTTCGCCGCTCAGCACCTGCGCGTGTACATTCGACAGCCCCGAGCGCTTCAGTCGCGGCGAGAAATTCGCGAGACGCTTGGCCACCACGTCGAACGCGTACAGGCGGCCCTGTGAACGCATCAATGCCCCGAGCAGCAGCGTCTTGCCGCCGGCGCCGGCGCAAAAGTCGACCACCATGTCGGACCGGCGTGGCGCGACCGCGTAGCCCACGAGCTGGCTGCCTTCGTCCTGTACTTCGAGGCGGCCGTCGTCGAGCCACGCGTACCGCGCCAGGGATGGTCGACCGCGAAGCCGGATGCCCAGGGGTGAAAACGGCGTGGCCTGCGCCTCGTGCCCGTCGGCGTGCAACGCGGCCAGGGCGTCGCTGCGCGTGGTCTTGAGCGGATTCACGCGCAAGTCGAGCGGTGCGGGGGCGAGCCACGCGCGAGCCAGCGCCTGCCGGGTGTCTTCCCCGTAGGCCTGGCCGAGCCGGTCCCAGAGCCAGTCCGGCAGGTCATGCGCGACGGCGGGCGGCAGCGTGTTGCCGGCGCGCGAGCGAAATGCCCGTATCCATACCGCATCGGCCGCGTTGAGCAGCGGTTCCAATTCACGCAGCGAATGGCCGAACTCGCGGATGAGAAGGGCGAGCATCAGCTTGCGCGGCTCGTTCGACTCGGCAAGCGCTTCGAGCGAACGCATGCGCCTAAGCAACGCGAACACGCCTTCGGCGACGAATGCGCGGTCCTGCTGGCCCATTTCCGGATGGGCACGGAAAAACGCGCGCAACCCGTTGTCGGCCGGCGTGTCGAAGCGTCGTACGCGTTCGATGGCGGACGCGAGCGCCGCCAGCTGGTTCGCGCGCGGTGTCACGGGCAGCCCGACCGGCCAGGCAGCCGGGAGCGAGGCCGGCGCGGCATCCGGCAGCGCGGCCGGCGAATCGATCGCGCGGGCGACACGCGTGCCGGGCCCGCATGCGGCATATTCATCACTGCCCGGTCATGACGGGAAATGTTTCGGCAGGACGCGGTGGTGCCAGCGGTTCCATCGGCGCCGCCGCATCGGCGGGCGGTTCGGCCAACGGCACCACCAGTTCGTCGCGGCTCATGCCGATGGCGGACTCGTCGACACGAATGCTGGCGAGCAACATCTCGATCGTGCCGCGAGCCGTGTTGGAGACACGCATCTTGACCGGCAAGTGGCGCAGCTTGGGCGCCAGCCAGACATAGGCGTCGGTCTTGCCGTCCTCGCTGCGGCGGTGCCACCGTTCGGTGTCGATGCTGCCCTGCTGCCACGGCACCTCTTCCTCGCCATCGCGGGTCATCGTGTAGCGATACAGGCGCCGTGGCGTGGCCACGGTGAAGCTCACGGCGTTCTCGGTCGGCGGGGTGAAGTAGTACTGCCACATCAGGGCCAACGGATCGAATGTGGGCAGGTCGAGCGGTGCCGTTTCGTTGTTGCGCATCGTCAGCATCCCCGCTTCCCAGTCGAAGATCGCGGTCTCGACGCGATCCGGTCCGCCGCGTTCGACGCGAAAGATCAGCGGTTGCAGTCCTTCGCCGGTGATGAGCCCGCGGCTTTCGATCTTGCCCTGGCCGCGCAACACCAGGGCAGCGAGGCCCCGCGCCTCGCCGACCGTGGCGATGCGATAGCGGTTGCCCGCGTGCTCGAAGCGATACACGGCCTCGCCGATCAGGAATCCCTGCGTGCCGTAGAACACCTTGTACGCGAGGTCGACCCGCGGCGGCAGCGTCTTGCCGCTGGTGACCGCGCCAGGCGTAACGTCGGCCCCGGCGGTGGCGGTCGCGTTCTCGGGGGCAGGTGCCGGGGTGGCGGACTCGGCGGCTGCGGCTTCCTGCGCCGGCACCGCTTCCGGCGGCTGGGCCTCGGAGGCATCTGCCACCGGCGCTGGCGTCACGACGGGCGCGACGCGCGGCCGGGGTTTCGGCTTTGGCTTGGGCGCCGGCGGCGGCGCGACCGCAGCGGGCTTGGGCGGCGGCGGCAGTTCGGTGAGCGTGGCGGTGAGTGGCGTGGACTCCGGCGTCGGTGCCACGTCGACCGGCCACTCGGTGAGCGCGAGGTGCACGCAGAGGGACAGCAGCAGCGTAACGACCAGCGCCCGCCGGACGCGCGTCGCGGCCCGCACCTCTGCGCGGCGCAGCACGGGCGCCAGCGCTGCGGCCGACGCCGGGCCGGGGACGGTGGCGGCGGCGGTCGGGGTGGCGGCTGGAGTAGCGGTCATGACGACGGCCCGGGCGCTTGAAGCGCCAGACAGGTTCCGACCCGGTCAACCGGCAGGGACCATGAGGATGGTGTCGTCCGCCGGCGTGCGGTCGCGCAAGCGGACGTGCTGCCCGTCCACGCGCAAGCGACCGGTACAAAACCAGCGGATCGCGGCGGGCAGCAGGCGATGCTCGGCCGCCAGCACGCGGGCGGCGAGCGACGCCTCGTCGTCATCCTCGGCGACCGGCACCGCCGCCTGCGCGACGATCGGCCCCACGTCCACCGCCGACGTCACGAAATGCACGGTGCAGCCGTGGATGCGCACGCCGTCGGCCAGTGCGCGGCGGTGCGTGTGAAGGCCCGGATACAGGGGCAGCAGTGACGGATGGATATTGAGGAGGCGGCCCTGAAAGCGCTGCACGAACGCCGCGCCCAGCACCCGCATGAAGCCCGCCAGCACGATGAGGTCCGGAAGGGCGCCATCGATCTCGGCGGCGAGCGCCGCGTCGAAGTCGGCGCGTGCAGCGAATGCGCGATGGTCGACGACGGCCGTTTGCGCACCCGCCTCGCGCGCGACCGCCAGTCCGGCCGCATCGGCCCGATTGCTGATGACGTTGGTCACGCTGCCGCCGAGGGCGCCGCCACGCATCGCTTCGACGATGGCCGCGAGGTTCGATCCGCGTCCGGAGATGAGAACGGTGATCCTGGGTGTGCTCATTGCCGCTCCCGCTGAGCCGGTCCCGTCACGCGACGACGGTCGCCGCCTCGCCGGCGGGCCGCTCGAGGATGACGCCGATGCGCGACGCCTCCACGCCGGTGTTGTCGAGCAGCTTGAGCGCGCGGTCCGCGTGCGCGGCGCCGACGATCACCACCATGCCGATGCCGCAGTTGAAGACGCGGTGCATTTCGTCGTCGGCGACGTTGCCGTGCCGCTGCAGCCAGTCGAAGATGGCCGGACGCTTCCAGTCGGCGCGCGTGAGGCGCGCCTGCAATCCGGCCGGCAGCACGCGCGGCACGTTATCGAGCAGGCCGCCGCCGGTGATGTGGGCCATTGCCTTCACCGGCACGTCGTGCATCAGCGCCAGCAGAGGCTTCACGTAGATGCGGGTCGGCGCGAGCAGCGCGCCGCCCAGGGTCGTCGCGTCGAAAGGGGCCTGCAGGTCGGCGCCGCTGGTCTCGAGAATGCGCCGGATCAGCGAGAACCCGTTCGAATGCGGGCCGCTCGACGCGAGGCCGATCACCACGTCGCCGGACGCGACGGTGCTGCCGTCGATGATCGCGGATTTCTCGACGACGCCGACCGCAAAGCCGGCGAGATCGTACTCACCGGCCGCATACATGCCGGGCATCTCGGCCGTCTCGCCGCCGATGAGGGCGCAACCCGCCTGCTCGCAGCCCTGCGCGATGCCCTTGACGACATCCGCGGCGACCTCGACATCGAGCTTGCCGCAGGCGAAGTAATCGAGGAAGAACAGCGGCTCCGCGCCCTGCACGAGGATGTCGTTGACGCTCATGGCGACGAGGTCGATCCCGACGGTGTCGTGGCGGTGTAGCGCAAAGGCGAGCTTGAGTTTGGTGCCGACGCCGTCCGTACCGGCGACGAGCACGGGTTCGCGAAAGCGCTTGCCGATCTCGACCAGCGCACCGAAGCCGCCGATGCCGGCGAGGACTTCAGGACGCATCGTGCGCTTGGCGAAAGGTTTGATGCGCTCGACCAGCGCATCGCCGGCGTCCATATCCACGCCTGCTTCGCGGTAGGAGAGGCCGGCGCCTTGTTCGGTATCAGGGGGCATGGTGGAGGCTTGCTTCGCGAATCGGGTCGGGAAGTCGGTTGGATAACTGGGACGAACGCGGGTTCGCACCGATCGCGATTAAGGGCCGGTGCGCCTATACGCCACCGCACGGTGCGCGATAACCTCTACAATCCGCAGGGATCGACGCGCGGCAGGTGCGCAACAGAATTTGGCCGCCGCGCGGTCGTACGAAAGCGGTCCGCAAAGGGGTGGTACGGCACCGTTCGGGTCGACGCAGCCCGCTGCTGGATCAACATGGATCTTACCGGAAATGACTGATACCCGCCCATCCGACACGGCGTTGGATGCCGTCGAGGCAGTGCCGGCTGCCGCGCAGTCGGGCACCGATCCGATGGGCGCGGATGCCCCCCCGCCTGACGCTGCGCGCGTGCGGCGACCGCTCACTGCGCGCAACTACGTGTGGATCATCGGCGCCGCGATTGTCGTGGTGCTCGCGTTGCACTTCCTCGGCCCGATCCTCACGCCTTTCCTGATCGGCGCGATCCTCGCCTACCTCGGCACGCCGCTGGTCGACTGGGCGCTGCGCAAGGGCGTCCCGCGCTCGGTATCCACGGTGTTGGTGATCCTGCTGTTCGGGGTCGCGATCGGTGCACTGTTCCTGGTCCTGGTACCGCTCATCCAGGCCGAAGTCGCGGTCGCCTATCGTCGCCTGCCCGAGCTGGTGGCGCAGGCGACCACGCAGGCCACGCCCTGGCTGCAGGAACACTTCGGCGTCGCGCCGACGTTCAACTTCGAGGCGCTGAAGGCGTTCGTGGCGGAAAACATGGAAGGGGCACGGCAGATCTCGCTGTCGCTGCTGTCGGGGGTCAAGACCGGCGGGCTGATCGTGGTATCGGTGCTGGTCAACCTCGTGCTGGTGCCGGTGGTGATGTTCTACATGCTACGCGACTGGAACATGCTGGGGGAGCGCGTCGGCACGCTGGTGCCGCGCGCCTGGCATGCCAAGGTGCATGCGATCGCGGCCGACATCGACCGCGTGCTGGCCGAATTCCTGCGCGGGCAGCTGCTGGTGATGCTGGTGCTCGCGGTGTTCTACGCGATCGGGCTGTCGATTGCCGGCCTCGACCGCGCCATCGCGATCGGCATTCTCACCGGATTGCTGGTGTTCATTCCGTACGTGGGATTCGGATTGGGCCTGGTGCTCGGGGTCGTCGCTGCGCTGCTGCAGTGGACGGGCTGGCCGGCGTTCGTCGCCGTTCTCGCGGTCTATGCGATCGGCCAGCTGCTCGAAGGCTACGTGCTGGTGCCCTGGCTCGTCGGCGATCGCATCGGCTTGCATCCGCTGGCCGTGATCTTCGCGCTGCTCGCCTTTGGGCAGCTCTTCGGCTTTGCCGGCGTGCTGCTGGCGCTGCCCGTCTCCGCTGCTCTGCTCGTCGGTTTGCGGCACGTGCGCACGGCCTATCTGGCTTCGCCCGTCTATCGCGGTACGCAGTGACGCCGCCGATGGAACAGCTGACCTTCGAACTCGCGCCTCCCGAAGCCCCCACCTTTGCCAACTACCTGCCCGGGCGCAATCAGGAGGCGCTGCATGCGCTGACGCGCGTTGCCGAAAGGCGGGCGCGCGAAACGGGGTTGCTGCTGTGGGGTGCCCCCGCGTCCGGGCGAACGCACCTCTTGCGGGCGGTGGTCGCAACGGCGGCACCACTCGGGCCAGCGCTGTACGTGCCAGCCAGCGCGGCGCTGCCGGCCGAGCTGCCCGGGCCGGATACGCTGCTGGCGGTCGACGACCTGGAGGGCGCCGACGGAGCCCGCCAGGGGCTGCTTTTCACGCTGTACAACCGGCTGCGGGAGACCGGCGGGCATCTGGTGGCGGCCGCCTCCGCGCCGCCCGGACAACTGCGGCTGCGCGAGGACCTGCGCACGCGGCTGGGATGGGGACTCGTGTACGAGCTCGTGCCGCTGGACGACGCCGACAAGCCGGCCGCGCTCGCCCGCTATGCGCAGGAACGCGGCTTCGCGCTGGCCGACGAGGTCATCGACTACCTGCTGACCCACGGTCGGCGGGACCTGGGTTCGCTGCGGTCGACGCTGGTGGCCCTCGATCGCTATTCCCTGGCCAGCCGGCGTCCGATTACGGTTCCGCTGCTGCGCCAGTGGCTGCAGCGGCCGCTGCCGGACGTGCCTCCGGGGCACTGAAATCCCGTCATCGGGCAGGGCTGGTGGCAATCATGAACGGGTGCCCGATCGAATTGTGGCGCGCGCGCAACAGCCCGGGTCAAAAAAATTTCCTAGTACTTTGATTGCTCAGGTAAAATGCCTGGAGGCTCCGTGCTCACTCCGGAGACGTGCTGTCAACCGTCGCGCGATGGCGTCCGTTAATGGCGTCGACACGGGGGAACCGGTGTCGACTTTTGGTCTTCCAACAAGGACTCCATTGATGAAGCAATTGATCGCGGCACTGGTGACGGCAGCGTTTTCGGCTGCGGTACTTGCCCAAGGTACGGCCCCGGCGGCGCCGGCAGCGAACACTGTCACCAAGCCGTCAGCAGCACCGGCGAAAACTGAGGTGAAGAAAACGAAGAAAAAGAAGGCCAAGAAGACCCCGGGAGCGTCCGCTGCGCCCGCGGACCAGCCCAAGAAGTAGAATTCAGCCACCAACTGCTTTTATTCGTAACCACAGAGGAACACGACATGAACAAGCTGCTCGCTGCATTGATCGCCGGCGCCTTCGCCACCGTTGTCGCCGCGCAAACCCAGCCTCCGAAGCCCACCACCAAAGAGCGTCAAGCCGACACGGCCGCCGCGACCGCGGCAGGCTCGGGTAGCTCCGCCAGCGCGGAAAGGACCGCGGCGCAACAAAAGAAGGACACCGCGATCTCGAAGGAAGTGTCCAAGATGTCGCGCGAAGAGCGGGCCGCCTGGGCGCGCGAGATCAACAAGCAGATGATCAACCCGAACAACCCGTCGGGCAGCGTGGCCGGTACCGCCGCCATGCAGAAGGAAACGACGGCGATTTCGAAGACCGTGCCGAAGGATCGCCCGAGCCTGAACACGAAGTCGGCCGAGAAGGCGCTGGAAAAGGCCTCGACGCAATAAGCGGTTCCGCTTCGCGCGTCACGCAAGGCAGGGCGCCACCGGCGTCCTGCCTTTTCTTTTCGCTGCCGCCGCTGCACGCGTTGCCATGGGCAGCCTGCCCGCCGCGCAATCGTCTACACCATGAGCGAACACCTGCATCGGCCTGCCGTCACCGTCGCCGCCGTGGTCGAGAACGACGGCCGCTTCCTGCTGGTCGAGGAGGAGACGCGCGCCGGGCTCAAGCTCAACCAGCCTGCGGGGCACCTCGAGCCGGGTGAAACGCTACCGGCCGGCGCGGCGCGCGAGACGCTCGAGGAATCCGGCTGGCAGGTGACGCCGGTCGCGCTGGTGGGCATCTATCGCTGGGAGGCGGCCGATACCGGCGCCACGTTCGTGCGCTTCTCGTTCAGTGCGACGGCGCGCCAACACGACCCCCATCGCCCGCTCGACACCGGCATCCACCGCGTGCTGTGGCTCACCTATGACGAGATCCTCGCCCGGCGCGCCGATCATCGCAGCCCGCTGGTCGTGCGTTGCGTCGACGATTACCGGGCCGGGCGCCGCCTGCCGCTCGACCTCATCCAGGAAATCGGCTGATGGCGCGGCGGACACGCGTGATCGTGGGCATGTCCGGCGGGGTCGACTCGTCGGTGGCGGCGTGGCTCCTGCGGCAACAGGGCTACGAGGTGATCGGCGTGTTCATGAAGAACTGGGAGGACGACGATACCGACGACTACTGCACGTCGCGCGAAGACCTCGTGGATGCCGCCGCGGTGGCCGACGTGCTCGGCATCGAACTCGAAGCGGTGAATTTCGCGGCCGAGTATCGCGAGCGCGTATTCGCGCAATTCCTGCGCGAGTACGAAGCCGGTCGCACTCCCAATCCCGACGTATTGTGCAACAGCGAGATCAAGTTCAGTGCCTTCCTCGACCACGCGCTGCAACTCGGAGCCGACCATGTCGCCACCGGCCATTACGCCCGTGTTCGCCGTGCCGCCGACGATCCCGCCCGGGTCGAGCTCCTGAAGGCCGTCGACGGATCGAAGGATCAGAGCTACTTCCTCCATCGGCTCGACCAGCGCCAGCTCGCGCCGGTGCTGTTTCCGCTCGGCACGATGACCAAACGCGAGGTGCGCGCGATCGCGCAACGGGAAGGCCTGCCCACGTTTGCCAAGAAGGACTCGACCGGCATCTGCTTCATCGGCGAGCGGCCGTTCCGCGATTTTCTCGCCCGCTATCTTCCGCGTACGCCCGGGCCGATCCTGGCGGTGGACGGGCGCGAAGTGGGGCGCCACGACGGCCTCGCGTATTACACCCTGGGCCAGCGGCAGGGCCTGGGAATCGGCGGCACGCGCGAAGGCAGCGATGCGCCCTGGTTCGTCGCCGCCAAGGACCCGATGCGCAATGCGCTGATCGCGGTCCAGGGCCATGCGCATCCGCACCTGTATCGGCGGCAGGTGAGTG
The DNA here is from genome assembly GCA_963756765.1 of uncultured beta proteobacterium. GTDB lineage: Bacteria > Pseudomonadota > Gammaproteobacteria > Burkholderiales > Casimicrobiaceae > VBCG01. The sequence continues at coordinate 59,837 of CAVWPC010000031.1, read as the reverse complement.
CCCTGGACCTGCACTGGATTGCCGGGCGGGCGCCGGCGTTGCCGGACCGCTTCGGCGCGAAGACGCGCTATCGGATGCCCGACGCTGCGGGCCGGGTGACGGCGACGGCGGGTGGCATCGACATGCAATTCGACGAGCGCCAGTGGGCGCCGACGCCGGGGCAGTACCTGGTCGTATACGACGGTGACGTCTGCCTCGGCGGCGGCGTCATCGCCCAGGCCGCGCTCGCCGATTCGCCGGCCGATGTTACGACCGAGGCGGTGACGTAGCGGTTTGCGCGTGGCAGGTTTCGCCTGCTAGCATCGGCCATGGCCGTGCAGGGAATCTCGTGGTCCGGCGTACTGGTACGCCTCGTCTTCGCGCTGGCGCTGGTACTGGCCACCTATAACCCGACGGGCGTGTCGTTCTACCACTGGATCACCGCGCCTCCGACCGGCGTCACCGCCGTCAAGGCGTTCGCCGCGGTCGTGCTCGTTACCGGCTGGATCGTCTGCCTGCGCACCGCGTACGTGGCGCTGGGGCTGCTCGGTCTCGTGCTGGGCGCGGCCATCCTCGCAACGTTCGTCTGGCTGCTCATCGACATGCATGTGCTGAAACCAACGGGATCGACGGCGATGGTGTGGATCGGCCTCGTCATCGCCGGCCTGGTGCTGGGGATCGGGCTGTCGTGGTCGCTGATCCGCGCGCGTGCTACGGGCCAGATCGAAGTGCAGTAGACCTCCCGCCGCCGACCTCCCGCCGCGTCCGGCGAGCCGCCCTAGAACGGAATATCGTCGTCGAAGTCCTCGGTGGTCTTCTTGCCCGCCGGCGCGGGTTTGCCGCCACCGCCGCCGCCACCGCTCCCGCCACCGTCTTCACGCCGGCCACCGCCGCTGCTGCCCGCGCCGCCGCCGCCGGAGAAGTCCGCGTCCCCACCGCCGTCGCGTGCGCCGCCGATCAACTGCATGCGGTCGCCGACGATCTCGGTGGAGTACTTCTCGACACCATCCTTGTCCGTGTACTTGCGGGTCTGCAGTCGGCCCTCGATGTACACCGAGCGCCCCTTCTTCAGGTATTCGCCGGCGATCTCGGCCTGCCGCCCGAAGAGCACCACGCGGTGCCACTCGGTGCGCTCCTGCTTTTCGCCGCTCTTGTCCTTCCACTGCTCGCTGGTGGCGATGTTGAGATTGGTGACGGCGTCACCGCCGGTGGTGTAGCGGGTTTCCGGATCGCGGCCGAGATTGCCGAGGAGGATTACCTTGTTGACTGAGGCCATCTCATGTTTCTCCCATCGATAGGTTCTTGCGAAGGCGGGCGGCCGGCACCGCCATGGTGGCGCTGGCGCCGAGCCAAAGTGCGGTCAATGCCATCCCGAGTATGAACACCGAGGCGCCGCCGGCGCGCTCGGCGAGAAAGCCACCCGCCGCCGCACCGACGAATGCGCCCAGAAACTGCGCGCTTGCGTTGACACCGATCGCCGCGCCACGGGCATCGGCAGGCGCGCACTTGGATACGAGCGAAGGCAAGGTTGCCTCGAGCACGTTGAGCGCGGTAAAGAAGACGGTCATGCCGATCGCCAGCGCGAGCAGCGAGTGCTGCGCGAAGGCGAGCGCGACCTGCGCCGCCAACAGCGTCAACACCGCAGCGTTGAGCAGCACCTTGCCCCGGCCGGCGCGGTCGACCTGCCGGGCGAACGGCAGCATCAGCAGCAGGGACACCAGCAGCACGGGCAGGTAGATGATCCAGTGCCGCTCGCCGGGCAATCCATTGTCGCGCAGTGCGAACGGAATCTGCGTGAACAGCGCCATCAGTACCGCGTGCAACGCGAAGGTGCCGTAATTGAGGCGCAGCAGCTGGCCGTCGGTTACCACGCGGGCGATTTGCCCGGAGGCGATTTCGCGCTCGTGCGAAACCGTGACCGGATCCGGAACCACGAAGCGAACCACCGCGAGTGCGCACAATCCCAGGATGCCGGTGAGCGCGAAGATGCCCGGCACCCCGATCCACGCCGTGAGCAGCGGGCCGGCCACCAGCGACAGCGCGAAGGTCAGCGCAATGGAAATTCCGATGACGGCCATGGCCCGGGTACGCACGGTGTCGCGGGTGAGGTCGGCAGTGAGCGCCAGAACCGCGGCCGAGATGGCCCCGGCGCCCTGCAGGCAGCGGCCGGCGATCGCCCAGGCGATCGATGGTGCCCACGCCGCGAGGAAGCTCCCGGCGGCGAAAATCAGCAGCCCTATGTAAATCACCGGCTTGCGCCCCCATCTGTCGGAGGCCCAGCCGAACGGGATCTGCAATAGTGCCTGCGTGAGTCCGTAGGCGCCGAGCGCCACGCCGATCAGCGTGTGACTGCCGCCGGGGAGCGTCTCCGCATATAGCGCGAACACCGGCAGCACGATGAACATCCCGAGCAGGCGCAGGCCGTAGATGCCGGCGAGGCTCGCTGTGGCGTGGCGTTCCGCGCGGGTCATCCGCGGTGCGTCGAACGCGCTCTGGCTAGCCATGGAGGACTGGACGCTCATTGGACGCGAATTCGACGCGAAACGCACATGGAATAAATGACAAGCGCAAAGCCGCGCGACACCGGACAGACAGGTGGACGGGCCAGAGGCTCATCCGGACGGCACCGTCGAGGCCCGCTGAGCACCGTCCGGTACCCACCGGGAGTACCTGTCGGGCACCACGACCACCGCTACGCGCCTGCCACGGGGATGCCCGGATGTTCGAAATGCAGCAGACCGTGGGCGAACGCGCTAAACGCAATATACTAACAGGTTGGCCTCTCGTCCCTCGGTCGGATGGATGAGCAGCGCCGCCTCTTTGAGCCTCTGCGCCGGTCACCCGGCGGGAATGGACAACGCCTTGCATGGATTCGATCCGCATTCGCGGCGCACGCACGCATAACCTCAAGAATCTGAATCTCGACCTGCCGCGTCACCGGCTGATCGTGATCACCGGTCTGTCGGGTTCCGGCAAGAGTTCGCTCGCCTTCGATACGCTGTATGCGGAGGGGCAGCGGCGCTACGTGGAGTCGCTTTCGGCGTACGCGCGGCAGTTTCTGCAGCTGATGGAAAAGCCCGACGTGGACCTGATCGAGGGGCTGTCGCCAGCGATTTCGATCGAGCAGAAGGCCACGTCGCACAATCCGCGGTCGACCGTCGGGACCGTCACCGAGATCCACGACTACCTGCGCCTGCTGTATGCGCGGGTCGGCGATCCCTATTGCCCGGATCACCCGGAGCAGAAGCTCGCGGCGATGACCATCTCGCAGATGGTCGATGCGACGCTGGCGCTGGGGGCAGCGGGTGCTGGCGCCGACGCAACGAACGCGGGCAAAGGCGAAGCGGAGCGGGAAGGCCCCCGGCTCATGATCCTGTCGCCGGTAATCGTCAACCGCAAGGGCGAGCACCTCGATCTTTTCGTCGAGCTGCGGGCCAAGGGCTTCGTCCGCGTGCGCGTCGACGGCAAGGTCATGGAGATCGACGCGGTACCGAAGCTCGCCAAGACGACCAAGCATACGATCGAGGTCGTCGTCGACCGCCTGCGGGTGCGCGACGAGTACAAGCAGCGCCTGGCGGAGTCGTTCGAGACGGCGTTGCGCCACGGCGACGGGCGCGCGATCGCGGTGGAAATGGATGACGACAACCAGCCGCTGCGCGAGCACCTGTACTCAGCGAAGTTCGCCTGCCCCATCTGCAACTACTCGCTGGCCGAACTCGAACCACGCCTGTTTTCGTTCAACAGTCCGCTCGGCGCCTGCCCGAAGTGCGACGGCCTGGGCTCGATCAGTTTCTTCGACCCGAAGCGGGTCGTGGCTTTCCCGCAGCTGTCGCTCGCCTCCGGCGCGATCAAGGGCTGGGACCGGCGCAACCAGTTCTATTTCCAGTTGCTGCAGAGTCTCGCCAAGCACGTCGGATTCGACATCGACAAGCCCTTCGCGCGTCTCCCAGAGCGCGTGCAGAGCGTGATCCTCGAAGGCTCGGGCGACGAGAAGATCCCGTTCACCTACCTGTCCGACCGCGGCAGGACCATGGTGCGCGAGCATGCGTTCGAAGGCATCATCCCCAATCTCGAACGGCGCTACCGCGAGACCGATTCCGTGATGGTGCGCGAGGAACTCGCGAAGTTCCTCAACAACAAGCCGTGCCCGCAATGCAACGGGACGCGGCTCCGGCGGGAGGCGCGTTTCGTCAAGGTGGGCGAGGGCGACTACGCGCGACCGATCTACGAGGTTTCCGGCTTGCCGCTCAAGGAAACGATGACGTTCTTCAAGGGCCTGCAGCTCGACGGCCAGAAGGCGGCGATCGCCGATCGCATCATCAAGGAGATCGTCAGCCGGCTGCAATTCCTGAACAATGTCGGCCTCGACTACCTGGCGCTCGATCGATCGGCCGAGACGCTGTCCGGTGGCGAAGCGCAGCGCATCCGCCTCGCCTCGCAGATCGGGTCGGGCCTTACTGGCGTCATGTACGTGCTCGACGAGCCTTCGATCGGTTTGCATCAGCGCGACAATGATCGCCTGCTGACCACCCTCAAGCATCTTCGTGATCTCGGCAACAGCGTGATCGTGGTGGAGCATGACGAAGACGCGATCAACGCGGCCGACTACGTCGTCGACATGGGGCCTGGCGCCGGCGAACACGGCGGGCAGGTGGTCGCGCAGGGTACGCCGGAGGAAGTGCGCCACGCGGCGCATTCACTGACCGGCCAGTACCTCGCGGGTCACCGGCAGATCCCGATGCCGACGCGGCGCCACCGGCCGGATCCGGAGCGCATCCTCACCGTGCACGATGCCACCGGCAACAATTTGCAGGATGTGACGCTGAAGCTGCCGGTGGGTCTCTTCGTCTGCGTGACGGGGGTGTCCGGTTCGGGTAAATCGACGCTCATCAACGACACGCTGTACCACGCAGTGGCGCGCCACCTGTACGACAGCGCGGAGGAGCCCGCGCCGCACGGCGAGATCGAGGGACTCGAGCACTTCGACAAGGTGATCAGCGTCGACCAGAGTCCGATCGGGCGCACGCCGCGATCCAACCCGGCGACCTACACCGGCCTGTTCACGCCGATTCGCGAGCTCTTCGCGCAGGTCAAGGAGGGGCGCGAGCGCGGCTATGGTCCAGGCCGGTTCTCGTTCAACGTGAAGGGCGGTCGCTGCGAGGCCTGCCAGGGCGATGGCCTCATCAAGGTGGAGATGCATTTCCTGCCCGGACGTGTACGTGCCCTGCGACGTATGCCATGGCCAGCGCTACAACCGTGAGACCCTCGAGATCCGCTACAAGGGCCGCAACATCCACGAAGTGTTGTCGATGACGGTCGAGCAGGCCTTCGCGTTCTTCGAACCGGTGCCCACGGTGGCGCGCAAGCTGCAGACGTTGCTGGACGTGGGGCTGGGCTACATCACGCTGGGCCAGTCGGCGACGACACTGTCGGGTGGCGAGGCGCAGCGTGTGAAGCTGGCGCTCGAGCTGTCGAAGCGCGATACCGGCCGCACGCTCTACATCCTCGACGAGCCGACGACCGGTCTGCATTTCCACGACATCGAGATGCTGCTGACGGTGCTGCATCGGCTGCGCGACCACGGCAACACCGTCGTCGTGATCGAGCACAACCTCGATGTCATCAAGACCGCCGACTGGATCATCGACCTCGGTCCCGAAGGCGGGGCGGGCGGCGGCATGATCATCGCCGAAGGCGCGCCCGAGGCCATCGCCGCGAGTGCGGCGAGCTATACCGGGCACTACCTGAAGCCGGTGCTGGAGGCGGACGCCAAGCGTCGCGGCAAGAACGGTGGCGCCCCGGCGCGCACGGCGCGCGGACGCAAGGTGTCCGGCGACCTGTTGAGCGAGTAAGGAGCAGACAACCGGCGCTGGCTGCGCCCCGGCTCAGCCGCCGGTGTCTTCCGCGAGCAACCGCGTCGGCAGCGCCGACTCGACCGCGGCGCCATCATCACCGCGCGCGATGCGATACGCTCGTGCCGCGGGTCGCGACGCGATGACGGCATGCAACGTTTCATCGACGAAGTGCATCGCCGCGCCGTCGTCGGCGGCAACCCCGGGGGGAACCGCACCTTCGGTGCCGACTGCCGAGCACGGGAGTGGTCGCATCCGGTGCTTTACTCCGTGGATTCGAAAGGATCGCCGGGCTCGGACTCGCGCAGCAGTTGCTGGGCACGAAACAACGCGCCGGCCAGATGCGGCAATACATTGGCCTCGCCCAGTGCGGCCACGAACCCCGAGCGCTTGACCTGCACGGCGGGGTGCCGGTTGAGTCCACAGAGGATCAGCTGGCCGCCGCGCCGTTCCAGTGCCCGCTGCAGCGACTGCAGGGTCTCGAGGCCCGTGTTGTCGATGCTGATGACCTGGTGCAATTCGAGGATCACGATGCGCGCGGGTGTGAGCGCCGCATCGAACAGGGGCTCGAGCTTGCCGACCGAGCCGAAGAAGATCGACCCGAACACCTTGTACGCCGCGATCGCCGAAGGCACGCCATCGAGCGTGATGCGTTCGACCCACGTCAGCTCGGAGACGCGGTAGATGAAGAAAAGACTGGCCAGTACCAGGCCGATTTCCACCGCCAGCGTGAGGTCGAAGACGACCGTGACGAAGAAGGTGCAAAGCAGAACCGCGCGATAGGGGATCGAGTACTTGGCCAGATCGCGGAAGGCGTGCCAATCGCCCATGTTGAGTGCCACAATGATAAGCACGGCGGAGAGCGCGGCGAGCGGAATGTATTGGGCCAGGGGCGCCGCCGCCAGCACGATGACCAGCAACGTCAGCGCATGCACGATGCCGGCGATCGGCGTGCGTGCGCCGGCTCCGGATATTGGTCGCGGTACGGGCGATGGCGCCGGTGGCCGGAATGCCCCCGAAAAACGGCGCCACGATATTGGCGATGCCCTGCGCCATCAGTTCCTGGTTCGGGTCGTGGCGGTCGTCGATCTGCGCATCGGCGACGCGCGCGGACAACAGCGACTCGATGGCACCGAGCAGGGCGATGGTGATGGTCGGTGCCAGCAGTTTGCGCAGCGTTTCCAGCGACAGTTCAGGCAAGGCGAAGGCCGGCAACCCCTGCGGAATGCCGCCGAAGCGCGACCCGATCGTGTCGACGTCGAGGTGCAGGAGCGCCGCCGCCAGTGACGCCACGACCAGTACCACGATGGGGCCCGGCAGCCGCGCCAGCACTGCGCGGCCGCGCCGGGTCGTATGGATGAACGCCCGGTCGCCCCGCGGTACATGGCCGTCCCCGCCGACGGGGCGGTGTGCATGGTCTTCCTCTTCGAGCGCCTGGCCCGCCGTCTTGATCGATTTCGGCCACGACCACAGGACGACCAGGCAGGCGGAGGCGACGATTACGGTCGCCGGGTGCACGTGATGGATGTTGGCAACGATCGCCCGCATCCGCGTAAAGAATTCCTCGGGCATCGCGATGTCGAGCCCGAGAAAATCCTTGAGCTGCGACAGCAGGATCAGTACGGCGATGCCATTGGTGAAGCCGATGACGATCGACACCGGGATGAAGCGGATGAGCCCGCCCAGCCGCGCCACGCCCATCGCCAGCAGCAGCACGCCCGAGGCGACGGTGCAGATGATGAGGTTGGCGACACCGTACTGCACGACGATCGCGTAGACGATCACGATGTAGGCGCCGGTCGGCCCGCCGATCTGCACGCGGGAGCCGCCGAGCAACGAAATGATGAAGCCGGCGATGATCGCCGTGAAGATGCCGGCCTGTGGGGGAACGCCGGAGGCGATCGCGAAGGCCATCGCCAGCGGCAGCGCGACCACCCCGACGGTGATGCCCGCCATGACATCGGCGCGCAGGTCGGCGCGCGTGTAGCCGGCCTGGAGGCAATCGAGGAGCTTCGGGCGGAAGCGGAACGCCGCGGTCAGCGCCTCGAGGTCGCGACGCTCGGCCATCGATCTAGCGCGTCGTCGAGCGGCGGGCAATGCGCCGTAGCGCGCGCGTGTGCCGCACGGCCCGCGGCTGGGGTCGCTGCCGCCGGCTCACTTAACCCGCATGCCGGGCGCGGCACCGCTGTCCGGCGCCAGCAGGAAAATGCCCGGACCTTCGCCCGACGCGGCGAGCACCATGCCTTCGGACAAGCCGAACTTCATTTTGCGTGGCGCAAGGTTGGCCACCATCGGCGTCAAACGGCCGACCAGGGTTGCGGGGTCGTACGCCGACTTGATGCCAGCGAAGACCGTCCTGTGGCGGCCCTCGCCAACATCCAGCGTGAGCTTCAAAAGCTTGTCCGCGCCTTCGACCTGTTCCGCATTGACGATGCGGGCAATGCGCAGGTCGACCTTGGCAAAGTCATCGATGGTGATCGGTGCCGTCGCCGTACCCGTTGGTGCCGTCGCGCCGGCCACCGGCGCCGCTTCGGCCGCAGCCGCCGCCGCGGGCGCGGTCGCCGCCGCGGGCGAAGCGGCGGTCGCGGCTACGGGTTTGCCGGGCGCGGGCGGTGCCAGCAGTGCATCCATTTGCTTGGGGTCGATGCGGTTCATCAGGTGCTCGTAGGGGCCGATAGGGCCGATGCGTTCGGGTTTGCGCGCGAGGTCGTGCCAGGTCAGGTCGGGCGTGCCCATCCAGCGCTCCACCGCACCGGCCAATGCGGGCAGCACCGGCTTCAACATGACCGTCATGCGGAAGAACGCGGAGATGCAGGTGCTGCATACCGCATGCAATTCATCGCGTGCGGCAGGATCCTTGGCCAGCGCCCACGGCTTTGCCTCGTCGAAATACGCATTGATGTCGATCGGCGTAGCCCATGATGAGGCGCAGTGCCTTGCCGAACTCGCGGCGGTCATAGGCTTCCGCGACTTCGTCCTCGATGTCGACGGCGCCGAGGGTGGCGGGATCCCGCGTGGCGGTCTCCGCCGGTGGCGTCAGTTTGCCCTCGAAGTACCGCGTCAGGAACGGCGCCGCCCGGCTGGCGATATTTACGTACTTGCCGATCAGATCACTGTTCACGCGCGCGACGAAGTCGTCGGGATTGAAATCCAGGTCCTCGACGCGGTCGTTGAGCTTGGCGGCCAGGTAGTAGCGCAGCCATTCGGGATTCAGGCCAAGCTCGATGTAGCGCTGCGGACTGATGCCGGTGCCGCGCGACTTCGACATCTTCTCGCCGGAGAAGGTGATGAAGCCGTGCACGAAGACGTTGGTCGGCGTCTTTCTTCCGGCGAAGCGCAGCATGGCGGGCCAGAACAGCGTGTGGAAGTACACGATGTCCTTGCCGATGAAGTGGTATTGCTCGACCGCCGGGTCGGCCAGGAACTGGTCGAAGGAGCGGGTCTCGCCCGGATACGCACGGCGGGCGGCGCCGGAGTCGAAGTGTTTCTTGAGCGCCGCGAGATAGCCGATCGGCGCGTCGAGCCAGACATAGAAGTACTTACCCGGCGCGTCAGGAATCTCGATGCCGAAGTACGGGCGCCTCGCGCGAAATATCCCAGTCGTTGAGCGCGCTGCCTTTTTCCGCAGCTGCGGCCAAGCCATTCCTGGATCTTGTTGAAGACCTCCGGCTGCAGCGGCGTTTCCCGGGTCCATTCGCCAAGGAACGCGACCACCTGCGGGTCGGACAGGCGGAAAAACAGGTGCTCCGAATCGCGCAACTCGGGCTTCACGCCGGTCAGTGTCGAGTACGGATCGACGAGGTCGGTCGGGGCGTAGGTCGAGCCGCAGACTTCGCAGGCATCGCCGAACTGATCCTTGGCGCCACACTTGGGACAGATGCCCTTGATGTAGCGGTCGGCGAGGAACATGCCCTTCACCGGGTCGAAGAACTGCGCGATCGTCCGGGTGGCGATCAACGAAGGCGCGCGATCGCGCAGCTTGCGATAGATGCCCTGCGCCAGTTCGACGTTCTCCGGCGAATGCGTCGAGTGCGTCGTGTCGAAGCTGATGTGATAGCGCGCCCAGTCCTCGACGTGCGAGCGGGCGACGCGCTCGATCAGGACTTCCGGCGTGATGCCTTCGCTTTGCGCCTTCAACATGATCGGGGCGCCGTGCGTGTCGTCGGCGCAGACGAAATGCACGTCGTGTCCGCGCATGCGCTGGAAGCGCACCCAGATGTCGGCCTGGATGTACTCCATGATGTGGCCGATGTGAAACGGGCCGTTCGCGTACGGCAGGGCCGTGGTGACGAACAGCTTGCGCGGCGTGGATGGGACGGCGGATGGCATCCGGCAAAACCTTGAGGAGTGCAGGGTTAACGAACGATTCTAGCAAGAAGGCCTGGTGCTGCCGGTAGGCCGCGGCGAAATCGGCTAGAATTCCAAGGCTCCGCTAGCACTGCTCTCCTTGCCCGCATCAACCGGAGTACATGAAGACCATGGCGTTGTCCGAAGCCGACATCGAAGCCCGCCTCAAGACCATCGTCGACCCGAACACCGGGCGCGATTTCGTGACCGGCAAGGCAGTGAAGAAAATCGCCGTCAGCGGCGGCGAGGTGACGATCGACCTCGCGTTGCCGTATCCGGCCAAGAGCCAGCACGAGACGCTGCGCAAGCTCGTGCAGTCGGCCATCGCATCGCTGCCGGGGGTCGGACGCGTCAACGTCGCCCTCACGACCAAGATCGTCGCCCACGCGGTGCAGCGGGGCGTGAAGCTGGTGCCCGGCGTCAAGAACATCGTCGCGATCGCCAGCGGCAAGGGCGGCGTCGGCAAGTCCACGACCGCGGTCAACCTGGCGCTGGCGCTCGCTGCCGAAGGGGCGAGCGTCGGTGTGCTCGACGCCGATATCTACGGGCCTTCGCAGCCGACGATGCTCGGCATCGCCGGCCGGCCCGAGTCGAACGACGGCAAGACGCTGGAACCGATGGAGGCCTACGGTGTGCAGGCGATGTCGATCGGCTTCATGATCGACGCCGATACGCCGATGGTGTGGCGCGGGCCCATGGTCACGCAGGCGCTCGAGCAGCTGCTGAAGGACACCAACTGGCGCGAAGTCGACTTCCTCGTCGTCGACATGCCGCCGGGCACCGGCGACATCCAGCTGACGCTGGCCCAGAAGGTGCCCGTGACCGGCGCGGTGATCGTGACCACGCCGCAGGACATCGCGCTGATCGATGCCCGCAAGGGACTCAAGATGTTCGAGAAGGTCGGCGTGCCGATCGTCGGCATCGTCGAGAACATGAGCATCCACGTGTGCTCGAACTGCGGCCATGCCGAGCACATCTTCGGCGAGGGCGGCGCGCAGAAGATGTGTGCGGATTATGGCGTGCCATTCCTGGGCTCGCTGCCGCTCGACATCCGCATCCGCGAACAGGCCGATTCGGGACGCCCGACGATGGTCGCCGATCCCGCCGGCAAGGTCGCGCAGATCTACCTCGAGATCGCGCGGAAGGTGGCGATTTCGGTCGCGCAGAAGGCGGCGGATTTTTCGGCGAAGTTTCCGAGCATCGTCGTCCAGAACACATGAGGATGGCGGGTCACGCAGCCGGTCCCGGATTCGGCGTGGCCGGGGCGCGGCGGTCAATGCGTGCACGTTTCGCCGCACGGGCAACGCGACCATGATCAAGTCCGACAAGTGGATCCGGCGGATGGCGCAATCGACCGGGATGATCGAGCCCTTCGAGCCCGGACAGGTGCGCGAGGTCGACGGCAAGCGCATCGTTTCCTACGGGACGTCGAGCTATGGTTACGACATCCGCTGCTCGCCCGAATTCAAGATCTTCACCAACATCAACTCGACCATCGTCGACCCGAAGGCGTTCGACGCGGGATCGTTCGTCGATTTCACCGGCGACGTGTGCATCATCCCGCCCAATTCGTTCGCGCTGGCGCGCACGGTCGAGTATTTCCGCATCCCGCGCAACGTGCTGACGATCTGCCTCGGCAAGAGCACCTACGCCCGCTGCGGCATCATCGTCAACGTGACCCCGTTCGAGCCCGAGTGGGAAGGCTTCGTGACGCTGGAGTTCTCCAACACCACGCCGTTGCCGGCGAAGATCTACGCCAACGAGGGCGTGGCGCAGGTGATCTTCTTCGAATCGGACGAAGTCTGCGAGACTTCCTACAAGGACCGCGGCGGCAAGTACCAGGGGCAAAAGGGCGTCACGCTGCCGAAGATCTGATACGTTCGCGAATGGTGTGCGCGATAGCCATGGCGACAGGCGTGCGGTGCGTGGCCGCCGGATCCGAACGGTTCTGGAACGCGCAATGGCGACAGGGGAATCAGCGCCCGCAAGCCGCTTGACTCTGCCTCGGGGAATAACGTGCCGACCGCCACCACCAAGCTCGCGTCAGTTGCCATCATCGCGCTCTGCCAGGTGACGGCGATGGCGCTGTGGTTCTCCGCCTCGGCGGTGATCCCTGCGCTGGTAGCGGAGTACGGGCTGACGGGATTTGCGCAGGCCGCGTTGACCAGTGGCGTGCAGGCGGGCTTCGTTCTGGGATGCCTGATCAGCGCCTTTCTCGGTTTGCCGGATCGGGTCGATCCACGCCGGCTGTTCGCGGCCTGTGCGCTGGTTGGCGCGGCGGCCAACGCCATGCTGCTGGTGGTGAGCCCGGCCGAACCGGTCACGCCGCTGCTGCGCCTCATCACCGGACTGGCGATGGCGGGGGTCTATCCGGTGGGGATGAAACTCGCTTCGACCTGGGCCAAGGGGGACATGGGCCTGATGGTCGGCATCCTGGTGGGGGCGCTCACGTTGGGCTCGGCGCTGCCGCATCTGTTCAACGCCTTCGGCGGAGTCGACTGGCGCGTTCCGGTGGGCCTGGCGTCGACGTCCGCCGTCGTCGCCGCGGTGCTGATCGGCTTCGCCGGTATCGGACCCAACCGCGCGCCGACGCCCCCATTCGATCCGCGCGCCGCGTTGTCGGCCTGGCGCGACGTGCCGCTGCGCCTCGCCAATCTGGGTTACCTCGGCCACATGTGGGAGTTGTACGCCATGTGGGCCTGGATCGTCGTGTTCCTGAGCGCCAGTTTCGCGGTGACCTGGCCGGCCGAAACCGCGACGACGGCGGCCAGGCTCACTGCCTTCGCGACCATCGCTGCCGGCGGCATCGGCTCGGTCGCGGCGGGGCTGCTCGCCGACCGGCTCGGCCGGACGACGATCACCATCGCAGCGATGGCGATTTCCGGGACCTGCGCGGCGACGATCGGCTTGTTCTTCGGCGGTGCGCCGGCCTGGCTCATCGTCATCTGCCTGGTCTGGGGGATCAGCATCGTCGCCGACTCGGCGCAGTTCTCCGCCTCCATCGCGGAGCTCGCGGATCGGGCGCGCGTGGGCACGATGCTCACCGTACAGACGGCGATGGGCTTCACGCTGACGCTGATCACCATTCACCTGATGCCGTATTTCGTTGCGGCGGTCGGCTGGCGCCTGGCCTTCCTGCCGCTCGCGCTGGGGCCGATCGTCGGCGTCATCGCGATGGCACGGCTGCGGCGGCATCCGGCCGCGCTCAAGCTCGCCGGCGGCATGCGCTAGCGTACCGGCACGTCGCGGTGCGGCGGCCCCCGGCGGCGGCTGGACATCGGCCGTCAGGGGCGTACCATGGCCTTCGGCTTCGCCGCGTTCGCGGCGTTCGTTCATCCATCTTGATTGCATGGAGGAAGAAGTGGCCTATCACCTCGAAGGACGACTGCTCGAAGTCTGCAACTGCAAAGTGCTATGCCCGTGCTGGATCGGCGAGGATCCCGACTTCGGCACCTGCGACACCATCGTCGCCTGGCACTTCGACAAGGGCAAGATCAACGGTGTCGATGTCGCCGACCGCACGATCGCGATGATCGCGCACGTTCCCGGCAACATTCTCGAAGGCAACTGGCGGGCGGCGGTTTATCTGGACAAGCGCGTGACCCCGGCGCAGGAGGAGGCGATCCTCGGCGTATACACGGGCAAGCTCGGCGGGCCGGTGGCGGAACTGGTCAAGCTGGTCGGCGAAGTCGTCTCGGTCGAGAAAGTCGACATCACCTTCACGGTGCAAGGCGGCCGCGGCATCATCAAGCTGGGCGACGCGGGCTATGCCGAGCTCGAGCCTTATACCAATGCCACCGGCGCGACGACGACGCTCGCCGATACGGTGTTCTCGACCGTGCCCGGCGCGCCGGTGTTCGTCGGCAAATCGCCGCACTATCGGTCCAAGAACGAAAAACTCGGGATCGACCTCGACCTCAAGGGCCACAACGCGCTGCAGAGCACCTTCGTGTTCGATGCCTGAAGTTGCGGGCGCAGGGGCTTCGCAGACCGCAAGCCGCCACGCCTGACCGTTGATGGCCGGGATCTCCGAAGCGCTCGGGCACGCCAGAGCCCCGGGGGGCGTGACCGGGAACGCCTGCGGTGGCTCGCGGTGTGCCTCGCCGGACTGGCGGCGTTCGCGTGGGCGGCGCTCTGGATGTGGAGCGCAAGCCCCTATGGGCGGTATCTCGAGCATGGCGGCTGGGGCGACGCGGGGGCGCTGGCCGAACTCTGTCGCGCAGTGCCGCAGGGCGCGTTGGTGGTTCCCGCGGTCCTGCATGCGGCCAGCTGGGTGCTGATGATCGCGGCGATGATGCTGCCGACGACCTATCCGGTGCTTGGCATATTCCGGCGCATCGTGGCCGATCGTGACGACGCGAGCCGTCTGACCGCGCTCGTGGTGCTCGGCTTCGTCGCGGCCTGGTTTGCGTTCGGCCTGGCCGCGCACGGCCTGGACAGCGCGCTGCGCGCCGCGGCGCCCAGCCTGCCGTGGCTCGTTGCCTACGGATGGGTGCTGGGCGCAGCGGTCCTGGCGGCCGCGGGACTGTTCCAGTTCAGCGCGCTCAAGTACCGCTGCCTCGAGCAATGCCACACGCCGTTCGCCTTCGTCGTCGCTCGCTGGCACGGGCGGCATCCGGCACGCGAGGCGTGGCGCCTCGGCCTCGACCATGGGCTCTTCTGCGTCGGCTGCTGCTGGGCGCTGATGTTGCTCATGTTCGTCGTGGGCACCGGCAGCATCGGCTGGATGCTGGTGCTGGCCGCCGTCATGGCGGCGGAGAAGAACCTCTCGTGGGGCCGGCGCCTGCGCACGCCGCTGGGCGTGGGTCTCCTCGGCTGGGCCGGCGCCGTCGTCATCGCCAACGTCTGAACCGTCTTCGACGGCTCGCGGGGCGCCGGCAGTCGGTGTTGCATCCATGCAAACACGCGCGGACGCGCACCGGCCTGCCATGAGACCGTATGCGCGCATTCGCCGGCAACGGGCGCACAATGCGGGCCTGTCGGGGGCGATTCCGCAAGGTCGGGGCCGCCCCGCTTTCCATTTGGCACGGCGGGCAGCCGCTTTGAGGAGCGCTACGGATGAAGTTTCGCTTTCCCATCGTCATCATCGACGAGGACTATCGCTCCGAAAACACCTCGGGCCTCGGGATCCGCGCGCTGGCGCAGGCCATCGAGAAGGAGGGGATGGAAGTTCTCGGCGTGACGAGCTACGGTGACCTCTCGCAGTTCGCCCAGCAGCAGTCGCGCGCATCGGCCTTCATCCTGTCGATCGATGACGAGGAAATCATCGCCGGCGCCGATTCGAGTCCTGCGCTCGTGAACCTGCGGCACTTCATCAAGGAAATCCGCTTCAAGAATGCCGAGATCCCGATCTACCTGTACGGCGAAACGCGCACGTCGCAGCATATTCCGAACGATATCCTGCGCGAGCTGCACGGCTTCATCCACATGTTCGAGGACACGCCGGAGTTCGTTGCCCGGCATATCATTCGCGAAACCAAGTCATATCTCGATTCGCTGGCGCCCCCGTTCTTCCGGGCGCTGGTCGACTACGCGCAGGACGGCTCGTACTCGTGGCATTGCCCGGGCCACTCGGGTGGCGTCGCCTTTCTCAAGAGCCCCGTCGGGCAGATGTTCCACCAGTTCTTCGGCGAGAACATGCTGCGCGCGGACGTCTGCAATGCCGTCGACGAGCTCGGCCAGCTCCTGGACCATACGGGTCCCGTGGCGGCGGCCGAGCGCAATGCCGCGCGCATCTTCAATGCCGACCACTGCTTCTTCGTCACCAACGGCACGTCGACTTCGAACAAGATGGTGTGGCACGCGAACGTGGCGCCGGACGACATCGTCGTCGTCGATCGCAACTGCCATGTGTCCGTTCTGCACGCGATCACGATGACGGGCGCCATCCCGGTGTTCCTGCCGCCGACGCGCAACCACCTGGGCATCATCGGCCCCATTCCGCTCGAGGAATTCCATCCGGCAAGCATCGCGCGGCGCATCGAGGCCAACCCGTTCGCGCGCGAAGCGAAGAACAAGAAGCCGCGCATCCTGACGCTGACCCAGAGTACGTACGACGGCATCGCCTACAACGTGGAAATGCTCAAGTCCACCCTCGGCAACAGCATCGAGACGCTGCACTTCGACGAAGCCTGGCTGCCGCACGCGGCGTTCCACGACTTCTACCGCGACATGCACGCGATCGGCCGCGACCGGCCGCGCAGCAAGGAAGCGCTGATCTTCGCCACGCACTCGACGCACAAGCTGCTCGCCGGCATCTCGCAGGCGTCGCAGATCATCGTGCAGAACTCGGAGACGCGAAAACTCGACCTGCCGATCTTCAACGAGGCGTACCTGATGCACACGTCGACGTCGCCGCAGTACGCGATCATCGCGTCGTGCGACGTGTCCGCCGCGATGATGGAGCCGCCGGGCGGGACCGCGCTGGTCGAGGAATCGCTGTCCGAGGCGCTCGATTTCCGCCGGGCGATGCGCAAGGTCGACGTCGAGTGGGGCAAGGACTGGTGGTTCAAGGTGTGGGGGCCGGAGCGCCTGTCGGCCGAGGGGATCAAGCGCGACGACTGGATCCTGCGCGCCAACGAAAAGTGGCACGGCTTCGGCGCGCTGGCGACCGGCTTCAACATCCTGGACCCGATCAAGGCGACCGTCATCACGCCGGGCCTCGATGTGTCGGGCAAGTTCGCCAAGACCGGCATTCCGGCGTCGATCGTCACCAAGTACCTGGCCGAGCACGGCGTCATCGTGGAGAAGACCGGGCTCTACTCGTTCTTCATCATGTTCACGATCGGGATCACCAAGGGACGCTGGAACACGCTGCTGACCGCGTTGCAGCAGTTCAAGGACGACTACGACAAGAACCAGCCGCTGTGGCGGATCCTGCCGGAGTTCTGCGCGAGGCAACCACGGTACGAGCGCGTGGGGTTGCGCGACTTGTCGCAGCAGATCCACGAGATGTACAAGGCCAATGACGTGGCGCGGGTGACCACCGACATGTACCGGTCGGACATGCAGCCGGCGATGAAGCCTTCGGACGCATTCGCGTGCATGGCGCATCGCGAGATCGACCGCGTGGAGATCGACAACCTCGAGGGTCGCGTCACCGGCGTCCTGCTGACACCCTATCCGCCGGGCATCCCGCTGCTGATTCCGGGCGAACGCTTCAACCGCACGATTGTCGAGTACCTCAAATTCGCGCGCAGCTTCAACGAGAAATTTCCCGGCTTCGACACGGACATCCACGGCCTGGTCGAAGTGCAGGAAGGCACCACCACGCGCTATTTCATGGACTGCGTGCGCAAACGCGGGTCGCCCTAGAGATCGAAGCGGATGCCCTGCGCGAGCGGCAAAGTGCGGCCGTAGTTGATCGTGCTGGTCACGCGTCGCATATAGGCCTTCCACGCGTCGGACCCCGACTCGCGGCCGCCACCGGTTTCCTTTTCACCGCCGAAGGCGCCACCGATCTCGGCCCCGCTGGTGCCGATGTTGACGTTGACGATGCCGCAATCGCTGCCGCGCGCGGAAAGGAATTGCTCCGACTCCCGCAGGTCGCAGGTGAAGATCGACGACGAAAGGCCGTGCGCCGCGGCGTTGTTGAGCGCGATGGCCTGATCGAGATCGGCGAACGGCATCGCGTAGAGGATCGGCGCAAACGTCTCGCGCAGCATGGTCGGCGTTTGCGTGGGCATCTCGACGAGGGAGGGCCGCACGTAGTACGCCGCGTCGGCGCCCGTGGGCCGAACCCGCTCGCCACCCGTCACGCGGCCGCCCTCGGCCTTGGCCTGGGCGAGTGCTTCGTGCATGGCGTGCCACGCGGCGCCGTCGATCAGCGGACCCACCAGCGTATCCGGGTTGCGCGGGTCGCCGATGCGAATACTGGCGTAGGTCCCGCGCAGGCGTTCTACCAGGGTCGCGTAGACATCCTCTTGCACGAACAGGCGACGCAGCGACGTGCAACGCTGGCCCGCCGTGCCCACAGCGGCGAAGACCAGCGCGCGCAGCGCGAGATCGAGGTCGGCCGACGGGCAGACCACGGCGGCATTGTTGCCACCCAGTTCGAGGATGCTGCGGCGGAACCGTGCCGCGCATGCCGCGCCGACGGCGCGGCCCATCCGGGTGGAGCCGGTTGCGCTGACCAGATCCACGCCCGGCGATTCGACCAGTTGCGCGCCGAGGTCGCGCTCGCCCACGCATAGTTGAGCGACGTCGGCCATGGTCGGATCGAACGCGTTCAGCGTCCGCTGAAGCAGTGCGTGGGTGACCCAGGCCGACAGTGGCGCCTTCTCGGACGGCTTCCACACCACCGCATTGCCGCATGCGAAGGCGAGCGCGGCATTCCATGCCCATACGGCGACCGGAAAATTGAAGGCGGAGATGACGACGCATACGCCATACGGGTGCCATGTCTCGAGCATGCGGTGTTCCGGGCGCTCGGAGGCGATCGTGAGCCCGTGCAGCTGGCGCGAGAGCCCGACGGCGAAATCGCAGATGTCGATCATCTCCTGGACTTCGCCTTCGCCCTCCTGCAAGAGCTTTCCTGTTTCCAGCGTCACCAGCAGCCCGAGTGATTGCTTGTGCTGGCGCAAGGTGTTGCCGAAGCGGCGCACGAGTTCGCCGCGCTGCGGCGCAGGCACGTCACGCCAGCGACGCTGGGCACTCGCGGCCCGTTCCACGGCTTGCGCCGCGGCCGCCGATGACGTCAACGGGATGTAACCCAGGCGAGCGCCGTCGATCGGCGAGTGCACGGCGAGGCCGGCGGCGTCGGCCAGTGTTGCGGTGTCGATGCCGAGCGCGGCGAGCAATGCGGGGATTTGGTCGGCTGTGTGCGGCATGGCGTCGGTGGGTATGAAGCAAAAGGAGGTGCGGCGTGCGCAGCGGTCGCGATCAGGCCGCGCGCAGCGTTCCGTCGGGAAGCGTCACCTGGCATTCCTGAAAGGCGCGCACTTTGCAATCCCTGCAAGTCTTCGCATCGAGGCGCGCGTAGATCGCGCTGATCGCCTCGGTCTTGCTGGCAAAGATGTTCTCCCGGCCGATGGCGGTGATGAATGCGCCGCGTTCCAGCACCGCGCGCACGGCGGGGTTGAGGTTGCAAAGGTAGAGTTCGCGGCCGCCAAGGCGCGCCTCCACCGCTTCGCGCGCGAAGAGCTCCGCACCCGCGGCATCGATGAAGTTGATGGCGGTGCCGATGACCAGCATGTGCGTGGCGTGAGGCCGTTCGCGCCGGATGGTCTCCATCTGGTCGCGGATGTGATCGACGGCACCGAAGAACAGTGAACCGTTGACCCGGATGATGTCGAGTTGCGGACACAGCGCGCCCGGATTGGTGCTCTCGCTGAAGCGTCGTACGCCGGTGGCGGTGTCCGACATCATGCGTACGACGCGTGGATGCGTGGTGCGATGCAGGTACACCATCAGCGACACCAGGATGCCGACCAGGATGGCCACCTCGAGGCGGATGGTGAGCGTCGCCACGAATGTCACCAGCAGGATCAGCAACTCGCCCCGGCCTCCCGCGACCACGCGCTTGACCGCGGTGAGATCGATGAGGCTCCAGGCGACGAGGAACAGGATGCCCGCCATCGCAGCGAGCGGCAGGTAGGCGGCGAGCGGGCCGACCACCAGCAGGATGACGAGCAGGAATACCGCAGACGTTGCCGCGGCCCAGGGTGTCTTGGCGCCGGAATCGTAGTTGGCGCCGGTGCGATTGAACGAGCCTGAAGTCGGATAGCTCGAACTGAATGCGCCCACGATGTTGGCCAGGCCCTGGCCGATGAATTCCTGGTTGCCGTCGATCCGTTGCCCGCTCTTGATCGCGACCGAGCGCGCGCTCGAGATCGCCTCGGTCAGTCCGATCACCGTCAGCGCGAAGGCCGCGGGGGCGAGCGCTTGCCAGGTGGACAGGCGCCACGACGGCGTCGAGACCTGCGGGAACGCCGAAGGAAGGGCGCCGATCGTCGGCACCTCGGCAACGCCCAGGCGCGTGATCGCATAGGCGACCACGCCACCGGCGACCATCCCGGTCATCAGGTGCGGAACGCGCGGCAGCCACCGTTTGCCCGCGACCGCGGCGGCGACCGTGGTGACGCCAACCAGCGTAATCCAAGGCGAAATGCTGCTGCCGTGCTCCACGAAGCTGACCACGGCCGGGACGAAGCTCGCCTCCTGCGGTACCTGCAAACCGAAGAAATTGCGCAGCTGCGCCGCGACGATCAGCAGCGCAGCGCCGGACGTGAATCCGACGACGACGGTGGTCGAGATGAAGTTGACGAGCGAGCCCAGCCTGGCCAGGCCGAACGCCAGCTTGATGAGGCCGATCATCAGGCCCAGCGTTACCGCAAGCTCGATGTAGGTCGGCGAGAATGGCGTGGCCAATGCGCCGAGCGTCACGAAGACCATCAACGACGTCGCGTTGGTAGGTCCCGACACCAGGTGCCATGACGACCCCCACAGTGCGCCGACGATCGCCGGCAGCATCGCACCATAGAGACCATACTGCGGCGGCAGTCCGGCGAGCGTCGAAAACGCCACGGCCTGCGGAAGCACCATCAAGGCGCTGACCAGTCCCGCGCTCAGATCTGCGCGCCACGTCTCCCGCGAAACCCGTCTTTGCCACGCAAGGAACGGAAAGATTCTGATTGCAAGAGGGGGCAAGGGTGAGCGAGATCCGGCACGAACAATCCCCGCATGATGAGGCGAGAATGCCGATCAGGCAAATACCGCGGGAACGTCAGGCCGCTGCGCGTGCTCCGCGCTCGGGGTCCACCGCATGCAGGGCCGCACGGTCCGCGGCGGCAAGCAGGGATGCCAGCACGCACGACGCCATGCGCACTTCGATCGAATCGTGCCGCGCCGGCGCAACGATGGGAATCCGCGCCCCCAGCACGATGCCGGCCACGAGGCCGCCGGCGACCGCCTGCAGCGTATGCAAGACCATCAATGCGCTTTCCATCGATGGCCCGATCAGTACGTCGGCGCTGCCGGCAACGGCGGAGGTCACGCCTCTGGCGCGCGCCGCCGTCGCCGACAGCGCGCTGTCCGGTGTCAACGGACCGTCGACATGGGCGTTGCCGAACACGCCCTGCAACGCCATCGCCTTGAGTGCCACCGCATCCGTGGTCGACCGGAATGCCGGAGCCGGGCCATCCATTGCTGCGATCAGCGCCACGTTGGGTGTGGCGATTCCGAGCGCGCGGGCGAGCCGCACAGTGTTCTGTACGATGTCCCGCTTGGCCGCGAGGTTGGGTGCAACGTTCATATGCGCGTCGGCGAGCAGCATGCCGCGCGGCTGGCCCGCGAGGTCGAGAAAGCACGCATGGGTAAGGCGTTGCTCGGTGCGCAAGCCCGAAGCGGGGTCGACAACCGGACCCAACAATGCTTCGTTGCCGAGGCTCCCTTTCACCAGCGCGCCAACCGTGCCGTCGCGCGCCAGCTGCGCGGCACGCATGCCGGCGGCGCCGGGATCATCGGCGGTGCCGTCGATCGGCAGGCGGGAAATATCCAGTCCCGCGGCGTCGGCGACTTCGCGTATGCGCGCTTCCGGCCCGATCAGCGTGGGGGCGAGAAATCCGGCGAATGCGCCCGACAGTGCAAGCTGCAGCGATTCGCGATCGCACGGATACACGACGCCGGCGGGCAGCGGCGGCAGGAACCGCGCGCGCTCGACCAGGGCTTGGAAATGCGGGCGAGCAGGCATGGAGTGGCAGCGTGGGCGGGGCCCCTGCGGTTGTCAACGGGGCACCGACAGGTGGCGCGCGAGAGCGCATGCCCGGTTGGCGGCGTGGCGACACTGGCTGCCGATCGCCCACGTGAAGCGACGTTCGGGCGCGCCGTTCGCGGACTGGCACGGAACGATGTTACCCGCTACGGCAAGGCTGGCGCCTTGTTAACGAGGATCGGATAGAGCGAAGCGACCAGCAGCAAGGCCATCGTGACGTTGAAGGCGCGGATGGCCTTCGGATGGCGCAACATCTGCTGCAGCGCAACACCAAACCCTAACCACGTGCCGCTCGAGGCAAACCCTAACGCACAGAACAGTGCGGCGATGAGCATCACGTTGAACGGGAATGGGGCAACGGCGGCGTACGTGGACATCGCACCGATCGCCATCACCCACGCTTTCGGATTGACCCATTGAAACGCCACGGCCTGCGGGAAGTTCATCGGGCGACTCGTGGTTTGCGCGCGCGCCTGGGGCGGTCGCGCGGTCGCAATCTGCCAGGCGAGGTAGAGCAGGTACGAGGCCCCGGCGTACTTGAGGATGGCGTAGAGGCTTGGCCATTGCACGAACACGGCGCCGAGCCCGAAGCCCACGACCAGTACCATCAGCGTGAAGCCGAGCACGACCCCAAACAGGTGCGGCAGCGTCCGGCGAAAGCCAAAATTGACCCCCGAGGTCATGAGCATCAGATTGTTGGGACCCGGTGTGAACAGCGTTACCAGGCAGAACACGGCGAGCGCCAGCAGCAATTCCATGCGTCCTGATCATTCGTTGGTTTTCGCGAGCATGCCATCGTAGCAGGGCGGCAAGTGGGGCGTGGCGGTTAGCGGCGCGAAGCCCGTTCGATCTGCGCGACCGCCCTCGCGCGGTTCACGCGGAGTCGCGCGCAACGAATGAAAAACCGATGTCGGCTACCGGAGGGGCCACGGGGCGGCCGGCCAGCCGCTCACAGATCATTTCGCCTGCCCGCCGACCGATCTCGTAACGCGGCACGCGCAGCGTCGTGAGCGCCGGCACGATCTGCGAGGCGATGTCGAGGTCATCGAAGCCGGCGACCGCCACGTCGGCCGGTATCGCGAGGCCGCGCCGCTGGACCTCGAAAATCGCACCCACCGCAAGGGTGTCCGCGGAGCAGAATACGGCGCGCACGTCCGGGCGTCGGTCGAGCAGTTGTGCCATGGCACGGCCGCCGGCGATGAGGTCGAGATCGGTCTCGATGCAAAGGGTTTCGTCGTCCGGAATGCCGGCCGTCTTGCACGCGGCGGCGAAGCCCCGCCGGCGATCGCGCGCGCGATCGTTGTCGCGTGGCCAGGCGCCGATATAGCCGATCGGCCGGTAGCCGCGGTCGATCAAGTGGCGGGTGACGGTCGCCGCCGCGGCCTTGTTCGAGTAGCCGACTGCCATGTCGATCGGGACACGGGCCAGATTGCCGCCTTCGACGCAAGGAATGCGCGCCTGCCGCAGCATGCGGACGGACTCCGGTGCATGGTTGATGCCCGAAAGGTAGATGGCATCGACACGGCGCGAAAGGAAGGCGCGAATCATCGCCTGCTCGGCGCGGGCGGAAAAACCGCTGGCACCGATCAGCAACTGGAAATCGTTACGGGCCAGGGTGTCGCTCAAGCCCTGCACGATCTCGGCGATCAGCGAATTGGTGAGCAGCGGCACGACCGCGCCGACGAGGCCCGTGCGCTGTAGTGAAAGACCGCGCGCGGTAAGGTCGGTCGTGTAGCCCAATTCACGCACGACCGCCTCGACGCGGGCGCGGGTGGCGTCCGCCACCATGTGCGGCGCATGCAGCGCGCGCGTGACGGTCATCGTCGATACGCCGGCCAGGCCTGCCACTTCCTTCAGGCGTGGCCGAAAGCGTTTTGATTCGTCACTCATGTGCGCCGACTGTGGACCAAGTGGTGGCGGGGGGCAAGGCGAGTCGAGCGATCGCGTGTCGACGCGAGCTCGGTCACCCGCGCACCGGGGTTGCCAATCGTGCAATGTTACCGTTAACATTCGAACTATAAAAGCGCCCACCCGATCGCTTGTGCGCATGGCGCCGCGGGCGCAGGTGCATCGCGACAGGAGGATAGAAAATGCAGATCCGGACGTTCTGGGGCCGCGCGTCGCGTGCTGGCGTACACGGCCCTCGCGGGGCGATCGCTGCATGAAGCTCGCGCATCAGCTCGCCGGCCTCGGCGTCTATCTGCGCACGATGGGCGTGTTTGTCGCGCTGTGGTGGCTCATCTCGGTGTGGACAGGCAACCCGATCCTGCTGCCATCACCACTCAAGGTGCTGGAAGCCGCTTGGGGTTTGGCGCTCGATCTCGAGCTCTTTCAGCATGCCGGCATCAGCCTCGGCCGCATGATCGTGAGCACGCTGCTCGCTTCATTGCTTGCCATTCCGCTGGGAATCTGGATGGGCCTTCATCCGCTGGTCGAACGCCTGGTCGATCCGACCATCGAGATCCTGCGGCCCATTTCCGGCATTGCGTGGATTCCGCTCGCGCTGTTCATTTTCGGCATCGGCAACGCGCTGCCGGTATTCATCATGACTTATGCCGCCTTCTTTCCCATTGTGGTCGGAACCGTGGTGGGCGTGCGCGGGGTGGATCGACGCCTGGTCGACGCCGCTCGGACAATGGGCTTGCCACAGCGCACGATCGTCACGCGCGTGGTGATTCCCGCCGCGATGCCGAGCTTGCTGGTCGCACTGCGCGTGGGTGTGGCGTTGTCGTGGACCGCGGTGGTCGCGGCCGAACTGATCGGCGCGCCCAGTGGACTGGGCTACGCGGTGGAGTGGTATCGCGAACTCCTGATGACGCCGCAGGTGATGAGCTTCATCGCGATGATCGGCGTGATCGGCTATCTGTGCGATGCCAGCGTGCGCTGGCTCAACCGGCGGCTGACACCGTGGGCGGCCGCTTGACGCAAGCTCTCACGTACCGCGCGAACCCGGACCGATCCGGCGCATGGCGTCGCGCCGGACTGGGACTGATCCTGCCGCTGCTGCTGCTCGCCGCGTGGCAGGTGCTCGGCTCGATGGCGCAGGGACCGCGGATGCCGCTCCCCACCAAGATCGTCGCGGCGGCCGGCACGATGATCGCTTCCGGTGACCTGCCGCTCGCGATCCTGCAGAGTCTCGGACGCGTCTTCAGCGGCTTCCTGGTGGCGGCGGCCATCGCCATTCCGCTCGGCCTCGCGATGGGGACTGCGCGCGCGGTCGAGCGCAACGTGGATCCGGTCGTGGAGACGTTCCGGCCGATCGCCGCCATCGCCATCCTGCCGCTGGCCATCCTGTGGTTCGGTACGGGGACCGCGGCGGCCGTGATGATCGTTGCCTACGCCGCTTTCTTTCCCCTGATCATCAACACGGTGGCGGGAGCGAAGAACGTCAATCCGACGCTGGTCCAGGCGGCCGCCACGATGGGGCTGTCGCGCCTGACGACGATCCGTACCGTCGTGGTGCCGGCGGCCTTGCCGTCCATTTTCGTGGGCTTGCGCATCGCGCTGGCCGTCGGCTGGACCGCAATCGTCGCCGCCGAACTCGCGGTCGGTGCCAAGGCCGGCGGCGGTGGCTCCGGCGGCATCGGCCAGATGATGTTCGTCTTCTACGCGTACAGCATCGAACTGAATCGCATCATCGTCTGCATGATCGCCGTCGGCATCGTGGCCCTGATCCTCGATCGGCTGCTGCGCGTGGCGATGCGCGCGATGATGCCCTGGGCAAATCCATGACGACCACCACCAAATTGCGCCTCGACGGCGTCACCAAGCGCTTCGGTGCCGGCGGTGCGCAGGACACCGTCGCCGTCGACAACTTCACGCTCGACGTCCGCCAAGGCGAGTTCCTGGTGATCGTCGGCCCTTCCGGCTGCGGCAAGACGACGGTGCTCAACATGCTTGCCGGATTGGCGGCGCCGAGCGCGGGCACCGTCGCGATCGACGCCCGCACGATCACCGCGCCGGGGCCCGATCGCGGCGTCATGTTCCAGGACTATGCGCTGTATCCATGGCAGACGGTTTTCGGGAACATCGAATTCGGCCTCCGCTACGGTCCGGCGGGCGATGGGCTCGACGTCGCCGCGCGCGAAGAACGGGTGCGGCGGACCATCGACCTGGTCGGTCTCAAGGGATCCGAGCACAAATATCCGAACCAGTTGTCGGGCGGCATGCGGCAGCGGACGGCGCTGGCGCGCTTGATTGCCAACGAGCCCGACGTGCTGTTGATGGACGAACCGCTGGCCGCGCTCGACGCCCAGACACGCATCATCCTGCAGGATGAACTGCTGCGCATCTGGGGCCAGGACCGTCCGGCCGCAGAGCGACGCACCGTCGTTTTCATCACGCACGCGATCGACGAGGCCGTTTTCCTCGCCGATCGCGTGGCGGTGATGACCAGCCATCCGGGCCGGCTCAAGGCGGTCATCGACGTTCCACTCGCGCGACCCCGCGGCGACGCGTCGCGCGCTCTTCCCGAGTTCCAGGCTCTGACGCAGCACATCTGGAGCCTCATCCGCGACGAGGCGTATCGCGCCACCGTCACTTGATCCACGCCACCAGGAGAACTCTCATGCATGCGGACCATCCTTCGCGCGGCGCGTCACGCCGCCGCTTCATCGCCGCAGCGGGTGCGGCCACCTTAGCGCTATCAGCGCCGGCGATCGTGCGCGCGCAGGGCCGCAAGGCCATGACCGTGTCGGTCGGGCGACAGCCCTGGGCAGCGGGCAATTCGCCGGTGACGGCGTACATGATTGCCAACAAGACGTTCGAGCGCTTTGCGGCGGAGGCGGGTTACGACCTCACCGTCGACTATCGCGACTACCCGTCGGCGGCACCGATGGTGGAGGCCTTCGTCTCGGGCAATCTCAATTTCGGCATGTGGGGCAACACGCCGATCGTGCGGCTGATTGCGCAGACGCAGCCGATCCAGCTGCTGACCGTGGGCGAAGGGCATTTCCGTTTCGTGCTCGCCACGCGCAAGGATTCGCCGATCCGCAACATCGCCGATCTCAAAGGCAAGACCGTTGGTGCGCTGCTGGGCGGCGACCCGTACAACGTGCTGTCGCAGATGCTGCGCTACGAGCTCGGCAATCCCGATCCCAAGGCGTTCAACATCACGGTCGTGAACACGCCGACGCAGGCGCAGGCGGCGACCATACCCACCGGCATGGATGCGGCGATCGTCATTCATCCGGCGTTCCTGAAGGCGAGCAAGGAGCTCGGCACGGTCGGCATCATGAACTCGTTCGGCTACACCGAGAGCCACTACAAGGGCCCGGCAGGCGATGGCGCGGGGCACTTGCTCGCGTCCGTCAAGAAGTCGGCGTTCTATCCGGACGGATACTACCTGCACCGGTCGTTCTGGATCGGCAGTCCCAAGCTCATCCAGAGCGATCCGGGGATCGTGACGGCCTTCGTGCTGGCGCAGCAGGATGCGGTGGCGAAGCTCTCGAAGATGAACCCCGGTGAAGTGTCGCAGCTGTCGCTCAAGTACTGGGAGCTGCCGCCCGAACTGGGCGCCAAGGTAGTCGAGGACGACGTGCTGTTCAAGCGGGGCTGGGTCTGGCCGACCGAAGGCGATGCCGCGGCACTGCTGGAGACATCCAAGTCCATGGTGGATGGCAAGCTCATCACCAAGCCGTTGACGTGGGCGCAGGTCAAAGGCGCGTTCGCCGAGGCTGCGGGACCGGTCAAGGTCGCTTACGAAAAGTCAGGCAGCAAGCCGGACCTCGCGCAGTTCCAGGCCAAGGACACCGCCGACCTGCGTGGCCTGCCGATCTGGATGATGGACCGCTGGACCGATCGCAGCTGAACCTCAACCAACGCGAGGCACCGAGAACAACATGAAAGTCGGATTCATTGGATTGGGCACGATGGGCGCACCGATGGCCCGCAACATTCTGGCCAAGGGACACGAGGTCGTCGTCTGCGACGTCGTGCCCGCGGCGGTTTCCGCGTTGGTCGCCGCCGGCGCCACCGCAGCGGCCACGCCGCGTGCAGTGGCGCAGCAGTGCGAGTTCACCATCACGATGCTGCCGGACGCACCGGACGTCGAGCGTGTGGCCTTCGGTCCCGACGGCGTCGTGGCGGGCATTCGAGCCGGAAGCGTCTACATCGACATGAGCACGATCGACCCGGCGACCACCCGCAAGGTGGGCGCCGCGATCGCCGACAAGGGCGCGCTGATGATCGACAGCCCGGTGGGCAAGACCGCCGATGCGGCGGTGGCCGGGACGCTCACGCTGATGGTCGGTGGGCCGGCGGAAGTCGTGGCGCGCTGCCGGCCGCTGCTCGATTGCATGGGGACCGACTTCTTTCATTGCGGCGAACTGGGTGCCGGCCAGACGATGAAGCTTTTGAACAACCTGCTGGCCCAGGCGGTGGGCACCGCTTCCACGGAGGCGCTGGTGGCGGGCGTCAAGGCGGGCCTGACGCTCGACACCATGCTGAGCGTGCTCAGGACGACGATGGCGTGGAACAACCAGCTCGCCATCGCGATGCCCAAGCGCTCGCTGAGCGGCGACTTTGCGCCCGGGTTCATGCTGAAGCTGGCGCACAAGGACTGCCGGCTCGCGTTGCAGATGGTGGACGGGCTGGGCGTCGGTGCGCCGGTTGGCCACGCGACGCTTTCGGCATTGGAGGAGGGCATGCGCCGTGGATTGAAGGACATGGATGTAGGCGCGATGCTGAAGATGCGCGAGGAGGAGGCGGGGGTCGTGGTCCGTCTGACCAAATCGTGAACGCCGACCTGCGGTGGCGTCGATGAGCTTCGATCCCGCCGCGCTGCGGCCCTTGCCCAGAACCAGCCTGTCTGTGTCGCAGCTCGGCATCGGCTGTGCCCCATTCGGCAAGCTCGACGGCGGTTCGAGCGACGCGGCTGCACGCGCCGCGTTCGATGTCCTGGTCGCCGGTGGACAGCGTTATTTCGATGTCGCACCGTTCTATGGCGCCGGCCTTGCGGAGCATCGCCTGGGCATGTGCCTGCGCAACGCGGATCGGCGCGACCTCGTGCTGTCCACCAAGGTCGGACGGCTGTTGCAGCCGCACGACGGTGGCGCGGCGCCCGGTGCGGCGGGCGGCACGTATCCGTTCGAAGTCCGCTTCGATTACAGCTACGACGGCACGCTGCGCTCGCTCGAGCACAGCATGCAGCGGCTGGGGACCAACGCCATCGACATCGCGCTCATCCACGACGTCAACCGGCGCTGGCAGGGCGATCTGGTCGAGCAGCGCTATGCGGAGGCCATGGCAGGCGCGTATCGTGCGCTGGCCGAACTGCGGGCCGCCGGCACGATCAAGGCGATCGGCGTTGGCGTGAACGACTGGAGCATCCTCGAGCGCTTCGCGCGCGACGGTGACTTCGACTGCTTCATGCTGGCCGGGCGCTACACGCTGCTAGATCATTCCGCGCTCGCCTCTTTCCTGCCGGATTGCGCGAAGCGCCGGATCGCGGTGCTGATGGCCGCGCCGTTCAATTCGGGGATCCTGGCCACAGGTGCGAGGCGAGGCGCCACCTTCTTCTACCAGGCAGCCGAGCCGGAGATCGTGGCGCGCACGCAGCGCATCGAGGCCGTCTGTGCGCGCCATTCCGTCGCGCTGGCCGCCGCGGCACTGCAGTTCCCGCTCGCGCATCCGGTCATCGCCAGCGTGGTGACCGGGATGCGCAATGCTGAGGAAGCGTCGGCTAACCTCGCGCACTGCCGCGCGAACATTCCAACGGCTTTCTGGGGGGAACTGAAGCGCGAGCGGCTCATCGCGGCCGACGCCCCGGTGCCCTCGGAACCCTGATGCGCTAGCATGGCGAAAGTGAACGCTGATGCGCAAGCATGTCGAACGTGAACGCAGACGCGCAAGCGCGGCTTTTGCGCCCCAATGATGACGTAGCGACCGCCCTTGCAGCGCTCGCGGCGGGGGTGCGGGTCGAGGTCGCCTGCGGGCCGGTTGCCCGTGAGGTGGTTCTTCAGGAGGCTATTCCGGCAGGACACAAGTTCGCCGTGCGCGCGCTGGCAAAGGGACTGCGGGTGCGCAAGTACGGTGAGTTCATCGGCCGCGCCCAATGCGACATCCCTGCAGGTGCCGCAGTCCATGTGCACAACCTTGCGACCAGCGCGCGCCACGATCCGCGGCACGAGCGCGCCTGGAGTGCGCCCGCGCGCGCACCGGCCGACCTGCAGGCACTGGCCGACGTCCGCTGCAGTGTCGGCGAGAACCCGCTCTTCGATGCCCGGACCAACCGTTTGTATTGGGTCGATGTGCGCGACACGCCCGCCATCCATGCATTGGAGCTGGCCGATGGCGCCGCACGTAGCTGGCCGATGCCCGAGGATGTGGGCGCGTTGGCACTCACCGGTGATGAGCGGCTACTGGTGGCATTGCGCTCCGGCTTCGCGTACTTCGACCATGCGTCGGGGCGATTGACGCCGATCATCGATCCCGAACCCGAGACCCCGCAGACGCGCATGAACGACGGCAAGGTCGACGCAGCCGGACGTTTCTGGTGCGGGTCGATGAATCCGGAGTCCGGAATCGCCGAAGGCAGCCTGTATGTCCTCGACGCCGCGCACAACTGCCGCAGCGTGCTCGGCGACTGGCTGACGCCCAACGGGATCGCGTGGAGCGTGGACCAGGCAACGATGTACGTGGCCGACACGCGCCGCGGTGAGATCTACGCATTCCCCTTCGACGTAGCGACGGGTGAACTCGGCGCGCGCCGCGTGTTCGCAGACCTCGGCGCGTTTCCCGGCGGGCCCGACGGCGCCGCCGTTGACTGTGAAGGCTTCCTGTGGTCGGCCCAGTTCGATGGCGGCTGCCTGATGCGCTACGCGCCCGATGGCGCGCTGGAACGGGTGATCCGGCTGCCCGTGTCCAAACCTACATCGTGTGCATTTGGCGGGGCCGGCTATCGCCAATTGTTCGTGACGACGGCGTCGCGCGGCCTTGGCCCCGACGCATTGCGCGTCGAACCACTGGCCGGACGCATGCTGGTGCTCGATGTCGGCGTCGGTGGGCTGCCCCCGCAGCACTTCGGTCGCGCCGCCGGCGGTCCGCCATGAGTGCAGCGCGGCAGTTCCTGGGCTACCGCCGGGCCGACGGTCGCGTCGGTGTGCGCAATCACGTGCTCATCCTTTCGCCGACGGGACTCACGTCGGCCGCGGCCAGCCGGGTCGCGGGGCTCGTGCATGGCGCCATCGGTGTCACCTCGGGCTACGGCCGCGGACAGGTCACTGCGGATGCCCAACTGCAGTTCGACACGCTCGCGGGTCTCGCCGGCAATCCCAACGTCGCCGCGGTGGTCGTGCTCGCGGCTTCAGGAGAGATCACGGCGTCGTACGTCGACGCGATTGCCGCCAGCGGCAAACCAGTGGTCGGGGTGTCGCTGCCCGACGTCCACGAAGACGCACTGGCGCTGGTGGATGCCGGCGTGCGCGCGGCGACGCGGCTGGTGCGCGACGTGTCGGCACTGCGACGCGAGCCCTGCGCCATGCGTGACCTGTGCATCGCTGTGGAATGCGGGCATTCGGATGCCACCTCGGGTCTCGTGTGCAATCCCCTGGTGGGTCGCATGACGGAATTGATCGTGGCCGGCGGCGGGCAGGCGATGTTCAGCGAAACGGTCGAGTGGACCGGCGCCGAGCATCTGCTGGCGAGCCGCGCCGTTTCCGGCGAAGTGGCCCGCGACATCGTGCAGGCCGTCATTGCCCGGGAACGGATGGTGCGCGAATCCGGCGGCGACATCCGCGCGCAGAATCCAGGCCCGCAGAACGTCGCCGGTGGTTTGTCGACGATCGAGGAGAAGGCGCTCGGCGCCGTTGCCAAGGGCGGCAGCCAGCCGATCCAGAAGCTGCTCCGCGCGACCGAGCGCCCGGAAGGTCCCGGCCTCTTCCTGATGGACACGCCGTACTTCTCGCCGGAATCGATGACCGCGATGGTGGCCGGCGGTGCCCAGATGGTCATCTTCACGACCGGCGCCGGCAACAGCTACTGCAGCCTCGTGGCGCCGACGTTCAAGATGAGCGCCAATCCGCAGACCGGCGCGCGCCTGCGCGAGCAGATCGACTTTGCCGCCGGTGACGTGTTCCGCGGCATGGTTGAACTCGAGGACGCGGCGGCGAGCGCGGTGGCGGCACTGCTCGAGGTCGCGTCGGGGACGCTGACGCTGGGTGAGATCGTCGGGGAGGGCAGCGAGGTGGTGAGCCGTCTCGGCCCGTCGATGTGACGGCAGGCGGGACGGGCACCGCGCATTTGTTCTGGCCGATGTGACGACAGCGGGGACGCGCACCGCGAATTTGTTCTGGCGATTTGCGGTCGGAACTCGGCTTGGCCAACGATCGTGGCGGGTGCGACGAGCGGACCGCTGTCGGCGCTAGGCCTTGCCCTTCCACGGCACCACCAGCTTTTCGATATAGCGCATCAGGAGGTCGAACAGATACGCGACCGCGCCGATGACGACGATCCCCATGATCACGATGTCGGTGCGCAGGAAGTTCGAGGCATTGAGCACCATCTGGCCCAGGCCGGCGGTCGCCGCGACCATCTCGGCCGCGACGAGGGTGGTCCAACCGAAGCCGATGGCGATGCGCATGGCGGTGAGGATCTCCGGCATGGCGCCCGGGATGATCACGTGCCAGATCACCTGCCAGCGGGTAGCTCCCATCGAGTAGGCGGCGTGGATCTGCTCCTGTGAGACCGAACGCACGCCGGCGCGCGCGCTCATCGCCAGCGGTGCGAAGCAGGCGAGATAGATGAGCAGCACCTTGGCGGTTTCGTCGATCCCGAACCAGATCACGATGAGCGGCAGGTACGCGAGCGGCGGCAGCGGCCGGTAGAACTCGATCGGCGGGTCGAAGATGCCGCGCATCACGCGCGACACGCCCATGGCGATGCCGACCGGCACCGCCGTGATGCAAGCGAGGAAAAACGCGGAAAAGACACGGAACATGCTCCAGCCGAAATGCGTGAGCAGGGGCGCGTCGGGCGTGTGCCCCATCGCCGACTCGTACAGCCGCAGCAGGACGTTCTCCGGCGAAGGCAGGAACAGCGGGGGCACCCAGCGAAAATGCGCGGCCAGCCACCAGAGTGCGAACAGCACGACGATGGTGACGACCGAGATCAGCGTGCTGCTGCCTTCACCCGGGGTCGAGTAGCGCGAGGTCTTTTGCGGATCGGCGGCCATCGCAGGGCGGACTATTCGCCGTGTTGTCCGGCGCCCGCGAACTCGGCGGGCTCGCGGCGATGGATGACGGCCAGCACCTCTTCGCGGACACGAATGAAATCCGGATGCGACTTTACCGCGCGAGCGTCGCGTGTCTCGACGAAGCGCCGGCCGAAGTCCAGACGGTACTCGTGCGAGATCCGCCCCGGACGCGGCGTCATGACGATGAGGTGGGTGGCGAGGAACAGCGCTTCCTCGACGCTGTGCGTGATAAAGAACATCATCTTGCCGGTGCGATGCCAGACGTCGAGAATCAATTCCTGGATGGCCTCGCGCGTGAAGGCGTCGAGGGCGCCCAGCGGTTCGTCCATGAGCATCAGCGCCGGATCGGACGCCAGCGCGCGGGCGATGCCGACACGCTGTTGCATGCCGCCGGACAGTTCGTAGATGGCGCGCTCGGCGAAGTCCACCAGGCCTACCAGTTCGAGTTTCTCCAGCGCAATCGCGCGGCGCTGCGCCGGTGGCACGCCGCGCATGCGCAAGCCGAATTCAACGTTGGCGATGACGTTGAGCCAGGGCATCAGCGCATGCTTCTGGAACACCACGCCACGATCCGCGCCCGGCCCGGTGACCTCCTTGCCGTCGAGCATGATCGAGCCCTCGGTCGGCGGCAGGAATCCAGCGATGCACGAGAGGAGCGTCGTCTTGCCGCAACCGGACGCGCCGATCGCCACCACGAATTCGCCGTCGCCCATCCCCAGGTCGACGTTGGCCAACGCGTCCACGAAACCGTCCCGCGTTCCATAGCGCACGGTCAACCCGCGAATGTCGAGCTTGGGTATTTTTGCGACTCCCGAATGGCCTTGCATGGCCGGCGCAACGGCCGGACAGAAAGCGCGGGTCCGCGCGGGTCCGCTTGGACCCGCGCGCACTGCATGGTCGCGCGACGCTACTTCATCGCCTGCGTGACGTACTCCGCGGTGACGCTGGCCGAGTAGTCCTTGGCCAGTTCCTGGATCCGCCCCTGTTCCTTCAGGAATTTGGCGGTTTCGGTCAGCGCCTTGGCGGCGCCGCCGTTGGCCCCGCCTCCGAGCCACGCGTTGGAGGCCTGCTGCTGCAGCGTTGGGAAGGCGTACAGACCCATCGTCCCGGCGACGTTCTCGGGCTTGGAACCCGACCACTTCGCGACGGCCGCCACCTTGGCGGGATCGCTGGTGAATCCCTTTACGTTGGCGCGATACTCGGCGTCGGTCTTGGCGAGCGCCTTGACCAGCGCCACCATGAACTGCGGATTGGCCTTCGCCCATTTCTTGTCGACGACGAGGCCGTCGAACGTGCACTTGCCCTTGGCGCAGAGTTCGCCGGAGGTGACTAGCACCTTGCCGTTCTGCTTGGTCGTCGCCAGCGCCGGATCCCAGATGAACGCAGCATCGATGTCACCACGGGCCCATGCCGCGGCGATCTCGGGGGGACGCATGTTCAATACCTGCGCATCGGTTGCCTTCATGCCCGCGAGCTCCATCGCGTAGAGCAGGTGGAAATGGCTGGTGGACACGAAAGGTGTGGCGATCTTCTTGCCTTTAAGGTCGGTCATCTTGGTGATGCCCGACCCGTTGCGCACGACCAGCGCCTCGGCCGCGCCGATGTCCTCGAGGATCCAGAACACTTCGACGTCGAGTCCCTGGCTGATGGCCGCGGCGATCGGCGAGCTGCCAGCTTCGCCGATCTGCACGTCACCCGAAGCCATGGCGCGGATCACGTCACCGCCGCCGCCGAACTGCCGCCAGTTGATTTTGTAGCCGGTGGCCTTTTCGACCTCGCCTTGCGCCTGCACCCAGCGAAATGGAATCACCATGTCCTGGTAGGCGAAGGTGACCGTTTTCTGCGCCCACGCCGGGGCGCTGGCCAGCATCGCCAGCACTGCGCCCGAGAACCATTTTTCCCAAGATTGCTTCATACCTGTCTCCCGTTTGACTACTGCCTCGGTAATCCCCCTGTTGCCACCCTAGATCGTGCGCAAGGTCTTGCGCAGGATCTCGGTGATCGTATCCACGTGCGCGCGCTCGGCAATGAACGGCGGCGCGATGATCGCCGTGTCACCCGTCGCCTTAAGATGCAATCCATTGTCGAAGAGTTTTTTCTGGAACGCGTGGCCGCGGGCTCCGGGCATGCCTTGCGGTGCGACGTCGATGGCGGCGAACAGGCCATAGCCGCGGATGTCGGTGACCACGCCTTCGTCCTTGAGCGAGAAAATCGCGTCGAGGAAGTAGGGTGATAGCGCGCGTCCGCGCTCGAACAGACCGTCGGACTTGTAGATGTCGAGTGCCGCAAGCCCCGCCGCGCACGAAGCCGGGTTGCCCGAGTAGGTGTAGCCATGGAAGAACTCGAGGCCGCCTTCCGGCGTCGCGTTCATGATCGTGTCGTGCACGCGCTGGGACACCGCCACCGCGCCCATCGGCAGCGCACCGTTGGTGAGCGCTTTCGCCATGGTCAAGAGGTCGGGTGTGACGCCGAAGCTCTGTGCAGCGAACGCCTGGCCGGTGCGGCCGAACCCGGTGATGACTTCGTCGAAGACGAGCAGGATCCCGTGCTGGTCACAGATTTCGCGCAGGCGCTTCAGATATCCCTTCGGTGGCACCAGGCAACCGGACGACCCGGCGATCGGCTCGACGAAGCAGGCCGCGATGTTCTCTGCGCCATAGAGCGTGACAAAGCGCTGCAGGTCCTCGGCGAGCTCGATGCCATGCGCGCCCTCGCCCTGGGTGAAGAAATTCTCCTTGAGATGCGTGTGGCGCATGTGCGCGATGCCTGGCAGCCCCGGTCCGAACTTGCGCCGGTTGTTGACCATCCCCGACAGCGACACGCCGCCGAAGTTGACCCCGTGATAGGCACGCTCACGCGATATGAACATCGTGCGGCCGGCCTGGCCGCGCGCCTGGTGATACGCGAGCGCCATTTTCATCGCGGTGTCGACGGCTTCTGAACCGGAGCTCACGAAGAAAATGCGATTGAGGTCGCCCGGGGTAAGCTCGGCGAGGCGCGTGGCGAGCTCGAACTGCTTCGGATGTCCGCGCGTGAACGGCGCGACGAAGTCGAGCTCGCGCAACTGGGCACTGACGGCGTCGGCGATCTCCTTGCGCGCATGGCCGGCCGCGCAGCAGAACAGGCCGGAGGACGCGTCGATCACCTTGCCGCCGCGGTCATTCCAGTAGTACATGCCCTCGGCACGCACCACCATTTTCGGATCGCTCTTGAAATCGCGATTCGGCGTGAACGGCATCCAGTACGCGTCGAGCGCGTCGGTCTTGGCAACGGCCTGCTCGTGCAGCGTCGGTTCGGCGTGTCCCATCTTGAGTACCTCGGAAAAAGGTGTGCGGCGGTGTGCGGCGGGGTTGGACTATGGTCAAATTGTACTCTGGAAGCCCGCGTTTTGCGGGCCTCCGTTCGCTGACTCCGGCAGCGACCGCGACCGTCGCATGGTGTTCCAGAAAATGAAAAAATGCATGGACTTGGCAACTGGCGTCGACGCCGTCCGGAGTACGCGTGCGCGCTGAGCTGGTGCCGGCGGTTGCGGCGGGAGACCACGCGCCTGCCGCATACGACTACGTGATCATCGGCGGCGGCACGGCGGGCTGCGTGCTCGCCAATCGCCTGAGTTCCGACGGGACGCGCCGGGTGCTGATGCTGGAAGCCGGGCCGCGCGACAACTATTTGTGGATCCACGTGCCGATCGGATACGGCAAG
The DNA here is from genome assembly GCA_963756765.1 of uncultured beta proteobacterium. GTDB lineage: Bacteria > Pseudomonadota > Gammaproteobacteria > Burkholderiales > Casimicrobiaceae > VBCG01. The sequence goes on along the minus strand of CAVWPC010000031.1, from coordinate 23,056 downwards.
ACCATGTTCCATCCGGTCTACAACTGGGGCTTTCATACCGATCCGGATCCCGGCATGCATGGCCGGCGCATCTACTGGCCGCGCGGACGCGGCCTCGGCGGCTCCTCATCGATCAATGGCCTCATCTACGTGCGGGGTCAGCCCGACGACTATGATGCTTGGGCCGCCGCAGGCAATGCCGGCTGGGGCTGGAAAGACGTGCTGCCCTATTTCATCCGCAGCGAAGGCAACGCACGAGGAGCCAGTGCCACGCATGGCGCCGACGGCCCGCTCGCCTGTTCGGACATCGGCGACCGGCATGAGCTGATCGACGCGATCATCGCCGGCGCCGGGGAACTCGGCGTGCCGCGCACCGACGATTTCAACGGTGGTGTGCAGGAAGGGGCCGGCTACTACCAGTTGTTCACGCGCAACGGGTTGCGTTGCAGTACGGCGGTGGGCTACCTGCGGCCGGTGCGTTCGCGGGCCAACCTGACGGTGCTCACGGATGCGCACGCAACGCGCATCCTGTTTGCGGGGCGCCGCGCGACGGGCGTCGAATACCGCCACGGCGGACGCTCGCACGTGGCCATGGCGAGTCGCGAAGTGGTGCTCGCAGCCGGCGCACTACAAAGTCCGCAGTTGCTGCAGCTATCCGGCGTCGGTGCGCCCGAGCTCCTTTTGCGACATGGCATCGACGTCGTGCATGCGTTGCCGGGGGTGGGGGAGAATCTGCAGGACCACCTGCAGCTGCGGCTCCTGTACCGGTGCACCAGGCCGATCACGACCAACGACGATCTCAATTCGTGGTGGCGGTCGCTGCGCATCGGCTTGCAGTGGATTTTCACGCGCCGCGGCCCGCTGGCGGTCGGCATCAACCAGGGCGGGCTGTTCACGCGGGTGATGCCGCGGGCGCAAAGGCCCGATATACAGTTCCATTTCGCGACGCTATCGGCGGACCTAGCGGGCGCGGCGCCGCATCCATTTTCTGGCTTCACTTTCAGCGTCTGCCAGTTGCGTCCGACCTCGCGCGGCTATGTGCGCATTGCTTCGGCGGACCCGTTCGCCGCGCCGTCGATGCAGCCGCACTACCTGTCCACAGCGGAGGATCGCGCCTGTGCGATCGCGGCCCTCCGCTTTGCGCGCAGGCTCGCCGCGACCGCAGCAGTACGGCCGTATGTCGCCGAGGAGCTGCGGCCGGGTCCCGCCGTGCAGGACGACGAAGCGTTGCTCGAATTCGCCCGCGCCTACGGGGCGACGATCTTCCATCCGTCCGGCACCTGCCGGATGGGCGACGACCCGCTGGCAGTGGTCGACGCGCGACTGCGTGTCCATGGTGTCACGGGCTTGCGCGTGGTCGATTGCTCGATCATGCCGACGCTCGTGTCCGGCAACACCAATGCGCCGGTCGTGATGATCGCGGAAAAGGCGAGCGACATGATTCTCGAAGAGGCTGCGGCGGCGCCATCGGCGTAAGCGCTTTTACGCCTGGAACGAGGCGCCCAGTGCGTCGGCCGCGCGCCGGAGTGCGGGCAGGTGATCCACCGCCCGCGCCAGCGGCATGCGCGCGATCGGTGCGTGCACGGCCACGCAAGCGGCGACCCGCCCGGCCGCGGTGACCGGCACGGCCACGCAGACCAGGCCGGCCAGATATTCCTCGTTGTCGGTGGCGAATCCTGCCGCGCGAATGGCCTTGAATTCGATTTCGAGACGGCGCCGATCGACGATCGTGTGATCGGTATAGCGAGTCAGCGCGAGTTCGGTAATCACGCGGCGCCGCCGCGGCGTCGGCAGCAGGGCGAGCAGCAGCTTGCCGCTCGCGGTGCAATGCAGCGGAACGCGCGAGCCGGGCTGCAGCGTCATGCGCAATGGCCAGGCCGTCTCGACGCGATCGAGATAGACCACTTCGCCGCGGTCGAGCATGGTCAGGTTGACGGTCTCTCCGACGTCTTCGGCGAGCCGTTTGAGGATCGCGTGCCGTGGCGCCTGCAGGGCCTCGCTGCGCATCACGTCGTGCGCGAAGCGGGTGAGCCGCGGGCCGGGCACGATGCGCCGGCCTTCCGGTTCCCGTGCCACGAGGCCGGCGGACTCGAGCACGCCGAGCATCCGGTAGACGGTCGGCTTCGGCAACGCGACCGAATCGGTGACCTCCTGCAGCGACAGTGCGCCGCGCGCGCGCACGACCTGTTCGAGCACTGCAAAAGCGCGCAGTAGGGGCGGCGTGCGGTCGGATTTGGCGGTCATCCGATGACGTTATCTCAGAAAATGGAATATTTCAAACCATTTTTTGAACGATCGTGTTGCCCGCATCCGGCACCTGTGAAACACTGTCGGTCCGCATCCGCATCCGCATCCGCATCCGCATCCGCATCCGCATCCGCACTCCGCATCCGCATCCGCATCCGCATCCGCATCCGCATCCGCATCCGCATCCGCATCCGCATCCGCATCCGCGCCATTGCGCAGAACCCGCCAGGAACGAGCCCCATGAACAAACCCGTCGAACTCCCCCAGGCCGTCACCGGCCGCCTCAAGATGACGCCTTCCGAAGCGTTCGTCGAAACGCTGGTCGCCAACGGCGTCAAGGACGTATTCGGCATCGTCGGATCGGCCTACATGGACGCGCTGGACCTGTTCCCGCTCGCCGGCATCCGCTTCATCTCGGTGGCACACGAGCAGGGCGGCGGGCACATGGCCGACGGCTACGCGCGCGTGTCCGGGCGCCACGGCGTTTGCATTGCGCAGAATGGTCCAGGCATCACCAATTTCGTCACCTCGGTGGCGGCGGCGTACTGGGCGCATTCGCCGGTCGTGTGCATCACGCCCGAAACGGGGTCCATGACGCTGGGCCTGGGCGGCTTCCAGGAGACTGAGCAGCTGCCCATCTTCTCCAAGATCACCAAGTACCAGGCGCACGTCAACAACAAGGCGCGCATGGCGGAATTCACCGCGCGGGCGTTCGATCGCGCGCAGCTCGAAATGGGACCGACCCAGCTCAACATTCCGCGGGACTATTTCTATGGCGACATCGAATGCGAAATTCCGCGGCCGATCACCATCGAGCGCGGCGCGGGCGGCGAGCAGAGTCTCGATGCCGCGGCAACCTTGCTGGCGGGTGCAGAGTTTCCGGTGATCCTAGCCGGCGGTGGCGTCGTGATGGCCAACGGCCAGGCGGACGTAGTGGAACTCGCCGAGCTGCTGCAGGCACCGGTCGCGTGCAGCTACCTGCACAACGACGCGTTCCCGTCACGGCATCCGCTGTGGGTCGGCCCGCTGGGTTACCAGGGTGCGAAGGCGGCGATGAAGCTCATCGCCAGGGCCGACGTGGTACTGGCACTCGGCACCCGTCTCGGTCCTTTCGGGACGCTGCCGCAGCACGGCATCGACTACTGGCCCAAGAACGCCAAGATCATCCAGGTGGATGCCGACGCCAAGATGCTGGGCCTGGTGAAGCCGATCTCGGTGGGACTCTGCGGCGACGCGCGGGCCGCGGCGCGGGCGCTGATCGCGCGCCTGTCGGACGGGAAGCTCGCCTGCCATGCCAACCAGTCGGCGCGGCTCAAGGAGGTGCAGGCGGAGAAGGCCGCGTGGGAGGCCGAGCTCGATGGCTGGCAGCAGGAGAAGGATGCCTGGTCGCTGGAAGTATCCAAGGGCACGTCGTTCATGCATCCGCGGCAGATGCTGCGCGAACTCGAGCGCGCCATGCCGGTCGGCGCGATGGTTTCCACCGACATCGGCAATATCTGCTCGGTGTCCAACAGTTACCTCCGCTTCGAGCGGCCGCGCTCGATGTTCGCGGCGATGAGCTTCGGCAATTGCGGCTACGCGTTTCCCACGATCATGGGGGCGAAGGTCGCGGCGCCGGATCGGCCGGCGATCGCCTATGTCGGCGATGGCGCGTGGGGCATGAGCTTCGGCGAACTGCAGACCTGCGTGCGCGAGAACATTCCGGTGACGGTCGTGGTGTTCAACAACGGCCAGTGGGGTGCGGAAAAGAAGAACCACGTCGATTTCTACGAGAACCGCTTCATCGGCGTGAATCTCGACCACCAGCCGTCGTGGGCCGCGGTGGCCCGCGCGATGGGCGCCGAAGGACATACGATCGACAAGACCGGCGATGTGGGCGCCGCGCTCAAGGCGGCGTGCGAGGCGCAGAAGCAGGGCAAGACCACGGTGCTCGAGATGATGGTGACGCGCGAACTCGGCGATCCGTTTCGCCGCGACGCCCTGTCGCTGCCGGTGCGCCATCTCGCCAAATACCAGCCGACCGCCGCCAAGGGCTGACGGCAGGTGCGATCCCCGCGTGTTCCGGCGCGAGCCGGGGCACGCCCCATGCGTGTGCGTGTGTTCGGCGCGGGCGGCTTGCGGACGAGCCGGTATGATCGAGGTCGTCCGCCGCGGAATCACTCTCGCCCCCTGCAACAAATCAACGTCAGGTCATGACTATTCCCGCTGAAAATCGGCCGCTTGCACGCGAATCGCACGCCGGTCGCGAAGTCCGCTACTCGACGTGCTACATGTGCGCGTGCCGCTGCGGCATCGAGGTCACGACGATCGACGGCGAGCTGCGCTTCATCCAGGGCACGCGCGAGCATCCGGTGAACCAGGGCGTGCTGTGCGCGAAGGGATCGGCCGGCATCATGAAGCAGCGCTCGCCGGCCAAGCTTTCGAAGCCACTCAAGCGCCGGGAAGGCAGCGAACGCGGCGCCGGCGTGTTCGACGAAATCGAATGGGACGAGGCGTACCGGATCGTGGAAACGCGTCTGGCCCGCATTCGTGCAACCGACCCGAAGCAGCTGGCCTTCTTTACCGGCCGCGATCAGATGCAGGCATTGACCGGCCTGTGGGCGCAGCAGTTCGGTACGCCGAACTGGGCCGCGCACGGCGGTTTCTGCTCGGTCAACATGGCAGCTGCGGGTCTGTATTCGATCGGCTACTCGTTCTGGGAGTTCGGCGCGCCGGATTGGGACCGCGCGAAGTACTTCCTGCTCTGGGGCGTGGCCGAGGATCATTCGTCGAATCCGATCAAGATCGGCCTCGACAAGCTGAAGCGCCGCGGCGCGAAATTCGTGTCGATCAATCCGATCCGCACCGGCTACTCGGCGATCGCCGACGAGTGGGTGCCGATCCGGCCCGGCACCGACGGCCTTCTGGCATTGGCGATCGTGCATGTCCTGCTGACCGAGGGCACGATCGACTTCGCGTTCCTAGCGCGCTATACCAACGCACCATGGCTGGTCATCGATGCGCCCGGCACCGCGGACGACGGACTCTTCGCGCGCAACGCTGACGGCGCACCGCTGGTCTGGGACGAGGACGCGGGTCGCGTGGTCGACGGCAATCCCGAAACGCACGCGCCGGCGTTGTTCGCCACCTGCACGTTGCCGGACGGACGGCGCGCCAAGTCCGTGCTCGCCGTCGCGGCCGAGCGCTATCTGGGCGCGCAGTACGCACCGGAGGTGGTGGCGGACGCCTGCGGTGTCCCGGCCGAAACCATCCGCCGCCTCGCCCGCGAAATGGCGCACGTCGCCTTCCGCGAGACCATCGAACTGCCGATCCAGTGGACGGACGCGTGGGGACGCACGCACGACACGGTGATCGGCCGGCCGGTGGCGATGTACGCGATGCGGGGCGTGTCCGCGCACTCGAATGGGTTCCAGACCTGTCGAGCGTTGCATCTCATCCAGATGCTGCTCGGCGCGCTCGACGGACCGGGCAATTTCCGCGCGCGGGCGCCGTATCCCAAGTCGATCCCGCCCCACCTTCGCCCCAACAACACGCCGGCGCAACCGAACACGCCGCTCGCGCGTCCGCCGCTGGGCTTCCCGATGGGCCCGGAAGACCTGGCACTCGACGACGAGGGGAGGCCGCTGCGCATCGACAAGGCGTATTCGTGGGAGTCGCCGCTGGCGGCGCATGGCCTGATGCATATGGTGATCGCCAATGCAGTGGCGGGCGACCCGTATCCGATCGACACGCTGATGCTGTTCATGGCCAACATGGCTTGGAACTCGGCGATGAACACCCTCGGCACGCGCGCGATGTTGGCGGCGAAGCATCCGGACGGCGGCTACAAGATCCCGTTCATCGTGGTCGCCGATGCGTTCGCGTCGGAAACCGTCGCCTTCGCCGACCTGGTGCTCCCCGACACCACGTATCTCGAGCGCTTCGACGCCATATCGCTGCTCGACCGGCCGATTTCGGAGCCCGATGGCCCGGCCGACGCCATCCGGCAGCCGATCGTGCCGCTCGACCGCGACGTCAAGCCGTGGCAGGAGGTGCTGGTCGAACTCGCGTCGCGCCTGCGCTTCCCGGCGTTCACGGAAGCCGACGGCGCGCGCAAGTTTCGCGACTACCAGGACTTCATCGTCCGCTACGAGCGCGCACCCGGGATCGGATTTCTCGCCGGCTGGCGCGGGGAGAACGGCGAGCGCTCGCTGGTCGGCGCGCCGAATCCGCAGCAGTGGGAAGCCTATGCCGCGAACAAGGCGTTCTTCGCCTTTCGCCTGCCGGACGCGATCAAGTGGCATCGCTACGCCAATCTTGGTTATCTCGAATTCGCGAAAAAGGTCGGCTTCAATGCGGACCTCGAGCCGATCGTCATGCAGCTCTATGCCGAGCCGCTGCAGAAATTCCGCCTGGCCGGTCTCGGCCTCGCGAAGGGACCACAACCCGCGGACCCCATCGATCGTGCGCGGTTGGCGAAGTATTTCGACCCGCTGCCGTTCTGGTACGCGCCGCTCGAGATGCAGCAAACCGACGGTGAGCGCTATCCGCTGCACGCGCTCACGCAGCGGCCGATGATGATGTACCACTCGTGGGATGCGCAGAACGCCTGGCTGCGGCAGATCATCTCCGACAACGCGATGTACGTGAACGTCGCTACCGCCGCCGCCCTGGGCCTCGACGACGGCGACTGGGCGTGGGTGGAATCGCAAAACGGGCGGTTGCGCTGCCGGATCCGCACGATGGAAGGCGTCGAACCCAGCACCGTGTGGACGTGGAACGCCATCGGCAAGCAGGCGGGCGCATGGGGCCTGGCCACCGACGCACCGGAAGCAACCCAGGGATTCCTGCTCAATCACCTGATCGCCGAGCACCTGCCGGGATCCGCCGAAGGCGGCCGCGCGATCACCAACTCCGATCCGATCACCGGACAGGCGGCGTGGTTCGACCTGCGGGTGCGAATCACCAGGTGCGTCACTGGCGAAAGCGGCACCCTCCCGCAGGTCGAAGCCGTGCAATGGGCGGTCAAATGAAGCTCGGCCTCGTCATCGATCTCGACACTTGCGTGGGTTGCCACGCATGCGCCACCGCGTGCAAGGAATGGAACGGCGCGTCCGCGATCACCGGGCCGTTGACCGACGACGATCCGTACGGCGCCGACCCGACCGGGACGTGGTTCAACCGCATTCGCCAGTACGAAGTCGGCCACTATCCCGAGACCAAGACCGTCAACTTCCCGATGTCGTGCCTGCATTGCGAGGACGCTGCCTGCGTCACGGTGTGTCCGACCGGCGCCTCGTACAAACGCAGCGACGGCATCGTGCTGGTCGACCAGGACAAGTGCATGGGCTGCAACCTGTGCGCCTGGGCCTGTCCCTACGGCGCGCGCGAACTCGATTCGGTCTCCGGCACGATGAAGAAGTGCACGCTGTGCGCCGACCGCATCCACGACGAGAGGCTGCCGGAAGACGAGCGGCAGCCAGCGTGCGTGCTCGCCTGTCCCACGCACGCGCGCCATTTCGGCGACTTCGCCGATCCGGAATCGAAGGTATCGCGACTGACCCAGGAGCGCGGCGGCTTCGGCCTGCTCGACGACCTGGGCTATGCGCCGGTCAATCGCTACCTGCCGCCACGCACGCCGCCGGTGATTGCCACGACCCCGCCGGCACCCGCTTCGACCGGCGCCAGCGCGCTCGCACGCCTGGTGCAGCGCGCGCGTGATGTCCTGGCGCGCTGACCGCCGGAGCCCGCTTGAATCCGGCACTTTCCGTGCTCTTTTTCACCGTGCTGTCGGGCGCAGGGCCTGGGTGCGCTCGCGCTGCTGTCGATCATCGATCTGTCGACTGCGTGGCATGGCAAGGCGGCGCTGCTCGAGCGTGCGGCGATGTTGCCCGCGCTGCTTTGCGCGCTGGCGCTGGTGGTCGCGGGCCTTTGCGCATCCACGCTGCATCTGGCCAACCCCAGGAATGCCTGGCGTTCGGCGACGCGCTGGCGCACGTCCTGGCTCTCGCGCGAGGCAATCGTCGCCGTGGCGTTGCTGGCGACAGCGACGCTGTACTCGCTCGCCTGGTGGTTCGACGCAGCGACGGGATGGCGCTCGATCCTGGCGGTGGCCGTGGTGCTGCTGGCGTGGATCACCCTGTTCTGTACCGCCATGATCTACGCGAGCCTGAAGCCCATCCGCCAGTGGCATACCTGGCGCGTGCCGTTCAATTACCTGCTGCTTGGCCATGCCTCCGGGGCGCTGCTGCTGGTTGCGCTGTGGCGCGCGCGCGGCGCCGAAGTCCCCGGACTCCAGGGCGTGGCACTCGGCCTGTTGCTGGCCGCGGCGCTGGGCAAGCTCGAGTATTGGCGCTTCGTGCGCAGTTCGACCGGCGCCAGAACGCTGGCCGATGCGATCGGCGTGGCGCAAGGCGTCGGTCCGCCGCAGGCGACCGCGGCGACCTCCGTCATGGCCGCCCGCCTGCTCGACGTCGGCCATACGCGGGGCACCTTCCTCACGCGTGAATTCGTGCAGAGCACTTCATCGGCACGCCGCATGCTGATGCAGGCCGTCGTGTGGTGCGCCGGCTTCGCGTTGCCGGCGCTCTGGCTGGCTTTCGGCCTCGCGCGCTGGCAGGGTGCGGCACTAGCGCTTGGCGCCTGTCTCGTCGGGATGCTCGCCGAGCGCTGGCTGTTCTTCGCCGATGCCCGTCACACGGTGCGTCTTTATCACGGCGATCCGCATACGTGACCTGCGGCGCGGTAGCCGCGCCAACATGCCGATCTGCAAGCTGATTCGATCCCAACGCGCCGCCTCCGCGGACTGCAACATTGCAACGCGGATTTGTCATGGTGGTGTCACACGCCTTTGTAACAATCCTCCCGTACCCAAACAGCGGAGGCGACATGCTCAATAGATTCACGATTAAGGGATTCCTCGCCGCGGCGGCGCTGGCGTTCGGCGTCCAGGCGCAGGCGGTCGATATCACCGGGGCCGGCGCGACATTCCCGTACCCCATCTATGCCAAGTGGGCCGATGCCTACAAGAAGCAGACAGGCGTCGGCATGAACTACCAGTCGATCGGTTCGGGCGGCGGCATTGCGCAGATCAAGGCCAAGACCGTCGATTTCGGTGCGTCCGATGCCCCGCTGAAGCAGGCGGACCTGCAGGCCGCTGGACTGATGCAGTTCCCCGCGATCATCGGCGGCATCGTGCCGGTGGTGAATCATCGAGGGCGTGGCGCCGGGCGCGCTGAAGCTCACTGGCCCACTGCTCGGCGGATATCTACCTTGGCAAGGTCAAGTCCTGGGGCGACAAGGCGATCGCCGATCTCAACCCCGGCCTCAAGCTTCCCAATGACCCGATCACCGTGGTCCGTCGTTCAGATGGCTCCGGCACCACGTTCAATTTCACCGACTACCTGTCGAAGGTCAGTGACGACTGGAAGTCGAAGGTCGGCTCCGCCACCGCGGTGTCGTGGCCGGAAGGCGTGGGCGGCAAGGGCAACGAAGGCGTGGCCGCGTACGTGCAGCGGATCAAGGGATCGATCGGCTACGTCGAGTACGCGTATGCCAAGAAGAACAACATGTCGCACGCGCTGGTCCGCAACAAGGACGGCCAGTATCCGAAGCCCGACTTCGCGACGTTCCAGGCCGCTGCGGCGTATGCAGACTGGGCTCATGCGCCCGGCTACTACCAGATCATCACCGATTCGCCGGGCAAGGATTCGTGGCCGATCGCCGCATCGAGCTTCATCCTGCTCCACACGACGCAGGACAAGCCCGAGAATGCCCTGCAGGCGATGAAATTCTTCGCCTGGGCGTTTCAGAACGGCGACAAGATGGCCGAGGAACTCGACTACGTCGCGATTCCCGACAACCTCGTCAAGATGATCGAGGCGTCGTGGAAGTCCCAGGTCAAGGACAGCGCGGGCAAGCCGATCTGGAACTGAGTTTCGGCCCGCCTCGCCGGAACCGGCTTCATTCTTCCTCCAAATTCCCGGCCACGAACCCCAGAAGTTCGTGGCCGGTTTCCATTCGGGAGAGCCATAATGGTCGCCCATTCCGCCACCGCCGCCTTGCCTGCAACGATGAATACCCGGCAGGACCTACGTCGCAGTTCGCGACCCCCAGCCTCCATCACAACAGCGCGGCGCCGCGCCGTGGCAGGACTGGCTGTTCGAAAACACCACCAGGTTCTTCGCGCTGGTCGTGCTCGCGCTGCTGCTCGGCATCCTGCTGGCGCTCGGTTACGCGGCGATTCCGGCCTTCAGCAAGTTCGGCTTCGCATTCTTCGTGACCGATGTCTGGAATCCGGTCACCAGTCAGTTCGGCGCGCTGGCGCCGATCTATGGCACGGTGGTGACGTCGGCCATCGCACTGGCGATCGGCGTACCGGTGAGCTTCGGCATCGCACTGTTCCTGACCGAGATGTGCCCGGCCTTCCTCAAGCGTCCGTTGGGCACCGCGGTCGAATTGCTGGCCGCCATACCGTCGATCATCTACGGCATGTGGGGCCTGTTCGTATTCGCGCCGATCTTCGGCGACTATATTCAGCCCCTGCTCCAGAAGACGTTCGGCAACCTCTGGATCCTGGCCCCGCTCTTCGAAGGCGCGCCGAACGGCATCGGCATGTTGTCGGCGGGCGTCATCCTGTCGATCATGATCATCCCCTTCATCGCGTCGGTCATGCGCGACGTATTCGAGATCGTGCCGCCGGTGCTCAAGGAATCTGCCTACGGCATCGGCTGCACGACCTGGGAAGTCGTGTGGAACATCGTGCTGCCGTACACGAAGGTCGGCGTGATCGGCGGCATCATGCTGGGGCTCGGCCGCGCGCTCGGCGAGACCATGGCGGTCACCTTCGTCATCGGCAATGCGTACCGGATCAAGGCGTCGCTGTTCGAGCCGGGCAATTCGATCGCCTCGGCGCTGGCCAACGAATTCAACGAGGCGTCCGATCCCGTGCATCGGGCGTCACTGATCGCGCTGGGCCTCGTCCTGTTCCTGCTGACGTTCATCGTCCTCGCCTGCTCGCGCATGCTGATCGCGCAGCTTGCCAAGGGCGAGGGCAAGAAGACCTGACCCCGGAGCGGATATGACCAATCTCTACCGCAAACGCCTCTTCGTCAATCGCTTCAACCTGGTGATGTCGCTGGCGACGATGGGCTTCGGGATGTTCTTCCTGCTCTGGATCCTCGCGGTCCTGGGCGCCAAGGGGTTTGCAGCGCTGGGGCCATCGCTGTTTTCGCAGATGACACCGCCGCCCGGATCGGCCGGCGGCCTCGCCAACGCGATCTTCGGCAGCGTCATGATCGTGCTGGTCGCCACGTTCATCAGCACGCCGATAGGCATTCTCGCGGGCATCTATCTTGCCGAATTCGGCAAGGCGGGCTGGATCGCCAGCGCCACGCGCTTCATCAACGACATCCTGCTGTCCGCGCCGTCGATCGTGATCGGCCTCTTCGTGTACACGATCTACGTCGCGCAGGTGGGCCACTTCTCAGGCTGGGCCGGTTCGGTGGCGCTGGCGCTTATCGCAGTGCCGGTGGTGGTGCGCACCACCGAGAACATGTTGCACCTCGTGCCCGGCAGCCTGCGGGAAGCTGCCGTGGCGCTCGGTGCGCCGATGTGGAAGGTGGTGATGATGGTCACGCTCAAGGCCGTTCGCGGCGGCATCGTGACCGGCATCCTGCTGGCGGTGGCGCGGATGTCCGGCGAGACCGCGCCCCTGCTGTTCACCGCACTGAACAACCAGTTCTGGAGCACGAATATGAACGCGCCGATGGCGAACCTGCCGGTGGTCATCTTCCAGTTCGCGTTGAGCCCGTTCGACGACTGGCGGGGTCTCGCCTGGGCCGGCGCGCTGCTCATCACGCTGACGGTTCTCGTCATCAACATCGTCGCGCGCTCTGCCTTCCGGCAGACCGCGATTCGCTAGGATTTGCGCATGAATGAGACCACCCTGATATCGCGTCCGGTCGCCGCGGCCAGCACGCTGCCACCGGCGGCACCCAAGATGTCGATCAGGCATCTCGATTTCTTCTACGGCAAGTTCCAGGGCCTGAAGAACATCAACCTCGACATCGCGGAGCGCCGGGTCACGGCCTTCATCGGCCCGTCTGGCTGCGGCAAGTCGACGTTGTTGCGCGTGCTGAACCGGATGTATTCGCTCTACCCGGGACAGCGGGCCACCGGCGAGATCCAGTTCAATGGCCACAACATCCTGGGCGCGGGCGTCGACCTCAATACCCTGCGCGCGAAGGTGGGAATGGTGTTCCAGAAGCCCACGCCGTTCCCGATGTCGATCTACGACAACATCGCCTTTGGCGTGCGCCTCTACGAGCGTCTTGGCCAGCGCGAGATGGACGAACGAGTCGAATGGGCGCTCACCAAGGCGGCGATGTGGGACGAGGCCAAGGACAAGCTCAAGCAGAGCGGCATGGCGCTGTCGGGCGGCCAGCAGCAGCGCCTGTGCATCGCACGGGCCGTGGCGGTGAAGCCCGACGTGGTGCTGCTCGACGAGCCTACGTCCGCGCTGGATCCGATCTCCACCGCCAAGATCGAGGAGTTGATCACGGAGCTCAAGAGCGATTACACGATCGCCATCGTCACGCACAACATGCAGCAGGCGGCGCGGGTCTCCGATTACACCGCCTACATGTACCTGGGCGAGCTGATCGAGTTCGGTGAAACCGACCAGCTCTTCCTCAAGCCAAAGCGCAAGGAAACCGAGGACTACATCACCGGCCGCTTCGGCTAGTGGGGAGACAGCAATGACCGAACACACGCACAAGCAGTTCGACGCCGAGATGGAGGCCATCCGCAGCGGTGTGCTTTCGATGGGCGGGCTGGTCGAGACGCAGCTTTCGCGCGCCATCGAGCTGCTCGAGAACGACGAGAACTCGGTGCTGCTCGACCAGGTGGGCGCCGACGAGCAGATGATCAACCGGATGCAGGTCGACATGGACCAGCAGTGCAGCCAGATCATCGCCAAGCGACAGCCGGCCGCCATCGACCTGCGGATGATCCTCACCGTCACCAAGATCGTCAACGACCTGGAACGTGTCGGCGACGAGACCAAGAAGGTGGCGTACAAGGCCTCCCAGGCCGGGATGCATCATCGACTCACGCGCGTCAAATACTATGACGTGGCGCATGCCGCCGAGCGCGCCAAGGAGATGCTGCAACTCGCCCTCGACGCCTTCGCCCGGCTCGATGCCACGGCAGCCGCGCAGGTCGTCGAGATCGACGAGGAAATCGACGCGGCGTTCTCGAGTGTCATGCGGCAGCTGATCAGCTACATGATGGAGGATCCGCGCACGATCACCCCCGCGCTCGAGATCGTGTTCATGGCCAAGTCGATCGAGCGCATCGGCGATCACGCGAAGAACATCGCCGAGGCGGTCGTGCAGGTGGTCAAAGGCAAGGACGTTCGTCACGCGACTGCCGAACAGATCCGCGCCGAGGTGGCACAGGAATGAGGGCGGTACGCACGGGGCGCGCAGCGACCATCGGGGGGGATCGGCCAAGCGCCGCCGGGCCGCCCCAAGGCGCGTGCCCCCCAGGGGGGGAGGGGCGCGCAGCGACCATCGGGGGGGATCGGCCAAGCGCCGCCGGGCCGCCCCAAGGCGCGTGCCCCCCAGGGGGGGAGGGGCGCGCAGCGACCATCGGGGGGGACCACCCATGACTCCCACGATTCTCGTTGTCGAGGACGAGCCGGCGATCCTCGAGCTGCTCAAGGTCAACCTGGTCGATGCGGGTTACGAGGTACGCTCGGCCATCGACGCCGAGAGCGCGCAGACCTCGCTCAAGGAGGTGCTGCCCGACCTCCTGCTGCTCGACTGGATGCTTCCGGGCCAGTCCGGGCTCGCCTTCGCCAAGCAGCTGCGCGCCGATGCGCGGACCAAGGAACTGCCGGTGATCATGGTGACGGCGCGCACCGATGAAGCCGACCGTGTCGCCGGACTGGAAGCCTGGGTGGACGATTACGTCACCAAGCCGTTCTCGCCGCGTGAACTCAAGGCCCGCATCAAGTCGGTATTGCGCCGGCGCGCGCCCGAGGCGGCGCAGGAGCCGTTGGCGGCCGGTGCGTTGACGCTCGATCCGGCGACGCATCGCGTCAGCGTCGACGGCAAACCGGTTCACATAGGGCCGACCGAATTCAGGCTCTTGCGCTTCTTCCTGGCGCGGCCCGAGCGCGTGCACTCGCGGGCGCAGCTGCTCGACCAGGTCTGGGGCGACCACGTGTACATCGAAGAGCGCACGGTCGACGTGCACATACGGCGCCTGCGGCTCGCCCTCGAGCCCTTCGGGCAGGACGCCCTGATCGAGACGGTGCGGGGCAGTGGCTATCGGCTGGCGGTCCCCCGCTGACGCCGCCGATCTCTTAAGATGCGCGGCGTGAGCCCGCTGCTGCGCGAAGGACTGGTGGTACCGGTGGTGACCGCGCTGGTCGCCGCGATCGCCTGGGTCGTGCTGGGTCCCCTCGCGGCGATCGTGGTGCTCGCCTTGGGCTGGGGTGGGGTCCTCGTGTTCCATCTCGTGCAACTCGACCGCTTCGAGCGCTGGGCCCAGTCGCGGGATGCGCCGGTCCCGGAGGGCAGCGGCCCCTGGCGCGCCGCCTTCTCCGCGCTGTATCGCCGCGTGCGCCTGCGCGTCGCCCACGAGCGCGACCTCGCGCACACGATTCACCGATTCCAGAGCGCCGCGGAAGCGATCCCGGACGGCATGGTCGTGCTCGACAACGCCAACCGGATCAAGTGGGCGAACGCGCGCGCGCAGACCTTGCTCGGCCTCGACGTCCGGCACGACACCGGCGCGCCGCTGGGCAATCTCGTGCGCCAGCCGGAGTTCGTCCGCTACCTCGAAAGCGCCGAGTACTCGGATGCGATCGTCATCGATTCGCAGCGCGATTCCGGCTTGACGCTGTCGCTGCAAATCGTGCCGTTCGGGGTCGCCGAGAAGCTGCTCATCGCCCGGGACATCACGCGCCTGGAAGCGGTGGCCCGCATGCGCCGCGACTTCATCGCCAACGTATCGCACGAACTCAAGACGCCGCTGACCGTGATCGCCGGCTTCATCGAGACCTTGCAGGATCTCGAGCTCGACGAGCGGCAGCGCAAGCGCTTCCTGCAGTTGATGCAGGAGCAGTCGAAGAGCATGCAGCGCCTGGTCGCGGACCTGCTCACGCTGTCGGCGCTGGAAAGCGAGCAGAACCAGCTGCCCGATGAGCCCTTCGCGCTGGTGCCGCTGCTGCTGCAGTTGTCGGCCGACGCCAAGAGCCTGTCGCAGGGCCAGCATGAAATCGCCCTCGATATCGGCGATGCGGCCAACGTGACCGGCAGCCGCGAGGAATTGGCGAGTGCCTTCGGGAACCTCGTTTCCAACGCGATCCGTTACACGCCTGCGGGCGGCACGATCACGCTTGCCTGGCGCATCGATGCAGACGGCAGTGGCGTGTTCACGGTCACCGACACCGGTATCGGCATTGGTCCCGAGCACCTGCCGCGATTGACCGAGCGGTTCTATCGGGTCGATCGCAGCCGGTCGCGCGCCACGGGCGGCACCGGGCTTGGCCTGGCGATCGTCAAGCACGTGCTGCTGCGCCACCAGGCGGACCTGGAAGTGGAGAGCGAGCCCGGCAAGGGTAGCGCCTTCGGTGTGCGCCTTCCGGCCCGCCGGGTGCAGCGCGTGGCGTTGGCGGATCCGGGGTCGCTCGCTACCAGTAACGCAGGGCCGAACGGAACAGCGACTTGAGCTCGTCGCGCCCGACGTCGGCGGGCGCGTTGCGGATCACCCGGTATTGCGGCTCGGCGCCGGTGGCCAGTGCATCGATCGCTTCCTCGCCGAAGCCCAGCGCCTGCAGGCCGTTGGGCATGGCCGTCGCCTTCATCATTTCGATCACGCGTGCCGCGAGCACTTCGCCCGCATCGGCGGGCGTCGCGCCGCGGATGTCGGCGCCCAGGCATTGCGCGCAATGCAGGTGCCGCTGCGGATGGCTCGGTGCGGTAAAGCGCCAGACCGACGGGTTGTTCAAGACGACCGCCATGCCGTGGGGCACGAGTGTCTTGCCCTCCGGGTAGCCGGCCACCTGCCAGTCGCGCGCGAGGCCCGACACTGCGTAGGAGAGGCCGTGCGGCAGGTGGCAGCCCGCGGCGTTGAAGGCGATGCCGGCCAGCGTGGCGGCATACATCATTTCGGTGCGGGCTTCGTGATCGTTGGCATCGGTGACGGCGCGTACCAGGTACCTGCCCACGAGCCCCAGCGCCTCGGCGGCGAGCAAGTCGGAGAACGGATTGGCACCTTGCGACACCGGCCGGTCCACGCCCTGCGCCGGGCTGACGCGGCGTGGATAGGCGCGCGCCGTGATGGATTCGAGCGCGTGACTCATGCAATCGAAGCCGGTTGCGGCGATCGCCATCGGCGGCAGGGTCCGGGTCACTTCCGGGTCGATCAGCGCAATCGTGGGTACCAGCCGGCGTGAAATGATGCCGGTCTTCGCGTTGATCGAGCGCAGGTTGAAAATGGCGATGCCGGTGGTTTCCGAGCCGGTGCCCGAGGTGGTCGGACAGGCAATGTGCGGCAGCAGCGGCCCCAGGACCTTGCGTCCGGCGCCGATCGGCGCGTTGACATAGTCCATGAACTCGGCCGGTTGCGTGGCATACAGGTTCGCGGCCTTGCAGGTATCCATCACCGAACCCCCGCCGACCGACACGTAGCCGTCGACCCCGGCCCCGGCCGCAAAGCGGGTCGCCTCCTGGAAAGAGCCGTCCGTGGGCTCGATCGCAACGCCGTCGAACACGGCGGTGTCGACTTGGGCTGCCGCGAGCGAGCGCATGACGGTGGCGAACGGCTCGGCCGAGCGCATCCGCGGATCGGTGAAGACGGCGACGCGGCGCAGCCCCAGTTCCCTGGCCTGCGGTCCGGCCTCGCGCAGCACGCCCGCGCCGAAGGTGAAGGTAGGCATGCCGATGGTGAAGCCGCGATCGCTGCCTTCGACCATCGCGAAATCGGCGTGACAGCAGGTCATCGAGTTGTCCTTTTCAATGGCGGGCGACGGATGCCGTGGATTATCCCAAAGCGGGGTTGCGGCGGCCCCGCAGATGCGTCAAGTAACTGATTATAAACATATAATATGAGTCAGCCACGGCGGTGCGGGGCGGCGTCCGAGGTTTGACCGGGTGTAACAAAAGCTGCTATAATCGCGCGTTTCTGCGGTTGGAATTCGCGGAGGGGTTCCCGAGCGGTCAAAGGGAGCAGACTGTAAATCTGCCGGCTCTGCCTTCGAAGGTTCGAATCCTTCCCCCTCCACCATTCGGGCAAAGGATACGTGCGGGTGTAGCTCAATGGTAGAGCAGAAGCCTTCCAAGCTTACGACGAGGGTTCGATTCCCTTCACCCGCTCCAGGATCGGCGTCGGCAATTGAACAGGCATGAACAAGGCGTCAACAAGGCCCGCAGCGATGCGTGCGCGAAGCGTGAGCAAAGGTTGAACAGAGCGCCCATGTAGCTCAGTGGCAGAGCACTCCCTTGGTAAGGGAGAGGTCGCGTGTTCAATCCACGCCATGGGCACCACGAGTGGAACGACGAAAGGCGGCCTCCTGCCTTTCGCTTGATGGACTATCCCGGGATCGCTGGTTGTCCGGCGACGGAAAATTCTAGGAAAGAGCTGGAGACGGCAATGGCAAAAGGCAAATTCGAGCGTACGAAGCCGCACGTGAACGTGGGGACGATTGGGCACGTGGATCATGGGAAGACGACGCTGACGGCGGCGATCACATCGGTGCTGTCGAAGCTGTTTGGTGGTGAGGCGAAGGCGTACGACCAGATCGATGCGGCGCCGGAGGAGAAGGCGCGGGGGATCACGATCAACACGGCGCACGTGGAGTACGAGACGAAGAACCGGCACTACGCGCACGTGGATTGCCCGGGGCACGCGGACTACGTGAAGAACATGATCACGGGTGCGGCGCAGATGGATGGGGCGATCCTGGTGGTGAGCGCGGCCGACGGGCCGATGCCGCAGACGCGGGAGCACATCCTGCTGGCGCGGCAGGTGGGGGTGCCGTACATCATCGTGTACATGAACAAGGCGGACATGGTCGACGACAAGGAGCTGTTGGAGCTCGTCGAGATGGAAGTGCGGGAGTTGCTGAGCAAGTACCAGTTTCCGGGGGACGACACGCCGATCGTGATTGGCAGTGCAAAGCTGGCGCTGGAAGGGGACAAGGGGGAGCTGGGGGAAGGGTCGATCCTGAAGCTGGCGGAGGCGCTGGATAGTTATATTCCGCAGCCGGAGCGGGCGATCGACGGGGCCTTTCTGATGCCGGTGGAAGACGTGTTTTCGATCTCGGGCCGGGGCACGGTGGTGACCGGGCGGGTGGAGCGCGGGATCGTGAAGGTTGGCGACAACCTGGAGATCGTGGGGCTGAAGCCGACGCTGGCGACGGTGTGCACGGGGGTGGAGATGTTCCGCAAGCTGCTGGACCAGGGGCAGGCGGGGGACAACGTCGGGGTGCTGCTGCGCGGGACCAAGCGGGAAGAGGTGGAGCGTGGGCAGGTGCTGGCGAAGCCGGGCTCGATCACGCCGCACACCAAGTTCAGCTGCGAGGTGTACATCCTGTCGAAGGAAGAGGGTGGTCGGCATACGCCGTTCTTCCCTGGGTACCGGCCGCAGTTTTATTTCCGCACGACGGACGTGACGGGGAGCTGCGAGCTGCCGGCGGGGACGGAGATGGTGATGCCGGGGGACAACATCGGGATGACGGTGACGCTGATCCAGCCGATCGCGATGGAAGAGGGATTGCGCTTTGCGATTCGCGAGGGTGGCCGCACGGTCGGCGCCGGCGTCGTCGCCAAGGTCATCGAGTAAGGAATAGGCCAGTAGCTCAATTGGCAGAGCGGCGGTCTCCAAAACCGCAGGTTGGGGGTTCGATTCCCTCCTGGCCTGCCACTGCAGGGATCAGTGATCAGGAATCAGGGATCAGTGAGCCGGTGGTGGCGAAGCGCGCAACGTAAAGAAAGGTTGGATACGGAATGGGGAACAGAGGATGGCCGGACCTCGCGTGATCGCGTGGTCTCCCTGCTCCCTGCTCCCTGCTTCCTGATCCCTGACATGGACAAATTCAAGATCGGGCTCGCGCTGGCGTGTGTGGTTGCAGGCGTGGGCGCGTACTACTACTTTTCCGAGACCGCGCAGGTGCTGCGGGTACTCATGGTGCTGGGCGGCATGGTGCTCGCCGCGGGTGTGGCCTGGCTGTCGGCGCCCGGCCGCGAGTTCTTAGCGTTCGCGCAGGAAGCCTGGGCGGAAGCCGGCCGCGTTTCGTGGCCGACCCGCAAGGAAACGATGCAGACCACCGCGATCGTGTTTGCGTTCGTCGTGGTCATGGCGCTGTTCCTGTTTGCCGTCGACACCACGCTCGCTTGGATCATCAAGTTGCTGACAGGCAGGACCGACGGATGAGCGACAAGAAATGGTTTGTGGTCCACGCCTACTCGGGATTCGAGAAGAGCGTGCAGCGGGCGTTGCTCGAGCGGATCAAGCGCGCCGGCATGGAGGACCACTTTGGCCAGATCCTCGTCCCGGTCGAGGAAGTCGTCGAGATGAAGAACGGCGCGAAGGCGATTTCGGAGCGCAAGTTCTTCCCCGGTTACGTGCTGGTCGAGATGGACATGACCGACGACTCCTGGCACCTCGTGAAGAGCACGCCGAAGGTGACCGGTTTCGTGGGCGGCACGGCGAACCGGCCGACGCCGATCACGCAGCGCGAAGTGGACGCGATCCTGCGGCAGGTACAGGAAGGGGTCGAGAAGCCGCGTCCGAAGGTGCTGTTCGAGTCGGGCGAGGCGGTGCGCGTCAAGGAAGGTCCGTTCACCGACTTCCACGGCAACGTGGAGGACGTGAACTATGAGAAGAGCAAGTTGCGGGTGTCGGTGACCATTTTCGGGAGATCGACGCCGGTGGAGCTCGACTTCTCGCAGGTCGAAAAGGCCTGACCTGCTTTGATATTCCGTCGCCCAGAACGCGACGGAATATCTGTCCGCGTTGGAGCGTCGTCGCGGACGACGCTCAACACGGACGAAGGCCCCCGCCGTACGCGTGGGCGGTGAAGAGTCAAAGGCATGGTGCCTTGACGTTGTAACAGGGGAGGGTGCGCGTGAATTCGCGGCCCGCTTGAACCCACACCAGGAGTAAGTGATGGCGAAGAAAATCATCGGATTCATCAAGCTGCAGGTGCCGGCGGGGAAAGCCAATCCCAGCCCGCCGATCGGCCCCGCGCTGGGCCAGCGCGGTCTCAACATCATGGAATTCTGCAAGGCGTTCAACGCCCAGACGCAGAAGCTGGAGCCTGGCCTGCCGATCCCCGTGGTGATCACGGCGTTCGCGGACAAGAGCTTCACGTTCATCATGAAGACGCCGCCGGCGACTGTCCTCATCAAGAAGGCGGCCAAGGTGGACAAGGGCAGCCCGAAGCCGCACACCGACAAGGTGGGCAAGCTGACGCGCGCGCAGGCCGAAGAGATCGCGAAGACGAAGATGCCCGATCTCACCGCCGCCGATCTCGATGCCGCCGTGCGCACCGTCGCCGGCAGCGCCCGCAGCATGGGCATCACGGTCGAAGGAGTGAAGTGATCATGGCCGAACAAAAAGCTCCGCGCCTGTCCAAGCGCATGAAGACGGTCCGCTCGAAAGTGGATCGCAACAAGTTCTATTCGGTCGACGACGCGTTGAAGATGGTCAAGGAAACCGCCGTCGCCAAGTTCGACGAGTCGGTGGACGTGGCCGTGAACCTCGGCGTGGACGCCAAGAAGTCCGACCAGACCGTGCGTGGCTCGGTCGTGCTGCCCGCAGGCACCGGCAAGAAGGTGCGCGTCGCCGTGTTCGCGCAAGGCGACAAGGCCAAGGCGGCCACCGATGCCGGTGCAGATATCGTCGGCTTCGAGGATCTCGCGGCGAGGATCAAGGAAGGGTTCATGGACTTCGACGTCGTGATCGCTTCGCCGGACGCGATGCGCGTGGTCGGCCAGCTGGGCCAGATCCTTGGCCCGCGCGGCCTGATGCCGAATCCGAAGGTCGGCACCGTGTCGCCGGACGTGGTCCAGGCAGTGAAGAACGCCAAGGCCGGCCAGGTGCAGTACCGCACCGACAAGGCCGGGATCGTGCAATGCACGATCGGGCGCGCGTCGTTCACCCCGGAACAGCTGAAGACGAACCTGACCGCGCTGATCGATGCGTTGAACAAAGCCAAGCCGCAGGGGACGAAGGGTGTGTACCTGCGCAAGATCAGCCTGTCATCGACGATGGGTGCGGGCGTGCGGGTCGACCAGACCTCGCTTGTCACGCAGCCGCAGACATAAGGCATTGAACATAAGGCATTGAAATTTTGAGGGACGCCGGCGTCGGGAGACGTCGGCGGACCGTCAAAGACCGCTGGAGCATGTGCTTAATCCAGGGTGCGGGTCGGAACGGCGGGTGCAGCTTCAGCCCTTCGGTCCTGCCTTTAGATCCCTGACCCAGCGTAGATGGTGCCCTCGACCAGGAATTCCTGGACGAATGGTCACCGCGAGAACCCGCGCACCACGGCGGGTAGCAGTGGGCGGCAAGGGCGAAACGATGCCCGAGCCGATTTAGGAGAATGACCGTGAGTCTCAATCTGCAAGAGAAACAAGCGGTAGTCGCGGAAGTCGCGAAGCAGGTCGCGGGTGCTCAAGCCATCGTGATGGCCGAGAACCGCGGCATGGCGGTCGCCGACATGACGAAGCTCCGTGCGAAAGCGCGCGAGTTCCGGCGTTTATTTCCGGGTGGTCAAGAACACCCTGGTGCGCCGTGCAGTCGCCGATACGCCGTTCGCCTCGCTGGCCGACAAGATGGTCGGTCCGCTGGCGTACGGCATCGGCACCGATCCCGTGGCCGTGGCAAAGGTCCTGAACGACTTCGCCAGGGGCAACGAGAAGTTCGTCATCGCCGGTGGTGCCATGCCCGGGCAGATGATGTCCGCCAAGGACATCGCCTCCCTGGCGTCGCTGCCTTCACGCGACGAGCTCATCGCCAGGCTGCTCGGCACCATGCAGGCGCCGATCACCAAGCTGGTTCGCACGATGAACGAGGTGCCGTCGAAGTTCGTACGCGCCCTGGCCGCCGTCCGCGACAGCAAGCAGGCCGCTTGAGATCGCGCTACCGCATCCCCATTATCAACCGTTACGCTCCAGGAGCACATCATGTCTGCAGTTCAAACTGAAATCCTCGACAAGATCTCGTCGATGTCCGTACTCGAGCTTTCCGAGCTCATCAAGGCGATGGAAGACAAGTTCGGCGTGTCCGCCGCCGCCGCCGTCGCCGTCGCGGCGCCCGCCGCCGGTGGCGCCCCGGCTGCCGCCGCCGAAGAGCAGACCGAGTTCACCGTCGTGCTGGCCTCCTTCGGCGAGAACAAGGTCAACGTCATCAAGGCCGTGCGTGAAATCACGGGCCTGGGCCTGAAGGAAGCGAAGGACCTCGTCGACGGCGCCCCGAAGCCGGTGAAGGAGGGGGTTAACAAGGCCGACTCCGAAGCCGCGAAGAAGAAGTTGGAAGAGGCTGGCGCGAAGGTGGAGATCAAGTAACTGTTTTGGTCAGATGGGGTCCCAAGGCTAACGCCGCGACCCCATGGAAGAATCACTACGCTGAATGGTAGTGGGCTTGCTGGTCAGTCAGAAATCGCGGGCGGAGCCCGTCGATTTCTGATGGGAAGTGGAAACACCGGGGCTGTGGTTGGTACGCGGCCCCGCTTCGATCGGTGATCGAAGCGAAGTGGATTCGGTGGATTCGAGTCTTCTTCGCTTCGCTTTCTGAGTCGACTGCAGAAGGCAGGTAGGGTCGGACGTCGCTGCAA
>CAVWPC010000030.1:0-41995 GCA_963756765.1 uncultured beta proteobacterium | reverse complement strand
CGGCAAGGCGGCACTTCCGATGAAGATTCCGATCATCTGCTATCACTCGTGCAATGCGGGGAGCGACTACACCAGCGACGACCACATGGCCCTGGCCAGCGATCTACAGACGATCGCCCGACTCGACTTTAACGTCGTGCCCCTCGACTGGGTGGTCGAGGCGCTGCTGGGTGAACGCGAACCACCGGACCGGGCTGTCGCGCTGACCTGCGACGACGGCATCGATCTCGATTGGCATGACGCGGTGCATCCGGCTTTCGGTTGGCGGCGCAGCTTCGCGAACATCCTGCGCGAGTTCGCCGCCACCATGGGCGAGCGCCAGAAGACCCTATCGATGACCTCGTTCGTGATTGCTTCGCCGACGGCGCGCAAGGAGCTGGAGGTCACGTGCCTCGCCGGCCACCCCTGGTGGAGCGACCACTGGTGGGGCGATGCCGAGGCCGACGGATTGCTGCGCATCGAAAACCATAGTTGGGACCACGTCCATCCAGGTGCCACCCGCGTCGCCCAGAAAGATCAGCACAAGGGCAATTTCACGCGGGTAGATTCCTTCGACGACTGCGAGGCGCAAGTCGCCGCGGCGGCGGAGTACATCGCACTTCGTTCGGGGCGCGTCCCCCGCTACTTTGCCTATCCATACGGCCAGGCGTCCGCCTATCTGCGCGACACGTATCTGCCCGAACACGGCGGGCGCCTTGGGCTTCGTGCGGCGTTTTCGATCGACCACAGCTACGTGACCGCCGAATCGAATCGCTGGTACCTGCCGCGGTTCACCCACGGCGCCAGCGATACCTCGACCTCCGCCGATTTCGAGCGCATTCTCGAGCAGAGCCTGGTATGACCGCGCCCGCCCGCTCCTTCGCCGACCGCCTTCGCGTGCAGTGCTTCGATGACGCGAGTTACTTCGCCGGCCCGCTGTTCGAGGAGAGCTTTCATTGCGCCTTTCCGGTAGCGCCCAGCGATCCTGTCCCGGCTGGCTGGCGCCAATACGTCGCCTTCTACCGGTGGGACGATGACCGCATCGAACCCGTCGGATTCTGCAACTACGCGCCGTTCGAGGGCCTGTGGCTGGAAGGCGGCCTGTGCGTCCGGCGGTCGTTCTACGGCCGCCTCCCGCCCGGGGATAGCGAGGCATGCCGGGCCGCCGGCGGCGTTGCGCAGTTGATCATGGAGGCTGCGGCGCGCGACCTCAACGCATGCGAAGCGTGGTTCGCCTATTGCGGCGACGAGCGCTCCCTGCGCGTGTGCAAGCGGGTGGGATTCGAGGAAACGGCACACCGCTATGTCATCGCGCGGTGGTTTCGCGTGTTGCCGGCGCAACGCAAATCCGAATTGATCGACAAGGTCGCGGATCTCGGTCCGTTCTAGCGGAAAAGAGGCGGCTCGCCGCTCCACGGTGTCACCGCCGCCTCGTAGCGCCACGCGCGCCAGCCATCGTCGACCATCGGAAAATAGAGCGCGAGCATCAGCGGCCGCGTATCCAAGTGTTGCATGATGCGCGCATAGCGTTCGAGCTGCGGCCTGTACCGCGCCATTTCGCGGTCGAGAAATTCCTGCGTATCGCCCCCCTCGTGCATGCCGGTCTTGAAGTCGACGATCCAGCGCATGCCCTCGGCGACGAAGGTGCGATCGAGCGACACGTGCTCGATACGGTCGCCCGCCGCGCCCGCCAGCGCGTACTCGCTGTGGGCATCCTCATGCCCGTCGGCGAAGAGCCATCGGCCCCGCGCATCGGTGAGCGTTCGCTGTACGGCGGCGACCACGCGCGCTGCCGCCGCCGCACGTTGCTCGCGTGCGAGCCCTTCGGCTGCGAGTTCGGCCAGCACCTGATCCTGCTGCCTTTCGACGTGCGCGATCGACCAGGTGACAAGGCCTTCCTGCGCCACCCGGGCGAGCAGGCGATGCGCGACGGTGCCGATCGCGCCGGCCGTCGCCTGCGCCCAATCGTATGGCGGGGCATCTTCGTCGATGGTGACGAGCGTGGGGACCGGCAGTTCCGCCGGTAATGGCGGCGGTCCCCATGCCAGCGGCAAACGTTCTAGTGGGGGTGCACTTCCGGCCCGCCAGGCATCGTCGGCGGTGGCAGCGGGTCCGCCCTCGGCGGATTCGGACGGCGGTAGCGCAGGTAACGTGGCCGCGAGCGCAGGCGCGAGGCGCGCCCAGGCGGACCGGCTCGGCGGTTCGGCCCAGCAGCGAGGCGATTTCGCGGTCGCCGCCTTGATCGCCGGCACCGCGACCAGATGCAGGCGCCGCTTCGCGCGCGTGCAACCCACGTACAGAAGGCGCCCAAGCTCGGCGACGCCCTCGATCGCGTCGAGCGAACGCAGGTACTGAAATCCGGGATCGGGTTGCTGTGTGGTGCCGACGCGCGCGTGCAGTGGTGCCACGAGGAGCCCACGGCGGCCGCCTTCGCGTTCGCGCAGCCGCCAGCGCAACGGCGGGTCGTCGTCCTTGGGCGCAATGCGCGTCAACCCTGGGAGGATGACCGTATCGAATTCCAGGCCCTTGGCCTTGTGCAGTGTCATCACCTCGACACCGCCCGCAGGCACGTGCTCGGGCATGGCGAAGAGCTTGCCGGCTGCCTCGACGAACGCATCCCAGTCCGGGACGTCGCCACCGCGTTCGTGCGCCGCGAGTTCGGTGAAGTAGCGATCGGCGCCCGCCAGGTCCAACGCGCCATCGCCACAGGCCGGCCCCCCCAGGGCGATCCAGGCGGCGCGCACACGATCGACCAGCGGCAGTCTCCCCCGAGCGGCAAGTGCGGGCGCCAGTGCGCGCTGCAGGCGCGCGAGACGCGCGGCTCCATCGTTCGACAATGCCGCAACCACCTCGGGTGCGGCGATCGCCGCGAAGACCGCGCTTCGCTGGGCGGCCTGTCCGACCACCAGGAGGTCCGCCAGAGTCAGCGCACACCATGGTGCCCGCAGCAACGCGAGACCGGCGAGCATGTCCGCCGGCTGCAACAGCGCGCGGGTAAGCGTCAGTAGGTCGCGCGTAGCCAGCCGCGCCGCCAGCGGCTCGAGCTCGACGGCGACGTAGCGAACGCCTGCACGTCGTAGCGCCGGCAGGATGGCGCCGAGATGGGACCGGGAGCGCACGAGAACCGCGATTTCGCTCGCTCCTTCGCGCTGCGCTTGTTCGACGTGGGCGACGACGGCGCGTGCCTCATCCTCCGCATCGTGGGCGAGCGTGACCGTAGGCGCTGGCGCAGCGGCCATCGCCCGCGTCGCGAGCACCGGTTCGTAGGCCACTTCCCCGCGCGTGGCATCCGACGTCGAACCCAGAACCTGGGCGAACACGCCGTTGACCCAGTCGACCACCGGCGCTTCCGAGCGAAAATTGCGCGACAGCGTCAGGCACTCGACCGGCACATCGTTGATGCGACCCTCGGCCTGCGCCGAAAGAAAGATCCCAACCTCGGCGGCGCGAAAACGATAGATCGATTGCATCGGGTCGCCGACGACGAACAAGGTGCGCCCGTCGTCGGGCTGCCAGCCGGCGGTGAGGCGGCCGAGCAGCTCGGCGTGCGCCCACGACGTGTCCTGGAACTCGTCGACGAGGATGTGCGTCAGGCGCAAATCGGTTGCCAGCAGCAAATCGCCGGGCTTCTCCGCGTCGCCCAGCGCGGCGAGTGCCCGCAAGGTGGCTTCGGTGAAGTCGCTCTCGCCGGCGCGCGCGAAGACGAGCTGCAGGTGCGCGGCCAGCTGGGGCAGCAACGCCAGCGTGGCCGCGACGAAGTCCCAGGCATCGTCGCCGTAGCGCGATGGCGGCAGCACATGAACCGAATACAGCGCGGCGGCGAGACCTGGATCCCGCCGGGCGTCCGCCACCCACGCGCTCATCGCCGCCTTGGCGGTGGCATGGCGATCGCCGTCGCCGGATGCCTTGGCCGGAAAGCCGGCATTCTTGTTGAACACTTCGCGGAAGCGCCCTTCCGCCTTCACGAGCAGCCACGCGGCCAGGGCTCGCCACAGCGGCAACGCGTCCGCCGTCGCCGGCGGCAATCCACCCATCTCGGCAATCTGTGCCAGTGCGACGCCGAGTCTGCGGCCCACCCAGGCATCGGCATCGTCGGGCGCGGCTGGCTTCGGCAACGCCATGAGGTGCGTAGCGGCATGGCGCTGGTGTTCGCGCAGGCGCTCGACCAGCGGGCGGGGAAAATGGCTGGTGAGCGTGCGCAACGCCTGCTCCACCTCCTCGCGCAGCGCATGTTCCAGTCGGTCACGCAGCGCCGGATCGGCCACACCAAGCGGCAACGCAAGGCGCCACTGATCCCGCTTGGCCAGCATCTGGGCCAGCAGGGCCACCACCGCGCGCGCATCGTTGTCGAGGTGGGCGAGGAACGGACGCCAGGCCGGGTCGTTTGCATCTGCATCGGCAAGTGCCGCGCCCACGGCCTGCCGATAGTGCGCGGTCGCATCGTCGATGAATGCCGGCATCGCGCCGAGACGGGTGGTGAGCGGCGCCTGCCGAGCGAATGTCGCAGCCACCGCATCGATGGTCAGCATCTTGAGGCGCGCAGGATGAGCGAGCAGTTGCCAATCGTGCCGCGCGTCCTGCGCGAGCACCCGCAGCGCCAGCGCACGCGTCTGCGCGCCGTAGGCGTCGGAGATGGCGACCGGTACGCCGGACACGGCGTCGTCGAGAGCCGCCAGCACGCGGGCGCGCATTTCCGCCGCCGCCTTGCGCGTAAAAGTCATGGCCAGGATCTGTTCGGGCCGCTCGACTTGCGCGAGCAGCGCGAGCATGCGCTGGATGAGCAGGCCCGTCTTGCCCGAGCCGGCGGGCGCCTGCACGAGGAACGACCGGCGCACATCGAGCGCGCGGGTACGTGCAGCGGCATCGTCGCGCGCCCGTTCCCTGGGATCCATCGCTGGTCCGCGCATCGCCGCTAGTCCGGCTCGCCTTCGTCGACGTCATCCGGCACGTCGACACTGCGGACGCGACACAGCGCCTGCATCCCGCAGCGCTCGCATATTTCGGTCGTGCGCGGCGAAACGATCGCGGCGCCGGTACGGAACGCTTCCGCCAGCGCACCGTACGCCGACTGCCAGTGGGCCTCCGCTTCGGGCCACGACGCGACGGGGAGGTTCCTGCGCGTGGCCACCGCCGGCAGATCCGGCCAGGCTTCGGCATCGGCCGCGAGGCCGACGAGACCGATCTCCCCGGCCTTGAGTCGCGCGTAGGCGGCCGCGCGCATCGAAGCGTCACCGCGGGCGGCGCGCAGCGCGAGCGTGTAGAGGCCGAGCTGGGTGCCGGCGGGGCGCACCTTGAACCATTGCGACAGCGCGGGTGCCAGCCCGGACTTGTAGTCGATCACCACCGTTCCTCCGCTCGCCAACCGGTCGACGCGGTCGATGCGTAACGTAAATGCGAGTTCGCCCAACGTGAGGGCTGCCTTCAGTTCGCAGGCGTCCACCGTGAATGCCGGCCGTGCGCGTTCGAAATCGTCGAGCCAGCCGCGCAGGACCGCAGCCAGCCGCTCGGCTTCGGCGGCCGCCACCGGTAGCGGCAGCGCCTGCCAGCGCCGCGGGTCGATGCCGCCGATCGCCGCGGACACCGCAGCTGCAATCTCCCGCTGCAGTTCGGCTTCGTCCAGTCCGCACAAGTGCGCATGGTCGACCACCGCCGTCCAGAACGCAGCCATCGCGCCATGCAGCAGCACACCGCGCTCGCTGGGGGCGAGGCCGACGCCCTCCGCGGGCCATTCGCGGATGCGCAGACGATAGCGGGCGAAGGCCCGGAACGGACACTCGCTCTGCGTTTCGATGACACCGGCGCCGCCGCCGACCTGACTGCCGCGCAGCAGTGGAGGCCCGCTGCGGTCATCGACCGTTTCGAGTACGCGCCGCGCGGCGGCGATCGCGACAGTCTGGCCGGCGAACGTCGGCGCAACCGGCACCGGCCCTTGCGGCCACTCGACGATCAGCGACGACACGCTTGCCGGAGCCTCCTCCTCCATGGCCGGGTGACTGGCCACCACGACGTCCGCCGCCATCGCGAAGGAAGCAATCGTTCGCCGCGCGAAGCGAAGCGCATTACGCGCGTCCGCATGGGGCACGCCGCGCATACGCTGCCAGGCAATCGGCAACAAGGGATCGGGTGCCGTGCCGCCTGGCCATCGTACCGCGGACAGACCGGTGATCCACAGGCGGTCGAAGTCGAGTCCCGACGCCTCCAGCGTACCGAGGATCTGGATGCGGGCATCGGTCGTCTGCGGCTGGAACACGGTTCGCGCCAGCGCTGCCCGCAGCGCCGCAACCGCTTCGCCGCGGTTCAACGTGCCGGCGACATCCATGAGCGCCGCAAAGTCGCCCAATACGCGCCAGAGAGCGTCACGCGCCTGCCATTCCCCGCTCCCGAGCGTGGCGTCGCCAGGCCAGCCCAGGGCCGCGAGCCACGCGCGCCATGCTTCGGCCCAGACGTGCGGTGTTGCGCGGGTGGACTGCGGCGGCAGGACCGCGCGCCAGCGCGCGGCCAGATCCGGATCGACTTCCGGCAACACCGCCAGCACGCTGCCGAACGTAACGTCGGCACTCCCGTCCTGGCGCCAGCGTCGCTCCAGGAAAGCGCGACGCAACCACGCGTCGTCGGGTCCCGGCAGGTGTCGCGCGCGCATGAGCGCCGCCGCGTCGGCTACCGCCAGTGGACCTGCCGTCCAGGCGATCAGCGACATCGCAGTCGAGACTAGCGGTTCGTCGAGAAGTCGCGTTCCGAGCGAAATGTTGTACGGGCGCGGCAGGTCGGCATCCGCGCGCCCGGCGGCACGCGGGCACAGCAGGTCATCGGCCGCAGCGTGAATCTCGGCGCGCCGCACCGGAAGATCGTCGAACACGATGCCGATGCGGGTGTCGGGCGCATCCAGCAACCACGTTCGGGCCTGCGCAAGGGCCATGCGAAGTTCCGCCTGGGCGTTCGGTGCGCTGACCCGCATGCGTTCCGCCCGCCTGGGAACCGGCAGTGACATGACTTCGACAAGCATGCCGGCAGCGCGCAAGCCTGCGATCACTCGATCCTGCTGGGGCGATGTCTCGATGAACCCTGCCAACACCACCGATCGTGCCCGCCAGCTCGGTACCTGCGGCGCCAGTGTCGTCAGCAAATCGGGCCATTGCGCGAAGTCGATCACGTCGAGGTCGCGCAAGGTTCGCGCAAACTGCGTCGCCCAACGGCCAAACGTAGCCGCGTCGTCGTCGATGCCCGAATGCATCCACGCCTCGAAACGGTCGTCGGGGGCTCGCCATGCATGAAAGGTCGCCCACGCGCCGGCTGCTGCGGTGGCCGCGCCGCGCGCATCGAACAGCGCATCGTCGGCAGCCACGATGCGGTCCCACAGGTACGCCGCCGCGCCCGGTGCCAGCAACGGGCCTGGCGCGGGGAGCGTGCCAGCCGTCAGTGCGTCATGCCACAGCGCGGCAAGCCACGCTGACCACGGCATTGCCTGCGCGGCGGGCCACGCCGTGCGTCCGGTCGCGCGCTGGGCGACGTCGTGTTGCGCGATGAGGGCGCGAGCGAGTCGCTTGTTGGGCGTGACGAACAGGGTACCGGCGGCGAGCGCCGCGGTGGGGTCGACGGATGGCATTGGCGCGCAGCGAAACGGCAGGCACGCCACGCGCGAGATACACGCGGGGCGCGTTGCGCACTGTAGCAGGTTTCAGTGCCGCGTCCGCGGCACCCACCGGCAATCCGCTACCGCAAAACACGACGTTCGACGTGGCCGGCAACCCACCGGAAGTTCACTGCCTTGCCCGCGTGGCCCAGGTATCCGGCGGCCATCCGAAATGACTCGAGTGTTCAGTCGCCGCGCCCTGCCGGCGTGAGGTCCGCGAGTGGTGCCGCGTCGCTGCGCCCGGCCGCGGCTCTGGCCGAACTTGCCATCGTTCCACCATAGGCCGGACCGCCCGAAGAAAATCCCATGGTGTTGGTCGATCCGAGCGGCAGGGTTGCAAGACTCCCCGGCCGGGGCGGAGATGCGGCAGGGATCCCGCCTCCCGGCAGCAGCGGACCGGTGCTCGTGCTGTCCAATGGACGAGTTTCGGTACTCCGCACGAGCTGTTTCCATTCGCCGCACCAGTCGTCATCGCGCACGTGCGGCCACACACCTTCGATCATGTACGACTTGGCATTGATTGGATGCAGCATGGGCGCAGAACGACGGCACTGACCCCACATGACGCCTTTGCTGTCGTTGGTCTTGGCAAGCTGGCGATCGTAAAACTGGCACCGGACGCATTTTTCCACTGTGGAGTCTCCATTTGCCGAGCGCTCAAGCCACCGGTGACATGCCCGGAATGGCGGCTCATGCAGGGTTATCTTCGTTGTTGCAAGTGCAAGTTCTCTGCCAGTACCTGCGACACTGAAGGTGCACTGACGCCAATTGGGACCCGAGGCGACAAACGGCGCGCCTGTCCATATGGCTTAGTTTCGACCGCGTACCGCTGGAACGAACAGCGTCCACCGATCGCCTGCGCAGGGGAAGCCGTGCGATCCCTCGAGGCCGCCAAACGTCCGCAAGTGCGATGGCCGGCTGGACGTTCGGCCGAACGATCAGTGCACCAGCAGCGGCACGAAACCGCGAGGTGCGAGGCTCGGCGGGCGCGCCCGCCTGGCAATCATTCTGCCGAGCGCCGCATTGCGTCGCGACGGGCTGCGCGAGGAAAGCGCTCGATCAGTGGATGGCGGTCTCGACACCGGCGGCCGCATGACGGCATGGCGAGTGCAGCCTGAGTCCCGCACACGCGGTGCCGCGCGCCGTTGCATCCGGTGTCGAGTTGGGAATACGGCCGCCGACCGCATCGCTGTTTGCAGTCTTGGAAAAGTTGCTTTCCCGGCGGCCGTAAGCTCGTGAAGTCCGCGCGACGCCGTCAGGCCGCAAGCGGCGTGAGCATGGCGCGGAGCGTTTCCGGCACGTCCTGCACCCGCCGTTGCACCACCGCTGCCTGGTCGTCGAGGATCGACTTCAATTCTTCATCCGCGCGCGCCGCTTCGTCCGCGAGCTGCGCATCGTAGCTGCGGCGGCGATCGCTATCGGAAAGCGTTTCGTACGCTGCGTGAATTCTGCGCACCAATCCCGAAAGGTCCTGCCCGGCGTCTACCGCGCCGTACTGGAAGCGCTCGAGCACTGCCGCATATGCGGCTTCGATGCGCGCGCGGCTCGCGCCTGGTGCCAGTTCGAGGTAGTCGTAGTGGGTGTAAGTCACGCTGCCATCTCCTGTCTGATCTTCGCAGGGCGTTCGCCCGACGAGCATCCAAAAGCAGCAAGCGTGCCAACGACTAAATAAGGGTTGTAACTATCTGAATAATATAAATTAAATAGGTGTTGTGTGAAACAAATCCGTTCGTCGCCGAGACCGATTTCACGGGTCGCGAAGCCTCGTCAAAGCATCGCCAGCGGGCTTCGTCGACGTGGCGGCGGGAAGGCGGAATCGAGCGCCGCAAGCGTCGCCGACGACAAACGGATGTTTGCGGCCGACCGGTTGTGGTCGAGATGCGCAACATCGGTGGACTGCGGAATCGCAATGACCTGCGGATGCCGGATCGACCACGCCAGTGCAAGCTGCGTCGGGGTGACCCCGAGCGGCGCGGCAAGAGTTGCCAATTTTCGGTGCGCGCGCAGTGCGCCCTGTCCCACCGGCGAGTACGCCATCAACGGAATCGCGCGCTGCGCGCAATACGGCAGCAGATCCCACTCGATGCCGCGCGCGCTGAGATTGTAGAGGACTTGATTGGCAGCACAGTGCGCGCCGTCCGGCAGTGCCAGCAATTGCTCCATGTCGGCGATGTCGAAATTCGATACACCCCAGCGAACGATCTTGCCGGAGCCGCGCAAGCGCTCGAACGCGTCGACGGTTTCCGCCAGCGGGATCCGTCCGGGCCAGTGCAGCAGATAAAGATCGAGATAGTCGGTCTTGAGCCGGGCGAGACTGCGCTCGCAGGCGGTTACCGTCGACCTGGCGCCTGCATTGTGCGGATACACCTTGCTCACCACAAAGACCGCGTCCCGGCGCCCCTCGATGGCCTGACCCACCATGGTTTCGGCGCCGCCATCACCGTACATCTCGGCCGTGTCGATCACGGTCATCCCGAGATCGATGGCATGCCGAATGGCGGCAACCTCCCGCTTGGCCCGGCGGGAGTCCTCGCCCATTTTCCAAGTGCCGATCCCCAGTGCCGGCACGACGCAGCCGTCGGCAAACCGGACCTCGGGCAAGGGAACCATTCCGTTCATCGCAGGCAGACCAATGGAAGCGGCGCGAAGGCGCGCGGTTGGATAGAATTATGGACTACCACCATGCCACTCGATCCTTCCTCCGTCGGCGCCCGGCGCGTCGTCCGTGGCGCGTGTCCCCACGACTGTCCCGACACCTGCGCGCTGCTGACGACGGTGGAGAACGGGCGCGCCATCGCCATCCGTGGTGACCCCGATCATCCGTCGACCAACGGCGTGCTGTGTACGAAGGTCGCCCGCTACCTCGATCGCACCTACTCCGACCAGCGCCTGCTCCATCCGCTGCGGCGGGTCGGGCGCAAAGGCGAAGGTCGCTTCGAGCGCATCGAGTGGGACGAGGCGATCGCGACCATCGCGCAGCGCTTCGGCGAAATTGCCGCTTCGGCAGACGGCCCGGAAGCCATCCTCCCTTACAGCTACGCCGGCACGATGGGATTGCTGCAGTACGCGTCGATGGACCGTCGCTTCTTCCATCGGCTCGGCGCGTCGCTGCTCGACCGCACGATCTGCGCTTCGGCGGGCAAGACCGGCTGGGCCGCGGCCATCGGCGCTTCGGTGGGGATGGATTTCGAGCAGTACGCCAACAGCCGCCTGATTGTCATCTGGGGCAGCAACCCCATCACGTCGAATTTGCACTTCTGGACCCGCGCCCAGGAAGCCAAGCGTCGCGGCGCGAAGCTGATTGCGATCGATCCCTACCGCAGCGCCACGGCGGAGAAGTGTTCGCAGCACATCGCGCTCTTGCCGGGAACCGATGGCGCACTGGCGCTCGGTATGATGCACGTGCTGATCGACGAGAGCCTGCTCGACCAGGACTACATCGACCGCTATACCGAAGGATTCGCTGCGCTCGCCGAGCGCGCGGCGGCGTGGACGCCGGATCGCACGGCCCGCACCTGCGGGCTGTCGACGGCCGAAGTCGTCGACCTCGCGCGCGACTACGGCACGACGAAGCCGGCGGCCATCCGGGTCAACTACGGCATGCAACGCACGGCCGGCGGCGGCAACGCCGTCCGGGCGATCGCCTGCCTGCCGGCCTTGATCGGTGCCTGGCGTGATCCTGCCGGTGGTGCGCTCCTGTCCTCCTCCGGCACCTACCCGATCGATACGGCGGCGCTCGAGCGTCCCGACCTCATCCGCCGGCGTCCGCGCACCGTCAACATGAGCACGATCGGCGACGCGTTGCACGAGGCGGTTCCGCCGGTTCGCGCGCTGTACGTGTACAACGCCAACCCGGTCGCGGTGGCGCCGCACTCGAGCAAGGTACGCGCCGGCTTTGCGCGCGAAGATCTGTTCTGCGTCGTGCACGAGATCTTCCAGACGGATACGGCGGATTTCGCCGACATCCTGCTGCCGGCGACCACGCAGCTCGAACAAGTCGACGTGCATAGTTCGTACGGGCACCTGTACGCCCTTGCCAACAACCAGGCGATTGCGCCGCTCGGCGAAGCGCTGCCCAATACCGAAGTGTTCCGCCGCCTGGCTGCGGCGATGAACTTCACCGAGCCCTGCTTCCGCGACAGTGACGAGGACCTGTGCCGGATGGCGTGGAAACGTGACGATCCGCGCGCGCAGGGCCTGGACTGGGACGTGCTGAAGCGTGACGGCTGGAAGCGCCTCAACGTGCCTTTGGCCTATGCGCCATTTGCGCAGGGCAACTTTCCGACGCCATCGGGCAAGTGCGAGTTCTGGAACGCGGCCCTCGCGGCCAAAGGCGAGGATCCGCTGCCCGACTACATTGCGCCCCGCGAGTCCGCAGCGTCGAATCCGACGCTGGCGCAGCGCTACCCGCTGGCCTTCCTGTCGCCACCGGCGCGCAATTTTCTCAATTCCTCCTTTGCCAATTTGCCGGCCTTCGTGATCGAGGAACGCACGCCCTGGCTCGACCTCAACGCGGTGGATGCGCGGTCACGCAGCATTGAAACAGGCGACCAGGTGCGCATCTTCAACGATCGCGGCCAGTTCCGGGCGACGGCCCGGGTCGGCGATCGCGTCCGGGCCGGTGTCGCAGTCGCCCCTTCGATCTGGTGGCAGAAGCTCGCGCCGGATGGCTGCAACGCCAACGCCGTGACGTCACAGGCCTTGACCGATCTCGGACGCGCGGCGACGTTCTACGATTGCCTGGTCGAGGTCGCGCGTGCCTAGCCTCCACGCCACGCCGGCCGCAATGCCCATCGAGAGCATGGATGCGCTCGCCGCCAAGCTCGCTACCACCGGCGGGCCCGAGGAGCGACTGCCGCTGCTGCTCAAGATGGCGGAAGGATTGCTCGGTGTCGATGCCCGGCGCGCCCTGGCACTCGCGGAGGAGGCGCAGTCCCTCGCCACTGAACTGGGCCACAAGCACGTGCGTGCCGAAGCCTATTTCCTTCAGGGACGCTGTGCCGACATCCTGCTCGATCACGAGACCGCGCTCACGGTGTTCAACGAGGCGCTGCATGCGTTCGAGGATGCCGGCGATGCACGCGCCGAGGCGAAGACTCTGCGCGAAATCAGCTTCATCCACGACACGCTCGGCGACTTGCCGCAGGCGCTCGATTTCCAGTTCCGCGCGCTGGAAATCGACGAACGCAGCGGCGAGACGGGCGGCCGCGCAATGACGTTGCGCATGATCGGCATCGTGCACACCAGGTCCGGCGATCACGCCACGGGACTCGAGTTCTACCGCAAGAGCCTCAAGCTGTGCACGCGCCCGGAGGACGCCGTCGAGCGCGGCAAGACTCTGAACAACATCGGCATCAACCTCAAGAATCTCGGGCGCTTCGACGACGCGCTGGCGAACCTGCGGGAAGCACGCGACATATTCGTCGAACTGGGCCTGCCGTTGCAGCAGTCGGCAACGCTCAACAACCTGGGACTGGTGCACGAATGCCTCGGCGATCTCGCGGCGGCGGAGCGGACGCTGCGCGAAGCGCTGGAGATGTCGGAGGCGACCGGATATCGCTATGGCGTCGCGCATGCGAGTCTTTCGCTGGGCAAGCTATGCATCACGCAAGCGCGGTTCCCGGAAGCGCAGCGCTGGCTCGAGAATGCGCTCGAGACCTGCGAACGGCATCGCCTCAAGCCGACCCAGTACGAATGCCACGAAGCGTTGTCCGAACTGCACCGCATTACCGGCAATTCCGCCGAGGCCCTCGCGCATTACCAACGCTTCCACGCGCTCGAGCGCGAAGTATTGTCCGAGGCCGCGGGTTCCAAGCTGCGGGCAGCGCAGATCCAGTACGAACTCGCCGCGGCGAAGCGGGAAGCCGATCTGGAGCGTGCGCGGCAGGAAGCTCTCACCCGTGCCAACGCCGAACTCGAGGCGCTCAACATTTCGCTGACCGAAGCGAACCTGCAGAAGACCATGCTGCTCGACCAGTTGGAACGGCAGACCTACGAGGACGCGCTGACGGGTCTCGCCAATCGGCGCCGGCTCGATCAGCGCCTTGCCGACGAGTTCGGGCTGGCGCTGCGGCACGAACGACCGCTCGCCGTCGCCATCGCCGACCTCGACCATTTCAAGACGGTCAACGATCGCTTCTCACATGCCGTCGGCGACGCCGCATTGCGCGCACTGGCCAAGCTCCTGGCTTCGCAGGTGCGGCACACCGACCTGGTCGCCCGCTTCGGCGGCGAGGAATTCGTGCTGGTATTGGTGGAAACCGATACCGAGGCAGCGCTGCGCGTATGCGAAAAGCTGCGCGCCGCCGTGGCTGGCCATGCGTGGTCGGCCATCCACCCCGGACTGTCGCTGACGCTGTCCATCGGCGTCTGTGCCGACACCTCGTTGCCGGGGCATGAACGCATGCTCGCGATGGCCGATCGCAACCTCTACTCGGCCAAGGCAGCGGGCCGCAATCGGGTGATCGGCTAGGCTCGGACCTACGGACTACGACACCGGCGCCCGGCTGGAACCGTCGGTAGCTAAAGCTTGCGTACCAGCCCGACCATCACGCCGAAGATCTCCAGGGCGTCACCCGCGCGGATCACCGGATAGGCCTTGTTCTCGGCTTTCAGCACGAAGCGTCCGGCTTCGGTGTCGAGACGCTTCAGCGTGAACTGGCCGTCGACGATCGCCACGACGATGTCGCCGCGCACGGCCGAAGGACGCTTCTCGACGACGACCAGGTCACCGTCGAAGATGCCCGCATCGATCATCGAGTCGCCCTTGACCCGGATGAGCACGGTCTGCGACGGCCGCTCGATCAGGTAGTCGTCGATCGTCAGCGCGTCCGCTTCACCGTCGTCGACCGCTTCGGGCAAGCCCGCCCGCACCGGCGTGTCGGCCAGCGCCCGG
The DNA here is from genome assembly GCA_963756765.1 of uncultured beta proteobacterium. Classification (GTDB taxonomy): domain Bacteria; phylum Pseudomonadota; class Gammaproteobacteria; order Burkholderiales; family Casimicrobiaceae; genus VBCG01. Next base: position 27,491 of record CAVWPC010000030.1, on the reverse strand, counting down.
GCGAAGAATCGCGACGTCGGCGCCAGTCGCCGATCGGGTGTCGACTCCAGAAATCCGGCAAGCTTGAGTCTTGCCACCAGCGCGGCAACCGAGGACTTGGACTTGAGGCCCAGCAGGCTGCCGATCGACGCATAAGATGGCAGCGCCCGGTGGCGGGCGTAGTAATCCTGCAGCGCCGACAGGTAGGAACGATCGTTCGACATGGCGTTAGAATAGCGAACGAACGTTCGCGCCGTCAAGCCCTGAAGTGGGGCCGGCGGCAAACCCGGCTGAAAGCCCGTCCCCCGGACACCATGCGCCTGTTTGCGCCCTCTCTTGCCTTTGTCGATCTCGAGACCACCGGTACGCGGGCCGCTGCTGACCGCATCACCGAAATCGGCATTGTGCGGGTGGACGCCGACGCCGGCGGCGCGTCGCCACGCGTGCATGAATGGAGCACGCTGGTCGACCCCGAAGTGCCGATTCCCGCCGCCATTCAGGCGCTGACGGGGATCACCGATCGCATGGTGGCGGGCGCCCCCACCTTCGGCGCGTTGGCGATGGAAGTCACCGAACGACTCGCGGACGCCGTGTTCATCGCCCACAACGCGCGCTTCGACCACGGATTCCTCAAGCATGCATTCGCGCGCAGCGGACGTCCCTTCAACGCGCGGCCGCTATGCACCGTCCGCCTGTCGCGGCGCCTGTTTCCGGACGCACAGGGGGGGCATGGCCTCGATGCGCTGATCGCCCGGCACGACCTGGCGATCGCCCAGCGCCATCGGGCACTGGGCGACGCGCGGGCGCTGTGGGCGTTCGTGCGGATGCTGTATCGGCAGTTTCCCGAGGACGTCATCGAGACCGCGGTCAAGCGCCTGCTGAGAATGCCGAGCTTGCCACCGCAGCTTCCACCCGACATGCTGGATCATCTGCCGGAGACGCCGGGGGTGTATTTTTTCTATGGCGACAATGCGTTGCCGCTGTACGTCGGCAAGAGCGTCAACCTGCGCGAGCGCATCGGCGCGCATTTCGCTGCCGACTGGCGATCCGAGACGGATTTGCGGCTTTCCCAGGAAATCAGACGCATTGAGTTCGAGCCGACCGCCGGAGAATTCGGCGCCCTTCTGCGCGAGGCGGCACTGGTCAAAAAGCTCCTGCCGGCGCACAACCGTGCGCTGCGGCGCAAGCAGGAAGCTGGCGTACTGACGCTCGTCGCCGGCGTACCTAAATACCTGCTCGCCGCAGATATCGACCCGTCCGAACTCGCCACAACCTACGGTCCGTTCGCCTCGAAGCGCGGCGCGCGCGAAGCGCTGCGGTCGCTGGCAACCGAGCATGCGCTGTGCTGGCGTCGGCTGGGCTTGGATGCACGCACCGAAGGCCCCTGCTTTCAGCGGCAGCTCAGGCGCTGTGCCGGCGCGTGCACGGGCGACGAGCCTGCGCCGACACACGACGAACGCCTGCGGCAGACACTCGGCCCCTGGGCGATCCCCATGTGGCCCTCCGCCGGACTCGCGTATATCCGCGAGGTCGCTACGTCAGTTTCCGCGGTCGGCGCCTGCGACGACTGTCGCGTCGACGTGCATCTGTTGCGCGACTGGTGCTGGCTCGGTACCGCGAGAAGCGAGCTGGAGCTGCACGAATTGCTCGCCGCGCCGCCCTCGCCCGCCTTCGACGTGGACATCACTCGCATGCTGCTGAAGCGTCATGCCGCGGGCACCTTGGCCCTCGTGTCCCTCCCGGATCGCCGCCTGACGGCACCGGAAGAGACTGCGGCTTGACGCCCCTCCGCAGCTGCGGGCCAGCGCACGACATGCGCCTCGACCCTGCAAATGTCACGCCGGCTTTACGACCAGATGGTCGACGACGGAGCGGACGCCGTCTACGGTCTGCGCAACCTGCATGGCCCGGTCCTTGAGCTCGGCGGATTCGACAGTACCGTTGAGGGTCACGACCGCGGCATTGGTATCGACGTCGATCTTCAATGACTTCAGACCAGGTTCGGCCAGCAGCGCCGCTTTCACCTTGGTCGTGATGGTAGCGTCGTCCACCGCGGCGGCGGCCTTGGTGGTCGCACGATCGGTTTTTGCCGCCATCTTGTCCACTGCCGTTTCCATCTTGTCGCGGGTCGACGCCGCGTGCGGGTCGGGGTCGCTGCATCCTGCGCCCGTGAGCGCGAAGCTGGCAGCAGCGAGCACCAGCAGCGGCAGGCGGTGACGATTGTCCATGATCTCTCCTATACGTTTGCCCATTGCCGGATGCCCAGTCGGGACATTCGTCCGCCTCGACGGAGTCGGCGATTGCATGATCTCCCGGCGCCGCCGCGAAACACATCGGCGACCGGCGCGATACGCAGTCGGCCGCCCGGCGATCCATCGTAGGAATCTGCCGGCATGGATTGGAATGCTTGCCAGGGACCCGACGCGTTCGTCATCTTCCGTCGTCTGCCTCCTACGCCACTCTGGTCGTTTGGATGATGGGAGGGCAACGAGGCGTGCGATACCGTGGCACCGTATCTCCCTTCGTCGCCAGGAGAATCACATGACACTGCTCTGGATCCTGATGGCTTTTTGGATAGGTGGCTTCTGCGGCTTTGCGTTGTTTGCAGCGCTGAAAGTGTCACACGATGCCGATGTGCTCCGGCAATTCGGCCGCGACGCGATGCCGCTCGACGCCCCTACACTGAACCGCCAATAGCATCACCTTCGTCGTATGGGGTCTTAGTCCTTTGCTGCGGGAAGGTCGCTCGCTTTTCGCATTAGTATCGCCCCGTCGTATGGCCTTCGTCCCTTCAAAGCGAGAAGGGCGCCCGCAGGTCGTGCTTTGCGTTCTGCGCCGTTTACTCCCTCTGCCCCAACGTGCAAATGCAGCCGTGGTGGCAGCCGCAGATGCGTCCGCGTGGCCACCTCAGACGCCGTGCCGTTGACCCTGGCGTATCGGAGGCGTAGCGTAGATACGTTGTCTCAACGACAGGAGATACCCATGGCTTCCTGGCATATCGAAGGTCGGTACATGGAGACTTGCAACTGCAACTACCTTTGTCCGTGCGGGCCGTCGAATCTCACCGCCCGTCCCACCGAAGGCGACTGCAAGGTCGCTATCGCGATGCATATCGACAAGGGCGAAAAGGACGGTCTAAAGCTGGATGGCCTGTCGTTCATCGTAGTGCTGCACGCACCGCAGGAGATGTTCAAGGGAGGTGCCACGGTCGGGCTCATCATCGATGAACGGGCGTCGGTCGCACAGGTCGATGCGATCACCGCCATCGCAACCGGCACCGCCGGTGGCCCGATGGCGGCGGTGAGTCCGCTGGTGGAGCGCATGGCCGGCGTGGAACGCCGTCCAATCACCTTCGAAGTCGATGGCATGAAGTATTCGGTGAAAGCGGGAGATCTCGTCGATCACGCCTGCGAGGGCGTGCCGGGCGCCAATCCGGAGGAGCCACTCTACCTCGACAACTGCATGCACCCGGTGACGCCTCGCGTGGCGCTCGCCAGGGCAACGCGCAGCATGTTCAACGCCTTCGGCATCAGCTGGAAGGACACCAGCGGCAATCGCAACGGACATTTCGCGCCGTTTGCATGGGCCGGGTAAGCACCGGCCTGGCGCTCGACCGCGGGCTCGAAGCGGTCGCGCGCCATGATCGGCGGGTCACGATAGCAGGGCTCGCGGCCGTCATCGCATTGTCCTGGGTGTACCTGGGATTCATGGCGGTCGCTGACGGGTCGGCGGCGATGGACATGGCCAGCCCGCCGGCCCTGAACACTGTCGCACTGACGATGACTTTCGTCATGTGGACCGTGATGATGGCCGGAATGATGCTCCCGAGCGCAGCGCCGACCATCCTCCTGTACGCCGCGCTCGTGCGCAAGAACGGCGAACGTGGATCGATCCTGCCCGGTGTCTGGATTTTCGTCGGTGGGTATCTGTTCGTATGGACTGTGTTCAGCGCGGCCGCAACAGCGCTGCAGGCACTCCTCGAGCAGAGTGCGATGCTGACACCCGCAATGACGTTGGCAAGTACGACGATCGGCGGCGCCACGTTGATCGCCGCCGGCCTGTATCAGCTGACGCCGCTCAAGCGTGCCTGTCTCACGAAATGCCAGAACCCGTTCGAGTTCCTGATCACGCACTGGCGCCCAGGATCCTGGGGTACCTTCCGGATGGGCGTCGAACACGGCGCGTACTGCGTCGGTTGCTGCTGGGCGTTGATGCTTTTGCTGTTCGTCGCTGGCGTCATGAATCTCGCCTGGGTCGCACTGATCGCCGCCTTCGTATTGTTCGAGAAGGTCGTGCCCGACTCGCGGATCGTGCGATGGACTGCCAGCGCAGTATTGATCGTGTCCGGACTCGGTCTGTTCCTGGTCGCTTAGAACCGGCATCGGTCCACGTTTCTTCGCGGACACTCACACTCGGGATTGCAGACAATCCTGACCGCTTCAAAGCGTCGTCGAAACGGCGATCGCAAGTAACGCGCCCCCGCCTCCCTGCTGGATTGTAAGAATTACACGTCGCTGCAGCTGCCTGTATCAAGCTCGCATGTATCAAATTGCTTCAAAGATTCGGGAAAGGGAACCTGGGCTCGTTGCCGTCCATCTTAAACATGAAGCGCGTGTCATCTGACCGATGGGTGAAGGCGTTGTGTACTAAGTTGATACGACCGCCTTGCTTGCTGCAAGTTTGTCGCACATTCCCGACAACACGCGCGATCCCACGATCGATGCGACGACAACGAAGCGACGACAACGAAGGAGAATTCGAAGCATGAACAAAATACAAAAAACGAGCTTTTGGAGTGCCACGAGACTGGCCTTGGCCGCAATCGCATTCGCCTTCGCTGCCCCGACTTTGGCCGACCCGCCAACCCTGGCCGCCCGCATCGGCTATCTGCAAGGTCCGGTCAGCTTTGCGCCTGCCGGTGACAACGTGTGGGTCGAGGCGCGACTGAACCGTCCAATCACGATCGGCGACAGCCTCTGGACGGACAACAATGCCCGCACCGAACTCCAGTTCGGGAGCGGTGTGGTGCGTCTCGACGAATACACGAACGTGCAGCTGCTCAATCTGGACGATCGCTTCGTCCAGCTCCAGCTGACTGAAGGCACTCTCAACATCCACGCCGGCGCGATGCGCCGCGAGGAGTTGATCGAAATCGATACGCCGAACCTCGCGTTCACCGTCCGGCAACCCGGTGACTACCGGATCGACGTGGACGGCAATGGTGCGACCACGGTGTCCGTTCGCCGCGGCGTCGGTGAAGTGTACGGCGACGGTGCGGCATTCACGCTGCGTGACAATGATGTAGCGCGTTTCTTCTCGCGCGATCTCCGCGAACGGGAGTTCTACGCGCTCGCCCCGCTCGACGATTTCGATCGCTGGGGGTTCGACCGCGATCGCCGCGCCGAGCGCGCCGTTTCCGCACGGTACGTCTCGGCGGAGGTCGTCGGCTATACGGATCTCGACCAGTACGGGACCTGGCGTGCCGACCCGAACTACGGCCACGTGTGGTTCCCGCGCGAAGTTGCGCGCGACTGGGCACCGTACCGCTATGGCCACTGGTCATGGATCGAACCCTGGGGTTGGACGTGGGTCGATGACGCGCCATGGGGATTCGCGCCGTTTCACTACGGCCGCTGGGCCACCGTCGGCGGTCGCTGGGGATGGGTGCCGGGGCCGATCAACGTGCGTCCCGTATACGCGCCGGCCCTGGTGGCATTCGTGGGTGGGCCCAACTTCACGCTGTCGATCTCTTCGGGTCCGCGCAGCGACGGCATCGGCTGGTTTCCGCTGGCGCCGGGCGAGGTCTATCGGCCTGCCTACAACGCGAGCCGTGACTACGTTCGCAACGTCAACGTGAGCAATACGGTCGTCAACACGACGGTGATCAACAACATCTACAACAATCCGACTTACGTGACGCAGGTGAATTATCGTCACGCACGCGAGCCGAACGCAGTCACGGCCGTTCCGGCGACCGCGTTTGCGCAAGCCCAATCCGTGCAGCGCAGCCGCGTCGCTATCTCGCAACAATCCCTTCAGCGCGGGCAGGTGATCCCCGTTGCGGCCATCGTGCCGACACAGGTGGGCATGGCCGGTGGTGCACCGACGACCAACCGCCGGCCAACGCAAGCGATTGCGCAACGCGAAGTGATGGCGCGAACGGCCCCGGCTGCTGCCGTCGCGCCGGCCGCGCAACGCATCGACCTGATGCGCCGTGACCCCGGTCGGCCGGTCGCGCAACCGACAGGCATCAACAGCGCTGCGCCAGCCGCCAACGTCCGCGTGGTCGAGCGGAATACGCCGCAACCAGTGCCCGGAGATGTGCAGCGGGGCATGGCGGGGCCGTCGCCACGATCGCGATCGCCCGTCGATGCCACCCCCTCGCGGGCGCAACCGGCGGCTCCGGCCCGTGCGCCGGGCGTTGCGACACCCGCGCCCAGCGCAGCCCCCAGGGAACGCGGCGGCATGGGCAGCCCCAACGTCCGGCCGACGGAATCGGTAGCGCCTGCCGCTGCTCCGCCCGCAATGACGCCACCCGGCGCAGCGCGCGAGCGCCCGCCGGGACGCGCAGGAATGGCGCCTGCTGCACCTGGCGCCCCGCCGACAGCCGCATCCACGAGCATTCAGCGTCAGGCGCAGCCCGTGCCGCCTCCCGCGGTCGTACCGGCCAACCCCCAGCGCCAGTCGCAGCCTGTCGCGCCGCCCCCGGCCGCGCGGCAGCGCGATACGACGCCGGCGCCACAGGCCGCAACCCCCCGTGCGACGCCGGCCAACCCGGCTCCGCCGACCGCCCCGCCGGCAGCGTCGCGCCACGCACCCACTCCGCCTTCCGCGGCGCCACCCACGCTGCCCCCGCAGGCGGCGCCCGCGGCGCCGCGCGGGGCCCAGAATGACGGTGATCAGGAAATCAAGCGTCGCGGTCGGGGCAACGCCGACGATGACAAGAAGGAGAGGAACTAGCGTACGCGATGGTTCATCAATGAAATGCAAATGGCCCGCATGGCGGGCCATTTGTTGCTGCGTTAGGGTGAATAGGCTGCCCCGCTGGTGACAATTCTCTCCGTTCGTGGGGCATGGTAGCTGGATTTCCGTGAGCCGCTGGATCTCCGTCAGCTATTGCAACGTACCTGTAAATGCGCCGCTCTCGACGCACCCGGCACCAATGGGCCCCTGCCATTGGCCCTCGATGCCCTGCGTCGTTGCCTTGAGGCCCGACACGAGGAGCGGCCCCGCGTTGCCGCAGGAATACGTCGCCGCCGGGATCTGGTACACCTGGCCGAACTGGTTGGCGGCGCCGTCGAACGTGCATGTACTGCCGCCCTGAACCGCGAAACTGAGGGTCAGGTTGTTGGTGACCGTCTGCGCTACCGCTATCGTGGCAAAGCGGCTGAACGTGCCGTTGTCGTTCGCGTTGATACAGCCGCTGACCACGGTGTAAACGGAGCCGAGGTAGTTGCCCGCAAGCGGAATGGTCTTGAGCGTCTGGCGGGTTACCTGCTTCGCCACGATGACGCCGTCGACCGCGTAGCTGAGCGCGCCCGAAGCTTCGCTCGAGGGAACGAAGGAAACCGACCCGACCTGGCGGATGCCGCTCTGGCCGGGGTTCCACGGCGCGCCGAAGTACGTGCCGCTGGTCATGTAGAGCGGCCCGATCCAGTTGCCGTTGGCGTCGCGGCTCAGTTGGCCCGTGTACCAGGTCGGCTGGCCGCTGGGGCCGTAGATGAAGAACGTGGAGAAGATGAAGTCGTTCGCCTGGATGAAGTTGACGCCCCATCCACTCTCCGCGGAGTCCCACCACAAATCGGTGTAGTCGGTCTGCGCCCTGGCAGGTGTCAACGCGAGCAACAGGGCCAAGCCGCTGACGGTCGCCAGGAAGCGGATGACGGAAGGGCGGCGCGTGCTTGTAGGCATGGGAATCTCCTCACGTGGGTGGTGAGGCGACTCTAAATAACGCTCCCCCGGGTGGACTAGCGGCGTGGCGTCCTATATCGCGTAGGCAGGTTCCTACGGCATGTGCATTTCGGGCACGCTTTCCCGCTCCCCATGCCTGGGGTGGCGACCAGTTGCGCGACCCTGCGGAGTGCCGCTATTGTTCCGGTATGGATCCGCAACTGGCTTCGACGATCTCTCAGACCAATGAGGCGCTTTTGACTGCCTTGAATGACGCGCACCAGAAGCTCGCGGCAGACGAAGTCGATCCTCATCTGGTCGACCTGATCCGCAGCGCGCGCGAACTGCACTCGCACCTTTCCGAAGCACTGATCGCCGCGGAGCCGCATGCAGACGTGCACCTGCGCGCGCTGGCCGCGGTCATGGGCGAGCGCATCGCGCTGCTGGTCGCGGCCGTGGAAGGAATCGAAGGCACCGACGGACGTACCGTCAGCTGAGGCTATTGTCCAACCCCGGCGGGCGCGACGAGTCTACGCCCCGCTACTGCCGCGCCATCGCCAGCAAGGGGATGGTCTTCGCGATCTTGCCTTTGCCCGCCGCCTTGCCGTTGATGAAGAACTGCACTTCACCGTAGAAAGCCTGCGACCGTCGACCCGTCACGTCGGCGCCGCCGAGAACGCCCGCCAGAACACGAACGACATCAGGATCGCGTAGACAACGGCCGAGACGATGCCTACGTTGCGATTGAGCCGCTCCGCCCGCGGCCGATCGCCGGCCTCGGCTATTCGCTCGGCGCGCACCGACGTCAGCATGAAAATCAGCACCATCGCGAACGCCGAGACGACCGCAACGTTGACCAGGCGCGCGGTGACGCTGGTCTCCGCGAGCGAGTTGACGACGTATTTGTTTCCGACCGCGGCGATCGTCGCCGCGGTGAGGAGCGTCGTGCGCGCGGCCAGCAGGTTCACGGGCATCAGGTACCCGAGCAGGCACAGCAGCACGCAGACGATGAAGCCGATGAAGTAGTCGACGGCGGCGCGCCAGCCGATGCGCTCGGCCACCACCTCGACGACGACCGTGGAATAGCGATCGCCGACACGCTCGTCGAGACCGAAGGAAGTCGGATAAGTCTTGCGACGCTCGAACAGCTTGAAACCGGACAGGCGCCATCCGGGTGAGAAGACCTCAGGATCGAGCATGCTCGCCTTGTCGTCGATCTCGAAAACCACGTAGTCATCCTCGAAAGGCGACTCGATCTCGATCCCAAGGCGGTGCCGGTCGAACGGAAACGCGCCGGTGTCGAACGTCTCGTTGATGATCACATCGACGTGCGCGACCACGTAGTTTTCGTCGTTCGCAAGGCGCCGCCTGTCTTCGATCGTCACGTTCGTCGCGCGCGCGCCGACGATCTGCAGGTTCGCGAGCGGGTCGAAGCTGTCACCGCGCCAGCGGAACCAGACTTCGAACGACGGATGGAACGTGTTCCGCGAGAAATCGAGCTCCTGCATCGAATACAGGTAGACACCGACCTTCACCGGCCCCGTCGGCGCGACGCCGCGCGCGCGCCCCTGCCCGGGTACCAGCGCCACCGGGGGCGGTGCGCTCGCGCGTGGCAGCCCGGTGGCAGTCGTTGGAGGTGCCGCATGTGCGGGCACCGGCAATCCGACCGCGAGCACGAACCACGCGATCGCCAGTGCGATCAGAACGTCAGACACTGCCGTTGTCGGAGACCGCACCCTGGATCGCCCTGTGGAACCCGTTGCCGCCATTCTCCCATCAGATGCCGGACCGCCGGGGGAAGTAATTCGGGGTCTATTTGCGGACCCACTTCATTGCCTGGGGCACGACCGCCTGCTGACGTGCATGGGTCACGTTCGCGGTTGACACATGCCCGTGAGCTCACGATACTCGAATTCGGTGCTTTCGGTAGGAGGGTGAAGTCACGCCGGTCCCGCTGGCATGGACTTCCATCATGCACCTCGATGCAATGCGCGACGCGCAAAATCTCCTCATCGTGCAGGTTGACGGGCCGCTCATGGTGACTGGCGACCTCGTCGTAGTGACGCCTACAGGCGGGCGCAAGATGCAGTCGGCCATGCTATGCCGCTGCGGTCGCTCGGCCGACAAGCCGTTTTGCGACGGTCAGCATGTGAAGACCGGCTTTGCCGATTCCGCGCGATTGCCGGCCGATGTCGAATCCGGAATCGCGCCTGCGGGCACATTGACGATCACGCCGCGCCCGAATGGCCCGCTCCAATGCGATGGACCGTTGACGCTGCGTGGCGCCGAACAGCGCACGACCGCGACCGGCGCGTGTCGCCTATGCCGGTGCGGCGGATCGCAGCGCAAGCCCTATTGCGACGGAACGCACGCCAGGATCGGATTCGCCGGGTAGCGATCAGGGCCTGACGAGCGAGCTAGACTCGCCGTCACACCGTTACCGATGTGAACTACTGATCCTGCGCTCGACATGGAGAACGTGATGGCTAATGGTGCTCTGCATGCTGCTGCAGGCGCTGCGCTGGCGGGATGCCTGCTGTTTGCGCACGGCTCGGCGGCCGGCGACGCAGCTGCTGGCGCACGGCTCGCCGCAGCGCGCTGCGTATCCTGCCACTCGTCCACGGAAATGATGCACTCCATGCTGCCGTTACTCGAAGGGCAGCCGAAGGCCGCCTTCGTCGTGCAGTGGCTTGCCTTCCGCGAACGCAAACGTACCGCCCCGGTAATGGTGAGCCTCGCAGAGGAGTTAAGCGAGCAAGATGTCGATGACCTCGCCGAACACTATGCGGCATTGAAGCCCCCGCACGCAGCGGAATCGTCCGGCAGCGATGCCGGCCGCGCATTGGCCGATCGCTTGCGATGTGCCGGCTGCCACGGCCCGGCGTTGCAGGGGACAAACGCTGGCGCGGCACGACTCGCGGGGCAAAGGGCGCGTTACACCGTCTGGTCGTTGCAGCTCATGCGTGGCGGCACCCGGTCGCACGGAACCGCAGCGAAACCCGATCCGCTCCTCGCTAACCTAAGCAATGCCGAGCTTGAGTCGCTGGCCGCGCACTTCGCATCGCTTCGCTGACTGAACCCGTACATCAACAACTTCTTGCGCTGCGCGCAGTAACAATACTACTTCTTCGCCCGCCCCTCGCGGTTCCGCGGAAGCCTGACCCTGAACACGGTTCCCTCCGGGCTCGACGATTCAACCTGGAGCGTGCCGCTATGACCCACGACGATTTCCTTGGCGATGAACAACCCGAGGCCGAGGCTGGTTGATAGCGGGTCAGTCGACCCGCCGTGCTCAGTGCGCAGTTGTACCAGCGGATTGAAGATCACCTGCAACGATTCCGCAGAGATCGGAGGCCCCTGATTCTTGACATCGATTTCCACGACATCGATCCCAGCGGGCTGACAGGGTGATCGGCCGCCCCGGCTCACCGTACTGAATTGCGTTGTTCAGCAGGTTGGACAGAACTTGTCCAAGCCGGGCAGGATCGATCTGCGCGCGCAGGTCGCCGTCCATCTCCAGATCGAATACGCGGTCGGGATGCGCCACTTGCACTTCGTCGTGAGCGGCTTCGCAGACCTGCCCTATGTCGTAGTTCAAAAGTGTGATCGGAATTCGCTTCCCGAGACGCGTACGCGTGTACTCGAGCAAGTCCCTGATCATGAGACTCATGGTAAGCACGCTCTGCTTGATCCGAACGAGCGCGGGCATCCCCTCGGCGACGACCCTCCCGGAAGTCTCCAAATAATGCGCCGACATCGACACCGCGCTCAGCGGGCTGCGCAGATCGTGGCCGAGGATGGCTAGAAACGTGTCACGTGAGCTCGCGACTTCAACTGAATAGCTCGCGATCGACTCCGCCAGCGCCTGGTCGACCGCCTCGTTGAAGCGCGTGATCTCGGTCAGCGTCGGGTCCTCCCGCAGGGATTGATGCTCTCGCCATAGCTTGAGTACGCTGGCCCGCAAGGCGCGGTACTCGGCAGCCAGCTGGCGCAGGTCGAAGCCCACCAGGTGCCTTAATGCACCATGGGTCGCCGCGGCCCTTGCTTTGCCATCCAAAACGGGCGCCCATCCCTTTGACTTGTCAGTCTGCTGTGCATCGGATTGCGCGGCCTCGTGTCGCGCGCCATGGCCAGGAGAATTTCTTTGCCGTGATTACGCAACGTCAGAGTCGTCATGTTTTCGGCTGCGGGTTGCAGCGTCAGCGCCAACGATTCCCATTCGGTCAGGATGGCGGCGATATTGGCTTGGATAAACGCGGCGAGCGTCATGCGATGGACTCCAGCGTTCCGCGCTTATGCACAGGGCCCCGAGCGATTGGGGGTGTTGAGGGATTTCTGCGGAGTGAACTCCGAAACGGGTCCGGAAGCCTTAGCAAGAGCTATGCTAGTCGGCGTGCGAATTACCGAGATTCACCCAGCGCCGCACTCGGCGACGAGAGAACGATACCGGGTTGATTTGGGGTAACGGCAGTCGTTGGAGCCGCCGCTTAAACTTAGTGCTAAATCGCTGAATTCATTGGCGACCCCAGGGGGATTCGAACCCCCGTACTCACCGTGAAAGGGTGATGTCCTAGGCCTCTAGACGATGGGGTCTGCGGGTACTGCCACGGCCTGTCACGGCCGGTTTCGCGCGCAACTTCAGGATCAAAGTGGTGGAGGTAAGCGGGATCGAACCGCTGACCTCTTGCATGCCATGCAAGCGCTCTCCCAGCTGAGCTATACCCCCACGGCGAAGCTGAAATTATAGCGTGAGCCCATTTTCGTGGCAATCCGGAAGCAATCCCAATGAGATGGTCGGCAGCGTGTCCGAGGCGGTGGGCTATCATCGTCGCCGCCGGTTCGCGATATTCCGTGTACCCGCTGTAGACATGACCGCTCCGCCCCCACCACCCTCCTCGCCCGCTCTCGGCGGGACTACGCTCGAAGCCGACGCGATGCGCGAGCAGGTGATATTCATCACCGGGGCCACCGGCGGTCTTGGCGCCGTCCTGGCGCGGGCCTGCGCGGCACATGGCGCGACCGTGGTGCTGCACGCCCGCGTGGTCCCCAGGCTGGAAGCGCTCTATGACGAAATCGTCGGCGCCGGGCATGTGGAGCCGGTGATCCTTCCCCTCGACCTTGCGAAGGCGTCCGCGGACGACTTCGGCAATGTGGCGAGCGCGTTGCAGGCCCAGTTCGGCCGGCTGGATGGACTCGTTCACACGGCGGCGCTGCTCGGTTCGCTGGGACCGATCGAGCACCAGTCGTTCGACAGCTGGCTGTCGTTGCTGCGGGTGAACGTGGCGGCACCGATGGGCCTGACCCGTGCGCTGATGCCGCTGCTCAGCGCCTCGCCTGACGCCAGTGTCGTGTTCACGCTGGACAACCGCGGCGAGCAGCCGCGTGCCTACTGGGGCGGCTACGCAGTCACCAAGGCTGCCGTCGCCGCGCTCGCCCGCGAGCTCGCCGACGAGTGGGAAAACCGGCCACAGTTGCGCATCAATGCCGTGGTGCCGGGGCCGATTCGTTCCCCGTTGCGCGGCAAGACCCACCCCGGTGAGGACCGCGCCGCGCTGCCGGCGCCGGAAGCCTTGGTACCGCTGTACCTGCACTTGCTAGGCAGCCAGCAGAAGGCCGACAGCGGCGTACTGATCGACGCTCAGGCTTGGCTCGCCGGCGCCGCTTCGACGTCGCCGCTGCGCGCGTAGCGCAGCATCACGCGCAAGCGGCGAAAGTCCTCGGCCGGCAGCATGTCGGGGACGATCAGGATGCTGCGCGACCAGCGCGCACCGTCGGGCCGCCAGACCACCGTGGTCAGCCATGGCGCAACGAACGTCGAACTGCGCACGTGTCCGGCGGTCAACCGGCCGTCGCCGGTGCGCACGGCGACCAGGCGATTGGGCGCCAGGCGCAATCCGGTGCAGGCAGGCGATCCGCGTCGCAGCGCGTGCCGGCGAAACGCCCGCACTGCCCACGCGAGCAACGTCACCACCAACGCGCAGTGCTGCCATGCCGGTAGCGGCAAGGTGAGCAGCACGACCAGGGTAGCGAACGTCATGAGCCCGATCGCCACGCCAAGCGTGCGCGACGGCGTGAATTCCACGATGACGGCTGGCGGCAGGCGCATGCGCGCATTGCACCGTGCGGCGCCGGGAAGTGCGATCGGCCATCGGGTCTAGGCCCGTGGCAATTCGGAAACTTACTGCGGCCGCAGCTTCGCCAGCGCCAGCCAGGTCTCGACCACCGTGTCCGGGTTGAGCGACATGCTCTCGATGCCCTGCTCCACCAGCCACTCCGCGAGGTCCGGGTGGTCGGACGGGCCCTGGCCGCAGATGCCGACGTACTTGCCGTGCTTCTGGCAGGCCTTGATCGCCATGGCGAGCATGGCCTTGACCGCGTCGTCGCGCTCGTCGAACGTCGGGGCGATCGGGCCGCCCGAATCGCGGTCCACGCCGAGCGTCAGTTGCGTCATGTCGTTGGAACCGATCGAAAAGCCGTCGAAGTGCTCGAGAAAGCGCTCGGCCAGGATCGCGTTGGACGGCAGTTCGCACATCATGATGACGCGCAGGCCATCCTTGCCGCGTTCCAGTCCATTGCGCGCAAGCAGGTCCATCACCGCCGCCGCCTCTTTCAACGTGCGCACGAACGGCACCATGAGCTCGACATTGGTGAAGCCCATGTCGTTGCGCACGCGCTTCATCGCCGCGCACTCGAGCGCAAAGCAGTCGTAGAATTCGGGCGCGAGGTAGCGCGATGCGCCGCGGAAGCCGAGCATCGGATTTTCCTCGTGCGGCTCGTAACGCTCGCCGCCCAGGAGGTTCTTGTATTCGTTGGACTTGAAGTCCGACAGGCGCACGATGACCTTCTTCGGAAAAAACGCCGCGGCGATGGTCGCCACGCCCTCGGCGACCTTCTGCACATAGAACTCGGTCGGTCCGGGATACCCGCCGATGCGCGCCGCGATCTCGATTTTCAGAGCCGCCGGCTGGCGATCGAACTCGATCAGCGCCTTCGGGTGGATGCCGACGTTGCGATTGATGATGAATTCGAGGCGGGCGAGGCCCACGCCTTCGTTGGGCAGGCGCTGGAACTCGAATGCGAGTTCCGGATTGCCGACGTTCATCATGATCTTGGTCGGCGACTTCGGCATGTGATCGAGCGGCATGTCGACGACTTCGATCGGCAGCAACCCGGCATAGACGTGGCCGGTATCGCCGTCGGCGCAGGATACGGTCACCTCGTCGCCGTCCTTCAGCGTCGTCGTGGCATCGACGCAGCCGACGACGGCGGGAATGCCGAGCTCGCGTGCGATGATCGCCGCATGGCAGGTGCGGCCGCCGCGGTTGGTCACGATCGCGGCGGCGATCTTCATCACCGGTTCCCAGTCTGGATCGGTCATGTCGGTCACCAGAACCTCGCCCGGCTTCACGCGTGTCATCTGTTCGGCCGAGGCGATCAGCCGCACCTTGCCCTGCCCGATCTTCTGCCCGATCGCCCGTCCCGTCGCCAGTACCGCAGACGTCTTCCCGAGGCGGTAGCGGCGCAGGCGGTCCGCGTCGTCCTCGCGCGACTTCACGGTCTCCGGACGCGCCTGCAGGATGTAGAGCTTGCCGTCGCGGCCGTCGCGCCCCCACTCGATATCCATCGGGCGGCCATAGTGACGCTCGATCGTGACCGCATAGCGTGCAAGTTCATGCGCTTCCTCGTCGGTGATGGAGAAGCGCTGCCGGTCGGCGGCGGCAACTTCGGTCGTCGCCGTCGAACTCCCCGCCGCCTCCGCGTCGCCGAACACCATCTTCAGTGCCTTGCCGCCGACCGACTTCCGCAGAATCGCCGGCCGTCCGGCAGCGAGATTGCGCTTGTCGAGGTAGAACTCGTCGGGATTCACGGCGCCCTGGACCACCATCTCACCCAGTCCGTACGACGACGTGATGAACACCACCTGGTCGAAGCCCGACTCGGTGTCGAGGCTGAACATGACGCCGGCCGCGCCTTCGTCGCTGCGCACCATCCGCTGGATGCCGACCGACAGCGCTACATCGGCATGGGCAAAACCCTGATGGACCCGATAGGCGATCGCCCGGTCGTTGTACAGCGAAGCAAATACTTCGCGTAATGCGTTAATTATGTTCTCTATTCCATTGATATTTAGAAATGTTTCCTGCTGACCCGCGAACGACGCGTCGGGAAGGTCTTCGGCAGTCGCCGACGACCGCACGGCAAAGGTGGCGCCGGGTGACTCTCGGGTCAGCGCCGCGTAGGCGCTGCGGATTTCCTGTTCCAGCGCCGGTGGCAGCGGCGCCGCGACCAGCCAGCCGCGGATTTCGCTGCCTGCGGCGGCCAGCGCACGCACGTCGGCAACGTCGAGGTCCCGTAGCCGCGCGGTGACGCGCGCTGCGAGGTCCCCGTGCGCCAGAAACTCGCGGAACGCAGCGGCGGTGGTCGCGCAACCGCCCGGAACCCTGATTCCGGCCTCGGCCAGTTGGCTGATCATCTCGCCCAGCGACGCGTTCTTGCCCCCGACGGCCTCGACATCGCTCATGCGCAACCGGTCGAGAGGGATCACGCGAGGGCTTACCTGGGTCATGACGGTGCCTTTGGTATCGTTTGTGCGCCGCAAGATTCTGGCGTCAAACCGCCATTTTAGCCCGCCTGACTATCCCGCCCGCCGGGACCCTTGCGATCCGCGGGCTGCCGGCGAGGCAAGGCGCACGCGGGGACCGCAAGCAGAAACGGCCGCTTTCGCGGCCGTCTTCAGTTTGGGACCAACGACCTACCCGCGGTTCGATTCCTCGGGGGTTGTCGTGTCGTCGTCCGCATCCGGATACGTCCCGGTCGTGTCATCGGACAGGTTGACGCCCCCGTCGGGCCCATGGCGATGGCGACTCTTCACGGCTCGCCGCAGTGTCCGGTACAGGTCCGGGTGCGAGTCCTTGAGATAGCTGATGATTTCGAAGTCCACGCGCTTGACCTGCGACAGGTCCAGCTGCTCGACGTGCACCAGGCGCAGCAGCTCCTTGACGGGGCGCGGCATCTCGCGGCCGCTCTCGTAGCGCGAACCGCCGCTCTGGGTGACGCCGATCTGGGTCCAGAACTGCTCCTGGTTCATGCCGAGGCGCCGCCGGATTTCCCGGGGGTTCAACACGCGGTCAAGAATTTTCACGATACCCTTCGCGAAAGCATGAGGAGCGGAACGGCGTGGTCCCGAGGGCGCACCGAGCCGCCCGCGGGCCACCTATCCCAATGGCATATTTTTGACCTTTTTCGGTCGCGATGCAAGTGGCTACGGACAAACGGGCAGGAATCGCGCCCCGCCGTAGCGCCGATACGACTGCGCGACGTGTTGCGGCCCCGTCTAGGCAAGCCCGCGCGACGCGAGGTACTCCTCGTACGGACCGTCGAAATGTTCGGGCCGCGTCCCACCCAGTTCGATGACCTGCGTCGCCAGCGCCGACACGAACTGGCGGTCGTGCGACACCAGCACCAGCGTGCCGGCGAATTTCTCTAGGGCGAGCTGCAGGGACTCGATGGATTCCATGTCCATATGGTTGGTCGGCTCGTCCATGACCAGCACGTTGGGCTCCTGCAGCATGAGCTTGCCGAACAGCATGCGGCCACGCTCGCCGCCCGACAGCACCTGCACCGACTTCGCCGTCTCGTCGCCGGAGAAGAGCAGCCGGCCCAGCGTCGCCCGCACGATCTGCTCGTCCTGGGACGGTTGCTTCCAGCGCGACATCCAGTCGAGGAGCGTCATGTCGTCGGCGAATTCGGCCGTCTGGTCCTGCGGGTAGTAGCCGACCGTCGCTCGTTCGGCCCACTGGACTTTGCCGACATCCGTGGGCAGGTCGTCGAGCAGCGTGCGCAGCAGCGTGGTCTTGCCGGCGCCGTTGGGTCCGATGATCGCCAGCCGCTGCCCCGCTTCCAGGCGAAACGACAGGTCGTTGAACAGCGGGTGCGCGAGACCGGGCCAGGTCTTGGCGATGCGCTCGACCTCGACTGCGTGGCGATGCAGCTTCTGCCTCGGGTCGTACTCGAAGCGGATGTAGGGGTTCTGCCGCGACGAGGGCTTGACGTCGTCCGGCTGCAGCTTTTCGATCTGCTTCCGGCGCGACGTCGCCTGTTTCGAGCGCGCCTTGTTGGCCGAGAAGCGCCGCACGAATTCCTGCAGCTCGGCGATGCGATCCTTCGCCTTGGCGTTGGACGACAGCAATCGCTCGCGGGCGCTGGTGGCGGCGATCATGTAGTCGTCGTAGTCGCCCGGATACACGCGCAGCGTGCCGTAATCGAGGTCGGCCATATGCGTGCAGACGCTGTTCAGGAAGTGCCGGTCGTGCGAAATGATCACCATCGTCGAATCTCGCGCATTGAGCACGCCTTCGAGCCAACGAATGGTGTTGATGTCGAGGTGGTTGGTCGGCTCGTCGAGCAGCAGCACATCGGGATCGGCGAAGAGCGCCTGCGCCAGCAGCACCCGCAGCTTCCAGCCCGGCGCCACCGCGCGCATGGGCCCCTCGTGCAGCGGCAAGGCAATGCCGATGCCGAGCAGCAGTTCGCCCGCCCGTGCCTCGGACGTGTAGCCGCCAAGTTCGGCGAAATGCGCCTCGAGGTTGGCGGCGCGCACGTAATCCTCCTCGGACGCGTCGGGATCGGCGTAGATCGCGTCGCGTTCGTCCTTGGTCGACCACAGTTCCTCGTGACCCATCAGCACGACGTCGAGCACGCGCTGGTCTTCGTAGGCAAACTGGTCCTGCTTGAGCTTGCCCAGGCGTTCGCCGGCATCGAGCGCCACGTTGCCGCTCGTGGGTTCGAGATCACCGCCCAGGATCTTCATCAACGTCGACTTGCCGCAGCCGTTGGCGCCGATCAAGCCATAGCGATTGCCGCCGCCGAACTTGACGGAAATGTTCTCGAACAGGGGTCTCGCCCCGAACTGCATGGTGATGTTGGCGGCGGAAAGCATGGGAGCCGTAGCAGGGAAAACCCGCCATTCTGCTAGAATCAAGCACTTATCTCAAGGACCGCGCGCTGGTTCGCGGTTGTCGATGCCTTTCAGGCGCGATCGCCCGGGCTTGCCGGAGCGCCCAGCGCGACGTCCACGTTCTTCGCTGCCATGCCCCGCTACGACCTGCATTCCCACTCGACCCACTCCGATGGCCTACTGGCACCGGCCGCGGTCGTGCACCGGGCGGCGGCTCGCAACGTCGATTTTCTCGCCCTTACCGACCACGACGAAACCGCCGGACTTCCGGAGGCGGCCGCAACCGCAGCCGAGGTCGGCATCACACTGGTACCCGGGGCCGAGTTATCGGTGAGCTGGGAGAGTCACACGATCCATGTGATTGCGTTGCAGATCGACGCCGCCAACGTGGTGCTGAACGACGGCCTCGCGTCGATTCGGAGCGGTCGCGACGCGCGCGCCCGGAAGATGGCCGATTCGCTCGCCGCTGCCGGCATCGGCGGCGCGTACGAAGGCGCGCGCCGCTTCGTCACCAGCGAGCGACTGATCTCGCGTACCCACTTCGCACGCTTTTTGGTCGAGGCGGGACACGTGAAGGAAACCAAGGACGCCTTCAAGCGCTTCCTCACGCCAGGCAAACCGGGCTACGTGCCGCATGCGTGGGCGACCTTGACGGATGCGGTCAGCTGGATTCACGCCGCGGGCGGGCAGGCGGTGGTCGCGCATCCGGGCCGCTACAAGGTCACGGCGACCGGCATGCGGCGCCTGCTCACCGAGTTTTGCGAGGCCGGTGGCGACGGCATCGAAGTGCTCTCGTCGTCGCACACGCACGCGCAGTACGCCGAGTACGCGACCTACGCGCGGACCTTCGGCCTGCTCGCTTCATGCGGTTCCGACTATCACGGTCCCGGCGAAAGCTGGCTCGACCTCGGCGATCTTCCGGAACTGCCGGTCGGCGTGACACCGGTGTGGGCGCGGTGGTAGCGCTCCCGCCCGCCGGTCCCCCGACCCACGGGCGCACTGTCTTCTTCCTGTCCGACCGGACCGGCATTACCGCCGAGATGCTGGGCAACAGCCTGCTGACCCAGTTCGAGGAAATCCATTTCCGGCGCATCACCATTCCGTTCGTCGACTCCGACGAGCGCGTCGCCGATGCGCTGCGCGAGGTCAACGAAACGGCATTGCGCGAGGGGCAGCGGCCGATCGTGATCAGCTCCGTGGTGGACGAGGCGATGAGCGAAGCCATCCGCCGCGATGCGAACGCCCTCACGCTCGACCTGTTCCAGGTCTTCATCCAGCCGTTGGAGGCAGAGCTCGGGTCCAAGAGCACGCACGCGGCCGGCCGTTCGCACGGCATCGCCAACAGCCACGAGTACTTCGCGCGGATGGAGGCGATCAACTTCACGCAGGCGCACGACGATGGCGCAGCCACGCGCGACCTCGACAAGGCGCAGGTGATCCTGGTCGGGGTATCACGTTGCGGCAAGACGCCGACGTCGCTCTATCTCGCGCTGCAGTTCGGCATTCGTGCGGCGAACTTCCCGCTGACGCCGGAGGATTTCGCCGACCGGCGCCTGCCGGCATCGCTGCACCCGTTTCGCGACAAGCTGTTCGGGCTTTCGATACAGGCCGAGCGACTGCGCGAGATCCGCGAGGAACGCCGGCCGGCGAGCAAGTACGCGTCGCTCGACAATTGCCGCTATGAAGTGCGCGAAGCCGATGCGATGATGGTGCGCGAGCGCATCCCGATGCTCGACACGACGACCAAGTCGATCGAGGAAATCGCCACGACCATCCTGCACCGCGCAAAGCTCGCGCGGCACATCTACTGAAACAAGGCGACCGCTACAGGCCGTAGAAGCGGCGGGCGCTGCCGCCCATCAGGGCCTCGCGTTCCGCTTGCGTCCATTCGGCGGTAAGGGCGACCGTCGCTGCGTACCAGGCCTGGTAGGTCGCGGCGAGGTTGACCACCGGCCAGTCGCTGCCCCAGATGAGGCGCTGCGCCGTAAAGCATTCGCGCAGGTGCTCGACGTAGGGACGCAGCTGGTCGATGTTCCACCGCGCCCCGGCTTCCGTCACCAGTCCCGAGACCTTGCAGCGAACGCGCGGGTAGGCCGCCAGCGCGCGCATGCACGCGGCCCAAGGTTCCCAGGTGCCAGCGGCAATGGCCGGTTTCGCGGCGTGGTCGACCACGACGGCGAGATCCGGTTGGCGCTCGAGCATCTGCAACAGGGCCGGCAACTGGACGGCTGTGACCAGTGCCTCGAAGCGCAGCCCAAGGCGCGGCAGCGCCGCAAGCGTGCGGGCGACGTCATCGCGCAGAATCCAGGCGGGATCCGCCAGGTCCTGCAGCATCGGTCGCACCGCCTTGAACAGCGGATCGCGCGCCAGCCGGGTCAGCGTCGGGATGGCATCCGCCGCCGCGCAGTCGACCCAACCCACGACACCGCGCACCACACCGCCGCTTTTCGCGGCGACGTCGAGCAGATACTGCGTCTCGGCCACCGTGGGTGCCGCCTGCACGAGTATCGCCTTCGCGATCCCGGCCCGGGTACGGAGCGGGTCAAACTCGGTCAAGGAAAAATCGCGATGAATGGCCGCAAGGTCAGCGGTCAGCCAGCCATAGTCGCCTCGTGCGAGCGACCACACGTGCACATGCGCATCGACATTTCCGCTCATGGCACGGAAGCTCCGGGCAGTGGCGCCTCACGCGGCAGCAAGCCCTGCGCGCGCAGATCTAGCCAGCAGCCCTGGGGGATGGGGAAACGGAGCATTGCCAGATTGTCGTCGAATTCGGTGCGTGCGCGTGCCCCTGCGAGAACGCTGGCGATAGCCGGATGCGCGCGGGGAAACTGCAACGCTGCCGCGCGCAATGGTACGGCGTGGCGCCGGAGCACGTCCTCGATCGCCGCCACATGCGCGATCCGTTCCGCGGAAGCCGGAGCGTAGTCGAAGTACGGGGCCGCGCCGTCGCCGGGGTGCGCGCCGGTGGCGAGGATGCCCGAATTGAAGGGCCCGCCGAGCACCACGGCGACTTCGCGGCGCAGGCACATGGGCAGGACCTCCGCGAGCGCGGAGGTGTCCGCCAGTGTGTAGCGACCCGCCAGCAGGATGACGTCAAGGTCGGCGTGGCGCATGGTCCGCAGACATATCGCCACCGCATTGACGCCGATCCCGTAGCCGCCGATCCGTCCCGCCGCCTTCAGTTCGGCCAGCGCGGGCAAGCCCCCGTCGAGCAATGCCTCGAAGTGTCGCGCGAACGCAGGGCCATGCGTAGCCTCGTCGAGGTCGTGGACGTACACGATGTCGAAATAGTCGGTGCCAAGGCGCTTCGCACTGTCGTCAAGCGCGCGACGAATCCCGTCACGCGTGTAATCGAACACCTGCACATAGGGAAGGCCGCCGACATAGCCGTGCTGCACCTCCGGCACGTCCTGTTCCGGACGCAAGCGGCGGCCGACCTTGGTCGACAGCCGATAGCTGCCGCGCGGAAGGTCGCGCAGCGCATTGCCGATGCGCAGCTCGGACAACCCGTGGCCGTAGTGCGGCGCGGTGTCGAACCAGCGCACACCGCGCGCATAGGCATGCCGGACCAGTCCGATCGCCTCGGCGTCGGTAACGCGGCGGAACAGGTTGCCCAATGGCGCGCCGCCGAAGGACAGCGATTGCTGCTCGAGAGTCTGGCGAAGCGCAGGTGCAAGCGACATGAGAATGGCGCGCCGGTCGCAGGAGCGGCGCGCTGAAGAACCTCGGTTGGTCGAAGAAGCCCCGGTATGTTAGTGATAGACTCCCCGCATCGCCACTGCGCCGACCGACTTTCTACTCGCCATGATTGCGCAGGATCCGGTGGTTCGCGGCCTTTGGTGTGCGACCCTTACGCCATTGGCTCGCGACGGCACGGTCGACCATGCGCGGTTTGCGGCGCATGTGCAGCGGCTCTTCGCTCAAGGCGTCGACGGGATCGCACCGTTCGGCACCACCGGCGAAGGTCAATCGTTCTCGCTGGACGAACGTCGCGCGGGACTCGACGCACTGCTCGAGGCCGGCATCCCCGCCCGGCGCATCGTCGCCGCCACGGGATGCGCTGCGCTGCCGGAGACCATCGAGCTGACGCGCCATGCCGTGCGCAGCGGCACGGTGGCCAGCCTGGTGCTGCCCCCGTTCTTCTGGAAAGCCCCGACGGACGACGGCCTTTTCGCCTGGTATGCGCAGCTGATCGAGGCGACCGGCGATGCGCGGTTGAAGATCATCCTCTATCACCTGCCGCAGGTGTCGGCGGTGCCGTTGTCGGTGGCACTGGTGGCCCGGTTGGCCGCAGCGTTTCCGGGCGTGGTGGTCGGCGTGAAGGACAGCGAAGGTAACTGGGAACACACGGCAGCACTTCTCAAGCGCGTGCCGCAGCTGGGGATCATGGTCGGCCACGAGCCCCATATTCCGAGGCTGCTCCGGGCTGGCGGTGTGGGAACCATATGCGGCGTCGCGAACCTCTATCCGACATTGGTGCGTGCACTCCTGGAGCCGAACGTCGGTGCCGACGATGAGGCACGCATCGCGGCGTTTCTCGACATCGCCTTCCGCCAGCCGCTGCTGCCGGGATTCAAGAGTCTGTTGGCCGACCTCACCGACGACCCGGCATGGCTGGCGGTGCGCGCCCCGTTGCTGCCCCTCGACCCCGAGGCCCGCGCGACGCTGCGCCAGGCGGTTCGCACGGCCAACCTGCCGGGGAAGGCCGCTTGACGATGCCTCAGCGGCGGCTCCGGGCTGCCCCCGATGCCGGCGTCGAGCCGCTCAGGATCCATGCTGCGGTGACGCGGCTTCTTCGAATCAAGCGATGCTGAAGAGCATTCATCCGCTGCTGGTACCCGACCTGCTGCATGCCATGGCCGCGATGGGACACGGCGATGAACTCGCCATCGTCGATGCCAATTTTCCGTCGGTGTCGGTCGGCCAGCGCGTCGTGACGATCGCCGGCGCGAGTGCATCGCGCGTGCTCGCGGCGGTCCTCACACTGTTTCCGGTGGATGCTTCCGTGCAACCGGCAGCGTTCACGATGGCGGTAACCGGCGACCCGCATGCACTCCCCGAACCGGTCGCGGAATTTGCGGCGGTGATGACCGAAGGCGGCCTTGCCGATACCGAGATCGGCACGCTGGAACGGCAGACGTTCTATGAACGCGCGCGGCGTGCTTTCGTCGTCGTGCGCTCCGGTGAACTGCGCCCCTACGGCAACCTCCTGCTTGTGAAAGGCGTGGTCAACCAGTACGAGCCGCGCTGATGGTCGTCGTGCTGGGTTCGATCAACCTCGATCTGGTTGCGCGCGTCCCGCGTATTCCGGTGGCCGGCGAAACGCTGAGCGGCACCACCTTCGCGATGGCACCGGGCGGCAAGGGCGCCAACCAGGCCCTTGCCGCGCGCGCCGCTGGAGCCGAAGTGGCGCTATTTGGCGCCACCGGATGTGACCCCTTCGCCGCGGCTGCACTGATCAATTTGCGCGCGTCCGGCGTCGACCTCGCCGGGATCGCGCGTGTCGACGCGACCACCGGTGTGGCGCTGATTCATGTCGCTGACGACGGCGAGAATGCGATCACCGTCGTGCCCGGTGCCAATGCGCTGACGCGGTCGACGCAGGTGCCGGACGCGCTGCTCGACGTGTCGACGACGCTGCTGATGCAGCTGGAGATCCCTCTGGTCGAGGTACAGGCGCTGGCAGCACGGGCACGCGCGCTTGGCACCCGCGTAGTGCTCAATGCGGCACCCGCGTTACCGCTTCCCAAGAGCATGCTTGGCCTGCTCGACGTCCTGCTCGTCAACGAATCCGAGGCCGCGGTCATCGCCAGGTCGTGGGGAATGCCGCAGGTACCGGAACGCCTGATCGAGTGCATGGCCGAGGACGGCGTGACCGGAGTGGTGACGCTTGGCGCCGCGGGCGCCGTTGTGTTCACGGATGGCATGCTGCTCCACGTGCCGGCGCGCGCTGTCGACGTCATCGACACCACGGGTGCCGGCGACGCATTTGCGGGCGCGCTGACAGCGGCGCTCGACCGCGGCGCGCCAATTGAGGCTGCACTGGAAGCAGCCGCGGCCGCGGGCGCCGATGCCTGCACCCATGCAGGGGCGCAGCGGCCTGCGCGGCCCTTGGCGCTCGCCGCGCCCAAGTAGCGCCCGGGATTTACAGGCCGCGCGGTCAGGCGTCGGCCGGTGGCGCGCCCTGCCAAGACCCACCACGGTGCGCTTCAGTCGTCTTTTCCAACCACATCCGACGGCCCATGCCGCAGCAGCCGCATGGCGCCAGCCAGGGCCAGAATCAGCAGCCCGAGCAGGCCGAGCTCTATCATCGAGGCCTGGAAGGTCGGATCGCGGAGGTCGACGTGCGTGGCACTCTCGGCAGTGATGATCAGCATGCGCCGGATCGCCGCGATAATGGCGACGATGAAGAAAGGCGTCGCCTCCAGCTGCTGCTTCTGCGCCACGCGCCGCACGGTGTAGATGATCTCGGCCAGCATCAACAGCAGCAGCGATCGATCGAGTACCTGCAGCAGGGTTCGCACGTAGTCGCCTTCGAGCAGCCGCTCGACCATCTCGACCGCGGCGACCACCAGCAAACCGCCGGCTGCCACCACCAGCAGCATCCCGGTAGCCAGGTAGATCAGCAGCTCCGAGCGTTCGAGCCAGCGCGCCGCAAGCGCCGTCGACCGCGGCGTGTCCGAGAGTGTCTCCCCTTGCGCCTTGTGCAGGTCGTCTGGTTTGACTGGCTTGTCGGGCATGGGATCTCCTGCAGAAAAGCGGTGTACTGCCCAAGGAACGCGGCAGGCCGGGGTCCTCGGTGACAGGGTAATCCGATACCGATAATGACCACAATACGCACGAGACCGCTCGCCGCGTGGCCACGGTGCTTGTGACCAAAGGGCTCAAAACCAAAGGGCTCAAGGGCGGTTGTCCGACGTGCCCTCGGTCGCGCTTGCCCGGCTACGGAGCGAAATTTCGCGCATGCGGATGCGGTAGCACAGCGCGAAGCCGCGCCGACGTGCGCGTAGAATTGATGCGTTCTCCTTCCTTGCGAGCAACGACAATGCCTATCAAGAGCGCTGCTTGTTTTCTTCGTGCCACCGCAGTCGTACTTCTGCTCGCATTCGCATGCGTTCGACCTGCGACGGCGGTGGACTTCACCGACCTATGGTGGAATTCCGGCGAGAGCGGCTGGGGCGTCAACTTCATCCAGGCCGACGACTTCATCTTCGCCACGTTCTTCATCTATGGCACGGCGCTGGAACCGACGTGGTACTCGGGGCAAATGACCCAGGGCGCCAACGGCGTCTGGTCGGGGCCGCTGTACCTCACCGCGGGCTCGTATTTCGGAGCGCCGTGGAACCCCGGACAGCGCGCGACATCGCAGGTGGGGACGGTGACCTTCACGCCGGACACCGCGGTCAGCGGCACCCTTACCTACAACGTCGGGGGTATCGTGGTAACCAAGACCATCACGCGGCAGACGCTGCAAACCATCGCCGTAGGCGGCGGGTATTTTGGCGGTATCTACACGGACGTCTACAACTGCAACAACTCGCTGAACAACCAGAGCTATCGCCTGTATTCCGATTTCACGGTGGCACAGACCGCTGCGGGCCAGATGCAGATCGACTTTGCTGTGCAGGGTGGCGGCACGTGCTCGATGCGTGGCGCTTACGCACAGGACGGCCAGTTGTTCCGCATGCCCGCTGCCCTCTATACCTGTACCAACGGCCTTTCCACGACGGCGAACGTGACGCAGATCAAGGCCACGGCCCAGGGCATCGAGGGGCAATGGATTGCCGCGGTGAACCAGGGCTGCACCGAAGCAGGTTACTGGTCCGCGGTGCTCAAGTAGGCGGTGTGAGGGGGATTCGCCGTCGCCGCACGGCCTCGAAGAGCACCACCGCCGTCGCCGCGCCGGCGTTGAGGGACTCCATGCCGCCAGGCATTGGAATCGTCACCTGCGCATCGACGCGTGCGAGCAACGCCGGCGTGATACCGGCACCCTCGTTGCCGACGATGATCGCCAGGGGCCAGTGCAGTGGGGCCGTGAAAACGTCGAGGCCGGCGGTCGGTACAGTGCCAATGACCTGGCCTCCATCGGCCCTGAACCGGTCCGTCCACGCGCCCAGGTTGACGTCCTCGACGATGGTCGTAAGGAAATGCGCGCCCTGGCCGGCGCGCAGCACCTTGGGCGACCATGCGAATGCACAGTCCTTCGATAGCAGCACCTGTTCCACGCCTGCCGCCGCGGCGGTGCGCAGGATCGTGCCAACGTTGCCCGGATCCTGCAGGTCGTCGAGCAACAGGTGAAATTCTCCCGCGGCCGGCAGTGTCGGGGCAGGCGTGTGAATGACGGCCAGCACGCCGACCGCCGGCGGCAACGTGGAGAATTCGGCGAACAAGGCCGCGGGCACGCCCACCACGTCGGCCGGGGCCATCCGCGACGCGAGTGCCGCAAGGCGTGGTTCGTCACGCATCTCATCGACGAGCAGCAGAAACTCGGGCACGCCGCCCCGCGCTTGGTAGACGTCGACGAGATGGTCGCCTTCCAGAACACAGCGACCTGCCTTGCGACGGTCACGCGACGAAGCAATGAGACGCGCCGCTTCGCGGATGCGCGGATTGTTCCGTGAGATCACCCGCTGCACTGCGGAGCCTTTGCAGTGATACCCGC
>CAVWPC010000029.1:0-110916 GCA_963756765.1 uncultured beta proteobacterium | reverse complement strand
TGTGCCCAAAGGGGGGGCCGAGGGAATGATCGTGACCGAGGGCGGACGCTTCGGCGGCTACGGCCTGTTCCTCCTCAAGGGCAAGCCAGTGTTCGTCTACAATCTGCTCGACCTGAAGCGAATCCGCTGGCAAGGCGGGGTCGGCGCCCGGGACTGGCTTGGGGATTCCCTCAAGCCGGGCAAGCACACTATCGAGTTCGACTTCACCTACGACGGCCCCGGCATCGCCAAGGGCGGGACCGGCGTCATGAAGGTCGACGGCCGGGTGCTCGCCACACAGAAGCTCGAGCACACCATCCCATTTTTGTTGCCTCCGGACGAGACCTTCGATGTCGGCGTCGATACGCGCACGGCCGTGGACAGCACCTACAAAATCCCGTTCCGGTTCACGGGCACGATCGACCGGCTCACGATCAAGCTCGGTCCGACGCAGCTCGCCGCGGAGGACCACAAGAAGGTGCAGGAAGCGGTCGCTCGGGCGCGCGACTAGGCCCTCGGCATGCTGAGGAAGCTGCTCGCCTTCGCTTCCATCGTGGAGATCGGCACAGGTCTCGCCGTGATCGTCGTTCCGCACCTCGTCGTTACCTTGCTGCTCGGCGAGGACGTGGCCGGAGTGGGGGTTGCGGTCGCGCGATGCTTTGGCGTCGCGCTGCTCGCACTCGGACTGGCGTGCTGGCCGAGCGGCGCGAACTTGCCCGCGGACTCTCCCGCGGTTCGGGGAATGTTCGTCTACAACGCGCTGATCGCGGTGTTCCTCGTGTACCTGTTCGCGTTCAGGAGCCTCGGCGGCGTGCTGTTGTGGCCGGCCGTAGCGCTGCACGCTGCGGTGGCGATCCTGCTCGTCTGGGCGTGGCGGGCCGAGCGAGCGATCCCGTGAATACGATCTCGTCGCTCTTCGCTTTGGCGTTGGCGCTGACGACGTTCGGTGGCGCCGGCGCGGAAGCGCCGGCAACGCCAAACAAAGCGGTTGCGGCGCCGGGATTCGATGTGCTCAAGGGCTCCTGGGTGCGTCCCGACGGCGGCTACATGATCGCAGTGAATGGCGTCGCGCCGGACGGCCGTCTCGATGCGATCTACTTCAATCCGAAGCAACTGTCGTTTGCGCGCGCGCAAGCATTGCGGGACAGCGGGGCGCTGCGCGTCTCCCTCGAGCTCACGGCGGGCGGCTACTCGGGATCGACCTACGAGCTCACGTACGATCCGGCGAGCGACCGTCTCGAGGGAACCTACTACCAGGCCGCGCGAAGCAGAAATTCAACGTCTATTTCGCGCGCAAGTGACTGCGGGGCTTCAGGCGCGATCCGCGACATGCACCAGGAATTCCGGCATGTCGGGAAGCCCTTTGATGAACGTTCCCTTTTTCTTTCCCTTTGCGGAGAACCGCCGCACCCGTTGCTTGAGCCTCTCGGCGACATAGAGATCCCCATCCGCGCCGATCGCGAACCCGGACGGGGCGTCGAGCTTGCCGTCGATGACGACGCGGGCATCCACCTTCCCGCGCGGCGGCTCCTTGGGGATGTCGAAGGCGAGGATGCTCCCGGTGCCCGCGGCCCCGATATAGAGCGTCTCGCTGTGCAGGACGAGGTGCACGGGCTTCGTGAGCCTCTTGTTCTTGATGCGCGCCACGAGCTGCCCCGACGGCACTTCGAATATCTTCACGCGGTCCCCCGCTTCGTCGGCCACGTACAGATGCCGACGGTGCACGATGATGCCGCGCACCGAATGCCGGGGCTTGCCATGCTCGTCCAGCACCACTTTGAGCCCCTGCGGCGCCGGCACGTTCGGCGGCGCGGACTTTCCGACCTCCGGCAGGCGGCCCTGACTGGAGGCGACCAGCGTCCCGGGGAGGAACTTGCCCTTGGGAAAATTCTTGCGTAGATGCGCCGCGACCGACGCCGGCTTGCGCGATTTCGGTTGAATGGCAACGACTGTGTTGGTGTCCTGGCACGACACGTAGAGAAGGCCGTCGTCGCCTAGCTCGATGTCGAAGGGGTGAACCATCGCCGCAACGTGTTTCGTGGCGACGACGATGCCGGCGAAGTGGAAGGTGTCGCCCTTGCGCCGGTACCGCGCCACGTGGCTGTCCTTGCGCCAGGCGTTGGCGATGTACAGGTCGTCGCCCACGAGCGCGAAGCCGCGGGCGATGTTCAGCGGGTGCGCGTCGGGCGACGGGTCGAGGAGCAGCGGATGACGCGCTCGCGGCGTGCCGTCGTCGTCGAACACGCCGATGTTCTCGATGCCCGTCTTGCCTTCACCGCGATAGCTGATGAGCCACACGATGCGTTCCCTTCGCGGAGAGTGATCAGGCTGTCTTCGGTTCTTTGTGCGGGCTGCGCAGGTCGTAGTCGGTCTGCATGCGCCGGAGCTTGAGAATGCCGTAGAACACGGTAATCCCCATGACGACCACGAGGAGCCCGGTCAGGAAACGCTCCACGGAATAGTGGCCTTCGCGATACGCGACATAGCTCGCGACGATCAAGACGAGGATCGCGATGTTGATGGCCCAGTTGACCGTCCTTGGCACCACGAAGTGCAAGGTGCCGAAGCCCGCCAGCTGGTAGAGCATGAAGGGAAGGATCGCCACCATCGGCAACAACTCGGAGGCTCCCAGATCGACGTCGACGGCGCCAGGGGCGAGCGCATGCAACAGGGCGCTGTGCGCGAGCTCGTGGAACAGCGAGGGCACCGCGCACAGGAATGGAACCACGGCGAGCAACTCGAGCACCAGCGAGCCGCTCCAGGTGCCAATCCTCGACGAATGGTCGGCGCCGGCGTCGGCGGACTGAGTACCGATGTACAGGCCGGCAACGATGGCCGCCGCGCTGGAGAGCATCAAAAGCTCCACCGTAATGCCGAAACTCGTCGGCTCGCCGGCCTTGAGCAGTAGCAGCGCGAGAAATCCCGGTGTGTAGAACACGACGCGGACCATTCTCGCCCAGACCCGCGCGTCGCGTGCCGGCGGCAGGACCGGAAGCGCGACGCCATCGGCGCCGACGGTTGCTCGATCTTTCGACATTTCGTGTCCTTATGGAGTGACAGCGAGCGGGTGAATGGCCGCGTTCCCGCGTATCGTCACGCGCACGAGATGCGTTGGCAATTGGCACTAGGTGCGGCTCCGTTGCACCAAAGGTCAGTGGGCTTGCGCATTGCAACCATGGATCATCCTGGACATGGCGCGCGATCGCGCGCCGGTCAAAGGTGGCCTATGCCGCCTTTCGTGAAGGCGAGGACGGGCTGGATCGACAACGCCAGCATGACGGCGCTGTTGCTGCTGCTGGCGCTGACCATTTTCGTCGTTCCGCTCGTCGCCGCCCCGTTCGGCGACGACGGGCGTGCATTGATCGAGCTGTTCTTCGTGCTGATGCTGTTGTCGGGGGCGTAGGCGATTGCCGAGCACGGCAAGGTCGCGACGGTGCTTGCAGTCGTTGGCGTGGGGGCGCTCGGGATTGCCTGGCTGCCCTTGCCGTGGCTTGGCGCGGCGAAACCGCTCGTGCATCAGAGCGCGACGCTGCTGGCCGTGATCCTGCCAGACGAGATCCGATTCTTCATCGCTGCGACGGCGCAGATAGGCTTCGCGCTCGGCGTCCGGCTACCTGACATCCGCCACAAAGGGGTGCTTCGATGGATCTTGGCTTGCGAGGTAAAGTTGCGCTAATAACTGGAGGCTCGAAAGGAATTGGCTACGGCATAGCAGCTAGTCTTGCGTCGGAGGGTTGCGATCTCGTTCTCGTTTCGCGAACCGAACAGGAATTAATCGCAGCACGATCTCGTTTGAAGGACGATCACGCCGTCGAGATTGAAGTACATGCGGCCGACCTGTCCTCATCGTCCGATAGAGACGCACTCGCCGCCGCATTTCCGAATGTCGACATCCTCGTCAATAATGCCGGCGCTATCCGGCACGGGACTATCGAGGAAGTGGACGACGTGCGGTGGAGGCAGTTCTGGGATCTGAAGGTCTTTGTGTTGATTTGCACCGAATCTTGACCCCGGAAAGTGGGTCACTTTTCGGTGCAAATCAACACGAGAAGCGTTCGCCACCCACCGGGCGCACCGCATCGCTTGCCGAGAAGCTCGCCCGCCGTGATGCGGTGATCCGGGACGAACTGGGCTACTTGCCGTTCTCACCCGATGGCGCGGCGCTGCTCTTCCACTTGATCAGCCGCCTCTACGAGCGCACCTCGCTCATCGTGACGACCAAGCTGTCGTTCAGCCAATGGGCGCGATCTTCGGCGACGCCAAGATTGACCAGGGCGCTCCTCGACCGCCTGACCCACCACTGCGACATCGTGGAAACCGGCAACGAGAGTTACCGCTTCAAAAACAGAAACTGAAGACCTTCAACCCCTGGTCAGATTTGCACGCCGAAAGGACCCTTTCGCAGGCGAAACTCGACGCGGGTTATCCTCGCTTTTGATGGCAGCGGTACGGGCGCTACAGGGCAATGGCTGCTGTGGAGCGAATTGTGAGGCGACACCGACGGACCGCTTGTGGGCCGCTTGGCGACCGTCGCGGATCGGCCGCGAGCGGTCGCGAACACCTAAAGGCCGATGCCGCGCTGTCTTCCCAGTTGCCAGTCCACGTCGCCGCCGCGCATGACCGCTGCAATCTTCCGTCCAAGAGCCTGCTCGATAACCGGTCGCCAAGGTACCAGCGCGAAGCCCAGCCCGTTGTCGAGCATCGCGAAGCGGCCGCTTGCCAACAAGATCGAGCGGCGATACGTGCCGGAGATCTGCACGCCGTCTATCAGCGGTCGATGCAGCAATCCGGTTTCTCGCGTGATTCGT
Organism: uncultured beta proteobacterium; assembly: GCA_963756765.1. Taxonomy (GTDB): domain Bacteria; phylum Pseudomonadota; class Gammaproteobacteria; order Burkholderiales; family Casimicrobiaceae; genus VBCG01. Next base: position 106,129 of record CAVWPC010000029.1, on the reverse strand, counting down.
TTCGCAACGTCCGCAAGCTCGCGGTCGCGCAACTTGGCGAGCATGTTGGGAGACGCAAACACCTGCCCGTCGCGCGTTTCAGTCAGCCCTTGCTCCACGAGGAACTTCGCGCGCTCGCGCATCGCGTGGTAGGTCTCGCCCGCGAAGCCAGGGCTGCCTTTCTCTGGTCGCGCGCCGTCGATGAGCTGGTGGTCGAGCCAGGTCGCACCGACGGTACGGACTTGCTGGTCGACAGACAGGTGTGATCGCAGGTCGACACTGACGTTGCCGTGGCGGGCACGGTCGTATCGCTCGCCCTGTTGCGCCAGATCGGACGGGACGCGCCAGACGCCATCGCTGACCCGCTCGACGATGCCGGCCCGGCGCAGCGCCTCGAGGCGCCGGACGTGGCCTTTCACAACCTGTTCCGCCCTGACCCGCCCGGACACACTCGCTTGCAGGTCACGAAGATGGTCCGCCGGTTGGTAGGTACCATTCACGGCACGCGCGGCGATGTTGCGGTCCGCTGTCCGACCCGAGCGGGCGGTTACCTGCACGATGCCGCCCACCGGCAATGTCCCAAGGTCGGTGTCCGAAGGCAGCACGACATAGTGACCTCGGCCGTCCAAGCCATCGACCACCACATATGGTCGATCTTCGGGCTCTTCGGAAAACCCTTTGGCGACGATCTTGCCGGTCAACGGCTGCGTCGGCGGTTCGCCACCGATGGCAAATTCTCGCGGCGGCGACGTGAACGCCCGTTGCATCGTCCGGATGATGTCGCCCCGCTCGCCCAAGCGTCGAAGCACGTGCTCGACGTCGTCATGCAGGGCCCACACGCCCTTGTCGGTTTCTCGCGCAAGGTTCATGACCTCAAGCCGCTGCAGCCGGCCGATGAGCAACGCGCGGCGGCGAAGGCCATCGGCGTTCTTCGGATGCATGGACAAGTCGACGCGCCCGCCTCGGGCACGCGCCTGCAGCTCGCGATCGAGGCCGGTCCAGCGCTCCTGATCGACTTCCCGCCGCAAGCTCCGCTGGATCTCGAGCTCCGTCCGCGGTCCGAGCCATTCCGTGGCGAGCTCGCCGGCCCGCGTCCTCATGCCGTGGGCGATGTACTCGCGCCCTATGACCAGGTTCTCGCGCTTGTCGTCCTTGCCACGCAAGACGACGTGGGTGTGCGGATTGTCGGTGTCCCAGTGATCCACCGCGACCCACTCGAGCGTCGTCCCGAGGTCATGCTCCATCGTGCTCATGAGCTCGCGGGTGAAGTCGCGCAAGTCCTCGAGCTCGACCGCGTCTTCGGGTGCCACGATGAAGCGGAACTGGTGGCGATCGCCCTTGCTTCGCTCCTCGAACGCCTTGACGTCGGCGGCATCCGCGTCGCGGCTGTAAGCCTGTCCCGGCTGGCCGTCCCGACCGACCCCGTCGCGCTCGATGTAGCGTAGATGCGTCGCGGCCGATCGCGCTCCCGCGCGCTTGAACACGACCAAACGGGTCTTGACGACCACGCGTCGCGCGCGCGGTCCTGGGTTGCTGTTCATGAGTCGCGCGGTGACCCAGCCACGACCGCGTTTCCCGCCCCGCACCGGAGCTGATCCGAGACTGCGGCCGTACACGCCGCCGACGTTACCCATCGCCATCGCAACTCGCGAGAGAAAACTGCGCTCGGTTGCTCGCGAGGCGCCCTTGGGCGGCCTTGGTTTCACGCGGAACACGTCATCGCGCTGATCAGCCATCGCTTCTCACTCCATCACACTCTTTGTCATTTGACGCCTCGCGGCACGCGGCAAAGCCAGCCTGCATGCGGATCTCGGTGCTTTTGCGGCACGCGCCAAACGAGGCGCGTGCCGCCCTAACCCCATGTGCAGACAGGAAAATCGGCACAGCGCGTGCCGGTTCCCTTTATCTTGCCCAGCTGATCCGGGCGGCAAAACCACCGCCCTCTCAGCTTCTGCACATGGAACAGGGCGCGACGCGATCGCCGGCGAGATGTGTTCCGACTGTCGATTCGTGTCGCGGCAATGCGTGATGTCGTCTGCTGGTTCATCGTCGTTCGAGCGCGATTGCAGCGCGTAAAGACGATAGAGTTGGATCGGTTTGCGACGCCGCAAACACTGCGCGCCTGCTCGTGTCAAAACGTCCCAACGCACCAAGGGGGCGCAGGGCGAGTGCACGGCGAATCGCGCGTCTCGTACAGCAGCCGACGCAGCCCGGTCGCCTCGATGACCGAATCACGCCCATCAGTCCGTGTCATCCATTGCATTCGAATCGTCCGGTTGCTCGCCGTCAGAATCGCGATCCGAAAGTTGTGGAGAGGACCTCCCGCGGAATCGATCGAGCATCGCCTGCGCATTCGGCGGTATCGCTCGACCTGACACGCTTGCCGTCGCCTGCGGCGTCGTCCATTGCGCCTGCAACACGTCTTGCCTCAGCCGCTCGGCTGCACGCCGCTCGGCGATGGGCAGTCCAAGCTCCGGCGTGAATAGCCCTCGCTTGTGCTTGTCGACCAGTGCCACGCAATAGCGAATCGGGTTGTGAACCTTCGCGTGTGCCATCTGCCCTGTGAGCTCATCGAGAATCTGCTGCGCATCGTCCAGCCTCATTCCGCACAGGTGGCCTGTAAGCGTCCGTCGCTGCCCTTCCGACAAGCCTCCTGGAAAACAAAGATCACCACCACCACACGACTTTCCGACGATCGGAGCGCGGGCGCTCGGTCTCGCATCCGGAGGTTGCCGTGGTGGTGGTGGTGGTGGGTTAAATAACGGGTAAGTAGTGGGTACTCGGACATCCATGTCCGGGGCCCCCGGACATGGATGTCCAGGCCCCCCGGACACCGGTGTCCTATCCCCCAGGACAGCTGAGACCTCTCCCCCCGGACAATTTGTCCGGGGGCGGTTGATCGCCAGTTTGTAGCCGTTACTCGTGCGCGCGCGACCGTTGAATCGCTGCTTGATCTCGAGGTAACCGTCAGCGGAGAGCATGCTGAGCATGCGTCGCACGCTGCGCTCATTGATGCTGCATTTCTGCGCGATCCGGTGATGCGACGGGAAGCAGTACCCATCATCGTTCGCTTCGTCGGCGAGCGCCATCATCACGAACTTCGGCGTTGGCGGAAGCGGCAGATTCCAGGCCCATGCCATTACCTTAAGACTCATAGCAGGCCTCCTAGCGAATGCGCTCGAACAGGCGCTGCTTGATCCACAGCTCGTAGTCGCAGAGCGGGAACAATCTCCGCCTTCCGATCACGATCGATGGCGGCACATCGCGCCGACGCTGCGACACCCGATTGCGTACGGTCCCTGGACGAACGCGCAGCAGCTCTGCAATTTCGTCGACCGTGTAGAACTCTTTCGTCATGCTTGCTCCGTTCACTCGTGGCATCACCACACTGCGAAATGTTGAGCACGGAACGGAACAAATGCAAACGCGTGCCACTTCGGCACGCGTTTTCAGTAAAAGCGTAAAAGCGGTGTGCCGTTTGCGGCACGCGTTTGCTCGATCTTGAAATCCGTGAATAACATGCTCTCGCAATCACGAGCGCATGACGACTACGACTGACTACGACTGAGTTGGACGGAGTGGGTTGTTTACTGTTCGCGGCGTGCGCAAACTGCGAGATTCATTGATCGACTATTGGACGCACTGCATGCATGAAGACTTTCGACCTCAAAGAAGCGGCGACTTTTTTGCGCTGCCATCCCGAAGAGCTGCGCCGACGCGCCAAGGCGGGCGTTATTCCCGGGGCGAAGGTAGGTCGCGCCTGGGTGTTCCTGGAGGATGACCTTGCCTCGTATCTTCGTTCCCTCTATCCTGAGCCTCGGCAAGCGTTGCAAGTGACTCTGAGAAAGGAGATGGAATGTCACTTCGCAAACGCGGCGGTATCTGGTGGCTCGACATTCACGCCCCCAATGGGGAGCGAGTACGCCGAACTACTGAAACTGCCAACAAAGCCCTAGCGCAGGAATTTCACGATCGGGTAAAGGCGGAGCTGTGGCGCATCGCGAAAATGAGCGACAAGCCGCAGCACACGTGGAACGAGGCGGTGGTGCGGTGGTTGAAGGAGCAGTCGCACAAAGCTACGGCGGCAGAGGATGTCACGAAGCTGCGGTGGCTTGATTCGCACCTTCGAGGCAAGTGCCTTTCCACCATCAATCGCGCCACGATCGACGCGATCACCGAAGCGAAGCTCGCGCAGGGTGTGACCAATGCCACGGTAAATCGAACGCTCGAAGTCTTGCGCGCGATTCTGCGCAAATGCGTCGATGAATGGGAGTGGCTCGATCGCGCCCCCAAGATTCGAATGCTGAAGGAGCCGGTGCGGCGCATTCGTTTTCTTCGCCGCGAGGAAGCAGACCGGCTCATCGCTGTGTTGCCTGAGCACCTGGCAGCGATGGCGCGCTTCAGTCTCGCCACGGGATTGCGCGCGGCGAACGTTACCGGCTTACAGTGGAGCGCAGTAGATTTGGTACGACGCGTAGCCTGGATTCATCCGGACCAAGCAAAGGGACGGCGGGCGATACCGGTTCCACTGAATACGGAAGCGGTGTTGCTGATACGCGGACGGCTGGGAACCCATCCGACGCACGTGTTCAGCTATCACGGTAATCCGATCAAGCAGGTCAGCACCAAGGCCTGGTATGCCGCTCTCGAGGCTGCCGGGATCGAAGATTTTCGCTGGCATGACTTGCGGCATACCTGGGCGAGCTGGCACGTGCAGGCGGGCACTCCGCTGTTCGCGCTGCAAGAGATGGGTGGCTGGCAAAGTGCGGACATGGTGCGGCGTTACGCGCATCTTGCCGCCGACCATCTCGCGCCGTTTGCGGAGAAATTGTGCAAGCCGTTGACGTCTGTGCCGCAAAGTTACGGCACAAATACGTCACAGTCCGGAAATTGAAAGGGCCTGCGATTTCGCAAGCCCTTGATTAGATGGTTGCGGGGATAGGATTTGAACCTATGACCTTCGGGTTATGAGCCCGACGAGCTGCCAGACTGCTCCACCCCGCGGTCGAATTATACCTCAGCGCGCCACGCGCGGGCAAATCAATCGGCCTGCCGTCGCCGCCTCCGCGGGAAACGCCACCACGTGATCGATCTCGAGGCGAATACCGATCCGCTCGCCGATCGCGTGATTGTGATGCGACGGCACGAGCGACAGCAGCCGGGTACCGGAGGCGAGGCGCAGCGTGTACAGGAATTCCGCGCCGCGAAACGCCTTGGCCGCGACTTCCGCCTGCCATGGACTCGCGTCATCGTGGATGATGTCGTCCGGCCGCAGCAGGAGATCGACGGCGCCGCCGGCCGGCACCTCGACAGGCCACTCGCCTTCGAGTTCGCCGAGCTCGGTGCTCATCCGGCCATCGCCCTGTGCGATGCCGCGCAGGAATACACCCTGCCCCACGAAGTCGGCGACGAAGCGCGTCCGCGGCCGGTGATACAGGTTGTACGCGCTGTCCCACTGCTCGATCGAGCCGTCTTTCATGATGCCGATTTCATCGGCGATCGCGAAGGCTTCGTGCTGGTCGTGCGTGACCAGGATGGCCGTGGTGCCGGCGGCCTTGAGGATCGTCCTGACTTCCTCGGAAATGCGCTCGCGCAGTTCCACGTCGAGGTTGGAAAACGGTTCGTCCAGCAGCAGGAGATCCGGTGCGGGAGCAAGCGCGCGGGCCAGCGCGACGCGCTGCTGCTGTCCGCCGGAAAGTTCATGCGGGAAGACGTTGGCAACACCGCTGAGGCCGACCATTTCCAGCATCCCGGCGGTTCGCGCATCCGCCTCGCGCGAGGAAACCCGCATGAGTCCGAACCCGACGTTGTCCGCCACCGACAAGTGCGGAAACAGCGCGTAGTCCTGGAACACCATGCCCACCCCGCGCCGCTCCGGTGGCACCTGCACGTCGGGGCTCGATACCAGACGGTCCGACAGGCGGATCTCACCGCGCTGCACCGGCTCGAATCCGGCAAGGCAGCGCAACAGCGTAGTCTTGCCGCAGCCCGAGGGTCCCAGCAGGCAGCCAATCCGGCCAGGCGCTAGCGCGAAATCCATGCCGCGCAGGACGCGATGCGCGCCATAGGCGTGATCGAGCGAGCGGACGGATACGGAAGCGGCCATGGCGCGGTCGGGCCTACCAGCCCCTCGTCAACCTTGGGGTGCGGCGCTACGGAGCCGGACGGTGGCGCCCGAGGCGCCCTGCTTGCGCAGCGTCTTCATCTTCTCGACCATCGCCTCGCCGATGAAGATCTGCGGATCGGACGGCGGCGAATAGCCTTCGCTCTTTTCGCGCTGGTCGACGCGAACCTTCGCTGTTTCGAACGCGGCGTCGATGCTATCGGCCTTAGCCATGCCCTGCTGGAAGAACGCCTCGCCAAAGAACGTCGCGTCGCTGCGGTCGCCGCACCCGAAGGAAATGCGATTGGCGCGTGCGGCGGTCACGATCAGTGTGTTGTCATCGCGCAGCGGGGCGATGTAGCCGCCGGAATAGCAGGACGACACCACGATGATCCGCCACTTGATGCCGGCATCGTCCAGCAGCTGCTTGAGCCCAACGGGCGTCAGTTCCACCAGCGACAACGGCCACTGGTCGGCCGCCAGGCGATGGTCGGAGCTGCCGTGGCTTACCAGGTACACCATCACGACATCGTCCTCGGCATCGATGATGGAGCCGACCTCGTTGAGCGTCTCGCGCAGGTTGGTGACCGTGGCGAAGGGCGTGGTGACCAGCGTTTGCGGATTGTTGAGCAGCACGATCGAGCGACCCTCGGTGCGCCAGCGGCTGTCCATCACCTGCTGCGCCGCTTCCACGTCCTTCTTGAACACATCCTGGCGCCCGTACGGCGCAAAGCCGACGAAGTAGAGGTCCGTCTGGCCCGGGCGTTCGTCCGCGAGGGCGCCCAGCGCGTTGTCGAGCACGTAACCCTGCGCCGCGAGCACCGCTTCGTAGCCGGCATTCATTCCCGCCGGCTCGGCATGTTCGCGCCACCACGGCTCGTTGGGAAAGAGCGCGTTGGCGAACCAGATCGGGGAGGCCAGCAGCAGGCCGCCGCCGATCGCCCGCAGCCATACGAACGGTGGTGATGGCGCGAAGGCGACCGCGACGCTGCGGATCAGCACGATGACGATCCAGCAGATGATCACGTACTCGAACAGCAAACGCACCGTACCTTGCCCGAGCAGCGGTATGCCGACATAGGGCAAGTAATGCGCCGCCTGGATCAGCGGCAGCGACGACAGCGCGATGACCGGCACGGCCAGCGCCAGTGGCCGTTGCCGATTGAGCAGCGAGATCAGCGCCGAGGCGAGCAGCAGCAACGCACCGGCATACAGTTCGGACCCCGCGCCCAGCAGCGAGAGCTCGCGCGGCGCGTCCGTGCGGAACCAGTCGCCGACGAGGTCGATGCCGGCGGAGAGTGCGAACAGCCACAGGAGTTGCGGCAGGTCGATACGAAACGCCAGGCGCTCGACCGGCAGGAAAAAGGCCAGGCGCAGACCTGCCCCCAGGTTCTTGAAAAGATCGTTCAACGTGGATGCCCCGGAGCGAGCAAGCGCGTGGCCCGCGTGCGTTTCACGCGGCGGCGTGCTGCATGATGAACGACTTGACGCGATCCGCGTCGGCCGGCACCGCAGTACTGTGCTGCGGCAGCTCCTCGATGCCCGCATAGGCGGCCGGACGATCGGGCTCGCGTCCGAGCGCCTCGCGGATGGTCGCAGCGAATTTCGCCGGCAACGCAGTCTCGACGCAGATCAGCGGCACCGAGGCATCACGATGCTCACGGCCGACCTTGAGTCCGTCGGCGGTATGCGGGTCGACGACGACGCCATAGCGCTCGCTGATGTCGCGAATCGTCGCAAGCCGATCCGCATGCGTGCTGCGTCCGGATACGATATTCGCTGCCAGGACCCGTTGCCAGGCTGGGGTTCCCGCGAGCATGAAACTGCCGGTGCGGGCAAGCTGGGCGAACAGTGCACGCAAGCTGTCGGGATCGCGCCCCACGGCATCGAACACGAAACGCTCGAAATTGGACGCCTTGGAGATGTCCATCGACGGCGACGACGTCGCATGTGTCTGCTCGGACGTCCGCGGTCGGTAGGTCCCGGTGCGGAAGAACTCGTCGAGCACATCGTTCTCGTTGGTCGCCAGAATCAGGCGGCGAATCGGCAGGCCCATCGTCCGCGCCACGTACCCGGACAGGATGTTGCCGAAGTTGCCGGACGGCACCGCGAAGTCGACCGCGTCATGGTTGGACACCGTCGCGGCAAAGTAGCCCTTGAAGTAATAGACCACCTGCGCGGCGATGCGGGCCCAGTTGATCGAGTTCACCGCACCGACGCGAAAGCGTGCCTTGAACTGCGCATCCCCCGTCACGGCCTTCACGAGATCCTGGCAGTCGTCGAACGTCCCCTCGACGGCAAGATTGAAGATATTGGCATCCTGCAGCGAGAACATTTGGGCGGTCTGGAACGCGCTCATGCGGCCCCGTGGCGAAAGCATGAACACGGCGACGTTGTGCTTGCCCCGCATCGCGTGCTCGGCAGAACTACCGGTATCGCCGGACGTCGCGCCGAGGATGTTGATGGTGCGTCCTTCGCGGGCGAGCACGTACTCGAATAGGTTGCCCAGCAGCTGCAGCGCGATGTCCTTGAACGACAGCGTGGGCCCGTTGGACACCCGAAGCAGATGCAACCCCGGCTCCAGGGTCCGCAGCGGCGCAATGGCCACATCGCCGAAACACTCGCGCGTGTAGGTCCGGTCGACGATCTGCCGCAAATCCGCCGGCGGAATGTCATCGATGAACCGCGCGAGGACGGCGATCGCGAGCTCGCGATAATCGAAGCGTCGCCAGGCCGCAAGGTCTTCGCTGCCGACCCGCGGGTACGCCTGCGGCACGGCCAGGCCGCCGTCAGGCGCCAGGCCCTCGAGCAGGATCCGGGTGAACGGCCGCGGGTCCTCGTGCCAGGCGCCTCGGGTGCTCACGTAGCGCATCAGTTGAGTTCCTCGAGCCGGATGCGCACGATGGTACCGCGGACGGTGGGCAGCGCCTCGATGCTGGCGATGGCCGCGACGATGTTCTTTTCCACCGTACGGTGCGTGAGCAGGATGATGTCGGTCTGGTCCTCGCCTTCCGAGGGCTCCTTCTGGATCATCGCATCGATGGAAATGTCGCGGTCGGCGAGGATGCGCGTTATGTCGGCGAGTACGCCCGGCCGGTCGTCGACGCGCATGCGCAGGTAGTAGCTGGTGATGACTTCGCCCATCGGCAGGAACGGGACGTCGGTCAACTGGTCCGGCTGGAACGCGAGGTGCGGCACGCGGTGCTCGGGATCGGCGGTGTGCATGCGCGTGACATCGACCAGGTCGGCGATCACCGCGCTGGCGGTGGGCTCGGCGCCGGCGCCGGCGCCGTAGTGAAGCGTCGCGCCGACGGCATCGCCCATCACCAGCACGGCGTTCATCGCGCCCTCGACATTGGCGATCAGCCGCTCGCGCGGCACCAGCGTGGGGTGGACGCGCAGCTCGATGCCCTCCTTGCCGTTCGCGCTGGAACGCCGCGTGATGCCCAGGAGCTTGATACGGTAGCCCAGTTCCTCGGCATAGCGCATGTCCTCGCGCGTCAACTTGGTGATGCCCTCCGCGTACGCCTTGTCGAACTGCATCGGCACGCCGAAGGCAATGGCCGCCATGATGGAGAGCTTGTGCGCAGAGTCAATGCCTTCGACGTCGAAGGTCGGGTCGGCCTCGGCGTAGCCGCGCCGCTGCGCTTCGGCCAGCACCTCGGCAAAACCCGCTCCGGTGGCGCGCATCTGCGACAGGATGAAATTCGACGTGCCGTTGATGATCCCGGCGATCCACTCGATCCGGTTGGCGGTGAGCCCTTCGCGTAATGCCTTGATGATGGGCACGCCGCCAGCGACGGCGGCTTCGAAAGCCACCATGACTCCCTGCTCCGATGCGGCGGCGAAGATCTCGTTGCCATGATGGGCGAGCAGCGCCTTGTTGGCCGTCACCACGTGCTTGCGGTGGGCGATCGCGTCGAGCACCAGGGTGCGCGCGGGCTCGATGCCGCCGATCAACTCGCAGACGATGTCGACTTCGGGATGGCGGACCACCACACGCGGATCGTCGGTCAACTGGACGTCGTCGACGCCCTGCAACGCTGCATGAGCGCGCTCCGGTGTGCGCGTCGCGATCCAGCGCACGCGAATCGGCCTGCCCGCGCGACGCGCGATTTCCTCGCCGTTGCGGCGAAGCACGTCCCAGCTCCCGCGGCCCACCACGCCGAAGCCCAGCAGGCCCACGTTGAGTGGTTTCATGCCGCCCCCCGCCATCACAGCAGCCCGTCGTCGCGGAACATCTGCTTGATCCCGCGGATGGCCTGCCGGGTCCGCGATTCGTTCTCTATCATCGCGAAGCGCACATGCGCATCCCCGAATTCGCCGAAGCCCACGCCGGGCGACACCGACACCTTGGCCTTCGCCAGCAACTGCTTGGAGAATTCGAGCGAGCCGAGGTTGCGGTACGCCTCGGGGATCCTCGCCCACACGTACATCGAAGCCTTCGGGTTGTCCACCATCCAGCCCGACTCGTGCAAGCCCTTCACCAGCACGTCACGCCGCGACTGGTACTTGGCGCTGATCTCGGCGACGCAGTCCTGCGGCCCTTCGAGCGCGGCGATCGCGGCGACCTGGAGCGGCGTGAACGTACCGTAGTCGTGGTAGCCCTTGATGCGGGCCAGCGCGTTGACGAGATCCCGGTTGCCCACCATGAAGCCGATGCGCCAACCCGCCATGTTGTAGCTCTTGGACATGGTGAAGAACTCTACCGCCACGTCGCGCGCGCCCTTCACCTGCATGATCGACGGCGCCTTCCAGCCGTCAAAACAGATGTCGGCGTAGGCAAGATCGTGGACCACGTAGATGCCGTACTCCCTGGCCAGCGCGATGATCTTCTCGAAAAACGGCAACTCGACACACTGTGCGGTGGGATTGGCCGGAAAGTTGATAATGAGCATCTTCGGCTTCGGGAAGCTCATGCGGATTGTGTGCTCGAGTTCGGCGAAGAAGTCCACGTCCGGCGTCAGTTGCACCTGGCGGATGTCGGCGCCGGCGATCACCGGGCCGTAGATGTGGATCGGATAGCTCGGATTGGGCACGAGCACGGTGTCGCCGCGCCCAAGCGTGGCGAGCGCCAGATGGGCAATCCCCTCCTTGGAACCGATGGTGACGATCGCCTCCGTCTCGGGATCGAACTCCACGCCCCATCGCCGCCGGTACCAATGGCAGATGGCGCGCCGCAGCCGCGGAATACCCTTCGATACCGAGTAACCGTGCGTGTCGTTGCGCTGTACGGTCTCGACCAGCTTGTCGACGATGTGCGAAGGCGTGGGGCCGTCCGGGTTGCCCATGCCGAAATCGATGATGTCCTCGCCGCGGCGCCGCGCGGCCATCTTGAGCTCCGACGTGATCGAAAAGACGTAAGGCGGCAGGCGCTCGATACGCGCAAACTGGGTTTCCAGAGGGGGGGGCATACTAAGGTCTTTCTTCCGTAAGCGCCCGGAACCGTCCGAGCGACGCAAGAAGCGGTGGGATTCGCGACTCAACGCGATTTTATATACTCTCGGCAGCGGTCGCAATCCAGTCGCGTCGACCGGAAGGCACGCCCCGCGGAACCGCATTCAATGAAATTCCACCTGCAGCCTTCGACAACCAATGTGGTGACCGCATCGGGTCCCGGATGGGTACGTGTCGGGCCCACCGAATACAGGAGCAATATCGTGCTGCTACCCGACGCGGTCATCGAAGGCTGGGCACCGGCCGGGTTCGGCGCGCTGACCGAGCGCGACTTCGATGCGCTGCTAGCGAATCAGCCGGAGCTGGTGCTGCTTGGCACCGGTGAACGCCAGCAGTTTCCTCATCCCGGGCTGCTACGCCCGCTGAGTGCCGCGCATGTAGGCGTCGAGGCGATGGACACCCGTGCTGCCTGTCGCACCTTCAATATCCTGGCGGCGGAAGGCCGCCGCGTAGCCGCGGCGCTGATCGTCACATGACACGATTCCTGCGCCGCCTTGCGGCGGCTGCGTTCCTGTCCCTCGCGCTGGCAGGTGGCCTTGCTGCGCAATTGCCGGCGACGGCGGCGCAAGGTTCCGATCCGGGCGCTGCGTTGTCTCCGACGGTGGCCGATCCCACGGCGGCCGGATCGATGGCAACCACCGCCTTGGCAAGCGACGCACCGTCGCTGGGCGCTCCCGCACGGCTGGTCGTGTTCAACCGGCCCATCCTGACTTTTCGGGGCCAATTCCTCGGGCTGACCCCCGACCTGCGCCGGCAACTGGCGACGGAGCGCATCCGGACCGTGCTGGACCAAGGCGGACGGGGCAGGGTCACTGCCACCGCCATCCCGCAGGGCATGCTGATCTCCATCGACGACGAATACGTATTCGTCATCACGCCCGATGATGCGGCCACGGGCATCGGGACCACGCTCGCGACCCTCACCAGCGAAGCCGTCGGCGCATTGACCGAAGTGGTGGCGGCCACGCGCGAAGCACGCGACAGCCAACTCCTCCTGCAGGCCGGCATCCTCGCGGCAGCGGCCACGGTGATCTATCTGCTGGTGCTGTGGGTGCTCTCGCGGATCGGACGGGTGCTGCGTCGCCGCACCGCCGATCTTGCGCAGGCCACCGAAAAGCTCCGTGTCGGAGGCTTCGTCTTCATGCCCAGCCACCGCGCGGTCGTCGTGTATCGCGCGATCGTGCGCTTTGCCGGCTGGGTGCTGATTCTGCTCGTCACCTACGAGTGGCTTGGCTACGTACTCGGGCGCTTCCCATTCACGCGCCCCTGGGCCGAGAAGCTCAACGGCTTCCTGTTCAATACCATCAGCGGCATTCTGATCAGCATCGCGCACGCGCTGCCGGACGTGACCGTCGTGATCCTGATCTTCACCCTCGCCTATTGGGTCAACCGGCTTGCCAAGCGCTTCTACGACGCGGTCGAGCAGAAGCGCATCAACGTCGGCTGGGTCGACGAAGACACGGCACCGGCATCGCGACGGCTCACCACGATCGCGGTCTGGCTGTTCGCGCTCGTCATGGCGTACCCGTATATTCCCGGTTCGGATACCGACGCCTTCAAGGGACTGTCCGTCCTCGCAGGCCTCATGGTGACGGTCGGGGCTTCCGGCATCTTCGGCCAGGCGGCCAGCGGCCTCATCCTCATGTATACGCGCGCCTACCGGCCGGGCGAATACGTGCGTATAGGAACCTCCGAGGGCACGATCGTCGCCATGGGCATGTTCACCACCCGCGTGCGTACCGGGATGGGAGAGGAACTGACGATCCCGAATTCGACGATCCTAACCTCGGTCACGTACAACTACTCGCGCACGATGCACAGCGAGGGCTTCGTCGTCGATGCCACGGTGACCATTGGCTACGACACGCCGTGGCGCCAGGTCCACGCGATGCTGATCGAGGCGGCGACGCGCACACAGGGCATCCTGAACGAGCCCGTCCCCAAGGTGTTTCAGACCGCGCTGGCAGACTTTTACGCCGAGTACCGCCTCGTCTGTCACGCCGCGGCGGAAAGCCCGCTCTCCCGGGCGGAAGTGAATTCGGCGTTGTACGCCACTGTCCAGGACGTCTTCAACGAGCATGACGTACAGATCATGTCGCCGCATTACGTGGGCGACCCGGCGGAACCGAAGGTCGTGCGGCCCGCCGGATGGTATGCCGCCCCGGCGAAACCCCCGGAAGCCTAGCCGCGCGAGCGCCCGACGGGTCTGCGCTCATTCCCCCATCTGCAACAGCGTGCCATGGTCGCGCGCGTGCCGGATCGCGGACGCGAACACGGCAACGCCCACGACCATGTACACGGCGTTGAGCGCCAGCGCCCACCAGAAGTGATCCCAGCGGAACTCGTGCTGCAGCAGCAGTGCCCGCATGCCTTCGAAAACGTGCGCCGCGGGGAGCGCATTGGCGATTCCCTGCATCCAGGGCGGCAGCACGGCAATCGGATAGTAGACACCCGACACCGGCGCCAGCAGGAAGATCGCCGCCCACGCCAGTTCCTCGGCGCCCAAGCCCCAGCGCAGGATCATCGCCGACACCGCAAGCCCGATTGCCCAGCCGAACACGATCAGCAGGACGAAGAACGCCACGAGCGGAAAGCCCAGCGAGGTGATCGCGTACTGGAACAGCAGCCACGCGAACACGCACGCACCGCCGACTCCTATCAGCGTACGCAACAAGCTCATCGCCAGCTGGCCGGCGATGAATTCGCGCAGGCGCAGTGGACTCACGAACAGGTTGCCCAGGTTGCGCGAATACATCTCCTCGATGAACGTCAGCGACACGCCGAGCTGGCCGCGGAACAGCACGTCCCACAGCAGCACCGCACCAATGAAAAAGCCCGGTGCGCTCTTCAGGAAATCGGTCGTGGGTGCCAGGTAAATGGTCAGGAACGCCCACAGCACCATGGTGACCGTGGGGTAGTAGGCCATCGACACCAGTCGCGGCCACGACTTGAGCAGCAGGTAGGCGTGTCGACGCGCGAAGGCGCGCACCCGGCGCAGCGACGCGCCGAGTCCGTCCTGCGGATAGAGGGAAACTGCCGGCGGCATGGTCACGAGGCGGCATCCCCGGCGAGCACACTGGCCGGCGTGCGGTCGCCGGCACCGCGCGCGATGTCGAGGAACACTTCCTCCATGTCGGCCCGCCCGTAGCGAGCGATCAGGCTCTCCGGCGAGCCCTGGTCGACGACGGTGCCCGCGCGCAGCATGATCACGTCGTCGCACATGCGCTCGACTTCGCCCATGTTGTGAGTGGCAAGCAACATCGTGCAGTGGCTTTCGCGCTGGTAGGTCTCGAGGTAGCTGCGCATACGGTCGCCGATGTCCGGGTCGAGCGATGCCGTAGGCTCGTCGAGCAGCAGAATCTCGGGCGCGTTGAGCAGCGCCTTCGCCAGCGACACGCGCGTGCGCTGCCCGGCCGACAGCGTGCCGTAGGGCCGCTTGAGCAGCTGCGTCAGGTCGAACTGTGCCGCGACCTCGGCGACGCGTGCCTTCGCCTGGCGCAACCCGTACAGATCGGCAAACACGCGCAGGTTCTCGCCCACCGTCAGCCGCTTGGGCAGGTCCACGTAGGGAGAGGTGAAGTTCATCCTCGGCAGCACGCGATAGCGATGGTGCAGCATGTCCTCGCCGAGAATCGTGACGGTTCCGGCCGTGGGCCGCAGGACGCCGAGCAGCATCGACAGCGTCGTCGTCTTGCCCGCCCCGTTGCCGCCGAGAAGGGCCGTCGTCGTGCCTCGCCGCACCGCGAAGGTGATCCCGCGCACGGCCTCGACCTCATCGTAGTTCTTGCGCAGCCCTGCCACGGCGATGGCAACGCTGCCGGCGGCGGGAGCAATGGGAGGAGGATTCATGATGGAAGCCGCTCGACGTGGTCAGGCGCCGACCCGCGGCGCGTAGCCAACGCGCCCTACCGCGTGGACGCGACGCCTCTGAAGTGCGGATGCGATGCGCGCGTCAACACTGGATGGTCGTGCGGCAATAGTTCCCGAGTTCACGCACCACGCTGGTTTCGGTCACGGCACGGCGCGCCTTGCCGTCGCCGTACTCGAGGGCCAGCTTCAGTTTGTACTTGTCGAAGAAGGCATCGAACTGCTCGGCGCCGACCGTACCCAGTGCATAGAGCGCGTCATCGGCAGGTCGGTATTCAAGCAGGATCGCCGCGAGCGGTTGCGGCGCCGGGCCTGATAACACGCGCGCTCCCTGCGCCGGATCGTAGACGCTGTGGTCTGCGCAGCAGTGGATCACGTGCGCGCCGGAGGTGGCCGACGCATCCTTCTGGTAGCGAATGAAGGAAACCTCGCGGGTCGGATAGGCGAGCTTGTGCGCGCAGATGGCGGAGAAGGCGACCAGATTGCGCTCCCGTCCCACGCCTCCCTGCCACGCATAAGGTGAGCCATCCTGCCGCTTGAGGGCGGCGGGCACGGTCACCGGCTTCGCGAGCTTGAGCAACAGGCAGGGTGTTGCCGCGTACGGGTAGTGAAAGACGTAGTTGACTTCCGGCTGCAGCGTTGTCGGTGCGAGCGTCTGCCCATGCACGTCGACCAGGCGCGTGCGCGCGTAGACCCGCGGGTTTGCTTGTGCCCACGCAACCGGCAACCCGCCGAGAGCGACGGCGCCCGCCGTCCCGCCGGCAATGGCGCACGAACTCAGGAAATCGCGTCGTTTCATGACCACTCCGCGTACACACGACGGAACGATTCTACCGTCGTCGGCGCGAGCGACAAGGCTGACCGGACCGGACAGCAGCCGGCGTCGCTAGGTGGCCACCAGTTCACGCACGTGTTCGGTGACGCTGCGGCCGAGTGCCGACAAGGCATAGCCGCCTTCGAGTGTGGACACGAGGCGCCCTTCCGCATGCCGGTCGGCGACCGCGAGCAGCTCGCGCGTTACCCATGCGTAGTCAGCCTCGGTGAACTCGAGCCCGGCCAGGGGGTCTTCGCGATGGGCGTCGAAACCGGCAGAAACGAGAATGAGCTGGGGCCGATGGGCTTCCAGCGCCGGCAGCCAGTAATCGCGCACTGCCGCACGGAAATCGTCACTGCCCGCACCGGCCGGCAGCGGCACGTTGACCATGTTCGGCGCCGGATTGTCGACACCGCAATACGGATACAGCGGATGCTGAAAGGTCGACACCATCAGTACCCGGGGGTCACCCTGGAAAATGTCCTCGGTACCGTTGCCGTGGTGGACGTCGAAATCCACCACCGCGACACGCTCGAGTCCGTGCGCCGCGAGTGCATGCGCGGCGCCAATGGCTACGCTATTGAAGATGCAGAATCCCATCGCGCGCCGGCGTTCAGCATGGTGTCCGGGCGGTCGCACGGCACAAAAGGCGGTCTGGCAACTGCCGCCGAGAACGAGATCCACGGCATGCACCACCGCACCAGCAGCGTGGCGGGCCGCGGTTACCGTATGGCGGTTGAGGGCGGTGTCCGGGTCGAGAAAGTGCAGTCCCTCCTCCGGAATGGCCGCCATGATCGACGCGATGTAGGCGGCGCCGTGCACGCGTCCGATTTGCTCGTCGGTCGCCTCGGGCGCCTCGACGTGCTGCAGATACGCGTCGATTCCGGCGGCGATCAGGCGGTCGTTGATCGCCGTGAGCCGCTCCGGACACTCCGGATGGTAAGGCCCCATTTCGTGGAGCAGGAACGATGGATGGGTGATGAACGCGGTGGTCACGGCATGTAGGCAGTGCGGGAACGCTGCAAACGGAACTTCGCGGCGGCAATGCTGGCCGAAGACTCGCCCGCGGTTGCGCGTGGCCTCCACCGTGTGGTCATACCGCCAAGCGGAGTTTACCCTGCGCCCGCCGGTCGTGACGAAATGCGGCCGGTCGAGCTACAGTGGAACGTTCACCTACGCCAGAAGCCCTGCCATGACCCTTCGCCCTGCATCGCAACCCGGCCCCCCCGCCGCCGCCAGGCTGCAGCAGGTGCTCGGGCAGCTCGCGCGCATTGTAGTAGGCAAGGACGAGCCGCTGCGCCTGGCGCTCACCTGCCTGGTGGCCCGCGGCCATCTGCTGATCGAGGACATCCCGGGCGTCGGCAAGTCGACGCTGGCCCAGGCGCTGGCAACGACGCTGGGTCTCAAGTACGCACGCGTCCAGTTCACGAGCGATTTGCTGCCCGCCGATGTGCTCGGCGTGTCGATCTACGACGAGCGTACGCAGGCGTTTCGCTTTCATGGCGGTCCCATCTTCAGCTCGGTGGTGCTCGCCGACGAGATCAACCGGGCGCCTCCCAAGACCCAGAGCGCGTTGCTGGAGGCGATGGAAGAACGGCAGGTATCGATGGACGGGCAGACGCGCAAGCTGCCCGACCCCTTTTTCGTGATTGCCACGCAGAATCCGGTCGAACAGATCGGCGCCTACCCGCTACCGGAATCGCAGCTCGACCGCTTCCTGATGGCCATCGAACTCGGCTACCCGGACGCCGCGGCGGAACGCGAGCTCCTCGCCGGCGGCGATCGCCGCAGTCGCATCGGCGACCTGCCGCCCGTTGCCGATCCGGCTTCGCTCGCCGAGTGGCAGCGCGAGGCGGCGGCCGTGCACGTGGCGCCCGCGCTGCTCGACTATGTCCAGGCGCTTCTTGCCGCCTCGCGCGGGCACGCGGCAAATGGCACCAACGGCGACGCCGGCGCCCGCCGCGGCTTGAGTCCGCGCGCCGGCCTGATGCTGCTGGCCGCCGCCCGCGCCTGGGCGCTGCTCGCCGGCCGCGCGATGGTCCTGCCCGAAGACGTGCAAGCGGTGTTCGGTTCGGTGGCGGGGCACCGGCTCGCCGGTGGCACGCGCGCCGGGGCGGTGCAGGCGCAATCGCTGTTGCGCGCCGTCCCGCTGCCCTGATCGACGCAAGACGATGGCGGACATGTCCGCGCTGGTGCAAGGCAGTGAGCGAAGCTGGCGGGCACGCGTGCGCCAGCGCGCGTTCAGGCTCGACCCATCCGACGATGCGCCAGTCGTCCTGCGCCATTCGCGCATCTACCTGCTGCCTACCCGACGCGGCTGGGCGTTCATCGCGACGCTGGTCACGATGCTGCTCGCCTCGCTCAACTATTCGCTGTCGCTTGGCGTGGGCGTGACCTTCCTGCTCGCGGGGCTGATCGCGGCGGCGCAGCTGCACACGTTTCGCAATCTTGCCGGCATCGAGATCGCGCCACTTTCCGCAGGCGAAACCTTCGCCGGCGGCGAATTGCCGTTCGCACTGGCCATGCACGCGGGGGCCGCGACCCGCACCGCGATCGCGCTCGAGGCCGGCGGCGTCCGCGCCGGCGGCGACATCCCGGCGGGTGCGGCACTGACGGTCACGCTGTCGCTGCCGGCGCCCAAGCGCGGACGCCTGGCGCTCGGCCGCGTCACGTTGACGTCCGACTTTCCGTTCGGCCTGTGGCGCGGCTGGGCCTATGTCCACTTTCCGCTCACCGGTATCGTCTTTCCCGCGGCAGAGATCGGTGCGCCACCGCTGCCGCGCGATCAGGGCGGAACCGATCCGCTCGTGGCCGGACGCGCCGATGATGCCGATCTTGCCGGGCTGCGCGAATTCCAGCGTGGCGACCCGCCGCAGCGCGTCGCCTGGAAGGCCGTCGCCCGTGGCGCCGGATGGTTCAGCAAGGAGTTCGATGGCGCCGGCGGCGGCGGGCCGGTCGCGCTATCGTGGGCGGGGCTGCCAGCAGGACTGCCGGTCGAAGCCCGCCTGTCACGCCTCACCGCGTGGGTGCTCGCCGCGGAACGCAGCGCGCGCGCATTTTCGCTCGCCATCCCCGGCGTGCGGATCGCGCCTGCGCAGGGTCGCGAGCACCGGCGCTCCGCACTCGCGGCGCTCGCGTTGTACGACGACGCATCGCCACCATGATGCGCATCGCCGCCTGGTTCGGGATGGGCGCAGCGCGCCCGACTGCTGCAACGCGCCCCGCCCTCGGCGCGACGCAGATCCGCATTCTCGGCGTCCTGCTGCTGTGCGCACAGCTTCCGCAGGCCCCCCATCTGCCGATCTGGGTCGTCGCCGCCGGCATCGGGCTCGTGGTGCTGCGTCTGCTGCTGCTGCGGCGCGACCGCCTGCGGCCGGCAGCATCGCCTGGGCGCATACCGTCGTGGGCGCTGGTGCTGTTCGCCGTGACCGCCGCGTTCGCGGTACGCGCCTCGTTCGGCTACTTCGTCGGGCGCGATCCGTCGGTGGCGTTCCTGTTCATCCTGGTGGCGATCAAGCTGCTGGAAACGCGAACCACCCGCGATGGCACGCTGCTCGTCTGCCTCGCCTGCTTCCTGTTGATCACGCCGTTCTTCTACGGGCAGTCGTTGCTGGCCGCCCTTGCCGTCCTGCCCGCGGTGATCATGGTCGGCGTCGCGCTGGATGCCGTGCATCGCACGCGCACCAGCGGCACCATCACCTTCGCCTGGGGCGCGGCGGCACGCCGCAGCGCCGTGATGATGTTGCAAGGGTTGCCAATCGCGGCGCTGCTGTTCCTGCTGTTCCCCCGACTGACCGGACCGCTGTGGGGGCTGCCATCCGATTTCGGTGCGCAAACGGGGCTCTCGGATTCCATGTCGCCGGGTCAGATCAGTGAATTGTCGTTGTCCGACGCCGTCGCCTTTCGCGTCGATTTCGACGGGTCCGTGCCGCCGGCCGCCATGCGCTACTGGCGTGGCCCCGTCTTCTCGCGCTTCGACGGTCGCACGTGGCGACCGGGCGCGTCGGGCCTGCGCGGCGAACTCGTCGCCTCGACCGGACCGTCCGTTGCCTACACCGTGACACTCGAACCGAACAACTGGCCTTCGCTGTTCGCGCTCGACATGCCCGCCACGCTCCCCGAGATCACCAGCGGCGCGCCGCGCGGGTACGGCGGAACAGTGTTCGTGTCCCGTGACCAGCAACTGCTGCTGCGCGCGCCCGTGGCGGAATCCTTGCGCTATTCGCTGCGCTCGGTGCTGCGCTCCACCTACCGCGCCGACGCCGCGCTGGAGACGCGTGCCAACCTCGGCCTGGGTGCTGGCAATGAAAAGGCCATCGCGTATGCGCGGGAGCTGCGCGCACAGCACCCGGACGACACCGACTACGTGCGCGCGGTCCTGCGCTGGTTCAACCAGGAACAGTTCGTTTATACGCTCGCGCCGCCGTTCCTCGACCGCGACCCCGTCGATCTCTTTCTGTTCGAGGCGCGGCGGGGATTCTGCGAACACTATGCGAGCGCGTTCGTGCTGCTGCTGCGCGCCGCCGGCATTCCCGCGCGCGTCGTCACCGGTTACCAGGGCGGCACGATCAATCCGCGGGGCGGCTACCTGATCGTGCGGCAGTCGGACGCGCATGCATGGGCCGAGGCGCTGATCGACGGCATGTGGCAACGCGTCGACCCCACGGCGGCCGTCGCGCCGTCGCGTGTCGAGATGGGCCTCGGCGCGGCGCTCCCGGCGAGCGATCTCGTGCCCTTTCTCGCGCGCCTGGACCTCAACTGGATCAAGTCGGTGCAGCTTGCGTGGGACGCCTTCAATCACGACTGGCGCCGCAACGTGATCGGCTACAACCGTGATCGCCAACAAACGCTCTGGCGCGATCTGCAACTCGACCGGTTTGCGCCGTGGCAACTCGTGGCCCTGCTGGCCGCGTTCCTGTTCGCCTGGGGTTCGCTGGTCGTGGGCGGACTTCTCTGGAAGCGCCGGCGGCAGGAACGGGCGCTCGCCCTGTGGAACGACCTGAACCGCCGTCTCGCCCGCGCCGGCATGCCGCGCCAGCCGCACGAGGGGCCGGTGGCCTTCGCGCAGCGCGCAGCGCAACGCTGGCCGCAGTTCGCGATCGCCTTCGCGGCGATCGGCGAATCGTTCGCCGAATTGCGCTACGGCCTGCCCGGTTCGCCGCAGGAGCGGGCCGCGCTGGTGGCCACGCTCGAACGCGCCATCGACGTGCTGCCCGCGCCCGCCGCGCTGCGGGCCAATCCCTGATCGTTCCGCCGACCGGGCCCTCGCGTCAGCGCTAGAACAACGCCTCCCGCGTGTAGCCGCGCCGCTCGAGTTTCGACCGCAGTTTATCGAGCGCTTCGCCCTGGATCTGCCGCACGCGTTCACGCGTGACGCCCATCTCGACGGCGAGTTCCTCGAGCGTGGCGACTTCGCTTCCGTTGAGGCCATAGCGCCGCTCGATCACGCGTCGCTGCCGCGCATTGAGTTCGGCGAGCCAGCCCGCCACCGAAGCCACCATTGCACTGTCGTGCAGCAGCAGTTCAGGCGCGCGCGCATCCTCATCGGCCACGCCATCAGCGACGGTCAGGCCGGAGTCGCGGTCGAGCGGCGCATCGAGCGACAGCATGTGCTCCTGGTGGCGCAGCAGCCGATCCACATCGGCGACGTTCTTGCCCAGCAGGTGCGCGACATCCTCGAGCGACGGTTCGCGCCCGCCTGGGGGCGCATGCGTCTCCAGATGCCGCAATGCCCGCAGGACGACGTTGAGTTCCTTGACCACGTGGGCGGGGAGCCGGATCGTGCGCGACTGGTTCATGATCGCGCGCTCGATCGATTGCCGGATCCACCACGTGGCATACGTGGTGAAGCGGAAGCCGCGCTCCGGGTCGAACTTTTCCAGCGCGTGAATGAGGCCGAGATTGCCCTCCTCGATCAGGTCGGGAAGCGCGACGCCCCGGTGGGTGTAATGCCGTGCGATGCTGACGACCAGGCGCAGGTTGCGCTCGATCATGGTCTGCCGGGCCGCGAAATCGCCGTCCCGCGCGGCGCGCGAAAAACGCAGTTCCTCGGCCGCCGTCAACAGCGCGTGCTGCCCGACGTCGTTGAGATACAGCTGGGTGACGTCGGTGACGAGATCGCCGGAAAGTCCGGCGTGCGGCTCGTCGAGCGGCAGGTCGGCCGAGAAGCGATCGGGTTCCGGTGCCGTGGATTCGTCCGCATCCGGATCCGGCGGGTTCGGCGACGCGGGATCGTGGGTCATGGCGAGTCTGGCGCGCCGATTCGCGTTGCGTTACGCGGGCGGGAGGTAGCGAGTGGGATCCATCGGCTTGCCGAGCCTGCGGATCTCGAAGTGCAGCTTGACCTCCGACGCGTCGGTGTTGCCCATCTCCGCGATCTTCTGGCCCTTGGCGACGGTTTGTCCTTCCTTCACCAGGATTTCGCGGTTGTGGGCGTAGGCCGACAGGAAGGTCTTGTTGTGCTTGATGATGATGAGCTTGCCGTAGCCGCGCAGCCCGGTGCCGGCGTACACGACGGTGCCCGGGGCGCTCGCCACGACCGGTTGGCCCGCATTGCCGGCGATGTCGATGCCTTTGAGGTTCGCCGTTTCCGAGAACGTGCCGACGACCTTGCCCTTGGACGGCCAGACCCAGTCGAGATCGCCGTCCTCGCCGCCGGCCGTCGGGCGCGCCGGCTCTACTGCCGGCTCGCTGCGCGATACCGCGGGTGGAGGCGCAACCGGCTGACTCGGCTGGGCAAGCGCGATCGTGGCCGGCGGGTCTGGCGCGGCCGAAGCGACGCGAACGACATCACGCACCGCCTGCTCGGAATAGGGTTCCTTCAAGGCTTTGGGCGTGGACTTGAGCGCGTTGTCGGCGGTACGGGGCGACGTGGCCGCGGCGACCGTGGCCGGAGCCGATCCCGGCGGCAGTGGCTTCGCCTCGACGACCGCGGGCACGCTGCGCAGCGGCGTGGTGACCAC
Source organism: uncultured beta proteobacterium (assembly GCA_963756765.1). Taxonomy (GTDB): domain Bacteria; phylum Pseudomonadota; class Gammaproteobacteria; order Burkholderiales; family Casimicrobiaceae; genus VBCG01. The sequence goes on along the minus strand of CAVWPC010000029.1, from coordinate 82,947 downwards.
GCCATCCGCCGTCGCAGCTGGAGCCGCGTTGTCACCCGGCGCGCGAACACGCAACGCCTGGCCGACGCGGATCACGTTGACGTTTTCGAGGTTGTTCCAGGCCGCCAGTTCGCGGTAATCGAGACCATGATCGAGCGCGATCTGATAGAGCGTATCGCCGCGCTTTACGACGTAGGTATCCGGGCGCCAGTCCGGCGCAGCAGCCGGTCCGCCAGGCGCGGTTGTTCCCTTGGCCGCGGTCCCGGGAACCGGGACCAGCGCCGGAGGTCGCGCCGGGGTCGCCGACCGATCCTCGACCGGTGCACGCGTCTTCGACGCGCAGCCAGCGAGGAGCAGCACGACCAGCAGCGCGGCGAGCGGACGCTGCCATGCCGCGCACGGCGATCGCTCCACGTTCAGGTACGGGGGGGGCGAGCGGAAAAGCATCGAGGGATCGACAGCAGGAACCGCCAATTCGTTCACGCGAGACCGCCCAGGAGAGGGACAAATCTTACCGCATCGAGGGTCTGCTCCCGGATACCGCCAGGCGATAGTTCGAGTACGGTGAGGCGCTGCACGCCCTTTTCATCGCCCGCTTGCGACAGCGGGAGCACCAGTCGTCCGCCCGGCTTGAGATAGCGCAGCAACGCCGACGGTACGTGCGTGGCGCCCGCCGACACGACGATCGCATCGACCGCCAGTTCCTCCTTCAGGTCGTGGCTGCCGTCACCATGCTTGAGCGACACGTTGCGCAGCTTGAGCGACTGCAGGTGCCGGCGCGCCTTGGTCACCAGTGCACCGATGCGCTCGACACTGAACACGTGCCGCGCGACATGCGCGAGGACCGCGGTCTGGTAGCCGCACCCCGTACCCACATCGAGCACGGTATCGAGATCGCGGCCGTTGCGCGCGAGTTCGGTCATCCTGGCGACGACCCACGGCTGCGAAATCGTCTGGCCATGACCGATCGGCAATGGCACGTCGTCGTAGGCGCGGATGGCCAGCGCCTCGTCGACGAAGATATGCCGCGGAACCGCCTGCAGCGCGGCGAGCACGACTTCGTCCTTGATTCCCTGCTCGCGCAGGCGCTCGACCATGCGCGAGCGCGTGCGGACGGACGTCATGCCGATGCCGGTGCGTTGTCGAGTATCGTCGCCGAGCGTCCCCATCGCCCGTGCTCCCGGTTCGTGGCGGTGGCGCGAAGGCCCCGAAATCAATGCGCCAGCCACCGGGCGATGCCCGGCATCTGCTCGCGATTGGTGAGATCGACCTGCAGCGGCGTCACCGAGACGCGGTTGGTGGCCACCGCGTGGAAGTCGGTGCCTTCGCCTGCATCGGCTGCCCCGCCCGCCGCACCGACCCAGTACACGGTCTCGCCCCGCGGGTTCTGGGTTCTGATCATGTCCTCCGCCTTGTGCCGGCGGCCGAGCCGCGTCACGGCAATTCCCTCGAGCGCTTCGGGTGGAATGTCCGGCACGTTGACGTTGAGCAACCACGGTCCGGCCGGCGCGCGCGCGTGGCGTTCCAGCAGCTCCACGGCGACCTTCGCCGCGGATTCGAAATGCGCCGCGGTCTTCGAGGCCAGCGAAATGGCGACCGATGGAATGCCGAGCAGGAAACCCTCGGTGGCCGCAGCCACGGTACCGGAGTAGATCGTGTCGTCCCCCATGTTGGCGCCCAGGTTGATGCCGGATATCACCATGTCCGGCAGATGGTCGAGCAAGCCGGTCACCGCCAGGTGCACGCAGTCGGTCGGCGTCCCGTTGACGAACAGGAACCCGTTCGCGGCGCGCCGCACGAACAGAGGCCGATCGAGCGTCAGCGAATTGGAGGCGCCGCTGCGATCGCGCTCGGGCGCGACGACGGTGATGTCCGCGTGCCGCGCCAGCGCAGCGGCGAGATGTTCGATGCCCGGCGCGAAGTAGCCGTCGTCATTGGAGATCAGGATGCGCATCGGCAGCAGATTGGAAGGGCGGCGCGCGCTCGAACGCATGGCGGCGCCTGGCAACGATTATACCTGCCGGACGTGCGCCGCCGGGACGCCGTACAGCCGCCGGCGACGCGCCGGCGCCCTATAATGAAGCAGATGCGCAACGTGAACCCAACTGCCGCTTGCACGGTGCGCATTTTCGCTGCGGAACGCGATGCGCACTGACCGTCGCGGCTTCACCACCTTCGCATTGATCCTCGGGATCGTCGCGGCGCTGCCGGTCGTCGCCGTGGTCAGCCGTGGCTTCGCCTTCGGTGCCGGTGCCACGTGGCAGCACCTGGCCAGCACCGTGTTACCCGGGTATGTCGGCAATACGCTGGCGCTGATGCTGCTGGTCGGCGTCGGCGTCGGGGCGGGCGGCACGGCCGCCGGATGGCTGATTGCGCGCCACCAGTTTCCGGGGAGCCGCATCCTCGCGTGGGCACTGTTGCTCCCGCTCGCGATGCCGGCCTACGTGATGGCCTACGTGTACACCGACTTCCTGCAATACGCCGGGCCGCTGCAGAGCGCGTTGCGCGCCTGGTTCGGCTGGAATCGTGCTGATTACTGGTTTCCCGACGTCCGCTCGCTCGGTGGTGCGGCAGTGATGTTCGTGCTGGCGCTCTATCCGTATGTCTATCTGCTCGCGCGCACGGCGTTCATCGAGCGTTCGCCGGTACTGCTCGAGGCGTCACGTACGCTTGGACACAGTCGGCACTCGACCTTCTGGCGGGTCGAGCTGCCCCTCGCGCGCCCCGCCATCGTCGCCGGCATCGCGCTGGCGCTCATGGAAACGCTGGCCGACTACGGAACGGTCGCCTACTTTGCGGTGAACACGTTCACCACCGGGATCTACCGCGCGTGGTTTTCGCTCGGTGATCGCGCGGCCGCGGCGCAACTCGCCACGGCGTTGCTCGCCTTCGTGCTGGTCGCCATCGCGCTCGAGCGCGCGTCGCGCGGTGCCGCGCGCACCTATGGTGGGGCGCGCGGCAGAAGCGCGTTGCGCGATGTACCCGAGCGACTCACCGGCGCCAGGGCGGCACTCGCCTCGCTGGTCTGCGCGCTGCCGCTGTTGCTCGGCTTCGTCGTGCCGGTCCTGCTGCTGCTGCGCCTGCTCGCGGCCGAACCCGACGTCGCCTGGACGACGCGATTTTTTTCCTGGGGATGGAACAGTTTCCGCGTGGCCCTGATCGCAGCCGTGCTCGCCGTCACGGCGGCGGCGTTCATGGCGTACGCCGTGCGTCTCGCCCCCGGCCGCATCACGCGCAGCGCGAGCCGCGCGCTTACGCTCGGCTATGCGGTACCCGGCACCGTGCTCGCGGTCGGCGTACTGCTACCGCTCGGAGCGCTCGACAATATCCTCGCCGCCTACCTGCACCAGGCGTTCGGTCGCAATGTCGGCCTGCTGCTCACCGGGACCACATTTGCCCTGATCTACGCGTACCTGGTGCGCCATTTCGCCGTTGCCTGGAACGGCATCGAGCCCGGGTTCGCGCGCATTACGCCGGCGATGGACGCGGCGGCACGCAGCCTCGGGGCGAGTCCGGCAGCCACCTTCCGCCGCGTGCACTGGCCGCTGCTCACGCGCAGCGGCGCCGCGGCCTTGTTGCTGGTGTTCGTCGACGTCATGAAGGAACTGCCGGCAACACTGGTGCTGCGGCCGTTCAATTTCGATACGCTGGCGACCCAGACCTACCTGCTGGCCAAGGACGAACGGCTGGCCGAAGCCGCGCTGCCTTCGCTCGCCATCGTCGCGGTGGGACTGTTGCCGATCGCCGCGCTCGCCAGCCTCGGGGGCCGGTTGCGCAACGGCAAGTCGCGCCCGCAGGGATAGCAGCCGTTACTTCCAGCCGACGCGGTCGGCGAGCTTCTGCGCCTCCGCCGTGTTCTTGCCAAGGGTGGCGATCGGCAGCGGATCGATCTCGAACTTGCCCATCGCATCGAGTGCCGGGTTGGATACGCTCACCGTGGGGACCACCGGCCATTCGTTGTTGCCGTCGGCGAAATAGCGCTGCGCGCTGTCGCTCGCCAGATACTCGAGAAACTTGATGGCGTTCTGCCGGTTCGGCGCATGCTTCATGACGCCGGCACCGGAAATGTTCACGTGCGTCCCCTGACCTGCCTGGTCCGGAAACACGTACGCCGTCCGGGCCACGACGTCACGATCGGCAGGCTGGCTCGACCGCATCAGGCGCGCGTAGTAGTAGGAGTTGGTCAAAGCGATCGCGCATTCGCCGGCGGCGACCGCCTTGATCTGGTCGGTATCGCCGCCCTTCGGTGCGCGCGCGAAATTGGCGACCACGCCTTCGGCCCAGGCCTGCGCCTTCGCTAATCCGAGGTGCGCGATCTGCGAGCCGATCAGCGACAGGTTGTACGGGTGACTGCCCGACCGCGTACACACCTTGTCCTTGTTCCGGGGATTCGCCAGAGCCTCGTAGGTGAGCACGTCGGCGCGCTCCACCATGGACTTGTTGTAAACGATCATCCTCGCGCGATAGGAAAACCCGAACCAGTTGCCATCGGGATCCCGGTACTTCGCGGGGATGCGCGCATCGAGCGTCGCCGACCTGGTCGGCTGGAACAATCCCAGCGACTGCGCCTGCCATAGCCGCGCCGCGTCCACGATCAGCAAAACGTCAGCCGGGCTCGCCGCACCCTCGCTCTTCAAGCGCTCGACGAGCTGCTCGTCACCGGCCTCGATCCGGTTGATCTTGATGCCGGTGGCCTTGGTGAAATCCGTATAGAGCGCTTCGTCGGTCTGGTAATGGCGCGCCGAATATAGGTTGAGGACGGCCTCCTGCCCCTGCGCGGCACGGGCAAGGGGAAGGCAAAGCACGGCGCCGAGAGCGGCGGCGGCAATCCGGCGGGACCGGCGCATGGGAAACCTTGGTCGGGAAATGAGACCCCTAGCATAGCCATCCAGCTCGACCAGGTCAATACGAATAAGAACGATTATGATTTGAAGTTTGTGCGCAGCCTTACATGCCTGGGACGTACGCGCTGCCACGGTGGCGTCGAGACTCCCGGTCGATCCGGCGTTGCGTGGCGCTGCGGCGTTGGCCACCATTCGGGCGAAGCCCCGGATCGGCTCCGGTTTGCGGCGACCCGCGCCTTCAGCCGCTGTTGCGCAAGCCCGCGGCGAGGCCGTTGATGGTGAGGTGGATCGCCCGCCGGGTGCGCTCGTCGGTCTGCCCGGCGCGGTGCCGCCGCAACAACTCCACCTGCAAGTGATTGAGTGGGTCGAGATAGGGAAAGCGGTTGCGAATGCTGCGCTCGAGCGTCGGATTGTCGCCGAGTAGACTCGTCCGGCCGGTGATCGCCAACAGCGCGTCGACGGTCCGCCCATGTTCGGCGACGATGCGCGCGAAGACGGGCTCGCGCACCGCGACATCAGCGACCAGTTCCGCGTAGCGCGACGCCACCGCCAGGTCGGTCTTGGCCAGCACCATCGACATGTTCGACAGCACGCTGCGAAAGAACGGCCATTGCTCGTACATTTCCGACAGCAGCGCGAGTCGGCCACGGTCTTTCGCAAGCCAGGTCTCGATGGCGCTGCCGAAGCCGTACCAGCCCGGCAGCATCAGGCGGCATTGTCCCCAGCTGAACACCCATGGAATCGCGCGCAGGTCCTCGATGCGGGTGGACTTGGTCCGCGACGCCGGACGGCTGCCGATGTTGAGTTCGGCGATTTCCGCAATCGGCGTGGCCCCACGGAAATAGGTGACGAACTCGGGCGTCTCGTACACCAGGTGGCGATAGGCGCGCAGCGCAATCGCCGACAGCGCATCGACCACCGCGTGATATTCACCGGCGCGATCGCCGATTTTCTCGGCATCGGCGAGACTCGCCTCCATCGTCGCCGCGACCAGCGCCTCGAGATTGCGCCGGCCGAGTTCCGGATCGGAGTACTTGCTGGCGATGATCTCGCCCTGCTCGGTGACGCGCAGGCCGCCGCTGACCGCGCCGGCCGGTTGCGCGAGGATAGCGTCGTACGACGGCCCGCCGCCGCGACCCACCGTTCCGCCGCGGCCATGGAACAGGCGCAGCTTGACGCCGTACGTGCCGAAGGCTTCCACCAGCTGCATTTCGGCGCGGTAGAGCGCCCAGTTCGCGGTCAGGTAGCCGCCGTCCTTGTTGCTGTCGGAGTACCCGAGCATCACTTCCTGCCAATCGTCCCGGCCGGCCAGCCAGCGCCGGTACTGCGGCAGCGACAGGACCGCGTGCATGATCGCGCCGCAGCGCTCGAGGTCGTCGATGGTCTCGAACAGCGGCACGATGTTCATGGCCAGTGCATCGCCGCGCAGCAGGCCGACCTCCTTCAGCAGTACACCGACCTCGAGCAGGTCGGAGACCGACTGGCATTTGGAAATCACGTAGTTGGGCAGCGCCGCGCGTCCGTAGCGACGGTGAATATCCGCGGCGACACGCAGGATCGCGAGTTCCGACCGCGTCCGTTCGCTGTAATCGAGGTGCGGCGAATGCAGCGGTCGCGGGGTTGCCAGTTCGCGCGACAACACGCGCACGCGCTCGTCCTCCGGCAACGACACGTAATCCGGCACGACTTCCGCGCACGCGAGAAGATCGCCCAGCACGGCCTCGTGCACGTCGGCGTTCTGCCGCAAATCGAGGGTCGCCAGGTGAAAGCCGAACACATCCACTGCGCGTATCAATGGCGCCAGCCGGCGCGTGCCGAGCACCGCCGCACCGTGCGTGGCCAGCGAAGCAGCGATCACTTCGAGGTCGGCATGCAGTTCGGCAGCGGTCGCATAGGGTTCGCGTTCGGTGTACGGTGCCCGGAACGGCGGGCGGCCGGCCAGCGCGACGCTGGTGGCGGCAAGGCGGGCGTAGATGCCGGTCAATGCCTGCCGATACGGTTCGTCCTGCCGATGCGGATTGCCATCGTGCGACGCCGCGGCAAGCTCCATGAGCTGCGGCGTCGGGTGCATCAGGCGGGTCGACAGGCTGAGTTCCGCACCGAGCCGATGCACCTGATGCAGGTAGTGATCGAGCGCGACGGCTGCTTGCGCGCGGATCGCGTATTCGAGGGTCGACGCGACGACGAACGGATTGCCATCGCGATCGCCACCGATCCACGAGCCGATGCGCAGGAACGGCGGGATTGCCGGCATCGTTCCGAACGAGCGCGCGATGCCCGTAGTCAGGTGCTCGTAGAGCCGCGGCAGTTCGTCCAGGAACGTGTAGCGGTAGTAGGCGAGGCCGTTGTCGATCTCGTCGTGCACCTCGAGCTTGGACAGCCGCAGCATCGCCGTCTGCCAGAGGCCGAGAATCTGCCGGTACAGCCCCACTTCGAACTCGCGCTCGTCGTCGGTCGTGAACTGCGTGCGATCGCGCCACGTCAGCAGGCGTACGATCTCCCGTTCACTGTCCAGGATGCTCTTGCGCTGCACTTCGGTCGGATGCGCAGTGAGCACTGGCGACACCAGCGCTTCGCGCAGCCATTCCTCCAGCGCCTCGGGCGAAACGCCGGCGTCCGCGAGGTGCAGCAGCGCCGCATTGATCCCGCCGCGCTGCGGCGGCGATCCCGCCAGCGCGTGCGCGCGCCGCCGGCGATTCTGATGCACGTCTTCGGCGATATTGGCGAGGTGCGAGAAGTAGGAAAACGCGCGGACCACGTTGAGGGTGTCCGCGATCGCCAGGTCGTTCAGGAGTCCTGACAGTTCGGTGCGCACCGCCGCCGCTTCGCCCGCGTCGGCACGCCGGAAGCGAATCGCCGTTTGCCGGATGGCTTCCACGCAAGCGAAGGCGCGGTCACCTGTTTGCGCGCGCAGCACATCGCCCAGCAGGCGCCCGAGCAGACGGGTGTCGTCCTTCAGCGGAAGGTCGCGGTCGGCGCTCTGATCGGGCATGGCGAACGCAGTATAGGTCGCTTGCTGCGCCGCAGCAACGCCTTGTCTCGACCCGCTTCGTGCGACCCGCCTGTCACCAGCGCGGCCCATGCTGCGGCGCTGTGTTGAAGCTTTGCGCTGCCGCCGCTAACGGGCCAGCCGCAGCCGCTCGCCCAGTGCCCACACCGACGCCGCGTACAGCCGGCTCCGGTTGTAGCGCGTGATGACGTAGAAGTTGGGACAAGCGATCCACAGGCTCACGTCGACATCGCTGCCCGCGTCGCCTTCCTCCAGCAGCACGAGCCCCACCGGGTCGGCGGCGAGATCGGGAGGAGCGCCGAGCGCCTGCACGCCCTCGGCCTGCCATGCGGCAAGCGGCCTGCGTTCGCTGATGCCGCCGTCGAGCCGGCGCAGCGCGGTCACGCGTGCCTCCGGAGCCACCTGCGCGGGCAGCAGCACCGGCTGGCCGCGCAGCCAGTCGTGCCGGGCGAGATAGTTGGCCACGCTGCCGATCACGTCGGCGGGACTGTTCCACAGATCGGCATGCCCGTCGTTATCGAAGTCGACCGCGAAGCGCCGATAGCTGCCCGGCATGAACTGCGGAACGCCCATGGCGCCGGCGAAGGATCCCTTCGGCGACAGCGGCGACAGGCCCTGCTCGCGTGCCAGCAGCATGTACTCCTTCAACTCGCCGCGAAAGAATGTGGCGCGGCGCGGGTAGTCGAAGGCGAGCGTCGTCAACGCGTCGATCACGCGATAGTTGCCGGTGATGCGGCCGTAATAGGTCTCGACCCCGATGATGGCCACGATGATCTCGGGCGGAACGCCATAGCGCTCCTGCGCCCGCGCCAGCGCGTCCTCGTTGTCGCGCCAGAAGGCGAGTCCGCCGTCGACGCGCTCCGGCGAAAGGAACGGCGGCGCGTAGCGGTACCACTTGGGCGGCTCGAGCAACGGCCGGTCCATCGCGGCGACGATTTTCGGCTGGAAGCGCGCGGCCCCGAGCCAGCGCATGACGTCACGCGAAGGCACGCCGGTTTCGTCGGCGAATTCGGTCGCGAACGCGCGGACGTCGTCGCGTTGTGCGTAAGAGGATGTTGCCGTCGGTGCGCGCTTTTCCGCGGCGGTCGCCGACTGCGTGCAGGCCATGCAGGCAGTGGCGAGAAGCAGGAGCGCGGCGCGTAAGGACATTGGAGCGATGGCGCCAATGGTATCATCGCGCCGGCTTGGGCCGCACGCGGCGGTCCGTGGCGCGCCGCCAGTTCCCTTCCCGCGCGTTCGCCTTCGCGCGCGCACGTCATGCACAAGTTCTATCCGTTCGCCCGCCACCTACTGTTCGCGCTCGACCCCGAGGCGGCGCACGATCTCGTGTTCGCGAGCCTGGACCGCGCCGCATCCGTGGGACTCGCACAGGCCTTCGCGCCCCGCCTGCCCGACGCGCCGGTCGAGGTGATGGGGCTCACCTTCCCCAACCGTGTCGGCCTCGCCGCGGGACTCGACAAGAATGCCCGGCACCTCGCAGGCCTGGCGACGTTCGGCTTCGGTTTTCTCGAAGCGGGCACGGTCACCCCGCGGCCGCAGCCGGGCAATCCGAAGCCGCGCATGTTTCGCATCCCTGCGGCCCAGGCGCTGGTGAACCGGCTGGGCTTCAACAACGACGGCGTCGAGACCTTCGTCGCCAACGTCCAACGCACGCGCTATCGCGGCGTGCTTGGCATCAACATCGGCAAGAACTTCGACACGCCCATCGAGCGCGCGGCCGACGACTATGTCACCTGCCTGCGCGCCGTATACGCGCACGCGCACTACGTCACCGTCAACATTTCGTCGCCGAACACCAAGTCGCTGCGCGACCTGCAGGCAACAACGGCCCTGACGGCCCTGCTCGCGACCTTGAAGGGCGAGCAGACGGCGCTCGCGCAGCGGCATGGCCGCCACGTGCCGCTGGTCGTGAAAATCGCCCCGGATCTCTCCGACGACGAAGTCCGCGACATCGCGCGGCTGCTGATGCGCCTCGAAGTCGACGGCGTGATCGCGACCAACACCACGATCGCCCGCGATGCCGTCGCCGGCCTGCCGCATGCCGAGGAAGCGGGAGGGCTCTCCGGCACCCCGGTGCGCCAGCGCTCCACCGAAGTCGTCCGCGTGCTGGCGCGCGCGCTCGGTGGCGCGCTGCCGATCATCGGGGTGGGCGGCATCATGCGCGGCGAGGATGCACGCGAGAAAATCGCCGCCGGCGCGTCACTGGTGCAGATCTATACCGGGCTCATCTACCAGGGTCCGGCGCTGGTGGCAGACTGCGTGCGCGCGCTGGCGCGCCCGTGAAGTTCGACCGGCCGCGCCCGCGGTCGGGCGCACTCTGCTACCCGTTCACTGGCGATTGAACACCATGATCTTGCCGGTGGTGGTCGCCGCGACCACGCCGTCCTGATTGGTCGCGGTGCCGGCAAGTTCGGCGATGCCGCCGCCGTGCTTCGGCTTGGGCACCAGGCCGGTAATCGTCCACGAGATGGTCAAGGTGTCGCCCGGGCGCACCGGCGCTGCGAAGCTCGCGTTGTGTTCGAGATAGGCGATGGCGGTGCCGTGAAAGTGCATGCCGACCGGACCGCCCATCAACGCGCTGGTCATCATCCCGTGCAGGATGCGACCGCCGAAGCGCGACTTGCGCGCGAATTCCTCGTCGACGTGCAGCGGGTTGTAATCGCCGAGCAGGCCGGCGCTCAGCACCAGGTGTGTTTCGGTGATCGTCACGGCGCGCGAGAACGTATCGCCCACCGCGAGCTCATCGAACCAGCGACCGCTGCCGTTCACATCGCTTCCCAGCGAAAGCCGGCCGCCTCGACCCCTGCCCGCAGATGCGCGAGGCCGGCATCGACGTGCGCCGGGTCGCCCCGGACGCCGAGTTCGATCCGCCGCCCGCCGTCCGGCATGAACGATGGCAGGCTGAACAGCTTGAGCATGGGGAAGCGGGCCACGTTGTCGTTCATCAACGGCAGGAGCTGGCTCTCGCCGGCATCGTAGACGACGATGCCGCGTTCTTCCGGCGCGACGCGCCGGAGGTCGGGGTACCAGGTGGCAAGCACCCAGTCCAGCATCGGCCACGCCATCTGCGGGAACCCGGGAAAGAAATGGTGATCGTGAATCGCAAACGCCGCCACGCGATTCACCGGATTGGGAATGATGCGGCTGCCCTCGGGAAATTCCGCCATCAACACGCGGTTCGGGTACGCGTCGGCACCGAAGCGCGCCTCGAGTTCCGCGATGGCGTCCGGATGCCGTGCCAGCGGGACGTCGAGCGCCGCGGCCGCCGCCTGGCGCGTGTGATCGTCAGGCGTCGCACCGATGCCACCGAAGCTGAACACCAGCTCACCGCGGGCGAAGGAGTCGCGCAACAGCACGGTCAACCGGCCACGATCATCTCCAAGGTAGTGGACGAAATCGAGTCCCAGCCCCCGCGCACCCAGCGTTTCGATGACGCGAGGCAGGTGCTTGTCCTGCCGTTTGCCCGACAGGATCTCGTCGCCGATGATCAGTGCGCCGATTCCCATGCGGGTTCAGTGAGGGATTCCGCGGTGCCGCCGCGCGGCCGTTACCGACAGGCAATGCCTTCCCACCGACGGCCTGGCCTACTCAACCGTCGCAGGTTCGGGAAATTTCTGCTCGATCTGCGTCATCATGCTGCTGAATGCCCGGTCGATCAGCGGTTCCGCTTCGACCACGCGCGCACGATCGGCACGGAAGCGCTCCGCCAGTTCTTCGGCGGTCATCGACAACGCCTTCTGTCCCTGCCGGTTGGTGAAGAGGTAAGTGCCGCGCAGCGGACTCACCCACGCCAGTTTGGCGAAGGCGAGCTGCCCATCATCCGATTCGAACTCGATCCACATGCCGCGCTCGAGGCTGCGCGCGATCTCGAGGTAGTCGTCGTCGATGGTCTCGCGCTCGGGCTCGATCGGCTCGGGCTCGGCCTGGGTCATCGCTTCGACCAGCGCCTCGGCCTTGGCCGCCAACGCCTCGTCGCCCGCGGCCTTGGCCATCTCCGCTTGCGCCTTGGCGGCTTCGGCAACGGCGGCCGTCGGCGACGCCATCGCGCCGAGCGAAGGCTTCACCGCCGCCGCATGCGCCTCGACCAGATTGGCCATGAACGCGTCGCGCTCCTTCGTGGGCCAGCCCTGGTTGTGCGTGCCCGCGGAAAGGCGCTTCAGCAGCGACGGCAGCAATGCCACCAGGTGCCGCCGGTCGTCCGGCGAGCGCTTCGGCTGCACGCTCCACACCAGGTCTTCGAGGGTCGTGACCCCGGAGCTCCACCCCTCGCTTTCCTCGCCCTCGTGCAGGTACACGTGCTCGAGCGTGCTCTGCCACTTCCCGCGCAGGAACGACGCGAGGAAATTGGGCACCGGATAGTTCTCGACCCGCTTCTCGATCTCGGCCTTGGCCACCACCGTGGCAATCTGCTGGCGATCGCGCCGGTTGATTTCGTCGGCGGTCGACTGGATGTTGGCTTCGGCCGCCTTCTCCTCTTCCTCGAGAAAGCTCTCGAGAACCTCGCGCTGCTCGTCGAAGATCGTAAGGTCGTCGGAGAAGTGATCCAGGATCTGGTGGACGATGCCGTCGATCGTCTTGTACAGCGGGTCGTCCTGGCCCATCACCGGCGACCAGCCGAGGCCCGGCCTGCGCCAGTTCGTTCACCAGCAGCCGGGATGGATGCTGCTTCTTGGCGAAGAACGCGCCGTCGAGCATCGCCGCCTTCAGCACCGGTATCTGCAACCGCGCCAGCAGCGCCTTGATGCCGTCGGGCAGATCCTTGGTCTCGAAGATGAAGTCGAACAGCATCGCGACCATCTCGATGGTCATCGACTCGAGCTGGTTCGCCTTCGCGCCGAGCGGCGATTCCTGCAAATCGCGCAATACGTTGTGCAGACCCTGCGGTATGCCGGAGAAATCGACGGCCGCGCCACCGACGTCGAAGCCCGACTGCCCCGCCTGCAGGCGCGTCAGCCCTTCATGCAGATCCGCCGATGAAATGATCGGCGCGCCCGGCACGTAGCCCGATGCCGTGGGCCGCAGCGGCGCAAACGCGGGTGGGCCGGAGCCCTGGGGACCGCCGGGCAGGCTGATCGCCGGAAAATCCGCTGCGCCATAGGCTGGTCCCGGCGACGGCATCGGCATGGGTGCAGCACCGATACGATGGCGCTGGCGCGGTCGGCGTGCCGCTGCCATACATGCGCTTGAACATCGCCATGATGTCCATTTCCGCGGCCGGCGCATCCGGCGCCTTTCCCGCCGCCTTTGCTGCCGCGCGATCCGCCGCGCTACCGCGATTCAGGACGCCGGCGCGTCCGGGCGCGGGGACCATGTTCAGCCGCGTCAAGTGCTGGTTGAGATCGGCGTAGATGGTCGCGATATCGCCGAGCGGCCCCTGATTCAAGTCCTTCATGATCTGGAACTTGATCTTGCGGTCGGCCTTGAGTGTCTGCACGGCCTCGGAGAACGCGCCGACGATGGTGGCAGGACCCAGCGGATTGCCTTCGCTGCCGAGGTCCGGCCTGCCGAGCAGGTGGCCCATGCCGCGATTGAGCACCGCCAGTTCGTCGTGACACAGATTCTCCACGACGCGCGTGATGTTCCCGGTCAGCACCGACTCGTCCATGGAGGCGGTCTCGACCAGCGTCAGCTTGGTCGCGTCCAGTGGGCGAAATCGGGCTTCGGCGCCGCCTTGCCGGCGATGCGCTCGTCGATGAGCTTGCGCAGCTGCCGCTCGAATTCAGCCATCAGCGCCGGGCGCTCGCCCTTGAGCGTTCCCGCGGGCATCGAGAAAGAGCTGTTGCTCTTCGCGAATGTCCGTCTTGCTGGCACGGTCCATCAGCAGATCGCTGACCCGGTCGAGGATCTGCGCGAACGACGTCGTGAGCCGCTGCACCGCGAGGTCGCGGCACTCGCGCAAAACCTTGGCGAGTTCGCGCGCGGGCTTGGCTTCAACCCGGGTCTTGGCTTCGGTGGATGTCGCGTTCACGTACGTGTGTTTCGGAGCTCTGCCAAGCGTGGCACGTCAAGACTTTACGCAATAAATCCGCGAACTTACTGTAGCACGCCGCCCAAGGCGGCGCCAACGCGAGAGCCCACCGCATCGAGGCTCAGGCAGCCCTTTCCAACGCCGCCCAGGCTCGCTCGAGGCGCTTGAACGACACCGGGAATGGCGTCCGCAGTTCCTGCGCGAAGAGCGACACCCGCAGTTCCTCCAGCAACCACCGATATTCCTCCAACGCGGGGTCGATGGGCATACCCGGCCTCGCCCGGGCCAGCCGACTCGTTGTAGCGGCGCCACAACAACGCTACCTGCTCGGCGTGGCGGGCATCCCGGTCGGGACGTTCCGGGTACTTGGCCAGGCGCCGGTCCAGCGCCTTCAAGTAGCGCGGCAACTCGGCGAGCTGGGTCCACGGCGTACGTTCGAAGAACCCGGGATAGACCAGCGCATCCCGTTGCGCACGCACCTCCGCGGCCAGCCGACCGAGGCCGGGAGGCAGTACCGCCAGGCGCTGCGACAGCGCCAGGTGCTCCGCCGCGACGGTTGCAAGCAGGCGAAACGCCCCTTCCATGACTGCCGGCAGACGGGCCCGCGCGCGCTTCGTCGAGTTCGGCAAAGGCGCGCTCGTCGCGCGGTAGCGGGTCGTCGGCGAGCAAGGCGCGCGCGGTGGCGGTCTCGAGCACGTCATCCAGCAGGCGATCGGTCGCGATGGTGACCTTGAGTTGCAATGCCGACTGCGCGAACCCGCCGCTGCCCTTGACGAAGCGCGCGATCGCGTCCCGAAGCGCAAGGCGCAACAGGCGCAGCACGCCGGCGCGCGTCGACGCTTCGGCGGCCTCCGCCGTGTCCAGCAGCACGAGCGCCACCGAATCGCCATCATCGGCAAGCGCCGGATAACCGGTCACCTGGCGGCCCTGGCGGGTGATCGCCAGCGAATCGGGCAGGGTGCCGAAGTCCCACCGTGTCAGGCCGTTTCGCTCGAAAGCGGTATCGGCGGCGGCGAACGAGAGTTGCGCGGCGTCGCCGAACCGCGCGCGCAGCGCCGCCAGCTCGCGCCCGCTCCCGAGTTCCACGCCGCCGGCATCGACCACGGCGATGTTCATCTGCAGATGGGCGGGCAACTCGAAGCGGTCCCACGCGTCAGCCGGCGGCGGGTCGCCCAGCCGTTGCTGCAGATGGCGCCGCAGCGCATCCGGAAGTACGATCCCGGTGTCGGGGGCAGACTCCAGGAACGTCGTCACCGTGTCCGGCAACGGAATCACCCGACCGCGCCAGGCCTTCGGCAGCGCCTTCAGATACGCGGTCACCTTTTCGCGGATCATGCCCGGCACCAGCCAGGAGACACGCGCGGCGTCGATCTGGTTGAGCAACGCCAGCGGTACGGTCAGCGTCAGGCCATCGAGCGGATGCGCTGGCGCGAAGCGGTACTGGACCGGCAGCGCGATGCCGGCCATCTCGATGGTCGGCGGATAGAGTTCCTGCGTCACCGCCGTCGCGGCGTGCCGCATCAGGTAATCGCGCGTCAACGCGAGGCAGCCGGGGTCGCGCGCTTCCGCCTCGGCGCGCCACGCCTCGAAGGCCGCGAGCGAATGGATACCCGCGGGCACCCGCTGATCGTAGAACGCGGCAATGGTGTCGTCGTCGACGAGTACGTCCTGGCGCCGGGCCTTGTGCTCCAGTTGCGCGACTTCCTCGACCAGGCGGCGGTTGTGCGCGAGGAAGGCACCCTTGCTGCGCAGGGTCCCGGGGACCAGCGCTTCGCGGATAAGCACGGTCCGCGCCACCACCGGATCGATCGCGCCGTACGAAACCGGGCGGCGCGCGACCAGTGGCAGGCCATAGAGCGACACGCGTTCGCTCGCCACCACCTCGCCGCGCTTGTCCTCCCAGTGGGGCTCGAAATAATCGCGGGTCACGCGATCGCCGGCGACGGCCTCGATCCACTCGGGCTCGAGGTTCGCGGCGCAGCGCGCATACAGGCGCGTCGTTTCGGTCAGCTCGGCCGCAAGGATCCATTTGCCGCTCCTGCGCGCCAGGCCCGAGCCCGGATGCACGTGGAACCGGATGCCGCGTGCACCGAGGTAATTTCCGTCTGCGTCATCGCGCATGCCGATGTTGCCCAGCAGCCCGGCGAGGACGGCCTTGTGCAGCGTCGCGTAGCGCAGCGCATCGAACGCCTTGGGCAACGCCGGCGACCATTTCCATCCGGCCTCTTCCAGCGTGGCCACCAGTTGCCGATGCACATCGCGCCACTCGACCAAGCGGAGGTAGGACACGAACTGCGCGCGGCAGGCGTCGACCAGCCGGCGATGGGACAAACCCTGCGCCTGCGCGTCGGCGAAGAATTCCCACAGCGCCACCAGCGACAGGAAGTCCGACCGCGTGTCGCGAAAGCGCAGGTGCGCCTGGTCCGCTGCCTGCGCGCGCTCCAGTGGACGTTCGCGCGGATCGGGCACCGCCAGCGCACTGGCGATCACCAGTGCTTCAGCCAGACATCCGCCATCACGCGCCGCCAGCACGATGCGGCCGATGCGCGGATCCAGCGGCAGGCGCGCGAGTTCCCGTCCGAGCGGCGTGAGCTCGCGCTGCGCGTCCATCGCGCCCAGTTCCTGCAACAGCTGGTAACCGTCCGCGATCGCCCGCGGTGTCGGTGGCTCGACGAACGGAAACGCGCCGACGTCCCCCAGGTCCAGCGCCGCCATGCGCAGGATCACGGCGGCGAGCGACGAGCGGAGGATTTCCGGCTCGGTATAGGCGGGGCGCGCAGCGAAATCGGCATCGCTGTAGAGGCGCACGCAAATACCCTCGCGCACCCGCCCGCAGCGGCCGGCCCGCTGGTTCGCGGCGGCCCGGGCGATCTTCTCGATCTGCAGCAGCGTGGTCTTGTTGCGCAAGCTGTAGCGCTTGACGCGGGCAAGCCCGGCATCGATCACGTAGCGCACGCCCGGCACCGTCAACGACGTCTCCGCCACATTGGTGGCGAGCACGATGCGGTAGCCGTCGCTCGGCGCGAAGACGCGCTGCTGCTCGTTGACATTGAGCCGCGCGAACAGCGGCAGGATCTCGAGCTGCCGGGCGTACGGGCGCCGGGCGAAGCCGCGCCGCAGCAGCTCGCCCGTTTCGCGAATCTCCCGTTCGCCCGGAAGGAACACCAGGATGTCGCCCGGGCCGGTACGCCACAGATCCTCCGCGGCGGCGACGATCGCTTCCTCGAGTTCTTCCTCGTCGTCCGCCTCGCCGTCGGCGTCGACCCTGGCGCGCAGCGGCCGGTAGCGCACCTCCACCGGATAGGTGCGGCCGGACACCTCGATGACCGGTGCGGGAGCGTCCGCGGTGCCGAAGTGCTGCGCGAAACGCTGCGCATCCAGCGTGGCCGACGTGATGATGACCTTCAAATCCGGGCGCCGCCGCAACAGCTGCTTGAGATAGCCGAGCAGGAAATCGATATTGAGGCTGCGCTCGTGCGCTTCATCGACGATGATGGTGTCGTAGGCGGCGAGGTCGCGGTCGCCCTGTGTCTCGGCGAGAAGAATGCCGTCGGTCATGAGCTTGACATACGCATCGGCCCGGGTCTGGTCGGTGAAACGGACCTTGAAGCCGACCGCCGCGCCGACGGGTTGGCCCAGCTCCTGCGCGATGCGCGCCGCAACCGCCCGCGCCGCAATCCGGCGCGGCTGCGTATGACCGATCAGCCCGCGCTCGCCGCGCCCGGCGGACAGGCAGATCTTGGGCAGCTGCGTGGTCTTGCCCGAGCCCGTCTCGCCGCACAAGATCACGACCGGATGCGCACGGATCGCGCGCTCGATGTCCGCCGCGCGCTGCGCGACCGGGAGATCGGTCGGATACCGGATCGACGGCTTCGCGGCCACGCGGGCGGCCAGCTTTTCGCTCGAGCGGGTCAGCGTGGCATCGATCTGCGCCAGTTCGCCGGGCGCCAGCGGACGGCCGCGGCCGCGCCGCAGCCGCCGCTCGATCCGCAATGCGTCGGTGGCCATGGCTTGCGCCAGCCGCGCGTGGAGGTCGGACAGGTTCCGGCTGCGGGTCGTGGCCATCAGTGTGCTTGCTCAGGGTGCGCGCCAGTCGGCGGCGTAAGCTTGGCGAACGCGAGCGATCGCGCGGCGCGAATTCTACCGCGCGCGGTCCGCCTTTTCAGTATCATCGGGCCGCAGCCGGAAGCATTGTCGAGGCACGATCCCGCACCCTGATCGAATTGGAGGTTCCCATGCGTCACCCGTTCCACGGCGTATCCCGCCGCGCCCTCGCCGTTGCAGTGCTGAGTCTTGGTCTTGCCGCCGCTGCCGCCGACGCGGTTACGCTGCGCTGGGCCGGGCGCGGCGACATGCAGACGACCGATCCCCATTCGCAGAACGAGGGGCTCACCAACAACATCAACAGCCTCATCTACGAGTTCCTGGTCCAGCGCGACAAGAACCTGGGGCTGATCCCGTCGCTCGCGGAATCGTGGACCCAGGTCAACCCCACCACGTGGCGGTTCAAGCTGCGCCCCGGCGTCAAGTTCCACGACGGCACACCGTTCACGGCGGACGACGTCGTGTTCAGCTACGAGCGCGCCAAGGCGGACACGTCGCAGCTGCGCGCCTACGCCAACGCGGCAGGTCAGGTGAAGAAGGTCGATGACCTGACCGTCGAATTCGTCACCAACGGTCCCAATCCGATCATGCTCGAGCATGTCGCGACCATCAACATCATGTCGAAGGCGTGGTGCGAGAAGAACCGCTGCCAGAAGCCGCAGGACTTCAAGTCCAAGGAAGACATGATCACGGCGCGCGAGGCGAACGGCACTGGCCCCTACTCGCTGGTGACGCGCCAGCCCGACGTCAAGACCGTGCTCAAGAAGAACCCGGCCTGGTGGGGCATCAAGGCGGGGCTGTTCGACGGCAACATCGATGACGTCGTCTACACGCCCATCGTGTCGGATGCCACCCGCGTGGCCGCACTCATCTCCGGCGAGGTGGACCTCGTCAACGATCCGCCGCCGCAGGACGTGCCGCGGCTGCAGCAGACGCCGAACATCAAGGTGATCGAGGGGGTCGAGAACCGCATCGTGTTCATCGGCATGGACCAGGCGCGCGACGAGCTCCTGTATTCGAACGTGAAGGGCAAGAATCCGTTCAAGGACCTGCGCGTGCGCCAGGCGCTTTACCACGCGATCGACATCGACGCGATCAACAAGACCACGATGCGCGGGCTGTCGAGACCGACCGGTGCGCTGCTGCCCTCGCCCAAGACTTCCACGCCGGCTATCGAGGCGCGGCTGCCGTTCGACCGGGACAAGGCCAAGAAGCTGCTGGCCGACGCCGGCTACGGCAACGGCTTCGAGGTGACCCTCGACTGTCCCAACAACCGCTACGTGAACGATGAGCGCATCTGCCAGGCGCTCGCCGCCATGTGGTCGCAGATCGGCGTCGCCACCAAGGTCAACGCGATGCCGCGCGCGAATTACTTCCCCAAGCTGGAAAAGACCGACACCAGCCTGTACATGCTCGGCTGGGGCGGCGCGTCGACGGATGCGATCTTCACGCTGCAGCCTGTGCTGTCGACGTACAACGGCAAGGGCGATGGCGACTACAACTACGGCCGCTACTCCAACCCGAAGATCGACGAGCTGACCGCGAAGATCAAGGTCGACATGAATCCAGAGGAGCGCCTGCGCTTCATTCACGAAGCGCTGCTCGCCCACAACGCGCAGACCAACCACATCCCGCTGCACCGCCAGGTCATTCCGTGGGCGTCGCGAACCAACGTGAGCGTGCCGCACCGCGCCGACAATTTCGTCACGCCGTACTGGGCGACGCTGAAATAGCCCGGAGTACGACATTGCGCGGGGAACGGCGCGCGCAGGCGCGCCGTTTGCATTGGCGTCGCAACGCTAGCGGGCAGGCTGCACGCGGATGATCCGGCCGTTGTCCTCGTCGGTGAGCAGGTAAAGGAAGTCGTCGGGCCCCTGCACGACCGCGCGCACCCGGCCGACCTCCGGCAGATAGCGCTCTTCGCTGGTGACGCGATCGCCGTCGAGCGTGACACGCACCAACCCGCCGGGCCGCAGCGAGCCGATGAAGAGACTGCCCTTCCACGCCGGGAACGCATCGCCGGTATAAAACGTGGCGCCCGACGGCGCGATCACCGGATCCCAGTAGTAGAGCGGCTGTTCCATGCCTGCCTTGGCGGTGCCCTCACCGATCTTGGCGCCCGAATAGTCGACGCCATAGGTGATCACCGGCCAGCCGTAGTTCCTTCCGGCCTGGGGACGGTTGAGTTCGTCGCCGCCGCGCGCACCATGCTCGACGGTCCACAGTTCCCCGGTCCGCGGATGCAGCGCCGCCCCCTGCAGGTTGCGATGGCCGTACGACCAGATCTCCGGTCTTGCGCCTGCACGCTTGACGAAGGGATTGTCGGCGGGGATCGAACCATCCGGCTGGATGCGCACGACCTTGCCCAGCGTCGTCGACAGATCCTGCGCGCGCTCGCGCTCTGTATACCGTTCGCCGGTGGTCACGAAGAGCGTCCCATCGCGCGCGAACACGACGCGCGATCCCCAGTGATTGGGGCCGCCGACCTTGGGCACCTGCCGCCAGATGACCTGCACGTTCTCGAGCACACCGTCGCCCAGGCGACCGCGTGCGACCGCGGTGCCGGCGCCGCCTTCACCTGGTTCGGCAAAGCTCAGGTACACGAGGCGATCGGAGGCGAAGTTCGGCGACAGCGCGACATCGAGCAGGCCACCCTGGCCACGCGCATAGACCTTGGGCACGCCGCGCAGTGGCGGCGATACGTTGCCGTCACGCGTGACGATGCGCAACCTTCCTTCGCGTTCCGTCACCAGCATCCGGCCATCGGGGAGAAACGCGAGACCCCACGGATGCGCGAGGCCGGCAACGACGGGGATCGCCCGGATTGGCGCATCGATGGGCGCCGGGGTCGGCGACTGCGGCGCCTGTGCGGCGGCCGATGTGAAGGCCAGCACCGCGGCGCCGAGCGCAATCCATCGACCCGCGTCGCGCCACCGGGCGCTTGGCATTGCTTCGTTCGCGTGACCTTGCATGCGAGGATCCAGGATTGCGTCGATGCTTGCGGTGGAGGCCAAAGACCACCACGTGGTCAGGGACCGGGCGGGAGCTTGGCCGCCAGGTATCGGGTGGCCAGAGTCGCCAGCGCGCCGGTCACGATCGCCGCGACCGCGAAGAGCATCCAGCCGTGCATGGTCCCGGTCAGCGCAGCGCTCCTCGCGGCCTCGAGGACGATGCCGGTCGCTACGAACGCCGGCACCGTCGCCATGTCGTACCTTAGCACCAGCCACGCGAACGCCAGCGCTACGAGTCCCTCGACCACGCCGCGCCGCAGGGCCTCGAAGACATCGTGCCCGGACAGGAGCGCAACCGCGACGCCGAACAGCGCCAGCGCGAAGGCGGCCAGCGGCACGCGGCGTGTCCAGCCGGCGGTCGCCCGATCGATGGCGGCGAGCAGGAACAGCGTGACCGCCACCGCCGGCACGAAGGCGAACCCGGCGATGACCGCTGCCGCGAGCGGTGAAGCACTGCCCTCGAGCTTGAGGTCGGGCCACACCGGCATCGACGGCTCGACGAGCCCGGTCAACGCCGCCGTGATCCCGGCAGTCGCGAGCGCCGCCGCGGCACCCATCGCCCAAGCCGGCAGGCGACCCGCGAGTGGAGATGCCTTCTGGCCGCGCGCATACCAGGCGCCGACACCGCCCAGCAGCCCGAAGACAAGCGTCACCAGCAATCCGCCCGCCAGGGCGCCCAATACGCGCGTGGTCAATTGCGCGGCGACAGGCTCCGCCGTATTGAGCTGGATCGCCACGGCTTGCCAGCTGTTGGCCGTGGATGCGAGCAGCATCAGGAACGACAGCCCGCCGACGATCACCATCGCCCTGGCATCGTAGCGTCGCCGGTTCCATGCAATCACCGCGTAGATGAGTCCCGCGAGCGCTGCCAGGCCGATCACGAACATGCTCGCCAGCTTCAGGGTTTGCCGGTCATCGTCGTCCCGAATCTGCGCGCGCTGCCAATCCTCGGGAACAAAGACCGCGCGCCCTGACGAGATCACCTGGTCGCCGCCGACGATGATCTGCAGGCGCAACTCGCCGTCCTTGCCGACGGTGACTCGGGGGTCGGCGTACACGAAGCCCCAGTCGCGCCGCGCCGGACGTTGCGCCTGGTCGGCCGAGCGCAGGACCGCCTGCTCCGGTTCGAGGCCGAACTGCTTGCGCAGGGCTTCCTGCGCCAACGCCTCGGCGGCGGGGCGCTCGAGTTGCGCGCCGGCACGGGCCTCGGGGAGCCGGTGCACGACCTGGCGGATGCTGCCGTCGCCGGCGACCGCAACGCGCCACTCCTCGGCGCGGTCGGCCACGTCGCCCTCGAAGCGCGCGAAGCGCACTTCCCACAGTGGTGGCGCCAGCGCATTGCCGACCAGTGAGCGGTAGCGTTCGGGACCTGCCTCCTTCCACACGAAGCGATGCCACAGGCGCTGCACGCCCTCGTCCGGCGCCAGGCGGACGACGGCGAACGTCTGCCACTCGGGGCCAAGACGCGCGCCCTGGGCCTCGAGCGCAGCGGCCGCCAGCGCCTGCGCCTGCGCGCGGTCGACGGACAGCGGCGGCACGTCGGCGCGCAGCGCGCCGAACAACGCCCACGCGGCGAGCCCCGCCAGAGCGAGCACCGGCAACGCGCGCTGCAACCGCAGCGCAGGCGAATTGACGACGCCGGCAACGATCTCGCGTTCGGCGGCAACCGCTTCCGGAACGCGCGGACGCCAGGCGCCGTTGCGCAGCGCGTCGGGCAGGATGGTCCAGCGGCCCGCGCGAAGGCGCAGCGCCAGCACCACCAGCGCTGGCACCAATGCCGCCGCGACGACGATCGCGCGTTGCAGGGTCGCCCCCGGCGCATCGATCAGGAACAATGGAATCGAGAACAGCGCGAGATCGAACAGCGCGTGCAGCAGGATCGTCGGGAGCAGGCCGTAGCGCAAAAAGATGGCCGCCCAGACGAGCGCCGGAAGGAAGAGCTCGACCAGGCGCGAGTACGCGGGCAGTCCCGGATAGTTCGCGTGCGCGGCGCCAAACACCACCGCCTGCAGCACCAGCGCGAGCGCGATGCCGAGGTTTCGACGTCCGAAGCGCGCACCGATCAGCGCGCCGAGTGCCAGCGGCACCGCGCGAAACACGCACTCCTCCATGAAGCCGGCCTGCAGCGAGATGGCGATCGGGGCCAGCGCCGGCACGGCCGAGGACAGGATATTGGGGTCGGTCAGCGATTCCGATGGCTGCCACCAGCCGAGCCACTGATTGGAGATGTAGTAGAAGGCGGCGATGAAGGCGAGTTCGATCGGCACGAACAGGTAACCCCCGGCGGTACGCCCGGCGACCTCGACACTGCCCGCCGCGTCGCGCGACCAGACCCGCCACAGCTGCGGGTGCGCCGGGAATGCCCGCCGGGAGAGGCTCTCCGCGGCCATGAAGACTTCCCCCAGCAACAGGCCGCCACCGACGAACGCGAGCAGCGCCACACCGGCCTGTCTTACCCAGAAGCTGCCTTCGTCCTGCGCGGTCGAGAACGAGAACCACGCCGCCGGTGCCGCGGCGAGCGAGGCCAGTGCCAACAGGCCGCCGACGACGAGTCCAGCCACCAGCGCCGGCTTCCAGATCAGCCAGTGACGCCGCAGCAGCCAGAGCGCGCCGAGAATGCAGCCGAAAACGCCATAGAGCACACCGGCGGTGATGCCGGCCACGCCGGCGATCGTATTGCTGGCGCTGCGCATCTCCTGGAAGCGGCGCTGGAAGCTTTCCGGCACGTGCAGGAAAGGATCGACGCTCGTCAGCTCGTCGCCGGAAAGCTCGATCCGCAGGCGGATGCGTGCCTCGCCGATCTTGTCGGCACGCTCGAAGACCAGCGTGTGATCGATGCGGCCCGACGTCTGCGTTTGCTGCGACTGTTCGAGCAGCGTGAAGGGTCCGAAATCGACGCCCCAATCCCGCGTCGCGAGCTCCCTGGCAAGCGCGAGCGCGGCGGCCTCGCCCAGCGCCATCGTCGCCGGATCGCGCACATAAGTCTCCGGCAGCCGGCGCGAAAAGCCATCGATTCGACCATCGGGACGGAACTGCAGTGACACTTCTTCGATCACGCCGACCTTGAACAGGCGGACCTGCCACCAATAAGGTGCGTACGCATCGCCGGCGACCAGCCGGGCGAACGCCGGCTTCCCGCCGCCTTCGAGCTCCACGTAGTTCTGGGCCAGGTTGTCGTGCGCGAATTGCGCCGCACTGCGCGCGCCATCCGGGACGAGCTTGCGCGACTCCGCCAGCGTGCGGGCCTTGTCCAGCGCCGCCTCGCGCGACATGGTGATGTCGAGGTTGAGCAGCGGAATGGCGAGCGGAAAGAGTCGCCAGGCCGCGGCGAGGGCCGCCAGCGCCAGCAGCACGTAGCCGATCCAGAACGCGGGCCGGCGGTCGAAGCTCTTCAACGGAGTCTCACGCCGCGGTCTGGTGCACGGGTGCGCGCGACCCGCTGGCCGCGCGACGCAGAAGACGCACCGGCCGGACCCTCATCCGCCGGCCATGCGTGGCGCGTCCTGATCGCACGCGCGCTACTCGAGTCCCTTGACGATGTCCTCGACCACCTTCTTGGCATCGCCGAACACCATCATCGACTTGTCCATGTAGAAGAGTGGATTGTCGAGACCGGCGTAGCCCGCCGCCATCGAACGCTTGTTGACGATCACCGTGCGTGCCTTGTGCGCCTCGAGGATCGGCATACCGTAGATCGGACTGCCCTTCACCTCCGCGAGCGGATTCACGACATCGTTGGCGCCCAGCACGAGCACGACGTCGGTCGAGCCGAAGTCGCTGTTGATGTCCTCCATCTCGAACACCTGGTCGTAAGGCACTTCCGCCTCGGCCAGCAACACGTTCATGTGGCCGGGCATGCGGCCGGCGACCGGATGGATCGCGTAGCGCACATTCACGCCCTTCTCCCGCAGTGCGTTGGCCATTTCCTTGACCGCGTGCTGCGCGCGCGCCACCGCGAGCCCGTAGCCCGGCACGATGATCACCGAATCGGCGTTCGCCAGCATGAACGCCACATCGTCGGGCGAACCCGACTTCACCTGCTTCTGCTCGGAACCGGCCACCGTGGTGCCGCCTTCCGCGCCGAAGCCGCCGAGGATCACGCTGAAGAACGACCGGTTCATCGCCTTGCACATGATGTACGACAGGATCGCGCCGGAGGAGCCCACCAGCGATCCCGAGATGATCAGCATCGGGTTGTTGAGCGAGAAACCGATGCCGGCGGCCGCCCAGCCGGAATAGCTGTTGAGCATCGAAATCACCACCGGCATGTCGGCGCCGCCGATCGGAATGATGATCAGGAAGCCCAGCAGGAACGCGAGCGCGGTCATCACGACGAACGGGAACCACCCGCCACCCATGAAGAACCAGATGCCGAAGAGCGATCATCGCGATGCCGATGGCAAGGTTCAGCAAATGCTGGCCGGCGAATACGACCGGTGCGCTCTTGATGCGCCCGGAGAGCTTGCCGAAAGCGATGACCGAACCCGAAAAGGTAATGGCGCCGATGAACGTGCCGATGAAGAGTTCGAGCTTGTTGCCGGTCGGGATCGGATTGGCGAGGCCCAGTGCGGTGGGATTGTTCACCGCGGCGACTGCGATGAGCACCGCGGCGAGGCCGACCAGCGAGTGCATCGCCGCGACGAGTTCCGGCATCTGCGTCATCTGCACGCGCCGCGCGACGATGGCCCCGATGGTGCCGCCGATCGCGATGCCGAGCAGGATCATCGCGACATTGCGCGTCGTCGTATACACGAGCGCCAGCGTGACGACGACGGCGATGGCCATGCCGATGATGCCGAAGGTGTTGCCGCGCCGGGCCGTGGTCGGATGCGACAGGCCCTTCAGCGCCAGGATGAAGCACACCGACGCGACGAGGTACCACAGGGCGACATGGTTTGGACTCATGAACCGCCCCCTACTTCTTCTCGGAAGGCGCGGCCTTCGGCTCTTTGCGCTTGAACATCTCGAGCATGCGCTGGGTGACGAGGAAGCCCCCGAACACGTTGACGGACGCGAGCGTCACCGCCACCACGCCCATCCAGCCGCCCCAGTCGAACACAGCCGGCCCGGCGGCGAGCATCGCACCAACCAGGATGATTCCGGAGATGGCATTCGTCACCGACATCAGCGGCGTGTGCAGGGCGGGTGTCACCGTCCAGACGACGTGATAACCGACGAAGACCGCGAGCACGAACACGATCAGGTTGAGGACGATGGGATCGGGGGCAGTCATGGGTGTCTCCGTGGCCTTGCGTTGCTCAAAGCGGCACCGGCTCGCAGCGGGCGGGGGTACGCGTCCGGCGAATGGGTGCGTTGTTCAATTCTTCTTCGTGACCTGTCCCGCATCGCAGACCAGCGTCGCCTGGACGATCTCGTCGTCGCGCGGGATCTTCCAGTCGCCGTTCTTGAGGTCGAGCGACAGCGCAAGAAAATTGAGGACGTTGCGCGCATAGAGGGCGGAGGCGTCGGTCGCCACCAGCGCCGGCAGATTGGTGGTACCGACGATCTTTACACCGTTGACTTCGACCACCTTGCCGGCTTGCGATCCCTCGACGTTCCCGCCCTGCTCGACCGCGAGGTCGACGATCACCGACCCCGGCTTCATCGCCGCCACGGAGTCCGCCTTGAGCAGGCGCGGCGCGGGACGGCCGGGAATGAGCGCCGTGGTGATCACGATGTCCATCTGCTTCACGCGCTCGGCGATGATCCCGGCCTGGCGGGCCATCCACTCGGGCGGCATCGGCCGCGCGTAGCCGCCCACGCCCTCGGCGATCTGCCGCTCCTCGTCGTTGGCGTACGGCACGTCGACCCACTTGGCACCGAGCGATTCCACCTGGTCCTTCACCGAGGGCCGCACGTCCGTCGCCTCGATCACCGCGCCGAGCCGCTTGGCAGTGGCGATCGCCTGCAGGCCGGCAACACCCACGCCCATGACGAGCACGCGGGCCGCCTTCACGGTGCCGGCCGCCGTCATCAGCATCGGCATGAACCGCGCGTACTCGTTGGCCGCCAGCATCACCGCCTTGTAGCCGGCGATGTTCGCCTGCGAAGACAGCACGTCCATCGACTGGGCGCGCGAAATACGCGGCAGCGATTCGAGCGCGAAGCCGGTGACACCGGCCTTGGCGCAGGCGTCGAGGCCCGCGGCATCGAACGGGTTGAGCAGGCCGACCAGCGTGGCGCCGCTCTTCAGCTGCGCGAGTTCCTCCGCCGTGGGGCCGCGCACCTTGAGGACCAGGTCGGCGCCGAGCGCCTCCGCGGCGCTGCCGGTCCGCGCGCCCGCGGCAACGAAGTCGGCATCGGGTATGCTCGACTCGACGCCGGCTCCGGCTTCGACGACGATCCCGTGCTTGCCGCTCGCCGCGATCTTCTTCACCGTTTCCGGCGTGGCGGCGACGCGTGTCTCACCCGGTCGCGTTTCGCGTGGAATGCCGATCAACATGGATTGAATCCCCGAATCTGCCGCCGCTCGTGACCGTGGTCGACCCTGGACCGGGCGGCATTGGTGGCGAGTTGTTTTCGCTATCGTAACCCAGAGTGTCCGCCCGCCGGTATCCGGACACGACTGAACCACGCCGCCAGTGCAGCCCGTGTCGGTTCCCGGCGCGCTACAGTGCCGCCGCAATCGCGCGGCCAAGCTCGACCGTGGACGCCTTGCCACCAAGGTCTGGCGTGCGCGGTGCGTGCGGGTCGGCCAGCACGCGCTCGATAGCGGCGACCACTGCGCGGCCCGCTGCCGGGTGACCCAGGAATTCGAGCATCAGCGCACCCGACCAGATCTGCCCGATCGGATTGGCCACGCCTTTGCCGGCGATGTCGGGAGCGGAGCCATGCACCGGCTCGAACAGCGACGGAAAGTTGCGTTCCGGATTGAGGTTGGCCGACGGCGCGATGCCGATGGTGCCGCACACCGCCGGCCCCAGGTCCGACAGGATGTCGCCGAAAAGATTGGAACTCACCACCACGTCGAAATAATCGGGTCGCTGCACGAAGTGGGCCGACAGGATGTCGATGTGGAACTGGTCTGTCTTCACGTCCGGATACGCGCTCGCCATGGCGCGAAAGCGCTCGTCCCAGTACGGCATGGTGATCGAGATGCCGTTCGACTTGGTCGCCGACGTGACATGCCGGTCCGGCCGCGTGCGTGCCAGCTCGAACGCGAAGCGCTGGATGCGATCGACGCCCTTGCGTGAAAACACCGACTGCTGGAAGACGATTTCGCGGTCGGTACCCTCGTACATGCGCCCACCCACCGACGAATACTCGCCTTCGGTGTTCTCCCGCACGACGACGAAATCGATGTCACCGGGCTTGCGGTTCGCGAGCGGCGACGGAATGCCGGGCATCAGCTTGCACGGCCGCAGGTTGACGTACTGATCGAACTGACGGCGAAAAAGGATGAGCGAACCCCACAGCGACACGTGATCGGGCACCGTGGCCGGCCAGCCCACCGCGCCGTAGTAGATCGCCTCGAACGCCGACAACTGCGCGAACCAGTCCTCCGGCATCATCCGGCCGTGCTTCGCGTAATAGTCGCAGTTCCAGTCGAAGCTCTGGAAGGCGATGTCGATGCCGAATTTCGCGGCCGCCGCTTCCATCACCCGCAGCCCTTCCGGCATGACTTCCTTGCCGATGCCATCGCCGGGCAAGACCGCGATTCTGTGTGTTGTCATGACGTCTCCCTCCAAAACGGAAGTTTACGAAATGCGCCGGTGCCTGTCTGCCGACCTGAATGATGCGCGCGGCCCTGCGGCGCGAAGCAACTCGACGCCACCGTCCGGCCGCGCTATCGTTGGCAGCATACGCGTACGTCGATCCGCGACGGGGATAGCCATGGGTGTGATGGTGATTGCACTGTTTCGACCGAAGCCCGGCAAGGAAGCCGAACTCCTTGCCTGCATGCGTGACCATCAGCCGGTCCTGCGTGCGGAAGGCCTCGTCACCGACCGCCCGGCGTACGTCATGCAGGCCGCGGACGGCACGCTGCTCGAAGTATTCGAATGGGCATCGCCGGCGTCCATCGAGGCCGCGCATGACAACCCGCGGGTGCACGCGCTCTGGGAACGCTACGCGGCCTGCTGCGACTACGGCAAGCTCGCCGACCTGCCGGAGGCGGGTGCGTTGTTCCCCGGATTCACCCCCTTCTCGATCTGACTTAGAACGCACCGCACCGTCGCGCACCAAAATGGACAAGGCGCGCGCGGCGTGTTAACTTTTCGGTTAATTGGGGCCTCCCGATGCCGGTGTTCGCCGCCTGCGCGACGCCGGCATTCTTGTTTGCGGCGACGCGTCCGCCATCCTGCCCCTGCCCGCAATCGATGAATCCTTCGCCGCCCTTGCCGTCGAACATTCCCGTCGGCCGCCATCGCCGCGCCATCGTGTTCATGGTCGTGGCGGCACTTTGCTGGTCGACCGGCGGCATCCTGGTGCGGCAGCTGTCGATCACCAGCGCGTGGGAGATCGTCTTCTGGCGGTCCCTTTTCATGACGCTGTTCGTCGCGGGCGTGTTGATCGTGATGCACGGCCGGCGCATGCCGCAGGCCGTGGTCGCCGCCGGCTTGCCCGGGGTCGCCGCCGGGCTCCTTCTTTCCGGGACGTTTTTCTTCTTCATCGGTGCGCTGACGCACACGACGGTGGCCAACACCTTCGTGCTGATGAGCGTGTCGCCACTGCTCGCGGCCGTGGCCGGCTGGTTCGTCCTGCGTGAGCGCGTTCCGTTGCGGACCTGGGTGGCGCTCGCCCTGGCCGCCGTCGGCATCGCCGTGATGTTCGGCGGCGGCATGGATGCCGGGCGCCTCGCCGGCAACCTGATGGCGCTTGGCGTGTCGGTGTGCTTCGCCGCCCAGTTGATGGTGTTGCGCAAGTTCCATGCGACCGTCGACATGCTGCCCCAGGTGATGATCGCCGGCCTGTGGACGCTGGCGCCGGCATTCCTGTTGGCCGGACCGTTCGCGGCCACCCGTGCCGATCTCGCGGTCCTCGCGTTCATGGGCTGCGTGCAGCTGGGCGCCGGCTGCCTGCTGGCGACCGCGGCTTCGCGTGCGTTGTCCGCCACCGAGTTGGGGCTGCTGGCGCTGCTCGAGCCGATTCTCGGTCCCCTCTGGGTCTGGGTGCTGCTGGGCGAGCATCCCGGGCGCAATGCCCTGCTCGGCGGAGCGATCGTGCTGGGTGCCGTCATTGGCAACGAAGTCTTCGCCGCGTGGCGCAGCCGCGGGGCGACGACGCGGCGGCCGCTGCCCGGTGCCTGACGGCGCGTTCACACGCCGTCCGCTGCCGCATGGCACTTCCTGAATTCTCTGCCGCGTTCTACGGCGTAGCCATTGTCGCGATTCTCATCACCGGCATCGCCAAGGGCGGCTTTGGCCACGGCGCCGGAGGCTTGAGCGTTCCGCTGATGGCGATGTTCATCGCACCCCAGGAGGCCGCCGGCATCATGCTGCCGATCCTGTGCGCGATGGACCTGTTCAGCGTGCATGCGTATCGCAGCGCCTGGTCGCGCGAGCACGTCAAGATCATGCTGCCGGGCGCAGTGGTAGGCATCGCGGTCGGTGGACTGGCCTTCGGGCTGCTGCCTGTCAACGCGATCCGCCTGCTGCTCGGCGTCATCGCGGTGACCTTCGCGCTCAACCAGTGGCTGCGCTTCACCGAGCGCCTCGCGGCGCGCTTCGCGGCGGAGCGCGGGCCGCCGGGTCGCGGTGCCGGGGCCTTCTGGGGTGCCGTGTCGGGCTTCACCAGCACGCTGGCGCATGCCGGCGGACCTCCGTTCGCGATCTACATGCTCGGCCAGAAAGTCGACAAGACTTTGTTCGTGGGCACTTCCGCGATGTTCTTCCTGCTCGTCAATTACATCAAGCTCGTTCCATATTATTTTCTCGGGCAGCTCAACCTCGGCAACCTGACGGCGGCGCTGGTGTTCGCACCCCTGGCACCCATCGGCGTCTGGCTGGGTGTTTTCATACATCGCAGAATTTCGGCGCGCGTCTTCTTCAACCTGAGCTACGGATTGCTTCTCGTCA
Source organism: uncultured beta proteobacterium (assembly GCA_963756765.1). Taxonomy (GTDB): domain Bacteria; phylum Pseudomonadota; class Gammaproteobacteria; order Burkholderiales; family Casimicrobiaceae; genus VBCG01. Next base: position 52,015 of record CAVWPC010000029.1, on the reverse strand, counting down.
CCGGGATGAAGCTCATCGTCGACGCCTTCACGCATTGATTCCGGCGCTACGTGCGCGGCTGCGAGCGCGGCGATTTGAACGTGATGCGGCGGCTGCAGGCCCGCCATCTGACTGTCAGCCGCAGCCAGCCGGCCCTGCGCCCCGGGGTGCCTGCGCCTCCTTGCGCTATCATGCGCACCTGCGCCTACGGCAGAGGCTCCCAAATGAAGCAGACGTTCCTCGAATTCGAACAGCCGGTCGCCGAACTGCAGCAGAAAATCGACGAACTGCGCTTCGTGCACGAGGACTCGGCGGTCGACATTTCCGACGAGATCTCGCGGCTCACCAAGAAGAGCCAGCAGCTTACGAAGGAAATCTACGGCAAGCTTTCCGCGTGGCAGATCGCGCAGGTCGCGCGCCACCCGCAGCGGCCATACACCCTCGACTACATCGCCGGGATGTTCAGCGAGTTTCGCGAACTCCATGGCGACCGCAGCTATGCGGACGATCACGCGATCGTCGGCGGGCTCGCCCGGTTCAACGGCCAGCCATGCATGGTGCTCGGCCACCAGAAGGGGCGCGACACCAAGGAAAAAATTCACCGCAATTTCGGCATGCCGCGCCCCGAGGGCTACCGCAAGGCGCTGCGGCTCATGAAGCTCGCCGAGAAATTCGGCCTGCCGCTGTTCACCTTCATCGACACGCCGGGCGCCTATCCGGGCATCGGTGCGGAAGAGCGTGGCCAGTCGGAGGCCATCGGGCGCAGCCTGTACGAAATGGCGGGCCTGCGGGTGCCGATCGTCGTCACCGTCATCGGTGAAGGCGGGTCGGGCGGCGCGCTGGCGATTGCCATCGGCGACGTCACGTACATGCTGCAATACGCGACGTATTCGGTCATCTCGCCGGAGGGCTGTGCGTCGATCCTGTGGAAGTCGGCCGAGCACGCGGCGGAGGCCGCCGAAATACTGGGCATCACGGCGCCGCGTCTCAAACAGCTGGGGCTGGTCGACAAAGTGATCAACGAGCCGCTGGGCGGTGCACATCGCGATCATGCGGTGATGATGGCCTCGCTCAAGAAGGCGCTTACCGACGCGCTGCGCCAACTCCAGGACCTGCCGCTCGACACGTTGCTCGAGCAGCGCGAGGACAAAATCCTCGCGTACGGCAAGTTCAAGGAAATTCCGGCCGGCTGAACGCCGGGCGCCCTCGCGACCCACGCGCCGCGCCATGCAGCGCGACCCCGCCGCCGCATCGTCAATGCAGCTTCGCGCCGCCGTGGCGCGCGCGCTCGATGCGCACGTTCCGGCGCAGGCGCCGGTGGCCGTCGCGCTTTCCGGCGGCCGCGATTCCGTCGTTCTTCTGGACGCCGTCGTCGCGGTGGCCGGACCGCGTGGCCATCCGCTTTGCGCGGTGCACGTGCACCACGGCATCTCGGCGCATGCCGATGCCTGGGCCGCGTTCTGCGCCGCGCTGTGCAGCGCGCAAGGCGTCACGCTGCACACGCGCCACATCACCGTGCCGCGCGAGCCGCAGCACAGCCTGGAGAGCGAGGCCCGCCGCCGGCGGTATGCGGCACTGGCGGAAGCTGCCACGGCCGCCGGCGCCCGCGTTGTGCTGCTGGGTCACCATCGCGACGACCAGGCGGAGACCTTGCTCCTGCAACTCCTGCGCGGCGCCGGCCCAAAGGGCCTTGCCGCCATGCCCGCGGCCCGCGCAGACCCTTCCGGCATCGTCTGGCTGCGCCCGCTACTCGACGTCACGCGGGCGCAGGTCGACGCCTACGCCAACGCCTGCGGCCTGCGCTGGATCGACGACGACAGCAATTCGAGCGACGTGTTCGTCCGCAATGCGCTGCGCCAGCGCGTGATGCCCGCGCTGGCGTCCGTCAACGCTGCCTATTCCGCCACGCTGGCGCGCGCGGCGACGCACCAGGCGGACGCCGTTCGCCTGCTCGAAGACCTGGCGCAGATCGATGCGGCCGCGGCCGGCCATGGCGAAACCCTCGACCTCGCTGCGATCGCGGCGATGCCGATGCATCGCGCCCGCAATCTGCTGCGCTGGTTCGTCCGCCGGCACGGGCTGCCGGCGCCGTCCACGGCCCGGACCGACGCGATGCTCGCGCAATTGCGCACGGCGCGCGCCGACGCCACGATCAGGCTGGCGCATGCCGGCATGGAACTGGGCGTGCATCGCGGGCGCATCGTCGTGCACGCGGCACCGCCCGTCGCGTACGACGTCCGGTGGCGCGGCGAAGCCGAAGTCGCCCTTCCGCACGGGCGACTGCACTTCACGCGCACGCGCGGCAGTGGCATCGACGCGACCCGCCTCGCGACGACGGCGGTCTGGCTGCGTTCGCGGCGCGGCGGGGAGCGCCTGCAGCTCGCCGCCAATCGGCCCCGGCGCGCCCTCAAAGCCATCCTTCGCGATGCCGGCATCGCGCCGTGGGAGCGCGCCGCCTTGCCCCTCGTCTTCTGTGGCGACGACCTCGTCGCCGTGGCGGGCTTCGCGGTGGACGCCGAGTACGCCGCAGGCAAGGACGCTGACGGCATCGCGATTGCCTGGCACCCGGCCACCTCGCGATGACGCGCGCGCGATCCCCGCTGCGCGCCCCATGGGCACGGCCGGGACCGCCCCCGGAGCCCACCCCGACATGCTATAATTTCGGATTTACTCGATTTTCTCTGTCGGAGCCTCGAAATGGCAGTTGAACGTACGCTTTCCATCATCAAGCCGGACGCTGTCGCCAAGAATGTCATCGGCGAAATCTACGCGCGCTTCGAGAAGGCCGGGCTCAAAATCGTTGCGGCGCGGATGGCTTGGCTGTCCCGCGCCGAAGCCGAGGGCTTTTATGCGGTCCATCGCGAGCGCCCGTTCTTCCGCGACCTGGTCGATTTCATGATTTCCGGACCGGTCATGATCCAGGTGCTGGAAGGCGACGGCGCGATCATGCGCAATCGCGATCTCATGGGCGCCACCGATCCCAAGAAGGCCGCGCAGGGAACCATCCGGGCGGATTTCGCGCAGTCGATCGACGCCAACGCCGTACACGGTTCCGACGCCCCGGAGACCGCGGCCGCCGAGATCGCGTACTTCTTTCCCGCACTGGCCATCTTCAGTCGCTAGCGCGAGAATCGTCGGCACGCCACGCCACGGACCCATGACCAACCTGCTCGACCTGTCGCCCGACGAACTCGTCGCCTTCTTCGCGCAACGCGGCGAAAAGCCGTTTCGCGCTCGCCAGGTGGCACGCTGGGTGCATCAGCGGTTCACCGACGACATCGGCGCAATGACCGATCTGGCCAGGCCGCTGCGCGAGCGAATCGCGGCGGAAGCGCACGTCGCCGGCCCGCAGGTCGTCCGCGACACGACCGCCCGCGACGGCACGCGCAAATGGCTGCTCGACGCCGGCAACGGCAATGCCGTCGAGTCGGTGTACATCCCCGAGGACGACCGCGGCACCCTGTGCATTTCCTCGCAGGCGGGCTGCGCGCTCGATTGCGCCTTTTGTTCGACCGGCAAGCAGGGCTTCAACCGGAACCTCACCACCGGCGAGATCATCGGCCAGCTGTGGCAGGCGAACCGCGCGTTGCTGCAGGACGGCGTGTCCGCGCCGTGGATCGAGCACGGGCGGCCACCGATCACCAATGTGGTGATGATGGGCATGGGCGAGCCGCTCGCCAATTTCGATCACGTCATACCGGCCTTGAAGCTGATGCTCGACGATCACGCCTACGGCCTGTCGCGCCGGCGCGTCACGCTGTCCACCTCCGGCCTCGTGCCGCAGATCGATCGCCTGCGCGAGGAATGCCCGGTAGCGCTCGCCGTGTCGCTGCACGCACCCGATGATGCACTGCGCGACCGCCTGGTGCCGATCAATCGGAAACATCCGCTTGCCGACCTGCTCGCCGCATGCGTCCGTTATCTCGATGCCGCCCCGCGCGATTTCGTCACGTTCGAGTACGTGATGCTCGACGGCGTCAATGACCAGGCCGCGCATGCGGCGGCGCTGATCGCGCTCACGCGCGACGTCCCGTGCAAGTTCAATTTGATCCCGTTCAATCCGTTTCCCGGAAGCGAATTCCGCACCAGCCCGCGAGCGCGCATCGTGGCGTTCCAGCAGCAACTGCAGGAAGCGGGGTTGGTGGCCACCATTCGCAAAACGCGTGGCGAAGACATCGACGCCGCCTGCGGCCAGCTCGCGGGCCAGGTGCAAGACAGGACCAAGCGGCGGCTGTCCACGCGGATCACGCCAGTCGCGATGCATTAGCGGCAATCATGGAAGTCGCGTAGGCGCGAATTGATCGCCACGCTGTAACTGTTCGAGGTATCGATGCGTCATCCAATGCTTTCCCTGCTGGCAATTCTGGCACTCGCCACCACACTGGCAGGTTGCGAATCGAGTTCGTCGTCGCCGTCGTCGGGCAGGCGCGCACCGGCCCCGCAACTGCCGCCGACGCCGCCGCCGCCTCGCGTACAGGAAGCGCCGGCCCCGTACCGCGCGCAGCTGCACACGGAAATCGCCGCCGGCTACTACGAGCGCGGCCAGATGGACGTCGCGCTGCAGGAGCTGCAGGAAGCGGTGAAGCTCGATCCTGCCAATGCGCGGATCTACAATGTGTACGGCCTCGTGTACGCCACGCTCGGCCAGAACCAGAACGCGCAGCAGAATTTCCAGCGCGCGCTCGAACTCGCACCCAATGATTCGGAAATCCGGCAGAACTGGGGCTGGTACCTGTGCACGCACGGCCGCGCGAAGGAATCGTTGCCGGAATTCGAGCTGGCGGTACGCAATCCGCTGTACCGCACGCCCGACGTCTCGCTGGTCAACGCCGGCAAGTGCGCGGTGTCGCTCGGCGAGAACCAGCGCGCCACCGACTACTTTCGCCGCGCCCTCGCGGTAAACCCGCGCAACAGCTACGCGGCATACAACCTGTCGCTATTGACCTATAAGGAAAACCAGCTCGAGGAGGCCCGCGCACTGATGCGCCAGGTCATGCAGCAGCCCGCGCCGCCGCCCGAGGCCCTCTACCTTGGCATGTGCATCGAACGCAAGCTCGGCGACAAGGCCAGCGAAGCCTCCTACATTTCGCAATTGCGCAACCGCTATCCCGACGCGCCCGAGACCAAGGCGTTGCCGTCCGGAGTGTGCGAGTGACGGACGACACCACCGCCTCCATACAAGGCGCCGCGCCGGCCGGTTATCCGTCGGCCGGGGCCCGTTTGCGCGATGGCAGGATGGCGGCCGGCCTGTCGATCGACGCCGTCGCGCAGCAATTGAAACTTGCGCCGCGCCAGGTCGTGGCGCTGGAACAGGACGATTTCCCGCAGCTGCCCGGCCGCACGTTCATCCGCGGCTTCGTGCGCAATTACGCCCGCCTGCTGCAGCTCGATACGGACGCGGTGCTCGCTGCGCTGCCCGAGCCGGAACTCGCGCCATCGCTCGACCATCCGTCGCTCGCGCCCACGCCGCGTGCCATGGGTGAACTGCCGGCCGATCTGCAGAAAAAATCGGGTGGCGGGCGCTGGGCGATCGTGCTCGCGCTGATCGCCATCGTCGGTATCGGCCTCGTCTACGAGTTCACGCGCCCGGGCAGCGAGCTCGCGCGCTCGTTCGGGATCGGCCGTGACGCAACCCCGAGTCATTCCACTTTGCTGCCGACGCCCGTCGTGCCGGCGGCGCCGACACCGCCGGTGGCCAGCGACGCGCCGCCGGCAACGCTTCCGACCAATCCCGCCGCGACCAGCGCGGCCCCGGCCAGCGAAGCGCCGGCGCCCGGCATCGGCGCGGCGACCGCGGAGCCGCCGGCAACCGCCGCCGCGACCGGATCCACCCCCGCGGCCGACGCGCCGCTGGTGCTCGACTTTCGCGCGACCTCATGGGTCGAGGTCAAGGACGGCAATGGGGCGGTCCTGCTGTCGACGATGGGTTATCCGGGTGCCACCCATGCGGTCGGTGGCAAGCTCCCCCTGGAGGTCGTGCTCGGCAATGCGGAGGCGGTGAACGTCACCTGGCACGGCACGGCCTTCGATACGACGCCATACGTCCGCCAGAACGTCGCCAAGTTCTCGCTCAAATGATGCCCATCGACGATCAACTCGCGCAGCGGCGCAGCACGCGCCGGGCGACCATCGGCAGCGTGCCCCTCGGTGCCGGCGCACCGATCGTCGTCCAGTCGATGACCAATACGGACACGGCGGATATCGAAGCCACGGTGACGCAGGTGCGCGCGCTCGCCGACGCGGGCTCGGAGCTCGTGCGCGTGACCGTCAATTCGGCGGAAGCCGCGGCTGCCGTCCCCACCATCCGGGACCGGCTCGACGCTGCCGGCTGCGCGGTGCCGCTGATCGGCGACTTTCATTTCAACGGCCACAAGCTCCTGACCGACTATCCGGCATGCGCGCAGGCGCTGGCCAAGTACCGGATCAACCCGGGCAACGTCGGCAAGGGCAGCAAGCGCGATCCGCAGTTCGTCGTGATGATCGAGAAGGCCATCGAATACGGCAAACCGGTGCGCATCGGCGTCAACTGGGGCAGCCTCGATGCCGACCTGCTGGCACGCATGATGGACGCCAACGCGCAATCCGCGCAGCCGCAGCCGGCGCAAATCGTGATGCGCGAGGCGCTGATCGAATCGGCGATCGGCAGCGCGCGACGCGCCGAGGAACTGGGGCTGCCGGGCGACCGGATCATCCTGTCGTGCAAGGTCTCCGCGGTGCAGGACCTGATTGCCGTATATGGCGAACTGGCGCGCCGCTGCGACTATCCGTTGCATCTCGGCCTCACCGAAGCCGGCATGGGCAGCAAGGGCATCGTCGCATCCACCGCGGCGCTCGCGGTGCTGCTGCAGCAGGGGATCGGCGACACGATCCGGGTGTCGCTGACCCCCGAACCCAACGGCGACCGCACCCGCGAGGTCATCGTGGCGCAGGAAATCCTGCAGACGATGGGCCTGCGCTCGTTCACGCCGCAGGTCACCGCGTGTCCCGGCTGCGGCCGCACCACGAGCACGTATTTCCAGGAGCTGGCCGAGCGGATCCAGGCGTACCTGCGCGCGGCAATGCCCGGATGGCGCGAGCGCTATCCGGGCGTGGAAACGATGCATGTCGCCGTGATGGGGTGCGTGGTCAACGGACCGGGCGAATCGAAGCTCGCCAACGTCGGCATCTCCCTTCCCGGCACCGGCGAAACCCCGGTGGCCCCGGTCTACGTCGACGGCGCGAAAACCGTCACGCTCAAGGGCGAGCGCATTGCCGAGGAATTCCAGGCGCTGGTCGAAGACTACGTGCGCGCGACTTATGGAGGCGAGCCGCCGGCAGCACATCTGAAGCCGGAGAAAAGGCAGTTCGCCGTCAAGGCGATCGCGTAGGGCCCGTCACGATGGCGAATGCCTTGCAGGCCGTACGCGGCATGAACGACGTGTTGCCGGACGAAGCGCCGCTTTGGGAGCGCTTCGAGGACACCGCGCGCGCCGTGTTCGCCCAGTACGGCTACCGCAATCTGCGTGTTCCCATCGTCGAGCCCACGGCGCTGTTCGTGCGCGGCATCGGCGAGTACACGGACGTGGTCGAGAAGGAGATGTACACGTTCGAAGACAAGCTCAATGGCGACTCGCTGACGTTGCGGCCCGAAGCCACGGCCGGGATCGTACGCGCGACCATCGAGCACAACCTCACCTATGAGCGCCCGCAACGCGTTTGGACCAGCGGGCCCATGTTCCGCCACGAGCGGCCGCAGAAGGGCCGCTATCGCCAGTTCCACCAGGTCGATGCAGAAGCGCTGGGCTTCGCGGGTCCGGACGCCGACGCCGAGCAGATCGTCATGCTCGCGCGGCTGTGGAACTCGCTGGGGCTGTCCGGCATCTCGCTGCAGATCAACTCCATCGGCAACGCGCCCGAACGACTCGCGCATCGCACCGCGCTGGTGGCCTATCTCGAGCGCCATGCCGGCATGCTGGACGCCGAAGCGCAGCGCCGCCTGCACGCGAATCCGCTGCGCATCCTCGACAGCAAGAATCCCGCGATGCAGGCGATGATCGAAGAAGCGCCGCGCCTCATCGACTTCATCGAGGACGCGTCGCTCGCCCATTTCGACGGACTCAAGGGCCTGCTCGCCGATGCGGGCATCGCCTACGAAGTGAATGCACGGCTCGTGCGCGGACTCGACTACTACAATCGCACGGTCTTCGAATGGGTTGCCACCGGCAGCGAGCTGGGTGCCCAGGGCACGGTCGCCGGCGGCGGCCGCTACGACAGCCTGTTCGAATTGCTCGGCGGCAAGCCGAACTTCGCCTGCGGATTCGCGATCGGCGTCGAGCGCATGATCATGCTGCTGCGCGCCGGCGCGCGCGTCGACGCCTCCGGCCTGCTGGCCTACGTCGTGCATTCCGGCGACGCCGCCGCATCGTTTGCGCGCCGCCTCGCCGAGACCCTGCGCGACGACGGGCACGCGATCGTCGTCAACGCCGGCGGCGGCAGCCTCAAGTCGCAGATGAAGAAGGCCGATGCCAGTGGTGCCAAGGTCGCGCTCATCATCGGCGACGACGAAGTGAGCGCCGGGACGGTCGCCATCAAGCCCTTGCGGGCATCCGGCGAACAGACCGCAGTACCTGCGGCCGAACTACCCGGCCGACTCGCCTCCCTTTCACACTGAACGACTTGCGCAGGATTGGATTGAACATGGCGGTATACGACCTCGAAGAACAGGAACGACTCGACGATCTCAAGCTCTGGTGGCAGCGCTACGGCAACCTGATCGTCACCGTCGTCGCCGTGGCTTGCATCGCGCTCGCCGCTGTGCAGGGCTGGCGCTGGTGGACGAGCTACCGGGCGCAGGAAGCCGGGGCGCTTTATGCGGGCATCTCCAACGCCGTGCGGGCGAACGACCTGGCCAAGGCCAAGGACGCGGCGCTGCAGCTCGAGGATCGATTCGCGTCGACCGGTTATGCGCCACGCGCGGCGTTGCTGCTGGCGAAGATGCAGTTCGACGCGGGCGACAGCGCGGCGGCCAAGGCGCAGCTGCAATGGGTCATCGACCGCGCTGACGAAACCGAATTGAAGGAGATCGCCCGCTATCGCCTCGCCAGCCTGCTGCTCAATGAAAAGCAGTACGACGAGGCGCTGAAAGTACTCGACGCCAAGCATGGCGACGCCTTCGCCGGTCTGTACGACGACCTGCGCGGCGACGCGCTGGCGGCCGCCGGACGCCTGAACGAGGCGCGCACGGCCTACCAGTCGGCACTGCCGAAGCTCGACGCGAAGTCGCAGTACAAGAACTATGTGCAGGTGAAGCTCGACGCGCTCGGCGGTGCGACCGTGCCGGCCGCCGCCGGCTCGGCGCCGCCGATGATCGTGCCGGGCACGACCCCGGCGGACAAAGCGGCCCCGCCGCCCGCCGCCCCGAAGCAATGAGCCGTTCGCGCACGGGCAACGGCGCATCGTCCGGCGCAAGTCCGCGGCACGGCCGAGGGCCGCATGGCCCGTCCGGGGCGAGGTCCGGACGCGCGTACGCGGTGCTGCTTGGTGCGCTTGTGCTCAGCGGATGCTCGACCCTCCAGCAGTACCTGCCGACGATCCCGGCCCCATCGCTGCGCTGGCTCTGGGATTCGAAGAAGCCCGGGCCACTGCCGGATTTGAAGCCCTCGTCGACCGCGCGCGTGACCTGGCAGGTCGACGTCGGCAAGGCGGTCCCCGGATTCGCACCCGCGGTGCTCGCCGACGCGATCTACGCGGCCGCGCTCGACGGTACGATCACGCGCATCGATCCGGCGAACGGCCGCGTCGTCTGGCGCACGTCCGCGGGCCGCTCGCTGTCGGCCGGCGTGGGAGCCGATGCCAACATCGTCGTCGTCGGCACGGACAAGGGCGACGTGCTTACCTTCGACGCCGCGACGGGCAAAGCGTTGTGGACCGCGCGCGTAACGACGGAAATCGTGGCGCCGCCGCGCGTCGCCGACGGGATCGTGGCGGTGTTCGCCGGCGACGGAAGCATCCACGCGTTCACGGTGGTCGACGGCACGAAGAAATGGGTCTTCCAGCGCGCCGCGCCGACCCTGACCGTACGCAACTATGCGGGCGGCGTCACCAGCCGGGGCGCGCTGTTCGCAGGCACCGCGGGCGGACGCCTGCTGGCGATCGATCTCACTACGGGCATCGTCGGCTGGGATGGCACGGTGGCCAATCCCAAGGGATCGACCGAACTCGAACGCATCGCCGACGTGACGAGCCTGCCGGTGGTCGAGCAGCAGCAGGTCTGCGCGACGGCCTACCAGGGCCGTATTTCCTGCTTCGATATCACGCGCGGCGTGCTCAACTGGTCGCGCGACATCTCGAGTCTGCACGGTCTCACCGGCGACGCGCAGAACATCTACATCACCGATGACCGAGGCGCGGTGCACGCGCTGGACAAGACGACCGGTGCTTCGGTGTGGAAGCAGGACCTGCTCAAGGACCGCCGCATCGGCGGCCCGCAAATCGTCGGCGACCTGGTCGGCGTGACCGATGCGCAGGGTTATCTGCACCTGCTCGCCGCGGTGAACGGCGCCTACGTGGGACGCCTGGCGACCGACGGCACCGCGGCCACCTCGCAGGCGGTGCCTTTCCTGGGCAACGTGGTGTGGCAGTCGGCGGGTGGCATCCTGTACGCGGTGACCGCCAGGTAGCCGCGCGCGGTCGAACGGACGCTCCAGCCGGCTTGGCCGGCGTGTGAACAGCGACCCCGCGACCGCACCGCATCCAGCAAATCCGCCGCCACGCCCATGTTGCCCACCATCGCCATTGTCGGCCGACCGAACGTCGGCAAGTCGACGCTGTTCAACCGCCTGACGCGAACGCGCGATGCGCTCGTCGCCGACTTCCCCGGCCTCACGCGCGATCGTCACTACGGCCGCGCCCGCGCCGGTGAGCAGGCTTACTTCGTCGTGGATACCGGGGGCTTCGAACCCAAGGCCACCACCGGCATCCTGCACGAAATGGCCAAGCAGACCACACAGGCGATCGCGGAAGCCGACGTCGTGGTATTTCTCGTCGACGGCCGCGTCGGCCTCACGCCACAGGACGCGATCATCGGCGAGCTCCTGCGGCGGTCGGGCCGCCCGGTGGTCCTCGCCGTCAACAAGGCCGAGGGACTCGCGCCGGAACGCACGGTGGCCGAGTTCCACGAACTGGGGTTGGGCGCGCCGGTCGCGATCTCGGCGGCGCACGGCGAGAACGTGCCGGGGATGATCGAGCTCGCGCTGGCGGCGGTCCCGGAACTGGCCACCCGCGAGGATGACACGGAGCCTGACGGGTCGGACGACCCGGAGCGTCCGCGCACCATCAAGGTCGCGATCGTCGGGCGGCCCAACGTCGGCAAGTCGACGTTGGTCAACGCGATCCTCGGCGAAGACCGGGTGATCGCCTTCGACGAACCCGGGACCACGCGCGATGCGATCTACCTCGACTTCGAGCAGGGTGGCCGCCGCTACAAGCTCATCGATACGGCGGGCATCCGCCGCCGCGGCAAGGTGTTCGAGGCGATCGAGAAGTTTTCCGTCATCAAGACGCTGCAGGCGATCGAAGATGCGCACGTCGTGGTCCTCCTCCTCGATGCCCTGCATGCGATCACCGAGCAGGATGCGCACCTCGCCGGCCACATCCTGGAGGCCGGCCGGGCAGTTGTCGTGGGGATCAACAAGTGGGATGCGGTACCCGCGGATGCGCGCGAGCAGGTCAAGCGCGACCTCGGGCGCAAGCTCGGCTTCATGGCGTTCGCGCAGCAGCACTTCATGTCGGCGCGCGAGGGCCGCGGCGTCCCCGCGCTGCTGAAATCGGTCAATCTGGCCTTTACGGCCGCGATGTCCAAGCTTCCGACGCCAAGGCTGACGCGGACGCTGCAGCTCGCGGTCGAGCGGCAGCAACCGCCGCGCGCCGGATTGGTGCGGCCGAAGCTGCGCTATGCGCACCAGGGTGGCGTCAATCCGCCGCTGATCGTCGTCCACGGTACCGCGCTGCATCACGTCCCCGACGCCTATCGCCGGTACCTGGAACATTTTTTCAGCGACGCGTTCCAACTGCGTGGCACGCCCCTTAGGGTACAATTCAAGGTCGGCGCCAACCCGTACGCGGACCCTCCCGCACGCCGCCGCTAGAACGTCAGGATGCACCACTTATCGCTTGGTGGGCGCGGTTCCAGTTCCAATGAGCGGCATCGTCAACAACAAGAGCGGAGCTCGACCATGAGCAACAAAGGGCAAATGCTACAAGACCCCTTCCTCAATACCCTGCGCAAGGAACACGTCCAGGTCTCGATCTATCTGGTGAACGGCATCAAGCTGCAGGGCCAGATCGAATCGTTCGACCAGTACGTCGTGCTCCTCAAGAACACCGTCACGCAGATGGTGTACAAGCACGCCATCTCCACCGTCGTGCCGGCGCGACCGGTTGCCATGCCGCATCACGCGCCCAACCACGACGCCGAAACCTGAGCCCGAACGCACGACGATCGCCGCGGGTCGGGCGTCGCCCCGGCCATGTTTGAACGCCCGTCGGGAGGCGATCGCGCGTTGCTGGTGGCGCTCGACTTCGGCGACGGCGAGCTCGAATACCGGCGGCAGGAGCTGGGCGCGCTTGCCGCCTCGGCTGGCGCGACCGTGGTCGGCCTCGTGTCAGGTCGCCGCAGCCGACCGGATGCGGCGCTTTTCGCCGGCAAGGGCAAGGTGGACGAAATCGACCGGGAGCGGCGCGAGTCGGCGGCCGACCTCGTGATCTTCGATCACACCTTGAGCGGCGTGCAGCAGCGCAACCTCGAGCGCGCGCTCGAGTGCCGTGTCGTCGATCGCGCGAGCCTTATCCTCGACATCTTCGCGCTGCGTGCCCGCAGCGCCGAGGGCAAGTTGCAGGTCGAGCTGGCGCAGCTCGCGCACCTGGCGACCCGGCTGGTCGGCGGCTGGACCCACCTCGAACGCCAAAAGGGCGGCATCGGCCTGCGCGGGCCCGGTGAGACCCAGCTCGAGACGGATCGCCGGTTGATCGGCAACCGGGTGAAGCTCTTGCGCGGCCGGCTGGCGCGCGTCGCCGTGAGCCGGGGCGTGCAAAGCCGCACGCGCAAGCGCGCCGAGGTGCGGACCGTGGCGATCGTCGGGTACACCAACGCGGGCAAGTCCACCCTGTTCAACCGCCTGACCGGCTCGCGCGCCTTCGCGGCCAACCAGCTCTTTGCGACATTGGACACCACGCTGCGCAAGGTCCACGCGCCCGGCGGCGGCACGATCGTGCTGTCCGACACCGTCGGATTCATCCGCGACCTGCCGCACGACCTGGTCGCCGCGTTCCGCGCGACGCTGCACGAGGCGGCCGAGGCGGACCTGCTGCTGCACGTGATCGACGGGGCTTCGCCGCACCGCGACGAGCAGATTGCCGCCGTGGACGCGGTACTGGCCGAGATCGGTGCGGCCGACGTGCCGCAGATCCGCGTGCTGAACAAGGCCGATCTCGCGGGACTCCCCGCAGGAATCCAGCGCGACGCCTGTGGTACCATTTCGACGGTGCGAGTGAGTGCGCTGACCGGTGCCGGCTGTGCCGAGTTGCGCTCGGTGCTCGCCGAGCGATTCCCGGCGGCAACGGCTTTTGCAGGGCGCGTCAACCGCCCGCTTCCGGCCGAATCGGGCAACCAACACGTCGACTGATCGCGAATCCGGCAAACGCCTGGCCATTCGGCTTGTCCCGCGCGCGGTCGCCCCCAACTCCTTCCCGTAGCCACCTACTCAACGATTCTTCATGTCGCTCAACGATCCTCAGTGGGGCAAGCGCGGGAACAGCGGTGGACCGCCAGATCTCGACGAGATCTGGCGCAACGTCAACCGCCGCCTGAACGACCTGTTCGGCCGCAAGGGTTCCGGCGGCGATGACAATGGCGGCGGCGGCCCGCCGCGCCGCGGCCTGGCGCTCGGTGGGGCCGGCCTGCTGGCAGCGCTGGTCGTCGTCGTGTGGCTCGCCAGCGGCTTCTACATCGTCGATGCCGGTCGGCGCGGCGTGGTCACGCGCTTCGGCAAGTACATGGAAACCACGCAGCCGGGGCCGCGCTGGCACCTGCCGTTTCCCGTCGAGGCGGTCGAACTCGTCGACTTCTCGCAGGTACGCACTCTCGAGATCGGCTACCGCAACACGTCGACCAACCGCAACGCCAAGGAAGCGACGATGCTCACGGAAGACGAGAACATCATCGACATCCAGTTCGCGGTCCAGTACAACCTCAACAGCGCCGAGGCGTACGTGTTCAACAACCGGCGACCGGACGAGATCGTGAAGTTCGTCGCGGAATCGGCGATTCGCGAAGTCGTGGGCAAGGCGAAGATGGATTTTGTGCTGTACGAGGGCCGTGAGCAGATCGCGGACCAGGCGCGCGAGCTCATGCAGAAGTCGATGGACCGCTACAAGACCGGGGTGTACGTGCAGAAGGTCACGCTGCAGAGCGTGCAGCCGCCGGACAAGGTGCAGGCGGCCTTCGATGACGCGGTCAAGGCCGCGCAGGACCGCGTGCGCCTGATCAACGAAGGCCAGGCGTACGCGAACGACGTGGTGCCGCGTGCCCGCGGCATGGCATCGCGTCTGCTGGAAGAGGCCAACGGCTACAACACCGAGGTGGTGCAGCGCTCGGAGGGCGATGCCTCGCGCTTCACGTCGGTGCTGAGCGAATACGCGAAGGCGCCGGGCGTCACGCGCGACCGGCTCTACCTCGACATGATGCAGTCGATCCTGGGCAACTCGAGCAAGGTCCTGGTCGACCAGAAGGCGGGCAACAACCTGCTCTACCTGCCGCTCGACAAGCTGATGCAGCAAAACGGCGCGGCCGCCGCCGAAGCGGCGTCGCCGCCCGTACCGCGCACGCCGGGGAGCGATCCCGCGCCGCCCGCTTCCGCCGATGCGGCCCGCACTCGCGACAGCCTACGCAGTCGCGAACGCTAGCGAAGGAAGGACAACATGAAATTCACGATGCCCGTCCTCGCCGTCATTGTCGCCATCCTGCTGGTGCTGTCGCAGGCGATCTACACGGTCGACCAGACGAAGTACGCGATCAAGTTCCAGCTGGGTGAGATCGTCGAGGTCAAGACGGACGCCGGCCTCTACTTCAAAGTGCCGCTGCTGCAGAACGTGCGCTTCTTCGACCGCCGCAATCTCACACTCGAGAATCCGGAAGTCGACCGCGTCGTCACGTCGGAAAAGACACCGCTCGAAGTCGATTTCATCGTGCTCTGGCGCATCGACGACGTGCGGCAGTACTACATTGCGGTGCAGGGCGACGAGGAAGCTGCTCGCCGCCGCCTTTCGCAGACGGTGCGTTCGAACCTGGCGGAAGAGTTCAACAAGATGACGATGCACGATGCGATCTCCACGGGTCGTGATCGCCTCGTCACGCAGACCATCCAGAAGGCTTCGCAGGACGCGAAATTGATCGGTGTCGAGGTCGTCGACGTGCGGCTGCGCCGCCTGGCGCTCCCCGGCGACGTGACCGGACCGGTCTACGCCCGCATGGAGTCCGAGCGCCGGCGCGTGGCCAACGAACTGCGCTCGCTCGGCGCCGCCGAGTCGGAGAAGATCCGCGCCGATGCCGACCGGCAGCGACAGGTCACGCTGGCCGACGCGTACCGGCAGGCGCAGAAGATCAAGGGCGAAGGCGACGCCAAGGCCTCGGCCATCTATGCGGGAGCGTATGGGAAGAACGCCGAGTTCTATTCGTTCTACCGCAGCCTGGAAGCGTACAAGGCGACTTTCCGCAACCGGAGCGATGTGATGGTCCTCGATCCGACCGGCGAGTTCTTCCAGTATTTCAAACGCTCGGGCGTCGCGCCGGGCGTGCCGGCGCCCGCCAAGTAGCGCCTGCAGTGGCCTTGGGAATGGCGTGGACTCGCTCTGGACGGCGGTGGCGTTGCTGTTGATCCTCGAGGGTTTCCTGCCCTTCATCGCGCCGCAGGTGTGGCGCGAGACTTTTCGCAAGCTGGTCGACCTGTCCGACGGGCAGATCCGCTTCGTCGGCCTGCTGTCGCTGGCGCTGGGTGCGGTCGCTCTGTTCTTCCTGCGCAATGCGTAACTGGCTGCTTCCAGAGGCGATCGACGATGTGATGCCGGCTGAAGCCGGCCGTGTCGAGGCACTGCGCCGCACGCTGCTCGACCACTTCCGCGCACGCGGCTATCGACTCGTGCAGCCGCCGCTGGTCGAATACCTGGATTCGCTGCTCACCGGTTCCGGGCGTGACCTCGACCTCATGACGTTCAAGACGGTCGATCCGCAGTCGGGTCGCATGCTGGGACTGCGCGCCGACATGACGCCGCAAGTCGCGCGTATCGACGCGCACCTGCTGAACGAAACGGGCGTGACCCGCCTGTGCTACGCGGGCAGCGTGCTGCGCGCGTACGCTTCGATGCCCGGCGACACGCGCGAGGTCGTGCAGATCGGCGCCGAATTGCATGGGCACGACGGCATCGCGGCCGACCGCGAAATGCTGCAGCTCCTGCTTTCCGCGCTGGCGGCGGCCGGCATCGGCAACCTGCACCTCGACCTGGGCCACGTCGGCGTCTACCGCGCATTGGCGCAGGCGGCGGGCCTCGATGGCAGCGGTGAGGGCAACGATGTCGAGCTCTTCGCGGCGCTGCGCGACAAGGACCAGCCCGCGGTGCAGGCGCTGACCGCGTCGCTGGCGGAGCCCATGCGCAGCGCACTGCGCGCGCTCGCCGGACTCTACGGACCGGCTGGCGCTACGCTTGCCACCGCGCGCGCGACGCTGCCGGCCTTGCCGGAAATCACGGGCGCACTCGGTTCGCTCGGCGCGCTTGCCAAGGAGCTGGCTGGCGTCGCGGCAATCCACGTCGACCTGGCCGATCTGCGCGGCTATCACTATTACACCGGCGCGACCTTCTCGGTGTTTGCCGCAGGCGACCACGGGACCGTCGTCGACTGTGGCCGTGGCGGCCGCTACGACGGCGTCGGCCGCGCCTTCGGGCGGGCGCGCCCCGCCACCGGTTTTACGCTCGACCTGCGTCGCCTGGCCACGCTCGCCGGCAACGGGCGCGCCCGTTCGATCATCCGCGCGCCGGCACTTGCCGATGCCGACCTCGCGCAGGCAATCGACGCGCTGCGGGCCGGTGGAGAAAGCGTCGTCGTGGCCTTGCCCGGCGAGGTGGAAGAAGGTGGCCGGACGCTGGTGCGCAACGGCACCGCCTGGATTGTCGAGGAGAAGTGATGGGAAAGAACGTCGTCGTCATCGGCACGCAATGGGGCGATGAAGGCAAGGGCAAGATCGTCGACTGGCTGACCGAGAGCGCTACCGGTGTCGTCCGCTTCCAGGGCGGACACAACGCCGGCCACACGCTGGTGATCGGAGGCAAGAAGACGGTGCTGCGGCTCATCCCCTCCGGCGTCCTGCGTCCTGGTGTCGGCATCTATATCGGCAATGGCGTCGTGCTTTCGCCGTCAGCGCTGCTGCAGGAAATCGGCGAGCTCGAGGCCGCGGGCGTCGAGGTTCGCTCGCGTCTCAAGATATCGCCGGCCTGTCCGCTGGTCCTGCCGGTCCATGTGGCGCTCGACCAGGCGCGCGAGGCCGCGATGGGCGAAACCAGGATCGGCACCACCGGACGTGGCATCGGCCCCGCCTACGAAGACAAGATCGCGCGGCGTGCGCTGCGCGTGCAGGACCTTACCGACCCGGCCGGCTTCGCGGCCAAGCTCGAGAGCCTGCTCGAGCTGCACAACTTCACGCTCGTCCATTACTACAAGCGCGAAGCGGTCCCGTTTGCAAAGACGCGCGACGAGACGCTCGCGTTTGCGGCGCAGTTGGCACCCATGGTCGCCGATGTCGCGGGACTTCTGCATGAAGCGCGCAGACGTGGCGATTCGCTGCTCTTCGAGGGCGCGCAAGGCGCGCTGCTCGACATCGACCATGGTACCTACCCGTACGTCACGAGTTCGAACTGCCTCGCCGGCGCGGCGGCGCCCGGCAGCGGCATCGGCCCGCAGGATCTCGACTACGTGCTCGGTATCGTGAAGGCGTACGCGACCCGCGTCGGAACGGGTCCGTTTCCCACGGAACTCACCGACACCACCGGTGCCGGCCTCGCCAAGCGCGGCAACGAATTCGGCTCGGTCACCGGACGCCCGCGCCGCTGCGGCTGGCTCGATCTGCCGGCGCTCAGGCGCTCGCTGCAGCTCAACGGCGTCGACGGGCTGTGCATCACCAAGCTCGACGTCCTCGACGGCATGCCGGAGATCCGCGTATGCACGTCGTACCGGATGGATGGCCGGGCGCTCGACCTCATCCCCACCGGCGCCGAGGCAGTGGCGCGCTGCGAGGCCGTGTACGAATCGCTCCCGGGCTGGCAGGAGTCCACGGTCGGCGCCAAGTCATTCGACGCGCTGCCCGCCAACGCGCGTGCCTACCTGCGACGGATCGAGACGCTGACCGGCGTGCCCATCGCCATGGTCTCGACCGGTCCTGATCGCAGCGAAACCATCCTCGTCCAGCATCCATTCGACGGAGGCGGGTCATGAGCGTCCACGTAAGCTGGGACGCCTATAACACGTTGGTGGAGCGGCTGGCACTCGGCGTATACGAGTCGGGGTTCCGCTTCAACCAGATCATCTGCATCGCGCGCGGCGGACTGCGTGTCGGCGACGTGCTCTCGCGCATCTACGATCAACCGCTCGCCATCCTGTCCACGCACTCCTATTCCGCGGAAGGTGGCACCATCCGCGGCGAACTGGTGATCGCCGAGCACATGACGATGACCAAGCCGCGCCTCGGCGACCGCGTGCTGCTGGTCGACGACATGGTGGACTCCGGCCACACGCTGCAGGCCGTCCACGCCGAACTGCCCAAGCGCTTTCCGCACATCACGGCGCTGCGGACCGCAGTGCTCTGGTGGAAGGCATGTTCGGTGTTCAAGCCCGACTATCACGTCGAATACCTGGCGGACAATCCCTGGATCCACCAGCCGTTCGAGGTCTACGACGACCTCGATCCGGCCGAGCTCAAGGCGCGAATCGCCCCTTAGCCCAGGACTTTCCGGAGGGTCAGTGTGGCACCGACGCACTGCCTGGCAGGAAAATTGCACGCACTCGCAGCGTCCGCTTGAAGCGGGTCGTCGTCTCCGGGTAGCGATTGCGGACCGGGCCGACGGGTCCGCCCCGAACATCGACCTACGAGGCCCCTTGATGCGACGACTGCTCCCGATCCTTGCCGGCTTGCTGCTCGCCCAGACCGCGTTCGGCCAGTCCGGCGTCTTCCAGGGCGTCACGCCACGGCCGACCGACGTCTATCCGCTGCCCGCCAGCCTCACGGTCACGCGCAGCGCGCCGGCTGGCGGCGTCCCGAACGTGCAGCCCGCCCTCTACACGCATGTCACCACCCAACCCACGTCGCAGTCGTTCGAGTGGGCGAACCTGACGGTTCTCAACAACCCGGCCAACGGGGGGGCCAATGTCGCCACGTACAGCCAGGCGCTGAAGACGGGGCGCGGCACGACCTGGGCCGGCGTGCTCGAGGTACAGGATGCGACCGGACATGGCGGCTTCTTCGGCCTGGAGATCGATGCCTACACCACCGGCCCGAGTCCCTATCCAGGGAGCATGGAAGGCGATCGTATCGGTATCGGCATCATCCTCGGCCGGGCGTTCAATGCCGGCCCCAAGGCGACGATCGACTACGGCGTGCTGGTGGCACCCGCCGGACTCGACGACGCGCACGCCGATGTCAACTTCGGCATGATGGTGTGGGCACAGTGCCGCTTCGCCTGCTTCGCGATGCGTGCCGGCAACAAGATCGCGTACGAGGAATCCGGCGCGGTGGCGAGCAAGTTCGATCCAGACACCGGCCGATGGGGCCTCTACAACGGCGACAAGCCGCTGTTCGAGGTCGATGTCGCGACGGGTGAACTGCGGGTGAATGGCCGGCCGGTACAGGTGACGTTCAAGGATTGAGCAGCTCCATCCCGCGCCGCGGCGTGCGTGGGTGGTCCGGGGCAAAGCTATACTTCCAGCGGTCGGTCCCTCCCCCCATGCCATGGATGGGCGCGCCGACCGTCGCAGCCAGCCGCCCACCCCGATGCCGCAGCAGTCCCCGCTCCCTCCCGCGATCGAGGCAGAAGCTGCCGATCCTGCGCTCGATGCCGCGACGAATTCTCGGCCATCGACAACGAGCCGCCGCTGCGCTGGCAGCGCACCCTTCGCCTCGCGCCACGCAACGGCCTGGGCGTCGTCCGGCGCGCGGTGCTGGATGGCCACGAAGACACGCGCGCTGCTGACCTACGGAGAGCTGTTGAGCCGACATGGGCTGCAGGTGCATCGCCGGTGGATACAGGGAAAGCCGGTGGCGGACGAGGCGATCCTGGACGCACCTGAACTCGGCGCGGTGGCCGACGTAGCCGAGGTCTACAATGCGGCCGCGCGCATGCGGGTCCTGCCGATCGGCTGGCGGACGCTGACCGCGCTGCTGGTACCCATCGCCATTCCGGTCATGGCAGTGTTCTCGCTGCAATGGCCGCTCAAGAAAATGCTGCTGGAGGTACTCAAAGTCGTGTTCTGATGGGCCGGTGTCGGGAGGGGCCGACGTGGGTCGCCTGGACCGGCTGTTTCGAGTTTTGGTGCCCAGAAGAGGACTCGAACCTCCACAGTGTTGCCACCGCTAGGACCTGAACCTAGTGCGTCTACCAATTCCGCCATCTGGGCCTTGCTGCAAGGCGGTGATTATACGCAATTTTTCCATTGTCCTCAACGAAGTTATCGCCGCCGGCCGCATGCGTACAGCGATCTAACGACGGACAAAAGCTGGTAAGGTGCGCTAGCCGGGTTGGCACTAATCGAATCCGGCAATCCTGTTCCTTCCTCTCGTCAGCCATTGCCCAAATCCACCAAAAAATCATCCAGGACCGGGACGGCGACCGTCCCCCACCGGGAGCGGGCCGACGCGCCCGCCAAGCGTAGCCGGCGCCTCCGAAGCGGCGACATCGACCCCGCGCTGTTGCCCTCGCGCGACGCAATCCTCGGGCATCTGCAGGAAGCAGGCGTGCCATTGCCGCAGGCCGATCTGGAACGCGATCTCGCGGTGAGCGAGGTCGCGCTGGACGCCTTTCGCGGCCGCCTCGCGGCGATGGAGCGCGACGGGCAGTTGCTCACCAATCGCAAGGGCGAGCTGTGCGTGGTCGCCAAGCTCGACTTGCTGATCGGCAAGGTTCAGGGACACCCCGATGGTTTCGGCTTCTTCGTGCCCGATGCCGGCGGTGACGACTACTTCCTGAGTCCCCGCGAGATGCACAAGGCACTGCATGGCGACCGCGTCGCCGTGCGCAGGAGCGGCGTCGATCGCCGCGGGCGTCCGGAAGGCGAGATCGTCGAAGTCCTCGAGCGCGTCAATCATGAAGTCGTGGGGCGCCTGCACGAGGAACACGGCATCGTCTTCGTCGTGGCCGAGAATCGCCGCATCAATCAGGACATTTTGGTGGCGCCGGCGGACACCCACGGCGCCAAGCCGGGACAGGTCGTCGTGGCGCAGATCATCGAGCAGCCATCCGCGAACCGCGAGGCGATCGCGCGGGTGACGGAAGTGCTGGGTAGCGCAACGGATCCCGGCATCGAAATCGAGATCGCGCTGCGCAAGCACGACCTGCCGTTCGAATTCTCGAAGGAGGCCGCCCGCCAAGCCAAGCGGCTGCCGGCCGAGGTGCTCGCGGCGGATGCGAAGGGTCGCGTCGACTTGACCAGGTTGCCGCTGGTGACCATCGACGGAGAAACGGCGAAAGACTTCGACGACGCCGTCTATTGCGAACGGAAGGGCAAGAACTACCGCGTGATCGTGGCGATCGCCGACGTTTCGCACTACGTGCGTGACGGCGACGCCATCGATCGGGATGCGCGCGAACGGGGCACGTCGGTCTATTTCCCGCGGCGGGTGATTCCGATGCTGCCAGAGGAGTTGTCGAACGAGCTTTGCTCGCTCAAGCCGGAGGTCGATCGCCTTTGCATGGCCTGTGAGATGGAGGTCACCGCACTGGGTGCGATCAAGTCGTACCGTTTCTTTCCCGCGGTGATGCATTCGCAGGCGCGGCTCACGTACAACCAGGTATGGGCGTGGCTGTCCGAGCCGGTCGAGGCGCCCTCCGCCGAAGCCAGGCGCCTGCTGCCGCACCTGCAGGCGCTCTATGCCGTCTACCACGCATTCGCCGCAGCCCGCGCCAAGCGCGGCGCGATCGACTTCGACACGGTCGAGCTGGCGCTTGAATTCGACGAATTCGGCAAGATCACGCGGATCGTGCCTGCGCCGCGCAACGACGCACACAAGCTGATCGAGGAGTGCATGCTGGCGGCCAATGTGTGCACGGCAGACTTTCTGGCCCAGCACAAGCATCCGGCGCTCTATCGCGTCCACGACCGGCCGCCGCCCGACAAGCTCGCGGCCTTGCGCGATTTCCTGGCGTCGTCCGCGCTGCAGCTCGGCGGCGGCGACACACCGGCAGCGGCGGACTACGCCAAGCTGCTCGACAAGGTACGTGACCGCGTCGACTTCGAACTCCTGCAAACCGTGCTCCTGCGTTCGCTGTCGCAGGCGCAATACCGGCCGGACAACGAAGGCCACTTCGGCCTCGCGTACGACGCGTACACGCACTTCACGTCACCCATCCGGCGCTATCCCGACCTGCTCGTGCACCGTGCGGTCAAGGCGATCCTCGCCGGCAAGCGCTACGTGCCTTCCGGCATGACCTGGGAGCAGCTCGGCGAACACACGTCGATGACCGAGCGCCGCGCGGACGAAGCCGCGCGCGACGTCACCAATTGGCTCAAATGTCATTTCATGCAGGACAAGATCGGCGAAGCATTCGACGGCACGATCAGCGGCGTGACCAGCTTCGGCCTGTTCGTGACTTTGGATGGCCTGAACATCGACGGCCTCGTGCACGTGACGGAACTGGGCCGCGACTACTTCCACTTCGACGCCGTCCGCCATGCGCTGATCGGCGAGCGCAGCGGACGCGTATTTCAACTGGCCGGGCGCATTCGGGTCGTCGTCGCGCGCGTCGACCTCGAGCAGACCAAGATCGACTTCACGCTGGACGAAGAAGAAACCGCGGCAATGGCGCCGCGGGCAGCGGCACCGGTGCGGAAGGTGTACGCGGAGCCGCTGTCGCGCGACAGCCGTCCGCCGAAGTCCAAGGGCCGGCGCTGACCTGCGTAGCGCCGGCTCCCGATCCCGCTTACTTTGGCTGCGGGACGATCCGCAGGTAGGGCTTGGGTGACTTCCACCCCCCCGGATACTTCTGCTTTGCCTCTTCGTTGGTCACCGAGCCGGCAATGATCACGTCCTCGCCGGCCTTCCACTGCGCCGGTGTCGCCACCTTGTGCTTCGCGGTGAGCTGCAGCGAGTCGAGCACGCGCAACACCTCGTCGAAGTTGCGTCCGGTGGTCATCGGATAGGTGAGAATGAGTTTTATCTTCTTGTCCGGCCCCACGACGAATACCGCGCGGATCGTCGCATTGTCCGTGGCGGTACGCGGCTGCGCGCCGCTCGCGTTCGGATGGATCATGTCGTAGAGCTTCGCGACATTGAGGTCGGCGTCGCCGATGATCGGATAGTTGGGCGCCGTACCCTGCGTTTCCTCGATGTCCTTGGCCCACCGCTTGTGGTCGTCGACCGGGTCGATCGACAGGCCGATGATCTTGGCGTTGCGCTTGTCGAACTCGGGCTTGATCTTCGCGAGATAGCCGAGTTCCGTGGTGCAGACCGGCGTGAAGTCCTTCGGATGCGAGAAGAGGATCGCCCAGCCGTCCCCGATCCACTGGTGGAACTGCACTTTGCCTTCCGTTGTGTCCGCCGTGAAATCCGGTGCTTCGTCGCCTATGCGCAGTTGCATGTTTGTACCTCCATCGATGCCTTGTAGTTGCTGTGGGAAGGCTGGCGTGACGCGCAGCCTCCGGCCGTCTCGGTCGGTATCCCTATACTATGCCAACGCGCGACCCGTTCAAAGTACCGCTGACCACAACGATATAGCCCTCATGCAGCCCCTTCCCCGTTGCCTGCCCCTGCGATCCGGACGCAACCGTTCCTTGGGGGCGGCGCGGCGGAACCCGGAGACGGGATGAGTCGATTGCTGCTGCAATCGCCGCTGCTCGCCCCGGACACGCTCGCCGCGCTCGCGCGCCTGGCTGGCGCGCGCGCGATCATTCCGGTCGGTCGCGGCTCGCCCATGGCTTACATCCTGCCGGACATCGTCGCCCATAAGGAGCTCATCGACGCCGCCGGCACGGCCGGATGCGATATCGCGCAGGTATCCGCTGCACGCCGTCTGCGCGACGTCCAGCTGGTGGTGATGGACATGGACTCGACGCTGATCACCATCGAATGCATCGACGAGATCGCCGACATGCAGGGCCTGAAGCACGAAGTCGCCCAAATAACCGCCAGCGCGATGCGCGGCGAGATCGATTTCGCCCAGAGCCTCACGCGGCGCGTCGGGCTGCTGGCCGGGTTGCCGGCGGACGCGCTGGAGCGCGTGTACCGCGAACGTCTGCGGATCAGCACGGGCGCCGAGCAGATGATCGCGGGCTTCAAGGCCGTGGGCGCGACCGTGGGACTGGTGTCCGGAGGATTCACCTTTTTCACCGAACGGTTGCATGAGCGCCTGGGTCTAGACTTCGCGGTCGCCAACACGCTGGGGATCGCCGGCGGTACGCTCACCGGCCTCATCGAGGGTGCGATCGTCGATGCGCAGGCCAAGGCTGCGACGCTGCGCGAATGGAGGCTTCGGTCGGGCGGCGATCACGGCCTCGCCGTGGCACTTGGCGACGGCGCCAACGACCTGCCGATGTTCGCCGCCGCCGATGTATCGATCGCTTATCGCGCCAAGCCGATCGTGCGCACGCAGGCCACGCATACGCTCGACCACTGCGGCCTCGACGGCGCGCTCAATTTCTTCGCCTGAACCCCTAGCGCAACGCCAGCCGGGCGAATGACCAAAGGCACCAGGCGGCCAGCACGAGCAATACCGCCCAGGTCACGGCCGTTCCGGCGAAACGGCCGAACGACACGCCGCTCTGGCGTGACAATCCAGCGGCGTGTAAAACCCGGCCGACGACGAGCGCGATGCCGCTCACATGCAGCAACAAAACCGGCGCGCGCGTGAGTTCGGCGACCAGCAGCAGCATGAGCGCAGGCAGCCCCCATTCGACCAGATTCGCATGCGCGCGGATTGCACGCGTCAGTTCATGATCACCACCATCGCCCAGACCCACGCGGCGCGAGCGGCGCAAGCGCGAGATCGGGATGGCAAGGGCCAGCAACAGCAGCACGATCACCGCGGCGTACAGGGCAGTGATCATGGGCATCGGCGCGGGATCCATCGCGTCAGGCCTCGTCGATCCAGGTCATCTGGATCGCTTCCAGTATCTTTTCGCCGCTCCTCGCCGGATCGTCGGCGAATCCTGGCAGCGCGCATACCCACCGATGCAGATCGGTGAAACGTACATAGCGCGGGTCGACGTCGGGATGCGCTTCGGAGAGCGCAATGGCGATGTCACGCGTATCGGTCCATTTCATGTCAACGCCCCTCCTTCGCGTGGTTGATCGTGTACTTGGGAATCTCGATGACCAGCTTGGCATCCTCGACCACCGCCTGGCACGACAGGCGTGACTGCGGCGTCAATCCCCAGGCACGATCGAGCAGGTCGTCCTCGTCTTCGGAGGAAGGCGGCAGCGATGCGAACCCTTCCCGCACGATCACGTGACAGGTGGTGCACGCGCAGGATTTCTCGCAGGCATGCTCGACTTCGATCCCCTGCGCCAGCAGGTTGTCGAGCACCGACACACCTTTCTTCCCTTCGAAGGTCTTGCCGTCCGGGCAGATCTCGGCATGAGGTAGAACGACGATTTCAGGCATGTCGATTCCACTGGGCCGCGCGTGCGGGCAACAGCAATCGCGTTGCCCCAAGCCGCAAATGTAAAAATCGACGCATGCTAGTTCGAAAGCGCATCGACGCGCTTGCCCTTCAGGACACTCGCCACGCTGCGGTCCATGCGCCGGGCCGCAAAATCGCCCGTCACGCGATTGACCGCCTCGACCGCCGCGCGCAACGCCAGATGATCCTCGCCGCGACGCGCGTCGGCGAGCCGGGCCAGCGCACCCTCGATGTCCGCGCGCTCGCGGGCGTCGAGAAGACCGCCATCGGCAGCCAGCGCGGCACGCGTGGCACCGTCGATCTGGTCGGCTTCGACCTGAGCTTCCGCCAGTGCGCGGGCCTGCATGTCGTCGCCCGCATGGGTGAATGAATCCTGCAGCATGCGCGCGATCTCGTCGTCGGACAGTCCGTACGACGGCTTGACGGTGATCGTCGCCTCGACCCCGGTGGTGAGCTCCCGGGCAGCGACGTCCAGCAGGCCATCGGCATCCACCTGGAAGGTCACGCGGATGCGTGCCGCGCCCGCCACCATCGGCGGAATGCCACGCAGCTCGAAGCGGGCGAGCGAACGGCAATCGGCCACCTTCTCGCGCTCGCCCTGCACGACGTGGATGGCCATCGCGGTCTGGCCGTCCTTGTAGGTCGTGAATTCCTGCGCCCGGGCGATCGGGATGGTGGCATTGCGCGGCACGATCTTCTCGGTCAGGCCGCCCATCGTTTCGAGGCCAAGGGAGAGCGGGATGACATCAAGCAGCAGCCAGTCGTCGTTACGCTCGCGATTTCCTGCCAGCTTGTTGGCCTGGATCGCCGCGCCTAGCGCGACGACTTCATCGGGATTGAGATTGGTCAGCGGTGGCTGGCCGAAGAATCCCGCCACCGCGCGCCGGATCTGCGGCATGCGCGTGGCGCCCCCCACCAGGACGACGCCCTTGATGTCCTCGGGTGTCAGGGACGCGTCGCGCAAGGCGCGCTTGACCGGTTGCAGCGTCTTGCCAACGAGGTTGCCGACGATCTCGCTGAAGATCGCCTTGGTCAGCGCGAGATTGATCGCCGTCCCGTCGGCCAGCGTGGCCAGCACGACGGCAGAGTCATGGTCGGAGAGGTTTTCCTTCGCTTCGCGTGCCTTGACCAGCAACAGCCGGGCATCGGCGGGCGACAGCGGCGGCAACTTCGCAGCCTCGATCATCCAGCAGAACACGCGATGGTCGAAATCGTCGCCGCCGAGTGCCGAGTCGCCATTGGTGGCCAGAACTTCGAATACCCCTTTCGACAGGCGCAGGATCGAGATGTCGAATGTGCCGCCGCCCAGGTCATAGACGGCGTAGACGCCTTCGGCCGCATTGTCGAGACCGTAAGCGATGGCGGCCGCCGTCGGCTCGTTCAGCAGGCGCAGCAGCGGCAACCCGGCCAGTTGCGCCGCGTCCTTGGTCGCCTGTCGCTGCGCATCGTCGAAGTAGGCAGGCACGGTCACGACAGCGGCTTCCACCGGGCCGCCGAGCGACGCCCGGGCACGTTCACCCAATGCGCGCAGCAGGTCGGCGGAAACCTCCACGGGACTCCTGACGCCGGCGCGCGTGGCCAACCGCACCATGCCGGGACCGTCCACGAAGCGATAGGGAAAGCGGCGCGCATCGGCAAGATCGCTTAGACCGCGGCCCATCATCCGCTTGACCGAGACGATCGTATTCTGCGGATCCGCCGACTGATGCTCGAGCGCTTCGTACCCGGTCTCGCTGCCATGCTCCGTATAGCGCACGATCGACGGTACCAGCGGCCGGCCGTCGGCGTCCGGCAGCACGACGGCGAGGCCGTGCCGCACCGTGGCCACCAGCGAGTTGGTCGTGCCCAGGTCGATGCCCACCGCGCGCTTGCGCGCATGCGGTACGGGCGCCTCACCGGGCTCGGAAATCTGCAACAGGGCCATGTCAGGGTGTCTCGCTCATCGGGCTCGCGCCGCTCCGCCCGTATGCACCTTCCCGCAGGCGTCGCTGCGCAACGCGCAGCCGTGACGGAACGGTGGTGGGCGCATCGCGGGTCGCCCGATCATGGATCGAGTGAGGCCGCAAGTTCATCGAGGTCGCGGGCCAGTTTGGTGAGGAAAGTGAGTTCACGCACGTCGCTTCGTGCATCGTCGTACGCGTGCTCGGCGTCGAGGCGCTGCGCCAGGCGCTGCTCGAGTTGCGCCGCATCGGCACGGACGACAGCGGCCAGCGCGGACAGCGTCCGGACATCACCGGTATCGTGCGCTGCCGAGGCTGCCTCACGCCGCTCGAGTTGTGTCTCCAGAAATTCGATCGGAAGTCCGGTGTCGGTTTCCTCGACCGCTTCCACGCCGTGCATGCGCAACAAATATTGCGCGCGCTGCACGGGATCCTTGAGCGCGCGATAGGCCTCGTTCACCCGCGTCGACGATTGCAGTGCAAGCCGGCGCTCGGTGTCCGTGCCGCCGGCAAAGCGGTCGGGATGGACCTGCGACTGCAAGGCCCGGTAAGCCGCATCCAGGCGCGCCGGATCGAACCGAAAACGCTCCGGCAAGCCGAAGAGGTCGAAATAATTGCGGGAGAAATCGATCATTTAGGCCATGCGCGCCAGTCGTGTTCAAAGCGAAAAGGGGCGGTCGCGCCGCCCCTGATTTTGTCGCGGGTAGCGGTTTCAGACGTTGAAGCTCTCACCACAACCGCATTCGTCCTTGACGTTGGGGTTGTTGAACTTGAAGCCTTCGTTCAGACCTTCGCGGGCGAAATCAAGTTCGGTACCTTCGAGATACGGCAGGCTCTTCGGGTCGACGACGACGGTGACCCCATGGCTCTCGAAGCGCACGTCCTCGGGCTTGGTCTCATCCGCGTACTCGAGCTTGTACGCCAGGCCCGAGCAGCCGGTCGTACGCACGCCGAGGCGGAGCCCCAAGCCTTTGCCGCGCTTGGTCAGGTGCGCCGTCACGTGCTTCGCGGCCGCCGGGGTCAGGGTAACAGGCATTTCGCTTCGTCTCCGTCAGTCGGCCGCGAGCTTGGCGTCCGCTTCGACGCCGTGCTTCTTCCTGTAATCCGCCACGGCTGCCTTGATCGCATCCTCGGCGAGGATCGAGCAGTGGATCTTCACCGGCGGCAACGCGAGTTCCTCGGCGATCTGCGTATTGCGGATGGTCATCGCCTGGTCGAGCGTCTTGCCCTTCACCCATTCGGTGACGAGCGAAGACGACGCAATGGCGGAACCGCAGCCATACGTCTTGAACTTGGCGTCCTCGATCACGCCGTCCTTGCCGACCTTGATCTGCAGCTTCATCACATCGCCGCAGGCCGGCGCCCCGACCATGCCGGTGCCGACACCCTCCGCTTCCTTGGGCAACGAACCGACGTTGCGCGGGTTCTCGTAATGGTCCAGTACCTTGTCGCTGTAAGCCATGTGCACCTCCTAAGATTTCTCACCCACCCCGTCCGAATTGAGCATCGGCGAAGCCGAAGCTCCAATGAGGACAGTTATTGCGTCACGGCGGCGAATGCCTGCGCCATGCCGACTGTCCCCACCGCCGCGACGCAATAACAAGCGACAGCGATCAATGGGCAGCCCATACGACGCTGTCCAGATCCACCCCTTCCTGATGCATTTCCCACAATGGGGACAGTTCCCGCAATTTTTCAACCTTGCGCTTCAACAGGTCGATCGTGTAATCGACGTCGGCCTCGGTCGTGAAGCGGCCGATCGTGAACCGGATGGAGCTGTGCGCAAGCTCATCGCTGCGCCCCAGCGCGCGCAACACGTACGACGGCTCGAGCGACGCCGACGTGCAGGCCGAGCCCGACGACACCGCGACGTCCTTGATCGCCATGATCAGCGATTCGCCCTCGACGAAATTGAAGCTCACGTTGAGGTTGTGCGGGACGCGCGCATCGATGTTGCCATTGAGGTAGACCTCGTCGATTTCCGACAGCCCCTTCCACAACCGGTCGCGCAGCATCCGGATGCGCTCGTTCTCCGTCGCCATCTCGACCTTGGCGAGGCGAAACGCCTCGCCCATTCCGACGATCTGGTGCGTGGGCAGCGTGCCGGAGCGCATGCCGCGCTCGTGGCCGCCGCCATGCATCTGCGCCTCGATCCGCACGCGGGGTTTGCGCCGCACGAACAGGGCGCCAACACCCTTGGGGCCATAGGTCTTGTGCGCGGAAAAGGACATGAGGTCAACCTTCAGCGCGGCGAGGTCGATCGGCATCTTGCCGGTGGCCTGCGCCGCGTCGACGTGGAAGATGATGCCGCGTTCGCGGCAGATCTCGCCCATGGCCGGGATATCCTGCACCACGCCGATCTCGTTGTTCACCAGCATGACCGAGGCAACGATCGTGTCGGCGCGCAACGCGGCCTTGAAACGGTCGAGGTCGACTAGGCCGTCATCCTTGACGTCCAGGTACGTGACTTCGAAGCCATCGCGCTCCAGCTCTCGCATGGTGTCGAGCGTCGCCTTGTGCTCGGTCTTCACCGTCACCAGGTGCTTGCCCTTGTCCTTGTAGAAGTGGGCAGCGCCCTTGAGCGCGAGATTGATCGACTCGGTCGCGCCCGACGTCCAAACCAGCTCGCGCGGATCACAATTGACCAGTGCCGCCACGTGGCCGCGCGCTTCCTCGACGGCAGCCTCCGCCGTCCAGCCGAATGCATGCGAGCGCGATGCTGGATTGCCGAACTCGTCGGTCAGGTAGGTGATCATCTTCTGCGCGACCCGCGGGTCCACCGGAGTCGTCGCCGAATAGTCGAGGTAGATCGGAAGCTTCATGTCATCGCCAATCGTCGAAGGTCAAACGGCCGCCGTCACCGGGACCTTGCACGGCGTCGTGCCGGCCGGAGGTTGCCGTACATCCTTGAATCCGGGGTGATCGCCATTGCGCTGCTGCAGCACGAGATCCGCCAGCGAAACGCCGGAAAGGAAACTGAAAATGTGCTCGTTCAATCCCGCCCACAGATCGTGGGTCATGCAACGGCGGTCGTCGTGGCAGTTCTCCCGTCCGCCGCACTGCGTCGCGTCGATCGGCTCGTCCACCGCCAAGATGATGTCGGCGACAGATACGGCATCACCTGTTTTGGCCAGGTTGTAGCCGCCGCCCGGTCCGCGCACGCTCTCGACCAGTCCCGAACGACGCAACTTGCCGAAGAGCTGCTCGAGATACGACAGGGAAATGCGCTGGCGCTCGGAAACCGCGGCCAGCGTCACCGGCCCCTGACCGCCGTGCATCGCCACGTCGATCATTGCCGTCACAGCGAACCGTCCCTTGGTCGTCAAACGCATGATTCAATCCTTTCCCAGACATCCGGACCCACGATCACCACGGATGGGGTTCCAACGCTGCGGGTCCACCCTGCCCTACGCAACACCGGCCGCATTCCCGTCGCCACCCCATTACCGCCGTTTGTCCTGGACAACAAATTATGCTATTCCCGAATAAATTAGTCAACTAAAGAACCGGGGAGTTCATTCCAGCATCTTGTTGATCTGCTGGGGATCGAACCGCTCGGCCGTCGCCTTGGCGTCGTCGCAATCCAGGCCGTCGCGCTGCAGTTGCTTGACCAGCCGGTCGAATCGCTCCTCGGTGGCTGCGGCGTGGTCGAGCAGCTGGTGGATCGCCTGCACCACGGGATCGTTCAGGTCGGCGGTGATCGCGTAGGCGGAGAAGCCGATCTTGGTGGCCTGGGCCTCCCGGCGATCCTGCATGTCTTCGGTCACGATCCGCGCGGGAATGCCCACCGCGGTGGCGCCGGGCGGGATATCGCGCACCACCACCGCATTCGAGCCAATCTTGGCGCCATCCCCCACCAGGATCGGCCCCAGCACCTGGGCCCCGGCACCAATGACCACGTTCCGCGCCAGCGTCGGGTGCCGCTTGCCCTTGTTCCACGAGGTCCCGCCGAGCGTCACGCCGTGGTACAGCGTGCAGTCGTCGCCTATTTCCGCCGTTTCTCCGATGACCACCCCCATGCCGTGGTCGATGAATACGCGCCGGCCGATCGTGGCCCCGGGGTGAATTTCAATGCCCGTGAACCAGCGGCTCCAATGTGACAGCCAGCGCGCCAGCCAGCGCAGCCCGCTGCGCCACAGCGGATGAATGACGACCCGATGCCAAAGGAGCGCGTGCAACCCCGGATAGCAGGTCAATACCTCCCAGCGCGTGCGGGCGGCCGGGTCGCGGTCGAACACCACCGCCATGTCTTCGCGCAGTCGATCGAACATGCGCCAATTCTCTCATTTCCGATCAAAACACTCAACTATTCTCGTTGAGTCGCGTCCCCGGCGCACCGCCACCTAACGCCGGGCGATTTGCTACTATTTCGGCGCCGCTGTCGCGGCCAGTTCGCCATCTTGCAGCGGTGCACCCAGACACCGTCCCCTCATTCCCGGAGGTCACCATGCTGTCCCGCCGCCATCTTGCCGTTGCCTTTATCGCCTCAACCTGCAGCCTCCCGCTCTTCGCGCAGGAAGTCGTGCTCAAGGTCCATCATTTCTGGCCGCCTGGTGCAATGCCTCCGTCCACGATCCTGGTCCCGTGGTGCGACAAGATCGCCAAGGAGTCGGGCAACAAGATGAAGTGCCAGATTTACCCGGCGATGCAGCTCGGGGGCACGCCGGGCAACCTCATCGATCAGGTGAAGGACGGCGTGGTCGACATCGTATGGACGCTTCCAGGCTACACGGCCGGCCGCTTTCCCCTGATCGAGGTGTTCGAGCTGCCTTTCATGTCCAGCAACGCGGAAGCGACCAGCCAGGCAGCGTGGGATTACTACACGCAGTACGCGTACAAGGAATTTCCCGGCATCAAGGCGTTGGCCGTCAACGTGCATGACAACGGCTACATCCATACCAATCCGCATCCGGTCAAGGTCATGGCCGATTTCAAGGGCCTGCGGATGCGGGCGCCGACCCGGCAGACGAACAAGATGCTGGCCGCGCTCGGGGCATCGCCGGTGGCCATGCCGCTCCCCGCGCTGGCGGAAGCCATCTCCAAGGGTGTGGTCGACGGCTACCTGCTGCCGTGGGAGGTGATCCCGTCGATCAAGGCGCACGAACTCACCAAATACGAAAGCGAAACCGATCCCAAGTCGCGCGCGCTCTACACGGCAGTGTTCATGCTGGCGATGAACCAGGCCAAGTATGACGGCCTGCCGCCGGACCTGAAGAAGGTGATCGACGCCAATTCAGGCGCGTCGCTGTCGAAGCTGATGGGTACGACGTGGGATGCGTCGGCGCCGCCGGCGCGCAAGCTCGCCGTCGCGCACGGCAACACCTTCTATATGATCCCCGCCGCAGAGCTCGACAAGTGGCAGAAAGCCACCGAGAGCCTGCCCGCCGAATGGGTCAAGGACGTGACCGCCAAGGGCAACGACGGTGCCATGTTGCTGAAGTCGGCGCGTGACCTGATCGCGAAGTACGAGAAAAAATGACGGTCAGCGAAACATGATGGCGGCGGCGATCAAACCCAGGATGGCGAAGGACGCGAGCACCAGGTAGACCGTCGCCACGATCGCCGCCCGCAGCATGCCGGCCCACCAGCGCCCGCCATAGACAGTCTGCCGCGCGCGCATCACGTAGTAGACGATCCACAGTGCCAGCGCAAAGCGTACGGGACCGAACGGCAACGCGAGCATCAGGATCAGCATGATCGCCGCGAAAGCATGCAGATGGGCGCTGTACACGAGATGCTCCGCGTAACGGTGCGGGCGCGTCGGGTAGCGCTCGCGGCGGCCGAGATAGACGAGCTTCAGCAATAGCGCGAACGCAGGCAGCAGTGCCACCACTGCGTAGGGTCCGTAACGCAGCGCGCCCGCGTACAGGCGTTCGGCCTTCTGGTCTTTCGACAGGCGCTTGAACTGCTCGTAGCGCTTGCGAATGGGTTCAGGCAGCGCCACGTCGGCGCCCCCCATCCGCATCGTGAGATTCAGGTCCTTGTCGATGCGCAACGATGTGCCGCTCTCGGCATCGTCCTTGCCGGGCCCGGCAGCGCGGTCGGTCAACGTGGCGACGGACGGGTCGTCGGATTGGACGAAGACGATCTCGTCGCCCAGGTCGGCCGGCGATCGAACGAAGCCGATCGCGGCGAACAGCAGGAGGTAGAGCACCAGGAACAGCCGCGCCGGCCGGATGTAGCGCCGGCGGCGCCCGGCGAAATACTCGAGCGTGAGCATGCCGGGCCGCGCCACGAGCGCCCACAGCGTGCGCCACAGCCGTCCATCGAGCGCGACATAGCGACCCGCCGCCTCGCGCATGAACGAACGGAACGTCGGCAGCGCCAATGCGGTTTCCTGGCCGCAGTTGGTGCAGTAGTGACCGTCGGTGCGTACCCCGCAGTTGCGGCATGACCGGTCGATGCCTGCCGGCGCCGGACGCAGAAATGCCTGCCGGTCCCGCGGCGCCCGCCCGCGCGGATGTCGTCAAATCTTGCCCGGCGTCGAATGGCTGCATGGCATCGGCTGTGGTCGGGCGCGGCGGCTGTCGTCGGTTATCGGCGGTGATCGGGCGCAGCACGTTGCGGACGTACAGCATAGCGTCGTTTGCACGGTCCCTGGCGCAGGAACCGCGGACGGTGACCGCGCGAATGCGCGTCAGCGCGGACGTCGCGCGTCAACGAGCGCGTCGATCCGCGCCAGGATACCCCGCAGGATGTTGATTTCCTCGCGTTCCAGGCCCGCGCGGCCGAAGAGTCGGCGCAGGCGCGGCAACAGACGCCGTGGCATCGCCGGATTGAGGAAGCGCATCGATACCAGCGTTGCGCGCGCATGCGCGTGCAACGCCTCGATCTCCTCGTGCGTAGCCGCGGCGAAGCGCGGTGGCGACCAGACCTCGCGCGCCCCGCTGGCCATGCGCAGCTCGTAGGTCGCGACCTGCACGGCGGCCGCGAGGTTGAGCGAGGCATACGCGGGATTGGCCGGAATGGACGCCGCCAGCGTGCACTGCGCTAGCTCGTCGTTGGACAATCCCGACATCTCGGTGCCGAATACCAGCGCCACTTCACCATCGGCGTCGCTGGCGGCATGCGCGGCCTCGCGGATCGACAGCACACGGCCCGCGAATTCACGCGACCGCGCCGACAGGCCGATCACCAGCGTACAACCGCGCAGAGCGTCGCCCAGCGTGGCCACGACCTGTGCCTGTTCCAGCACGTGTACGGCGCCTGCCGCCAGCGCGGTCGCCTGCGCATCGATCGCGCGCTGCGGGGCCACCACCGCGAGCCGCTGCAGGCCCATCGTGTGCATGGCGCGCGCGGCAGCGCCGATGTTGCCCGGATGGCTGGGACGCACCAGCACCACGCGCGTACGCGCGAGATTCGCGGGCCAGGCAGCTTCGGGCGGCAAGGGGTTGGCAGCAGTCGAGCGCATGGATGCAGGTAAAATAGCCTGATTCCGCTCTTTTGACACGCCGACGCGCACGAGTCCGTCGCCACACCCGCGAGCGGCGAGGCCGCCACCACGATCCGCCACCCATGCACCCGATGCTCACCACCGCCGTCAAGGCCGCGCGCCGTGCCGGCAACATCATCAACCGCGGTGCGCGCGATATCGACCTGCTGACGGTCACGGCAAAAGGCCCCAAGGACTTCGTCAGCGAAGTCGACCATGCAGCGGAGGCGGCGATCGTCGAGACGCTGCTCGCCGCGTATCCCGACCACGCGATTCTCGCCGAGGAAGGCACCAACAAGGGCAAGAATCCCGATGCCGAGTATCTGTGGATCATCGATCCGCTCGACGGCACCACGAATTTCCTGCACGGCTTTCCGCAGTACTGTGTCTCCATCGCCCTCGCCCATCGCGGGGTGGTCCAGCAGGGCGTGATCTACGACCCGGTGCGCAACGACCTTTTCACCGCCACCCGCGGGCGCGGCGCCTTCCTGAACGACCGGCGCATGCGCGTATCACGTCGCACCCACATGCGCGACTGCCTGATAGGGACCGGGTTCCCGTTTCGCGACGGCAGCTACCTCGACACCTACCTGGCGATGATGAAGACGATGATCACGCAGACGGCGGGGCTGCGGCGGCCCGGCGCCGCAGCGCTCGACCTCGCGTACGTCGCGGCCGGTTTCTACGACGGCTTCTGGGAGGTGGGGTTGAACCCGTGGGATGTCGCGGCGGGGAGCCTGCTGGTGCTGGAAGCGGGCGGACTCATCGGCAATCTCGCCGGGGAAGGCGACTACCTGCACGGCGGCGAGGTCATTGCCGCCACGCCCAAGATCTTCGCGCAGATGGTCGCGGCGCTGGCGCCCTTCCGGGCGGACATGCAGCGTGACCGCTCCGCCGCGGGCAGCCCGCCGGCGCAAGCCCCGTCGACTCCCGCCGCCTCGGCAGCAGACCGCACCTAGCCAGCGCCGCCGACCCCGGCGTATGCTCGCGCCACCGCGCGAACAGGCATTGGCATCGCTCTTGCAGCCTGCCCCTGGCCGATGTCCGCGCCGGGACACAATTCACGGGAGCACCAGATGCCGAGCCATAGTGGTCGTCGCTTCGCCGCAGTATCCGGCGCGCTGCTACTGGCGTGGACCGTCGCGCAGGGCGCGTTCGCTGCCCAGGTGTCGACGGTTCGCGTCATGCTCCATCCGTACCTCGCGGCGCCGGGAACGCTGCCGCCGGACGCGCTCGCCAAGCTCGAGACGCTGGCCGGCACTTCCCTAACGCTTTCCGGCACCACCCGCACGGGCGCCCTCGATCTCGCGTTGCCCGAACCGATCGAGGAAGCGGCGGCGGCGCAACTGGTGCACCAGCTGCGCGTCGACCGAGGCGTGCTCTGGGCGCAGCCGCAATTCGACGAACCGGGGCAGAAATCGCAGCAGCAGAAGGTCGGCGTACCCGGACGCCGCCTCATGATGCGGCTCAAGGATGGCGTGGAACCCGAATGGGGCACCCTGCTGGCGAGGCTGTCCGCAAGCGCGGGTGTGCCGCTCAAGGCCGAACGCCAGATCGGCGACATCTGGGTCCTGAGCGTCGCCGAAAAGCAGTCACCGGAAGTCCTGAGCCGAATCGCCGACCTGGTCCAGCAGGATCCGGACGTCCAGTTCGCCGACCCGGTCAAGCGCGTGATGCCGCAGGCCGCAACGAACGATCCGTTCTATTCGCGGCAGTGGTCACTGCACGGCGAAGTGGCGGGGATCAATATCGAGCCCGCCTGGGCGCTGCAACCGGGCGCCGCCGGCGTGACGGTGGCGGTGATCGACACCGGCATCTTGCCGCACCCCGATCTGGTCGGTCGCGTGCTGCCCGGTTACGACTTCATCTCCGATCCGGAAAGTGCGCGCGATGGCAATGCGCGCGATCCCGATCCGCGCGACGAAGGCGACTGGAGCAACGGCGAATGCAACGGCGCCACCTACGACAGCTTCTTCCATGGCCTGTTCGTGGCGGGGCAGATCGCGGCGAATACCGACAACGGCATCGGCATCGCCGGCGCTGCACCGGGTGTCGACATCCTCCCGGTACGCACGCTGGGCCGCTGCGGCGGCACCTTCGAGGACGTGCTCGAAGGCATGCTGTGGGCTTCCGGCGTGCGCATCGCCGGCGTGCCAGCGAACAAGACGCCGGCCAAGGTCCTCAATTTGAGCCTTGGCGGCTTTGGCACCTGCGACCAGGCGATCCAGCAGGCGATCGACGATGCACTGGCACACGGCGCGGTCGTCGTGGTTTCCGCCGGCAACGAGACGAGTGACGTTGCCGAGTTCGCGCCGGCCAATTGCGGCGGAGTCATCACCGTCGGTTCACACAACACGGCCGGAAGCATCACCAGCTATTCGAATTTCGGCCGGGGCGTCACGATCTCCGCACCGGGCGGCGACCTGCCCGTCGACGACCTGATCCTCTCGCTCGGCAACGATGGGACCACCGTCCCCGGCAATCCGGCCTACTACTACGGCGCGGGTACCAGCTTTTCCGCGCCACTGGTTTCCGGTACCGCGGCGATGATGCTGGCGCGCGACGCCATGCTCACCGCCGGTCGGCTGCAGGAACTGCTGACGGGTACCACGCGCAACTTCCCTGTGGGCTCCGCCTGCACAGCGCAAAACCTGTGCGGCGCAGGCATGCTGGATGCTGGCGCGGTGATCGCGAGCACCATCCCCGGGGGGCCGCCACCACCCAACACGTTCCCCGTGGTCGAGTACTATCGCGCGGACCTCGATCACTATTTCATCACCGCCTCGCCGATCGAGGCCCACTACGTCGACACCTTCCTGCGCGGCATTTTCCAGCGCACTGGCCTTTACTTCTATGCGTACCTCAACACCTTCCTCGCCCCGCCGGGCGTGAAGCCGGTCTGCCGCTTCTATGCCAGTGCCGACGTGCAGATCAACTCGCACTATTACACCGGCGACCCGAATGAATGCAGCTTCGTGCAGTCACACTGGGTCGGGATCTGGAATCTGGAACAGCCCGATGCCTTCTACATCCAGGTACCCGATTTCAACGGCAACTGCCCGGCGGGCACGCTGCCGGTCTATCGCTTCTTCAACAATCGCCGTGACGCCAACCACCGCTATACGGTCGATCTTTCGGTGCGGCGGGCGATGGTCAATCGCGCCTGGGCCCCCGAAGGGAACGGGCCGAACAACGTGGTGTTCTGCTCGCCGAGCTGAATCGGCACGCTGCCCGTCGACCGCGCCGGCCGATTCCGCCGCGCGCTAATCGGGATCTGGCGGTGGCAGGCGTTCCGGCGTGGACGGCGTGAGCGACGCCCATTCCTTGATCATCGCGAAAGCCAGCGCCAGGAGGACCGGCCCGAGGAACACGCCGATGAAACCAAAGGCGATCACGCCGCCGAACACGCCGAGCATCACCAGGATGAACGGCAGGTCGCTGCCCTTGCTGATCAGGATCGGCTTCAGCACGTTGTCGACGGACGACACGACGACCGCGCCCCAGATCAGCAGGAAGATGCCCCACCCGGTTTCGCCCTGCGAGAGGATGAGCCACAGGCCGACCGGGATCCACACCAGCGGCGGTCCGATCGGCACTGGCGACAGGAAGAACGTCACCAGGCCGAGCAGGGGCGCGGCCTTGACGCCGACGATGTAGAGGCCGATGGCCATCAGAATCCCCTGCGCGAGTGCGGTGCCGAGAATGCCGTAGACCACGGCGCGAGTGGTGGCGTTGGCGACACCCAGCATATGCAGGCCGCGCGTCGGCGCGATCCTGCTCACCGCGCTGCGCACGCGCGCCATGATCGCCTCGCCGTCCCGGTAGAAGAAATACGCGATCAGTACCGACAGGGTCAATTGCAGGAGACCCTCGCCGACCACGGCGCCGCCCTTGATCGCGAAGTCGCGCGCCGGCTCGGCGAGCCGCTTCAGCTCCTCCAGCATCTGCGCGCTGTCGCCGAAAATGTAATCCCAGTATTCCGTCGCGCGGTCGCCCACGAGCGGCACCTGCGCAAACCAGGCGGGCGCGTCCGGCGGTCCGCGTGCGATCAGCCCGCGCACGAATTCGTTGATCCGGTCGAAGTTCTCCGCGGCCGTCGCGCCGACGATGACGAACGGCGCCACCACGACGGTCAGGATCATCAGCGTCATCACGATGGCGGCGAGCGTCGAGCGGCGCAGGTGATGCCGCAACCACGCGTAGAGGGGCCAGGTCGTTGCCGCCAGGATGGCCGCCCACGCGATTGCCGACAGGAACGGCTGCAGCACGCGGAACACACCGACGACGAGAACCGCCAGCACGACAAGAGAAATCGTACGGTCGATGCGCGTGGGCGAGTTCATGGCAGGCTGGCGGCTCGGTTTAACAATGCTTGCACAATTCGCGGCTAGGCAAGCGCCGCGGACGCCGCGAACCGCGGCGCTCGCCTCGCTTGCGTGGCCTGCTCAAAGGCATACGCCAAGCGGATGAGCGTGGGCTCGCTATACGCCGACGCGAAAAATGACATGCCAACGGGAAGGCCGAACGCGAAGCCAGCGGGCACCGTGATGTGCGGGTACCCTGCCACCGCCGCCGGCTGCGAGCAACCACCGCCGGCATGGTCACCGCAAATGTAGTCGATGAGCCACGCCGGTCCGCCGGTCGGGGCGACGATCGCATCCAGGCGATGCCTGGCCAACGTGGCGTCGATTCCCTGGCGGCGCGACAGGCGCCGGCATGCCGCGACCGCGCGCCCGTAGGCAGGCTCGGTCAGCGGTCCTTTCGCCTGCGCTTCAACCAGGCGCTCCTGCGCGAAGTACGGCATCTCCCGGCTCGCGTTGCGCAGGTTGTATTCGATCAACTCGGCGAGCGAATGCACGGTCCCGGGACCAAGCCGCGCAAGATAGGCATCGAGGTCCGCCTTGAACTCGTACAGCAGGACTTCGTTCTCGGGACCACCGAGGTCCGCCACATGCGCAATCTTGACGGGATCGACGATGATCGCGCCTTCGGACCGCATTGCCGCGATCGCCTCGTCGATGACCTTGTCCGCGCGATCGTTGACGCCGAAAAATTCGCGAGCGACACCCAGCCGCGCGCCCTTGAGTCCCGCGCGGTCGAGAAAGCGCGTGTAATCGGTCACGGCGTGACCGCGCGCCGCCGCCGTCGCCGGATCGCGCGCGTCGACGCCGGTCATCGGTCCCAGCAGCGCCGCTGCATCGGCCACGGTGCGCGCCATCGGCCCCGCCGAATCCTGGCTGTGGGCGATCGGCACGATGCCGCTGCGGCTTACCAGGCCTACCGTGGGCTTGATTCCCACGACGCCGCACACCGACGCCGGGCTGACAATGGAACCGTCGGTTTCCGTACCCACCGCCACCGCGCCCAGGCCCGCGGCGACGGCCGCCGCCGATCCCGAACTCGACCCACTGGTGTTGCGGTCGAGTGCGTGCGGGTTGCGCGTTTGTCCGCCCCGGCCGCTCCATCCGCTGGTCGAGCGCGAACTGCGGAAATTCGCCCACTCGGATAGATTCGTCTTGCCCAGCAGCACGCAGCCGGCGCCACGCAGGCGCTCGACGATGTACGCGTCGCGCGACGCTACCGATTGGCCCAGGGCGAGCGAACCCGCGCTCGTGCGCATCCGGTCTGCCGTATCGATGTTGTCCTTGAGCAGCACCGGAATGCCGTGCAGCGGTCCGCGTGCACCTTTGTCGGCACGTTCGCGATCGAGCATCGCCGCCGCCGCCAGCGCATCGGGGTTGAGTTCGATGGTGGCA
This sequence comes from uncultured beta proteobacterium, assembly GCA_963756765.1. Classification (GTDB taxonomy): domain Bacteria; phylum Pseudomonadota; class Gammaproteobacteria; order Burkholderiales; family Casimicrobiaceae; genus VBCG01. The sequence continues at coordinate 10,999 of CAVWPC010000029.1, read as the reverse complement.
TTGATCGTCGGGCCACGCTTGTCGAGCGCATCGATGCGCGCAAGGTAGCCTTGGGTGATCGACTGTGCGGTGCGCGTACCTGATTCCATCGCCGATTGCAGGTCGGCGATCGTCGCATCGGCCAGCTCGACGCCCGAGGCCGAAGATTCCGCCGCACGCTGGGCCGCGGCCGGCGAGGCCGCAGTGGCCGGCGCAAGCGCGGCGGCAGTGAGTTTGAGCAGGGTGCGTCGCTGCATGCTGGTCAAAGGCCGCGGTCGAACAAGCCCCACCGCGCATGCGCTGGATCCGTATCGGTAGCGTCCGCCGCCGACGCCTCCGGCAGCGACGCGGCGAGGCAATGCACAACCGTTTCGGTCAGGCGTTCCGCTTGTGCGGGCGATATTTCTCGGCGCAGGTGTGGACTTCGAGATTGGTCGAAAACTCGAGGCAGCGGCGAGGATCGCTGGCCGAATAGGTATCGCGATCGGCCGACGTCTGCGCGGCTCGCTTGGTTTCCTGCGCGGCCGCTGCCGTCTTGCCGTCGGCGGCAGGCGCGTTCTGGGCGGACGCATGGACGAACAGGCCGGCGGCGCCGACGACAACTGCGATGGTGCGAAGCTTCATGGGTTCCCCTTCCGTGCGGATGCAGCCCCCCGACCCAAGTTTACCCTGTTGCGGCGCGATGGGTCACGGACCGGGTGTCAGTTCGAGGCCGCACCCCGAGCCCTCGTCCCATCCGCAGCGCTTACCCGCCCTTCCCCGGATGCAGCCGATCGCGCAATCCCTCAACGCCGGCCGTTTCGGCGCAGTTTGCACAGCAGTAATACGCCCCGTCGGCCTCGACACCATGACCGATGATGCGGCAATCGCAGTGGGAACAGCGCGGCGCGAGCATGTGGATTGCGCATTCGAAGCTGTCGAACGTGTGGGTTCGCCCCGCCATGGTGACGGTGAACGACTTGTCGTATTCGTTGCCGCAATGATCGCAGCGTGCCATGTCCGGATTCTCCAGGTTGCCGGGCTAGATGCGGCCCATCAGCAGTAGCACCAGTACCACCACGACGACGACGCCGACGATGCCACTCGGGTAGTAGCCCCAGCTGCGACTGTACGGCCACGACGGCAATGCGCCGACCAGGAAAAGTATGAGGATGATGAGAAGAATCGTCCCGATGCTCATTGAAGTGGCTCCTGTGATTGTTCCTTGCTGGCCGAAGCTTGCAAGCAACAACACTGTTGCGCACCGCGGCGCGAAAGGATGTCAGTCGGGATCGACGACGCGGGTGGGTCGCGGTCGACAGCGTGTGTCCGACGCGGGACTACACGCGGCCCTGGTTCAGAAGCCGAACAGCCGCGCCGGTGTCGTGGCCAGGATCTGTCGCCGGTCCGCCGCCCGCGGCACAAGCCTCGCCAGCAACGCCAATGGCGGGCCATAGTCGGCGCGGCGGGGACTGCGCAGGAAAGGCCAGTCCGAGCCCCAGACGAGTCGGCGCGGCGTATAGGCGGAGAGCAAGGCCGCAACGAACGGGTCGAGGTCGCGATAGGGTGGGGCCTCGTCGGAACAGCGATCGAGTCCTGACAGCTTGACCGCCACCCGTTCCGTCTCAGCGCAGTCGATGAGCGCCCGGAATCCCGGCTGATCGAGGCCATGCCGCGGCGTCGGGCGACCCACGTGATCTACCACGCAGCGTACCGGTGTCCGCTGCAGATGCGGCGCAACGGCCGCGAACTGGTCGCCCTGGCACTGCACCTGCAGCAGCAGGTTGCGATCCGCCAGGCGGGTGAGAAAGCGCCCGAATCCGCGCCCTCGCAAGCCCTCCACCCCATCGGCGACGAGGTCGAGGCGCACACCTACGACGTGCGCCCGCTTGAGGTCATCGAGCGTGCGTCCATTCACCGACAGCGGCACGCGCGCGATGCCGCGCGCCCGGGAACCGAGCCGTTCCAGCGACGCCAGCATGCAGCGGTTGTCTTCGCCATAACCGGACGTGGGATTGACCAGTACGACGCGGTCGACACCGTGGCAGTCGAGCAGATGCGCCAGATCCTCGACGTCGCCGCACTCACCCGGCGCGGGCCGGTATCCGGCGCCGGGCGCAAACGGGAACCGCGCAGGGTCGAAGACGTGAACGTGCGTGTCCACACTTCCTGGAGGCACGCGGCAGGCGTCGCGCGTCGACTTCGTCGCGAACTCGCGCGCCGCACGGCCGGTGACCACCACCGGGCCTGTCATGTTTTCGCGCCCGCTGCCTGGGGCGCCGTGCCCGCGCCGAGGAGTTCGCGCAACGCGAAGACGGCGCTGCCGGGGCTGGTCAGCACCGGAATGCTCACGGTCTTTTCGACGGCGGCCTGTGCCCGGCTGGTCGAGAAGTGCGCCAGCAGCAATACGTCGCAGTCGGCGAACTGTGGGGCTGCGCCGGCGAGGAGGCGGTCGTGCTCGTCGCCACGTCCTCCACGCAGCGCCGCCATGGCCTCCGGAATGCAGCGGGTGGTCAACGTCGCCGCACTGCCGCTCGCCTTCGCCATGGCGCGAAACTCTTCGTCCATCGACGCCACGCTGGGCGCAAACGTCGCCAGCATGCCGATGCGGGTACCCCGGGCCAACGCCTGCGCGAACATGGCCTCGTTCGGCTTCAGGATCGGCAACGCGACTGCGGCCTTGGCCGCGTCGATCGCCGCGCCGAACGCGGAACACGTGTAAAGGATGCCGCGCGCACCCGACGCCTGCGCGTAGCGGGCGAGATCGAGAATGCGCGCGCACATCGCAGCCGTCAGTTCACCATCCGCTTCGCGGTCAGGCGACAGGGCGTCGTCGAGCAGATGCTGGATGCGTGCCTCGGGCCAGTGCGCAGCGAAGGCCGCGACGACCGGCGGCATCGCGACGGTGACCGCGTGGATGAGCGCAATGCGCGTAGACGCCTTCTCCATCACGTGCTCGCCGGCGCCGCGTCGCCGTTGCGCGCCCAACCGTCCGCGGATGCCGGTTCGTCCGCATCGATGCGGGCGAGAATGGCATCGAGTTCGCGCAGCCAGCGCCGCTTGTGCGAACGGTGGATCTCGACCGCCGATTGCGGGTCCCCGCGGCGTATCGCTTCGACGACCGCAGCATGATTGACATTGGAATAGACCGGCGGCGTCCGGTGATTCGACGTCAGGTAGCGAAAGCGATTGGCCTGCTCGAGGAAGCGCTTGGCGGTCTCGATCAGGTAACGATTGCCGCAGGACTCGATCAGCAGGAGGTGAAAGTGCGAGTCTGCAGTGTTCCAGGCCTCGACGTCGCCGACCGCGAGCGCGCGATCCATCGCCTCGATGGCGGCGTCGAACGCGGCGAGGTCTTCCGGGGGCAGACGCCGCCCCGCGGTGCGTTCGGCGGCCTCCACTTCCAGGCAGGCCAGCAACTCGGTGATCTCGCGGATGTCGCGCGGCGACAGCGAAGTAACCCGCATGCCGCGGCGCGCTTGCAACTCGACGTACCCTTCGTCCTGCAGGCGGACCAAGGCCTCGTGGACGGGCGTCCGGCTCATGCCGAGCCGCAGCGCAAGCGCCGGCTCGAGCAACTGGAACCCGGCCGGCATCTCGTGGCGAAGAATGGCGTCTTTGATCGTCCGGTATGCCTGCTCCGACTGCCGCGCCTCATCCTTTCTGGCCATCCCGTTACGGCTTGACGCCATGGAGTTCGTCCTATAGGCTGATCAACGCATGCATTGTAGCACCGAGGGTTTGTTTTTTGTATCCGTTTTGGTACCCGCCACCGGGACAGCAGGGCGCCCTGCATCCGCCACAGGATCCTGGCTTTCATAGCGGAATCGTGGGAAGCCGACGGCAGTCCCAGCCCGGGCGCCCAGGTGCAATAGTGCATAATCAGTGATCTTTAATGCATGCATAGATCGATGGCGCTACGCCACGCAACCGGAGGAGCCACCATGAACAAAGCCCTATCCCTGATCGCCGGCGCCGTTGTGATGGCGCTGGCCATGCCCGCCTTCGCAGTCACCAAGATCACGCTCGGATCGGCCAACGGCGCCAAGGACTTCGGGAACGAAGCGATGGTCCGCTGGGCCGACGCCCTCGCCAAGGCGACCAACGGCGATCTCAAGATGGACGTGATCGTCGGCGGCTCGCTCGGCGGCGACAAGGAGATGCTCCAGCAGCTCGGCAGCAACGAGATCCAGGTGCACATCGCCGGTCCCGTGGTGGTGCACTTTCTCGCGCAACCCTACCAGTGCATGGAAGCGGAGTACGTGTTCGACAACCAGGAACAGGGCCTCAAGATCTGGCGCGGTCCGCTCGGCAAGGAGGTGAGCCGGGCGCTCGAGTCCAAGTACGGCATTGCGATCGTCGGAGTCGGCAAGCGCGGCGCGCGCGACCTCACGTCGAACAAGCCGGTCAAGGTGCCCGAGGACCTGAAAGGTATGAAGGTACGGGTCACCAACAAGCTGCGCGCCGACGTGTTCAAGGCATACGGCGCGCTGCCGGCGCCGGTGCCGATCGACGAGCTGTACGGTGCGCTTCGCCAGGGCGTGGTGGATGCCCAGGAGAACCCGATCCCGACCATCTACGGCAACAAGTTCTACGAAGTCCAGAAGTACATCGACCTCACCGGGCACGTACAGAGCTATTACGTCGTGACGGCCAACAAGAAGTTTCTCGACGGGCTCTCGGCCAGCCAGCGCAAGGCATTCGACAGCACGCTCGCCGAATCCATCGTCTGGCTCGACCAGACCGTCGACAACGACACCAAGTCGCTGCTCGAGAAAATGGAGAAGTCGGGTGTCACGGTCGTGCATTCGGACGTGCCCGCGTTCAAGAAGATCGCCGAGCCGATCGTCAAGGCGTTCGCGGAAAAGAATTGCCGGCCGAATCTGCTCGAGGACATCAAGGGCTTGAGCCGCTGAAGCCCGCATCGCGCCGTTCGTGTCTCGATCCACCTGACGCGGACCCCGTGAATCGCTTCGCTTTCGCAGCGGCATTCGACCGCACGCTGGATGTCGTCGCGACCATCGGGTTCGCCGTCATGCTGGTGGTCACGCTGCTGCAGGTGCTCTTCCGCTACGTGCTGTCGCTGCCCCTCGCGTGGACGGAGGAAGGGGCGCGGATCCTGTTCGTGCTCACGATGTTCTTCGGCATCGCGATCGCGATCCGCGAACGGGAACACGTGGTGGTGGACTTCCTGTTCAACCGCCTGCCACCGCGCGGGCGGCTGGTGCTCGGTCTCGCGTTCGAGGTTATCATCTGCCTCGTCTTCCTGGTGATCGCACGTGGCACGTACCTGCTCGCCCGCCAGAACTGGGACTCGCAGTTGCTGATCCTCGACTGGCTGTCCAACGGCCAGGTGTACCTGGTCCAGTTCGTCGCGATCCTGGTCATGCTCTGGTACGTTCTGCAGGCGGCGTGGCAGAAGGTGGGCCAGCTGCGCAGCGGCCGGCACCAGGATATTCGGGCTGCCCGTGCCGAGAGCGAGATCTGATGGTTTTCGGGCTGCTCACGGTCGGGCTGATCGTTCTTATTCTCATCGGCTTTCCGGTGGGCTTCGCGGCGGGGCTGGTTTCGCTGCTGGGGGCCGCGGACCTCTTCGGCGGACTGCTGCAGGATCGCATCGCAACCATGCTCGCGCGGACGTTCTCGTCGCGCATGGACAGCTATCTGCTGCTTTCCGTCCCGTTCTTCCTGCTCGCCGGACGGCTGATGAACACCGGCGGCGTCACCGATCGACTGTTCGGCTTCATCAGCATGCTCGTCCAGCCGATCAAGGGCGGACTCGGCCACGCCAATGTGCTGTCCAGCATGGTGTTCGCCGGCATGTCCGGGTCCGCAACCGCGGACGCCATGGGTCTTGGCACCATCGAGATGCGCGCGATGACCAAGGCGGGCTACGACCGCGACTTCAGCGCGGGCATCACTGCGGCATCCAGTCTCATCGGCCCGATCATCCCGCCGTCGATCGCAATGGTGGCGTACGCCGTCGAGGCCGAGGTCTCGGTCGCGGCGATGTTCATCGGCGGGATCATTCCGGGAATTCTCATGGGACTGTCGCAGATGGCGTACGTCACCTACTGCGCGCAGCGCGGCAATTTCCCGCGGGGACCGTGGCCGGGGCTGCGGGCCCTGGGCATCGCGCTCCGTGGCGCCCTGCTGCCGATGCTGACGCCGGTCCTGATCATGGGTGGCATTTACCTTGGCGTGTTCACACCGACCGAGGCAGCCGCCGTCGCCGCGCTGTATGCGATGGCGCTCGGCACGCTCTTCTACCGCGAATACGGCCTCAAGCGACTGTATACCGAGATCCGCGGCACGATGATCGACAGCGCGGTGATCATGCTCATCATCGCGTTCACTTCGGGGTTCGGCGTGATCATGATTCGCGGCCACGTACCGGACGCACTCGCGGCAGTGATGGTCAGTTTGACCACCGATCCGACGCTGCTGATGGCGCTTTTCGTCGTGCTTTGGCTCATCGTCGGATGCTTCATGGCGCAGACGCCCGCGATCATCATCCTGACGCCGATTCTGCTGCCGGTAGCCACGAAATACGGGATCGACCCGGTCTACTTCGGCATCGTGATGACGGTGACCCTGACGCTCGGGCTGCTGACGCCGCCGGTGGGCATGGTGCTGTATGCGCTGGTCAAGGTCACCGGCTTGAGCTTCGAGCGCCTTGCCGTGATCTCGGTGCCCTACATCTTCATCACGCTCGCAGTGATCGCACTGCTGGTCGTCTTTCCGCAACTCACGCTGTTCCTGCCGCACGCCATCCAGTGATCCGCGCGCGCAGGCTCTTTTGGCAGGTCGCGACCCGCCACGGAGATTTCGAATGAACATCCTGGTACTTCCCGGTGACGGCATCGGACCGGAGATCACCCGTGCCACCATCGCCGTGCTGGAGGCCGCCGACAGGCGCTTCGCGCTTGGCCTCAAATTCGAGTACGACGAAATCGGTTTCTCGGCGTTGCACAAGTCCGGCACGACGCTCCCCGAGGCCGTGCTCGAAAAGGCGCGCAAGGCAGACGGCATCCTGCTCGGCCCGATTTCGCATCTCGACTATCCGCCGCGCGACCAGGGCGGTGTCAACATTTCCGCTGCGGTTCGCGTCAAGCTCGATCTTTACGCCAATGTCCGACCCGCGCGAACGCGTGAAGGCGTGCCGAGCGTGGTGGGGCCGTTCGACCTGGTGATCATGCGCGAATGCACGGAAGGGTTCTATCCCGACCGGAACATGTATGCGGGGACCGGGGAGTTCATGCCAGATCCGGACATGGCACTCTCGGTGCGCAAGATAACGGCCAAGGCCTGCGAGCGCATCGCGCGCCGCTCGTTCGAACTGGCCCGCACGCGGCGCAGGAAGGTCACCGCGATTCACAAGGCGAACAACTTCATCCTGAGCGACGGTCTCTTCCTCCGCGAGGTCCGCCGGGTCGCCGCGGATTTTCCCGACGTGGAGCTCGACGAAAAGATCGTCGACGCCAGCGCGGCGCTCCTCGTGCGCAACCCGCGCCAGTTCGACGTCATCTGCGCCACCAATTTCCACGCCGACATCCTGTCCGACCTCGCCTCCGAGCTATCCGGCGGGCTCGGCCTCGCCGGCTCGGTCAACATGAACGAGCACCAATGCTGCGCGCAGGCACAGCACGGGTCCGCTCCCGACATCGCCGATCAGGACCGTGCCAACCCGACGTCGCTGATCCTGTCGGCGGCGATGATGCTGCGCTGGATGGCCGACCACCATCAGGGGCGACAATTTCCGCGACGCGGCGACGGCAATCGACGATGCCATCGACAAGGCACTGGCTTCGCCCGCATCGCGCACGGCGGATCTGGGCGGCTCGCTGGGAACGCAGGCATTTGGCGAAGCGGTCGCGCGCAGCCTGCAGTAACGCCCGCAACGCACGGCCCTCAGGCCGAGGCGGATGCTCGTTTCGGGGACTGTGCGGCCATGCTCTGGTCGTGCTCCGTGGTCTCGGCGGGAAGATGGATGGCGAACTGCGCGCCGCCTGACTCCCTGTTCGTCGCCGACAGCGTACCGCCGTGCACTTCGACGATCGAACGCGTGATCGACAGGCCAAGTCCGGTCCCCTGCGCCTTGGCCGTAAAGAAGGTTTCGAACAAGCCGGCGAGCACTTCCGACGACATGCCGGGACCGGTGTCGCTGAAAGTGGTTCGACGCCCCCGTCGCTTGCGCGCATGGTCTGGATGGTCAGCCGGCGACGCGGTGCATCGCTCATCGCCTCGAAGGCATTGACGCAGAGGTTCACGAAGGCCTGCTGCATTTGCACCCGGTCGAGCTGCACCTTCGGCAGTCCCGGTGCCAGTACCGTTTCGACTGCCACACCACGTCGATTGGCTTCGCCGCGCAGAAAGCCCACCACGTCGCGTATGACGTCGTTGACGTCGAGGAGCGCAGGCTCCCCTTTGCGCTTTTCGATCAGCGCACGCACGCGGACGATGATTTCGCTCGCGCGCAGCCCCGCGCGGCGGATGTCGACCAGGGCGGAATGCAACTCGTCGTGTGCCGCCGGACCGCGTCCGAGCAACGATTCGGCGGCCTCGGCATTGGCGACGATCGCGCCCAGCGGCTGGTTGATCTCGTGCGCGATCGACGCCGACAGTTCGCCGGCCAAGGCCAGGCGCGAGGCCTGTTCGAGTTCCGCGCGATGACGGCGGGCCGTCGCCTCCGCCTTGCGTCGGCCGCGCCGCTGGAGGACCAACAGCATGATGAGCGCCGCCTGGCCGAGGATCAGGAACGCCGCGCCGAGGACTTGCGCCCGGTAGTCGCGCCACAGCGAAGCTTCCCGAAAGAGAACTTCGCATCCCGCCGGCAGGCGCGCCTCGTCGATGCCGAATCGGGCGAGAATCCGTGCGTCGGCCACGCACCCGGTTTGCGCAGGCGGAAGCATGCCGGTTCGCGCGCCCGGATTGGCGGCAAGTCCCTCCAGCACCAGATCGCCCAGTCGCCGGCCACGCAACGCCAGGTTGTGGACCTTGCCGCCTATGGCGCCGTGGCCCATGTAGGTTTCGAAAGTCGCATAGATCGGAACACGTGCGCCGCGCGTGATGTCCTCCAGGACCTGCGGCGACATGAAGACCTGCCCGCCCGGATCCCGGCTGAACACGAGGAGCACACCGGCGTCGCCCGGTCCCAGCGATGCCACGCGCTGCCGCAAAGTGTCGAGCGGCAGAGCATCCCAATACTCGATGGCCAGACGCTTGCCCAAGGATGCGAGCTGGTTTGCGGCCATGCCGCGCATCGCTGAGTCGAAATCGCCCGCGCCGGCGATCACGATCAGCCGCCGCACGTCGGGCTGCAGCTGCAGCGCAAGTTCGGCGATCCCCGCGAGGTCGTGCTCGATGGGGATTCCAGCCGTCGTGGGGGCGAGCGTCCGGGTCGCGAAATACGTTGCCGGAATTCCGTCGAAGAAGATGCGGGCATTCGGCCACAGTTCCTTGATGTGCCGTTCCGCGAATGCGTAGGTCGGTATGCCCAACGTCACCACGGCGTCCACCGGCACGTCCGCGTATTTGCGCTTGAACAAAGCCGCAAGCTCCGACTCAAAACGTGAGTACGGAAAGCGCAGCATGTCGAGCGGCTCGGTGAACACATTGACCGGGTGCTGGCCCGGCGCAGTCAACGTGGACTGCAGCCCCTCCCCGAGCGCCCGGAACGCCGGCAGATCGGCGTCGCCGGGATTCAGGACGACGACGTTCCACGGCCGCACCGGCACGGGTACCGCGGTTTGTCCCGCCATTGACCGGTCCGCCGCCGGCTGCGCGCCAAGGGGCAGCGCAGCCATGGACCAGGCGAAGGCGGAAGCAATCGCGAAGACGCGGAAGGACGACCGCCTGAGCGCGCGTTCGACCGGCGACGCAGCCATGCGAGGGCCGAGGCGTGTTACTGCGATACCTGCGCACCGGTAGGGGACGAGCATTAATGTCGCTTAGAGGCAACCGCGGAAGGCCGGACAGTTTACCCGGGCACTCTCCGCGATACCCAGCGATGCTTCCGCCAACCCGCTGGCGCTTCGCCACCTCCCCGCGCCGGGGGCGGTCCGGCCTCTCTCAGGTCAGCGCGCCATCGAGCGCTTCGAGCAGCGCTTCCCGCAGGAACGGCTTGTGCAGGTAAGCGGCCGCACCCGCCTGCGCGACCCGCGCACGCACCGACGGAGTGTCGTGGGCGGTCATGAAGATCAACGGGGTTTGCACGCCGCGCGCGCGGAGCTGGTCTGCCACACCCAGGCCGGACATCCCGGGCATGTGGATGTCGAGCACGATGCAATCGGCGGTGCTTGCCACATCGCCCTTCAGCAACTCGTCGGCCAAAGGCAACGTGCTGACCGCGAATCCAGCGCTCCCGAGGAGGCGCTGGATCGCCTGGCGCATGTCTGGATCGTCATCTACCACCAGAATCCTCTTTGCGGACTCCACCATAGGCGCTTCCCCGAGTGTCGTGAAACATCTTCGGGGTGATGACGATAGCTGGCTATCGTCTCTTGGGGCGGAGCGCTCTGCCCCCGGGGGCAAACCACGGATTATTGACTGCTCGTACGCAGCGTTGCGACTCGCGATACGGAGACTTGCGCTGCCTCCGGCCTTGATACTTCCAGCAGCCCGGCCGCGTGTAGTTCGTCGGCGAAGTGCACGAGTTCGGCGATCGACGACGCCTGCATCTTGGCCATCACCTGGGCCCGATGCACTTTCACGGTCCGCTCCGCCGCGCCGATGTCATCGCCGATCTGCTTGTTCAGGCGGCCGGCGACAACGCCGGCGAATACTTCCCGTTCGCGTGGCGTCAGGCTATCGTAGCGGCGTTGCAGCAGACAGTTCCGTTGGTGTTCGCCGCGTTGCTTCCGGTCATTGGCGAGCGCTGCCTGGATGGCAGCCAGCAGCTCCGCCTTACGGACCGGCTTGGTCAGGAAATCAACGGCCCCACCCCTCATCGCGCGCACCGTGCTGGGTACATCGCCGTACGCGCTCATGAAGATCACCGGCATCGATGCCGTCCGCTCAGCGAGTGCCGCCTGAAGTTCGA
>CAVWPC010000028.1:0-38066 GCA_963756765.1 uncultured beta proteobacterium | reverse complement strand
ACAGCGGCTGCGAGGCCGAGAACGTCAGGTTGCCCTGCGCATAGTTCGCCGACACCTGCACCTTGGGATCGCTGCGAATCGTCCCGTCGTAGTTGTTGTACTGCCGCTACCGGTCAGGGCGACGTTGGGAAGGAGGCGCGGAGCGCGCCTGTGGAACGCGTTCCTGTGTCGCTTTCCACTGCGAACGCGCAGCGGCGAGCGACGGATCGCTCTTTTGAGCTTCGCGATAGATCTGCAGCAGGTCTTCGGCCAGCGCACCACCGGCGAGCGTGCTGCAGACCCCCACGAGCAGCACGCGGCGAGAAGGAGGAACAGGGAAGATCGGGTCATGTTCGATTCCGTGGAGACGCAGCCGTTGTCGCTGCGGGGCAGACACTTCAATAACGTTGCATCCCGGGTCGACGTCGACCGCCCAGGCCTCGATGCCGCCCTTCAGGTTGTGCACGCGGGCATAGCCTCGCGCGCGAGACAGCGCGGCGTGCTGGCTGCGAGAGCCATGGTGGCAAACATGACCAGCGGCGCGTCGACCGGCAGCTCCGCGAGGTGCGCCGGCAACTGCGCGAGCGGGATCGAAACCGAGCCATCGATCCGGCACCGGCGAATTCCCACGGCTCGCGCACATCGACGACAACCGGTGCCGCACGCGCTATCGGCACGCCAGGCGGCGAGTTCGGCCGGTTCGAGCTGGGGTATCAAAACGAATCGCGAAGGTGTAGCGGCATTCACCAGCGGCGCGACCACGGTCTCGAACAGATCGGTCGACACGCGCGCGCCGGGCGCCGTCCAGGTCACCAGGCGCGCCGCCATGGCCGGCGCCTCGCCGACGATCGCGAACACCCGCCCACCCGGGCGCAGCTGCGCGAACAGCGACTCGGGCAGCAGCGGCGTCGAGCCCGTGAGCACGATGACATCGTACTGTTCCGAACCCCAGCCGCGCGCGCCGTCGCCGACGTGGCAACGTGCACGGGCAAATCCGTGACGGGCCAGGCGCTCGGCGGCGGAAGCCGAAAGCGCCGGATCGATCTCGACCGTGGTGACGTCGCCGCCGCGACTCGCGAGCAGCGCGGTAAAATAGCCGCTACCGGTACCGATTTCCAGCACCGATTCGGACGGTTGCAGGGTAAGCGCCTGCAACACCCGGGCTTCCACCTTGGGCGCCCACATCCGTTGACCACCCGGCAGCGGGAATTCGATATCGGCGAAGGCGATCGAGCGGTACGCGGGCGCGACGAAGTCCTCGCGGCGCACGGTGAACAGCAAATCGAGCACCTGCCGGTCGAGCACCTCCCACGTGCGGATCTGCTGCTCGACCATGTTGAAGCGGGCTTGTTCGATGTCCATTCGCTTTGTTAACTGACTCTCGGTCATTTATTATGCTGCCGTGCATTATCCCACGTCAACGGGCCCCGGTCGGGCCGTAGAAATCTCTTGTTGCACAAGGGGTTCCCGCCGATGCACGTCGTCATGGCGCCTACTCACCTGCGGGTCCCGGGGCAGTTAGCGAGCCGTCCGCCTCCGTCCGGGCGAGCTTGCGTGCCTTGCGCGCCTTGCGTCCTTCGGACATGCCGTCGAGATACGTATACAGCACGGGAACCACGATCAACGTCAGCAGCGTCGAGGTGATCACGCCGCCGATGATCGCGCGGCCCATCGGAGCCTGGGTTTCGCCACCTTCCCCGACACCGAGCGCGAGCGGCAGCATGCCGCCGATCATCGCCGCGGTGGTCATCAGGATCGGCCGCAGGCGCACCTGGCCCGCCTGCAGCAGCGAATCACGCAGGTTGGCGCCGCCGCGCCGCGCCCGGTTCGCGAAATCGACCAGCAGGATCGCGTTCTTGGTGACGAGCCCCATCAGCATGATGAAGCCGATCATCGAGAAGATATTGAGGGTGGTGCCGGTCAAGAGCAGCGCGAGGAATACCCCAATCAGCGACAGCGGCAGCGATACCATTATCGCTACCGGCTGCAGGTAGCTCGCGAACTGCGACGCGAGGATCAGGTAGATGAAGATCACGGCGAGGCCGAGCGCGGCCATCGCGGCCTTGAACGAATCCTGCATCTGCTCGGTCTGTCCACGAATCGAGAAGCGGTAACCGGGCGGCAGCACGAAGGCCTTGGTGATCTTGCCCACGTCGGTGCCAACGTCGCCAGCCGGACGGCCCTGAGCGTTCGCGAACAACGAGACCCTGCGCTGCAGCTCCTCGCGGCGGATGGTCTGGGGGCTCGTCGTTTCCACGATCTCCGCGACCTGGCGCAGCGGCACCATGCGCAATTCGCCGTCCGGACCACGCTTGTTGGTCGACAGGTACAGGCTGGACAGATCCGAAGCGAGCTGCCGCTGATCCTTGGGCAGGCGCACATTGACCTCGTAGTTCTGCGCATCGGGCGCGAGCCAATAGCTGACCGTATCGCCCGCAAGCAGCGGGCGCAGCGTCGAGCCGACCTGCTGCACGGTGATGCCCAACTCGGCCGCCGCATCGTTGTTCAAGCGGACCGACAACGCGGGATTGGGCGTCTTTTCGGAGAGTTCGAGATCCGTGATGCCCGGGACCTGCGCCATCTTCGCCTTGAGTTCATTGGCGAGCCGCAGCAGGACCTCCGGATCGGGACCGAGGATATTCACGAAGATCGGCCGGTTGAAGCCGAGCGTCAGGTCGATGCCGGCGATGGGGCGCAGCACCATACGGATTTCCTTCTCGAGATCCTTTTGCGAACGCGAGCGCTCGCCGCGATCGACCAGCTTGAGGTTCACCCGTGCATAGTTGCGGCCCTCATCGGTGCCGATGGTGGTCATGGCGAGCGTGATCTCCGGGAACACTTTCAGCGCGGCCTCGACCTGGCGAACCTTGCTGTCCGTGTACTCGAGGCTCGACCCGACCGGCGTGTTGAGGCGCAGCGAAATGAAGCTTTCGTCCGCCTGCGGCACGAACTCCGTCCCGATCAGCGGCACCAGCGCAAAGCTCGCGGCCAGCGCGCCAAGCGCGATCGCGATCACGCTCTTGCGATGGCCGAGCGACCATTCGAGCACGCTGCCGTAGAGCCGATGCATCCACTCGATGAAGTGCTCGACGCGCTCCATGAGGCGGCCCAGCCAGGGCATGCGGCGGAAGCGCGACCCGGGCGGATCGTGCCACACGGCCGACAGCATCGGATCGAGCGTAAAGCTCACGAACAACGACACCAGCACCGCCACCGCAACCGTGACGCCGAACTGGAAAAAGAAGCGGCCGATGATGCCGCTCATGAAGGCGATCGGCACGAACACCGCGACGATCGCGAAGGTCGTCGCCATGACCGCCAGCCCGATCTCGTCGGTGCCTTCCCGCGCCGCGGTCCTGTGGTCCTTGCCCATACCCAGGTGCCGGACGATGTTCTCGCGCACGACAATGGCATCGTCGATCAGCAGGCCGATGCACAACGACAGCGCCATCAACGTCAGGAAGTTGAGCGAAAAGCCGAATGCGTACAAGGCGATGAACGTCGCGATAACCGACAGGGGCAGGGTCAAACCGGTGATGATCGTGCTGCGCCAGCTATGCAGGAAAAGGAACACGATCAACACGGTCAGTCCGGCGCCTTCGAGAATCGTGCTCTTGACACGGTTGACGCTCTTTTCGACCGATTCCGCCGAGTTGAACACGACGGTCAGCGAGACTTCCTTGGGCAGCCGCGGCTTCAGGGCCTCGACGGCGGCGACGATGCCCTTGCCGGTGTCGACGATGTTGGCATCCTGCGCCTTCAGGACGTCGATGGTGATCGAGCGCTCCCCGTTGATGCGGGCGATCGACGTCTCCTCCTTCTCGCCGTCGATGACGTCGGCCACCTGCGACAGGTACACCGGGCCTGCGCCCTGCTGCGCGACGATGATCCGCCCGAACTGCGCCGGGTCCTTGATCTTGCCTTCGATGCGCACGATGGTGTCGCTCTGCCCGCGCGAAAGGCGGCCGGCGGGCACGTCCTGGTTCGCCGCGCGGATCGCGTTCATCACCTGGTCGACGCCAATGCCGAGCGAATTGAGGGCGTTGGGCTTGATCTGGATGAGGATCTGCCGCGTGACCTTGCCGTTGACGTCGATGCGCGCCACGCCCGGCACGTTTTCCAATCCCTTGACGATGGTCTGGTCTGTGAGCGACGTAAGCTCGCGCAGATCGAAGGTGGACGAGCGCACCGCGAGCGAGACCACCGGCTGCTGGTTCTCGGTGTCGGCGCGCAGGATGAGCGGATCCTTCGCGTCGCGCGGAAACGTCGGCCGTACCAGCGCCACCTTGTCGCGCACGTCCTGCATCGCCCGCATCATGTCGCTGTCGAGCCTGAATTCCGCTACTACGGTGCTCAGCCCCTCGAGCGACAGCGAACGGATAAGCTTGACGCCCGCAACCCCGTTGATAGAGTTTTCGAGCGGCTTGGTGATATCCACCTCGATCTGCTCGGGGGAGGCGCCGGGGTAGCTCGTCTGCACGATCAGGAACGGCAGGTTCACCTCGGGCATCTGCTCGACCGGCAGGCGCGCGTACGAAAAAAGGCCGAGCACCGTGATGGCCACCATCACCATCGTGGCGAACACTGGGTTGTTGATCGAGACGCGGGTGATCCACATGTCAGTGGTCTGGTTTCAAAGAATCATGAATTGGAGGAAGCTGCTGTCGCAACGCGCGCAATCGACGCTGGGAGCCGGCCGTCGCCCATTGCCCAGGCAGGTCGGGTCACATCGCGGGCACGCGCTGTGACGCCGCGGCGCTCGCCTTCGGCGGGGTCAGCTCCGGCGCCTTGACCAGCGCCGGCGCGCCTTCCTTCAGGTTCTCGAAGCGTGCGGCCAGTACCTGCAGGTCGGCCGGCAGCGGCGACTTCACTTCGACACGCCCGGCGTCCTCGTCGCGACGACCGACGATGACGGTCCGCTTCGCGAGCTTCCCATCCTCGATAGACCACACGAACGTATGTCCACCCTCGTTGCGTACGGCGGCCGCCGGCAGCGACGCCACCGCCGCGCCGGCTCCGAGAGCGATGCGTCCGGTCGCGAACATGCCACCGCGTAGCTCATCATTGGCATTGGGAATGCCGACGAATACCAGGATCGCGCGGGTCCCGGGCTCCGTGGCCGGGTTGATGCGCTCGATGCGACCGGTGAACACGCGCTCGCCAAACCCGTCCACTGTGAGATTCACGGTCATGCCGATTTTCAATTCGGGGATGTCCACGGCGGGGACCAGCGCCTGCAACTCCATGTCGCGCAGATCGACCACGGTGACCAGCGGCATGTCGAAGGCCACCTTTTCTCCCGGCTGGACGTGGCGCTTGGCGACGATGCCGGATAACGGCGCGGTGGCTACGGCATCCTTCAGCGCATTCTGGGCCAGCCGAACCTGGGCCTCGGCGGACTTGACACCGCCCTGCGAGACGTTGAAGTTCGATTCCGTATTGTCGAAGGCGTTCTGGGATATGAAGTTCTGCTTGAGCAGCTTCTGGTTGGTCGCGAGGTTCTTCTCGGCCAGGCGCATCTGCGCGCGCGCCGATTCGAGCTGCCCCTGCCGTTCGATGAGGCGCGCATCGAGGTCGGCGGTATCGACGCGCACAAGTGCCTGCCCGGCCCGCACAGGATCACCGTCGCGCACCGTGATCTCGCGGACGTCGCCCGACACCTTCGCCTTGACCGTAGCCTGGCGCACCGGCTGCATCGTGCCCGACACGGCAAGCCAGCGGCCGAGCGACTTGCGCTCGACCCGCGCCAGATCCGCCGGCGCGAATTCCAGCGCTACCGGCGCACCCTTGGTCGTTGTCACGGCCTTCCGCGGCGCGCTTGGCCACCGCTAATTGCCACCGCGGTGGCAATGGCGCCGACCACCAGCAACGCCACCACAGCGGCAATCACTCGCCGCTTCGTAATGCGCACTCCCATGCCCTCTCCCTGACGGCGTGCCCACGAGCGATCGGCTCTGCACGCCCTTGTCGTCGTCGCCCTGTTTGGATGCAACGACCTGCGTTCTTGGATTCCGTTTCCCGGAGCCCGCAATTCTCCCCGTGCGCCTGCGCCCCGGGCAAGCCGCTCGCGATGAACCGCAACTGGATGCGACGAGATGCAGGCCCTCCGTCAACGGCCGGGGGTTCGTTGACAGTCCGGCCTGATCGGGTGACAATTATATGTTTCCCTATGTGACTTTGTAATTCCAGTCTAGGTTCACTTCGAAGTTCCGCGTCTGCGGCGCCTTTCGCGCCGGATCCATGCGCGTTTCGCGCCGGATCCATATCGCAATGATTTCGTCCCGCCCATCCCACCCGGCCGCCCAGAACGGTCGGGCCATTTGGAGATCTGCCCCATGAACATGTCCCGCAATCTCGGCCTGTCGCTGCTCGCGGCCGGGCTGGTCACGCTATACGGCTGCGGCAAGGAAGAGCCGAAAAAAGCCGCCGAGGCCCCGAAGGCGCCGGCCGCGGCAGCGGCACCGGTCGAAGAAGTCATCGTCGTCAAGATCGGCCATGCCGGCCCGCTGACCGGCGGCATCGCGCATCTCGGCAAGGACAACGAGAACGGCGTGCGCCTCGCGCTCGACGAAGCCAATGCCAAGGGCATCAAGCTCGGCGGCAAGAAGGTCAAGTTCGAGCTGCTGGCCGAAGACGACCAGGCCGATCCCGAAGCTCGGCCCCACGATCGCGCAGAAATTCGCCGACGCGAAGGTCGCCGGCGTGGTGGGCCACCTCAACTCCGGTGTCACGATCCCGGCATCGGCGGTCTACAACCAGGCGGGCATCCCGATGATTTCGGGCTCGGCGACGAACCCGAAGCTGACCGAACAGGGCTTCAAGAACATCTTCCGCGTGGTCGGTCGTGACGACCAGCAGGGCCCGGCCGTCGCGCAGTACCTCGAAGGCATGAAGCTCAAGAAAGTCGCCGTCGTCGACGACGCGACTGCCTATGGCGAAGGCCTGGCCAACGAAGTCGAGAAGACGCTGAAGGCTGGCGGTGTGCAGGTGGTCGGCCGCGAGAAGACCAACGACAAGGCCACCGACTTCAAGGCGATCCTGACCAAGCTCAAGGGCCGTGGTCCGGATGCGATCTTCTACGGCGGCATGGACGCCACGGGTGGTCCGATGCTCAAGCAGGCGCGCGAACTCGGCATCAAGAGCGTGTTCGCGTTCGGCGACGGCGCCTGCACGGCCGAAATGGCCAAGCTCGCCGGCGGCGCCGCGGAAGGCCTCATCTGCTCGCAGGCCGGCCTCCCGGTCGAAGCAGCCAGCAAGGACTTCGTGTCGGCGTTCAACGCCAAGTTCGGCGAGATCAAGCAGTACGCGCCGTTTACCTACGACTCCGCCAACCTGCTGATCGCCGCCATGCAGAAGGCGGATTCCGCCGACCCGGCCAAGTACCTGCCCGAACTGCAGAAGATCAGCATGAAGGGCGCTACCGGCACGATCGAGTTCGACGACAAGGGCGACCGGAAGAACGCCGAAATCACCATCTTCACGCTCAAGGACGGCAAGGTCGTGCCCGTCGGCGTCGTGCAAGGCGGCAAGAGCTACGCGTTCGCGGAGTTCATGAACATGGCGTCGCCTGCTCCGGCGGCGGCACCCGCGGCCGCGCCTGCCGAGGCACCGAAGAAGTAAGCAGCGCCGCAACGTTTCGGTCCGAAAACGGCGTCCTTGAGGCGCCGTTTTCATTTGGCGCGCCGGGTAGCCGTTGCGATGCGACTTGCGGCAACAGGCGCCTGACGACACAATCCACCTCGTCGATTGCGCGAACTCGGGGCCAAGCGTCTGGATATCTTCCTGCAGCAGATGATCAACGGCCTCACGCTGGGCAGCGTCTATGCCGTCGTGGCGCTGGGCTATACGATGGTGTACGGCATCATCCAGCTCATCAATTTCGCCCACGGCGAAGTCGTGATGATCGGCGCGATGGTGGCGTATACGGTGATCGTGGCGATCACCGGCGCCGACACGGGTCTCCCGCCGATCGTCGTCGTGGCCGCCGGCGTGGCCGCGGCGGTGCCCGCGTGCATGGCCGTGGGCTACACGCTCGAGCGCGTCGCCTACCGGCCGTTGCGCCGCGCGCCGCGTCTCGCCCCTCTGATCACCGCGATCGGCCTGTCGATCATCCTGCAGAACCTGGCGCTGATCATCTGGAGCCGCAATCCGCTGCCGTACCCGCAGATCATCGCCACGGTGCCGTATCACATCACCGGCAATCCCAACGGCGCCACGATCACCAACGTGCAGGTGGCGATCATCCTGGGTTCGATCCTGATCATGGGTGGGCTGCTGCTGCTCGTGTACCGCACCAAGCTCGGGGTCGCGATGCGCGCGACTTCGCAGAACCAGCAGGTCGCGGGGCTGATGGGCATCGACATCAATCGCGTGATTTCGTTGACGTTCATCATCGGCGCTGCGCTCGGGGCGGTGGCCGGCGTGATGGTCGGCTCCTACTATGGGATCGCCCATTACCAGATGGGGTTCATCCTCGGCCTCAAGGCGTTCTCGGCGGCAGTACTGGGCGGCATCGGCAACCTGGGTGGCGCGATGCTGGGTGGGCTGCTCCTCGGCGTCATCGAAGCGCTCGGCGCCGGGTATGTCGGCGACCTGACCAACCTGTGCAATCTCGCCGGCTGGTCCGACGCCCTTGCGCGGCACTGCGTCGACAACCCGTACATGGCGCTGTTCGGATCGAACTACCAGGACGTCTTCGCCTTCGTGGTGCTGATCGCCGTGCTGGTCTTCCGGCCGTCGGGACTGCTCGGCGAGCGGGTCTCCGACCGGGCGTGAGCTGATGCGCGCGCTCTTCGACGTCAAAACTCACCCGCGCCGCGCCTGGTTCGGCTTCGCGCTGGTGCTGCTCGTGCTCCTCGTGCTGCCTTTCGCACTCGCGTACGTCGGAACCGCGTGGGTGCGCATCACCAATCTGGCGATCCTCTACATCTTCCTCGCGCTGGGGCTCAACATCGTCGTCGGCTTCGCAGGCCTTCTCGACCTCGGATACATCGCGTTCTATGCCGTGGGTGCCTACACGTACGCATTGCTGGCGAGTCCGCACTTCAACCTGCACCTGCCGTTCTGGATCATCCTGCCCATCGGCGCGGCGGTGGCATGTTTCTTCGGCGCCATGCTGGGGGCGCCCACGCTCAAGCTGCGCGGCGACTATCTCGCGATCGTCACGCTGGGCTTCGGCGAGATCGTGCGCATCTTCATGAACAACCTGTCGCGCCCGGTCAACATCACCAACGGGCCGCAGGGCATCTATTTGATCGACCCCTTCCAGGTCGCCGGATTCAATTTCGCGCGCCCGCATACGCTGTTCGGGCTCGAATTCAGCGGGCCGATCAACTACTACTACTTCTTCCTCGCGGTCCTCGCTGTGGTCATCGTCCTCAACATGCGCCTCCAGGATTCGCGCATCGGCCGCGCCTGGGAGGCGATCCGCGAAGACGAAGTGGCGGCGCGCGCGATGGGCATCAACACGCGCAACATCAAGCTCCTCGCCTTCGCGATGGGCGCGTCGTTCGGCGGCATCGCCGGCGGCATGTTCGCGGCCACGCAGGGGTTCATCTCGCCGGAGAGTTTCGGCCTGGTCGAATCGATCATGGTGCTGTCGATGGTGGTGCTAGGCGGCATGGGCAACATCTGGGGCGTCATCCTCGGGGCGATCCTGCTGTCGTTCGTCCCGGAGATCCTGCGCTACACGGTGGAGCCGGTACAGAAAGCGATTTTCGGCCACATGCTCCTTGAACCGGAAGTGATCCGCATGCTGCTGTTCGGCCTCGCGCTGGTCCTGATGATGCTGTTCCGTCCGTCGGGCATCCTGCCCTCCGCGCTGCGCAAGCGCGAGCTGGAAATCGAGGTCGCGCCGAAGCCATGATCATTGCGCGCGGATCGGCGATTGGTGCGACGGGCCGGGAGGTCCATTGACCGCGCTTGCGCTGCTCACCGCCACGGGGATCAGCAAGCGCTTCGGCGGCGTACAGGCGCTGGCCGACGTGACCTTCACGATCAACCATGGCGAGATCTACGGACTCATCGGGCCCAATGGCGCCGGCAAGACGTCGCTGTTCAACGTGCTCACCGGCATCTACGTCCCGGACGGCGGCGAGTTCAACTTCGACGGCGAACCACTGATGCACATGAAGCCGAACGACGTCGCGGTGCGCGGCATCGCGCGGACGTTCCAGAACATCCGGCTGTTCGCCAACCTGTCGGCATTGGAGAACGTGATGGTGGGCCGCCATGTGCGCACGCACGCCGGCGTGTGGGGTGCCATCTCCCGCAATGCGGACACCCGTGCCGAGGAAGCCGCAATCCAGCAGCGTGCCTTCGAGCTGCTCGAGTACGTCGGCGTTGCCGGCCGTGCGCACAGCCTGGCCAAGCACCTTGCCTATGGCGACCAGCGCCGTCTCGAAATCGCGCGCGCACTGGCAACCGAACCGAAGCTGCTGGCGCTCGACGAGCCCGCGGCGGGAATGAACGCGACCGAAACGGCATCGCTGCGGCAGCTGCTCGAGGACATCCGGCACGACGGCACCACGATCCTGCTGATCGAGCACGACATGAAGCTGGTGATGAGCCTGTGCGACCGGGTTCTGGTGCTCGACTACGGCAAGAAGATCGCGGAAGGCCCCGCGGCCGAGGTGCAGAAGGACGACAAGGTCATCGCTGCCTATCTCGGCGGCGAGGTTTCACTCAACCTGAAGGGAATGTGACGTGGCCGTCGATCGGCAAGAGCCGCTGCTGGCGCTGCACAAGCTCGAGCTCGCCTATGGCGGCATTCACGCGGTCAAGGGCATCGACCTTGCCGTGCAGACCGGCGAACTCGTCTGCCTGATCGGCGCCAACGGCGCGGGCAAGACCACCACGCTCAAGGGCATCTGCGGCCTGCTGCCCGTCAAGTCCGGGACCATTCACTACGCAGGCAGCGACGTGACCGGGCGGCCCGCCTTCGAGCTGGTGCGCCGCGGGCTGGCGATGGTGCCCGAGGGGCGCGGCGTGTTCGGCGCGCTTACCATCGAGGAGAACCTCGCGATGGGCGCCTACGTGCGCAGCGACACCGACGCCATCAAGGCCGACATCGAGCGCGTGTTCCACCTGTTCCCGCGCCTCAAGGAGCGTCGCCGGCAGACGGCGGGCACGCTGTCGGGTGGCGAACAGCAGATGCTGGCGATGGGACGTGCCATGATGTCGCGGCCCAAGATGCTGCTGCTGGACGAGCCGTCGATGGGCCTGGCGCCGCTGATGGTCCAGAAGGTGTTCGAGACCATCGTCACCGTGTCCGGTGAAGGCGTCACCATCCTGCTGATCGAGCAGAACGCCAAGCTCGCGCTGGAAGTGAGCAGTCGCGGCTACGTGATGGAGTCGGGCGAGATCACGCTCGAAGGTGAAGCGAGCGCCCTGCTGCACGATCCGAAGGTGCGCGCGGCGTACCTGGGCGAGGCTGCCGCCTGAAACGCCGAGCCGGCATTGGCATCGGACGGCTCGCATGATGCGCCACGCACGCTCGCCATGACGCGCCCGATGCGGGCGGTTCCCGCGGCGCACGCGCTGGCCTGGTTCACCGAGGCGATGCGGCTGTGGAAGCGCGGCCCGGCGACGTTCTGCGCCATCGCCTGCATCGTCGTGGTGCTGTCCATCCTGACCGACCCGGTGCCGTACCTGGGGTTTGTCGCCGCCAACATCGTCGCGCCACTGCTCGCGACGGGTCTGCTGTACGGCTGCCTCGCGGCCGATCGGGGCGAGCCACCCCGCCTGCGCCACATGCTCGCGGTCTTCACGGCGCCCGCGGCAGCGATGCATCGCCGTCGTTGCCGCCGGGCTGGTGATCTTCGCGGCCGAAGCGTTCGCGGCATGGACACTCGCGCGACCTCAACCTGCTGCTGCCGACGCGCGACACGGGTTCGCTCGACGCCGCTACGCTGGTCGCCATCTTCGCGATCGGTGTCGTGGCCTCGTTGCCTGTGACCTTCGTGCCCTTTGCCGCGCTGTTCGACGGCGTCGGCGTGGCCGAGGCCTTCACGCTGTCCGCGCGCGCGTTCCAGTTGAACCTTCAGCCGCTGGCGGTCTTCGCCGCCATCGCCATCCTGCTGCTCCTGGCCGGGCTCGCGACCATGGGGGTCGGCCTGGTGCTGGCGCTGCCGTGGATCGCTGCCGCCTCGTACGCCGCCTGGAAGGATGTCTTCGCCGTTCCCGACGCCGCGCCGTCGCAGTCCAGCGCGGCGCCTCAGACCGCCTTACACCGTGTCCCGCCACACGAATGCATCGAGCTCCGGATCGGGCGCAGTGGGCACGGCCGTCACCTCGCTTACGCGCGCCAACGGCGGACCGCGCCGGCACCAGGCGAGGAAGGCGTCGACGTCAGCGGGCAGGCCCTGCACCATCATCTCGACGGTGCCGTCGGCGCGGTTGCGGACCCAGCCGACGACGCGGTGATCGAACGCGGCCTGCACGGCGGCATCGCGGTAACCCACGCCCTGCACGCGCCCGTGGGCGACGACCAGGAACGCGACCGGGTTCACCGGCGGCGCTGCCAGGCAAAGAGCGCTGCGATGCTCTTGCCGTCGGTGAACGCTCCGCGATCGAACGCCGCCAGCAGCTCGGCTTCGCTCAGCAGCACGACGTCGAGGAACTCGCCGTCGTCGAGCTGCGCGCCCACATGGGTCAGCCCGGTGGCGACAAAGACGTCGATGGCTTCGGTCGAATAGCCGATCTGCGGATGGATCGTGCACAGCGTGTGCCACTGTCGCGCCGAGTAGCCGGCTTCCTCGACCAGCTCGCGCTGCGCGGTGGCGAGCGTCGTCTCGCCCGGGTCGACCTTGCCCGGCGGGAAATTCGAGCATCACTCGGCCCACCGGATAGCGGTACTGGCGCTCGAGCACGAACCTGCCGTCGTCGAGCACCGGAACGATCAGCGCGGCGCCCGGATGCACGACGTACTCACGCTCGGCGGGGGCGCCGTCCGGAAGACGGATGCGGTCACGCCGGACTTCGAGCATGCGCCCGGCAAACACGGTGGTCGATTCGACCAGGTCTTCGATCAGGTGCGCATCGTCCGGCATCGGCGTCACAGCCAGTCCTTCGCGATCAGGAAATTGTCGTACAACGCCGCTTCCGGCGAACCCGGTGCCGGCGTCCAGTCGTAGCGCCAGCAGGCGAGCGGCGGCATCGACATCAGGATCGCCTCGGTGCGGCCGTTCGATTGCAGCCCGAACAGCGTGCCGCGGTCCCACACCAGGTTGAATTCAACGTAGCGCCCGCGCCGGTACAACTGGAAGTCGCGCTCGCGCTCGCCGAACGGCGTGTCCTTGCGCCGCGCGAGGATCGGCGCGTAAGCGGCCAGGAAATGGTCGCCGACACTGCGCGTCAGGGCAAAGCAGCGCTCGAATCCCCCTTCGTTCAGGTCGTCGTAGAACACGCCGCCGACGCCGCGAGGCTCGTTGCGATGCTTCAGGAAGAAATACTCGTCGCACCACCGCTTGTAGCGCGCATGGACATCGGCGCCGAACGGCGCCAGTGCGTCGCGGCAGGTGCGATGGAAATGGGTCGCGTCCTGCGCATCGCCATAGTACGGCGTGAGGTCCATGCCGCCGCCGAACCACCAGACGGGGTCGGCTTGCGCCTTGCGCGCGACGAAGAAGCGGACATTGAGATGGACCGTCGGCGCGTAGGGATTGCGCGGATGCAGCACCAGCGACACGCCCATCGCCTCCCACGACCGTCCCGCGAGCTCCGGACGCTGCGCGGTTGCCGAGGCCGGCAGGCGCTCGCCGGTGACGTGCGAAAACAGCACGCCGCCGCGCTCGAGGACGTTGCCGTTTTCGAGCAGGCGCGACACGCCGCCGCCGCCTTCAGGACGCGTCCAGCTATCCCGCCGGAATGCGCTGCCGTCGATCGCTTCGAGACCGGCGACGATGCGGTCCTGCAGATCGGCGAAATACGCGCGCAGCGGTGCGGAGTCGAGCACGGCGTGGTCCTTTGCTTACGCCTTCGCCTCCGGAACCGGGGCCGCGCGACCGCCGGCGGCGCGCGCCAGCGCGCGGTGGCCGATGTCGGTGCGGTACTGCGCAGCCCGCGAACCGGATTTCGGCGACGGCGGCATAGGCGCTGCGCTGGGCGTGCCGGATGGAGTCCCCGAGTGCAGTCACGCAGAGGACGCGTCCACCGCTGACCACGGTCTGTGCGCCGGACAGGGTGGTGCCGGCATGAAACACCTGCACATCCGGATGTGTACCCGAAGCCACGCGATCGAGGCCCTCGATCACGTCGCCGCTGCGCGGGGTCTCCGGATAGCCGGCCGCCGCCAGCACGACGCCGAGCGCGGTCCGCCGGTCCCATTCGGCTTCGACGGTGTCGAGCGTGCCGTCGATGGCATGCTCGATGAGGTCGACCAGGTCGGACTTGAGGCGAACCATGATCGGCTGCGTCTCCGGGTCACCCATCCGGCAGTTGAACTCGAGCACCCGCGGGTTGCCGCCGCCATCGATCATCACGCCGGCATAGAGGAACCCGCTGTACGGAATGCCGTCGGCAGCCATGCCGTTGACCGTCGGCGTGATCACTTCGCGCATGATGCGTGCGTGCATGGCCGGCGTGACCACCGGTGCCGGCGAGTACGCACCCATGCCGCCGGTATTGGGACCCCGATCACCGTCGTGAAGGCGCTTGTGATCCTGCGACGACGCGAGCGGCAGCACGTGCCTGCCGTCCACCATCACGATGAAGCTCGCCTCCTCGCCCTCCAGAAACTCCTCGATGACCACGCGGGCACCGGCGGCGCCCATGGCGCTGTCGACCAGCATCGCATCGATCGCCGCATGCGCCTGCTCGAGCGAAGTGGCGACGACGACCCCCTTCCCGGCGGCCAGGCCGTCCGCCTTGACGACGATCGGTGCGCCGCACGCAGCGACGTACGCGTGCGCGGCAACCGCATCCGTGAACGTGCGATACGCGGCCGTGGGGAGGCCGTGGCGCACCATGAACGCCTTGGCAAAGTCCTTGGAGCTTTCGAGCTGCGCAGCCGCCTGGGTCGGACCGAAGATCCGGTGCCCGGCGGCACGAAACGCGTCCACGATACCGGCCGCCAGCGGCGCTTCGGGTCCCACGACGGTGAACGCGATCTCGTTGTTCGCGACGAAATCGACGAGCTGCGCGATATCGGTCGCGGCCACGTTGACCAGCGCGGGATCGCGCGCGGTACCCGCATTGCCGGGTGCGACGAAAACCTTGGCGACGCGCGGGCTCTGCGCCAGCTTCCAGGCAAGCGCATGTTCCCTGCCGCCACCACCGACGACGAGAATGTTCATTGGATGAACTCCGTTCCGCCGGGCCGTCCCAAGGAACGGACGCGCCCCCTCGGGGGCAGCGAGCATGCGAGCGTGGGGGTGGTCCATCAATGCCGGAAGTGCCGCACGCCGGTGAAGACCATGGCGACGCCGCGCTCGTCGGCCGCGGCGATCACTTCGGCATCGCGCATGCTGCCGCCCGGCTGGATGACGGCAACCGCGCCGTTGTCCGCCACCACATCGAGTCCGTCGCGGAAGGGAAAGAACGCGTCGGAGGCCACCACGGAGCCGGCCAGTGCCAGGCCCGCATGCTGCGCCTTGAGCGCGGCGATGCGCGTCGAGTCCACGCGGCTCATCTGTCCCGCACCGATGCCGAGCGTGCAACCACCGCCGCAGAAGACGATCGCATTGGACTTGACGAACTTCGCGACACGCCAGGCAAAGAGCAGGTCCGCGGTCTGCTCCGGCGTCGGCGCCTTGCGCGTCACGACGCGCAGCTCCGCAGGCGCGACATTGCGGGTGTCCGGCGACTGCACCAGGAATCCGCCGCCGACGCGCTTCACGTCCCACGCGTTGCTGCCCGATTCCGGCGGCAAGGCCACTGCCAGCACCCGGACATTGGCTTTCCGGGCGATCACGGCCAGCGCATCGTCGGTGTATTCCGGCGCAATCAGCACCTCCAGGAACTGTGCGGATACGGCCTCGAGGGTCGCGGCGTCGACCGGCCGGTTGAACGCGATGATGCCGCCGAACGCCGACGTCGGATCGGTGGTCAGCGCCTTGCGATAGGCGTCAAGCGGCGTGGCGGCGATCGCCACCCCGCAGGGATTGGCGTGCTTGACGATCACGCACGCGGGTTCCGCAAAGGTCTTCACGCATTCCCACGCGGCGTCACTGTCGGCCACGTTGTTGTACGACAGCTCCTTGCCCTGCAGCTGCCGCCAGGTGGCGATGGTGCCGGGCACCGGCGCTTCGTCGCGGTAGAAGGCGGCGATCTGGTGCGGATTCTCGCCGTAGCGCATGTCCTGCGCCTTCGTCCCCGTCCAGTGAAACGAATCCGGCAGCGCCTGCGCCGTCCCGTCGGGCACCCGCGCGGTGAGCCAGTTGGCGATGGCGCCGTCGTAGGCGGCCGTGTGCGCGAAGGCCTTGCGCATCAGCGTGAAACGGGTGGCGTCGCTCAAGGCGCCATCGCCCCGCTCGATCTCCTCCAGGACCTGCGCGTAATCGGCAGGATCCACGACGATGCCGACGTGCGGCCAGTTTTTCGCGGCCGCGCGCACCATCGAAGGCCCGCCGATGTCGATGTTCTCAACGGCTTCTTCGAGCGTGCATCCGGCGCGGGCGACGGTGGCGCGAAACGGATACAGATTCACGACGACGAGGTCGATGGTCGGGATCGCGTGCGCGTCGAGCGAGGCCATGTGGTCGACGAGCTCGCGTCGCGCGAGGATGCCGGCATGAACCTTCGGATGCAGCGTCTTGACGCGGCCGTCCAGCATCTCCGGGAAACCCGTGTACTGCCCGACATCGGTCACCGGAAGGCCGGCCTCCGCCAGCGCCTTCGCGGTACCTCCGGTCGACAGCAAGGCAACGCCACGGGCGACGAGGCCGCGCGCGAACGGCACGAGGCCGGTCTTGTCCGACACCGACAGCAGTGCCTGCTTGACCGGAGCGGCCATCGCGCGTCAGACGAGCTTGTATTTGACGAGCTTGGAACGCAGCGTGTTGCGGTTCATGCCGAGCATGTCCGCGGCCTGCGTCTGGTTGCCTTCGGCGCGCGCCATGATCGAGGCGAGCAGCGTGCGCTCGACGTGTCCGATCACCATGTCGTACACGCCGGTGGGCGTTTCGCCGTCGAGCCGCCGGAAGTACTCGTCGAGCGACTTGTCCACACTGCGGCAGATCTCGTTGCTGCCATTGAGTTTTTGTTTTCTGGTCACGCCGCCAGGGCCTCCCCCGCCCAATGCGAACTACGGATCGTTGGTGAACTCGCCGGAGCGGCGCGTGGCGCGCCCAGTTCGACCAGGTGCGGCGACAGAGCGCCCAGGCGATCGAAATAGGCCGCCACGCAGGCAGCCTGCGTGGCGGTGGTTTCCGCGGCATTGACGACATGGCGAAATTCGCGGCCCGCCCGGCAACCGCGCGGTATACCAATGCAGATGCTTGCGGGCGATGCGCACGCCGACGTGCTCGCCGTAGAACGCGTAGTGATCGCCAAGGTGCTCGAGGATGAGCGCGCGGACTTCGGCGACCGTCGGTGGCGGCAGGTGCATGCCGGTGGCCAGGAAATGGGCGATCTCGCGGAAGATCCACGGGCGCCCCTGCGCGGCGCGGCCGATCATCACCGCATCGGCGCCGGTATGCCGCAGCACGTGGAGCGCACGCTCCGGCGTATCGATGTCGCCGTTGGCGATCACCGGCATGGCAACGGCCCGCTTGACGGCGGCGATCGTGTCGTAATCGACCGCGCCGACGAAGGCACAGGCGCGCGTGCGCCCGTGCACGGTCAACGCGGCCACGCCGGACGCCGCCGCAATGCGCGCGATCGTGACGGCGTTGCGCATCGCGGGACCGGGGCCGGTGCGGATCTTGAGCGTCACCGGCACGTCGACCGCCGCGACCGTGGCGTCGAGGATGCGCGCGACCAGCCGCTTCGTCGGCGAGCAGCGCGGAACCCGCCGCCGCATTGCACACCTTCTTCGCGGGACAGCCCATGTTGATGTCGATGATCTGCGCACCGCGGCCAACGTTATAGCGGGCTGCCTCGGCCATCATCTGCGGATCGCCACCCGCGATCTGCACGGCGATCGGCGCGACCTCGCCGGCGTGATCGGTACGCCGCCGTGATTTGTCGGTACCCCATAGCCGCGGATTGGACGCGACCATCTCGGAGACCGCATAGCCGGCACCCAGCCGCTTGCACAACTGGCGAAACGGCCGGTCGGTCACGCCCGCCATGGGCGCCACCAGCAAGTTGTTCGGCAATGTGTGAGGACCGATGCGCATGCTCGGAAGCGGAGACGACGTTGGAATGTAGGGGTGAAGCGACGCACGCGAAAACGGACGCTGATTATACCGGCTTGCGACCGCATTGTCCGCGCGGTTTGCGGACGCAGATGTCGCAAATCGCAGCGCGCGATTGGTGACGAACGCGCGTTCAGTTCGACGACATGCCGAACAGCATCGCGCGCGTGAACGCTCGCTTCACCGGGGGCATCGCGTCGAGCAATGCGAGTGCCATTCCGCGCGACCAACTGACAGGCGGCAGCGCATTGCCGAAAAGTCGTGTCAAACCATGGGTGAACGCGATGCCGGCCGTTCGGTCGACGCGTCGGCGCGCGGCGTAGGCGCGCACCATCGCGGGCTCGCCGAGCGTGTCGGGTCGACCAGCGATGATGGCATTCGCGAGTTCGTAGCTGTCGCGCACACCCAGGTTGAAGCCCTGCCCGGCGATCGGGTGCAATGCCTGTGCCGCGTTGCCGATCAGCACGCAGCGCTGCGCGACCACGGGCCGGGCGACCTCCAACGAGAGCGGAAAGGTCTTGCGCTGCGCAACGCGTACGAAGCCGCGCACGCGCGCGCCGAAATGCTGCGCAAGTTCGGCCAGGAATGCATCATCGGACAAGGCCAGCACCGATTCGGCGCGGGTCGGTGACATGGTCCACACGAGGCCGTAGTGATCGCCCTCGGGCAGCAGCGCCATCGGTCCCTTGGGCGTGAAGCGTTCGAAGGCCACGCCGGCATGCGGCGTGTCCACCCATACCTTGGCAATGAGCGCAACCTGTCCGTAGTCGCGCCGGCTGCGTTGGACGCCGCGTACCGCGGTGCCTGCACCGTCCGCCACTACCGCCAGGCGCGCGAGCAGCGGTTCCGCGTCCGCTCCCGAGCGCGTGACCGCGGCGTAAGCCGGCGTCCCGCCAACCTCCGCGACCGGCGCGTCGAAACACAGGCGCGTTGCCGTGCGCGCGAGCGCCGCGTCGATTGCCGCTTGCAGCGCGTTGTACGACACCACGTAGCCGAGCGCCGGCAGGCCCTGTTCCTGCGCGGTGAGGCGCGTGACGCCAAAGGCGCCGGCCTGGGAGATGTCGATGGCGACGATCGGGGTGACCGCATGGGCCACGCCGGAGAGTCGCGTCCACACGCCGACGCGCTCGAAGATGAGGCGCGCGCCGTGTGACAGCGCCAGCGACCGGTCGGCTCGCGCCACGGCGCCACGCGAACGTGCGTCAAGGGCGACCACATCGAGATCGGCATCCGCCAGCGCGAGCGCCAGGGTACCGCCGACCGGACCGGCTCCGACGATCGCCACGTCATGCATCGACGCACTCCCGGCCGCGCATCGCCACCCCCACGGATCACCGCTAACGCGCGCAGGCCGCCTCGACCTCCGCGACGCTCTTTCGGCGTCGCCGCGGTCAGGTTCTCGTGGCCGTGCGCGGTCACCAGCACGTCGTCCTCGATGCGCACGCCGATATTCCAGAAATGCTCGGGAACGTTGGCGGCCGGCCGGATGTAGGTCCCGGGCTCGACCGTCAGCACCATGCCCGCTGCCAGCGTCTGCGACGCGCCCTTGACCTGGTACAGCCCTGCATCGTGCACATCCATGCCGAGCCAATGGCCGGCGCGATGCATATAGAACTGCTTGTAGGCACCGCTTTCCAGCACTTCGTCGAGCGTTCCCTGACAAAGCCCGAGGTCGATGTAGCCTTGCGCCAGGACCCGCTCGGCGGCCTTGTGGTAATCGTCAAATGCAGCGCCCGGCTTCACGGCGTCGAGACAGGCGAGCTGCGAGGCGAGCACCAGTTCGTAGATGTCCTTCTGCGGACCATTGAAGCGACCGTCGACGGGGAACGTGCGGGTGATGTCGGATGCGTAGCCCTGGTACTCGCAACCGGCATCGATCAGCAAGAGGTCGCCGGCCGCCATCTCGCGGTTGTTCTCCCGATAGTGCAGCACGCAGGCGTTCGGACCGGACGCGACGATCGACGGATAGGCGACCGCCTGCGCGCCATGACGAAGGAACTCGTGCAGCAACTCGGCCTCGACCTGATACTCGAACCAGCCCGGGCGTGCACAGGCCATGGCGCGCGCGTGGGCGCCACTGGAGACGGTGGCCGCCTGCCGCATCAACGCGACTTCGTGGGCATCCTTGTACAGGCGCATCTCGTCGAGGACGCCGCGCACGTCGACGACCTCGCCAGGCGCCGACACACCGGTGCGCGCGCGTCCGCGCACTTCATTCAGCAGCTGCGTGACCCGCCGGTCCCACGCGTCGAACTCGCCGAGCGGCGTGAACAGTGCGGGCTGGTCGGACGCCAATGCGGGCAGCTTCTCCGCCAGGGCGTCGATCGGATGCGCCTCGTCGAAGCCGAATATTTCGCACGCCGCATCCGGACCGTAGCGAAAACCATCCCAGATTTCGCGCTCCTCGTTCTTTTCGCGACAAAACAGCACGTGACGATCCCCGTCCGGACCGGCCAGCAGCGCGATGACCGCTTCGGGTTCCGGAAATCCGGACAGGTAGTAGAAGTAGCTGTCCGGCCGATAGGGAAACATCGAGTCGCGGTTTCGGGCAACTTCGGCTGCCGTGGGAACCAGGGCGAGCCCGCCGCCGCTGCGCGTGCGCATCGACTGCAGCAGCGCGCTGCGACGCGCACGGTAGAACTGGTGCGTATTCTTCATGTCAGCCGGGAGAAGTGGCGGAGCGCCATTATAAGTGAGCGGATCAGCACGGGCGCCGCGGCCCGCGCGGGCCATTGCGCTAACATCGTGACATGGCCGACGATCCGATGCGCACGCAATACGCATTGACCGGGCCGGCCCTTCACGACGCCAAGCGCGCGGTGCGCGACCGCGTGCTCGCGCTGCGCGATGCGCTCGATCCGGCGCAGCGCAGCGCCGCCTCGGTGACCATCGGACGGCACATCCTGGCGCTGCCTTCGTTCGCCGCCGCGCGGGTGGTGTTGCTCACGCTGCCCTTCCGCAGCGAGTGGGACACGCGCGCGCTGTTTCGCGCCGCCCGCGCGGCGGGCAAAACCGTCGCGCTGCCACGCGTGGACAACGTCGCGCGCATGCTGCAGCTGCATGCGGTCGAGCGACGAATCCGACACGGCCCCGGGCCATCGCGGCATTCCGGAGCCGACCGCGGACGCGCCCGTCGATCGCCATCGACGCGATCGACTGGGTCCTGGTACCCGGCGTCGCGTTCGACCGCATCGGTCGTCGGCTGGGCTATGGCGGCGGGTTCTACGACCGCTTGCTCGCTTCGGTCGCCAAGCACATTCCGCGCGTCGCCGGCGCATTCGACCTCCAGGTGGTCGACCGGGTCCCGGCCGCTCCGCACGACCTGACCGTCGATCTCGTCATCACCGAACGACGCTTGCTCACGCCCGCTGGCGCATGAGCGCCGCCAGGGAAGACGACCGCGCCGCCGACCCGTCCCCGGGCGGGGACGCGCATCGCAGTGGTGGCATTGGTCGCGACCACGGCCATCCAGATCTTCACGTCGCTGGCGGTGACGACGCCAGCCGTGCTCGCCCCGGTGCTCGCGCAGGACCTTGGCATCACGCCGAAGTGGATCGGCGTATTCATCGGGCTCGTGTACGCCGGCGGCATGCTGTCGAGTCTCGCCTCCGGCGGTTTCATCGCGCGCTTCGGGCCCATTCGCCTGTCGCAGTTCTGCGTGCTTGCTGTGCGTGATCGGCATGGCGGCGATTGCAGCAATTCCGGCCGCGCAGGTGGGATTGCTCGCGGCGGTCGCGCTGCTGCTCGGCCTGGGCTACGGCCCGATCACGCCCGCATCGTCGACCGTGCTGATCCGGACGACGCCGCCGGCGCAGATGGCCCTCACCTTCTCGATCAAGCAGACCGGCGTCCCGGCGGGTGCTGCGCTCGCCGGCGCCGCGATGCCCGGCGTGGCGCTGGTGGCGGGCTGGCGGCCGGCGTTGCTGGGCCTGGCCGTCCTGGGCCTGCTGATCGCGGCCGGGGCGCAATCGACCCGGCGCGCGCTCGATGATGGCCGCGCGCCCGGCAAGGCATTCTCGCTGGCCGCCCTTACCGGCCCGCTGCGCACGGTGCTGAAGAGCCGCGCGCTGCGTGGCTTGTCGCTTACCGGATTTGCGTTCGCCTCGGTCCAGCTATGTCTGTCGACCTTCCTCGTCATCTACCTGCACGAGACATTGCAGTGGTCGCTGGTTGCGGCGGGGTTAGCGCTTACTTGCGCGACAATCAGCGCCGTTGCGTCGCGCATCGTCTGGGGCATGGTGGCCGACCGGTGGCTCGCCCCGCGCCGCGTCCTGGCGCTGATCGGCCTCCTCGCCGCGGCCTGCGGCGTGACGATGGCCTTCGCCGGCACCCACTGGCCGACCTGGACGCTGCTGGTCCTGGCCAGCGCTTACGGCGCGAGCGCGATCGGGTGGAACGGGGTCCAGCTTGCCGAACTGGCGCGTCAGGCCCCGCCGGGCGACGCCGGCGCCGTGACCGGCGCGTCGGGATTCATCACCTTCGCCGGCGTGCTGATCGGGCCGCCGGTGTTCGCCGGGCTGGCGGCCGCCTCGGGCAGTTATCGCACCGGATTCGTGGTGGCGGGGCTGGTCAGCGGCTTCGCCGCGATCGCCCTGCTGCGACCGCCACCGGCGCGCTAATCGTGATTTTGGAAATCATTTCCATCTGGTGGTAAACTTTGTCGTGCAGGCTTGCAGGACCAGACGCGGGAACACCGCGCGGCCGCCATCGACGGCTGTGGTTCTCGCAGTGCAGCAATACAGGAGGAGTCGCACCGCCTAGAATTGGTCCGAAACCGGGTTGCTCCCCGGCGTCCATGACGGATCCGGCCCGCAAGAGGCCGATCCGCCAGTGGTCACGGAACATGCGCGGAAATCCCCGTACTCCACGAACCATCACGGCACTGGCCGCGCACGGCGCGCCGGCATCGCCAGGAGATTCTTCATGGATGCAATGAAAAAGGACGCCGATCCCCAGGAAACCCGGGAGTGGCTCGATGCCCTGCACGGCGTACTCGCGGTCGAGGGGCCGGACCGGGCGCACTTCCTGATCGAGCAGCTGATCGACGCCGCCCGCCAGCGCGGCGCCTACCTGCCCTTTTCCGCCAATACCCACTACATCAACACCATTCCCGACCGATGCGCAGGTCCGCATCCCCGGCGACCAGAACATCGAGCATCGCATCCGCTCGTTCGTGCGCTGGAACGCGATGGCGATGGTGCTGCGCGCGAACAAGCACACCAACGTCGGCGGCCACATCGCGAGCTTTGCGTCCGCGGCCACCCTGTACGACGTCGGCTTCAATCACTTCTGGCACGCGCCGTCCGAAAACCACGGCGGCGACCTGGTGTTCGTGCAGGGCCATTCGGCGCCAGGCGTCTACGCGCGCGCGTTCATGCTGGGACGCCTGACCGAAGAGCAGCTCGACGGTTACCGGCAGGAAGTGGACGGCAAGGGCATCTCCTCCTATCCGCACCCGTGGCTGATGCCGGATTTCTGGCAGTTCCCGACCGTGTCGATGGGCCTGGGGCCGCTGATGGCGATCTACCAGGCGCGCTTCATGCGGTACCTGCAGAACCGCGGCATCGTGCAGACCGAAGGGCGCAAGGTGTGGGCGTTCATGGGCGACGGCGAGATGGACGAGCCGGAATCGATGGGCGCGATCGGCATGGCGTCGCGCGAGAACCTGGACAACCTGATCTTCGTCATCAACTGCAACCTGCAGCGCCTGGACGGCCCGGTTCGCGGCAACGGCAAGATCATCCAGGAACTCGAAAGCGACTTCCGCGGCGCCGGCTGGCTGGTGATCAAGCTCGTCTGGGGGACGCATTGGGACGCCCTCTTCGCCCGCGACAAGAAGGGCATCCTGATGAAGCGGATGATGGAGTGCGTCGACGGCGAGTACCAGACGTTCAAGAGCAAGAATGGCGCCTACGTGCGCGAGTACTTCTTCAACACGCCGGAACTGAAGGAACTGGTCGCGGACTGGTCCGACGAGGAGATCTGGCACCTCAACCGCGGTGGCCACGACCCGCACAAGATCTATGCCGCCTTCCACACAGCGGCCAATCACCAGGGCCAGCCGATCGTAATCCTCGCCAAGACGATCAAGGGCTACGGCATGGGCGAGTCGGGCGAGGCGCAGAACATCACGCACCAGCAGAAGAAGATGTCCGCCGATTCGCTGCGCATCTTCCGCGATCGCTACGAGATCCCGGTCGCCGACGACCAGCTCGAAAAGATGCCGTACGTGAACTTCCCGGAGGGCTCGCCGGAATTGCAGTACATGCGCGCGCGGCGCATGGACCTCGGGGGCTACCTGCCGCAGCGGCGGCGGAAGGCGACGCCGCTGATCGTGCCAGAACTCACGGCCTTCGAGCGTTTCCTCAAGAGCACCGACGAGCGCGAGATTTCCACGACGATGGCGTTCGTGCAGATCCTGCAGCTGCTCGTCCGCGACAAGAACATCGGCAAGCATATCGTGCCGATCGTGCCGGACGAATCGCGCACGTTCGGCATGGAGGGCATGTTCCGCCAGCTCGGCATCTGGAACCAGCAAGGCCAGCTCTACACGCCGCAGGACCACGACCAGCTCATGTTCTACAAGGAGGACAAGCTCGGGCAGATCCTGCAGGAAGGCATCAACGAAGCGGGCGGCATGTGCGACTGGATCGCCGCGGCGACGTCGTACTCGACGCACGGCGTGCAGATGATCCCGTTCTACATCTTCTACTCGATGTTCGGCTTCCAGCGCGTGGGCGATCTCGCCTGGGCCGCCGGCGACATGCGCTCGCGCGGCTTCCTGCTGGGCGGCACCGCGGGCCGCACCACGCTCAACGGCGAAGGCCTGCAGCACGAGGACGGTCACTCGCACCTGATCTCGGCGACGGTGCCGAACTGCATCTCGTACGACCCGACGTTCGCCTACGAAGTGGCGGTGATCATCCAGGACGGCCTGCGCCGGATGGTGTCGGAGCAGGAGGACGTGTACTACTACCTGACGGTGATGAACGAGAACTACACGCATCCGGCGATGCCCGAGGGCGCGGCTCCCGACATCCTCAAGGGAATGTACCAACTGCGCGGCGGTGCGGCGACCGGCAAGGCCGCCAAGGGCAAGTCGCCGCGCGTGCAATTGATGGGATCGGGCGTCATCCTGCGCGAGGCGATCGCGGCCGCGGACACTCCTCAAGGACGACTGGGGCGTCGATGCCGACCTCTGGAGTTGTCCGTCGTTCACCGAGCTTGCGCGCGACGGCTACGCCGTCACGCGCTGGAATACGCTGCACCCGACCGCAAAGCCGAGGATCTCGCACGTCGAGGCATGTCTAAGGATGCGCAGGGACCAGTGATCGTCGCGACCGATTACATGCGCCTGTTCGCCGAGCAGATCCGGCCGCTGGTGCCGCAGCGCTACGTGGTACTCGGCACCGATGGCTTCGGCCGTTCCGATACGCGCGAGAACCTGCGGCACTTCTTCGAGGTCAATCGTCACTACGTGACGGTCGCCGCGCTGAAGGCACTCGCCGACGACGGCACGATCCCCGCGACCAAGGTCGCGGAGGCGATCAAGAAATACGGTCTCGACCCCGAGAAGCCGGCGCCATGGACCGTATGAGCCGTGCCATTGCCGCCTTCCCGTACAACAAGCGCCGCGAGCCCATCATGAGCACGATCGAAGTCAAGGTCCCCGATATCGGCGACTTCAAGGACATCCCGGTCATCGAAGTCTTCGTCAAAGCCGGCGATACGGTGAAGGCGGACGATTCGCTGGTCACGCTCGAGTCGGACAAGGCCACGATGGACGTGCCCGCGCCGGCCGGCGGCGTGGTGAAGGACATGAAGCTCAAAGTCGGGGACAAGGTGAGCGAAGGCACGCTCGTGCTTTTGCTTGACGAGGCGGGCGCCGAAGCAACCCCGAAGGGTGAGCCGAAAGCGGCGGATAAGCCGGCGCCGGCCGCGCAACCGGCCACGGCGGGGACAGCGGGAGCTGCCTCCGAGCCTGCCGCCCACCCGAAAGCACCGGAAGCTTCCGCCGTCGCGCCGGCCGCGCCATCGGCGCATTCCACGCCCCCGTCCGCCGCTGCAGGAGCAACGGGCGGCGCGTCGATCGACGCGCAAGCGTTCAAGGCCGCACATGCATCGCCATCCGTGCGCAAGTTCGCGCGCGAACTCGGCGTCGACCTGGCGCGCGTGCAGGGGTCCGGTCCCAGCGGACGCATCCTGCAGGAGGATGTGCAGGGGTTCGTGAAACGGACGATGGCCGGCGGCGGTGCTGCCGGCGCGACAGCCGGCAGCGTGACCGGTGGCGGTTCACTCAACCTGCTGCCATGGCCCAGCGTCGACTTCGCGAAATTCGGCCCGGTCGAGACGAAACCGTTGTCGCGGATCAAGAAGATCTCCGGCGCCAACCTCGCGCGCAATTGGGTGATGATCCCGCACGTCACGCAGTTCGACGAAGGCGACATCACCGAACTCGAAGCGTTTCGCGTCCGGCTCAACAAGGAAAACGAAAAGGCGGGCATCAAGGTGACGATGCTCGCGTTCCTGATCAAGGCTTCGGTCGCGGCGCTGAAGAAATTCCCGGACTTCAACGCATCGCTGGTTTCCACGCCGGATGGCGACAGCCTGGTGATGAAGCAGTACTTCCACATCGGCTTTGCCGCGGACACGCCGAACGGACTGGTCGTGCCGGTCATCAAGAACGCCGACCAGAAAGGCGTGCTGCAGATCGCCAAGGAAATGGGCGAGCTCTCGGCCAAGGCGCGCGAGGGCAAGCTCGGCCCCGCCGACATGCAGGGCGGCTGCTTCTCGATCAGTTCGCTCGGCGGCATCGGCGGCACCGCGTTCACGCCGATCATCAACGCGCCGGAAGTCGCGATCCTGGGTGTCTCGAAGAGCGCGACGAAACCGGTCTGGGACGGCAAGGCGTTCGCACCGCGTCTCATGGTCCCGCTGTCGCTGTCGTACGACCACCGCGTGATCGACGGCGCCGCGGCCGCGCGTTTCTGCGCCTATCTCGCCGCGCTGCTGTCCGACATGCGCCGGGTGATGCTATGAGCGCAAGCGCTCGTCCCTTGGGTGGAGGCGAACGCAGTTCGCGTCGAGGGGATCACCCCCGCGTGGTTGGGGAGATGTCATGAGTGCCATCGAGGTCAAGGTTCCGGACATCGGGGACTTCAAGGACATCCCCGTCATCGAGGTATTCGTCAAGCCAGGCGACACGGTGAAGGCCGAGGATTCGCTCATCACGCTCGAGTCGGACAAGGCGACGATGGACGTGCCTTCGCCCGCCGCGGGCGTGGTGAAGGAATTGAAGGTGAAGCTGGGCGACAAGGTCAGCGAAGGCACGCTGATCGCCATGCTGTGCGGCGGCCGACGACAAGGCCGCCGGGCGGTAAGGCCGCAGCCGGGGCGGGGTCCGCGCCTGCCGCAGCGCCTGCCGCCGCGCCCCAGCCTGCCATCCGCGCCGGCAACCCCGCCCGGCCAGCCGGCGGCATCGACGCCGCAACGGGCGCTGCCGCCGCGCCGGTCCGCTGCCCGGCGCCGCCAGCTTACACCGGCAAGGCGGATGTCGAATGCCAGATGCTGGTCCTCGGCGCCGGACCCGGCGGCTACGCCGCAGCATTCCGGGCCGCTGACCTCGGCCTGAAGACGGTGCTGGTCGAGCGCTACGCGACGCTGGGCGGCGTGTGTCTGAACGTCGGCTGCATCCCGTCCAAAGCGCTGCTGCACATCGCCGGCGTGATGGACGAAGCGAAGACGCTGGGCGAACACGGGATCGCGTACGGGCCGCCGAAGATCGACCTCGAGAAACTGCTTGGCTGGAAGAACAAGGTCGTGGGCAAGCTGACCGGGGGCCTGACCGGCATGGCCAAGTCGCGCAAAGTCGAAGTAGTGCGCGGCGTCGGCACCTTTCTCGACCCGCATCACATCGAAGTCGTCGTGACCGAAGGCGCCGGGCAGAAGCAGACGTCGACCAAGAAAGTCGTCAAGTTCGACCAGGCGATCATCGCTGCCGGCTCGCAATCGGTCTGGCTCCCTTTCGCCCCGGAAGATCCGCGTATCGTCGACTCGACCGGCGCGCTGGAACTGCGCACGCTGCCGAAGAAGATGCTGGTCATCGGCGGCGGCATCATCGGGCTCGAAATGGGCACTGTCTATTCGGCGCTGGGCACGCGCCTCGACGTGGTCGAAATGCTCGACGGATTGATGCAGGGCGCCGATCGCGACCTGGTGCGCGTGTGGGACAAGATGAACAAGCATCGCTTCGACCGCGTGATGCTGAAGACCAAGACCGTCGGCATCGAGGCGAAGAAGGACGCGATCTACGTGACGTTCGAAGGCGAGCAGGCGCCGGACGGGCCGCAGCCGTACGACATGGTGCTGATGTCGGTGGGCCGCAGTCCCAACGGAAAGAAGATCGGCGCCGACAAAGCCGGCGTCGCGGTCAACGAGCGCGGCTTCATCCCGGTCGACAACCAGATGCGCACGAACGTCGCGCACATCTTCGCGATCGGCGACATCGTCGGACAGCCGATGCTCGCGCACAAGGCGACGCACGAGGGCCATGTCGCGGCGGAAGTCGCCGCCGGACAGAAGTCGTTCTTCGATGCGCGCGTGATTCCTTCGGTCGCGTACACGGATCCCGAAGTGGCGTGGGTCGGCGTGACCGAGGACGAAGCGAAGGCCAAGCGGCAGAAGGTCAGCAAGGGCCTCTTTCCCTGGGCCGCCTCGGGGCGGGCGATCGCCAACGGGCGCGACGAAGGCTTCACCAAGCTGCTGTTCGACGACGCGACGCATCGCATCGTCGGCGGCGGTATCGTCGGCACGCACGCGGGCGACCTGATCGCGGAAATCGCACTGGCCATCGAGATGGGCGCCGACGCCGTCGATATCGGCAAGACGATTCACCCGCATCCGACGCTGTCCGAATCGGTGGGGCTCGGCGCCGAAGCGTTCGAAGGCGTGTGTACCGACTTGCCGCCGGTGCGCAAGAAGTGAACGGGAACCTCTGCGCCCCGGCATCACGCACGCCGGTTCCCACCGCGCGAGGTTGGCATGGCATCGCTACCGGCCGCGAGCTACGACCATGACCCAGGACGAACTCAAGCAGGCGGTGGCGCGCGAGGCGATCAAGTACGTCGTCGACGACGCCTGGATCGGCGTCGGCTCGGGGATCGACCGCGAACTACTTCATCGACGAGCTGGGCAAGATCCGGCACCGGATCAAGGGTGCGGTATCGAGCTCGGTGCAAGTCGACGCAACGCCTGCGCGCCAACCAGATCGAGGTCGAGGAGCTGAACAACGTCGACGACGTGCCGGTCTACATCGATGGCGCCGACGAAGTGACGCGCTTCGGCGCGATGATCAAGGGCGGCGGCGGTGCGTTGACGCGCGAGAAGATCGTCGCCGCGGTCGCGCCGCAAGTTCGTCTGCATCGTCGACCAGTCCAAGCTCGTTCCGGTACTGGGCAAGTTCCCGCTGCCGGTCGAGGTCATCCCGATGGCGCGCAGCTACGTCGCACGCGAGCTCGTGCGCCTGGGCGGCCAGCCCGCATGGCGCATGGGGTTCACCACCGACAACGGCAATGTCATTCTCGACGTGTCGGGGCTTTCGATCGAAGACCCGGTCGCGCTCGAAGGCCGCATCGGCGAGATCGCCGGCGTGGTGACCGTTGGCCTCTTCGCGCGGCGCGGCGCCGATGTCATCCTGCTCGGTACCGACCGCGGCGTGGAGACGCTGACCACGCAAGGCTGAACGCGCCCGTCGCCGGGCATGGCCGTCCACGGCCGGATTCGCAGTCCCGCCACGGCCACGCGCGTGCCTGCGATCTTGGCATGACCGCGGGCAGCGCTTCCGCCCTGCTAGAAACGCGTTTCGGCAGTCCGCGGTCGCGCCCGCGCCGCTCGTTCCCGCACCAAGCTAGAATGACGGCAACATGACCAACCTCAACATCCCCGGCCTTGCGCAAACCGCCGATGTCGCCGCTTACATGCGCGCGGTAGGCACCGCCGCGCGCGCCGCGGCGAGTGAGCTCGCGCGCGCGGAGGCGCGCACGAAGGACGTGGCGTTGCTCGCCATCGCCGACGCGTTGCGCGCGCAGGAAGCCGCTCTCCTCGCCGCCAACGCCGAGGACGTTGCGGCTGCCCGCGCCGCCGGGCAGGACGCGGCCTTCGTCGACCGGTTGACGCTCACGCCCAAATCGATTGCCGCCATGGCCGACGGCCTCGCCGAAATTGCTGCCCTGCCCGACCCCGTCGGCGAGATCACCGACCTTCGCTACCGACCCACGGGCATCCAGGTCGGGCGCATGCGGGTGCCGCTTGGCGTGGTCGGGATCATCTACGAGTCGCGTCCGAACGTGACCGCCGACGCGGCCGGCCTGTGCCTCAAGTCGGGCAATGCCACCATTCTGCGCGGCGGGTCGGAGGCGATCCGCAGCAACCAGGCGATCGCCGCCTGCGTGCACAAGGGCCTGGCCGACGCGAGACTGCCCGAGCACGCGGTGCAGGTCATCGCCACCACCGACC
This sequence comes from uncultured beta proteobacterium, assembly GCA_963756765.1. Taxonomy (GTDB): domain Bacteria; phylum Pseudomonadota; class Gammaproteobacteria; order Burkholderiales; family Casimicrobiaceae; genus VBCG01. The sequence continues at coordinate 7,278 of CAVWPC010000028.1, read as the reverse complement.
GCGCGGCCGTCGGCCATTTGATCGCCGACGAGCAGCACGTCGACGTGATCGTGCCGCGTGGCGGCAAGAGCCTGATCGAGCGCATCACCAGGGAAGCGAAGGTGCCGGTGATCAAGCACCTCGATGGCGTCTGCCACGTGTTCATCGATGCCAGCGCCGATGTCGCAGATGGCGATCCGCATCGCCGACAACGCCAAGACGCAGCGCTATTCACCCTGCAATACGATGGAGACGCTGCTCGTGCACGCCGGCATCGCGCCGGCGGTGCTGCCGCCGCTCGCGTCGATCTACTCCGACAAAGGCGTCGAGCTGCGCGGATGCGACCGCTCGCGTGCGCTGGTGCCGGCCATGAAGGAAGCCACCGAGGACGACTGGTACACCGAATACCTGGCACCGATCCTCGCCGTGCGCATCGTCGATTCGCTGGACGAGGCGATGGCCCATATCGCGCGCTACGGCTCGCAGCATACCGACGCCATCGTCACCGAGCATTACGGCAACGCGCGCCGCTTCCTGCGCGAAGTCGACTCGAGTTCGGTGCTGGTGAATGCGTCGACCCGTTTCGCCGACGGCTTCGAGTTCGGCCTGGGGGCCGAGATCGGCATTTCGACCAACAAGCTGCACGCCCGCGGGCCGGTGGGCCTCGAGGGCCTGACCAGCCAGAAATGGGTGGTGCTGGGATCGGGGCAGATCCGGACCTGGTACTACGTTCAGGCTGCGCGGTGCCACTTCGCTCGCACTACGCCGCCGCCGCAGCGACGCTGCGGCGCCGCGCGATACCAGAAGACCGCCGCGCCGATCAGGGCGAGCACAGGCAACGCGCCGATGTTCATCGTCGACCACCCCGCGGCCGACACCAGCGCACCGGACGAGAACGACGACACGCCCATCGTCGCGAACACGATGAAATCGTTGGCACCTTGCGTTCGCGCCTTCTCCACTGGCGTATATGCGTCGGTCAACAGCGTCGTGCCGCCGGTATACATGAAGTTCCAGCCGATCCCGACCAGCATCAGCGCCAGCACGAAATGGGTGAACGTCACGCCATGAAGTGCCACGATGGAACCGCCCGCCATCACCACCACGCCCGCCAGGATGATGGGCAACACCCCGAAGCGGGCGATCAGCGAGCCCGTGATGAATCCAGGACCGTACATGCCGACGACGTGCCAGGATATCGCGGTCGCAGCGAACGCGAAGGGCAACGCGCAGAAGTCCATCGCCAGCGGTGTCGCGGTCATCAGGAGGTTCATGAGGCCGTAACCGCCTGCTGCCGACAGGGCGGCGATCGCGAACACGGGTTGCCGCACGATCTCGCGAAGCGGCCGACCGCCACCGGCGCGCTCGGCCGCGTTGGGCTTGGGCACGTGCACGAACCATTGCACGACCATCGCGATCACAGCGACGCCAGCGAGCAGCAGGAACGAGCCGAGGAAGGGCGTGGCCAGCAGGTCCTTGCCCCGTTGCGCGATGGCGGGTCCCAGGAAGCCACCCGCGATGCCGCCGGCCAGCACCAGTGAAATCGCGCGGGCCTTGTCCGCGGGGGCGGCGACTTCGGCGGCGGCGAAGCGGTATTGCAGACCCACGGCCGTGTACATCGCCCATTATTGCCGTCGCTACGCAATACAGCGGGAAGCTGTGCAGCGCCAGCGCCGTGGCGACCAGCACGCAACCGAGGATATTGATGCACGGCACCGGTCATAAACCCGCGGCGGCGCCCGACCCGCGCCATCCACAACGACATAGGCATGGTCGCGACGGCGGAACCCAACACATAGGTCGTTGCGCCAAGCGTCGCCAGCGCCTTCGTGTCGACCAGCGAATAGCCGACAACGCCGTTCATCGAGATCAGCCCCGATACGTTGGTCAGCATCAGGGCCTGGCAGCAGCCGAGCAGGAACAAAGTGCGGTAGGAAGTCACCATCGGACACGGCGCGCGGAAAGAAGTTGGCGCCGACAACCCAGCGCAGGCTCTATCATAGGGCATGGACCCACGCGTCAACGCCATCCTCGCATTCTGGTTCGGCAAGCCCGGCGATCCCGATTACGGGCAAACCCGCGACATGTGGTTCCGCAAAGACCAAGCGACCGATGCGGCGATCAGCGCGTCCTTCGGCGAGCCTGTCGCGATCGCGCTGGCCGGAGGCCTGGGCGAGTGGTGCGCGACCGCGCCAGGCGCGCTGGCGCGTGTGCTGCTACTCGATCAATTCACACGCAACATGTTTCGTGACACGCCCCGCGCCTTCGCCGGCGATGCGCGCGCGCTGGCGACTGCGCAGGATGCCGTCGCACGCGGCCTCGATCAGTCGCTCGAGGCGTACGGCCGCTGGTTCCTCTACATGCCGTTCGAGCACGCGGAGGACGCGGACATGCAACGCGAGTCGTTGCGCCTGTTTTCGGCGCGCTCTCGCAGGAGATGGGTGACCCGTCCGCACTCGAATGGGCGCGCAAGCACGCCGACGTGATCTTCCGGTTCGGTCGCTATCCACATCGCAATGCAATCCTCGGACGCGAATCGACCGCGGCGGAAATCGAGTTCCTCGCGCAGCCCGGATCGCGTTTCTGATGGCGGCTTCGCCTCCGATCGCGTTGCTCGGCGGCACGTTCGATCCGGTGCACTACGGTCACCTGCACTTCGCCGACGACGTGCGGCGTGCGCTGCGCCTCGACGAGATCCGCCTCGTTCCCGCCGGCGACCCGCCACATCGGGAAGGTCCGAAAGCCGCCGCGAGCGATCGGCTGGCCATGCTGCAACTCGCCGTGAAGGAGTTTCCCGGCCTCGTCGTGGACACCACCGAGATCGATCGCAGCGGCAAGAGCTTCACGGTCCTGACACTCCATTCGCTGCGCCGGGCGCACCCGCACGCACCGTTGTTGTTGCTGCTCGGCGCCGATGCGTTCCGCGGCCTGCCCTCGTGGTATCGCTGGCAGGAAATCTTCGAACTGGCCCACGTCGTGGTGGTGGACCGCCCGGGCGCGGAGGACTCGCCGCTGCCGGCCGCCCTCGCGGCGCAATGGAATGCACGCCACACCGACGACCCGGCACGCCTGTTGCAGCAACCCGCAGGCGCCATTCTCAAAGTGCGCATCTCGCCCCACCCGATCGCCGCCACCATGATCCGTGCGCAACTAAGCCGCACCGAGGACAGTGCGACGGCCTTGCGCGGATTGCTCCCACCTGCCGTTTTGGCCTATATTGACCAGCATCAGCTCTATCGATCCCGACCGGATGCGACTTAACAAGCTCCAGAAAACCGCCGTTGCCGCCCTCGAAGACATCAAGGCCCGGGATATCCGGGTCATCGATGTGCGCAAGCTCACCAGCTTCTACGACTCGCTGATCATCGCCAGCGCCGATTCCAACCGCCAGGTGAAGGCGCTCGCGCATCATGTGCGCGACGGCTCAAGGCCGCCGGCGCCACCATTGTCGGCGTGGAAGGCGAGGAGACCGGCGAATGGGTGCTCGTGGATTGCGGTGATGTCGTCGTGCACGTGATGCAGCCCGCCGTCCGCGCCTATTACAACCTCGAAGAATTGTGGGACGCCCCCACCACCGCCCGCCGCAAAGCGGCGGCATGAGCCCGCCGGGCCGTCCCAGGGGCCGAATACCGCAGCGCGCAGCGCGTAGGTTCCGTTTCCTGCCCGCCGGGCCGTCCCAGGGCTGTCAACAGCCGCAGCGCGCAGCGCGGAGGTTCCCTTTCCTGCCCACCGGGCGCGCCGCAAGGTCCTGTGAGCCAACCGCGACCCGCAGCGCGCAGCGCGCGGGCACTTCCATCGCCGCCACCTCCCGGCACCGCGTGAGACTGCGCATCGTTGCCCTCGGTCACCGGATGCCCGCCTGGGTCAGTGCCGGCTACGACGACTATGCACGACGCATGCCCCGGGACCTGGCGCTCGACCTGGTCGAGCTCAAGCCCGCACCAAGGGACCGTGGCAAGGCGGTCGCCGCGATGCTGGCCGCGGAGGCGAAGCGCATCCTCACCGCCTGCGCCGGATACGTCCGGGTGGCGCTGGACGAGCGCGGCGCCGCCTGGACCACGCGCAAGCTCGCAGATCGGCTGCGGTCGTGGCAGGATGCGGGCAACGACGTATGCTTCGTGATCGGCAGTGCCGACGGCCTCGACGCATCCATCAAGCAGGAGGCTTCCGCGGTACTGGCCCTTTCCGCCCTCACGTTGCCGCACGGGTTGGTTCGGGTCCTGCTCGCCGAACAACTCTATCGCGCCGTCAGCATGAACGCCGGCCATCCCTATCATCGTGACTGACTCGTCCATCTACCTCGTCTCCCGCAGTCCGCGCCGACACGCATTGCTCGCGCAGCTGAGCGTGACGTTCACCGAACTGCGCCTGCGCAATGCCCCCGGCCGGCATCGCGACGTGGTCGAGGAGGCGCGCGACAGCGAGCCACCGTTGCACTACGTCGAGCGGATCGCGCGGACCAAGTCCAACGTCGGCTGGAAACGCATGGAAGAGCGCAACATGCCGCCGCGTCCGATGCTCGGTGCGGATACCGAGGTCGTACTGGACGGTACGATCTTCGGCAAGCCAGCCGACGCCGACGCCGCGCGCGCGATGCTGGCGCGCCTGTCCGGCCGCCGGCACGAAGTCATCACCGCCATCGCGTTGCGATGGGAAGACGAGGTCGAAGTAGCGCTGTCGGTATCGCACGTGACGCTGCGCCGGCTCACCGCCGGCGAGATCGAGCGCTATATCGCATCGGGTGAACCGATGGACAAGGCTGGCGGCTACGCGATCCAGGGCCGCGCCGCGGCATTCATCACGCGACTCGAAGGCAGCTATTCGGGCGTGATGGGATTGCCACTCGCCGAAACCGCCACGCTGCTCGCGCGCTTCGGGCGCCCCGTGCTATAACCATCTCGATTGCTCGACCGGGCCACTGCCCTTGGTCGTCGGCGGCAACGCGGGGTGCGGGCGCTTCATGACCCATGAAATTCTGATCAACGTAACGCCGCAGGAAACGCGCGTGGCCATGCTCGAGCAGGCCGTGGTGCAGGAACTGCACATCGAGCGTTCGAGCGCCCGCGGCCTGGTCGGCAACATCTACCTCGGCCGCGTCGCGCGCGTCCTTCCCGGCATGCAGAGCGCCTTCATCGAGATCGGCCTCGAGCGCGCTGCGTTCCTGCACATCGCCGACATCTGGGAACATCGGCAGAACGGCCATTCGGGCGAGCAGCGCCCGATCGAGCGCATCCTGCACGAGGGCCAGTCGCTGCTGGTGCAGGTCATCAAGGATCCGATCGGCACCAAGGGCGCGCGCTTGTCCACGCAGGTCAGTCTCGCGGGGCGCCTGCTCGTCTACCTGCCGCAGGACTCGCACATCGGCATCTCGCAGCGCATCGGCGACGAGGCCGAGCGCGAGACGCTGCGCGAACGGTTGCAGCACCTGCTCCCCGAGGGATCGACGGGCGGATTCATCATCCGCACGATGGCCGAGACCGCGTCCGAGCGGGAAATGCAGTCGGATATCGAGTACCTGACCAAGCTGTGGAGCGACCTGACGCTGGCCTCGCGCGCCGTGGCGCCCGCTTCGCTGCTGTACCAGGATCTGAATCTTGCGCAGCGCGTGCTGCGCGACATGTCCACCGAAGAGACGGCGCGAATCCTCGTCGACTCGCGCGAGACCTACGTGAAGATGCAGGAGTTCGCGCGGCAGTACACGCCGGCGTTGTCCGACCGGATCAATCACTATGTCGGCGACCGGCCGCTGTACGACCTGCACGGTGTCGAGGACGAGATCGAAAAGGCGCTGTCGCGCCGCGTGGATCTCAAGTCCGGCGGCTACCTGATCATCGACCAGACCGAAGCGATGACGACGATCGACGTCAACACCGGCGGCTTCGTCGGCGGGCGCAACTTCGACGACACCATCTTCAAGACCAACCTCGAAGCCGCCCAGGTGATCGCCCGCCAGCTTCGGATGCGCAACCTAGGCGGCATCATCATCCTCGACTTCATCGACATGGAGTTGCCCGAGCACCGCTCGGCCGTGCTTGCCGAACTGGGCAAGGCGCTGGAGAAGGACCGCACCCGGCTCACCGTGAACGGATTCACGCAGCTGGGCTTGGTGGAGATGACCCGCAAGCGCACGCGTGAGTCGCTTGCCCACGTGTTGTGCGAGCCTTGTCCAACCTGCCACGGCCGCGGCCAGCTCAAGACCGCGCAGACGATCTGCTACGAGATCCTGCGCGAGATCGTCCGCGAGGCCAAGCAGTTCAATCCGCGCGAGTTCCGTATCCTCGCATCGCAGTCGGTGATCGACATGTTCCTGGATGAAGAATCGCAGAGCCTCGCGCAGCTGGGTGACTTCATCGCCAAGCCCATCTCGCTGCAGGTGGAGACGCTCTATACGCAGGAGCAGTACGACATCGTGCTGATCTAGCGAGCCATCGCCCCATCGGGCAGGCCCGTATGCACGTCCTGGACCTAGCGCCGCGGACGCCCGCTCGGAAGGATCCGGGTCGTGCAGACGCCGCCGGACCCGGCGGATCACCCCGATGACCACGATCGCCGCCACCGGAATGGCGATGCCGACCGCCAATTCCGGATGGACCGGAACGCCCGCTGCCTGCAACGCCTTGGCAAGGTATCCGACCAGGCCCGCAACGTAGTAGACGATGGCCGCGACCGACAGCACCTCGACGGTCTGCTGCAAGCGCAGCTGCAGATGCGCGCGGCGGTCCATCGACGCCAGCAGACGCTGGTTCTGGCGCTCACGAGCGATGTTGACGCGCGTCGACAGCAGTGCCGAAGCTTGCGCCACGCGCTCGGACAGCTCGCGCAGGCGCTGGGCGGTGCTGTCGCAGGTGGCCACCGCGGGCGTGAAGCGGCGTGCCATGAACTCCTCGATCGTCTGAATGCCGGGCAGCCGCCGCTCGCGCAGCTCGGCGATGCGGCGCGCGACGAGTTCGGCGTAGGCGCGGCAAGCCCCGAAGCGAAACTGGCTGCTCGCGAGGCTCTGCTCCACTTCGTCGGCGAGCCGCGTGAGCTGCGGCAGCAGCGTCTCGTCGTCGACGCTGTGGCGCGCGATGTCGTCGGTGAGTTCGACCAGCGCCGCCTCGATCCTGGCGATGCGCGGGCCCAGGCGGCGCGCCACCGGCAACGCGAGCAACGCCAGCATGCGATACGCCTCGATCTCGAACAGGCGCTGCATCATGCGACCCGCCTGCCGCGGCGTGAGGCCGCGGTCGAGCACCAGGAATCGCGCGAAGCCGTCGCCATGGATGCGAAAGTCGGTGAAGGCGAGTCCGGCGCCGCCAC
>CAVWPC010000027.1:0-29893 GCA_963756765.1 uncultured beta proteobacterium | reverse complement strand
CTCGGCTGCGAGCAAGTTGCGCCCGGAGGTAAGGGTTCCCGTACTTGCGGCCCCGATTTTGGCGGTAGCCGTCTTCGCGCGGCGACGCTGCCCACTCGACAGGCCCAAACGCCTCTCCTGCCCCTCGCGAACGCTTGCGGTCCGCGTGCCCCTCTGAGGCCGCACGCACTCCTTGTGGCGAGATTGATTGCAATCCGAGCCGCCTTGAAAATTTCTCCAAGCATTGCCACAGCAGCTTCGCCTGCGATCAGAACGGTAGGCCGTGGCCCGCCGAGCCCATGCAGAGCAGCGAGGGGGCAGAAAGAATGAAGTTCGCGCGCGTGGCGTAGAGCGTGGTCTTACGCGCGGCGTCTTTCTGCTCGTCGGTTCCGGAGACGAGGCCGAGGATCTTCTTCTGGTAGGGCCAGATCAGGACCCAGACGTTGGAGATGCGGCGCGCGGTTGACAGCCGTTCGCTCCGGCAGCACAGGCTGACACGGTCTTGTCGAGGATCAAGAGCAGAACTCGCGGCCTGGGTCGACGGCGTCCTAGTCGCGGAGCTGTTCTGGCGGATTCCACGCAGGCCGCTTGATCGGCGCGGCCGATCTATTTGCACCCCCCCGCCGCCCGGGAGCACAATATAACGGTGTAGCGGCTGGGGAGTCCAGGGAGAGTGCGTGTCGCGCGGTGAGTTGACGGCAGAAGCGCTTTGGTATGTCGGCCCCGGACGGGCTGAAATCCTGCAGGAACGGGTCAATGCGCTCGCGGAAGGCATGGTCCGGGTGCGCGCCCGCTATGGCGGCATCAGCCGCGGCACCGAGGCGCTGATTGCTGCGGGAAGGGTGCCATCGAGCGAATACCAGCGGATGCGGTCGCCCCACATGGGCGGACGCTTCCCGTTCCCCGTGAAGTATGGTTACTCGACGGTCGGTCGCGTGGAGGCCGGGCCGGACGGCCTGGTCGGACGTGATGTGTTCGCCTTTCATCCCCACCAGACCATGTTCGACGTGCCGGTCGACGCAGCTCTGCCGGTGCCAACGGACGTTCCGATTTCGCGCGCCGTGTTGGCCGCGAACATGGAGACTGCGCTGAACGCAACCTGGGATGCAGACCCGCTTCCGTCCGGGCCGATTGCGGTGGTCGGCGCAGGTGTCGTCGGTGCACTGGTCGGATTCCTGTGCGCGCGGGAGCGGGGCGCAGACGTGACCCTGATCGACATCAATCCGGCGCGTGCAGAGCTCGCGCGCGCACTCGGCTTGAATTTCGCCACACCGGAAGATGCGCCGGTCGACTGCGAACTGGCTGTGCACACCAGCGCCGATCCGCGGGGGCTTGCCACTGCGCTCGACATCGCAGGCGACGAAGCGACTATCCTGGAAATGAGCTGGTACGGCGCGGGCACCGTGCCGGTGCCGCTGGGCGGCGCCTTTCACAGCCGCCGCCTCAAGGTCGTCTCGAGCCAAGTGGGCAAGGTGGCGCCATCGCGGCGCGCAACCACGTCTCATCGGCAACGGCTGCAGCAGGCGATCGAGCTGCTGGCCGACGCGCGGCTGGACGCCTTGCTGATGCCCGCAGTACGGTTCTACGAACTCCCTGAGCGGATCTCCGAAATCCTAGACCCGAAGAGCGGCGTACTCTGCCAGCTCATTGCCTATCCCTGAGACAGAGATCCTCCTGTGTTTGCCGTCGAAGTCCGCGACCATGTGATGATCGCCCATTCATTCCGCGGTGCCGTGTTCGGGCCGGCGCAGGCACTGCATGGTGCGACCTTCGTCGTCGACGTGGCGTTCATCGCGCCAACGCTTGACCAGAACGGCATCGTGGTTGACATCGGGCGTGCTCACGAGGTGCTCAAATCGGTGCTGCAGCCGCTGAACTACCGCAATCTCGACGAGCTGCTGGAGTTCAAGGGCAAGAACACCACCACGGAATTCCTGGCGAAGCACGTGTTCGACAAGCTCGCTTCGGGGGCGCGCGCGGGCGAGCTCGGCCGCGATGGCCGTGAGCTGGGCGCCATCCGCGTGAAGATCGCGGAGTCGCATGTGGCGCGCGCCTCTTACGAGGCGCCTCTGTGGTGAATCGCACCACGTTTGCGGTGCCGGGCGATCTTGCGACTCCGACTGGCGGTTACGGTTACGACCGACGCATCATTGCGGAATTGCAGGTGCTCGGCTGGCAGATCGACGTCGTCTCGGTGGGCGATGGATTTCCACAGCCCAGCGCCGAGCAGCGCGCGGTTGCGTTGGCGCGGCTCGAGGACTTGCCGCAGGGAATCCCGGTCGTGGTCGACGGGCTGGCGCTCGGCGCGCTGCCGGAGGCGGCGGAGAGGATCGCCCGGCGCGCACCGCTGGTCGCGCTGGTGCATCATCCTCTCGCGCTTGAAGCGGGACTGTCGCCCGCCGACTCCCGGAAGTTGTTCGAAAGCGAGTGCAAGGCGCTGGCCGCTGCCCGCTCGGTCATCGTCACCAGTCGGGCCACCGGGAAGCGGCTGAACGCGGACTACGATGTTCCCCCGGAGCGCATCACCGTGGCGCCGCCAGGCACCGACCGCGCAGCGCCCGCCAGGGGCACCCCAGACGCCACTTTGCGGCTCTTGTCGGTCGGGGCGATCGTGCCGCGCAAGGGCTTCGACGCGTTGATCGCTGCGCTCGCGTCGATTGCCGGACTGCCGTGGCGGCTGACGATCGCGGGCGATCTCACGCGCGCCCCGGCGACGGCGGCCAAGCTTGAAGCGGATATCGCACGGCACAGACTCGCCGGCCGTGTCGATCTGCTCGGGGAAGTCTCGCCGCAGCGGCTGGGCGCGCTGTATGCCTCGGCCGATGTTTTCGTGCTGGCATCGCACTTCGAGGGCTATGGCATGGCCTACGCTGAGGCGATGGCGCACGGTCTGCCGATCATAGGCACGACGGGCGGCGCGACCGTGGACACGGTGCCCCCGACTGCAGGCGTGCTGGTCGAGCCCGGGAACGTGAAGGCATTGGCTCGCGCGCTGCGACGGGTGATCGAAAACGAGGAAGAGCGGCGGCGGCTTGCGCGCGGTGCATTGGCCGCGGCAGCCGACTTGCCGACTTGGGAGAGCACAGCGCGGATCGTCGCGAGCGCACTCAAGCGGCTCGCATGAGCGGCTTCAGCGCGGAATGGCTCGAGCTGCGCGAGCCTTACGATCTGCGCGCCCGCAATGCTGCGGTGTTGGATGCGGTGTTCAACTTGCTCGTGGGGCAGCCTTCCGTCGTCTTCGTCGACTTGGCCTGTGGAACGGGCTCCACATTCCGCGCGCTGAGCCCGTGCATCATGGCGCGCCAGACTTGGCGGCTCGTCGATAACGATCTCAATCTGCTTGCCCGCGTTCCTCCTTCCTACCCGCCTAGCATCCACGTGACCGCCGCGCCGATCGATCTCAAGCGAGATCTGGAAGCGGCGTTCGACAGCGCAGCCGACCTGATCACCACCTCAGCGCTGCTCGATCTCGTTTCAAGCGACTGGTTAAACCGACTCGCGCTCGAAGCTGCCGCGCGCCGTTGGCCTGTTTATGCAGCGCTGAGCTATGACGGCCGCGCAGAGCTGGCGCCCGCAGACCCGACCGATCGGCGCATCGTTGACGCGGTGAACCGCCATCAGCGCACCGACAAGGGATTCGGTCCCGCGCTGGGGCCATCAGCCGCGCAGACAGCGATCGAGGCCTTCGAGCGCGTTGGCTATACGGTCTTGCACGGTTTGGCCGATTGGGAATTCGGACCGACGGATCGCGAGATTCAGACAGAGGTCCTGTCAGGGTGGGCCGGTGCCGCGCGCGAGATCGGCGATCCGCCGCTGAGTGAGATCGTCGACTGGCTCGAGCGACGGCGCGGTCTGATCGCTGCCGGACGTTCGTCGCTCCGCGTCGGTCACGTCGATCTCCTTGCGTGCCCCGCTGGAATGCGCTGAACGTTCGATTAGGCGCCGCATTTCGACCAGAACCCGCTGGCTGACAGCATCGCCGGCATCCGCCGCGCGGACGGGAACCCCGAACGTGACCCTCATGGTGACGTTGCGCAGCGCTGGCACGAGCATCTGAAGGTTGGAGGCAAGCCACCAGCGGTCCTCCTCTCGACGACGTAGATAGGTGAGCGGGTTGCGCAGAGCGATGGGAGAGAACACTCCACTGACCGCAACGGGGACGACGGTGAGATCCGGGGCCAGCCGTGCGAACAGGTCCACGCTTGTCGACCAGCGCTCGAGGGACTCGACCGCGCCCGGCAGAAGTGCCGGGTCTGGCTCCAGGCGCCCGGCCGGAAAGTTCAGAACCGCACCACCCCGCTTGAGATGTCCGGCCGCCGACTTCAGGACCGCGAGCCGGTTCGAGGAAGCCTTCGCGACCGTGATCAGGTACCGCGACGTATTCGGGAGCGCGTCCAGAAGTGGCCACTGGGCTGCTACTGCGCGGAGGTCCGGCCTCGGGATGGAGCTGAACAGGGCCACAGCGTCAGCCAGCCCCGGGTGATTGGAAACCAGCAGCAGCGAACCCTCTGTCGGCACGCGCTCTTGGCCCTCGATCTCCAGGCGCCGGACCATCCACTTTAACGCCCAGGCGCCCCCCGCCCTGAGCCCCGACTCACCCACGATCTTGTCGTAGTCCGCGATCTGACGCGCCACGCGCTGCGCCGGAACACGGGAGAGCAACTCCAGGAAGCGCCGGCCGCGGCGCAGCCCACCCAGGCCAAAGCCGGACAATAGATCGTCAACGCACACCCGCGTGAGCGCTTCGATCTGCTCCGGTCCCTTCCGCATCGCTACGCTTTTGTTAAAGACGGCACGCGCTGAGCCGACAGATCGCAGTCGAGCAGCACCTCATCGTCCAGCCTGTGCGCGTGCATGGAGGCACGCAGCGCCTGATCGGCACGTTCTATCTGCGGCAGCGCGAGACCTACGCGCCCGGAGCCGAGCACGATGGGGGCCACGATCAAATGCAACCGGTCGAGGCAGCCGGCAGCCAGGAACCGCGAAACGGTGTCCGCGCCGCCTTCGATGAGGATACGGCGCAGGCCGCGCTCAGCCAGGGCAGCAAGGATTGCCGACGGAGCGATCTGGCCCCCGGACTTCGGCAATCCCACGATCTCGATGCCGTGAGGCAGTGGCGGCCGCACGCTGCTGGCGCTCAGCACGATGCGGCGCGCCCCGTCGTTGGCGAGGAGCCGGGCGCTCGCATGCAGGCGTCCGGAGGGGTCAATCACCACGCGAACAGGCCGCGGGCCCGAAACGCGCCGTACGGTCAGCTGCGGATCGTCCGCGAGCGCCGTCCCGATCCCGATGACCACTGCATCGACCAAGGCGCGCAACCGGTGCAAATGCGCCAGCCCGGCCGGTCCGTTGATGTAGTGCGAATGTCCAGTCGGGGCGGCGACGCGGCCATCGAGCGACTGGCCGAGCTGGCCGACGACCACCATGTCGTCGGCCTTTCCCGCGCGTAGCGGTCCGAAGACTGCTTCCCAGGGGGGCGGTAGTGAAACCGCTGCGGAGCGAAACAATTCAGGAACGGCGGCCCAGGAATCTATGACTCGCTCCCTGTAGGCTAAAATGGACTTGGACGACTGTCAAGGTGACGGCAAGCACAAGATCCGAGACACGCGATACCTCAAGTCGTCATAATGCATCGTGCACGCACCTAAATGATATGCCCTTGAGTAATGAGACGCACCGCGCGCGGATCTGTAGTTCCGCCTTGGGGCGTGTTTGGTAGCGAGTCTCAATCAATGCGCAATGGTGACGGAAAAATAAGTTCCATCCTATACGGAACACGCGAGCAAGTTGGTGCCAGTCGGGCGCTCGGTGAATTCCGTTCTGGAAGGCCGGTGATCATCGTAGGCAGCAACGAGACGCTGCTCTGCCTTCCCGTCGACGGGCTCGATCACGACAGATTGGCTGCGTTTCGCGCGCTTGCCGCGCCGATGGCGCCGCGTCTGGTTCTGACCAGCAGAAGGGCGCGTTCGCTCGGAATCGAAGCCAGTGAACCCGTGGCGTTCGCGCTCTCGGAGGACGTGGATTCCCGGACAGTTCTGGCGCTGGTTGCGGAAAACAAGCCCCGCTTCGAATTCCATCCGGAGCCAGTGGGCGCGGCAGCGGCGGCGGCGATTGATCTCGTCAAACTTGCGCAGGTGTTGCCCGCAGTACTTGTCGCCGATGCCGATCCCGCGATCTCGGGAGCGTCCGATCCGCGCATCATCACGGTCGATGCTAAGGCGGTGACGCGCTCCCACGAGGAGGGGATGCGATCGCTTGCGATAGCCGGTGAAGCACATGTTCCACTTGCCTCGGGCGTTCGCACCCGCTTCGTGGTGTTTCGCGACTCGTTCGGCGGCGACCCGGTGGCGGTGATCGTCGGCGCGCCCAATCTGTCGATGCCCGTCCCGGTACGGATCCACTCCGCATGTCTGACCGGCGACGTGTTTGGTTCGCGGCGCTGCGACTGCGGCGATCAGCTGCGACTTGCGCTGGCGCGGCTTCACGAAGCCGGCGGAGGGATCATCTTGTATCTCGCGCAGGAAGGCCGCGGCGTGGGCCTCGCCAACAAGATGCGCACTTACGAGCTCCAGGATGCCGGACTCGACACTGTCGATGCCAACACCACTCTCGGCTTCGACGACGACGAGCGCGATTACGGCGTCGCGGTGCGGATGCTGCAGATGCTCGGCGCCACGCGCGTCATGCTGCTGACCAACAACCCAGACAAGGTCGACAGTCTCGCGAGGGCCGGAATCGAAATTTCCGGCCGCGTGCCGATCGAGACGCCGGTCAATGCCGACAATCGCCGCTATCTCACGGCGAAAGCTGCGCGCGCCGGCCATCATCTTGGGCATGTAATCGCGGAGTTGTCCGAGCCGCCGAAATCGCTCAAGAACCCGGCACCCCTCGCGAGTTAAGAGCGGACGGGCAGGATGCGGGGCGCCGCAAGCCGGATGATCGGCCACCTCGTCTTCAGCGAGGTGGATAATGCGGTTGAGGCAAGCTCGGTGCTCTGCTTACCCATGGGCTCGATCGAGCAACACGGTCCGCACTTGCCGCTCAACACCGACTGCGTCATTGCGGAAGCGCTCACCCGGCGCATCGTCGCGCGCTGGGGCGACGAGCACGATCTATGGCAATTGCCAGTGGTGCCGATCGGCCTCTCGCGTGAGCACGCCTGGGCGCCTGGCACATTGTCGCTCACGGTTTCGGGCATGGCCGCCTACCTGCGCGACATCGGATTCGAACTCGTGCGCGCGTTGCCGGCTCGCAATCTCCTGATCGTCAACGGGCACGGCGGGAACCGCGGCATCCTCGAAGCGGTCACGCGGGAGATGTGCGACTTCGGCCTCAATATCGCGACGCTTCATTTGGGCGCGATGATGAGCACCGATACGGGGGCGGACGTGCCGGAAATCCACGCCGGCAAGGACGAGACCTCCGTCATGCTTGTGCTCGCTCCGGAGTTGGTGCGACGTGAAGCACTGGCTGCCTTGAGCCCGGCGCCCGGCGGCGGCACGACGCAAGCACTGGTGTTCGATCCTGCGGCGAGCTACCCGTGGAGCAGCGACGATCCGCGGCTGTCCGCGTCGGGCATCATGGGCGATCCGCGCGGAGCATCCGCGGCGCACGGCGAAATTCTCATCGCGCGTGTGGTCGAGGGTGCCGGCGCGGTCATGCGGCGGCTCAAGCACAACGCCGCCACTAAGAGACGGGGTGGCCTGCTGCCGGTTGATTGACACCGACCTAAGCTTCTCTAGCTTTCTCAAATGCTATCGGACTGATGTAGCCGAGTGTTGAATGACGTCGGGTCGGATTGTAGAACCGCTCGATGTAGTCGAACACTTCGGCCCGGGCTTGCTCCCGATTGCGGAATACCTTTCGCGCCATCCGCTCGGTCTTCATCGAGCTGAAGAAGCTCTCCATCGCCGAGTTGTCCCAGACCTCGCCAGCGCGGCTCATGCTGCAGGTGATGCCCTGTTCCTTGAGCAACTCTCTGAAGTGCTCGCTCGTGTACTGGCTACCCTGGTCCGAGTGATGCAGCAATTCGACCGGCTTGCCGCGCCGCCAGACCGCCATCATCGAGGCATCGGCCACCAGCTGCGAGGTCATGCTCGACTGCATGGACCAACCGACGATGCGCCGTGAGTACAAGTCGAGCACCACGGCGACATACAGCCAGCCTTCAGCGGTCCAGATGTACGTGAAGTCGGCCACCCACTTCTGGTTCGGAGCGTCGGCCTGAAATTGCCGGTCCAGCACGGACCCACTTGCGCAGCACGTTCTCGTGCACATCGAGGTCGCGCGCCGCCTGCGCCGCCGTAACACCCCGTTCCTTGACCAGCTTTACCGCCTCCAGCTTGAACTCCCTACTGAACTCTCGCCTCGTTCCCATGAACCACCTCCCGTTTCGGATTCCACCTTAACAGGGTGTCCTCCAAACCGGCAGCAGGCCATTCCGCCACCGGGACGCTGGCGCTGAGCCGCGATGTGCCGGATACGGCGTGCAACCGCCGTTCTACTTCCAGCCCTGTGCGACCATCTTGCGCCGCACGAAGGCGATCTGCGTGGCCAGCGGCAGCTGTTTGGGGCATACGTCGTGGCAGGCGAGCAATGACATG
Organism: uncultured beta proteobacterium; assembly: GCA_963756765.1. Lineage (GTDB taxonomy): Bacteria > Pseudomonadota > Gammaproteobacteria > Burkholderiales > Casimicrobiaceae > VBCG01. Next base: position 21,311 of record CAVWPC010000027.1, on the reverse strand, counting down.
CAGCCGAATACACCGTCGTCATCGCCAATGAGTTCGTAAAAGTCGTCGTCGCTGCGTGCGTCGCGGGGATCGAGGCGGAGTCGGGCGACCTTGTTCAAGCCCACGGCGCCGACGAAGTCCTCGCGCATGCGCGCCGTGCCGCAACCAGCCACACAGCAACCGCATTCGATGCAGCGGTCGAGTTCGTAGATCTGCTCGGCTAGCTCGGGCTCCATCCGCGCCTCCATCCGCGAGAGGTCGATCTCCTGTTCCTTGAGATGGACCCAGGTCTCGAGGCGCTCGCTCATCGCCCGCATCCAGCGGCCGGTGTCGACCGACAGGTCGGCGATCAGCCGGAACACCGGCAACGGCGCGAGGGAGATCCGCGCCGGCAGGTTGGCGGTCAGCGCGCGGCAGGCAAGTCCCGGCCGGCCGTTGATCATCATCGCGCAACTACCGCAGATGCCGGCACGGCAAACGAAGTCGAAGGCCAATGACGAATCCAGCCGTTCGCGGATCTCGGACAGCGCGATGAACAGCGTCATCCCGCCCGCCTCTTCGATGTCGTAGTCCTGCATGCACGGGACGCTGCCGGGTTCCTGCGGGTTGTAGCGCAAGACGCTGATGGTGAGCGTGCGGGCGGGGTGCGGCGCGGGTGCGGCGGTCTCGGTCATCGGGCTCCTCGCTTGGTGGCACCCCCGGTCGCGCGGTCGGAAGCCGAGGGCAGGGGTTCGTCGATGCGTTCATTGCGTCCGCGAAGGTCCTCGGGCAGCAGGTTCTCGTAGGGCATGAGCGCGCGTTGCAGATCGAAACGGTCGGCGCCCGCCATGCGCTTGTGGATCGCCTCGATCTCCCCCTCCCGTTTCGCGGTGTCGGGATGGACCACGTTATCCCTGGCGCCGTACCCGCGCCAGCCCGGCGGCAGCTCCATGGCCATGACGTCGAGGTTCTCGTAGCGCAGTTCGGGCAGCGTCGCGCCCGGCTCGGACCACGTGGCGAGCGTGCGTTTCAGCCAGGTCGCATCGTCGCGCCGCGGATGGTCCTCGCGAAAATGCGCGCCGCGGCTCTCGGTACGCAGCGCTGCGCCATGCGCCACGCACAACGCGAGCTTGAGCATCTTCTGTACGCGGTAGGCGGTGACCAGTTCTGGATTGGGGCCCGGCGCCATGGAGCGCAGGCCGATGTTGCGGCTGCGCTCGAGCAGCGCCTGGAGTTCGCTTACCGCCGCGGCAAGGTCCGCGCCGGTGCGAAAGATGCCGACCTTGTCGGTCATGATCTGCTGCATCGTCAGGCGCAGCGCGGAGGCGTCTTCGGTGCCGCGGCCCGAGGCGAGCACGTCGAGTTTCGCCTGCTCGGCGGCGACGAACTCGCGCACCAGGCCGGTGGCGATGCTGGTGTCGCTTTCGGCGCAGGCACACCAGTCGGCGACGTACTCGCCGACGATCATTCCCGCGACTACGGTCTCGGCAACCGAGTTTCCGCCCAGTCGATTGAAGCCGTGCATGTCCCAGCAGGCGGCCTCGCCGGCGGCGAAGAGGCCCCGCAGCGTCGGGCTGTGTCCCGTGTGGTCGGTGCGCACGCCGCCCATCGTATAATGCTGCGCCGGCCGCACGGCAATGGGCTGCACCGTCGGATCGATGCCGAGGAACGATTCGCAGATTTCCTTGACTTCGCGCAGGTTGCGCTCGATGTGGGCGCGACCGAGCAGGGTGATGTCCAGCCACAGGTGATCGCCGAAGCGCGTCTTCACGCCCTTGCCGTTGCGGATATGCGTTTCCATGCGCCGTGACACGACGTCGCGCGAGGCGAGTTCCTTCTTCTCGGGCTCGTAGTCGGGCATGAAGCGGTGGCCGTCGACGTCCTTGAGAATTCCACCGTCGCCGCGGCAACCTTCGGTGACGAGAATGCCCGCCGGAAAGATGCCGGTTGGATGGAACTGGACGGCCTCCATGTTACCCAGCGTGGCAACTCCGGTCTCCAGAGCGATCGCGGTGCCGATGCCCTCGCAGATCACGGCGTTGGTGGTCACCCGGTACAGGCGTCCCGCGCCGCCGGTGGCGATCACCGTCGCGCGCGCGACGTAGGCCGACAGTTCACCGGTGACCAGGTTGCGAACCACCGCGCCATGGCAGCGGCCACCGTCGTGGATGAGGGCGATCGACTCCATCCGCTCATGGACGGGAATGGCTTCGGCGATGGCCCGGTCGCTGACGGCGAATAGCATGGCGTGGCCGGTCCCGTCCGAGACGTAGCAGGCGCGCCACTTCTTGGTACCGCCGAAATCGCGCTGCGCCAGCAGTCCATGCGTCTCTTCGCGTTCGGTCAGTGTGACCTTCTCGCCGTTTATCACCACCTGGCGATCGCCCCGGCGCGCGCGGCTCCACGGTACGCCCCAGGCCGCGAGTTCGCGAATGGCCTTGGGCGCCGTGTTCACGAACATCCGGACCACCTGCTGGTCGGCGCCCCAGTCGCTACCGCGCACTGTGTCGCCGAAATGCACGTCCTCGTTGTCGCCCTGCGCCTTGGCGACGTTGGCCAGCGACGCCTGCATGCCGCCCTGCGCCGCGGCGGAGTGGGACCGCTTGGGCGGCACGAGCGACAGGATGACGACGTCGTGGCCGCGGCGCTTGGCGCCGATGCCCACGCGCAGGCCGGCCAGGCCGCCGCCGATCACCAGCACGTCCGTGTAGACGATGTTCATTTCGCACCCTGCGCTGGAGGCACGGCCTGCAGGTGCGCCGGAACGTAGGGCTCCCCGTAGCGGTCGCGGTGTTCGTAGCCGATCTTCATGTACGCCGCCAGAGTGGTGAAGCCGAGCACAAGGAAGAAGGCGGTGATCGCCCACTTGAACGACTTCAGCCGTCGTCGCGTCGCGTCGCTTTGCCCACCGCCAAACCAGTTCCACTTTACCGAGAGGCGGTAGAGACCGATGCCGCCGTGCAGTTCGACGGCGAGCAGCAGCAGGATGTAGAGCGGCCACATCAGATCGGACCAGACCCGATCGCTCGACTCATAGGGACCGATGCGTTCCGGATGCGTCAGCATGATGTACAGGTGCACCGAGGCCAGGAAGAACAGTGCGAACCCCGTGAACACCTGCCAGAACCACAGCGTGGTGTCGTCGTGGCGCATCATCCGCGCGTGATCGCGAAAGCTCCGGTATTGACGGTAGTTGATGGGGAACTTGCGCACGGCGAGCAGAGCGTGGCCGACAAAGAGCGCGATCACCACGGCGACCACCAATGAAACGATTGCCGGGTAGGACGCGCCGAAGAAGAAATAGCCTTCGAAGAATCTGGTGACCGTCCACATCGCGTCGTTGGAGACGAGGATCGTCGATACGAACAGCATGTGACCCCACATGAACAGCGCGAGAAGGAGACCGCTCGCGCTCTGCAGCCAGTCCAGCCGCGCAGGCAGGCGGCTTCTGCGCACCGTATCGGCCAGGCCGACGCCGGCAATGATCGGGTTGCGCGACTCCATCGACGGTTCCTTTCCGGATGACGATCCGGGAGCGTCGTACGGTAATCCGCGTGGAGTTCGCGTCCCTTGACCTATGTCAAAGGCGTTTCTTGTGGTGAGAGCAGGATGTGCGGAGAGTGTGCAGGGTCGGCGGGCAGGCGGATGAGCAATGGAGTGAGTGAACCATAACGCGGATGAAAGCTGCATGTTTCAGATTCGAATTCATGGACGGGGCGGACAGGGTGTCGTGTCCGGCGCCGAGATGCTTTCGGTGGCGGCGTTCCTGGAGGGTCGCTACGCGCAGGCGTTCCCGAGCTTTGGGTCGGAGCGCATGGGCGCTCCGGTGATGGCGTTCTGCCGGATCGACGACGCGGAGATCCGCCTTCGCGAGCCGGTGCTCTCCCCGGATGCGCTGATCATTCAGGATCCAACGCTGTTGCATCAAGTCGATCTGTTCAACGGGCTGGGTTCTGGCGGATACATCCTGATCAACTCCTCCCGCGGCTTCGAAAGTCTGGGACTGAAGGAGTTCTCGAAGCAGTTTCGGCGCAGCCGGATGCGCACTGTTCCGGCTAGTGAGATTGCGTCGAAGCACATCGGCCGGCCGCTGCCCAATGCGGCCCTGCTCGGCGGCTTTGCCGCGATGACCGGGCAGATAGGACTCACCTCGGTCGTCGCCGCGATCCGCGAGAAGTTTCCACACGCTGTTTCCGAGCCGAACGTCGCCGCGGCTTCTGAGGCATTTTCGGTGGTCTCGCGGGAAATGGAGCAGACGGATGCTTAAGCAAATCGAGGGTTCGCGCGCGGTGGCCGAGGCGGTCGCGCTGTGCCGGCCGCAGGTGATTTGCGCCTACCCGATCACGCCGCAGACCCATATCGTCGAGGGCGTGGGAGAGCAGGTCAAGAACGGCGAACTCACGGGCTGCGAGTTCATCAACGTCGAGTCCGAATTCGCGGCGATGTCGGTGGCGATCGGCGCGTCGGCCGCTGGCGCGCGCACCTACACGGCGACCAGCAGCCAGGGGCTGCTGTTCATGGCAGAGGCGGTCTACAACGCCGCCGGACTCGGGCTGCCCATCGTGATGACCATCGGCAACCGGGCCATCGGCGCGCCGATCAACATCTGGAACGACCACTCCGACAGCATGTCCATGCGCGACGCGGGGTGGATCCAGCTTTTCGCGGAGAACAACCAGGAAGCGCTCGACCTGCACATCCAGGCGTTCCGGCTGGCCGAGGCGTTGTCCTGCCCGGTGATGGTGTGCATGGATGGCTTCATCCTCACCCATGCCTACGAGCGGGTCGATGTGCCGACGCAGGCGCAGGTCGACGCCTACCTGCCACCCTTCCACCCACGGCAGATTCTCGATCCGGCGCAACCGGTGTCGATGGGCGCGATGGTCGGACCCGAGGCGTTCACCGAGGTCCGCTACCTCGCGCACCACAAGCAGTTGCGTGCGCTGCAGCTGATTCCCCAGCTTTCCGAGGCGTTCGCGACCCAGTTCGGGCGGTCGTCGGGCGGCCTGCTGCGTCCCTACCGCACCTCCGATGCGCAGACGATCGTCGTCACGCTGGGGTCGGTGATCGGCACGGTCCAGGAAGTGGTCGACGAGATGCGCGAGGACGGTGTGAAGATCGGCGCCGTGAGCCTGTGTTCGTTCAGGCCCTTTCCGCTGGCTGCACTGCGCGCGGTTCTTCGCCATGCGAAGCGCGTCGTCGTGCTGGAAAAGTGCCTGGCGGTGGGCCTGGGCGGCATCGTCTCCGACGGAGTCCGGAAGTCGCTGTCGGGCATCCAGCTCAAGGGCTACACGGTCATTGCCGGCCTGGGCGGACGGTCCATCACGCGCTCCTCGCTGCGACAGTTGTTCGTGGATGCGGGAAACGACGAACTCGGGCAGGTGACGTTCCTCGATCTCAACACGGAGGTCGTCGACGCCGAACTCGAACGCGAGCAGCAGTCGCGCCGCAGCGGACCTACGGCCGAGGCGATCCTGCGCCGCCTTGGCACGGTCGGTTCGCAGGTCGGCTAGGCAATCACCCGGACAGGCCACGCATGGAACTGCAGACCGTCAAGTTCTACCAGACCGGGACCTTCACCGTCGGCAACCGGCTGCTCGCGCCGGACGAACGGACGGTGCAGGCGAACATGGAACGGACCAATTCGCTCAACTCCGGGCACCGCGCCTGCCAGGGCTGCGGCGAGGCGCTGGGCGCGCGCTACGCGATCGATGCGGCGATGCGCGCGACCGGCAACCAGTTGATTGCCGTGAACGCGACCGGATGCCTCGAGGTGTTCTCGACGCCTTATCCGGAGACTTCGTGGCAGCTGCCGTGGATCCACTCGCTGTTCGGCAATGCGGCTGCGGTCGCATCCGGGGTTGCGGCAGCGATGCGGGTGACCGGACACACCGGAGTGCGCGTGATTGCGCAGGGCGGCGACGGCGGCACCACGGACATTGGCTTCGGCTGCCTGTCGGGAATGTTCGAGCGCAATGACGACGTGCTCTATATCTGTTACGACAACGAGGCGTACATGAACACGGGCGTGCAGCGTTCCAGCGCGACGCCGCCCGCAGCCCGCACGGCGACGACCATGGCGGTCGGCCGCGAGCCGGGCAATGTGTTCGGCACCGGCAAGAACCTTCCGCTGATCGCCATGGCGCATCACATTCCCTATGTCGCCACTGCGAGCGTCGCCAATCTGCGCGACCTGGAACACAAGGTCACCAAGGCGATGGGCGTGCACGGTTCGCGCTACATCCACATCCACGTGCCTTGCCCTCTGGGTTGGGGGTCGGCGCCGGCGGACACGATCAAGGTCGCGCGCATGGCGGTCGAATCGGGCCTGTTTCCGCTGATCGAGGCTGAGCACGGCGAGCAGACGGGACGTACGCCGATCCGCCGGCAGGTCCCCGTGACCGAATACCTGAAAATGCAGAAACGTTTCGCGCACCTGTTCGGCAAGGACGGGCCGGACCCGCGCGTCGCACAGATCCAGGCGATCGCCGACCGCAACATCACCAAGTTCGGCCTGCTTCAATCGGCCGACGCCGCGGAGGCATCGTATGGATAAGCCCTTCGCGATCACGCTCGATGTCGGCACCAGTCTCGCCAACAAGACCGGTTCCTGGCGCACCAATCGCCCCGTCTACATCGACCGGCTGCCGCCGTGCAACCATGCCTGCCCCGCCGGCGAGAACATTCAGAACTGGCTCTATCACGCGGAGTCCGGCGACTACGAAGCCGCATGGCGGGCGCTGGTCGTCGACAATCCGATGCCCGCGGTCATGGGCCGTGTCTGCTATCACCCCTGCGAAGGCGCCTGCAACCGCGGGCAGGTCGACGAGGCGGTCGGCATCAATTCGGTCGAGCGGTTCCTTGGCGACGAGGCGCTGCGCCATCGCTGGCGGTTCGACCGGCCGACGACGGAGAGCGGCAAGCACGTGCTGGTCGTCGGTGCGGGTCCCTCGGGGCTGTCGGCGGCCTTTCACCTGCGCCGCATGGGACATGCGGTGGCCATCGTCGAGGCCGGCCCGATGGCCGGCGGCATGATGCGGTTCGGCATCCCGAAGTATCGGTTGCCGCGCGACGTGCTCGATGGAGAGATCGCGCGCATCCTCGACATGGGAGTCACGCTGGAGCTGAATCGCAAGGTGACCGACATCCAGGCGACGATGAACGAGGGCGGCTTCGACGCCGCGTTCCTGGCTGTCGGCGCGCACATCGCCAAGCGCGCGTTCATTCCCGCCGGCGAGGCGGCGAGGATGCTCGACGCCGTCTCGGTTTTGCGCGGCATGGAGGGCGAGGAACGCCCGATGCTGGGCCGGCGCGTGGTCGTCTACGGCGGCGGCAACACGGCGCTCGACGTCGCTCGAACGGCCAAGCGACTCGGCGCGACCGAGGCGATCATCGTCTACCGCCGCACGCGCGAGAAGATGCCGGCGCATGACTTCGAGGTCGAGGAGGCGCTGCAGGAGGGCGTGCTCATCAAATGGCTGTCGACGATCAGGCAAATGACCGATGAGGGCACGCTGACGGTGGAGAAGATGTCGCTCGACGACAAGGGCTTCCCGCAGCCCACCGGCGAGTTCGAGACGCTGGAGTCCGACTCGCTGGTGCTCGCACTCGGCCAGGACGTCGACCTTTCGCTGCTCGAGGGCGTGCCGGGTCTCGACATCAAGGATGGTGTCGTGCAGGTCGCGCAGAACATGATGACCGGGTATGCGGGACTCTTCGCCGGCGGCGACATGGTGCCGTCCGAGCGCACCGTCACTGTCGCCGTCGGGCATGGCAAGAAGGCGGCGCGGCACATCGACGCCTGGCTGGGCGGCAAGGCCTACAACGCACCGCCGAAGCACGAAATCGCCACGTTCGACAAACTCAACCCGTGGTACTACGCGGATGCACCGAAGACCGTCCAGCCGATCCTCGACCTGGTCCGCCGAACCTCGACCTTCGACGAGGTCGTCGCAGGACTCGACGAAACCACCGCGCTGTTCGAGGCGCGCCGCTGCCTGTCCTGCGGCAACTGCTTCGAATGCGACAACTGCTATGGCGTGTGCCCGGACAACGCGGTGATCAAGCTGGGACCGGGCAAGCGCTTCGCGTTCAACCACGACTACTGCAAGGGCTGCGGCATCTGTGTGTCCGAATGTCCTTGCGGGGCGATCCGGATGGTGCCCGAGACGATCTGAGCGCACCACGACCGACAATCGCTGCGGCAGGCCGCGCGGCACCGATGATTAGGGAGGAAGTGATGACAGTGACGACTGGCGGACCCAGCGCGATGCCACGCGGCATGGAACTGGTGCGCGACCCGCTGCTGAACAAGGGCACCGCGTTCACCGAGGCCGAGCGCGACGCCCTCGGCCTGCGCGGTCTCCTGCCGCCGCATGTCAACACGCAGGCCAACCAGGTCGCGCGCGTGCTGGAGAACTTCCACCGCAAGACCGATCCGCTGGAGCGCTATATCAATCTCGCCGCGCTGCACGACCGCAACGAGACGCTGTTCTACCGCATCGTCGTCGACAACCCCGACGAGATGATACCGGTGATCTACACGCCGACCGTCGGGCTGGCCTGCCAGCGTTTCGGGCACATCTTCCAGCGACCGCGCGGACTGTTCATCGGTACCAGCGACCGGGGCAGGATCGCCGGTGTGCTGCGCAACTGGCCCCACCGCGACGTGGCGATCATCGTCGTCACCGACGGCGAGCGCATCCTCGGTCTGGGCGACCTCGGCGCCAACGGCATGGGCATTCCGGTAGGCAAGCTCGCGCTGTACACCGCCGGCGCCGGCGTGCATCCGGCGCAGTGCCTGCCCATCGTTCTCGATGTGGGGACCAACAACAAGGAGTTCCAGGACGATCCGCTGTACATCGGCGAGCACCATCCCCGGCTGACTGGCGACGCCTACGACAGCCTGGTCGAGGAATTCATTGCGGCCACGCAGGAAGTCTTTCCCGGCGTGGTGGTGCAGTTCGAGGACTTCGCCAATCACAACGCGTTTCGCCTGCTGGAGCGCTACCGCAACCGGATCTGTGCATTCAATGACGACATCCAGGGCACCGCCGCGGTGGCATTGGCGGGCGTGTTCACGGCCATGCGCATCACCGGCGGAAGGCTGGCCGAGCAGAAGCTCCTGTTCCTCGGCGCAGGCGAGGCGGCCGCCGGCATTGCCGACTTGACCGTCGCGGCCATGGTGGCCGAAGGCCTGCCCGAGGTGGAGGCGCGCAGGCGTTGCTGGCTGGTGGACTCGAAGGGGCTGGTGGTCGCCGGGCGTGGCGAACTCGCGGCGCACAAGCGGCCCTATGCGCACGAGCATGCGGCGGTCCCGGATTTCCTGGCCGCGATCAACGCGCTCGAGCCGACCGGCATCATCGGCGTCGCGGCGACGGGGGGCGCCTTCAACCGCGAGGTTATCGAGCGCATGACTGCGCTGAACGCCCGGCCGATCGTGTTCGCGCTGTCCAATCCGACGTCGAAGGCCGAGTGCACGGCCGGGCAGGCCTATGCATGGAGCGAGGGCCGTGCGCTGTTCGCCTGCGGCAGCCCATTCGATCCGGTAACCCACAATGGCCGGCTTTATGTCCCCCGGCAGGGCAACAACTCCTACATCTTCCCGGGCGTCGGACTGGGCGCGATCGTGGTTCGCGCCAAACATGTCACCGACGAGATGTTCATGACCGCCGCGCGCACACTGGCCGAGCAGGTGACGGCCGAGGACCTCGCGCAGGGCAGCCTCTATCCGCCGCTGGCTAGGGTACGCGAGGTGTCGGCCCACATCGCCTGCGCCATCGCCGAGGTGGCGTTCACCCAGGGCCTGGCGGGCATTGCGCGGCCTGCCGACCTGATGGCCTTCGTGCGGGAGCGCATCTACGAGCCGGTCTACACCGAGTACGCCTAGCGGATTCGCCGCGCGCCCTTCGCGGTGGAATTGGGCCTCAGAGGAGATCAACAGTAGTGGCATTGCACCGAATCGCGAAGGGACTGGACATTCCGCTCGCGGGCGAACCCGACTCGGCGCTGGAAGAAGCGCCCGCGCCGGCGCGGGTGGCCCTGCTGGGCGCGGACGCGATCGGGCTCAAGCCGACGCTTCTGGTCAACGTGGGCGACCGCGTACTGCGCGGTGCGCCATTGTTCGAGGACAAGAAGGCGCCCGGGGTGCGCTACACGTCGCCAGCGGCGGGAACGGTCGCGGCAATCCATCGCGGGGAGATGCGTGCGTTCCAGTCGCTGGTGATCGAAGTCGATGCCGACGACGGGCCGGAGCGGCAGGTGCGGTTCGCGCACTACGGGGGTGTGGCGCCCGAGGCGCTCGACACCGGAGCCGTGCAGGCGCTGCTCATCGAGTCCGGGCTGTGGACGGCGCTGCGCACGCGTCCCTATTCGCGCGTACCCCGGCCGAGCACCGCTCCGCACGCGCTGTTCGTGACCGCGATGGACACGCGTCCGCATGCGCCGGAGGCCGCGCGGGTCATTGCGTCGCGGTCCGACGACTTCGCGGCGGGCCTCTTCGCGGTGGCGCGGTTGTGCCCCCGCAGGACCTATGTCTGCACGGCTCCGGGTATGGACCTGCGCCTTCCGGCGAATCCCGACATTGCCGTCGAGACCTTCGCCGGCCCGCATCCCGCTGGCACCGTGGGGCTGCACATCGACACGCTCGATCCGGTCGACGCCTCGCGCTTCGCGTGGCATGTCGGCTACCAGGACGTGCTGGCGATCGGTCAGCTGGTGCGGACAGGAACGCTCGACGTCCACCGCGTGATCACGCTCGCCGGGCCGGGCGCGCAGCGCCCGCGCCACCTACGCGCGCGCCTTGGCGCCTCGCTCGACGACCTCGTGCGTGACGAATTGGCGAGCGGTGAACAGCGGGTGATTTCCGGTTCGGTCCTGGACGGCCGCACCGCGATGGGCGAGGTCCATGGCTTTCTGGGCCGCCATCACCTGCAGGTCACCGTGGTGCCGGAGGCGACGCAACGCGAACTCTTCGGCTGGATCGCGCCTGGGTCGAACAAATTCTCGCTGTGGAACGTGGTACTGGGCGCAGTCTCGCGGCGGCGTCTGCCGCTGTCGACGACCACCAACGGTGGCCCACGCGCCATGGTGCCGATCGGCGCCTACGAACGGGTGATGCCGCTGGACCTGCTGCCGACGTTCCTGCTGCGCGCGCTGATCACCGGTGACATCGAGCGCGCCGAGGCACTGGGCGCGTTGGCGCTGGACGAGGAGGACCTGGCGCTGTGTACCTTCGTGTGTCCGGGCAAGGTCGAGTACGGGCCGCTGCTGCGCCGCGCGCTCGAGCGCATCGAAAAGGAGGTCGGTTGATGAAGCGCCTGCGTGCCGCGCTCGACCGCGTCGGGCATCACTTCGAGAAGGGCGGACGCCTCGCGCGCTTCTATCCGTTGTGGGAGGCGGCCGACACGTTTTTCTACACACCGGCGTCGGTGACGACGACCGGCGCGCACGTGCGCGACGCGCTGGACCTGAAACGCATGATGATGCTGGTGGTCATCGCCACGCTGCCCTGTGTGTTCATGGCCATGTACAACACCGGACTGCAGGCCAATCTGGCGCTCGACCCGGTCAAGGCGGCGACGCTGATCGGCTGGCGGCACGACGTGCTGCGGCTGCTCGGTGTTGGCTATTCGCCGACCGACATGCTCGCCTGCATCGTGCACGGCGCGCTGTACTTCCTGCCGCTGTACATCGTGACCATGGTCGTCGGGCTGTCGTGGGAGGTGCTGTTCGCGGTCGTCCGCAAAGTCGAGGTGAACGAAGGCTTCTTCGTCACCGGGATTCTGTTTCCGCTGATCCTGCCGCCGACCACGCCGCTATGGCAGGCGGCCATCGGCATCAGTTTCGGCGTGGTGCTGGCCAAGGAAGTCTTCGGCGGCACGGGCATGAACTTCATCAATCCAGCGCTGGCCGCGCGCGCGTTCCTGTTCTTCGCCTATCCGGCGCAGATCACCGGTGACGCCGTGTGGACGGCGATGCCGAAGGAGGCAGCGGTCGACGGTCTCTCCGGCGCGACTATGCTCGCGCAGCTTCGCGTCCCCGGCGCGCCCGTGTCGCTGGACACCGGCGCGTGGTTGCAGGCGTTCATCGGACTGGAACCCGGATCGATGGGCGAAACCTCGGCGCTGGCCTGCCTGATCGGTGCCGTGCTGCTGCTGGTCACGGGCATCGCCTCGTGGCGGATCATGGCCGGGGTCACGCTGGGCACCATCGCGACGGCACTGCTCTTCAACGGCATCGGTTCGGCGACCAACCCGTTCTTCGCGATGCCGTTCTGGTGGCACATGGTGCTGGGAGGCTGGGCGTTCGGCATGGTGTTCATGGCCACCGATCCGGTGACGGCGCCGTTCACCGACCGCGGCCGGTGGATCTACGGCGCGATGATCGGCGCGCTGGTGGTGCTGATCCGCGCAGTGAATCCGGCGTATCCGGAATCGATGATGCTGGTGATCCTGTTCATGAACGTGCTGGCACCGGTGATCGACTATCCGCTGGTCCGCGCCAACATCGCGCGCAGGAAGGCACGCAGTGCCTAACGTCGACTCCACCCGCTACACCGTCGGTTTCGCCGCCGCCGTCTGCGTGGCCTGTGCGCTGGTGGTCGCCGTGTCCGCGGTGGGCCTGCAGTCGCGGCAGGAAGAGAACCGGCGGCTGTACCGGCAGAAGAATGTCCTGCTGGTGGCTGGCCTCGTCGAACCGGGGCAGGATTTGACGGGCAGGGAATTGCGCGAGACCTTCGATCGCAACATCCGCATCCGCCTGGTCGACCTGGCTACTGGCGAATACGCAGCGGCTGGCAAGATCGACCCCGAGAGCTACGACCAGCTGCGTGCCCGCAACGATCCGGCGCTCTCGCGTCCGGCGCCACCGAATCCGGCCAGGGTTTCCAGGCTGCCGACCTACGCGACGGTGTACCAGGTGGTCGATTCCAAGGGCGAAACCGGCCAGGTCGTGCTGCCGATCGAGGGCCTGGGCATGTGGGGCACGATGTACGGCTTCCTGTCGATCGATCGCGACGGCCGCACCATTCGCGGCATTACCTTCTACGACCAGAAAGAGACGCCCGGACTGGGCGGGGAGATCGCCAACCCGCGCTGGCAGGCGCTATGGGTGGGCCGCCGCGCCTACGACGCCAGCTGGGAGCCGAAGATCGAGGTCATCAAGGGCGTCGGCGGACCTCCGGACCAGTACCCGTATCGCGTCGATGCAATCTCCGGCGCCACCATCACCAGCCTGGGCGTGTCGCGCCTGGTCGGCTTCTGGCTGTCCGATGACGGCTTCAGCCGCTACCTGGCGCGCTTTCGCGAAGGGAACAGATCTTGAGCTTTTTTTCCTCCGTCCTCCCGGCGCCCATGCGCAAGGTCTTGCTGACGCCGATCCTGACCAACAATCCGATCGCCGTACAGGTGCTCGGCATCTGCTCGGCGCTGGCCGTCACCACGCGTGTCGAAAAGGCGCTGGTGATGGGCGCCGCGGTCATCCTGGTCGCCGCCTTCGCCAATCTCGCGGTCAGCCTGGTGCGCAACTACACGCCGGGGAGCATCCGCATCATCGTCCAGCTCGCGATCATCGCCTCGCTGGTGATCATGGTCGACCAGTTCCTCAAGGCCTACCTGTTCGAACTGTCGCTGGAACTGTCGGTGTTCGTCGGGCTGATCATCACCAACTGCATCGTCATGGGGCGCGCCGAGGGCTTTGCCATGCAGAACCCGCCGTGGCCGTCGTTCGTCGACGGCGTCGGCAATGGTCTCGGCTACGCGCTGGTCATGCTGCTGGTCGCATTCGTTCGCGAGCTGACCGGTGGCGGCAAGGTGCTGGGTTTCACCGTGCTGCCGCTCGCCAGCGAAGGCGGCTGGTACGAGGGCAACGGGTTGATGCTGCTCGCGCCGTCGGCGCTGTTCATCGTCGCGCTGCTGATCTGGGCGCTGCGGGTGTGGAAGCCCGAACTGCAGGAAGGAGACTAGGCGATGGAACACTACGCCAATCTCCTCGTCCGCTCGGTGTTCATCGAGAACATGGCGCTCGCCTATTTCCTGGGCATGTGCTCCTACCTCGCCTGTTCGAAGAAGGTCGAGACTGCCCTGGGATTGGGGGTCGCGGTCGTATTCGTGCAGACGCTGACCGTGCCGCTGAACAACCTCCTGCTGCGTTACCTGCTGAACGAGGGCGCGCTCGCCTGGATCAGCCCGGCGCTGGCCGGCGTCAACCTGACCTTCCTGTCCTTCATCCTGTTCATCGCCACCATCGCCGCGGCGGTGCAGATCGTCGAGATGACCGTGGACCGCTTCGCGCCCACGCTGTACGCGACCCTCGGCGTGTTCCTGCCGCTGATCGCCGTCAACTGCGTGATTCTCGGCGGGTCGCTGTTCATGCAGGAGCGTGACTACACGTTCGGCGAGTCGGTCGTGTTCGGCTTCGGCTCGGGACTCGGCTTCGCGATCGCCATCGTCGCGATCGCGGCGATTCGCGAAAAACTCGCCTATTCGAACGTGCCCGACGGGCTGCGCGGACTCGGCATCACCTTCATCTCCGCGGGACTGATGTCGTTGGCCTTCATGATGTTTTCCGGAATCCAGCTCTAGCCATGCTCGACATCGTCCTCGCCGTCGTGATGTTCACTGTCGTGGTGCTGCTGCTGGTCGGCGTGCTGCTGGGCGCGCGGCGCAGGCTGGTGGCTTCGGGCGACGTGTCCATCGTCGTCAACGAGGACTCGTCCAAGGCGCTGACGGTTGCGGCCGGCGGCACGCTGCTTGCCGCGCTCGCGAAACACGAAATCTACATCCCCGCCGGTTGCGGCGGGCGTGGTTCCTGCGGTGCCTGCGAGATCGTCGTCAAGGACGGCGGCGGCGCGCTGCTCCCCACCGAGACCGGCTTCATCTCGCCGGGCGAGGCCAAGCGCGGCTACCGGCTGGCCTGCCAGGTCAAGGTCAAGCGCGACATGAAGGTCGAGGTGTCGCCCGAAATCTTCAGCGTGCGCAAGTGGCCGTGCAAAGTGCTGTCGAACCGCAACGTGTCGACGTTCATCAAGGAGCTCAAGCTCGCGCTGCCCGAGGGCGAGGACGTGCCGTTCCGTGCCGGCGGTTACGTGCAGGTCGAATGTCCGCCACACACCATCGACTTCCACGACATCGCGATCGACCCTGAATTCCGGACCGAATGGGACCAGTTCGACCTGTGGCGCTTTCGCTCCGTGGTGACGCAACCGTGCGAGCGGGCGTACTCGCTGGCGAACTACCCGCTGGAGAAGGGCATCCTGCTGTTCACGATCCGCATCGTCTTCCCTCCGGACTACCGCGAGGATATTCCGCCCGGGATCATGAGCACGTGGCTGTTCAATCTCAAGCCCGGCGACGCGGTGACCGTGTCCGGTCCCTATGGCGAGTTCTTCGCCCGCGACACCGACAACGAGATGTGCTTCGTCGCCGCGGGCGCCGGCATGGCGCCGATGCGCTCGCACATTTTCGACCAGTTCTTCCGGCTGCACACCAAACGTCGCCTCACGTTCTGGTACTCGGCGCGCAATCTGCAGGAGGCGTTCTACGTCGAGGAGTTCGAGAAGCTGCAGCGCGAGCACGACAATTTCGAGTGGCACCTGGTGCTTTCCGAGCCGCGGCCCGAGGACAACTGGACCGGGCCGATCGGGCTGGTACGGCACAACGTGCTGCGCGACACCTACCTCAAGGACCACCCTGCGCCCGAGGACATCGAGTACTACCTGTGCGGGCCGGCGGTGATGAACAAGGCGGTGATCGGCATGCTGCTTTCGCTCGGTGTCGATCGCGAGAACATCATGCTGGACGATTTCGGCTGATCCGGCGACGGCCGCGCTGCGGCCGAAGCGGAACGGACAACGAGCGGGAGAAGGACATGGGACAACAGACAGTCGCCGACATCGTGCGGGACCGCAAGAGCGACGACCTGATCTCGGTCGATGCCGGTGCCACGGTGGCGGACGCGGTGGAGGTGATGGCGGCGAGGGAAGTGGGCGCGGTCCTGGCAATGAACGAGGACGGGCTGGTTGCCGGGATCTTTTCCGAGCGCGACCTGCTGGTCCAGGTCGTGCGGCGCGGCCTCGACCCGAAGACCACACCGCTGTCGCTGGTGATGACGCGCGACGTGCGCTTCGTGTCGCCGGGCACCACGACCGAGGCGGCACTGTCGCTGATGCACTTGCTTGGGTTCAGGCACCTGCTGGTGATCGATGGCCCCCACGTGCACGGCCTCGTCTCGATGCGCGACCTCGTCATCCAGATGGTGCGCTCTGGCGAGGGGCGCTTCGAGGCCGCGGTGCGCGAAGTCGAGCCGGAGGCATCCAAGTGAGCCCTCTTTCCAGTAACCCGCTGTCCGCAAGGAGCACGAACATGGACATGGACATGCTGCTGTCTCCGCGGCGCCGGCTGCTATTGCAGGGATTGTCCGCTGCGGCGATCGCGGCCGGTTGTGGCGACGCCGCGCGCGGGCCGGCTGCGGCACGCCCGCAGGCTGTTTTCCGCGGCCCGACCATGGGCTGCCTACACGGTCAAGCTGGCAGGCGTGCCGTCGGGCAGCGCAGCCGCCGTCGCGGCGCAGGGGCGGTGGAAGGCGCGCTGACGGAGGTTGTGTCTCGGATGTCGAGTTACGACGCGGACAGCGAGTTGTCGCGCTTCAACGCGCGCGGGACACTGCGCCCTTCGCCTTGTCGCCGATGACCGTCGCGGTGCTTGCGCAGGCGGCGCAGGTCAGCCAGGCGAGCGCCGGCGCCTTCGACGTCACCGTGGCACCATTGGTCGATGCGTGGGGCTTCGGTCCACGCAGGCGCAGCGCGTGCCACGCGATGCCGACCTGCACGCGGCGGGGCAGGCGGTGGGCTGGCGGCGCATCGACGTCGACATGGCGGCAGGCACTGCCACTAAGATGCATCCGGCGTGCGCGCCTTGTCCGGCATCGCCAAGGGTTTGCTGTCGACCTGCTGCGGCGGCGCTGGACGCGCTGGACATGGCCGACTACCTGGTGGAGGCGGGAGGCGAGGTCGGCGCGCGGGCCGCACGCGGACGGATTGCCGTGGCGGGTCGCGGGCCGACGGCGCCGACGCGCTGCCGCAGAAGGCACACTTCGTCGTGCCGCTCTAGACCAGTCGATGGCGACCTCCGGCGACTACCGGATCTTCTTCGAGGCGGACGGGCGCCGCCACTGCCACGAGATCGACCCTTCCACCGGCCGCCCGATCTTCCGGGCTGCGTCGGTGAGCGTGGTCGCGGGGGACTGCGCCTATGCGACGCGATGTCCACCGGCTGATCGTGCTGGTCCCGAACGCGGCTTTGCACTGGCCACCGCCGGGGATATCGCCGCGCACTTCATCCTCCGCAACTCCGGCGGCAGTCTGCACGACCGCTCCACGCGGCCTTCGCCGCACTCGGACGCCGCGCCGCGGCCTGATTGCGGGATGTACGGTGCGCTGCTCACGGTATTCCTGCTCGCGCTGGCGCTGATCGGCGCCGGCGCGCTCGCGACGGCTATAGGCGTCATCTTCCGCCGGCCCTGTCTGCGCGGCTCGTGCGGTGGTCCACCCGCCACGGCGCCCACGTACAGAAGCTCTCGGCGAATGGCCCGACGCGCGGCGCGCGATCATGAGCTGTCGAGGTCTGGACGCTCGCACCATCCACCAGCGCGGTACAAGTGCAGATGGATGAAGCCCGGCGACGATAACAACTGCCGACTTACATCACGCCGACTTCCTGCCAGCCGGAGAGATGACGTGGAGAGTGGGGTGCCCACGGTCACCAGGCTCGATCCGACGACGAGCTGAGGGCGGCCGGCCACCGGGTCCCGGTACCGGCGCTCGGGCGTACTCGGTGGCCGCTCTCACACAGCCCACACGCGCAGATGTGCTCCAACGCGCGCGCGCTCGACCCCTGCGCCCCACGCCGCCGACGGATCAGCCAGCTGGCCGGACCCGCACCGGCGGCTCCGTCATGCCGGCGCGCTGGATGGCGGCGCTTTGCTGCTCGCCTGGGCGTGTCTGCGGTTGAACCGAAACTGGAGTCGCTCGAGCGGGGAGCAATGCGCTGAGGAAGGAAATGAGGAGAAAGACATGCGGGCAACTGGCTGTGGACGAAGGTCTGCCTGAGTGGCCAGTCCACCGAAGTCGGAGGCTGCTGGTGCTCGCGCCGAGCGGAGGACTTGTAACGAGCAGCTTGACCACTACACGTCGACGCTGACGCTTGCATCGTCAACGGCGGCGCGAAGATACTCGCTCGCTGGGTGGTGGAAGCGTGCAGAGCGGCCCCGTCAACACCCTCCCGCGGAGTGAGCAATGCGGCGCTGGATGGGCTTCTTCCCAACCGACATGCCCTAGGACCTAGGACGATGCGAGCGGAACCTCCCCCGCTTGCGCATGACCCACGGCCCTGACGGGCGCTCTCAGCCCTATGACGCGCCTCTCTCGGAGGCACTGGGCGGCCCTGACCTGTGGGATCAAGCGTGATCATATCCTGGCACCGGGCTGGCCAGCGGTGCAGATACGTGCAAGCTGGAAGACCCGATGGCCGACGTGTTCAGGCAGGCGCCGATACGGTCATTACGAGGGTGTGATGCAGTCGAATCACGCGCGCCAGATGCGGTCGCCATCGCGCTTAACCCCCCCCTGCGACGTCACTTACCCCCGCAGACATCACAAGTTGCAGACACGTTCGACGACTACAAGCATTCGGCAACGTGTTCCCTGCATCACCTTTATGGCGCTAAGCGTGTCCGAGGCGCCGAAGGACACCGATATGAACCAGGCCATGGCCCGGCTCGCCGACAGGCTGCGCGCCGGTGGCCGGAAAGCCCTACATCATCCCGGGGTGGCGGATCGACTCCGATCGGCGCGCTCGGCGACGTCACCGGCGGCGCTCGAGTTCACTGGAGGAGGCCGACAACAGCGCGCCTGGCCATCGATCAGCTGGCTTCAGCGCGCTGGCAGTGCCGGCACGCAGGCGGGGCTCCTGCGCGCCGGGCTCGACCGCGGCAGAATGTTCGCAGATCCCGTGTGGGCATTCATCGGCGCGCGCGCGGCGAAGGCACCACAGGTAGATCCTGCGGCTCCGGGAGCCTCGCTCGCGAGATGGCTCGAGGAAGTCGGCTCGGGGCGCCGGGCTCGGCAAGGCGTGAAGACGTCATCGCGAATTGCGACCCCGCGGGGCTGGGCGACGAGTCTGCCAACGCCGGCATGATCGAAGCCGTGACCATGGTGGCGCGGCTGGAAGGCGTCCTGCTCGATCCCGGCTCCACTCTGGAAAGGGGATGCGGGTTGATCGACTGATGCCGGAGGGGTCACTTCAAGAAAGGGGAGAACGTGGTCTTTCTCTGCACCCCGGCGGCTGGTGGCGCCGGACGGTGACCGGGACGCCTGTCGGGGTACTCGCCCTGACCGCCGCAGGGGGGTTAATTCTTCGTCGGCGTCACAGCAAGCCCCATGCAATGGAATTGATGTCAGCGTGGAAGGAAGGAAACACGAGTGAACAGCAAACCGATTTGAAACGCTACCCAAAGCTGGAAGGGCATGCGCCAAGACACGCCAGATGAGCCGCCAACCAAGAAAGACAAGCACCTTCTCCCTCCCCGTAGAGACGCGCGCACCGCTGGGGTCTCTAGAGGTGGACCGCACATCCGCCCGGCCTGCGCTCGCTCTGTCGCTATGATTCTTGATGTAGCGACTTCAGACGCGCCACCGGGAGGCGCTCGGCCACAGGGCATGGCTAAGCAGGAGGCAACCTGGGCGCGACGATGCAAGCTTCTCCTCCTCGTTTGCTCCTCCTCCGGGACTCCATATGCTCGGGCGCACGTTCTCAGCTCCGCCCGCCCGTGCGGGCCTTTCTTGTGCAGGCAGGACCTCTCCGCCGAGCAGGTTACTGATAACAATAGCGTCACGACAGCTCCGCCGCCACAGCATCATTAGAACGCTGGGGCTATGGGGACGTAATGTGGAAAAAAATTGTGGAGACATGTACGCTGATCGCGATCACGGGTGTTGATGTTGGGCTGTTCGACGGCGTTCTTGTTCGTGATCCTGCAGGCAGTCTGGCAGAAGTTTTAGGCAGACGATGCGGTCATTCAAGAATTGGCGTGCCTGGCGGCTTCCCACTCCGGCGTTCCGGGCGGGCACTGCAAGAGTCCGGGCGGCTATTTCTTGAAGACGCCAGCGAAGAACTTGGACGCCTCGGCCTCTGCTTCGTCGTTCACCTTGGCGTCGTAGCGCAGAGGCAGGTTGAATTTCTTGCCGATCGCGGTCGCCTCCGGGTTCGTGAAGGCATGCACGGCGCCGGGATATTCGATCACCAAGTAGTCGGCCTTCGCCGCGTCCAGGTCGCGCTTGAATGTCGCGTACTCCTCCTTCTTCACGAACGGGTCGTCGGCGCCGTTCAAGACCAGGATCTTCGCCTTGACCGTGCCGGGCGCCGGAGCCGGCGTATTGAGACCGAGCGAGGCGTGGAAGCCCGCGACGCCGGCCAGGTCGGCGCCGGCCCTCGCCATGTTCAGCACCACCGCGCCGCCGAAGCAGTAGCCCACCGCGCCGATGCGCGCCGGATCGACTGTCGACTGCTTCGCCAGCTGCTCGCGCGCGGCATTGAAGCGCGATTCCATCGTCTTAGGGTTCTTCATCACCGAGCCTGACAGTGCGCCCGCGTCCTTGGGGTTGTCGGCCGTTTTGCGCGTCGCCGTACATGTCGGCGATGAAAGCCGTGTAGCCCTGGCGCGCGAGCCTGCGCGCCTCGTTGTGCATATGCTTCGTGATGCCCCACCATTCGTGCACCACGATGATTCCCGGGCGCTTGCCCTTTTGGTCGGTGTCGTATACGACGAAACCCTTCATCGTGGTCTCGCCGTCGGTATAGGTGACCGGCGTTTCCTTGATCGCGGCGAGGGCCGGAACGGTGATCGAGAGCGCGAGCAATGCTCCCAGAAGCTGGGTTTTCATGGCGGCTCCTCCGGGTCGGGGCAGATGGACCTTGGCAGGCAATCTACCGCGGTGGAGCGAAAATCGCAAACGCCATGCTAGTAGCGATATGAGTCTCCAGGCCCGCCGTCCCCGCGTGGCAAAGGCGACGTGCGATGCGATTTCAATTAGCCGTTCATGAGCGTCGCACGTGCTGCCGCCGCGATGCTCGTAGCATCGATGCCGAAGAGCTTCCGCAGCGCGGCGCGCGTATCGCTGCGCCCGAAGCCGTCGGTGCCGAGGGTCACGAACCGGCGACCTCGCGGAACGTGCGCGCGAATGCTCTCGGGAACGGCTCGAACGTAGTCACTCGCGGCAATGATGGCGCCGGATACACCGCCCAGCAGGGACGTCACGTAGGCGTTCGCCGGATCCTGGGCCTCGCCGCCGCGCGCGA
>CAVWPC010000026.1:0-41259 GCA_963756765.1 uncultured beta proteobacterium | reverse complement strand
TGCGGCTTCTGGTCCGCACGGCGTGACTGCATTCCCGGCCCGGCGGCGCCGTCATGCGGGAGACACCGCCAGCATGACGACGTCGTCGGGCAGCGCACCTCCGTGCGCTTCCCTGACAACGGCGAGGATCGCCTCGAGGTCGGCGTCGTCGAGGGGTGGCTCGCGGTCCCCGAGGACGTCGAGCAGGCGGTTGTGCCCGAACGGCCGCGGCCCCGTCGGGCTGCTCCTGCCCTCGACGAGCCCGTCCGTGTAGACGAGCAGCGACCATGACCGCGACGGAAGGCCGACCCGCACCTCGCCCCAGCGCGACGCCGTGTCGACGCCGATGGGCGGGCCGGCGGGTACCCGAGTCGACGGCCCGCCCGCCGCCGAGCAGGATCGGCGGCGGATGTCCGCCGGCCACGATCGAGACGCTCGACATGTCGGCCTCGATCAGCGCCAGGCACACGGTGGCGAACTGCACCTGTTCGAAGGCGACGCGCTCGGCCGTGAGCATCGCATTCATCGACCGCATCGTCTCGGGCAGGCCCACGCCCGCCACCGTGAGGCCGCGCCAGGCGGCGCGCAGGCGGGTGGCCGCCGCGGCCGCGGTCGGTCCGTGACCGGCGACGTCGCCGACCAGGATCGAGATCGCCCCTCCGGCGACGTCGAGGATGCCGTAGAAATCGGCGGCCAGCACCTGCGCCCCTCGGCGGGCACGTATCGGCTTGCGATCCGGAAGTTGGCAGCAGCGGGCATCCCGGGCAGCGCGACCAGCGACGCCCGCAGCTCGTCGAGCAGCTCGCGGCGGAGCTGGTCGCCGCGGCGCACCTGGTCGCCGATGAGGCCGGCCGCGACCGCGGCGGGGATCCAGACCAGCGGCTCGCCGACCGGGTGCTCGTCGAGCACGCCCACGCCGAGCGACACGCCGAGGATCGCGAGCACCGCACCGGGCACCGGCCCGAGCAGGAAGGCCGCGCCGATGCAGATGACGATGAGGAGCGGGCCGGGGACGCCGCGCAGGTGCGACGGGGCGATGGCGAGAAACGGCGCGGCGACCGCCAGCTCGAGGATCGCGGCCGTGCAGAACACCGCCGGGCGCCGCTCCGCAAGCGGGCGCGCGGTGGCACGCCGGAGACCGTCCCTGACCCTCACCGGGGACATTGTTGTCGAACGGCGGTACGGGTGCGGCGCGCGTCGTTTCCGCCTTCAGAGCGGCGGGTATCGGCCGTCGTGAATCCGGCGAAAGGAGGTTCCCCATGGCCACGGACAAGCAGACGCGGGCCGCCCGCCGCAACATCGTGAAGGCGAAGGACGCAGCATCCCGCTTGACCCACGTCAAGCATTGCGCACGTAAAGGTGCAGAAGGGATTCCGCTTTGCATAAGGTGTATTTAGAATCCACCTATCGCAACGCCCTGTCTCGAGGAGAAACTCACCGTGCAACCCACCCGCAAGCTCTGGCAATGGCTGGGGTTCGTCTTCCTGCTGTCCTTCGCCGCCCTCGGATGGCTGGGACGCGAAATCTATCTGGCGGCGCCGCCGATCCCGAAGGCCGTCGTCGGCGCGGACGGCCGCGTGCTGTTCACGCGGCGACGACGTGCAGGACGGCCAGCGGGCATGGCTGTCCGCCGGCGGCCAGCAGCTCGGCAGCGTCTGGGGTCACGGCAGCTACGTCGCGCCCGACTGGTCGGCCGACTGGCTGCATCGCGAAGCGCTCGCGCTGCGCGAGCTCCTGGCGCAGCAATCGTGGCAGCGCGACTACGCGTCGCTCACCGCGGTCGAGCAGGCCGCGGTCGATGCGGGCGTGAAGACGCGAGATGCGCGCCAACACCTACGACGCCGACCACCGGCACGCTGCGCGTGTCGCCCGAGCGCACCCGCGCCATCGAAAGCGTGGCCGCGCACTACCGCGGCCTCTTCGGCGACGCGCCGGCGCTGACGCCGCTGCGCGACCAGTATGCGATGAGCGACAACGTGCTGCCGCAGGCCGCGGACCGGCACGCGCTGACCGCATTCTTCTTCTGGTCGTCGTGGTCGGCCGCGACGGATCGTCCGGGCGAGTCCGGCCTCTCGTACACCAGCAACTGGCCGCACGAGCCGCTGGTCGGCAACACGCTGACCACCGGCAGCGCGATGTGGTCGATCGTGTCGCATCATCCTGCTGATCGCCGGCATCGCGGGCATGGTCTGGTACCACACGTCGCGACCGCGAGGAGGCGGAGTCCGCCGCCCCCGAGCGCGATCCGCTGATCAACGCGGTGGCAACGCCTTCGATGAAGGCCACGCGCAAGTACTTCTTCACGGTGATCGGCCTCTTCCTCGCTGCAGATCGGCATGGGCGCGGTCACCGCGCACTACGCGGTCGAGGGCCGTGCGTTCTTCGGCCTGCCGCTGGCGCGAGGTGCTGCCCTACGTCGTCAGCCGCACCGTGCACACGCAGTTCGGCATCTTCTGGATCGCCACCGCATGGCTCGCCACCGGGCTGTACATCTCGCCGCTGCTCTCCGGGCCACGAGCCGAAGCTGCAGAAGCTCGGCGTCGACGTGCTCTTCTGGGCGCTGATCGTCATCGTGGTCGGCTCGACCGCCTGCGGCTGGCTCGGCACCCTGCAGCACAACGGCGTCGACTTCAGCTTCTGGCTCGGCAACCAGGGCCTCGAATTCACGAGCATGGGCCGCGTCTGGCAGATCCTGCTCTTCGTCGGCCTGCTGTTCTGGCTGCTCCTGCATGGGCCGTGCGCTGTGGCCGGCGCTGCGCCGCCCGTCGCAGACCCGCGGCCTGGTCGCGATGGTGTTCCTGTCGGCGACCTGCATCGGCGGCTTCTACTCGACTTCGCTGGTGTGGGGCCGCACACGCACTACTCGATGGTCGAGTACTGGCGCTGGTGGCTGGTCCACCTGTGGGTGGAAGGCTTCTTCGAGGTGTTCGCCACCGCGGTCGTCGCCCTGATCTTCACACGCCTGGGCCTCGTGAAGGCGGCGAGCGCCAACCGCGCCATCGTGCTCGAGACCATCGTGTTCCTGTTCGGCGGCATCCTCGGCACGCTGCACCACCTGTACTGGACCGGGACGCCGACGTCGGTGATCGCCGTGGGCGCGGTGTTCTCGGCGCTCGAGGTGGTGCCGCTGGCCCTGCTCGGGTTCGAAGGCTGGCAGACGTACCGGCGCATCGAGGCCGCGCCGTGGGTCAAGGCGTACAAGTGGGTGATCATGTGCTTCGTCGCGGTGGGCTTCTGGAACACGGTCGGCGCCGGCCTGCTCGGCTTCGCGATCAACCCGCCCGCGTCGCTGTACTACGTGCAGGGCCTCAACATGACCGCCGCCCACGGCCATGCCGCGCTCTTCGGCGTGTACGGCATGCTCGGCATCGGCCTCATGCTGTTCTGCCTGCGCGGCCTGTTCGCCCGCAGCCTGCACGCCGACCGCCACCTGGCGTGGATGTTCTGGAGCCTGAACGCCGGGCTCGCGATGATGGTGTTCATGTCCCTGCTGCCGGCCGGCATCTACCAGGCGTTCGCGAGCGTCAGCGAGGGCCTGTGGTTCGCGCGCTCGCCCGCCATCGTGCACTCGAAGGTGATGGAGACGCTGGTCTGGCTGCGCGTCCCGGGCGACGTGGTGTTCGCGGCGGGCGGGCTGTTCCTCGCGCGTGTATGCTTTCAAGCTGTTGCGGCGCGCGCCGCGCGCGCCGGCGGAGGCGACCGCGCTGCGCCCGGCCTGACGGCTCCGGTCGTCCGCAGGGCAAGGGCCGCGGCGCGCGGCCTTTGCCCTTTCCAGGAAAGCTCCGATGCGACTGACCACCTTCACCGACTACAGCCTGCGGGTGCTGATCTTCGTGGCCGCCCGGCCCGAGGCGCGCGCCACCATCGGCCGAATCGCCGGCAGCTTCGGCATCTCCGAGCACCACCTGACCAAGGTGGTGCACTGCCTCGGCAAGTCCGGCTTCCTCACCAACGTGCGCGGCCGCGGCGGTGGCCTGACGCTCGCGCGACCCGCGCACGACATCAACGTCGGCGCGGTGGTGCGCGAGACCGAGGGCGCCGCGGTGCCCGCCGAATGCTTCGCGACCGACAACCACTGCACCATCACCCGTGTGTGCCGCCTGCGCGGCGTGCTGAACGAGGCGGTCGTGCGCGTTCTACGAGGTGCTCGACCGCTACACGCTCGAGGACCTCGTGCACAACCGCAAGCCGCTGTCGAAGGTGCTGTTCGCGCCGGCGGCAGCGCCGCGCCATGGCTGACGCGGCCACTGCGGTACCCTGCCTCACTGCGTGGCAGTGCATCGGCTGTGGCCGCCTGGAGGCGCCGCAGAACTGCGTGGGAATCTGCCAGGACCGCAAGGTCGAGCTGGTGCTGGCCGCCGACTACCGGCGCGCGTGCGCCGAGGCGGACGCCGAGCGGGCACACGCGGCGGCGCTCGAGGGCGTCGTGCGCCGGCTGGCGGGCGTGACGCCGCATCCCGGGGAATGGCAGCGTACCTACGAGGCGCTGCAGGCGCAGGCGCGCGCAGCGCTCGTCCCCGGCGGCGACGCGCGGGCCAGTCCGCGTCCCGCGGCAGCGCGAGCGAGGCCAGCAGCGCGAGCAGCGCGTGGGGAGCGACCGGCTTCGTGAGGTGGTGCGCGAAGCCTGCGGCCTGCGCCCGCGCCTTGTCCTCCGCGGCGCCCCAGCCGGTGATCGCGATGCGCACGGGCACCGGGCCATCCCGGCACGTACCCATCGCCTGCGCAACGTCGTAGCCGTTGATGTCCGGCAACCCGATGTCCACCAGCGCCACGTCCACGCTCCGTTCGGCCACTGCAGCCAGCGCCGACTCGCCGTCGTAGCGCACGTGTTGTGCGCGGGGATGTGGACGAGCCCGGTGCGCGGCGAGAACGCGGACGGGATCACGTCCTTGGCGCCGGCGGACGACGGGCAGATGTCCTTGACCACGACGCCATAGCAC
This sequence comes from uncultured beta proteobacterium, assembly GCA_963756765.1. GTDB lineage: Bacteria > Pseudomonadota > Gammaproteobacteria > Burkholderiales > Casimicrobiaceae > VBCG01. The sequence continues at coordinate 36,340 of CAVWPC010000026.1, read as the reverse complement.
GTGCGCTTGGCCGGATCTTCGGCCGGCTTTCCGGTCTTCAAGTCGTACGCGCTCGCCCAGTTGGTGGGCTCGAACTTGTCGGCGGAGAGGAGCTCGCCGGTCGTGCGGTCGAGCACATGGACGAAGCCGGTGCGGCCCGGATGAATCAGGAGCTTGTGCATCGCGTCGTGCCACTCCATGTCGACCAGGATGTTCTCCATGATCTCGTCGTAGTCGCACGCGTCGTGCGCGGTGGCCTGGTACGCCCAGCGCGCCATGCCCGTGTCGGCATCGCGGGCGAAGATGGTGGACGACCACTTGTTGTCGCCCGGGCGCAGGTCCGGGTTCCACACGCCGGGATTCGTTACCGGCAAACTTTACGGGCCGCACCCCACGGGGCGGCAACAGCTCTGCCCAAAAGTATCGCGTGCGCGATCGCGCGCGTTCCGGGGTCACGACGGCTGCGCGCGCAGCCGCCGTCGCCACGCACGCAGGAGCCCCTGCACCACCGCCACGACGATCGGGCCGAGCAGGACGCCGGCTGCGCCGAACGCGTAGAGGCCGCCCAGCACCGCCACGAACACCACCACCGTGTGCATGCGCAGCGCCTGGTTCACCAGCATGGGCTTCAACAGGTTGTCCACGAGGCCGATCACCAGCGCGCCCCAGGCGGCGAGGATCGCGGCATGCGTCCACTCGCCGGTGAGTGCGAGGTAGGCCGCGACCGGCGCCCACACCAGCGCGGCGCCGATCATCGGCAGGATGGACAGCACCGCCATCACCGCGCCCCACAGCGGCGCCGCGGGCAATCCCAGCCACCAGAACATGAGGCCGCCCAGGGCCCCCTGCAGCGCGGCCACCGCAAGCGTGCCGAACACCATCGCCCGCACTGTGGTGGCGACGTCGCGCAGGAGCCGCATGCTCTCCTGGCGGCGCAGCGGCAGCAGCCGCGCGAGACCGCGCAGGAAGCGGGTGCGGTCGCGCAGGAAGTAGAAGAGGAAGAACACCATCACCAGCGCCTCGACGGTGGTCTGGAGCGAGCCGGCGGCGAGGCGCCGTGCCAGGCCCATCCCGCCCTCGACGGCCTGCTGCGGATAGCCGCCTTCCTGCACCCGTTCGCGCACCCAGGCCGCGATCGGATCGAGCCACGGATGCCGCTCGACCAGCGGCCGCCAAGGCTCGCTCGCGACGAGGTCGCCCAGCGACGAGGCGGCCGCGATCGCCTCGTTCGCGAGCAGCGTGCCGACGTAGGCGAAGGCGCCGGCCAGCACGAGCGCGATCACGAGCGACAGCAGCCCCGCGAGCACCGAGCGATGCCGGAAGCGGCGTGCGAGACGCACTTGCAGCGGATCGGCGACCACCGCCAGTGCGAGGGCCCACGTGAGCGGCGTCACGAAAGGCGCAACGAGTCGCCAGGCGAGGTAGGCGGCGGCGAGCGAAAGCACGCCCAGCGCCACCACCATGGCGGCGTCGCGGTCGACCCGGGGGTGGCAGGCGGATCCTGCGGCATGACCTTTGCGTCCAAATGGCGGTGAGCGAGCAAGTTCGAGGCCGCGGCTGCGCTGCGCCGGCCCGCTGCGGCAAGCAACGGCATCCGCGCAGTTCGAACGGCGCGCCAGCACGTCAAATCTACGGGTAATACATGCTAACGCGGCGGCGGCTGCCGCCCTTGCCGGGACCGCCCGCACGCACCCGCCATGGCCGAATCCAGGATCGCCGTCTACGGCGCGCTCGCCGCGAACGTCGCGATCGCGGTGACCAAGTTCATCGTCGCCGGCATCAGCGGCAGCTCGGCGATGCTGTCCGAAGGCATCCATTCGACCGTCGACAGCGGCAACGGCGTGCTGCTGCTCGTGGGCATCAAGCTGTCCCAGCGCAAGGCCACCGCCGAGCATCCGTTCGGCCACGGCAAGGAACTGTACTTCTGGAGCCTGATCGTGGCGGTGCTGATCTTCGGCGTCGGCGGCGGCGTGTCGGCTTACGAGGGCGTGCTCCACATCCGGCACCCCGAGCCGCTGCGCTCGGCGTTCTGGAGCTACGTGGTGCTCGCGGCCGCGGCGCTCTTCGAAGGCGTGAGCTTCACCATCGCGCTGAAGCAGTTCCTCGCGCAGAAGCGGCTCGGCGTCGTTCTGGGACGCACTGCGCCGCAGCAAGGACCCGGCGAACTACACCGTGCTAGCCGAGGATGGCGCGGCGCTGGCCGGACTCGCGGCCGCCGCCGTCGGCGTCTACTGCAGCCACCGGTTCGACATGCCGGTGATCGACGGCGCCGCGTCCGTCTTCATCGGCGCTGCTGCTCGCGCGGCGTGGCGGTGCTGCTGATCCGCGAGGCGCGCGGGCTGCTCGTCGGCGAAGGCGTGCGGCCGGAGACCGCTACGCGCGATCCGGACGCTCGCGCTGCGAGACTCCGGGCGTGCGCTCGGCGGCATGGCCGCTGTCGATGTACATCGGCGCCGGAGGAGGTGCTGCTGACCTTCGACATCACGTTCGACCCGGACGCCTCCGCCGCGGACGCGGCGAGCGCCGTCCGCGGGCTCGAGCACCAGATCCGCGAGCGCTATCCGCTGATCAAGCGCATCTACATCGAGGTGTCCCCGCCCGCCGGCGGCGGGGAGGCGAAGCAGCGGGTCGCGCCGACGGCGGTGCCGCGCTCACGAGCGCAGCACCGCGATGATCGCGTCGCGCTGCGGCGCGACGGCAGAGGCAGAAGACCCCGGCCAAGGGCCCGCTCCTTGCCCGACGGCAGGAAGTCCCGCATCGCGCCCGGGGTGCGGGCGCTGCACGGGGCCGCACCGCCGTGCCCGCTCGTCCCCGGCGAGACCGAGCGTCAGTAGGCGATGCGCGCGTGCTGGCGCAGCACCTCGGGCGTGGTGGTCGGGAAGCCGAAGTACTCGAGATACGCGGGAATCTGCTCGAACAGCATGTCGGTGCCCACCTGGTAGCGGCAGCCGCGCGCGCGCGCGGCATCGAGGAAGGCGGTCATCTCCTGCTTCATCACCACCTCGCCCACGAACGCCGCGGGGTCGAGGCGCGCCACGTCCAGCGGCAACGGATCGCCGGCGTTCATGCCGAGTGGCGTCGCGTTGACCACGATGTCGAAGCCGGCGGGATCGTTGCTGCCGGTGGTGACCGCCACCGCCGGATAGTGGGCGCGGATGCGTTCGGCAAGCGCCGTCGGCCGCTCGCGCGCGCACGTCGTACACCGCCAGTGCTGCCACGCCCGCGGCCGCGAGCGACGCCGCGATGGCCGAGCCCACGCCGCCGGCGCCCACGACCAGCGCCCGCGCGCCCGTCACGCCGCATCCCTTGCGCCGCACGCCGCGGACGAAGCCCTCGCCGTCGAACAGTCGCCCTGCAGGCGGCCGTCGGGCGCGCGGCGGACCGCGTTGCAGGCGCCCGCGATGCGCACCGCCGGCGTGACCTCGTCGAGCAGCGCCACCACGCTCACCTTGTGCGGCATCGTGATGAGCGCGCCGCCGATGTTGGTCAGCGTGAAGACGGCGCGCAGGAATGCCGGGAAGTCGCGGCGCCTGGCAACCCATGGGCACCACCACCGCGTCGATGCCGGCGTGCTCGAAGTACGGGTTGTAGATGAGCGGCGCCTTGAACGTGAAGGTCGGGAAGCCGACATGGGCGATGAGCGTGGTGGTGCCGCGGATCATGGCGGGCCTGCGCAATGGACGTTGACCAGCGCCCGATCCTGCCACACCTGCCTGCGGGACGGCGGATGGCGGCCGCCGGTTGGCGCACCTTCGTCGTATACGGTGCTATATTGCGCGTCCTTCCCTTCGGACGCCCTGCCATGCTTGCCCGCTCGCTGCGCCTGCTGGCCGGTATCGTCGCGGTGCTGGGCGCCACGGCCGCTGCCGCCGTGACCGTGTTCGCCGCCGCGAGCCTCAGGGAGGCGATGGATGCCCAGGCGCGCGCCTTCGAGGCTCGCACCGGGGAGAAGGTCATCGTGTCCTATGCCGGAAGCAACGCACTTGCGCGCCAGATCGACGCCGGCGCGCCGGCGGACCTGTTCATCAGCGCCGACGAGGCGTGGATGGACGACCTCGACCGGCGCGGACGCCTCGCGCCGGGCACCCGCATCGACCTTCTCGGCAACGCGCTGGTGCTGGTGGCCCCCGCCGCCAGCACGGTCTCGCTGGCCATCGGCCCGTCGTTCCCGCTGGCGGCGGCGCTTCGCACCGGACGGCTCGCCCTCGCCAATCCGGACAGCGTGCCCGCGGGCAAGTATGCGAAGCAGGCCCTGGAATCGCTGGGCGTCTGGCAATCGGTGGAGCGGCAGGTGGCGCGCTCGGAGAACGTGCGCGCGGCGCTGGCGTTCGTCGCCCGGGGCGAGGCGCCGCTCGGCATCGTCTATCGCACCGACGCGCTCGCCGAGCCCGGAGTGCGCGTCGTCGGTACGTTTGCCGCAGGGAGCCATCCGCCGATCGTGTATCCCGCGGCCGTGGTCGGCGCAAGCCGCTCGCCGCACGCGAGGGCGCTGCTCGACTACCTGCGCTCGCCGGCCGCCGGCGACACGTGGCGGCGCTTCGGCTTCGCGACGCTGCCGTAGCCGCCGCCGGGCCCTACCTGCGACGGCGGGCGACGCTCCGGTCGCAGCACGCCGGGGCGGCGCCCCCAGACTCTCACCAGCCGAAGCGCACGCCCAGCATCGGCCCGTTGAAGTTCAGGTCCTCGATCTTGGCATCGGACTTGAAGTTGTAGTCGAGGTAGCGCCACATGGCGAGCACGTCGCCCCACTTGAACGAATAGCCGATGCCGCCGGCGAGCTGGTACGTGAGCTGGGATTGCCCGGTGCCGATGTCGGCGTAGAACGGGATCTTCCACTCGCGCTCGCCACCGAACGCGTACGTGCCCTTGACGCCGACGATGCCGTCCCAGTTGTATTGCTCGATCGACTCGCCGCCGTCGCGACGGCCGCCGACGGGCAGGCTGCCGATGTCCCCGTTGAACGTCCACGTCAGCGTCGGCTTGAGGCCCATGTAGCGGGCGCCGGCCAGCGCATCGAGCACCAATCCCTGGTCGGACGCGATGCGGTATTCGCCCGCCACCGTCCACATGAGGCCCGTGAGCTTCAGGTCCAGGTCGGCCGTGACCGACGCCGGAATGCCGACGTTGCCTACGTGAAGTCGCGCGTCTTCGAGGCCGACCCGCTGACGTCCATGTAGAGGACGTCGGTGAAGAGGCCCCAGCGCCCGTTGTGCATGTCGAACGTGCCCATGAACGCCATGTCGAGCGAATCGAGCAGCGTGCTGGCGTCGACCTTCACCGCCGGGTTGCCGGCGTTCGGAAAGGCCAGCGCGCCGCCGATGGACGGCAGGTAGCCGTACAGGATCACGTTGTAGTGCCACGCGTCCGCGGGGGCCATCACGGATTGCGCAGGGGCGGTTACGGGGGCCAGCAGACCGGCGGCGAAGGCGATGGCGGCGGCCATGCGATGGGTGTGGTTCATGGCTGATCAGGGTGGGTTCGGAGAGGGACGGACGCGACGCACAGCCCGCAGGCGGGCGCGAGGCGGCGATGCAGGAAAGGACTTTGCACCTGCGCACGCAGCCGCAGCCGCCGGCAATGCGCCCCCGCCTACGGCATCATGCCGCATTCGAACATCTTGTTCATCCCGGTCCAATGGCACCGGACCGGGGGATGACGCTCAATCCGCCTTCGCCTTTTCCCTCATCGCGGCTTCGAGCTTCTGGATCTCGGCAGGCGACAATTGGGGCCGGTCGATCCTGATCGTCAGCTTGTCGAGCTTGGCGGTGAGCGGGAACGGCGGCTGGTAGTCCGCGTCGTTGACGCCGGTGAGGGTGTCGGACCCGACGTCGAAGGCTCTCGTCCCACTGCAGGATCATCGGCAGGGTCTTCGCCATCGGCTTGGTATCGACCACCTTGCCGTCCACCTTGAGGGTGCCGACGCCGGGCCGACCGACGCCGCTGAAATCGTTGAAGGCCAGCGTCCCGGCGCCCATGCCGTCGTACTTGAATTCGAACTCCAGCGTGTGGCGACCCGGCGCCAGCGCTTCCTGCCCTTCCCACTTGAGCCGCTCGAGGTCGACCAGGTTCCACAGCCACACGGGCTTGCCCTTCAGGAGGTAGAAGCCGTAGCCGCCGAAGCGGCCGCCCGAGGTGACGATCATGCCCTCGGCCGCCGCCCTGCGGCACCTCGATGTCCGCGGTGAACGTGTACGACGCGTTCAGGATGTTCGGCGAATCGCCCTGCGGCAGGCCGACCATCGGCCGCGTGTACACGAACTCGCTGCGCCCGGCCGTGATGTTGGGCCGCGGCGCCACGATGCGCGCCGCGACCGAGGCGTCCATCGGGAACACCTGGAACTTCCTCGCCTCGGCGACGAACTTCGCGCGCATCTCCTTCACCTTCTGCGGGTTCGCCGCGCGATGTCGTCGACCTGGTTCCAGCTCTTGTGCAGGTCGTAGAGCTGGAACTGCTGGTTGTTGAGCGGGTCGGGGTTCGCGGGTCCGAAGGCATCCCACGGCGCGCGGTTCACCTTGGTGGAGAGCAGCCAGCCGTCGTCGTAGAGCGCGTACTGGCCCATCATCTCGAAGTACTGCGTCTTGTGGCGCGACGCCGCCTTCGCGTTCTGCGCGTCGAAGGTGTAGGCGAAGCTCGTGCCCTCGATCGGCGCCTGCTTGATGCCGTCGACCATCCGCGGCGCCTTGATGCCGGCCGCCTCCAGGATCGTCGGCACCACGTCGATGACGTGCACGAACTGCTCGCGCAGCGCGCCCTTGTCCTTGATGCGCGCCGGCCACGACACGACCATGTTCTGGTTGATGCCGCCCAGGCGCGACGCGTTCTGCTTGAACCAGTCGAACGGCGTGTCGAACGCCCACGACCAGCCGGCCGACATGTGGTTGTAGGTCGCCTCGGTGCCCCAGACGTCGTACCACTTGAGCTGCACTTCCGCCGGCAGCTTGTTGATGCCGTTGAAGAACGCCACCTCGTTGGGCGTGCCCGAGCGGGCCGCCCTCGGCGCTCGTGCCGTTGTCGCCGTTGATGTAGATGACGAGCGTGTTGTCGAGCTTGCCGAGGTCCTTGAAGTGCTGGATCACGCGGCCGATCTCGTAGTCGCTGTACGCGGCATACGCGGCGAACACCTCCACCTGCCGGATGAAGAGCTTCTTCTCGTCGGCGGTCAGCTCGTCCCACGGCTTGATCACGTCCTTGGGCCAGGGTGTTAGCGTGAGATCCTTCGGGATCACGCCGAGCTTCTTCTGGTTCTCGAAGATGCGCTCGCGCAGCTTCTCGTAGCCGTCGTCGAAGAGGTGCATCGCGTGGATCCGGTCCACCCATTCCTTGGTGGGGTGGTGCGGCGCATGGGTGGCGCCCGGCGCGTACTTGATGAAGATCGGCTTGCCCGGATCCGTCTGGTGGATGCGCGTCATGTAATCGATGGCGTCGTCCGCCATCGCGGTGACGAGGTTCCACGTGCCGGGCGCCTTGCCTTCGAACGGGTAGATCTGCGTGGTGCCGCGGAAGAGGTTGGGCTCCCACTGGTTGGCGTCGCCGCCGACGAAGCCGTAGAAGTACTCGAAGCCCATCCCGGTGGGCCACTGGTCGAAGGGACCGACCTGGCTCGCCGCGAACGCGGGCGTGTTGTGGTCCTTGCCGAACCACGCCGTCGAGTAGCCGTTGTCGAGGAGCATGCGGCCGACCGTCGCCTTGTCGCGGCCGATGATGCTGTTGTAGCCGGGAAAGCCCGTCGACTGCTCGGAGATCACGCCGAAGCCCGCCGAGTGGTGGTTGCGGCCGGTGATGAGCGCGGCGCGCGTGGGCGAGCACAAGGCGGTCGAGAACATGCGGTTGTAGCGCAGGCCCTCGCCGGCGATGCGGTCCATCGTCGGCGTGGAATCACCCCGCCGAACGTGCTCGGCACGCCGAACCCCGCATCGTCGGTGATGACCAGCAGGACGTTGGGTGCGCCCTTGGGCGGCACGACGCGCGGCGCCCACCACGGCTTCGACTGCAATGCGTCGTCCTTGATGACGCCACCGAACGGGGGTCGGGCGGCGGCAACTGGCGCAGGGCTGACGGTCGTGGTGGCGGACGGCGAGCCGGCGACGCCGTAGACCTGCTGTGCCGCCGCGTGGGAAACGCCGAGGGCGAGCGCGACGGCGCTCGCAAAGGATGCGATGCGTTGATGCAAGATCTTCTCCCGGTAGAGTGCCCGGGCGACGCTGGGCAAGGTTGCAGCACGCCGTCCCGGTCGCCCGAGGTTAGTGAAGTTGGGCATGCATGTACTTGTCATTTCCGGACGGCGCGTGCGGCGATTTGCCGCAATTTGCGGCATCTTGTCCTGTTGCAACGCTACGCCCGAATGCGACAGACTGACGCGCTGCCACTTCGGCCCGGCATGCCGCCGCGCCGCTCGCCTGGCGGCGCCCGCTTCCGGCCCATTCCCGATGCGCGTTCGCGGCGCCAAGCTGCCCATGTCCTGATGGATTCCCGACTTCCGACCGCCGCTTGCGCTGGGCGAGATCCGCGCCGGGTTCCTGCGCGCGCTGCCCGACCTGCTCCGGGAGAAGGGGCACGACCCGGCGCCGGTGCTCGCTGCGGCGGGCGTGGACCCCGCGATCCTCGCCGACCCGCGCGGCCGGCTCGCCCTGCGCGAGGGCGTGGCGCTGCTCGCGCATTGCGCGCGCGTGACCGGCTGCGGCGAGCTCGGGGTGCTGCTGGGGGAACGCTTCGATCCGACGGTGTTCGGGGAGACCGCGCGGCTGATGCTGGAATCGGACACCGCCGACGCCGCGCTGCGCACGTTCGTGCTGCGCCACCATCTCGTCGACGCAGGCGCCGTGGCGATGCTGCTGCCCACGGTGCGCGGACGCGCGACCCTGGCCTACGCGCCGTATGTCTCCGGTCCCGGTCGGCCACGACCTTCTCGTCGACACGGCGCTGGCCATCGCGATGCAGCTCATGCGCGCGCTGTGCGGCAGCAGCTGGAAGCCGCTGTCGGTGTCGCTGCCCAGGCGCGCGCCGAAGGATGTCGCCGCGTACCACCGCTTCTTCGGCCTGGACGTCGTCTTCAACGCCCGCCTCGCGCACATCGCCTTCGCGGCGTCCTGGCTGCGCGCGCGCATCCCGCACGATGCCGCGCTCGACACCCGCCTGCGAGATGCGGCCGTGTGCAGCGACGCGCTGCCCACGCTCCCGCTGTCGCACCTCGTGTTGCGCGCGCTGCATCCGATGATCCACCTGGGCACCGCGACCCAGCCCAACGCGGCCCGCCTCTTCGGCCTGCACCCGCGCAACTTCAGCCGCCAGCTGCACGCCGAGGGCACCACGTTCCTCGCGCTGCTCAACGAAGCGCGCATGACGCGGGCCGAGCAGCTGCTGCGCGATACCGACCTGCGTGCCGGCGAGATCGCGTCGACCCTGCACTACGCGGAGCCGAGCGCCTTCACCAAGGCGTTCCGTGCACGCACGGGCACCTCGCCCCGGGCATGGCGCCAACGCGCGCGCGGCGAATCGCCGGCGGACTGAACCGCGGCTGGCGGGCCGGCTAGCGCTTCGCGCTGCGCCGGCGGGCCGCGGCCGGCTTGGCCCCGACCGAGCGCAACAGCGCGTCGCGGGTGGCCACCACCTGCGTCAGGCGATTCCCCACCTGCACGCAGACGAGGTCGCACAGGTGGTAGATCCGCGGGTCGACGATGCGATAGAAGGCGCTCGTCCCGTGGGTCCGCTTGGCGATCACGCCGATCTTCGCGAGGGTGGACAGGTGCTTCGAGATGTTGGCCTGGCTGCAGCCGAGCGCGGCGGTGAGGTCGCCGACGTTGCGCTCGCCGTCGCGCAGCGCGTTCAGGATCTTGAGGCGCATGGGAACGGCGAACGCCGAGAAGAACTCGGCTACTTCGTCCATGGCGCGGTCGTCGAGCATTTCCATCGGCAGCCAATCCGGTGCGGGCAGACGCGAGAGTGTAGCGCGACCGGTGCGCCGGCTTCCGCCGGAACGGCTTGGCGCGCCGGGCGGGCGCCCCGCCCCGGACCTCCGAGCGCAGCCGGGAAGTGCGGTCGCGCCGCGGCGACCCATGCCGGCGGACACCGCGGCGGCGAGCGCCCTCTCAGCCCCAGGCGCGCGCCGGTATCTCCTCGCCGGCCGAGCGCTGCGACACGAGGCCGTACCAGTTGACCACCGCGACGTCGGGCTGCGCGGTCACGGCGGCGTGGACGTCGCGGCACAGCCGTTCGAACGCCGGCTGCTTGTGCACCTTCCAGCGCGCGGCCAGGGTCCGCAGCGGCGCCTCGCGCAGGTTGCCGAGCGCCAACGCCGGCCCGAACGAGTATTCGACCGGCACCACGGTGCCGTCGGCCTCGACGATGAGCGGCGACAGGTAGGTGGCGAGCGGCTCGCCGGCGGCGCAGGTCGTCGTCCCCGCGAACACCCGATCGGGATCGGCGGCGATGGCGTCGCGTCCCGCCACGTCGAGCTGCACCCGCAGCCGCTCGCCGACGAGGGCCTGGATGCGCCCGACCGCCAGCACGGCATACGCAAGCTCCGTGGCGTCGGGTGTGCTGCCGCTCATCGCCGCGCCGCGGCCCACCCCTTCCAGCGGATGGATCTGCAACAGGCGCGCGCCCTCGTCCAGCGCGAACTGCGCGACCCAAGGCAGCTCGTCCAGGTTGTGCTGGGTGAGGGTGAAGATGAACCCGAACGGGATGCCGGATGCGCGCAGCGCGGGCAGGCGCTTGGCCATCGTCGCGAAGGCCCCGGGATGGTCGCGCATGCGGTCGTGCGATCCGGGCAGGCCGTCGAGGCTGATGGCGACCAGGCTCGCGGCGCCCTCCAGGAGTGCCAGGTGCCGGGCGTCGAGCAGCATGCCGTTGGTGGTGACCGTCGCCACCATCCCCAGGGTGCGCGCATGGATCAGGAGCTCGCGCAGCCCGTCGTACATGAGCGGCTCGCCACCGGAGAAGCCGGCGACGTTGTAGCCCTCGGCCGCCGCGTCGGCGATCGCATCGCGGAACAGACCCACCGGGACTTCGTCGCGCAGCCGCGGCCCGGACGTCGAGTAGCAGTGGCGGCACGCGAGGTTGCAGCGACGCGACACGTGCACCTGCACGACTCGGAATTCGTCACCGGTGGGTCCCATGGCCTAGCCCCGGGCCTCGAGCGGCAGGTTGCTGATGTTGAGGATCGCCGCGTCGATCGCCGGCTTGCCGATCGGGAAGCCGTCCACCACGAGCCCGTTCCGGATCAGGGTGCCTGCCACCTCGCCCACCAGCTCCGGCCGCACCTGCACCGACGCATAGAACCAGTCCGGGACCGGCTGCCCCTTGAGGTACCAGCGCAGCAGCTTGACCCTCTCCACGGACAGCCCCAGCGCCTTCGCGACGTCCTCGTGCGTCTCGGGCGCGCGGCCGCCGAACAGCTCGTGCATCAGCTTCGTCGAACCACGACCACCAGTTTCATTCATGGCGTTCTCCTCGACCGAACAGTGATGTTGGCGCGGACATATTGTCCGCTACAAGATGTTCGTTTCGAGGATGCAAAAAGTCAAGCGGGCCGAGGGGGAATATTCGACGCGCCGCCGTCAACTGCGAACCGCCGCGCCGGTGCCCTCCTTTCGCGATTCCGGACCGCCGCCGCTGCAATGCCACCCGACCACGCACAGCGATCCCCGGCGGGCACGGACTCGCCCACTGGGACCCGGAGGCGCACGTCCCCCGCGGCATGCCCAAGGCCGTGCCGGCCGTCACCGCCGGCAACGACAATCTGCCCCCGGGGCGATAATGTCCTGCAAACCAAGGCGCCGTTTCGCGGCGCCTGCCCGAGCGGCCACCCCGCCCAGGGGCGTTCCACCGGACTCTTGCCTTGCCTGCAGCCGTCCCTCGCGACCCACGATCCATCGGCAGGAGGCTCCTGCGCGGGTTGCTGCCTGGCTACGCCTTCCTCGCCCTGCTCTGGGGAGCATCGATGGCGGTGCCGCGGCTGAACGTGCTCGCGTTGCTTGCCTGCACGCTCCCGCTGGCGGTACCGGCGATGCTGGCGCTGTGGCACCAGGGCACCGTGCGCCGCCTGCGGGCACTGCACCCGTTCCAGCCCGGCCGCTTCCTGCACCGCTGGGCCAGCCGACGGGCCCTCAGCATCCTCTGGCGGGCGGCGCTGGCCATCGTGCTGGGCGCGGCGGTCCTGCTGCAGAGCGTCTTCTTCGGCCGGCTCGAATGGCTGCTGCTGGGCCTGGCCCCGCCGCTCCACCTCCTGGCGCGCCGGCAGCTCGCTCGCGCGAGCGCGGCGCAGTTCACGCAGCCGATCTATGCGCTGCACTGGTCCTCGCAGGCGGCGCAATGGCTGGTGGCGCTGGTCCTCGCGCTCGTGTGGATGGCGGCGAGCGTCCTCCTCGCCGAGGCGCCCGCGGTGCCTTATGCCGAGCGCATCCACCAGCTGCAGTCGACTTGGGCGGAGGCGCCCTCGGGAGCGGTCAAGTGGGCACTGGATGCCGGCGCGTGGGGCCAGGCTTCCCTGGAGGCGCTGGGTACGCCGGCCACGAACCTCGAATGGCGAATGCTGCTATCGCTGCTCGTGGCGCCGGTATCCGTATTCAGTTTCCTGGGATTGAGCCTCTCGGGCCTCGCGCTGCCTCTCTCCGAGATCCGCCGCACCTTGGGCGAGGGGCTGCCGGCCGGCATTTCACCGCCCCCGGTCGGAGCCGTGCGCGCGGCATGGTGGGCGGCGCTCGTCAGCATTGTCGTGCTCGTGCTGTTCCAGTCCTTGGGCGCACTGGACCACCGCTTGCGCACCGCCGACAGTCCGCTCGCGCTGCGGCCCGTGCCGGAATGCGAGCGCATTGGCGGCAAGGTCTATGCGCTCAACACGGCCGATGCAATGAAGGCGCTCATCGCCCAGACGCAGAGCCAGCTCACGGCGCACCAGGTCGCTGCCTGCACGAAGCTCGACGGCATCGAGACAGCGGCCGCACAGGGCGTCGACCAGTACCTGGACTGGTATTTCAGCCTCGGCGCCGAATGGTCGCGTTTCGCAACGCTGTTGACCGGCGACATCGACTTGCTGATGCAGGCGAAGTTCAGCGAAAAGGTGATGGCCAGCCCCACCATCGTGCGCCTGCTGCCGGACGTGCAGGCCGCCTACGAAGCGCAGTGGGCGCTGCTCGTCGATGCGCGCAGCGGTGCACTCGACCTGCTCGACCGCAACCGGCTGGTGCTGGACGAGCGCGGCTGCAAGGTGATCCGGGAACTTCCGGCAACGCCCTGGACTAGCCAATGGGAAGGGAGCAAGGCCCGGCTGGTGGGTGGCTCGGGCGCCGGGTTGATTGCCGGTACGCTGGCCGCCAAGGTCACTGCCAAGGCGATGGGCAAGGCGACCATGAAGTCGGCCGGTGCCGTGCTGGCGAAGGCGATGGCCAAGAAGGGCATCGGCAAGGTCGGGGCGGCAGCCGCGGGCGCGACGGTGGGTACGGCAGTGGCGCCCGGCGTCGGCACCCTGGTAGGCGCGGCGATCGGTGCGGGCGTCGGCCTCGTGGTGGGCGTGACCATCGACATGGCGGCGCTCGCGGCGGAAGAGAAGCTGACCCGCGCGGACATGAGGACGGAACTGCTCAGTGCGGTCACTGAATCGCTGCAGCCGTATCGCGAAACCTTCGACTGCGCTGCCTTGGGCAAGACAACGGAACCGCCACCGCGTTGAATGCGGAGCGGCGAGCTACCCCGCCCCGAGGCGCGTGCGATGCGATGGTTTCTCGGGGGGTTGCCTCGTGACCTTGATCACGCCCAGCTCGCCACTCGACTCGAGATAGGCGACTTGCACTTCGGCAATGTCTTCGATGCCTCTTTCCCGAAGCTTCGATCGCACTTCTTCTGCCGTGATCCACTCCTGGCGCAAGTTGCGTCGAACCCAGTGCCCATCCCGGATCAGCGGCAAGACCGGCGGCTCGACGAAGCGTCGAAACGTCACAAAATGGAACGCCAGCCAATCCAGGGCGACATTCCAGAACACGAGCGTTCCGACCAGGATGATGCCGTCGGTGATCGACCGGTACTCGCCCGACAACGCGTTCTGGGCGGCATCCGCCACGACGACGACGAAGAGGATGTCGGCCGTGCTCATGGATCCCACGTCGCGCCGAAGCAGGAAGCGGAACGTCAGCACCAGGCCGAGATACATGATCGTGCCGCGAGTCACCAGCTCGAGAGGACTCACACTCAGCGCGAACCACTCGCTCACGGGCTTTGCCTCGACGATCCAGGTTCGCGCCGACCTGTCCTTGCGCAAGGCTTCGCGCGTGGAATCATGCAATCCTCCGCTCGCTCGTGTCGTCGCTCACCGGGCACCTGCACATCCAGTTTGCTGGAAGCGTCGCCCGAATCGGGCACGCCTGCTGTCGGTCACCCTAGGGTCTTGGGGTAAGTGACGGCCTACATCCGCACGTTTACGGCACAGGCCGGAAATGAAACGGGGCTGACCACAGTCAACCCCTTGATTTGATTGGCGCGCCCGGCAGGATTCGAACCCACGACCCGCTGGTTCGTAGTTGGCGAAGTGGCCGTAACGGCCCGTTTTTATTGTACTTTAACACTGCCCATTCACCGCATCTTCAACTGTTTGTCACTGTCTTCTACTGCGAATCCCCAAAAAGTCCCCATGCACCGCATCTGAAAAGGAGGCTGCGAAAATGAGTGTTAGAGCTCTGGATTGGGTGCTTGTCAGTGCGTGTGTGTCACGCTGCAGGCCCGGCTGCGAGGCTGATTCTTTTCGCGCTCGCGGACGAAGCCGACGACACGGGCATTTGCTTCTCCAGCGATCAAGTGATCGCCGCGAAGTGCGAGATAAGAAAAGTGGTCGTTACGCGAAGATCCGTCGCCTCGTCGAAGCCAACTACCTTGATATGGAGTCGGCGCCAGAGTTGCCCGGCCGCATGGCATGATTGCATTGTCTCCCAATGGGGAACAAGGTAGCAGCCATGACAAGCGTGGAACCGGTCGAACCCGGCGCGATCACCGAGCTGATCGCGCGCGCCAACGGCGGCGACGCGAACGCCGTCAACGAGTTGTTCGAGCGCCTGTACGGCGAATTGCACGCGCTGGCTCGGGCCCGCTTGCGCAACCACGCGCCGTTCACGGTGCTGGACACGACCTCGCTTTTGCATGAATCCTACTTGCGGCTGCATAACCTCGGCAGCCTCGACGTCACGAGCCGTGCGCATTTCCTGGCCTACGCCTCGCGCACGATGCGCAGCATCATCGTTGACTTTGCCCGCCGCCGCCTCGCGCAACGCCGCGGCGGAGGTGCCGTCGACATCACGCTCCACACCGGCATCGTCGAAGGCGCGCCGAGCGGCGGCGAGGAGGAGATCGTACGCGTGCACGATGCGCTCGAGGAGCTCGCCCACGTCGACGAGCGCCTGGTTCGCGTCGTCGAGATGCGCTATTTCGGCGGCATGTCGGAAGCCGAGATCGCGCAGGCGCTGGGCGTCACCGACCGCACGGTGCGGCGAGATTGGGAAAAGGCGCGGCTTATGCTCTCCGTCGCGTTGAGCTAGTGTCCGACGGTGCCCGCTGCGCCGATGTCCGGATCCGCCGCACGCGCGCGTACTCCCTCACATGAAACTCGACACGGGCACCTGGCACGCGTTGTCGACGTTGCTCGATCAGGCGCTCGATTTGCCGCCGAGCGCGCACGCCCCCTGGCTCGCCGCGCTGGCGCAAGAGCATGCGGCGCTGCGGCCGGCGCTCGCGCGGCTGCTGGCGCAACGCGCCGCCGGCGAGACCGCCGACTGGATCGGCACGCTGCCGCCGATCACGCTTCCCTCCCTGTCGGATAGCGACGACGGATTCGCGCCGGGCACGCAAGTCGGTCCGTACAGGCTGCTGCGTCACTTGGGACAGGGCGGCATGGGGGCGGTGTGGCTCGCCGAGCGCGCCGATGGATTGGTCAAGCGCGATGTCGCGCTCAAGCTCCTGCGCGTCAGCGGATCGTCGTGGGCGCTGGCCGAGCGGTTCGCGCGCGAACGCGAGATCCTGGCGGCACTCGAGCACCCGCACATCGCCCGTCTCTACGATGCCGGCTTCGCCGACGACGGGCAGCCTTATCTGGCCCTGGAGTACGTCGAGGGCAGTCCCATCACGGCCGAGTGCGATGCCAGGAACGCCGAGGTGCGCGCGCGCCTCGCCTTGTTCCTCCAGGTGCTCGAAGCCGTCCAGCATGCGCACACGCGCCTCGCCCTGCACCGGGACCTGAAACCGTCCAATATCCTGGTGACGCCGCAAGGCGAGGTGAAGCTGCTCGATTTCGGCATCGCCAAGCTGATGGAGGACGGCGCCGCCCGCGAGACCGCGTTGACACAGGTCGCCGGCCGCGCGCTCACGCCGGACTATGCCTCGCCCGAGCAGATCGCGGGCGCGCCGCTGACGACCGCGTCGGACGTGTATTCGCTGGGCGTGGTCCTGTACGAGCTTCTCGCCGGGGCGCGACCGTATCGCCTGAAGCGTGGCACGCGCGCCGAAATCGAAGAAGCAATCCTGTCTCAGGACATCGTCCGGCCTTCCACCCTCGTCACAGCAGCGGCGGCGGCCCATGCCGGCACGACCCAGCGCGACCTGCGGCGGCAGCTCGCCGGGGACCTCGACGCCATTGCGCGGAAGGCGCTGCGCAAGGACGCGGCGCAGCGCTATCCCACGGCGAGCGCGTTGGCCGACGACATCGAGCGCTACTTGAGCGGCGACGTCGTGCTCGCCCAGCCCGAAAGCGCCCTTTATCGCGCCCGCAAGTTCATCGTGAGGCACAGGCTCGGCCTGGGTGCCGGAGCGTCGATCGCAACGGTGCTGGTCGCGGCGACGGCCGTGTCATTGCATCAGGCGCGGGTCGCGCGCAGCGAGGCGCTGCGCGCCTCCGCCATCCAGCAATTCTTAAGCGACGTCTTCCGTGCCAACAGCAGCGATCAGAGCGATCCCGTCAAGGCGCGAAGGACGACCGCGCTCGAGCTCCTCGATCGGGGCGCTGCCAAGATCGAGACGGCGCTCGACGGCGCGCCGGAAGCGAAGATCGAAGTCCTGTCGCTCCTGGCCCAGATGTACGAAGACCTGGGCGTCGACGACAGGGCCGTGGGATTGCGCAAGAAGGCGGTGGCGCTGCTGCGCGCCGAAAAGCGCGCCGACGATCCCGCGCTCGCTGCCGCGCTGCTCGCGTTGGCGACCTCCCTTCAGTCCTCGTCGTCGGTCAACGAGCGCGAAGCGGTCCTCGCCGAAGCGAAGGCCATACTCGATGCGCGCCACGACTTCACGTCCTCTAGCCGTGCCGAGCTCTGGATCAAGCTGGCCGAGCACTTTCAGAGCACGAACAAGCACAAAGCGCTGGGGTTTGCAGAGCAGTCGGTGAAGCTGCGTCGCGCTTTGCCGCCCTCGTTCGAACTTGCGGAGGCGCTTTCCGTCCAGGCGCAAATCGGCAACGAGCTCGGACAGAACCGGGAAGCCGCGGCCGCGCTGGCGGAAGCGATCGAGGTTACGCGCGAGACACGCGGCGACCCGAACCCCAGCCTTCCGCGCTATTACGCCTACCTCGGCGAAGCGCAATATCATTTGGAGGAATTCGCCGCGGCAGAACACAGCTTGCGTCGCGCGCTCGAAACCGCGCGCGCGGTCAACGGCGAGGACCACGTCGATACGCTGCAAACCGAGTTTCGCCTCGGCCGCTTCCTGTACGAAACGGGGCGCACCCGCGAAGGTCTCTCCGTCCTCGCTGATGCCCGCTCGCTGGCGCTGAAGATCAAAGGGCCCGACGACCCGTTCCACACGCCGCAGACGCAGATCGAGTACGGCTATCGGCTCGGCCGCTACGGGCAACTCGAAGAGGGTGTCGCGACCATGGAGCGAGCGATCGCCAATCGACGCAAGAATCGCCCTGGCACGCTGTACCTCGGAGAGATGCTCTGGATGGAATCGCTGTCTCTCATCGATCTCGGTCGCTATCGACAGGCCGCAGCGAATATGGACGAATTCAGTGCCATCGCCGAGAAGAGCGGCCGAACGGCGCCTTCGGCCTATTTCAATTCGTCGATCGGCATTCGCATCCAGCTCGCGCTGATCGAAGGTCGCGTCGATGATGCAGATGCCTTGACCGAGCAGCTTTTCGTGAGCGTCGATAAGGAGGCACGATTTCCCGAGAATGCAACGGAACGATGGCTGTTGAAGGGCGAGGTCGCGCTGGCGCGCGGCGACGCGACGACGGCCGTTTCGCTTGCGCAGCAAGCACGCGCGGCGATCGAGGCGAGCGGCCTCGGCGTCTACCTCGAGTCCTATGCGGCGCGCGCCGATTACCTCGAAGGTCGCGCCAGGCTGAGAAGCGACGATTCCGCGGCGGCGCTCGAGTTGCTGCGCCGAGCCCGCGAGCGCTACCAGAATCTCCTCGACCCGCGCAGCCCGCGCATCCTCGAAGTGGATCTCGTGCTCGGTGAGTGCCTGCTCGCTACAAGCGCGAACGGCGAGGCACGACAAGCCTTGGATGCCGCACGCGCCATCGAGCAGGCGCATCCGGAGCTCGGCCGCCACTTGCGCCTGCCGTTCAAGGCGCTCGAGCAGCGGATCGCCGCCGCCACGCATTAGCGGACCGACAGGCGCCTGTCACGCGCGTTTCTCGGTTTTGCCGCCCGCGCGGCGGGCGGATGTCCGGTTATTCACGCCAACCTGCGTACTTGATGGTAGGGACGCCTTGCCGACACGGCGACGTCGATGCCCACAAGGAGCAAGCGCTGTGAACGCGATATTCCTCATTTGCGCGGCCGGGCTGGCGCTTGCGGCGACGGCGTCGGCATGCGGCGCGCCTGTCTACGAGCCTCCCGTCGTCGATTCGGCGCCTTCCACCCGCATGCTCGAGAGCCTGCCGCGACCGCGAGGCGACCGCGTCACGGTCACAGTGTACGAATTTCGCTCCAGCGTCAGCGAGATTGCGGCCCGCGGCGGAACGGACATGTTCAAGACCGCGCTGGTCAAGAGCGGCCAGTTTCGTGTCGTCGAGCGGGCGCGCCTGAGCGAAGGCGTGGTGCGCGAGAAGCAGCTCAACGCTTCCGGACTTTCCGACGGCAGCGCCGCGGAGCCGCAGCTGCATGGCGCGCAGTACATCTTCGAAGGCACCATCTCCGGCGCCAATCCGAGCGAGAACCAGCGCTCGTCGACGATCTCGCTTGCCGGCGTCGAGATCGGCGGCGGCAAGAATCGCGACGTGATCATGATCGACGTCAGCATCGTCGAAGTGGCCACCGGCGAAATTCTCGACGTGATCACGGTGAAGAAGTCGATCTTGAGCCAGACGTCGAGCGTGTCCGGGCTCGGCAACGCAGTGGGCGCCATCCTCGCCGCGCGCGGGCACGGCGGCGGCAACAACGCGCAGCCGCTGGTGCCCGACTTCAAGACGCAGAACCAGCACAAGGAAAGCCTCGACGACGCGTTGCGTGCGGCGATCGACGAGGCGGTGGCGCAACTCGCGCTGCGATTCCATCCATGAGCGGTGCCGTCCGCGCAGGGGTCGCGGCGCTGACTTCGGCGCTGTTGCTGACGCTGGCCTTCCCGCCGGGCGATCACGGCGTGCTCGCCTGGGTGGCGCTGGCGCCGCTCGTCGTGGTCTGCCGCCGCGCGCGTCCGGCGCATGCGTTTGCCATCGGTGCGGTCGCGGGGGTCGCGACCGCGTGCGGCATCGCTCGCTGGCTGATCGAAGTGCCGGGCTTCGGTGCGCCGCAGGCGATCGCACTCGCGGGCTACATTTGCTTGTACACCGCGCTGTGGTGCGCGGCGCTGCCGCTGCTCGCACGCTCGCGCGTGCCGCTCGTCGTCGGCGCGACAGCGACCTATGTCGTGCTCGACTTCGTGCGCGCGCACGCCGGCTTCCTGGCGCTGCCGTGGGCGACGCTGGCGCAGTCCCAGCACGGCAATCTCGCGCTGCTGCAACTCGCCTCGATCACGGGCGAGGCGGGCGTGAGCGCGCTCGTCGTCGCGGTCAACGTCGTCGTTGCGGAGCTCGTGACGCAGGGCCGCGCGGCGGCGCGCCCCGCCATGGCAACCGCGTTCACGATCGCCTGCGTGCATGCGGCGGGTGCGTGGACGCTCGGCTCGCCTGCCGGCGGGGCGACGTTGAAGGTCGCGGCGCTGCAGCCGGTGATCGCGATCGGCGAGCGCGCGACGCGCGACGGACGCGACGCCGTCTTCGCGCGCCTCGCGCGCCTCACCGACGAAGCCGCCGCGACCGGCGCCGCCATCGTGGTATGGCCCGAGACCGCGGTCGGCGATCCCCGCCACGATGCGCCGCTTGGCGCCGATCTTGCAGCGCTTGCGCAACGCTCGAGGGCGACCCTTGTCGTCGGCGCGGCGGAAACGGAAAAATTCGTTGCCCGCGACGGACCGCGATTCGACATCGCCGAGCACGAGCGCTACAACTCGGCCTACGTCGTCGCGCCGGACGGCACGATCTCGTTGCCGTACCGCAAGCGCCGCCTCGTTCCCTTCGGCGAATACATGCCGCTCGAAGGCCGTTTCACCTGGCCGCGCTGGCTTGCGCCGCCGATGCGAATCCGGCCTTGCAGGCGAGGACGCCGCGCCGATCGGCACGGGCGGCATTGCCATCGGCATGCTCATCTGCTGGGAAAACCTCTTTGCCGATCTCGCGCGCAGCACGACGCGCGACGGCGCGCAGATCCTGCTGCAACTCACCAACGACGCATGGTTCGGCCGCACGGCAGCCGCGGCGCAGCACAACTTGGCGTCGATCCTGCGCGCCGTGGAGAACGGCGTGCCGATCGCAATCGCCTCGAATGCCGGACCGTCGCAAGTCATCGACGGGTCGGGGCGCATCGTGGCGAGCGCCGGACCCGCGTTCGGCGAAGGCATCGCCGTCGCCAGCGTTACGCTTCGAAGCCGGACGACGTTCTACTCGCGCGCCGGCGACTGGCTGCTCGTCCCCGCGCTGGCCCTCGCGGCACTCGCCTTTGCGCCCGGCGGTCGCGGTTCGATCGCGCGCGTGCCGAGCGTGCCGATCCTGTCTTAAGGAGCTCCCATGAAAACGTATGTCGCGCTGCTCGCCGCAATCGGTGCCGCGTTCCACTGCGGCACCGCCGGCGCCGGCACCCCGTTTGGCACAACGACGATGGCGAGTCACGTCTTTTGCGACATGCCGAGCATCAAGGGCAAGTTCACGGCTGCGGAAGCGCGTTACGTCGCCAGCGGCACGTGCATCAAGCTCACGGCCGAACAGTCGCAGCCAAACAAGAAAAACACGAGCCAGTTCGATGACTACACGCACTCGACGGAGGACTTTCGCGTGCAGTGGACCGCCGAAGGCGGCTACAACCCGACCACCAAGGACACGTGGGAGACGGTCACGGCGCCGGCGCCGACGCTGGACAAGCCCTCGTATGCGCCGTATGGCCGCTTCCTGTCGAAGATGATCTGCAGCGCAGACCCGTGGCTCGACGACATGGCGAAATGCGTGTCGGTGTCGACCTCGTCGACCGGCACGCTGCCCAACGATCTCACCGACGGGATGCGAGCCAACGCGCGGCCGTTCACGTCGAGGAGCAAGACCGCGCAGCGCGATGCGCTCATCGCCGCGAAAAAGCGCGCCGATGTGCCCCTGTACACCGGCACCGCTCGCGACAGCGGTGCGAGCGCGTATCAGGTCGCGACGGCCGCGCCGCCGAGCATCGTCGAGCCCAAGCCCGGTAGCACGCACAGCCCGCAGACGGCGATGCGCATCCGCGTCGCGCCGCCGCGGATCGCGACGCCGAGAAACTTCAAGGTGCAGACCTACGAGGTGCAAATCCAGGCGAGGCAAAAGGATGGTCTGTGGAAGCTCGTGACGACCGACACCGTGCCCGCGGCGGACGCCGAGGGCAACGGCTATCTCGGATGGGGCGCCCACCAGCCGGGCACCCCTCCGGCGATGACGGCGTCGGTCGGCAACTATCGCGTGCGCGCACTCATCAAAGCGCCGATCCAAACCCAGAATCCGGGACTCAACATCGGCGAGTGGGTCGAGTTCGTCATCGCGGGTGCGCCGGGACACGACATGGCGGTCACGCCGTACGGCGAAAGCGCGTCGTCGCGTTCGTCCGCGACGCGCAGCGCATTGATGCGGCCGTCGGCAAAGGTCTGACACCAAGACGAGTGCCTCGACCGTCATGCAAAAGAGCACGTCTTCCGAAGTCCAGGCCGCGCCGGCATCGGCGCTGCGGAGGTGATCGCCATGCGTACGGAACTACGAATCGTTGTAGTGATGGTCTGCGCGCGGCCTTGGCGGCCTCGCCCGCGCAGGCCTTGCATTTCAAGCCGTTTGGCGAAGCGACCGGACGCCGTGGTCGAGATCGATTGCGCGTTACCGTCCCTATCCGCTGCGCCGAATTTCAGGACCGCGCCCGCGGGCATGGCCGAATACTCGTTTCGCGGCTTGTGCAAGGGCAAGGACCAGCAGACCTACGTGAGCTACTGGGCGACCGGCACCTGGACGCCCGGCGAAACCGATCCGCGCAAGGCGAACGCGTCGGAGTCCTACAACGCGCAGCTCAACAAGAACGTGTGGCCGAGCCGCAGCGTCGACGCACGGGGCCAGGGCAGCGTCGTGTTCATTCTCGGCGCGCATTGCAACAGCGATCCGTGGCTGCATCCCGCCACAGCGCAATGCACGCCGGTCGGCGACAACATCCCCGACGACGTGCGCCGCGCGTGGCCCGCGCTCGCCACGGCGTCGTTTCCGATGAGCCGCCAGGCGATTGGCGCGGCGCAGCGGCCGAAGCTCATCGCCGATTACGAGCGCATCAATCCGCCGCGCGTGGCAGCGACGCCACGGGTCGGTCCTGTCGGCGTGGACGCGAAGGTCATCGAGGCGAGCCCCTATGCCACCAACAAGCGTGCCTCCGACTCGGCACTTTTGGGCAGCGGCGGAGCGGCCCCGGGGATCATTTCGCCGGCGCCGGGGAGCACATCGATGGCCGGGCACTTGCGCGTGCAGATCAGGATGACGAAGGGCCGCACGGGCGGCAACGCCGACGTCGAGTTCACCAAGCTCGACCCGCGCCGCCAGACGCCGTCGCCGATGGCCTCGCGCTCGGCGGGCGGCGCGCCGATCGTGTGGAAAGTGGCCACTGCCCAGCTTGCGCAAGGCGCCAACGTGCCGGCCGGCGCCGGGCCGGATGCGACCGGTCCATGGCTCGTGCGCGTGCGCCTCGACGGCGGCGCCTGGAGCCAGGCCGTGTCGTTCAACTTCTCCACCACCGATCCGTCGTCGCACGCAGCGTCGACGACGATGAACAGCAACCCGGCGACCAAGTCGGCATTGAATCCGCAGCCATTGCCGCCGGCGCCAAGCTCGATCTCCGGCAAGCGAGACTGGGGCCAGGCGTCGGGAATTCTCGGCAAATGAAAGGGAGCTCCATGTCATCGAAACTCGTCATCGCCATCGCCCTCGCCGTTGCCTTGGGCACACGTTGCCGCTGCCGGCAAGGACCCCTTCGGCAACCCGTGCGCGCTTCTCACCGACAGCGAAGTGCGCAAGTTCTTCCCCGACGCCAAGCCGGCGGCACGCGACACGCGATTCGAGCAGGCTGGCGGCGATATCGCGTCGTGCGAGTGGGCGACGCCCGGCGGTGGGTTCACGGCCTCGCTGACGCGCAATTCGCAGCCGCTGCCGAAGGAAATCCGCGAATGGTCGATGCTCATGGTGAACCCCATGGGCGACCAGCCGCGCGCCGGCGACAAGATCCGCTACGAGCAGGTCGCCGGCATCGGCGACGCCGCGATGGCGGTGCTCGAAGCGCCCAACGCCATTCTCCCGCGTACGCCCGGCATCGCCTTTCTCATTGCGCGCCGCGGCGATCGCGAATTGATCCTCGCCTCGCAGGAATTGCCGAGGCGCGATCGCGCTGCAGCGCTCAAAGCACTCACCGAGCTCGGGCGTGCCGCGATGGCTCGCTTCTAGGAGCGAGACCCCCATGCATGCCACCTGCCCTTGCGTCGCCACGAGCCTTGCGCTGGCACTCGTTTCTGTCGCCAGTGCGACCGACGTCGCTCCTTCCGCCTTGTCGTCGCACACGCAGCTCAAGCCTGCGGCGCCGGCGAGCGTTTACGCTCCCACCAGTCCCGCGGCGCAGCCTGCTGCGGTAGTCCGCGCCAGCAACAGCGGCTCCGCAGCGACGCGCAATGCGCACGCAGTTCCCGGCAACGTCTTTTCCGCCGACGATCGCGCCATCATCATCGTCGGCGGCAAGCAGGTCATCGCGGGTGACGTGAAGCGCGAGTTCAAGGCCGAGCTGGCGCGCAAGTCCGGGCCGCCCACCCTCTACAAAGTTGCTGCACGCAAGTCGGTTGTCCAGGCGGCGGCGAATGCCGCCGCGGCTCCGTCGAGCGCGGATGCGCGTTCGTGGGGAAGCGCATTTGGATCCGCCAAAGGCGCGGCCATCGAAAAGGCGGCGATCGGCAATGTCATCAATCAGCGATCGCCGTCGCCCGTGCTGGACCGCAACGGAAAAGTCGTGGCCATGTCCGATTCCATCGACTCCAAGAAAGTCTACAAGCTCGAAGATTGCAAGAAGCTCGCGCCGGAAATCACGCGCCTGGTCGGCAGCGTCGCATCGGGCCAGAAGTTCGTCATCGACGGCTACTGCCTCGGCGCTCAGACCGGCGCCGTCGAGATCATCGGCCAATTTCCCAACGGCAGGCTGCGCGTCGCCTTCGACAAGTGGACCGAGGATGCCATCGAGGTCGTGATGCCGCCGGTACGCGGTGCGACCGACCATGCGGTCGCGATCACCGTCGTGCGCAACGGCGACGGCGCGCGCTCGCCGGCGAAGCAGGCAACCTTTCATGCGGCGCGCGAGCGCGTCGAGGTTCCCGTGGTCGATTGGAATCCGGGGGCCTCCTTCGTCAACATCGGCGTCGACGAGGGCGGCGGCAACATCTTCGGCGGCTACAAGGTGTTCGGCTCCGGGGCGGGGTCGTACAGCGCGAACTTTCGCGTCGCCGTCCCTGCCGCCTGCAACCTCGACAACATGGAGGCGCAATCGCAGACCGGCAGCGTGCAGCAGATCAACGGCTGGGAGAACGGGCCGCCGAACGTCGCCAACGTGCAAATCGTGTGGTCGCCGGTCTGCACGACCACCACGAGCAACTACGTGATCGCGAGCTCGTCGCAGCGCGTGTGCAGCGTCGCCTTCAACCTCAAGGCGTGGGCGCAATGTCCCGCGGGGATATCGCCGTGACCCCCACCGCGATGCGCGCGCTGCGCCGCATCGCCGCCTGCTTCGGTGCGATAGCCCTCGCCGCCGCCACTCCCGCGCGCGGCGACGTGCGTGACGATCCGGTCGGCGGCGGCGGCGGCGGCGCGTTTGCAGCGCGCTGCCCGTTTCCGCAAATCCTGACCGGGCTCGAGCTTCACGTCGGCGACGACGTCGATGCCGTGCGACCGTTGTGCGTGGTGGCGTACGGACCGTCGTACACCTCGACAGTCTGGGTGAGCAGCCCGGCATCCGCGCAGCACGTCGGCGCCTTTGGGGGATACGACAGCCGCGAAGCAGTGAGCGTCGATCGCGGCCCGCCCAATCCCGGACTCGTCGTCGTCGGCGACCGCCTCTGGTACGGCGGCGGCGGTGGGCATCCGATAAGTCTCCTGTGCCCGTCCTACCAGCCGGCGTTGTTGCAACTCGACGTAGAGGCCGAAGGCGAATCGACGGTGATCGTGCACGACCTCGCGATTCACTGCGGCAACGCCGCGGCCAAGCAGGGAGATGACCGTTGGCTTTGGTCTTACGCCCAGAAATTTACCGGCGCAGGGGCCCGGCGCTACCGCAAGAACTGGTCGCACGGCCCCAATTACCTCGAGCGCTGGAGCCGTTGCCCCGTCGGCACCGTCGGCGTCGGCATCCACGGCCGCTCCGGCATCTGGCTCGACGCGCTCGGAATCATCTGCGATTCGCCACATTACGTTCCGGCGCCCCCGCCACCA
Source organism: uncultured beta proteobacterium (assembly GCA_963756765.1). Classification (GTDB taxonomy): domain Bacteria; phylum Pseudomonadota; class Gammaproteobacteria; order Burkholderiales; family Casimicrobiaceae; genus VBCG01. Next base: position 10,406 of record CAVWPC010000026.1, on the reverse strand, counting down.
CCCAAGACGACCGCCGACAGGCTTCGCGAGCTGCCGACACAGGAGACTCACGACGGCGGGACGCGTCACGCCGGCGAGATCCTTGCGGCGACCAAAGGCAAGGGCGTGCAAGCCGTCTCGGCGCTCGCGAGCCATCCTGCGGACAAAGCCACCCTGGCGACACCCTATCCATTGCGTTCGGGCGAGGACGGCGGCGTGAGCTCGACTTCACAGCAACTCGAGCCCGCGGCGGTTACCGGTGCCAAGACTTCCTCGAACATCCGTCCAGACTGGAGCCAGGCCACGCCTGATCGCGGTTCACTTATCGCCCTGGCGAACACTCTCCGGCTGTCATTGACGCCGCCCAGTCCCGCGGCAAATGCCGTGGCAACCCTCAAGGCCGAAGGCATCCCCCGCCACTGCGAAGGCGTGACGCTACATTTCGGCGACGGGACGCCCGACGAATTCGCTCCTCTTGGAACCACGGGTGCGGCGCCGCGGGTCGAACATGCGCATCGCTTTTCGCGCCGTGGCACGTACACGATCGAAGCAACGACATCGTCGCAGCGCAAGCAATGCGCGAAGGCGCGCGCGACGCTGAACGTCGTCGTCAAGTAGTCGGAGTTCCCGGCTGTCTCAAGCGCCGCGCGGCGTGCCGTGCAATCCAGCGAACGGCACATGTGGGCGAGCTGGCATGTGCAGAACGGCACGCCGCTATTCGCGTTGCAGGAGCTGGGAGGTTGGGAGAGTCCTGAGATGGTGCGGCGTTATGCGCACCTGTCGGCCAAGCATCTTGCGCCGTACGCAGATCGGATGAAGGCGTTGATCGCTTCGGCCGACGCGGGATTTAGGCACAAATTGGTCACAGGCCGAAAATCAAAAGGGCTAGCTCTCGCTAACCCTTTGATTTGATGGCGCGCCCGGCAGGATTCGAACCCACGACCCCCTGGTTCGTAGATTGCTTAACCTATTGTATTATTTGCCGTTTTAACGCTGCCCGTCCAACGCAATTCGACCGTTTTTCACTGTATTTCACGGCGAGTCCCCAAAAAATCCCCAAAGCGTCCGCGACCTCGCAAAGGACCGTGCTCACACCGAGAGCTTCTCCTCGAGCCACACCTTGATTAGCGACTGATAGGGGACGTCTCGTGCATTCGCGGCGGCTTTGATCCGATCAAGCGTATGTACGGGCAACCGTAGCGAGATGCTTTGGGTCGATGGCTTCAGATTCGGCAGGCGCACTCGCTTCGCCTTCGACCAATCGACCAACGCCGTACTGTCGTGCGTTTCCCAATAGACGCGTTCTTGCGCCTCGGACTTGAAAACTGGAACCTTACCTCTGACTTTCATAGATCTGCCTCTCCTTACGATGAGCGTCGCGTGCCGAAATAACCCGGATGCGCGTCCTTCTCACTCTGAGAGTAAAGCTGACATGCAGCAACCGGCCGTCGATCGTCGCCCCAAGCGCGTGCAAGCGCGGCTCCGCCTGCGAATGGCGAGCGTCGGGTACCACGAGCAGGCGGGAATCAAAGAATACCTGCTCGGCTTCGCTCTGCGAAACACCATGCTTCTCGTTCTTTCGGGCGTTGCCCTCATCCCATTCAAAGCCCACTATGTGTTCAAGGTCGATCATCGCATGTATATTACCATAATATACATCCACTCAAAGTACATTTACGAGGTCGGTATCGCTGTCTCTCACGCATACCGTCGTGACGTTGGCATTTACCGTGCGCCCTACCCGTGCGCGATCAGCGCTAGATCCTGAAATATCTGCCCCAGCGGCGCTTGATCCATTCTATGTCGTTCCAGTTGAGCGTGGGGTCGAACTGGCTGTGCGTCCGCACCGACAGTCATCAGGTTCATGATATTGGCGACCGTGAGCTTGGGCGGCGCGCTCAATCCGTTCTTCAGATCCTTGTGGCGCTGGCTCAGGATCTGCAGGACGAGTGTCAGCACCAGCGCGCTGCACTTGGCGGCCTTGGTGCCGGTCGATCAGGTGCTCGACAAAGTCGCGGTCGCGCATCGCGTACAACTGTAACCAGAAGGGCGCCGTGGTGTTGGCGGCCACATCCTCGATCGAGCAGATGCTCATCGTCGACAAGGTTAACGGAATGCCGAACTTCTCCGCGGCCCGGGCGCCGAGGATCTCGCCGTCGGCGTGCTGCAGGCCGGTCATGCCGGTGGGCGCGATCGCCACGGCCTTGGCCACCGGCTACCCCAGCATCGTCGAGGCGGGTGTTGCGGTTCTCGATGTTCACCGCCAGCTGGCGCAGATTGATCCTGGCGAAGTCGGCTTCGTTGGCGCGGTAGTTGCTCTCGGTGAAGGCGCCCAGTCGGTGCAGGCGCAGAATATGCGCGGCACGCGCCGCTTGGCGATCAGGCGCAGGTCTACGACGCAGGTGATGACGATCATGCGGTGAATCCTTCTGGGGCTGACCCGGTGCGCTCTGCGGCGCGCATGGCCAGGCAGCGAGCAGTCTACGACACTGGCCTCCGGGACGTGATAATGCTCGTCGTCACTTCGATCCCCCTACCATCGCGTCAGTTCCACCCTCGCGCTCAGGTGATTCCATCGCGCGGCTGCATCGATCGGAGGGCAGGCTCTCCACGTCGTCGACGAGGCGTTGCTGGAAGTGAACCAGCACGCAGCCCCTGTCGTTCTCATCCCACCAATACTCGGCGCCAACGCTTCCGTCGGAATGGACGAGCCGATAGCCGCGTCGCGCGAGTTCGCTGCGAACGCCATCGATCCGGGAACCTCGAAGTATCCACATGCCATTGAGCGAGATCCCGCCGTTCGGTGCAACGACGACGGCTGACGCCTTCGGCTCGTGAGGCCCAAGGAAACCCGGCTCACTCACGATCTGCGCCAGCAGTTGCCCAAACGCAAAAAACGTTGCGTGAAACGCCCAGATGACGAGGCATGACACGATAATAATGCCGAGCATGACGGACCGGTGGGGTTCTCCCTTCGCCAGCGAGAAGCCTGCCAGCACTGCGCCGATCGCAAAGGCCGGCACCGCGGTTGCGACCAGCGCGCCCCCGAAGAACAGCGCGGGCAGACCCGCATTCGCGTCCGTGATGGACACCAGCAGCAGCACCGCGACCACGGCGAACCCGATCGCATACGCGCCTAACAAGCGAAACACCCATCGATAGTAGTGGGTGGGCCGGCCCTTTCTCATCGGCCTCGTCGTTTTCCGGTCGATTGGCACGCCATTCCTCGTTGAGCATACCCTCGGGCATCGATCACGTTGAAACGTTGCGCGGCGTGGAACGGGGTTATCGAAGCGACACGTCGTAGTATGGGTTGTGTCCCGAGAATTGTTGTAGGAAGGCGTTGACTTCGAGGTCGGTTCCTCCGCTCGGATTGCTTCCCTACATCACGCCAGCGCGGGTGCTGCCGGCAGTATGATCGGCGGATTCTCGCTCATCGCGGCCAACGATTCCAGACTCCTGTAGCGTTTCTGGATCACGTACTCGTCGTTTTGCTCGAGCAGCAACGCGCCGGCCAATCGCCGGATCGCCGTTTCGTTCGGAAGATGCCGACCACATCCGCGCGTCGCTTGATTCCCATGTTCAGTCGCTTGAGTACGTTCGTGCTCGGAACCTTCGCGCGATGTTCCTTCGGGAAATCCATGAAGGTCAGCAGCTCGTCAATAGATGCCATTCCAGAATCGTGTCGACCCGTGGGGCCGCCTCAACGCCGTACCAGTCCGCAACGGTACACGCATGGGTAATCGCGGTCTGGAGTTAGAGTTCGTTGCGCCAGCGCTTTGCCTTCGGCTTCCTCCAGATTCGCAGTCGCCCGCGACACCCTTGCCGTTCGGCTAACACGTCCCCTTGCCGGGTGTGTAGAGGACTGTGTGTAGAGGACTTTCACCTCCAAGTACGTGCGCCCTGCCGGGCGCACAAACGAAAAGGGCCTACATTTCCGTAAGCCCTTGATTTACTGGCGCGCCCGGCAGGATTCGAACCCACGACCCTTTGGTTCGTAGGGCCGGTGACAAGAACTTTTATTATTCAATATCAGTTACTTGCGACGCCTGTTTAATGCCAAATCTAGCCGTGCTTAGCTCTGTTTAGCCACACTTAGCCTCAGCACGTTACAAAATTACTACGCTGAGGCAGTGATACCGTTCCCGCGGCTGATCGAGCCTTTGCGGACCACAGCCCAGACTCTCTCCGCGCGAATACTTGCAGAGCACAGCGGAGATCTTCTGCATGATCCCCGGCCGCCCAGGTCCGCGCCGGAGCACGAAATTCCATTTTCGGGTGATCAATCGTCGGTGCCAGCGCAGCAGAGTATCCGGAGAAACGATCGTCTCCAGGTCCGTCAGGGCCTTGCGCCCCACTGTCTTGGCTTTCCTCGAGAGCAGCGCTCGCTCGGCCTCGGTGAATCGGATTCGTTTTCCACGCAGCCGGTCCTTGAGTAGCCGGTTCTCGATCTGAAGGAATTCAATGACGATCAGTTGCTGGCGATGAACTCAACCAGCCACGATCATCAGCAGAAACGAGAGCAGAGGTGGCACGGAACCCATGCCACCCGTCTATCGCACGCCCAGGTTGAAATGTTGGAGACAAGGTCACCTCTCTTCAACGGGTTCGATGGCGGGATCAATCCCAGCGGTCGTCGCGCACCTGGATCTGCCCGGCTTCCACGCGCACTGGGAAAGTGTCGGTCGGCTCGTAGGCGGGAGCGGTCAAGGCCGCACCGGTGCGGATGGAGAAGCGCGCACCGTGGCGCGGGCAAACGATCTCGTCGCCGTCGACAGTACCGCCGGTGAGCTGCCCGGCATCATGGGTGCAGACATCTGCGATCGCGTAAAACTGGCCGCCGAGGTTGAATACCGCGATTCGCGTATCGTTCACGTCCACGACTTGGAACTCGCCCGGCGCGAGCTCGCCTTCCTGCGCCACCGTCACCCAATCACTCATGCGCTCAGTAACCCGGAAAGGTGGATGATTGGCGCCTGTCTTCGGCTCCGACAGGCACTTAGACTGCGACAACTTCGATGTCGGGCTCGATCGATTTCACCAGATACTCGATGCCGGCAAGCGTTCCCGAGATCGAACTCGGGCAGCTGCCGCACGCCCCCTGGTAATGCACGGCCAGCCGGTTGCCTTCGAGGCCGACCACGAACAGGTCGCCGCCGTCGCCCTGCAGGTAGGGGCGGATCTGCTCATCGAGCAGGGCATTGATCATGTCGAGGCGCTGCTGGTCTTCCGGGGACAAATCGGCGATCGCCGCGGTCGCTGCCGCCACTGTGGAGGCCGTCTGCGCGTTCGCCGCGGGCGCGGCACGAAGCGGCTCCGCAATCTGGCGCGCCAACACCTGCCAGTCGGCGCCGCCGTCCTGCGTAACCGTGAGCCAATGGTCCACGTAGAACACGTTCGTCACATGCCCAATGGCGAACAGCGCCGCGGCGAGCGGATCGTCCTTCGCCGCCGTGGCGCTGTCGTACGAGCGCTTGATTCCCCAGGTCAACGGTTCCACGAGAACGAACTTCCGTGCGTTCGGATTGGGCGTGACTTCGATTTCGGCAATTTTCGGCATCTGACGGTCCGGACTCAAGCGTCGCCGATCGAGGCGTGCATCGGATCGTCGTCCGCCTCGGTTGTTGTACTGGTGACCGAGTTGAGCGCTGCGTGCAGCGTGTGCCACGGCAGGATCGCGCATTTGACGCGCGTCGGGAGGTCGCGAACGCCGGCGAATACGGTGAGGCGTCCGATATGATGCGGGCCGGCGAGGTCGAGCTTCCCGGTCGCCATGTCGCGAAATTCCCGGATGAGTGTTTCAGCGTCCGCGCGCGTCTTGCCCTTGACGGCGACGGTCATCATCGATGCCGACGCCTTGCAGATCGCACATGACTCGCCCTGGAACGCGACGCCGTCGATGCGCTCTCCGTCGACATCGAGCGCCACGCTGATGTGATCGCCGCACAGCGGGTTGTGGCCTTCGGCATGGTGGCTCGGGTGCTCGAGTGGGCCGTAGTTGCGCGGCTTTCTGTTGTGGTCGAGGATGACCTCCTGATACAGCGTCCTGGGGTCGGCCATTACGCAAACACCTTCTGCACGGTGCGAATGCCGGCAATCAGCGCGTCGACCTCGGCCATGCTGTTGTAGAACGCGAACGAGGCGCGCGAGGTGGCCGGCACGCGAAAGCGCTGCATCACCGGCTGCGCGCAATGATGCCCGGTCCGCACCGCGATGCCCTCCTCGTTGAGCAGGGTGCCGACGTCGTGCGGATGCACGCCGTCGACCGCGAACGACAGCACCGCGGCCTTCTTCGCGGCGGTGCCGATGATGCGCACGCCGCGGAGGCGATTCATCTGCTCGGTCGCGTATTCGAGGAGATCGAGTTCGTGCGCGGCGATGGCGCCCATGCCGATCGCCGACAGGTAGTCCACCGCGGCACCGAGCCCGATCGCCGCCGCGATCGGCGGGGTGCCGGCTTCGAACTTGTGCGGGATGGCGGCGTAGGTCGTCTTCTCAAACGTCACCGACAGGATCATGTCGCCGCCTCCCTTGAAGGGCGCCATCCGCTCGAGCAGCGCGGCCTTGCCGTAAAGCACGCCGATTCCGGTGGGCCCGCAAAGCTTGTGGCCCGAGAACGCGTAGAAGTCGCAGTCGAGATCCTGCACGTCGACCTGCATGTGCGGTACCGCCTGCGCGCCGTCGACCAGAACCGGCACGCCGCGCGCGTGCGCAAACGCGATCATGCGCTTGATCGGATTGATGGTGCCCAGCGCGTTCGAAACGTGTGTCACGCCGACGAACCTGGTATGAGCATTGAACAGCTTCTCGTACTCGTCGACCAGCAGCTCACCCGCGTCGTCGATCGGCACCACGCGAATCCGGGCGCCCTTCTCTTCCGCCAGCATCTGCCACGGGACGATGTTCGAATGGTGTTCGAGCGTGGTGAGGATGATTTCGTCACCGGGGCCGATGAATTTGCGGCCGTAGCCGTGCGCGACCAGATTGATCGCCTCCGTGGCGCCGCTGGTGAAGATCACCTCGCGGTCCTCGCGCGCGTTGATGAAGCGCTGCACTTTGCGCCGCGCCGTATCGAACGCGGAAGTCGCCGTCTCCGACAGGTAATGCACGCCGCGGTTGACGTTGGCGTGTTGCGCCGTCTGGTAGCGCACGAGGCGGTCGATGACCGGCTGCGGCATCTGGCTCGAGGCCGCGTTGTCGAGATACACCAGCGGCTTGCCGCCGATTTCGAGCCCGAGGATCGGAAAGTCGGCGCGGATGCGCTCGACGGGGAACGCGGGCGCCGGTCGGACTTGCACTGCGTTCCCGTTTGCGGTCATGGCTTGCCTGTGGTCTGTTCGAGCAGAGCGCGCTCGAGCCACAGCTTGAGCGAGGCGACGGGGATGCGATCGACGATCTCGGCGCCGAACGCATACGTGAGAAGGTTGCGCGCTGCCGTGTCGGAAAGCCCTCGGCTCGTAAGATAGAAAACCGCCTCATTGTCGAGTTGGCCGACGGTTGCGCCATGCGCGCATTTGACGTCGTCGGCAAAGATCTCGAGCTGCGGCTTGGTGTCGACGTGCGCTTTCGGGGTCAGCAGCAGATTGCGGCTCGACTGCGACGAGTTGGTGCGTTGGGCGTCCCGGCGCACGATGATCTTGCCGTTGAAGACCGCGTGCGCGGCGCCGCCAGCGATGCATTTGTGCAGCTGGCGGCTGGCGCCGCGCGGCTTCGCGTGGTCGATGCAGGTATGGGTGTCGGCAAGCTGGCGCCCACCGATCAGCGCCAGCCCGTCGATTGTGCATTCGGCGCCTTCGGCCGTATGGAGCACATTGAGGTCGTACCGTGAAATCCGCGCACCCAGCGCGACGCTCACCGACCGATAGCGGCTCGCATTCGCGAGTGACACGGCACAGTTCGCGATATGAAACGCCTGGCCGCTGTCGCGCTGTACGCGGATGTGGTCGACCTGCGCGCTATCGCCGAGCGCGACCTCGGTCACGGCGTTGGTGAAATAGCCTTCCGGCTGTAAGGCGACGTAGTCCTCGACCACCGTCGCCGAGCTGCCGGATTCGGCCACCAGCAGGCAACGCGGGTAGCTTGCAGCGCCCGCTTGCGTCGCGATGAACAGCAGATGCACCGGCGCGCCCGCCGCCACGTCGCGCGGCACGACGACTACCGCGCCGTCGTGCAAGAACGCGGTATTGAGCGCCGCGAAGACGTTGTCGCGCAATTGCACATGACGGCCCAGGTGTAGATCGACCACCGTAGAGTGCGCGGATCCCGCGACGGACAGGTTCGCAACCACGACGCCGGCGTTCGGGGCAACGCTGGAAAGCTCCGGCACGTGGACCCCGTCGACGAACACAAGCCGGGTCGTCGCTTCCGCGATCCGGAAGCGCTCGACGTCTGCCGCCTTTAGGCCGACGGGCATGTGCGCGGGTTGGAACGACTGCTTGGTGAAAGGCGAGAGGTCGGTGAACCGCCACTCCTCGTCACGGATAGTGGGTACTGTCAGCACGCCGACACGGTCGACGGCCTCCGCGCGCAGCTGGTTGAGCCACGGCAACGGGCTCGCGGGCAATCGTCGTTGCCCGGCAAGCAGGCTATCGAAGTAACCCGCGGCGAAATTCCGGGTCGCGGTCATGCGATTGCCGTTGCGGCCGCCGCGTGCTCGGCGCCGACCCAATCGTACCCGCGCGTTTCGAGCTCGAGCGCGAGTTCCTTGCCGCCGGTCTTGACGATGCGGCCCGCGTCCATCACGTGCACGTAGTCTGGAACGATGTAGTTGAGCAGCCGCTGGTAGTGTGTCACCAGCACTATCGCATTGTCCTTGGCGGCAAGCTGGTTGATGCCGCCGGCGACGACCCTCAGCGCGTCGATGTCGAGGCCGGAATCGGTCTCGTCGAGGATTGCGAGACGTGGCGCGAGAAGTGCCATCTGCAATACTTCGTTGCGCTTCTTCTCGCCACCGGAGAAGCCTTCGTTGACGCTGCGATCGAGGAAATCGGGATTCATGTCGAGCAGCTTCATTTTCTCGCGGACGAAGTCGTCGAACTCGAGCGGGTCGAGCTCATCGTTGCCGCGCTGCGCCTGCACCGTGTTGTAGGCGAGCCGCAGGAACTGGCTGTTGGCAACGCCTGGAATTTCGACCGGGTATTGAAAGCCGAGAAAGACACCGGCCCGCGCCCGCTCCTCGGGCTTGAGTTCGAGCAGGTTACCGCCTTCATAGAGGATCGTCCCGCCGGTCACGACGTAAGCGGGATGGCCCGCCAACACCTTGGCGAAGGTGCTCTTGCCGGAGCCGTTCGGCCCCATCAGCGCGTGCACTTCACCGCTTCTGACCGTGAGGTCGATGCCCTTGAGTATGTCGATGCCGTTCACGGTCGCGGTGAGACCGCGCACCTCGAGCAGCGTTTGGCCGTTCTGCTGAATCATCCGACGCTTCCTTCGAGTTTGAGTCCGAGCAGCTTGGTCGCCTCGACCGCAAACTCCATCGGAAGCTGCTGGAACACGGTCTTGCAGAATCCGTTGATAATCATCGACACCGCCTCTTCGGCGCCGACGCCGCGCTGCGCGAAGTAGAACAATTGGTCCTCGCCGATCTTCGACGTGGAGGCTTCGTGCTCGACCGTGGCGCTGTTGTTGTTCACCTGAATATACGGAAAGGTGTTGGCGCCGCATCGATCGCCAATTAGCATCGAGTCGCATTGCGAGTAGTTGCGCGCGTCGTCGGCCTTCGCGCCGATCTTGACCAGTCCGCGGTAGCTGTTGTTCGAACGGCCGGCCGAGATCCCCTTGCTGACGATCGTGCTGCGTGTGTTCTTGCCGATGTGGACCATCTTGGTACCGGTATCGGCCTGCTGGTAATTGTTGGTGAGCGCAACCGAATAGAACTCGCCGACCGAGTTGTCGCCGAGCAACACACAGCTCGGATACTTCCAGGTGATGGCGGAGCCGGTCTCGACCTGCGTCCAGGAGATCCGCGAGCCCACCCCTTTGCACAGCCCGCGCTTGGTGACGAAATTGTAGATCCCGCCCACGCCGTCTTCGTCGCCGGCGTACCAGTTCTGCACCGTCGAGTACTTGATGTCGGCGCGATCGAGCGCCACCAGCTCGACCACCGCCGCGTGCAGCTGGTTGGTGTCGAACTTGGGCGCGGTGCAGCCCTCGAGGTACGACACCGACGCGCCTTCCTCGGCAATGATCAGCGTGCGCTCGAACTGCCCCGAGTCCTGGGTGTTGATGCGGAAATAGGTCGACAGGTCCATCGGGCATTTGACGCCCCTGGGGATGAAGCAGAACGAGCCGTCGGTGAACACCGCCGAGTTAAGCGCAGCGTAGTAATTGTCTCCTGGCGGGACGACGGTGCCCAGGTACTTCCGCACCAGATCCGGATGCTTCTGAACAGCCTCGGAGATCGAGCAGAAAATGATGCCGACCTCGGC
>CAVWPC010000025.1:0-138197 GCA_963756765.1 uncultured beta proteobacterium | reverse complement strand
GCACCTTCGGATCGTGCAGCAGGGCGCTTGCTTCACCTTCCAGCGTGATCTCGCCCGACTCCATCACGTAGCCGCGACTGCTCACTTCCAGCGCGAGCTTGGCGTTCTGCTCGATGAGCAGGATGGTGACGCCTTCACCGGATACGGTGACGATGGTCTCGAACACCTTCTGGACCATCAGCGGTGCCAAGCCCATCGACGGCTCGTCCAGCAGCAGCATCTTGGGCCGCGACATCATGGCGCGTCCCATGGCCAGCATCTGCTGTTCGCCGCCCGACAGCGTGCCCGCCGTCTGCCGGCGACGCTCCTTGAGGCGCGGGAACAGGTGGAACACGCGCTCGATGTCGGCCTTGATGGCATCGGTGTCGCTGCGCACGTAGGCGCCCATCGCGAGGTTCTCCTCGATGGTGAGCGCGCCGAACACACCGCGCCCCTCGGGCACCATCGCCAGCCCGCGGCGCACCAGTTCGAAGGCAGGCCGCCCGGTCACGTCGCTGCCGGCGTAGTGAATGGTCCCGGACCTGACTGGCAGCAGGCCGCAGATGCCCTTGAGCGTGGTGGTCTTCCCGGCGCCGTTGGCGCCGATCAGGCAGACGAGTTCGCCGGTCTGCACGGCAAGGTCAATGCCCTTGACTGCGTGAATGCCGCCATAGGCGAGTTCGAGCCTGTGCAGCGCCAGCAGCGGCTTTTCCCGATCGACGGCCACTTCACGTTCCCTTCAGGTTGAGTGAAACCTCGCCGCCGAGATAGGCAGCGATGACCTTGTCATCCTTCTGCACCTCGGCCGCGGGCCCTTCCGCGATCTTCTTGCCATAGTCGAGCACCAGAACCCGGTCGCACAGGCTCATCACCAGTTTCATGTCGTGCTCGATCAGCAGGATCGTGGTGCCGTCGTGCCGGATGTCCTCGAGCAGCTGCCGCAGGGACGCCGTTTCGGTCGCGTTCATTCCGGCGGCGGGCTCGTCGAGCGCCAGCAGCTTCGGTTCGGTTGCCAGGGCCCGCGCGATTTCTAGTCGGCGCTGGTCGCCATAGGCCAGGTGCTTGGCCAGGCTGTGCGCACGGCCGGCAACGCCGACGTACTCGAGCAGCTCGAAGGAACGCTGCTGGATCGCGGCTTCCTCGGCACGGGTGTTCGCATTGCGGGAGATGGCACCCCACACGCCGGCGTGCGTGCGCGCATGGCGGCCCACCATCACGTTCTCCAAAGCCGACAGGTTGGCGAACAGCCGGATGTTCTGGAACGTCCGCGCGATGCCGCGCACCGCGACGTCGTTCGGCTTCATGTGCATCAGCGGTTCGCCGTCGAAGGTGAACTCGCCGCCGTCCGGGACGTAGATGCCGGTGAGTACGTTGAACAGCGACGTCTTGCCGGCGCCGTTGGGCCCGATGAGCCCATAGATCTCGCCATGGTTGATCGTGAAATTCACGTCGGCCAGCGCCTGCACGCCGCCGAAGCGCTTGCTGATCCCCGTGGCGGTGAGCAGCGCAAGCGCGGTCAATGGACCTCCCGGCCCGTCGCACCAGTCGCCGATCCGTTCGCATCGCTCATGACTTCGGCGCGATCTCGACTTCCAGCTCGCGCTTGCGCAGCGCGGAGGGCAGGATGCCCGACGGACGGAACAGCATCATCAGGACCAGCGCGAGACCGAACAGCAGCATGCGAATCACTTCCGGCTCGAGGATCATGTGGCCGAAAATCGCCTTCTGTGCCGGCTCCACGGTGTAGCGCAGGATCTCCGGGACGAACGACAGCAGGATCGCCCCGAGGATGACGCCCCAGATGTTGCCCATGCCGCCGAGCACCACCATCGACAGCACCATGATCGATTCGACCAGGCCGAAACTCTCCGGCGAGATGAACCCCTGCGTGGCGGCGAACATGCCGCCGGCGATGCCGCCGAACGACGCGCCCATCGCGAAGGCGAGGAGCTTGATGTTGCGCGTATTGATGCCCATCGCGCGCGCCGCCACCTCGTCCTCGCGGATGGCTTCCCAGGCGCGGCCGATGCGCGAGTCCTGCAGGCGCATGTTGATCATGATGACGACGGCCAGTACCAGCAGGAAGAAGTAGTAGTAGTTGATCGGCCCGCTGAATTCCAATCCGAACAGCGTGTGCGAACGCGCGAAATTGAAGCTGGCGACCTGGAAAGGATCGATCAGGTAGATGCCCTGCGGCCCATTGGTTATGTTGACCGGGCGCGACAGGTTGTTCATGAAGATGCGCACGATTTCGCCGAAACCCAGCGTGACGATGGCGAGATAATCGCCGCGCAGCTTGAGCGTCGGTGCGCCCAGCATGGCGCCGAAGAAACAGGCCACGGCGGCGCCGATGGGCAGGATGATCCAGAAGGGCAGGTGCAGGTTGAAATGCGGGCTGGCCAGCAGCGCGTACGTATAGGCGCCGACGGCGTAGAACGCGATGTAGCCCAGGTCGAGGAGACCCGCGAAGCCGACGACGATGTTGAGCCCGAGGGCGAGGAAGATGTACAGGATCGCAAGGTTGGTAATGCGCACCCACGCGGTTCCGACGTACGCGAGCGCGAAGGGCAGCACGAGCAGCGTGAGCAGCACCAGCGCGAAGCCGATCCAGGCGAGGCGCGGGCTTTTTCTGACGTCGAAGAGATCGCGCATCGAGGTCAGGCCCGGTCGGAAACGCGTTCGCCGAGCAGTCCCGACGGCCGGAACACCAGCACCGCGATCAGAACGACGAAGGCGAACACGTCCTGGTAGTTCGAACCGAAGAGCGCCATGTACGGGTTGTCGATACAGTGCTGCGCGAGGGCATCGGACCAGCCGGCAAGGTTGCACAGGTTGGTCAGGTCGCCGACGTAGCCGGCGCCGAGCGCCTCGATGACGCCAAGGAGCAGCCCACCCAGCATTGCGCCGCCCAGGTTGCCGATGCCGCCCAAGACGGCGGCCGAGAACGCCTTGAGGCCCAGGATGAATCCCATCTGGTAATGGGCGATCCCATAGTAGGAGCCCACCATCACGCCGGCCACCGCCCCGAGCGCGGCGCCGATGATGAACGTCAGCGAAATCACGCGATTGATGTCGATGCCCATCAGCCCCGCGACCTGCTGGTTCTGCGATGTCGCGCGCATCGCGACCCCGAGCTTGGTGCGGTAAACGAGCAGCAGCAGTCCACCCATGATCAGGATCGAACCCAGGATGATCGCCACCTGCACGTTGGTGATCGTGGCGCCGTTGGGATTGCCGGTGATGTGATACGGCACCGTGGCGATGATCTGCGGGTACGGCAGCGGATTGCGGCTCCAGATGATCAGCGCCAGGTTCTGCAGGATGATCGACAGGCCGATCGCGGTGATCAGCGGAGCGAGACGCGGCGCGCGGCGCAGCGGCCGGTAGGCAACGCGCTCGAGCGTGTAGCCCACGGCCATGCACGCGGGCACCGCCGCGGCCACGCCTGCGGCCACGACGACGATCGGCGGCAGGCCCGTATCGGCGCCGGTGATCGCCACGATCACCGTGTACGCCACCATCGCGCCGATCATCACGACTTCGCCGTGGGCGAAATTGATGAGCTGGATGATGCCGTACACCATCGTATAGCCCAGCGCCACGACCGCATACACACTGCCGAGCGTGAGGCCGTTGATCATCTGCTGCAGGAAGATATCCAGACCCTTGGCCCCGAGTTCGCGCAATCGACGAGGTGGATTGTGTCGTCAGGCGCCTGTTGCCGCAAGTCGCATCGCACGGCTGCCCTTCGCGCCAAATGAAAACGGCGCCCAAAGGCGCCGTTTTCGGACCAAACGCTGCGGGCTGCTGCTACTTCTTCGGGGCCTCCGCAGGCGCGGCCGCGGGTGCCGCCGCCGGAGCAGGCGACGCCATGTTCATGAACTCCGCGAACGCGTAGCTCTTGCCGCCTTGCACGACACCGACGGGCACGACCTTGCCGTCCTTGAGCGTGAAGATGGTGATTTCGGCATTCTTGCGGTCGCCCTTGTCGTCGAACTCGATCGTGCCGGTGGCGCCCTTCATGCTGATCTTCTGCAGTTCCGGCAGGTACTTGGCCGGGTCGGCGGAATCCGCCTTCTGCATGGCGGCGATGAGCAGGTTGGCGGAGTCGTACGTGAACGGTGCGTACTGCTTGATCTCACCGAACTTGGCGTTGAACGCCGACACGAAGTCCTTGCTGGCTGCCTCGACCGGAAGGCCGGCCTGCGAGCAGATGAGGCCCTCGGCGGCGCCGCCGGCGAGCTTGGCCATTTCGGCCGTGCAGGCACCGTCGCCGAACGCGAACACGCTCTTGATGCCCAGTTCACGTGCCTGCTTCAACATCGGGCCGCCCGTGGCGTCCATGCCGCCGTAGAAGATGGCGTCGGGACCGCGGCCCTTGAGCTTGGTCAGGATCGCCTTGAAGTCCGTGGCTTTGTCGTTGGTCTTCTCGCGACCGACCACCTGCACACCGCCAGCCTTCAGCGTCTTCTCGACTTCGTTGGCCAGGCCTTCGCCATAGGCAGTGGCGTCGTCGACCACCGCGACTTTCTTGAGCTTCATGCCTTCGAGGTACTGAGCGACGGCCGGGCCCTGCTGGTCGTCGCGTCCGACCACGCGGAAGATGTTCTTGAAGCCCTGCTCGGTGAGCTTGGGGTTGGTGGCCGAGCCCGAGATCATCGGGATCCCCGCCTGGTTGTACACCGCCGACGCCGGGATGGTGACGCCAGAGTTGAGGTGGCCGACCACGCCGGCGACCTTGGCGTCGGCAAATTTCTGGGCGATCGTGGGACCGAGCTTCGGGTCGGCCTGGTCGTCTTCGGCCAGCAGCTCGAACTTGACCTTCTTGCCGCCGAGCTTGATGCCCTTGGCATTGGCTTCGTCGAGCGCGAGGCGCACGCCGTTCTCATTGTCCTTGCCGAGATGCGCGATGCCGCCGGTCAGCGGGCCGGCATGGCCGATCTTGACGACGATGACCTCTTCGGCTGGTGCCGCTGCCGCGGCTGGCGCCTTGGGCGCCTCAGCGGCCTTTTTCGGCTCTTCCTTGCCGCAGCCGGAAAGAGTGACGAGCCCGGCCGCGAGCAGTGACAGGCCGAGATTGCGGGACATGTTCATGGGGCAGATCTCCAAATGGCCCGGCCGTTCTGGGCGGCCGGGTGGGATGGGTGGGACGAAATCATTGCGACATGGGATCCGGCGCGATTTGCGTCACACGAATTGCGCCGCAGACGCGGAAATTCGAAGTGAACCTGGACCGGAATTACAAAGTCACATAGGGAAACATATAATTGTCACCCGTCCACACCGGACTGTCAACGAAGGCCCGGCCGGTGAGGGAGGCCATGCATTCCGTCGCAGCCAGTCGCTGTTCGTCGCGAGCGGGTTGCCCGGGGCGCAGGCGCACGGGGAGAATTGCTGGCTTTCCGGGAACGGAATCCAAGAACGCAGGTCGTTGCATCCAAACAGGGCGACGACGACAAGGGCGTGCCGAGCCGATCGCTCGTGGGCACGCCGTCAGGGAGACGGCATGGGAGTGCGCATTACGAAGCGGCGAGTGATTGCCGCTGTGGTGGCGTTGCTGGTGGTCGGCGCCATTGCGGCCGCGGTGGCGGTGAGGGTCGCCAAGCGCGCCGCGGAAGGCCGTGACAACGCCAAAAATGCGCCGGTTGCGCTGGAATTCGTGCCGGCGGATCTGGCGCGGGTCGAGCGCAAGTCGCTCGGCCGCTGGCTTGCCGTTTCGGGCACGATGCAGCCCGTGCACCAGGCCACGGTCAAGGCGAAGGTGTCGGGCGACGTCCGCGAGATCACGGTGCGCGAGGGCGATCCGGTGCGCGCCGGACAGGCACTCGTGCGCGTGGATACCGCCGACCTCGATGCCCGCCTCATCGAACGGCAGGGGCAGCTCGAATCGGCGCGCGCGCAGATGCGCATGGCCGAGAAAAACCTCGCGACCAACCAGAAACTGCTCAAGCAGAACTTCATCTCCCAGAACGCCTTCGACAATACGGAATCGAACTTCAACGTGTCGCAGGGCAGCGTGAAGTCGGCCGAAGCGCAGGTTCGGCTGGCGCAGAACGCGCTGAAGGATGCCGTGGCCACTGCACCGCTGTCCGGCGTTGTGGCCAAGCGCCATGTCCAGCCGGGCGAGAAAGTGGCCTTCGACATGCCGCTCGTCACCGTGGTCGATCTGCGCGAAATGGAACTGCAGGCGCTGGTTCCCGCGATCGACATTCCCGAACTGAAGATCGGCATGACCGTGAGCCTGACGGTCGACGGTTTTGGCGAACGCGCATTCACCGGCCGGATCGAGCGGATCAACCCGGCGACCGAACCGGGGACGCGGGCGATCCTGGTCTTCGTCGGCATTCCCAACGCCAATGATGAACTGCGCGGCGGCATGTTCGCGACGGGGCGCATCGCGCTGGGCGCCGGCGTACCCGTGGCTTCGCTGCCCGCCGCGGCCGTGCGCAACGAGGGCGGCCATACGTTTGTGTGGGCCATCGAAAATGGCAAGCTCGCGAAGCGTACGGTGCTGGTAGGGCGCCGCGATGAAGATTCCGGACGCATCGAAGTGAAATCGCCGCTGCCCCCCGACCTGCAGGTACTGGCCGCGCGCTTCGAGAACCTGAAGGAAGGCGCGCCGGCGCTGGTCAAGGGGCCCGAGATGACGCCACCGAAGGCGAGTGCCGCGGCGTCGCAACGGGTCCCCGCTATGTGAGCCGCTTTGCCCCCGCCGGCGTGCGCTTTCCCCATCATTCCCTGGCGGTGCCGCACCGTGCGAACGGCAAGCTTCCTGATCGCTGAATTCCTGAAATACGACATCTGACATGTGGATCACCCGCGTCTCGATCAACAACCCGGTGTTCGCCACGATGGTGATGGTGGCGATCACGGTGCTCGGCCTGTTTTCCTACGCGCGCCTGCCGGTCGAGCAGATGCCCGAGGTGAATCTGCCGTTCCTGATCGTGCAGACGAGCTATCCGGGCGCCTCCCCCGAGCAGATCGAGGTCGACATCACCAAGCCGCTCGAGAACGCGATCAACGGCGTGGCCGGTGTCAAGCTGATCCGCTCGCTTTCGCTCGAGGGAATAAGCACGGTGTTCACGGAATTCCGGCTCGACACCGACATGATTCGGGCGATGCAGGACGTGCGCGACAAGGTGGCGCTGGTACGGCCGACGTTCCCGCGCGACGCGAAGGATCCGCTCATCTTCCGCGCCGACAATGAGAACCAGCAGCCGGTGGTTTCGCTCGCGGTGCGCTCGTCGACCTTCGACCTGCGCGAACTGACGTCGCTCACCGACCAGACCATCGTCAAGGGACTGGAAAACGTGCCGGGCGTGGCGCGGATCGACGTCAACGGCAAGGTCACGCGGCAGATTCTCATCCAGATCAAGCCCAACGCCCTCAACTCGCTCGGCATCGGCGTCGACCAGGTGATGAACGCGATCCGCGCGGCGAACCAGGACGTGCCCGCCGGCCGTCTTTCGCGCGGGCAGAGCGACACCATCGTGCGCATCGAAGGCAAGATCAAGGACCCGGCGCAGTTCGGCCGCATCATCGTCGCGCAGCAGGGCGCGGGTCCCGTCTACCTGTCGCAGGTGGCCGAGATCATCGACGGCGAGAAGGAGGAGACGTCGATCGCCCGCATCAACGGCGAGCGCTCCATCACCATCGACGTGCTCAAGTCGCAGGATGCCAACATCGTCGACACCGGCAAGGGCATCGTCGCCGCCGTCGAGGCCCTGAAGCCGCGGCTGCCCAAGGAAGTCTCGCTGTCGGTGGTCTTCAACTCGGCGGAATCGGTCGAGAAGAGCGTCAACCGCGTCAAAAGCACGATTCTCGAAGGCGCCGGGCTGACCGTGCTCATCGTGTTCCTGTTCCTGCACAGCTGGCGCAGCACGATCATCACCGGCCTGACGCTGCCGCTGTCGGTGATCGCGACCTTCATAGCGTTGTATGCATTCGGTTTCTCGCTCAACTTCCTGACGCTGATGGCGCTGTCGCTGTGCATCGGCCTGCTGATCGACGACGCGATCGTCGTGCGCGAGAACATCGTCCGCCACCTGGGCATGGGCAAGGACCACAGGACCGCGGCGCGCGAAGGCACCGACGAGATCGGACTCGCGGTCATGGCGACGACTTTCGCGATCGTCGCGGTGTTCGTGCCGATCGCCTTCATGAGCGGCATCATCGGCCGCTTCTTTTTCCAGTTCGGCGTCACGGTTGCGGTGGCGGTGCTGGTTTCGCTGTTCGTCAGCTTCACGCTGGATCCTATGCTGTCGGCCGTATGGCACGATCCACCCGGATCGCGCTTTCGCCGCATGCCGTGGCTTGGCCGCGTCATGGAGCGAGTCGAGCGATTCATCGAGTGGATGCACGAGGTCTACGGCGGCGTTCTCGCGTGGTCGCTCGGCCACCGCAAGAGCGTGATCGCAATCGCGCTCGGCGCGCTGCTCGCGAGCTTTGCGCTGGTGCCCCTGATTGGCACGGAGTTCGTGCCGCAGGCCGACGAGGGCTTCATTTCGCTGCGCCTCAATACGCCGGTCGGCTCGAGCCTCGAGTACACGGACAGCAAGGTCCGCCAGGTCGAGGAGGCGCTCAAGGTCTTTCCGGAGATCGCGCTCGCGATGACCACCGTGGGCACCGACGAGGGCCGCAACTACGCGCGGGTCAATCTGAAGCTCGTCGATCGTGGCGAGCGGGCGCGCTCGCAAAAAGACCTCGAGAAGGAAATCCGCACGGTCCTGCGTCCCATCGCCGGCATCGACCTGACGCTGGGCTTCAACCGGCCGATCTTCGTGAATATCCTCGGTCCCGATCCCGAGGTGCTGCTGCGGCTCGCCAACGAGCTCAAGGCGCAAATGGCGCAGGTCCCGGGGATCGCGGATCTCGAGCTATCCGAAAAGACGCCCAATCCCGCGCTGTCGGTGCGGCTCAACAACGACGCGGCGGCCGAACTCGGCATCACCGTGCAGCAGGTCGGTTCGACGCTGCGGCCGCTGCTGGCAGGGGATACCGTCAGCTACTGGCTCGCGCCCGATGCACAGAACTACGAGGTCAATGTGCGCCTGCCCAAGGACCAGCGGCAGCTCGCCTCGGACCTGTCGAGCCTGTACCTGTCGACCAACAAGCGCGGTCCGGACGGCGAACTGCGCATGGTGCCGCTGCGCCAGGTCGCGGAGATCGTGGAAACGACGAGCCCGCAGACCATCCGCCGCGAGGAGCTGCAGCGTCGGGTGTCGTTGTTCGCGAACGCGCAGGGTCGCCCGGCGGGTGATGTCGGCAACGACGTGAGCAAGATCACCAAGGCGTTCGTGCTGCCGCCCGGCTACCGCTTCTCGATCCGCGGGCAGACCGAGCAGATGCAGGATTCGTTCAAGGCGGCGATGGCGGCACTCGGTCTCGCCGTGATCTTCATCTACCTGATCCTGGCGTCGCAGTTCGCGAGCTATCTGCAGCCGGTCGCGATCATGGTGTCGCTGCCGCTGTCCCTCATCGGCGTCTTTCTCGCGCTGTTGCTGACGGGGACCACGCTCAACATCTTCTCGATGATCGGCTTCATCATGCTGATGGGGCTCGTCACCAAGAACGCGATTCTGCTCGTCGATTTCGCCAACCGCGCGCGGCGCGGCGGCGCCACGCTGCGCGAATCACTGCTGCAGGCGGGTCAGGTGCGGCTGCGGCCGATCCTGATGACCACCGCGGCGATGATCGGCGGGATGCTGCCGCTCGCGCTGGGTGTCGGGGAGGGCGGCGAGACGCAGGCCCCGATGGGCCGCGCGATCATCGGCGGGGTGATCACGTCGACGCTGCTGACGTTGATCGTGGTGCCGGTGCTCTACACGTACCTGGACGGCTTGTCCGAACGGCGCAAGGCGCGGAAGGCACTGCGGCTGGCGCGGGCGATGGCGGGCTCGACATCCGCACCGGGACCTGCCGGTGAGTAGCGGCCACGATCGGAACGTGTCCGCCTGAAGTCCTGCGAAGCCCTTGTGCAACAAGAGATTTCGACGCCCGGCATCCCCCGTTGACGTGGGATAATGCACGGCAGCATAATAAATGACCGAGAGTCAGTTAACCAAACCCATGGACATCGAACAAGCCCGCTTCAACATGGTCGAGCAGCAGATTCGCCCCTGGGAAGTGCTCGACCAGCAGGTCCTCGACCTGCTGTTCACCGTCCGCCGCGAGGAGTTCGTCCCGCCTGCCTATCGGTCCGTCGCGTTTGCCGACATCGAATTGCCGTTGCCGGGCGGCCAGCGCATGTGGGCGCCCAAAGTGGAAGCAAGGGTCCTGCAGGCACTCGAGCTGCAACCCTCCGACACGGTGCTGGAGATCGGCACCGGCAGCGGCTACTTCACCGCGCTGCTCGCCAGTCGCGGTGGTGACGTCACCTCGGTCGAGATCGATCCGGCGCTGTCGGCCGGCGCCGCCGAGCGCCTGGCGCGTCACGGATTCGCCCGCGCGCGCTGCCACGTCGGCGACGGCGCACGCGGCTGGGGTTCCGACCAGTTCGATGTCGTCGTACTCACGGGCTCGACGCCGTTGCTGCCCGAGTCGCTGTTCGGGCAGTTGCGGCCAGGCGGACGCGTGTTCGCGATCGTCGGCGAAGCGCCGGCGATGACGGCGCGGCTGGTGACCTGGACGGCGCCCGGCGCGCGGGTTTCGACCGATCTGTTCGAGACCGTCGTGGCGCCGCTGACCAATGCCGCCACCCCCTCACGATTCAAATTTTGATCCCGCAGCTCGCCCCCGCCGAACTCGCTGCGTGGCGCGCCGATGGAGCGCGCGCGGCCCCGGTCGTCGTCGACGTGCGCGAGCCCTGGGAGGTCGCGCATTGCCGGATCGACGGCTCGCTGTCGATCCCGCTTGCGCAGCTGCCAGCGCATCTGGCGGAACTGCCGGTCGATGCGCCGCTGGTCATCGTTTGCCATCATGGCAGCCGCAGCCAGCACGCCGCGATGTTTCTCGCGCAGCGCGGCTACGCCAACGTGCACAACCTCAGGGGCGGTATCGAAGCCTGGGCCATCGACGTCGAGCCCGGAATGCAACGCTATTGAAGTCTGCTGCGCAGCCACAAGGGCTGCGCCACCACGGAATCGAACATGACCCGATTTTCACTGCTTCTCTTTCGCCGCATCCTGCTTGCCGGTGTCTGCGCCACGCTGGCCGGTGGCGCGCTGGCCGAAGACCTGCTGCAGATCTATCGCGAAGCGCAAAAGAGCGATCCGGCGCTGGCCGCCGCGCGTTCGCAGTGGGAAGCGACGCAGGAACGCGTGCCGCAGGCGCGCGCCGCGCTCCTGCCCAACGTCGCCTTGACTGGCAGCGGCACCTACAACAACTACGACGCGACGATTCGCAGTGACCCCAAGGTCCAGGTATCGGCGAACTATGGACAGGGCAACCTGACCTTCTCCGCCTCGCAACCGTTGTATCGCCCGCAGAACACCGTCGCGCTGTCGCAGGCGCGCGAGTCGGTCACGCAATCGGACTACGTCCTCGCCATCGCCCAGCAGGACCTCATCATCCGCACGGCGGTCGCCTACTTCGATGTGCTGCTTGCCGAATACAACATCGAGCTTGTCGAGCAGCAGAAGAAGGCCGTGTCGGAACAGCTTGCCCAGGCCAAGCGCAACTTCGAAGTGGGCACGGCGACGATCACCGATACGAACGAAGCCCAGGCGAAATACGATTCGATCATCGCCACCGAGATCCAGTTTCGCAATGACCTCGACCGGAGGCGGGCGGCGCTGCGCGCGATCGTCGGCCGCTTTCCTGCCAGCTTGCGGCGCGTTGGCGGTGGATTCGAGCCGGTGCTCCCCAATCCGAATAACGTCGAGTACTGGGTCGACAAGGCGGCGCGCGAAAACCTGTCGGTGCGCGTCCAGCAGGCCAGCTACGACATCGCGTCCCTAGAGGTAGAGCGCGCGAAGGCGGGGCATTATCCGACGGTCGACCTCGTCGCGAGCTACGGCGCGCAGGGCAGCAACGGCTCGATCAACAACAACTTCACCAGCGACTCGCGCTCGGGCCTCGTCGGCATCCAGCTCAACGTGCCGCTTTACCAAGGCGGCTTCGTGAACTCGCGCGTGCGCGAATCCATCTCGCTGCAGGACAAGGCCCGCGCGGACCTGGAAACTGTCCGCCGCGCTGCGATCACCAACGCAACGGACGGGTTCTCGGGCGTGAACAGCGCCGCCGCGGGTGTCAAAGCGTTCGAGCAGGCGGTCGCGTCGGCGGAAGTGGCGCTGCAGTCCAACATCCTCGGGCAGGAGGTTGGCATCCGCACCAATCTCGACGTCCTCAACGTGCAGCAAAACGTGTTCTCGACGCGCCGCGATCTCGCCAACGCGTACTTCCAGTATCTGCTCGCGGTGCTGCGGCTCAAGGCTGCCGTGGGCTCGCTGACCGAGATCGACCTCGAGGAGCTCAATCGGCGCCTGACGGGCTGACGCTAGCGCGGCAGTCGCGCCGCCAGCCACTGCCACAAACGCTCGGTGGCGCCCCGATGTCCGGCCAGGAACAGCGCCGCCGCGTCGCGGCGCCGGGTACGCTCGGCCGCATCCTCCAGCAGGCGCGCCGCTTCGACGACCAGCGCATCGGCATCGGCGACCCGCAGTGCGGCACCTGCCTCCGCGGCCTTGCGGGTCACCTCCTCGAAGTTGAACGTGTGCGGGCCGACCAGTGTCGGCGTGCCAGCGGCGATCGCCTCGATCAGGTTCTGGCCGCCCAGGGGCAGCAGGCTGCCGCCGACGAAAGCGACATCGGACGCGGCATAGTAGCCGGGCAGTTCCCCCAGCGAATCGCCAAGCATGAGCGGGACATCGTGGTCGATCGCGCGGGCATCGCTGCGTCGCGCAAAGCGCAACTTGCGCGCGTCCAGTAACGCAGCGACGGCGTCGAAGCGCTGCGGATGGCGCGGCACGATGATGGTCAACGTGCCGTCCGGGAACGGATGACGGGCGATCGCGTCGAGGATCAGCGCTTCCTCGCCGTCGCGGGTGGAAGCGGCGACAAAGACGCGGCGCTGGCTGCCGATCCACACGCGCAGCGTCTGTCCGAACGCCAGCGCGGCCGGCGCAACCGCGGCGTCGAACTTGAGGTTGCCGGTGACGGTGACTTCGCGCGCGCCAGCCAGGGCCAGGCGCTGCGCGTCGCTGTCGGTCTGCGCGGCGACTCCGGTCAACGAAGCGAACATCGGTTGCGTCAGCGCCGCGAAGCGTCGATAGCCGCGCAGCGAGCGCGCGGACAAGCGCGCGTTGACCAGGAACAGCGGAACGCCCTGTCTTGCGCAGTGCGCCACCAACGTCGGCCACACTTCCGTTTCCATCAGTAGTCCGGCGCTGGGGCAGAAGCGCGCGAGGAAGGCGCGGACGGCGAAGGGAATGTCGTACGGCAGCCAGACCTGCACGACGGAATCGCCCAGCGCACGGCCCGCTTCGCGTCCGGTGGCCGTCATGTGCGTAAGCAGGATCGTCGCTTCCGGACGATCCTGCCGCAGTCGTTCGATCAGTCCGGCCGCGGCGCGGGTCTCGCCCAGCGAGACTGCGTGGACCCAGATGACGTTGCCGGTGCAGTGAGGCACATCGGCGCCATAGCGCCCGAAGCGCTCGCCGATGCGCTGCCGATAACCAGGCTCGCGGCGACCTCGCCACCACAGCCGCAACGGCAGCAGCGGCAATGCCAGCCACCAGAGCGTTGCGTAGAGCGTGCGGGTCAGCACCGGGGTCCCGTTCGCAACAAATCGCCCGCCGCGGCAGCGACGGCGTCGAGCGACGGCGGTCCCGTCGTGTCACCGACGTCGACCGCGTGCGCGCCAACGCGCGCCACGCCCGCCAGCGCAGGATCGGTCGCCGCAAAGATCGCGACAGTCGCCGTGCCGAGCGCTGCGGCGAGGTGGGTGAGCCCCGTATCCACGCCGACGACGATCTGTGCGCGGTGCGCGAGTGCGGCGAGCTGCGCCAGGCTCTGGCGTGGGGGCACGATCACCGCGGCAGCGTCCTGCGCCAGGCGGGCGCTGCGGGCCGCTTCGCCCTCGCTGCCCCATGGCAGCAGCGTGGTCAATCCGGCGGCGGCGAAGCGCGCGAGCAACGCCCGCCAGCTGGCCTCCGGCCACAGCTTGTCGGGACGGCTCGTGGCATGAAAGACCAGCGCGTAGGGACCCGGAGGCATGGCCGGCGCCGGCGTGGACAGATCGAACTGCCATGTTGCCGGCCCGTCGATCTGGTAGTCGAGCGCGGCCGCCGCGAGCGCCCGGCACTTGTCCACGAAGTGCTGGTCCCGCGCGATCCGATGGTGCACGTCGTCGAACCAGGTGGATACGGGCTCGCGGATGCTATGCCGGTCGAAGCCGTGCCGGGTACCCCGTGCGGCCCGCGCAATCAACGCCCCCTTGAACTGCTCCTGCATATTGAGCACGACATCGTATTTCACCTGTCGCAGTGCATTGCGGAAGGCGGCAAGTTCGCGCCAGCTCGCCCGCGCGAACGCGGCGCCCCGCCAGCGACGCAGGGCGACGGGGATCACGCGGCCGATGCGCGGGTCCAGTTCGACCAGCGGCGCAAAGGTCTCCTCCGCCACCCAGTCGATCGTGGCGTCGGGCAGATGCCGCCGGATATCGGCAACGATGGCCAGCGCGTAAACCACGTCGCCGAGCGACGAGGGCCGCACCACCAGGACGCGAGTCATCGGCGGCGGTTTGCGCGTGTCGAACGACGCGAACAAACCACGTAGAATCCAGTCGCCCGGATCACGCCAGACGCATCCATCGGGCATTCGTCCGCATCAAAACGCCAACCGCGAGCACCGACGATCCGCATGTCCGAGTCACTTCCCCTGTCGCTTGTCGTGATCACCCGTGACGCCGCCACGGAAATCGCGCAGTGCCTGGCTTCCGCGTCGTTCGCGGCGGAGGCCGTGGTCGTCGATTCGGGCAGCCGCGATGATACCGTAGCGATCGCGCGACGCGCCGGCGCGCGCACGATCGATCATCCATGGACCGGCTATGGTCCGCAGAAGAATTTCGCAGTGGCGCAGGCACGCCACGACTGGGTGCTGTGCCTGGACGCCGATGAGCGGGTGACGCCCGCGCTCGAGCAGTCCATCCGGAACCTCTTTGCCGGCGGTGCTTCGCTGTCCGCGTACGCGGTCGCGCGCCGCAATCGTTTCCTGGGTCGCTGGCTCGCGCATGGCGAAGGGTACCCGGACTGGATCGTGCGCCTGTTCGACCGCCGCCGTGCCCGCTGGACCGACGACCCGGTGCACGAGCACGTCGTCTCCGACGACAGCATCGGTCGCTTGCACGGAGATCTCGAGCATGCGTCAGCCGAATCGGTCGAAGCCTACGTGGCCAAGCAGAACAGCTACACGACGCTGCAGGCCGAGGCCATGCATCGCCGTGGCGAGCGGGCTTCCGCCCTGCGCGTCGCCGGCGCGCCGTTGGCGCGCTTTTTCCGCTTCTACGTGCTCAAGCTCGGCTTCCTCGATGGCGTGGCCGGGTTTGCGCACGTGGCCATCGGCGCCTTCGCGAGCTTTCTCAAGTACGTGAAGCTGCGGGCCCTGAACGGGCGAGGTCAATGAGCGCTGGCGCGAGCCCGGGGATGCGAGTCCTGGTCACGGGTGCGGCCGGCTTCATCGGCATGCACGTGGCGCGGGCATTGCTCGCGCGCGGGGTCGACGTGCATGGTGTCGACAATTTCGAACCCTACTATGACATTGCGTTGAAGGAAGCGCGACTCGCGACGCTTGCGGGCGCGCCGGGCTTCAGTTTCGCGCGCCTGGACCTTGCCGAGGCGGACGCGACGGCGCGCCTCTTCCGCGACGGCGCGTTCACGCATGTCGTTCACCTGGCCGCCCAGCCGGGGGTGCGCTATTCACTGGTCAACCCCGACGCCTACGTCCGCAACAACGTGCAGGCGTTCGTGCACGTACTCGAGGGTTGCCGCCACGCGCGGATCGCGCATCTGGTGTATGCGTCTAGTTCATCCGTGTACGGCGCGGCGCATACGCTGCCGTTCTCGGAGGACCAGCGGGTCGATGCGCCGGCGAGCCTCTACGCGGCGACCAAGTGCGCGAACGAGGCCATGGCCCACAGCTATGCGCACCTGTTCGGGCTGCCGGTGTCGGGTTTGCGTTTCTTCACCGTGTACGGGCCGTGGGGACGCCCGGACATGGCGCCGATGCTGTTCACCCGGGCGATCCTGGCCGGTGAACCGATCCGGGTGTTCAATCACGGGCGCATGCGCCGTGATTTCACCTACGTCGACGACATCGTCGAGGGGGTCACGCGGACGCTCGCCATCGTGCCGCGGGACGACCAGGGTCCGCCGGCCAGGATCTACAACATCGGCAATCACGAAGCCGTCGAGCTGACGACGTTCATCGACACGCTGGAGGCCCTGCTAGGGCGCAAGGCCGTCCGCGATCTGCAACCGATGCAGCCCGGCGACGTTCCCGCGACCTATGCATCCATCGACCGGCTACAGGCGGCCACCGGGTTCGCGCCGCATACGCCGCTGGCAGTGGGGCTCGAACGCTTCGTGGCCTGGTACCGGACCTATTACGCCGTGTAGAGCTGGCGGCGGCCACGCTGCTAAAATGCCGGCAGCCCAAGAGGCCGGACATTCGCCGGCCGCGCTCAATCCGCCATTATGATTCTCGTTACCGGCGGCGCCGGCTTCATCGGTGCCAACTTCGTGCTGGACTGGTTCGCCGCCTGCGACGAACCGGTCGTGAACCTCGACAAGCTCACGTACGCGGGGAACCTGACCAATCTGCTGCCGCTGGCCGGCGATGCGCGACATGTGTTCGTGCATGGCGACATCGGCGACCGCGCGCTCGTTGCGAATCTGCTGGCGCGGCATCGGCCGCGCGCCGTGCTCAACTTCGCGGCGGAGTCGCATGTCGATCGTTCGATCCATGGACCGGCTGCGTTCATCGAAACCAACGTGGTCGCCACGTTCAACCTGCTCGAGGCCGTGCGCGAATACTATGGAACGCTTCCGCGCGCCGAACAGGCTGCATTCCGTTTTTTGCACGTGTCGACCGACGAGGTATACGGTTCGCTGAGCGCCACCGATCCGGCCTTCACGGAATCGACCGCCTTCGCGCCGAACAGCCCGTACTCTGCGTCCAAGGCGGCTTCGGATCATCTGGTGCGCGCGTACCACCACACCTACGGGGTGCCGACGCTGACGACCAATTGCTCGAACAACTATGGACCGCGCCAATTTCCGGAGAAGCTGATCCCGTTGATGATCATCAACGCGATCGCCGGCAAGCCGCTGCCGGTGTATGGCGATGGCCAGAATGTGCGTGACTGGCTGTACGTGGGCGATCACTGTGCGGCGATTCGCGCCGTTCTGTCAGGTGGCCGGGCTGGCGAGACCTACAACATCGGCGGCAGTGCGGAGATGAAGAACCTGGATGTCGTACAAGCCATTTGCAGTCTGCTCGCCGAGGAAAAGCCGGGACCGGACTATGCGGCACAGGTGCGCTTCGTGACCGACCGTCCCGGTCACGATCGTCGTTATGCCATCGATCCCGCGAAGATCGCGACGGAACTCGGTTGGAGGCCGCGCGAGACCTTTGCCTCCGGAATGCGCCGTACGATTCGCTGGTACCTGGACAACGAAGACTGGCTTGCGCGCGTCGCGAGCAAGGACTATCAGAAGTGGATCTCGCTGCAGTACGCGGCTGCGTGAGCGGGTTAGTGGGCGGTCGAGTTGGAAGATGAGTTGGAGCCATGCAGGTAATTGAACCGGCAACTGCACGGGTAACTGCGCAGGCAACTGGGCGGCTGCCCGAGTGGCGTGCAATGGAGTGCCGATGACGCGCAAGGGCATCATTCTCGCCGGGGGTTCTGGAACGCGGCTGTATCCGGTCACGCAGGTCGTGTCGAAGCAGCTGCTGCCCGTGTACGACAAGCCGATGATCTATTACCCGCTATGCACGCTGATGCTGGCTGGCATTCGCGACATCCTGCTCATCTCGACGCCCGAGGACACGCCGCGGTTCGCGCAACTGCTGGGCGACGGCGCCCGCTGGGGCCTCAATCTCACCTATGCGGTGCAGCCATCCCCGGATGGCCTCGCGCAGGCGTTCATCATCGGGCGCGCGTTCGTGGGACGTGACCCGTCGGCGCTCGTGCTCGGTGACAACATCTTCTACGGCCACGACCTGCAGGCCCAGCTGCAACGCGTCAATGCACGCGATGAAGGCGCCACCATCTTCGCCTACCAGGTGGCCGATCCCGAACGCTATGGCGTCGCCGAAATCGATCCAACCGGACGCGTGCTGTCGCTCGAGGAAAAGCCGGCGCATCCGAAATCGCGCTATGCGGTCACCGGCCTCTATTTCTACGACAACCGGGTCCTCGACATCGCGCGTGACCTCGTGCCTTCGGCCCGCGGCGAACTCGAGATCACGGATGTCAACCGCGGATACCTCGACACCGGTGAACTTCGCTGCGAGCTCTTCGGTCGTGGCATGGCCTGGCTCGACACGGGGACCCATGAGTCGCTGCTCGACGCGGGCCAATACATCGCCACCATCGAGCGGCGCCAGGGCCTGAAAATCGCGTGTCCCGAGGAGATCGCGTTCCGGCTGGGGTACATCGATGCCGAAGCGCTGGAGCGACAGGGTCTTGCGCTCGCCAAGAGCGGCTATGGCCAGTACCTGCTGGCCGTGCTGCGCGATTCGTCCCCGTCCTGATCGAGTCCTCCCGATGATCACGCCTACCGCGATACCAGACGTGCTGCTCGTCGAGCCGCGCGTGTTCGGGGACGAGCGCGGCTTTTTCTTCGAAAGCTGGAATCACCGCGTGTTCGCGGAAGCCGGTATCGCTGCCGAGTTCGTGCAGGACAATCATTCGCGCTCGCGCCGAGGTGTGTTGCGCGGCCTGCACTATCAGATCCGGCACGCGCAGGGCAAGCTGGTACGCGCCGCCAGCGGCGAGGTGTTCGACGTCGCGGTCGACCTGCGCAAGGCTTCGCCAACCTTCGGCCGCGCGGTCGGCGTCGTGCTGTCCGCCACGAACAAGCGCATGTTGTGGATTCCTCCTGGTTTCGCGCACGGCTTTCTCGTGCTGTCCGATGAAGCGGATTTTCTGTACAAGACCACCGATTACTGGTTTCCCGAGCACGAGCGGACATTGCTGTGGAACGACCCGGCGCTGAAGATCGATTGGCCGCTTGCCGGCGTGCCCATCCTGGCGGCGAAGGACGCGGCCGGCCGTCCTCTCGCAACCGCCGATGTCTTCGACTAGCGAGGTGCGCGGGCATCCGCCGCGCCTGCGCATCCTGCTGACGGGGGCGCAGGGGCAAGTCGGCCATGAACTCGCGCGATTGCTCCAGGCCCGGGACGAGGTCACCGCGCTGACACGACGGCAACTCGACCTTGCCAGTTCCGATGCCATCGTCGCGGCCGTGCGCGCGCTGCAACCGGACGTCGTGATCAACGCCGCTGCGTACACGGCGGTGGACCAGGCGGAGAGCGAGCCCGACCTCGCCTTCGCGGTCAACGCACGCGCGCCGCGGATCCTCGCGGAGGAAGCCAAGCGCTGTGGCGCCTTGCTGATTCATTTTTCGACCGATTTCGTCTTCGACGGTATGGCGAAGGTCCCCTACACGGAAGATGCGCCGGTCGCGCCGCTCAACGTGTACGGCGCAAGCAAGCTCGAAGGTGAGCGCGCGATCGCGGCCACGGGCGCGCATGCACTTATTCTGCGCACGAGCTGGGTCTACGGCAGTCGCGGCAAGAACTTCCTGCTGACCATGCGACGACTTGCCACGCAGCGCGACGAGTTGCGCGTCGTGGCGGACCAGACCGGGACACCGAATTGGGCGGTGCGGCTTGCCGCCACCACCGATACATTGATCGCGCGCGGATTGCCATCGCTTGCCGAACGATCCGGGCTGTATCACGTGAGCGCAAGTGGCGCGACGACGTGGCATGGCTTCGCCGCCGCCATCGTCGGCCCGCCGCCGCCGCGGGTGGTGGCAATCACCACCGCGCAATACCCGACGCCGGCACGGCGGCCGGCGTACAGCGTGCTCGATACCAGTCGCTTCCGGGCGACATTCGGGATTGCGCCGACAGCCTGGCAGGACGATCTTGCCACCTGTCTGGCCAACATCGACTGAACCTTGTACGCGTGCGTTAATCCAATATCCTCGCTGACCAGCCGTTGTGCTGCTCGATGCTGTTTGCACCGGGCAGTTCGAAGTCCGTCATCGCCCCATATGAACCCCCTTCCGGTACGGAGGAACTGATGTTTTGTCGCCATTCTGCGACGGCCCTTGCAATCGCGGCCGCCACATTCCTTGCTGCCGCCGGGAGCGGCGCCCAGATCACTTCGGCGCCGCCCGCGCAGTACCGCGGCGCGACCACCGCCAAGATGGCCGTGACCCTGCAGGCGCCTGCGGCAGAGGCGCATCGCATCGACCTCGACGCGCCGGTATCGGGTGCGGTGGCCGCACTCAAGGCACGCAATGCCGTGTCGACGACGACCGGTGACGACAAGGGGCAGCCACTTGCCATCGGCTTCGGTCGCGATGTGCCCTTCGCCGTGCGCACGATCGTGCTGCAAGACCTTGCGTGGACCCTCGGGGCCGACGGCAGCCGCACCGCGCGCATCGAAGTCACGTCGCCGGGTGCGGCCGCGGTGCGCGTCGCACTGCGCGTTGCCGCCGCGCCGTCCGGACTCGAAGTGCGCTTTGCCGGCACCACAGCCAACGCTACCGTCTTCGGGCCGTACGCGGCGGCGCAGATCGTGCGTGCCTCGACGGGACTGTATTGGTCGCCGGTGCTCGCTGGAGAAACGGCCGTCGTCGAGTTGCACGCCAACGCCGCGACGCCGATCGAAGGGGTCGTGCTGGACCTGCCCAAGGTATCGCACCAGATGGTCGCCAATGCCGATCTGCGCAGCCTGACGCCGAAGGATGCCAAGGCGATCGGCAGCTCCGGGAGCTGCAACATCGACGTCGCCTGCGTCGTGCCGGTAAGCCAGGCGGTACTCAACGCCGCCAAGTCGGTGGCGCGCCTGAGTTTCGTCGCGGACGACGGCTTCAGTTACCTGTGCACGGGAACGCTTGTCAACGATTCGAGCACCTCGTTCACGCCCTATCTTTTCACCGCCAACCATTGCCTCGATTCGGCCGCTGCGGCGCGTACGCTCAACTCGTTCTGGTTCTACGATGCCGTGGCTTGCAACGACCGCAACCTGCCTCCCTTCGTGCAACTGGCGGGCGGAGCGTCGCTGCTGGCCCGCAGTCAGGATTCGGACTGGTCGCTGTTGCGGTTGCTCGAAACGCCACCTTTCGGCGTCATCTTCTCGGCCTGGCGCGCGGAGCCCATCCCCCAGGGTGCCGTGGTCTCGACGATTCACCACCCTGCCGGTGATCTCAAGAAGTGGAGCCAGGGCTCGCTGACAGGCTTCGGCTTCATCGGCGATTCGGGCGTTGCGGGCAACTTCAATGAAGTCACGTGGAGCGCCGGCACCACCGAAGGCGGTTCCAGTGGTTCGCCGCTGCTCACGTTCCTGGCAGGGCAGGGCTTTTACGAACTGCGCGGCGGCCTGTTCGGCGGCGGGGCGTCGTGCACGACGCCGGCGTATCCCGACTATTTCTCGGACCTGCAGGCGGCGCTACCCCTGGTTCGCCAGTACCTGACACCGAATGCGCCGAACCCGGCTGGCCTGGTCGCAGCGACCGAGTTCTACAACGCCAAGCTCGACCACTATTTCATCTCCACCAATCCGGTCGAAATCAACAATCTCGACAGTGGTGCCACCATCGGGTGGGTGCGTACCGGCTTTCGCTTCATGGTCTACAACATCCAGGCCGCCGCAACCAATCCGGTTTGCCGGTTCTATCGTGCGCCCGCCTACGGCGACTCGCACTTCTATTCGGCGAGCCCCGCCGAATGTGCGGCGACGGCAGCGGCGCATCCGGTCGACTGGATCTACGAGAGTCCGAGCGTCTTCTACGTGCGCCTGCCCGACACCGGCACCGGCGTGTGCCCGGGCGGCACCCGGGCCGTTTACCGCTTTTTCAATGTGTTGACCGAGAATCACCGCTACACGATCGAGACCACCGTACGTGACGAGCTGGCGCTGACGCCGGGCTGGATTGCCGAAGGCTATGGTTCGGGACCGTACTTTCCGATCATGTGCGCGGTCGCCCAGTAGACAGGCGCCGGACGAGGCGACGGCAATGCCTCGGCGCGCGGTGACGCGCGTTGTGGGTCAAGGTCAGAAGGCGTACTCGACCCTGGCTTCGTCACCGTTGGCGATCTGGCCGCCGGCGCCACCGGCCACGATCGCGTTCATGCCGAAGGTCACGCCGCCCAGGCGTTCGTTCATCCGGTAGCCGCCCAGTGTGCGCAAAGGTTCCAGCCCGGTCTGCGCCGAATCCTGGTCGGTCGTGGTGACCTGGCAGCGCACGCAGGCCTTGACGCACTTGAGTTCGATCGCACCGATTGTTACCGTGGCGAAGTGGTCCTCGGCATAGGGAGGCAGTCCTTCCAGAACGAGGTTGGGCCGGAAGCGATTCATCGGCAGCGCCGCGCCACCGGCGCCCATCAGACGCTCGTTCAAGTCGCGCAGCGACGCGGCCCCGATGATGAGAATGGGATACCCGTCGGCGAACAGCGTATGGGCGCCGCTGTCACCGGCAAATTCCGGATTGCAGTGGCGGGGCCGGCTGCGGTCGAAGCGGACCAGCCGCAACGGCTCGCCAAGCCAGGTCGAAAGCCAGGCCGCCGCCGCGTTCCCCATGTCGAAGCCACGCACGGTGCTGTGCCAGACCACGACATCGCCGGCGTCCCCGTCGCCAGCGATGGGCGACGGGAGTTGCAAGGGACTGGTTTGCGGTGCCGACAGCGTGAGCTGACCGTCTTGCGCCATGGTCGTGATGAGCGCGAGCCGCGGGTATTCCCGTTGCGTGACGAAGCGCCCCTCCCGATCGACGGCCATCCATTCGCGGTCCCCGACGCCGGCGGTGGCAAAGCCGACCGCGTCGACGGTGACGTAGCGCGGTGACAGCGGCCGGCAACCCTTGACCGGGTAGACGTGCAGCGCGGCGACGCGCGCGGTCTCGCTCAAGCGCAGCGGCGCGCGGGTGGCGCCGGCGGTGACGGTGGGGCCGAGCGAATGCCCGGCGTCAGGCTCGATCGCGGGTGCGTGCGCGTAGTCGCGGCGCACGATGATGCGCGGTCGATCAATGCAGGCCGGCCGAATATTCGGCCAGGGCCTTCATCTGCGCGGCGGTGAGATTCTGCGCCACCGCCCACATGATCTTGCCCTGCACGTCCTTGCCGGCCTGGTCGTTGCCGCGCTCGCCCGCCTTGAACGCCTGCAGCTGTGCTGCCGTGTAGTCGGCATGCTGGCCGGACAGACGAGGAAAATTCCTGGGGATACCCGCGCCGTCGGGAGAGTGACACGATGAACAGGCGGGCAGTCCGGTGTCGGCATTGCCTGCGCGGTACAGGACCTGGCCAGCCTTGGCCAGCACTGCGTCGCGCGCACCGGCGAGCTTCGGCTTCTGTTGTGCATAGAACTGACCGAGCGCGACCATGTCGGCATCGGAGAGATTCGCGACCATGCCCTGCATGATCGCGTTTACCCGCACCTGCGACTTGAAGTTGCGCAGTTGCCGGGTGATGTAAGCGGCGCCCTGTCCGGCAAGATTCGGATTGGCTGCGACCGGACTGTTCCCGTCGGCGCCGTGGCACGCCGCGCATACTTCGCCGGCGATCTGCTTGGCTTTGCCGAGATCCGGCTTCGCGTTGTCCTGCGCAGCAGCGAGCGGCGACACCGCCATGCCCACCGAAATCGAAAACGCCGCCGCCAGCAACGTGCGGCTCAATCCCCGTATCATTTCCCTGGTTCCTCGTACTTTTCCTGGATCGCCGCGCTTCCGGTGCCACAGTGCCCGCGCGGCGCGATGCCGGGCGGGAGCCGTTGTCAGGAGCGCCATGAACAAACGTGCCATTGTAGCGGACTCGCGCCGGTCGGCCAAAGCGGATCAGTTGCCGGAGAAGCGGGGCGTCAGGCCGCAGCCGCTTCTCGGCGCGCAGTTCGTGCTCGGCGCGGCGCAGGCTTCGCAGCTGCCCCCGGCGGAACTGCCCGAAATTGCGTTCGCCGGCCGCTCGAATGCGGGCAAATCCAGTGCGATCAACGCATTGGCAACGCGGTCTCGCCTCGCCTTCGCCAGTCGCACGCCCGGCCGAACCCAGCAGATCAACCTCTTCTCGCTCCGCGGCGGCGCCATGGTGGCCGACCTGCCCGGCTACGGCTACGCGGCGGTCGGCCGCGACATCAAGCGAGGCTGGCAGGACTTCCTGTGGCAATACCTGACCACGCGGCCGACGCTCGCGGCGCTGGTATTGCTGGTCGACGCGCGGCACGGCCTCAAGGAGCCCGACCGCGACGTGCTGCAGGCGTTCGTTCCGTCGGGGCGGCCGTTGCTGCTGCTGGCGACCAAGGCCGACAAGCTCGGGACGACCGCGCAGCGTCAGGCGGCGGCCTCGATCGCGCAAGACATCGACCACCTCTTCCCGCTCGGCGCCGCCAACGTGACCATAGCGCTCTTCTCCGCGGTGACGCGCCTGGGCGTCGACGAGGCGAATGCGATCATTGCCTGCTGGGTGCCGGCGGCGGGTGGCGCGGTCTGATCGTCCGTTCCCTTGCGCCGACCCGCGCCAAGCGAGGCGCGGCAACACGGGGATCAGGCGCCAAAGAAAGG
Organism: uncultured beta proteobacterium; assembly: GCA_963756765.1. Lineage (GTDB taxonomy): Bacteria > Pseudomonadota > Gammaproteobacteria > Burkholderiales > Casimicrobiaceae > VBCG01. Next base: position 113,493 of record CAVWPC010000025.1, on the reverse strand, counting down.
CCCCGCCGTCAAGGGGAGTGACGCGGGGCCTTGAAACACCTGCTACCGGGAGGGCCCGGTGCAGGCACCCGCTCAGGGAGGGTAGCGGGAGACGATGTTCCGTCTACCCGCTGTGACCGGCCTCCGGCAGGCGAGTTCCGCGAAAGGCCGTCCTGTGGCACGCTGGCGTTCGCGGCGTCCCACAGGACGGGGGTGCTGCCCGTACGTGATCACCGACACCGTACCCGCCCCCACCATAGTCGCCGGCCTCAGGCAGGCGCTGCGGCCGCATGCGCCATTCGACGCCATGGCCGACGCCGATCTGGATCATCTCGTTCGCCATGCGCGATTGCGCTACTTTGCTCCCGGTGAGGTGATCCAGCTGCCGGAAAGCGAGCGTCCAACCCATTGCCACGTCGTAAAGCAGGGTGTCGTCCGCAACGAACGTCCGGGTCCCGGCGGTGAGCCGACGCCGGTCGGGGAGATTTTGGCCGGCGAAATGTTTCCGCTGGGCGCGCTGCTCGGCCATCGGGGGGTCACCTCGACCTATCGCGCCGAAGGCGACGTGTTCTGTCTCGTGTTTCCGGCAGCGGTATTCGATGAACTCATTGCGCGTTCCGCCGTCTTCCGGGACGCCTGTACGCGACGCCTCGCCTATCTGCTCGATCTGTTGCGAACGCAATTGCGCGCAGAGTACGCGAACGACGTCGTCGAACGGCGCGGCTTCGCCACGCCGCTGGGCGAATTGGTACGCCAAGCAGCGATTGTGGTCGCCGAAACGGAGCCCCTCGACCGTGCACTGAAGGCGATGGAAGCGCAGCGCATCGGCTCGCTGCCGGTGGTCGACGCGGCGGCGCAGCCGCTGGGGATCTTCACGCGGCAGGACGTGATCGCTCGCGTCGTGTTGCCGCAGAGGCCGCTCACCACCCCGATCGCCAGCGTGATGAGCGCGCCGGCGATCGCGCTGCCGGTAACCGCCACCGCGGGCGACGCCGCGCTTACGATGGCGCGGCACGGCATTCGCCACGTAATCGTGACGGCGCCCGATGGTCGGGTGTCGGGCGTGGTCTCCGAGCGGGACTTGTTCGCGCTGCAGCGGCTTTCGGTGCGGGAGCTCGCGTCGAGCATCCGTCGCGCGGCGGACCTGCCGACACTCGTCCATTGCGCCGCCGACATCCGCGCGCTCTCGCATGCGCTCGTTGCGCACGGCGTCGGCAGCGCGATGCTGACGCGACTCATCAGCGGGCTCAACGACGGGCTGACGGTCCGCACGATCGAGTTGGCCTTGCCGCAGTTCGACCTGTCCGGCCTCGCGCTGTGCTGGCTGGGATTGGGTTCCGAGGGCCGACACGAGCAGACGATCGCCACCGACCAGGACAACGGCCTCCTGTTCGTTGCCAATGACGAGCGCAGCGACCCGCAGCAGGTGCGCGAGCGCTTGCTGCCATTCGCGCGGGAGGTCAATGGCATGCTCGATCGCTGCGGCTATCCGTTCTGCAAGGGCGACGTGATGGCGAGAAATCCGCGCTGGTGCCTTTCCCTCGCGGAATGGCAGCTAGCCTTTGCCGAGTGGATCGATCGCGGTGACCCCAAAAGCCTGATGGCGGCCAACATTTTCTTCGACTTTCGCCCGCTCTGGGGGCGCACGGAACTCGCGGCCGAACTGCGCTCCACCATCGCGGTCCGGGCCAGGGGCAATCCGCGTTTCCTGAAGCAGATGAGCGACAACGCGCTCACCAACCGACCTCCGCTGTCATGGCGCGGCACGATCGCGGCACAGGCGGATGACGGGCAGGCGGGTATCGATCTCAAGCGGCAGGCCAGCATGCCCATCACCGACGCTGCGCGCATTTTCGCTCTGGCGGCCGGGGTCGTCGCCACCAACACGCGCGAACGCCTGGAGGAGGCTGGCCGCAGGCGGCAGATGGCGGAGGCCGACACCCGCAGCTGGTGTGACGCCTTCGACTACCTGCAGATGCTGCGGCTGCGGACGCAGCACCGCCGCCTCGCCGGCGAGATCCCGCCGGCGCGCATGCCGAACTTCGTACCACTCGACAGCCTCTCGAGCCTCGATCAGCGCATATTGAAGGAGTCGTTGCGCCAGGTGCGCAAGATCCAACAGCGCCTGCGACTCGACTATCCATGAATCTCGCGCACCGGCTGTGGCACCGCCTGGGTCTGGGAACCCATCGCCCGGCCGCCGACGATGATTCGCGCTGGGTCGTGCTCGATACGGAAACGACCGGGCTCGACGTCCGACGGGACCGCCTGCTGTCGATCGGAGCGATTGCCGTGGAGGGCGATGGCATCCGGATCGGCGACAGCTTTGAGGTGCTGCTGCGTACCGAAGGTGCGGGAAGCGCCCAGAACATCGTCGTGCACGGTATTGGTCATGAGGCGCAGCGACAAGGCGTCCCTGCAGAGGAGGCGCTCAAGGCGTTCACTGCGTTCGTCGCCGAGGCGCCGTGCGTTGCGTACAACGTGGATTTCGATCGAGCCGTTCTCGACGGGGCGTACGCCGCGGCGGGGCTGCGCCCGCTGTCCGGCCCATGGCTCGACGTGGCGCCGCTGGCGGGTGTGCTGGCGACCGGGCCGGGCCCGACGACCGCCATGGGACTCGACGACTGGCTTGCTCGTTTCGGAATTGCTGTCGCCGCGCGGCACCACGCGGCTGCCGACGCGCTCGCGACGGCTGAACTCCTGTTGCGCTTGCGCGCGATCGCCGCCGCGCAGGGAACGCGCGGGTTCGCGGCGCTCGCGCGCGTTTCCCGGCAGCGTCGCTGGCTGCAGTAGAGGGTAGCTGCCGCGCTCAACCGTTTGCCGGCGGCGCTTCCGGCAGCTACGATCTGCCAATTCACTGCCTCCGTACCCAGCCATGAGTTTTTCCTTTGTCGGAAAATTTCCGCAACGACGCCAGCGCCGGATGCGCCGCGACGACTTTTCGCGTCGCCTGATGCGCGAAACCCGGCTCGCCGCGGATGACTTCATCTACCCGGTCTTCGTGCTCGACGGTGACAAGCGGGAAGAGCCCGTTGCGTCGTTGCCTGGTGTCTGCCGCCGGAGCCTGGACCTGCTGTTGCGTGACGCCGAGCGTTGCCTGACCCTCGGCGTCCCGGCGATGGCACTGTTTCCGGTGATCCCGGCCGAGTCGAAGTCCATGGATGCGGCGGCGGCGTGGCATCCCGAAGGCCTCGTTCCGCGCACCGTCCGCGCGCTCAAGGAGCGCTTCCCGGAGCTCGGCGTCATCACCGACATTGCGCTCGATCCCTATACGAGCCATGGCCAGGACGGCCTCATCGACGACAGCGGCTATGTCCTGAACGAGGAAACGGTAGCCGCGCTGGTCAAGCAGGCGCTTTGTCACGCCGAGGCCGGCGTCGACATGGTCGCGCCGTCCGACATGATGGACGGCCGCATCGGCGCGCTACGCGTGGCGCTCGATGGCGCAGGATGCGAGCTCACGCGGATCCTCGCCTACTCGGCCAAGTACGCGTCGGCGTTCTACGGCCCGTTTCGCGACGCTGTCGGATCGGCCGGCAACCTGAAGGGCGGCAACAAGTACACCTACCAGATGGACCCCGCCAACAGTGACGAAGCGCTGTGGGAGGTGCACCTCGACATTCGCGAGGGCGCGGACATGGTGATGGTCAAGCCGGGCCTGCCGTACCTCGATATCGTGCGCCGCGTGAAGGACACCTTCGGCCTGCCCACGGCCGTGTATCAGGTGTCAGGCGAATACGCGATGCTCAAGGCCGCGAGTGCGGCGGGTTGGCTCGACGAACGCGCCTGTGCACTGGAAGCACTTACCGGCATGAAGCGCGCTGGCGCCGACGCGATCCTCACCTATTTCGCGCTGGATGCCGCCGCATGGATTCGCGACAAGGCGTAGCGGGTGCGCGGACATTAAGCGTGCCGCGCACGCGAAAATTGCGGCGCGTGGCGCAGCGGGCGCATGGCGGGATGGAACCCGTCACCGTGCGGCCGTCGGCGTCCCCGGCCGCCCATCCGTCAGTCCAGTAACGCGACCAGCGCCGCTTCGTCCAGATGCAGCGTCGGTTGTCCATGCCGATCGTGTCGCGGCCGCTGGCGCAACGCCTCCCGCGAACGAACGCAAAGGCGCACGCCGCCCCTGGGCGTGTCGATGAAGAGTTCGGCGGCACCGTCGCGATCGGCCGGCAGGCAACGGTAGGCGATGCCGGCGGAGAGAAGCGTCATCTCCACCTGCTTGGCATCGTCGGCCGCAAGGTCCAGCCGGATGTCGCTCCAGTCGGTCGCCCAACCGGCCGCCACGCCTCCCGTCAATTGCGGGTTGAACGTGGCGAGGCGGCGCATCCACACCAGCGCTTCCTCGCGCTGGTTGCGCAGGCGCTGCCGGTAGGCGTCACCGCCGAACAGCGTCTGATGGTCGACCAGCGCGGCCTGGATTTCGTCGTCGCCGGGCAGTGCCTCGCGTTCGGGCAGCATGAGCTGGCGTGCCGCCTTGCGCTTGGCGGCGGTCCAGTCGCTGATGCCATGCTCGGCAATCAGGCGGGCGGCAACTTGCGCGATCCGCGCGCGATGGTGCCCGGCTTCACGCTGTCTCATCGCCGTCAGAAGAGCTGGTTGCGCACGTCCGGAGTCCGCTGGCCCGGGGTCGGCACCGGCACCGCGAACACGTCTTCCTGTTCCCGCGGTGGAAACTCCGCGTAGAAGTAGTCGGTCAGTTTGCTGCTGTCGTCGCGCAATCCGGTATCCGCGTTGATCCGCACCGACAACAGTCCATCGGGCATCGTAGGCAGCCGCTCCGGCACGCCCTTCAGCGCGCGTTGCATGTAGCTGATCCAGATCGGCAGCGCCGCCAGGCTGCCCGTCTCGTTGGTCCCGAGCGACTTCGGCTGGTCGAAGCCGATCCAGGCCACGCCCACCTGCTGTGCGTTGAACCCGCAGAACCACGCATCGACGTTCTCGTTGGTGGTGCCGGTCTTCCCCGCCAGGTCCTTGCGGCCAAGGGACTGCGCGCGCGTGGCTGTGCCGAAGGCGATGACGTCGCGCAGCAATGAGCTCATCACGAAGGCGTTGCGCGGATCGATGGCCCGTTCGGCGCCTTCACCGGCCACCGCGGGCTTCGCCTGCGACAGCAGGTTGCCCCTGGCATCGGTGACCTTGGCGATCAGATAGGGCGAGATCCGGTAACCGCCGTTGGCGAACACGGCGTAGGCGGCAGCCATCTGCAGCGGCGTGACCGAGCCCGCGCCCAGGCCCATGGTGAGGAACGGCGGGTGCTGCTTCGGATCGAAACCGAAGCGGCCTATGTAGTCCTGCGCGTACTGCGGACCGATCGCCTGCAGGATGCGGACGGTCACCAGGTTCTTCGACTTGGCCAGCGCATTGCGCAGGCGCATCGGTCCGTCGAACTTGCTGTCGTAGTTCTTGGGCTCCCAGTCCTCGCCACCGGCCCGGTCGCTCGGTACGAAGAAGGGTGCGTCATTGATGACGGTCGCGGGTGAAAAGCCCTTTTCCAGCGCCGCCGAGTAAATGAACGGCTTGAAGGACGACCCGGGCTGACGCTGCGCCTGCGTCACGTGGTTGAACTTGTTGCGGTCGTGGTCGAAGCCGCCGACCAGGGCGAGTATGGCGCCGTCGTCGGGTGACACCGACACGAATGCGGCCTCGGCTTGCGGGACCTGCACGATCGCCCAGCGGTTCTTGTCGTCGTTGGCGAGGCGGATCACGGCACCCCGCCGGATACGCTGCGCCGCCGGGCTCTTGTCGGTCAGGTAGCGGGCCACGAACTTGAGGCCGTCGCCGCTGACCTTGACCGTCTCGCCGCTCCCGAGGATCGCCAGCACCTGGTCGGGCGAGGCCTCGAGGACGACGGCCGGCAGCAGGTTGTCACTTTCCGCCGTTTCCTGGAACAGGCGATCGAGCACCGGCTCCTGCTGCGCCGGCTCCGCCGGCAGATTCACGTAGGCTTCCGGCCCCCGATAGCCATGGCGTCGGTCGTAGTCCAGGACGCCCCGCCGCACCGCGGCGTGCGCTGCCTCCTGCAGCGCCATGCGGACGGTGGTCCAGACCGTGATGCCCTTGACGTAGGCCTCCTCGCCGTAGGCTTCGAACACGACCTGGCGCGCCATCTCGGCCACGGCCTCGGCATGGGTCGGCACCGTGTCGCGCAGGCCCTGCCTGGTATCCAATGGCGCGGTTTGTGCTTCCCGCAACTCTGCGTCGGAAAGGTACTGCAATTCGTGCATGCGACGCAGCACGTAGAGCTGGCGCGTCTTGGCGCGCTTGGGGTTGGTAACGGGATTGTAGGCGGAGGGTGCCTTGGGCAAGCCCGCCAGCATGGCAGCCTCGGCCGGGGTGACGTCGCGCAACGGCTTGGCGAAGTAGATCTGGGCGGCGGCGCCGAAGCCGTAGGCGCGTTGCCCGAGGAAGATCTGGTTGACGTAGAGCTCGAGGATTTCGTCCTTGGAAAGGTTGGCCTCGATCTTCCAGGCAAGCAGCACTTCACGCAGCTTGCGGGTCAGGGTCTTCTCCCGGGTCAGGAAGAAGTTGCGCGCGACCTGCATGGTGATGGTGCCGGCACCTTGCTGCGTCCCGGAGGCAAGATTGGAGAGCGCTGCCCGCGCGATACTTAAATAGTCAACTCCGCCATGTTGATAGAAACGTTCGTCTTCCGCGGCCAAAATGGCCTGTTTCATGACATCCGGGACTTCGCGGATGCTGACGACAGCGCGCCGCTCCTCGCCGAATTCGCCCAGCAAATTGCCTTCCGCGGAGACCACGCGCAACGGAATTTTGGGTTGGTAGTCGGTCAACGCTTCGAGAGACGGAAGTGTCGGCCACAACAAGGCCAGCACAAACGCGCCCAACAGCGCCCCGACCACGCCCAGGCCGAGGATTACGGAAACCAGATAGACGACCCAGCGCTTTAGCACGTAGGAATAAAACTTGCGTAAGAAAAGAGATCGGAACCCGGGGGACGGGCAAGCCTGCAACACCCCACCCCGGCAAAGGGAAACAAATTGACAAGGTTCATACTTGCTGCCAGAGTTTAATGTAAATTGTCAGCATTGGTCCTGACATTATCATGGTCGCCGAAACCCTCACTACTGCCCTCGACTTCCTGAAAACGAAGTCACCGTCGCTGATTGGTGTCGATATCGCATCGACGTCGATCAAGATGGTCGAACTCACGCAGGGCGGGAAGGGCATTTACCGCCTCGAACGGTACGCCATCGAGCCCTTGCCGAAGGATACGGTCACTGACGGCAATATAGCCAATCTCGACCAGGTAAGCGATGCCCTCAAGCGCGGCTGGAAACGGCTGGGTAGCCGCAACCGCAACGTCGCGTTGTCGCTGCCGGCGGCAATGGTCATTACCAAGAAGATCATCGTTCCCGCCGGCCAGCGCGAAGAGGAACTCGAGCTCACGGTCGAAGCAGAGGCCAACCAGTACATTCCCTTTGCGCTGGACGAGGTCAACCTCGACTTCCAGATTCTCGGTCCCGCGCCCAATAATCCGGACGAGGTCGAAGTCCTGATCGCGGCCTCGCGCAAAGAGAAGGTCGAGGACCGCGTCGCCATTGCCGAAGCGGCGGGACTCAAGCCCCGCGTCATGGACGTCGAATCCTACGCGACGCAGGAAGTCTTCGACCTGATTGCGCCTTCGCTGCCGGCCAACGGGCGCGACCAGAACATCGCGCTGGTCGATATCGGCGCGCACGTGACGCATTTCTATGTATTGCGCAATGGCCAGTTCCTGTTCTCCCGCGACCAGGCCTTCGGCGGCAACCAGCTGACGCAGGACATTCAGCGGGCTTTCAATCTGTCTCCCGAGGAAGCGGAGTCGGCCAAGAAGAATCAGGGCCTGCCCGAGAACTACGACAGCGACGTGCTGCAACCGTTCATGGAGACCCTGGCGCTCGAAGTAACTCGCGCGCTGCAGTTCTTCTTCACGTCGACCTCCCATAGCCAGGTCGACCAGGTCGTCCTCGCCGGCGGCTGCGCGGCGCTGCCGGGAATCGACGAACTCGTCTCCAAGCGCGCCGGTGTTGCCACCGTCATCGCCAATCCGTTTGCGAGCATGCAGGCTTCCGACCGGATCCGGCCGCGGCAGCTGGCGCTCGACGCGCCGATGCTGCTGATCGCCACCGGGCTGGCCCTTCGGAGCTTCGAGTAATGGCCGGCATCCGCATCAATCTGCTGCCGCACCGGGAGCAGAAGCGCCAGGCGCGCCAGCGCCAGTTCATCACGCTGGCCATGTCGCTGGCGGTCCTGGGGCTCGCCATCGTCGCGCTGGTCCATGGCGTCCTTTCCGCGCGGATCGACAATCAGAAGGACCGCAACGGCCTGCTGAAGGGTGAGATTGCCAAGCTCGACGAGCAGATCAAGGAAATCGACCGCCTGCGCGAGCAGATTTCCGCCGTGCTGTCGCGCAAGCAGGTCGTGGAAACGCTGCAGGCCAATCGCAGCGAAGCCGTGCACCTGTTCGACCAGCTCGTGCGCCAGTTGCCCGACGGCATCTACTTGAAGTCGGTCAAGCAGAATGGCCCCAAGGTAACGGTGGTCGGCTATGCCCAGTCCAATGCCCGCGTGTCCACGCTGATGCGCAACATCGAATCGTCCCCGTGGGTCACCAATCCCGAACTGGTCGAGATCAAGCTGGTGCCGGTACCCAATGCAACAGCCAAGGATCGTGACTCCAAGATCAACGAATTCGTCCTGAACTTCAACGTCAAGCGGGTGGCGCCGACGGATCAGTCCGCCCAAATGCCCGGCGGCGCGCCGGCGCCGAAGGGTGGTCCGGCGAAGGCGGCCGTGACGAGCGCGGAGAAGAAGGCATGAACCTCGAGGAACTCCGGCGGCTCAATCTGCGCGATGTCGGCAACTGGCCGGCGTTGCCGAAGGTGCTGATCCTGCTGGCCCTGCTCGTGGTCATCCTGCTCGCCGGAATGCTGCTCGACTGGAAGGATCAATGGGACACGCTGGAGGCGGCCGAGCAGGAGGAGTTGAAGCTCAAGGACCAGTACGCGCAAAAGAAGGCCAAGGCGATCAATTTCGAGCTCTATGTCCAGCAGCTAAGCGAGGTTGAGCAGTCGTTCGGCGCCCTCGTCAAGCAGCTGCCCAACCGGTCCGAAATCGACGCGCTGCTGACCGACGTGAACCAGGCCGGACTCGGACGCGGCCTGCAGTTCGAGTTGTTCCGGCCGGCGGCCCAGGAGAAGATGGCCGACTTCTACGCCGAGCTGCCGATCAAGATCCGCATTACCGGCAACTACCACGACATGGGCGCCTTCGCGAGCGACGTCGCGCAGCTGCCGCGCATCGTCACGCTCAACGACGTGGCGATCACCAACGAAAAAGGCGTGCTTGCGCTCGACGCGGAGGCCCGTACGTTCCGCTACCTGGACGAGGAGGAGATCGCCAAGCAGCGTGCATTGGCCAAGGCCGCACAGAAGGGCAAGAAGTGAAGCGCGCCGTCGTATTCGCGATGGCGGGCGCCGTACTCCTCGCGGGTTGCGGCGGCGAGAGCCATCAGGACCTGCGCGTGTGGATGTCCGAGCAGGGCAAAGGTGCGCGCGGCAAGCTCGATCCGTTGCCCGAGGTGAAGCCGTACGAGCCCTTTGCCTACAACGCATTCGACATGCCGGATCCCTTCAAGCCGCGCAAGATCGAGCCGACCAAGGGCACCAGCAAGCTGGCGCCGGACCTGGCGCGACGCAAGGAGCCGCTGGAGGCCTATCCGCTCGAATCGCTGGCGATGGTCGGAACGCTGGAACGCAACAAGTCGGTTTTTGCGCTGGTGCGCACGCCCGACAAGGATGTGTATCAGGTGCGTGCTGGAAATTATCTCGGCCAGAACTTCGGCGTCGTCACGGGCATCGGCGACAGCGAGGTGAAGCTGAAAGAACTGGTGCAGGACGGCGCCGGCGACTGGACGGAACGGTCCAGCACGCTGATGTTGCAACAGGCCGATACTAAGAAATAGGAGCGGAGATGATGAGCGCGTTCTTCGACAACCGAATCTCCCGCGCGCGGCCCGCCGCGCGAAGAGGATGGGCGTCCGCGCTTCTCGCGCTGTGCGCGCTCGCGCTCGCCGGCACGGCGTCGGCACAAGCCACCAACAGCATCGACAAGGTCACCGTCAGCAAGGCGAGCTCCGGCCGCACGGTCGTGCGCTTCGATCTCAAGAGCGCGCCCGCCAATCCGCCCGCCAGTTTCTCCATCCAGAGCCCACCGCGCATCGCGCTCGATTTCATGGATACGACCAACGGCCTCGGCGCCACGCAGCGCGCGGTCGACGAGGCGGCGTTGCGCAGCCTGAACGTGATCCAGGCCGGCAATCGCACCCGCGTGGTGTTCAACCTGAACAAGCCGCAAACCTTCGAGACCAAGGTCGAGGGCAATGCCGTGCTGGTGACGCTGGCCGACCAGGATCTGCCGCAAGCCGGCAGTGAGCGCGTACAGCGCTTCGCCGAAGCCAAGAACGGGGACAGCCAGCATGCGATGCGCGATGTCGACTTCCGCCGCGGAAAGAGCGGGGAAGGACGCGTGGTCGTCGATCTGTCCGACAGCGCGGCGGGGATCGACATCCGCCAGCAGGGCAAGACGCTGGTCGTCGACTTCCTGCAGACTTCGCTGCCGCGCAATCTGGCGCGCCGGCTCGACGTGGGCGATTTCGGCACGCCGGTCGTTTCGATCGACACCTTCCAGCAGGGTGCGAATGCCCGCATGGTGATCGAGCCCAAGGGCCTGTGGGAGCACGCGGCCTACCAGACCGACAACCGTTTCATCCTCGAGATCAAGCCGGTCCAGGAGGATCCGAACAAGCTGATCCAGGGTTCGCGTGGCGGCTACAAGGGCGAAAAACTCTCCCTCAACTTCCAGAACGTGGAAGTCCGCGCGGTGCTGCAGGTGATCGCGGACTTCACGGGCCTCAACATCATCACCAGCGACACCGTGCAAGGCAGCCTTACGCTGCGGCTGAAGGACATCCCGTGGGACCAGGCGCTGGACATCATCCTGCAGACCAAGGGCCTCGACATGCGCAAGAACGGCAATGTCGTCCTCATCGCGCCGCGCGAGGAACTGGCACTGAAGGAAAAGCAGCAGCTCGAAAGCGCCATCCAGATCGGTGAACTCGAGCCTCTGGTATCGGAATCGTTCCAGCTCAATTACATCAAGGCGGCGGACCTCGAGCGTCTCATCAGCACCAACCGGCAGCAGGCCTACGGTGCCGGTGCCGGGCAGACCGCCACCACGGGCGGCCAGGGTTCGATCCTGTCCAAGCGCGGTGTGGCGATCGTCGATCCCCGTTCGAACATCCTGTTCGTGCAGGACACGGCGGCGCGTCTCGAGGACGTGCGCCGCATCATCCGGCAGATCGACACGCCGATCCGCCAGGTCCTGATCGAGGCGCGCATCGTCATCGCCGGCGACCGGTTCAGCCAGCAGCTTGGTGTCCGCTTCGGCCAGCAGACCGGCTTTACGTTGAACAACCGCTACGCGGCCGGATCCAGCGGCTCCTTGTCCACGACGCCGGTGGTGCGCACCGAAGGTGACCGGCTGATCCGTGAAACGCGCACGCAGACGCCGTTCGAACTCGCATCGGGACTCGCCAGTGCCGGCTATTCGGACTCGCCGCAGTTGAACGTGAACCTGCCGGTCCCCAACGCGGCCGGACAGCTCGCGCTGACATTGATCAACCTGGGCAGCGGCAACCTCATCAATCTGGAATTGTCCGCGCTCGAAGCCGACGCGCGCGGCAAGGTCGTGTCGAGTCCCCGGGTGGTCACCGGCGACAACCAGAAGGCGGCCATCGAGCAGGGTACCGAAATTCCGTACGTGACGCCGGGCAGCGCCAATCAGCCGGCGACCGTCCAGTTCAAGAAAGCCGTGCTGCGTCTCGATGTGACGCCGCAGATCACGGCCGATGGGCGCATCATCATGGTGGTCGAGGTCCGCAAGGATTCAGTGGGACAGATGGTGAACCTGGGTGACGGCTTCCAAGTGCCGTCGATCGATACCAAGAATGTCGTGACCCAGATCTCGGTGAACAATGGCGATACGGCCGTGATCGGTGGCATCTACGAAGAGACGATCCGCAACGACGTGACGCAGGTGCCCTGGCTTGGCAACATTCCCATCCTGGGTTACCTGTTCAAGCAGACGGGAACCAGTTCGGAGAAAACCGAGTTGCTGATTTTCCTCACGCCGCGCATCGTCAGGGATTCGTTCACCTCCGTGCGGTGAGCGCAACGCCAGACGCGCCGGCTGGCGCGTCGCCATCACCTGCCCCGGTGCCCCTGCATCGGGGCAATTTGTTTCTGGTCGGTCTCCCGGGAGCGGGCAAGTCCACGCTCGGCCGTCAACTCGCGCGTCGGCTGCACAAGCGATTCGTCGATGCCGATCACGAGCTCGAGCAGCGGCTCGGCGTGTCGATCCCGACCATCTTCGAGATCGAGGGCGAGGCTGGTTTCCGCGATCGCGAGGAGGCCACGCTGGCCGAGCTGTGCGTGCTGCAGGACATCGTGCTGTCGACCGGCGGCGGCGTGGTATTGCGCGAGGCGAATCGACGGCGCTTGAAGGAGAGCGGCACGGTCCTGTACCTGCACGCCGAGCCGGCGATGCTGTTCGAACGGGTTCGGCACAGCCGCAATCGGCCGCTGCTGCACGGCGCCGATCCGATGACGCGGCTCGGGCAGCTGTACGCGGAGCGCGATGCGCTGTACCGTGAGGTTGCCGACCACGTGGTCGAATCCGAGCGCGGCGAAGTATTGCGCCTGGTCAGGTTGTTCGAGCCACCGGACCCACCCACCCATGAATCCTGAGCGTACTACGCTCAACGTCGAGCTCGGCGACCGCGCCTACCCGATCCAGATCGGCACCGGGGCGCTTCGTGACGTCGGGCCGATGCTCGCACGGGAACGGCTTGCGCGCGCGGTCGTCGTCACCAATGCGACGGTGGCCGCGCATTGGCTGCAACCTTTGCGCGCAAGTCTTGCCGCCGCCGCCGTGGAGGCGACGACGCTCCTGATTCCCGACGGCGAATCACACAAGAACCAGGCGACCCTCGATGACTTGCTGACGCGCCTGTTGCAGGCACGTGTCGAACGGTCGACCGTGCTGCTGGCGCTCGGCGGTGGCGTCGTCGGTGACATCGGCGGATTCGCCGCGGCGATCTACCAGCGCGGCATGCCGTACGTGCAGGTCCCGACCACGCTGCTGGCCCAGGTGGATTCGTCGGTCGGCGGCAAGACCGGCATCAACCATCCACTCGGCAAGAACATGATCGGCGCGTTCTACCAGCCGCGCGCCGTGTTCATCGACACCGACTGCCTGCGCACGCTGCCTGATCGCGAACTTGCCGCCGGCCTGGCGGAAGTCATCAAGTACGGCGCGATACGCGATGCCGCATTCTTCGGCTGGCTCGAGGACAACATCGGGCGCCTGCGGGCGCGCGATCCCGAGGCGCTAGCGCACGCGATCGACCAGAGCTGCCGGATCAAGGCACAGGTCGTCGGCGCCGACGAGCGCGAGCAAGGCGACCGCGCGCTCCTGAATTTCGGCCATACCTTCGGACACGCGATCGAGAATGCGTCCGGCTACGGGACCTGGCTGCACGGCGAGGCGGTGGCCATCGGCATGGTGATCGCGGCGGAGGTTTCGCAGCGCCTCGGCCATCTCGATGGCGTTGCGGTAGCGCGATTGCGCGCACTGGTGCTCGCGGCGGGCTTGCCTGTCGACCCGCCGGCACTCGGCTTCGAGCGCTGGATGCAACTCATGGGTCGCGACAAGAAGGTCGTCGGCGGCGCCATCCGGTTCGTGCTGCTCGATGGACTCGGTCACGCGGTGCTCGCGAGCGACGTCCCGGCGGCCGTGCTCGCCGAGGTGCTGCGCTAGCGCGGCACCCGACCCGCGCTCGCCCGCCTCGTACAGGCAGCCGCCCCACACACGCCACGCGTGCCGCAAAAGCAACGGCGCCCGAAGGCGCCGTTGCACAGCCGGTGAGTCGGCGTAGTTACGGGTTGCAGGTAATGCTGACCGACGTCGACAGCGGCGGTGTCGCCGAATCGAAGATCGAAATGATGCTCGGTCCGGTCGGGTACGCATTGGGCGCGACATACCCGAGCGGCACGGTGGCCTTCACCAGTCCGCCCGAAGTGATGCCGGTTTGCGGCGCGATCACCAGCGGCGATGTCGCGAGCCCGGGGTACGACGAGACGACCGCGGAGTAGGGGGGTGTGCCGCCTGTCACGATGAAATCGAATTCGTTCGCCGTGAAGCAGCCTGACTTCGCGAACACCGCCGGCGTGGCCAGCAGCGGCCCCGGTGGTGGCGGCGGCAGCGGCGTCGTCCCGGGCTCGTTGGTCACCGTCGGATAGGCACCGCCAGGAATCGTGCGGCCCGTCGCATCGGTGATGACGAACGTCAAATTGATGAAGCAGGTCCCATTCGTGGTCACGGTAAAGGCACCGCCACTGGCAAAGACCGGCGAACCCGACAGCGACACGGCGCCCGGGAACTGCGTGGCGACGACATACGGGGGCGTGCCGCCGAAGATGTAGAACGTCACCGGCACACCGGTCGAGCACACGCCGTCCGAAGGACCGGTGATGGTCACATTGCCCTGCGGCAGCACCGACAGTACCTGTCCGCCGGTTTCCACCTGGAGGATCGTGAAGCTGCCGGTCACCTGGTTACCGCTGGTCAGGTCCGTCGCCCGGATGATCCCGGTCTGTGTCGGCGTATTGGCGGCCACGGAGAGCACGACGACGGCGTCGCCGTTCGCATCGCTGACCACGGTTGCCGTGGAGGCCAACGGCTGTCCCGGATTGTTGGATTTGATGGAGAACGAGCCCTGCACCACGTCGAACCTGACCGAGCGACCGGCGATCCCGGCGCCGCCGGGGCCGGTCACCTTGACCGTGGCGGTGCCGGTACCGCCGGAACAAATGGCGCCAGTGGTGTTGGGGCAGGCCGGATTCGGGTCGGCGGTCACCGTGATCAGCGCGGGCAACAACGGCGCCGGGCTGACCGTGACCGCGGCCGGTGCCGAAACCTGGCCCAGCGAGTCCTGGACGGTGACACTGACGTTCGTTGTCGCGGCCACGTTGTTGGCCGAAAGCACGAGCGCATTGCCACCGATGGATGCCGGCAGCGGCAGCGCGCTCGGGTCGCTCGAAAACGCCCGATACGGGGCGACCCCGCCGGAAATGGTCAGGGTTGTCGGGGAACCGGCATAAACGGTTATGGTCTGGGGCAACAGCGACGGCGCCGTCACCGACGGCGGCGGAGGCTGGTACGGATTATTGGGCGCCCCGCTGCCGCCGCCGCAGGCGGCGAGCGACAGGAGGCCGGCGAACCCGAGGACGGTGAATGCCGGCCGCAGCCATGCGGTGTAAGGCCGATCTGACATGGTCGAAATCCTGATGATGTTGTCCTAAAACTGGGATCTGCTGCACGTGATTTTGAACGCTGCAACAAGCATCTACGGCATTTTGTTCAGATTAAAGCCCAAGTGTGATGCGAAGGCAAGCCCTATCCGCCGGAAAGCACGTCCGCCCGGCGGTTGCTGTTGCGCGGCTGTCTGGCTGGGCAGCCCCGATTGCCGCAATGCAGCATCGCGAGTAATATGGATCGGTTTCGGCCCATTTCTCTAAGATTTGGTCCGTGGCCGGTGTCCGGTTGGCCGGACGGCGGTGGAACAGCCCGCGACGAGGCACAAATGGACATGGTTTCTCCCGCTGCGATGAAGTGGCCGCCCGAACGGCAGGGTTTGTACGATCCGGCGCATGAACACGACGCCTGCGGGCTCGGGTTCGTTGCACACATCAAGGGTCGCAAGAATCACGCCATCATCCAGCATGGGCTCGCGATTCTCGAGAACCTGACCCACCGCGGCGCGACGGGCGCCGATCCGTTGCAGGGCGATGGTGCCGGGATTCTCATCCAGTTGCCCGATGCATTCCTGCGTCGCGCCTGCGGCAAGCAGGGCCTCACTTTGCCCGCCGCCGGTCACTACGGCGTCGGCATGGTGTTCCTGCCGCGTGAGCCGGCCTCGCGGATGGCCTGCGAACAGGAAATCGAGCGCGCCATCCTCGCAGAAGGTCATGTACTGCTGGGTTGGCGCGACGTGCCGACCGACAACAGCGGGCTATCCGAACGGACCAAGGAAGTGGAGCCGGTGATCCGGCAGGTCTTCATTGGCCGCGGCGCGCGCAACCTCGACCAGGATGCGTTCGAGCGCAAGTTGTACGTCATCCGCAAGCGCGCCGGACACGCGATCCAGTCGCTCGCGCTTCGCCACGGCAAGGAGTTCTACGTCGTGTCGATGTCGACGCGCACCATCGTCTACAAGGGCATGCTGCTCGCGCGCCAGGTCGGCCAGTATTACGTCGATCTCGCCGATGACACGATGGTGAGCGCGCTGGCGATGGTGCACCAGCGCTTCTCCACCAACACCTTCCCGACCTGGGACCTCGCGCATCCGTTCCGCTTCATCTCGCACAACGGCGAGATCAACACGCTGCGCGGCAACTTCAACTGGATCCGGGCCCGCGAAGGCGCCATCGCCTCCAAGGTCCTGGGGGATGACCTGCCGAAACTGTGGCCGCTGATTTACGACGGCCAGTCCGATTCGGCATCGTTCGACAATGCGCTCGAACTCCTCGTGATGGGGGGGTATCCGCTGTCGCAAGCGATGATGATGATGATTCCGGAGGCGTGGGCCGGCAATCCGCTGATGGACGAGGATCGGCGCGCGTTCTACGAATATCACGCGGCGCTGATGGAGCCATGGGATGGCCCCGCGGCGATGGCGTTCACCGACGGCCGCCAGATCGGCGCCACGCTCGACCGCAATGGCCTGCGGCCGGCGCGCTTTGTCATCACCGACGATGACTACATCGTGATGGCCTCCGAAGTCGGGGTGCTCGACATCCCGGAAAGCAAGATCGTCAAGAAGTGGCGGTTGCAGCCGGGCAAGATGCTGTTGGTCGACATGCAGCAAGGGCGCATCGTCGACGACGATGAGCTCAAGCGCACGCTGGCAACGGCCAAGCCGTACCGTGAATGGATCGGCGCGTGCCGGCTGCGCCTGGAGGAAATGCCCGAACCGGCACCTGCCGCGCCGGCGTCGGTACCGCTGCTCGATCGCCAGCAGGCGTTCGGGTACACGCAGGAGGACGTCCGCCTGCTGATGGCGCCGATGGCGGAGGCTGGCGAGGAACCGCTGGGTTCGATGGGCAACGACGCGGCGCTCACCGTATTGTCCGATCGTCCGAAGGTCTTCTACAACTACTTCAAGCAGCTGTTCGCCCAGGTGACGAACCCGCCGATCGATCCGATCCGCGAAGAACTGGTGATGTCGCTGGTGTCGTTCATCGGCCCGCGGCCCAACCTGCTCGCGGTCGACTACGAGCCCGGCGTCACCAAGCCGCCGATGCGCCTCGAGGCGTCGCAGCCGATCCTCACCGCCGACAACATGGAGAAGATTCGCCACGTGGATCTTTTCTCCGGTGGCGCCTTCCGCGCGGTCGAACTCGACATCTGCTATCCGGCCTCGTGGGGTGCCCCCGGCATGGAGGCGGCGCTGGCGAGCCTCGCCGCGCACGCCGAGGACGCGATCCGCCAGGGCTACAACATCCTCATCCTCTCCGACCGGAAAGTTGCCGCGAACGCGCTACCGATCCCCGCACTGCTCGCGACCGCGGCCGTGCACGAACATCTGGTGAAAGAGGGCCTGCGCACGTCGACGGGTCTCGTGGTCGAGACGGGTTCAGCGCGCGAAGTGCATCACTTCGCGCTGCTCGCCGGCTACGGCGCGGAGGGCATCCATCCGTACCTGGCGCTCGAGACGCTCGCGCAGCTGCACGAATCGATTCCGCAGATCGATCCCAAGGAATCGGGCAAGCGCTTCATCAAGGCGATCTGCAAGGGCCTCTACAAGGTCATGTCGAAGATGGGCATCTCGACCTACCAGTCCTACTGCGGCGCGCAGATCTTCGAGGCGGTGGGTTTGCAGAAGATGTTCGTCGACCGCTATTTCACCGGGACGGCGAGCAACGTCGAGGGTATCGGCCTCTTCGAGGTGGCGGAAGAGGCGGCCCGCATGCATTCGGTCGCCTTCGGCAGTGATCCGTTGCTGCGCGGCATGCTCGATGCCGGCGGCGAATACCAGTACCGGATTCGCGGCGAGGCGCACATGTGGACGCCGGAGTCCATCGCCAAACTCCAGCACGCCACCCGCTCCAACAATGTCGCGACCTACCGGGATTACGCGAAGCTCATCAATGAGCAAAGCCGCGAATTGAAGACGTTCCGGGGGCTGTTCGAGTTCAGGACCGGCGAGCGTGCGCCGGTGCCGCTCGAGGAAGTGGAGCCGGCCGCCTCCATCGTGCACCGGTTCGCGACGGGCGCGATGAGCCTCGGCTCGATATCGACCGAGGCCCACACCACGCTCGCGGTCGCCATGAACCGCATCGGTGGCAAGTCGAATACCGGTGAGGGCGGCGAAGACGAGGCGCGCTACCGCACGGAGCTGCGCACGGGCAGCAGCGGCGTCGTCGACGGCGATACGCTGGCGTCGGTGATCGGCAGCGATCGCGTCGAAGTGGATTTCCCGCTGAAGGCCGGAGACAGCCTGCGCTCGAAGATCAAGCAGGTGGCTTCGGGACGTTTCGGCGTGACCGCCGAGTACCTGGCTTCGGCCGACCAGCTGCAGATCAAGATGGCGCAGGGTGCCAAGCCCGGCGAGGGCGGCCAGTTGCCCGGGCACAAGGTTTCGGGTTACATCGCCAAGCTGCGCTATTCGGTGCCCGGTGTCGGACTGATTTCGCCGCCGCCGCACCACGACATCTACTCGATCGAGGACCTGGCGCAACTGATCCACGATCTCAAGAACGCCAATGCCAAGGCATCGGTATCGGTCAAACTGGTCTCCGAGGTTGGCGTGGGCACGGTCGCGGCCGGCGTAGCGAAGGCGAAGGCCGATCACGTGACCATCGCTGGCCACGATGGCGGTACCGGGGCCTCGCCCGTGTCGTCGATCAAGCACGCGGGCACGCCGTGGGAGCTGGGCCTCGCGGAGACGCAACAGACGCTGGTGCTCAATCGCTTGCGCGGGCGCATCGCGGTCCAGGTCGATGGCCAGATGAAAACGGGCCGGGACGTGGTCATCGGCGCGATGTTGGGTGCCGACGAGTTCGGCTTCGCGACCGCGCCGCTGGTGGTCACCGGCTGCATCATGATGCGCAAGTGCCATCTCAATACCTGTCCGGTCGGGGTCGCCACGCAGGATCCGGTGTTGCGCCGCAAATTCACCGGACAGCCGGAACACGTCGTCAACTATTTCTTCTTCGTGGCCGAAGAGGTGCGCGAGTTGATGGCGCAGCTGGGCTTCCGCACGTTCGATGAAATGATCGGCCGCGCGGACCTGCTGGACATGCGGGCGGGCGTCGAACACTGGAAAGCCCGCGGACTGGATTTCTCGCGCGTGTTCTACCAGCCGCAGATGCCGCCCGAAGTCGCGCGTTCGCTCAAGGAATCGCAGGACCATGGATTGGCACGCGCGCTCGACCACGCGCTGATTGCCGGCGCGCAGGCGGCGATCGCCAACGCGGAGCCGGTGCGACTGACCCAGCGCATCCGCAACGTGAACCGCTCGGTCGGCGCCATGCTGTCCGGCGCGGTGGCGCGGGCGCACGGGCACGATGGCCTGCCGGACGACACGATCCATGTCGCCTTCGAAGGAATTGCCGGACAGAGCTTCGCCGCCTTCCTGGCGCGGGGGATCACGTTCGAATTGCAGGGAGCGACCAACGACTACGTGGGCAAGGGATTGTCCGGTGGCCGCGTGGTGGTCTATCCCGACCCGGCGTGCCCGGCGAAGCCCGAGGACAACATCGTCGTCGGGAACACCGTGATGTACGGTGCCATCGAAGGCGAGGCGTATTTTCGCGGCGTGGCGGGTGAACGATTCTGCGTGCGCAATTCGGGGGCTGCGGCAGTGGTGGAAGGCACCGGGGATCATGGCTGCGAATACATGACCGGCGGTACGGTCGTAGTGCTCGGGAAGACCGGGCGCAACTTTGCGGCGGGCATGAGCGGCGGTGTCGCCTACGTGTACGACGCGGACGGAATGTTTGCGCAGCACTGCAATGCCGCGATGGTGACGCTGGAGCCGTTGCGTACCGAAGCCGTGCAAGCCGCGGCCGAGAAGGAACTTGAGGCGGCCGGCAAAGGCATCGAGCGGCATCTCGGCAAGGCGGACGACGCGCTGGTGCGCGAGATGATCGAACGCCACCTTCGTTTCACCGGCAGCACGCTGGCCTTGAGCCTGCTCGACGACTGGGACAACACCCGCGGCCGGTTCGTCAAGGTGTTCCCCAACGAATATCGCCGGGCGCTGACCGAGATGCATGCGAAGCGCGCTGTCGACGCGCCCGTGGTGACCGGCAAGCAGCGGGCGGCAGCCTAGATGAGAGTGTTTGTGCAGCATGGGTAAAGTCACCGGATTTCTCGAATTGCAGCGCATTCACGAGGCGGCCCAGCCGGTGGAGGAGCGCGTGCGTCACTATCGCGAGTTCGTCCTCACGCTGAAGGACGACGAAGCGGCCAAGCAGGGTGCGCGCTGCATGGACTGCGGAATTCCGTTCTGCCAGACCGGATGCCCGGTGCACAACATCATTCCGGACTGGAACGATCTCGTATACCGCCACCAGTGGGAGCGGGCGCTGGACGTGCTGCATTCGACCAACAACTTTCCGGAATTCACCGGTCGCGTCTGCCCGGCGCCTTGCGAAGCGTCGTGCGTGCTCAACATCAACAACGACCCGGTCGGGATCAAGTCGATCGAGCACTTCATCATCGACAAGGGCTGGGACGAAGGCTGGGTGGTACCGCAGATCGCGTCCACGCGTACGGGCCGCCGCGTGGCCATCGTCGGGTCGGGCGCGGCGGGCATGGCGTGCGCGCAACAGCTGGCCCGCGCCGGTCACGACGTCGTGCTGTTCGAGAAGGCCGACCGCATCGGCGGCTTGTTGCGTTACGGCATTCCCGACTTCAAGATGGAAAAGGACCTGATCGACCGACGCATGGCGCAGATGTCACTGGAAGGCGTGGTGTTTCGTCCCGGCGTCAACGTCGGCGTCGACCTCACCGGTGACAAGCTACTGGCCGACTACGACGCGGTGGTGCTCACGGGCGGCGCCGAGGCGCCGCGCGACCTCGCGGTCCCCGGACGCGACCTCGCCGGCGTGCATTTCGCGATGGAGTTCCTGCCGCAGCAGAACCGGCTCGTGGCGGGAGACAAGGTCGCCGACCAGATCGTGGCGACCGGCAAACATGTGATCGTGATCGGCGGCGGCGACACTGGCTCCGATTGCGTCGGAACGTCGAACCGGCAGGGGGCCGCCTCGATCACCCAGTTCGAACTGCTGCCGCAGCCACCGGCGGCGGAAAACAAGCCGCTGGTGTGGCCGAACTGGCCGATCAAGCTGCGCACCTCGTCATCGCACGAGGAAGGCTGCGATCGCGACTGGGCGGTGACGACGAAGCGATTCGAGGGCCGTGATGGCAGGGTCGAGAAGCTCATTGCGGCACGCGTCGAGTGGCAGCGCGAAGGCGGCGGCGCGATGGTCGAGATTCCGGGCAGCGAATTCGAGCTCAAGGCTGACCTCGTGCTGTTCGCCATGGGATTCCTCGGACCCGCGCCTGCGCCTCTGCTCGACCAGCTTGGCGTCGAGCGCGATGCGCGCACCAACGTGAAGGCCGACACCGAAAGCTATCGCACATCGGTGCCGAAGGTGTTCGCCGCCGGCGACCAGCGCCGCGGGCAGTCGCTGATCGTGTGGGCCATTCGCGAGGGCCGGCAAGCCGCGCGCGCCGTCGACGAGTTCCTGCTGGGCACGACCACGTTGCCGCGCTAGCGAAGCGAGGGCGGCGCGCAGTGCATGCAACCAAGGTTCCCGTCATCGCCCGCCAGGCGGCCGGGCCTGGGCCTGGCGCCTGGCTCTAGCGGCGCTCACACCATGCCCGTCAACGATGTCTTCCTGCGCGCGCTGCGACGCGAGCCGACGCCGTACACCCCCGTGTGGTTGATGCGGCAGGCGGGGCGTTACCTGCCCGAATACAATGCAGTGCGCGCGCGCGCCGGCAGCTTCATGGGGCTGGCTACCAACCCGGAACTGGCCACCGAAGTCACGCTGCAGCCCCTCGCGCGCTACCCGCTCGATGCCGCCATTCTGTTTTCCGACATCCTGACCGTACCGGACGCCATGGGGCTCGGACTGTCGTTCGCGGAAGGCGAAGGCCCGCGCTTTGCCCGCCCCGTCCGCGACGAGGCAGCGATTCGTGCGCTGGTCCCGCCGGACCTGGAGCAGCTGCGCTACGTATTCGATGCGGTGGCGATGATCAAGCGCGAGCTCGACGGAAGCGTACCGCTGATTGGCTTCGCCGGCAGTCCGTTCACGCTCGCCTGCTACATGATCGAAGGCCGTGGCAGCGCGGATTTCGCGCGAGTCCGGCAGATGGCGTACCTCCGCCCCGATCTGCTGGCGCAACTCGTCGCGCTCAACATGCGCGTGGTCGCCGCCTACCTGAACGAGCAGATCGCCGCCGGCGCGGATGCGGTGATGATCTTCGACACTTGGGGTGGCTTGCTGCCGGCAGGCGCTTATCGCGAATTCTCGCTGGCAACCATGCGCGGCGTGCTCGCACGACTGCGGCCCGCGGCGGATGGAAGCGCAGTGCCGACGATCGTATTCACCAAGGGTGGCGGTACGTGGCTCGCGGAAATTGCCGGGTGCGGCGCCTCGTGCGTCGGTCTCGATTGGTCGATCGACATTGCGGCCGCGCGTGCCGCAGTGGGTGCCCGCGTGGCGTTGCAGGGCAATCTCGATCCGCTGGTGCTGCTCACCGACCCTGCGACGGTCGCTCGCGAAGCGGCGGCCGTAGTGCGGGCGGCAGGGCCGGCGCCGGGCCATGTTTTCAACCTGGGCCACGGTATCGTGCCGGGCACGCCTCCGGAGAACGTCGCGGCACTGGTCGAGGCCGTGCATGCGACGTCCGCGCAGCAGCGGGTGGATCGCTGACGAGGCTCGGCGGTCCGGCGCAAAACGCTGCCAAGCCGCGCCAGCGCTGGGTTTGCGGGCTCTTGACAAATCCCCACCGACGCGATCCTCGTCGGCAGTTATGCACACGAATACGGCGCCGCGCCGAAGCCGGCGCCCCGGCGCCGACGCGTCGAGCGCGTCGCCCGCAAGCAATTGAAAGATAGGTGTTTTCTGCTGTCCTATAGGCCCAGTCGGACAGCAACCATGCTGATTGCGACATAATTCCAATCCGGCTCGGGCCAGTTACACACAAAGTTATCCACAAACTCGAATGGCGCGCGACCACAGTTCATTGAAATTAGATACTTGCGATCCAAAGCTCCAGTTTTTTCTGCAGTGGGCGCAAGAAACGGGCGCCATTCGCGCCAAGGGCCGCCCGTGCCGATCGCCCGTGTAGCGCTCCCCGTCGCGGCGGGTGAGACGTTCGACTATTGGGTTCCGGAAGGCCTCCGTGCCGAGCGCGGCAGTGTGGTCGAGGTGTCGCTGGCCCAGCGCAAACTCGTCGGCGTGGTCACGGAGATCGTCGCTACCAGTGCGCTCACGCCCGAGCGCCTGCATCCGATCGCCGCGGTGGCTGCGATCGCGAGCCTGCCGGACGATGTGCTTGCGCTCGGCGAATTCGTCAGCAGCTACTACCAGGAGCCGCTCGGACTCGCGCTTGCGTTGGCGGTGCCACCGGTGCGCGGTCATCGCCCGGCGCGAACCATGTTGACGGAGAACTTCCGACTGACCGGTGCAGGACGCGAGGCGTTGCCGGCCGCCCTGGCGCGCGCGCCGGCTGCCCGCCGGCTCCTCGAGTCGCTACTGGCGCCGGAGGGACGCATAACGGTGGCGCAAATCGCGGCGCTGCCCGCCCATGGCCGGCGCACGCTGCGCGCGTGGCGCGATCGCGGCTGGCTCGAGGCAACGAGCTCCGCCAATGGAACGGAGCAGACATCGCGGGAACTCAACGCCGCGCAGGACGCTGCCGTCGCGACGATCAGCGCGGCCGCGGGCACGTTCGCGGCATTCCTGCTGTTCGGCGTGACCGGGAGCGGCAAGACCGATGTCTACCTGGCGGCCGCTGCGCAGGTGATCGCCGGAGGTGGCCAGGTGTTGCTGCTGGTGCCCGAAATCAATCTCACGCCGCAACTCGCGCAGCGAATGCACGATGGGCTTCCCGGCGTACGCATCGCGATGCTGCACAGCGGGCTCGCCGCGGGCGAACGCGGCCGTGAATGGCACGCGGCCTCTTCCGGTGCCGCGGCGCTGGTGCTGGGGACGCGGCTGGCGGTCTTCGCGCCGCTGCCGACGCTGCGCCTCGTCATTGTCGACGAGGAACAGGACGCGTCGTACAAGCAGCAGGACAACGTGCGTTACCACGCCCGGGACGCAGCCATCTGGCGCGCGAACCGGCGGGGCGTGCCGATCGTGCTTGGCAGCGCCACGCCTTCGCTCGAATCCTGGCAACACGCGCTGGCGCAGCGCTACCGTCGGCTCGACCTGCCGCGGCGCGCCGACCCGCGCGCCGCGCTGCCCGAGGTGCGCCTGGTCGGCAATCGTCCGGCGCGTTTGCTCGACGGTGTGGGTGACGCCTTGCGCGACGGCATCGCGCAGCGCCTCGGGCGTGGCGAGCAGGCGCTGGTGTTCGTGAACCGCCGCGGCTTCGCGCCTTCGCTCATTTGCGCCGCATGCAAGTGGGAGGCACAGTGTCCGCGCTGCAGCGTGCGCCTGACGGCGCACCGCCACCCCCCGCTGCTGCGTTGCCACCATTGTGGTCACGACGAGCAGGTGCCGCGCGGGTGCCCGAGTTGCGGCAATGTCGACCTGCTGCCGCTCGGCTTCGGCACGCAGCGCCTGGAGGCGGCGCTGCGCGCTGCATTTCCGCACGCCCGGATCGCGCGGGTCGACCGCGACACGACGATGCGCAAGGGTGCATTTGCCGCCGTGCGCGACCAGGTGGCCGCCAACACGCTCGACATCCTCGTCGGCACGCAGATGCTAGCCAAGGGTCACGATTTCCCGCGCTTGACGCTGGTCGGCGTCCTCGGTGCCGACAATGCGCTCTACAGCGCCGACTTCCGTGCTACGGAACGCCTGTTTGCGCTGTTGATGCAGGTCGCGGGCCGCGCCGGCCGCGCGGGGTTGCCGGGCGAGGTCATCGTGCAGACGGACTTCCCCGACCACCCGGTCTACGCGGCACTGGTGGCGCACGACTACACGCGCTTCGCGGACGCGTTGTTGCGGGAGCGCGAAGCCGCCGCGCTGCCTCCTGTCACGTCCGCCGCGCTGCTGGTGGCGGAGGCGCACCAGCGCGAGGTGACCGACGCATTCCTGCATTTCGCGCATGCCGAGGCAGCGACGCTGGCACGTGGTGCGCATGCGGAGGTCGAGGTCTTCGGCGTGGTGCCGGCGCTGCTCGCGCGCCGCGCCGGCTTCGAACGCGGGCAGATCGTCGTACAAAGCACGCGCCGCGCGGCGTTGCAACGATTCCTGCCCGCGTGGCGCGAGGCATTCGCCGGTGCGACACTGGCGCGGCGGGTGCGCTGGTCGCTCGATGTCGACCCGGCCGGCTTCGGCTAGGCAGCCGCTATAATCGACTGCTTTTGCGCTGGCCCGGCAACCCTCTCGTGACCGATCCGAAACACGCACTCGAACTGCTGCTTGGCGAGGCTGTCCGTACGGCGCTGCCGGAGCACGCGGCGATCCCGGTGAGCCTCGACCGGCCCAAGCAGGCAACTCACGGTGACTTCGCATCGAACGTGGCGCTGACGCTCGCGAAGCAGGCGCGGCGCAACCCGCGCGACCTCGCGCAGGCGCTGGTCGCCGCGCTGCCGGCATCGCCGCTGCTGGCGCGCGCCGAGATTGCCGGCGCCGGATTCATCAACCTGCATCTGACGCCCGCCGCCCGGCAGGCAGTGGTCCCGCGGATCCTCGCCGAGCAGCAGGCGTTCGGCCGCTCGGATGCGCACGCCGGTGACAAGGTCATGGTGGAGTTCGTGTCGGCCAATCCGACCGGTCCGCTCCATGTCGGACACGGTCGCCAGGCTGCCCTGGGCGATGCCATCGGCAACCTGCTCGACACGCAGGGATTCGCGGTCACGCGCGAGTTCTACTACAACGACGCCGGCGCGCAGATCCACAACCTGGCGTTGTCGGTACAGGCGCGCGCGCGGGAGATCGCCGGCGACGCCGTCGCCTTTCCCTCTGACGGCTACCACGGCGAATACATCCGCGAGATCGCGCAACGCTACCTCGCGGAGGTAGGCACCGATACGAACGATCTCGATTCGATCCGCCGTTTTGCGGTGGCGGAGCTGCGCAAGGAACAGGACCGCGACCTGCTGGCCTTCGGCGTCCGCTTCGACAATTACTTCCTCGAGAGTTCGCTCTACACCGACGGCCTCGTCGATGCGACGGTCACCCGGTTGATCGGGTCGGGGCGCACGTTCGAGCAGGAAGGCGCGCTGTGGCTGCGCACGACCGACTTCGGCGACGACAAGGATCGCGTGATGCGCAAGTCGGACGGCGGATACACGTATTTCGTGCCCGACGTCGCCTATCACGTGACCAAGTGGGAGCGCGGTTTTCCGAAGGTGATCAACGTCCAGGGGTCGGACCATCACAGCACGGTCACCCGGGTACGCGCCGGCCTGCAGGCGCTGGAGATGCGCATCCCGCCAAGCTACCCCGACTACGTGCTGCACAAGATGGTCCGCGTGATGCGGGGAGGCGAGGAGGTCAAGATCAGCAAGCGCGCCGGCAGCTACGTGAGCCTGCGTGATCTGATCGACGAGGCCGGACGCGATGCCGTGCGCTTCTTCCTCGTGTCGCGCAAGGCTGATACCGAATTCACATTCGACCTGGACCTGGCGCGCTCACGCTCGGAGGACAATCCCGTCTATTACGTGCAGTATGCGCATGCGCGGGTATGCGCCGTGCTGCGGCAGGCGGGCATTGCGCTCGATACCGCGATCGAGGACGTGCGCGGCGCCGACCTGTCGCCGCTGACGAGTCCCTACGAGGACGCGCTGCTGCGGCGGCTGGCGGACTTTCCGGACGTGCTCGCGGCCGCGGCGCGCGAGCTGTCCCCGCATCAGCTGACCTTCTACCTCAAGGATTTGGCCCAGGAATTCCACAGTTACTATAATGCGGAGCGTTTCCTGGTCGACGACCTGCAACTGCGCCGCGCGCGGCTGGCGCTCGTGGTGGCCACGGGTCAGGTACTGCGCAATGCCTTGGCGATCCTCGCCATCAGTGCGCCGGAGCAGATGTGAGATCGAGATTGAACGTCCTTCGCGCGCGAACGGTCTGAAGCTACGCAATGCCACCCTCCCACCCAACTTCCTCGCGGCCCAGGCGGCCCCGCGCGCCCCGTCGGCTGGGCGCTGGCGGCACGCTGCTCGGCGTGTTCATCGGGCTCGTGCTCGGCCTGGGCCTGGCTGCGGGCGTGGCGTACTACCTGATGAAGGCGAATGGCCCCTTCCCGGCGCAGGCGGGTCGCGAAGGTCCGCGTGATCCCGCGAAGGTGGCCAAGGCCGAACCGGCCGCCGAGAAGCCGCGGTTCGATTTCTACAAGATCCTGCCGGGCTCGGAAGAAGCGAAAGTGCAGGTGGACGCGCGCAAGGACAAGGCACCCGATCGCGCGGTCGTCGAGCAGGCACGTGACCGTGCGGCCGGCGACAAGTCCACGGTCGCGAAGGCCAGCGAGCGCCCGCCGGAAAAAACCGCATCGGTGGCCGCCGCGGCCCCGGCCGCCAAGGCCGGCGAACGCTTCTGGCTGCAGGCCGGGTCGTTCGGCTCCGAGGCCGATGCCGAAAATCTGAAGGCCCGTCTTGCCTTCGCCGGCTGGCAGGCCAGCGTGCAGCAAGGCAACGTGCCCGATAAGGGCACCCGCTATCGGGTCCGCCTTGGTCCCTACGACAACACCGACGAACTGACGCGCATCCGCAACGATCTCGCCAAGAACGGGTTCGACGTAGCCGTGATCAAGTTCTAACCGCAGGATCGCGCCGCGGCATCGCGGTTCCGCGGCAGCGTCCGTCCAGAATTTTCGCATTCGCAATGAAGAGGAGCATGCATGAGCAACCAGTCCGCCCGTTCGATCACCCATGGGGTTCGCGCTTTTGCCGCGGCCACGCTGCTGCTGGCCACGATGGTCGCGGGCAGTGCGGCCCAGGGCCTGGAGGAAGGGCGCAACTACGCACGCCTCAAGAATCCGCAGCCGGTGGAAACGGGCAAGAACATCGAGGTCATCGAATTCTTTTCCTACGGGTGCCCGCACTGCGGTGAACTCGAGCCCGCGCTGCAGGGCTGGCTCAAGACCAAGCCGGCGGATGTCCAGTTCCGGCGCATCCCGGTGATGTTCCAGCCGCGGTGGGAGAACCTGGCACGCGCGTTCTACACGCTCGAAGCGCTGGGTGACGAATCCAAGTTGTCGCCCGAGGTCTTCACCGCGATTCACAGCAAAGGGACGCCGCTGTGGAACGAAAAGGACTTCCTTGATTGGGCGGCCAGCAAGGGCCTGGATCGCAAGAAGGTCGAAGATCTCTATGCGTCCTTCGGTGTGGTCGGCAAGGTGAACCGGGCCAAGCAGCAGGCGCAGGTGTTCAACATCCAGTCGGTGCCCACGATCATCGTCGATGGCAAATTCGTGACCGGCTCGGATCGCTTGACCGGCGGACACGCGGCGATGCCCGCCGCGATCGATGCCCTGGTCGCCAAGGCGCGCGCCGAACGCCCGAAGTCGTAAACGCAGATCGCCCATGAAGGTGTTCCTCACCGGTGCGTCGTCCGGCATCGGGGAGGCACTGGCGCGTCAGTATGCGGGGCAGGGGGCGACCCTGGGACTGTTTGCCCGGCGCGAAAGCGAACTCGAGCGGTTGCGCGCGGCGCTCGCGCCAGCCACCGTCGCCGTCTACGCCGGTGATGTGCGCGACGCCGCGACGTTGGCCCGCGCCGGCGCTGATTTCATCGCGCGCTTCGGTGCGCCTGACGTGGTCATTGCGAACGCGGGCGTGTCGCGCGGAACGCTTACCGACGAAGCGGCGGATCTGCCGGCGTTCCGCACAGTGCTCGAGACCAACATCCTGGGCACCATCCAGACGTTCGTCCCGTTCCTGCCGGCAATGCGCGCGGCTGGCAGCGGCACGCTGGTGGGGGTCGCGAGCGTCGGCGCCATGCGCGGGCTGCCGGGCGCCGGCGCGTATTGCGCGTCGAAATCCGCGGTGGTCACCTACCTCGAGAGCCTGCGCGTGGAGCTGCGCGGCTCGGGGGTGTCGGTGGTCACCCTTTGCCCGGGCTTCATCGACACCCCGCTGACGGCGGCGAATCCGTACCCGATGCCGTTCCTGCTCGCGCCCGCCCGCGCCGCCGAACTCATGGTGCGGGCGATCGCGCAACGGCGCAAATTCTACGTGCTGCCCTGGCAGATGGCCTGGGTCGCACGCTTGCTGCGCGTCCTGCCGCGCTTTCTCTACGACCCCATCTTCGCGGGCAGGAAGCGCAAGCCGCGACATTTCGACTGACTCCGGATGAACGCGGCCGCGTGCGTCGATTGGGCCGGCACCGCACATCCGCCGGCGGGACCGTCACCGCGCATCGCCTGCCTGGTACCGAGCCTGACCGAGCTCCTGTTCAGCCTCGATCTGGGCGCGCAGGTGGTGGCGCGCACCGGGTTCTGCGTACATCCGCGCGCAGGGGTGCGACGGGTGCCGAAGATCGGTGGCACCAAGAACCCGGACCTGGCGCGCCTGCGCGCGCTGAACCCGACGCACCTGGTCGTGAACGTCGACGAGAATACGAAGGAAACCGTCGATGCGGCCCGCGTTTTCGTCCCGAATGTGATCGTCACCCATCCGCTGCGCCCGGAAGACAATCCTCGACTGTATGCGCTGTTCGGCGCGATATTTTCGCGCGGCGCTGAAGCCACGGCGCTCGCGCAGGCACTGGACGCGACGCTCGCGCACGCCGACGCCGTCGCGCACCGCATGAACGTCGAGCGGGTGCTCTACCTCATCTGGCGCAAGCCGTGGATGACGGTGGCGCCGGACACCTATGTGGGCGCCACGCTCGCGCGCGTGGGCTGGCAGTTGGTGCCCGAAGCGCCTGCACAGCGCTATCCGGCGATCGACGAGAACGATGACGCCTGGCGCGACGCGGACCGCATTCTGGTCTCCTCCGAACCCTACGCATTTCGACCGCGGGACGCGCAGGCGCTGGCCGCCCGCTGGGGCAAGCCGGCACACCTCATCGATGGAGAATGGACTTCGTGGTACGGGTCAAGGGCGATCGCGGGCATCCGCGCCCTCGCGGATTTTCGCGTGGCCACGCACGGCTGATCGCACGGCGCACGCCACAGGCCGTGGTGCCGGGCCATCGTGCAGCATCGAGGCGGCTACGTTGCCGCCACATACGCGAAAGGCCGCCCGTGGGCGGCCTTTCGCGATGAGCCGCAAAGAATCAGAGAGGCACGCGTATCCCGATCGTGACCGCCCAATAGTCGCCGTCGCCTTTGCCGGCGGTTGCGTTGCCCGACAGAAACCCGGTGACCTTGCCGAAGTCGCGGGCAACGCCGAGATCGAACAGCCACCAGTTGTCGTCCTGCTCGAAGCCGGGGACCACGTAGGTCCCATTGAGGCTGTTCGATTTTGCCGTGACCTGGCGGGTGTCCCCGTCGAAGTTGTATTCCCAGGTGGCACGGGCAAACGGGCGGAAGCCGCTCACGTTGCCGGTCACCTGCCAGCCCACGCTCGACAGCAGCGAGTCGACCTTTTGCTGGCCGAAGGTCAGCGCCGTGCTGTCGTTGCCGTTCTCGCTGAACTGGCGGACGACGGCCTTTTCCCACGTGAGCTTGGCGAACGGGCCATGGTCCCAATCCTTGTAGTGCAGCCAGTAGCCCCCAAGCAGGCGCGCGACATTGTGATAGCCCTTGGTGTCGCCGGATTCGGCGCGGGTGACCGGACCGAGCTGGATGTTGCGCGTCGTGCTGTAGTCGAGGGAGCCTACCCCCAGCGTGGCGCCGACGTACCAGGGCCCTTCACCCATGCCCGCGTACAGCGTGAACATCGGCTCGCGCAGCTTGAAGTCGCCATTGCCGTTGCCGAAGTCGCCCTTGTACTCGGAATAGCCGAACTGGATCCCCGCCAGGATCTTGTTGGTGACGAGCATGTCGCCGCCGACGGAGATCGTATTGATGTCGCCGCTGCCGGACAGGCCCGTGCCGAAGATATCTTCGTTCGCGTAGTCGTACGCGGCCCACGCCTGCAACTTTCCGGTCGTGGCCTTGGAGTTGATGGCCGAACCCATGCGGCCGTCGAGCGCCCGCCAGTTGGCCCGCTCGACGCCCATCGGCGCTTCGCCCAGCGCCGCCATCTGCTGCGGACCGGTGATCATCGACACGATCGCTTGCGACAGCACGAGGTTCGCGCCGGTGGTCGGATGCACGCCGTCGGCGAAGACCCAAGTCATGTTGCCGTTCGGATCGCGCAGCGTCGCCGGCGTGCACTGGATGGCACTGGCCGTCGTGCACACCGGTATCGTCGTGTTGACGAAGCCATACAGGGTGGGCTGCGCGATGATCTCGTTGAGCAGTGCCGCGGTGTTGAACTGGATCACCTGCAGCCCGGCCGAGCCGACCGCGGCATTGAGCGTGGAGTTGAAGAGGTTCGAGATGGCGGTCAGGTTCGCCTGCTGTCCTTGCGCGGCCGCCGCGGGCGTCTTGCCGATGTCGGGGAGGTTCTGCAGCACGATGTACTGCGCGCCGGCGGCGCGCAAACGCCCGACCTGCGTGGCGAGATCGAGCGCGGCCTGCGTGACGCCAGCCTGGATTTCGGCTGGCGTGAGGGCCGGATTGCTCGTCAACGTGAACACATCGTTGGCGCCCCCCTGGATCTGGTAGAGCGCATTCGAATCGAGGGGACCATGCGCGATCAGTTGCGAGACCTGGGTCGCGACCGGGACGGCCGATGCCGTCGGTGGCGTCGCTGGAAAGCCCGGAAGCGTGGACATCCGTGCGCCGCCATAGGCGAAGTCGGTACCGCCCTGCGTCGACGGGGTCGTGCTGAAACCGTAGTACTGGCCGACGTACATGGCCGCGGTCAGGCCGGGATTGGTCGTGAAGCGCGCACCATACTGGCCGGCGTCACTCAAGCTGTCGCCGAAAATGTAAGCATTCGTGAACTGCGCTGACGCGGTGCCTGCGCACAACGCCAACGCGATGGCGCCGGCGACGCGCGACGGATGGAATGACCGCATGGGGTTCTCCTCTGGGTGGATGCTGCGCGGACTTCGGAACGGTCCGATTTCGATCAAAAATTCTAAAGCAAAACCGCTCAAGGCGCCCGCGGACAGGGTCAACGAATTTGCCGGGGCAGACGTTGTCTATGCGAATACAACACATTGGAAACCCCATGCCAGTCCTTGTACCGATGCTGCGCTGCGCAACGCGTCGAGTGTCATCGCTGCCTGCAACGGCGCGTTTCGCCGTCGCCGCTATGGTCGGCATGATCGTATTGCTCGCCCCCGACCTTGCGCGTGCGCAGGAGGACCTGCCCGGGCGTGTGGGCCGCATCGCCGATCTTGCCGGCGAGCTCTTCATCGCGCCGCCCGACCGTCCCGACCAATGGGCAGCGATCGGCCTCAACTATCCGGTAACGAGTGGCGACAACCTGTGGGCTGGCACCGACGGACGTGCCGAAGTCGATTATGGCGGCGGTCAGTTCCGGCTGGCAGGCGACACCAATCTGCATGTTTCGCAACTCGACGACCGGCAACTTGCGCTGTTCCTGGCCGAAGGCCGCCTGATCGTGCGCATCCGGGTGCTCGACCCGGGGGACAGCGCCGCGCTCGACACGCCGAACGCGCAACTCGTGTTCACCCGGCCCGGCCTGTATCGGGTCGAAGTGACGCCCGATCGCCAGCGGACCATGCTGGCGGTGCGCGAGGGCGAAGTGAACATCCTGACCGCCGGCGCCACGCAGCAGGTGCTGCCGGGCCAGAGCGCGATCGTCGAGGGCGCGGAGGCGCGGTTCGCCGAGGTGCGCAACGGGCTCGGCTACGACGGCTTCGATACGTGGAGCGCCAATCGCGATCGCCGCTACGCGCGCAGCCGCACCGCGTCGTACGTGTCGCGCCAGATGGTGGGCTATGCCGACCTCGACGAATACGGCACGTGGTCGCAGGCGCCGGAGTACGGCGCCGTCTGGTATCCGTCAGACGTAGGACCGGATTGGGCGCCGTACCGCAACGGCTATTGGGTGGACGTGGGCACGTGGGGCCCGACCTGGGTCGACTACGCGCCCTGGGGCTACGCGCCATTCCACTACGGACGCTGGGCCTACATCGGCGGGCGCTGGGGCTGGTGCCCGGGTGCCTACGTGGCGCGGCCCTACTGGGCGCCGGCCATGGTCGGCTGGGCCGGCGGGCCGGGCTGGGGCCTGTCGGTCACCGCCGGCGCGCCGGTATACGGGTGGGTGCCGCTGGCCTGGGGCGAGCCCTACCGGCCATGGTGGGGGCACTGTTCGAATGGTTGCTGGGATCGCTACAACCGCCCCTATGCCGTCAACGTGGCGGAACGGCATCGCGCACCGCCGACCCGTTATGTGAACTGGAGCGCGCCGGGCGGCATCTCGGCGGTCTCCAGCGCGACGTTCGTCGCGCGCAAGCCGGTCCAGGCGAATCTGGTGCGCGTACCGGTGGGCATGGTCGCTACCGCGCCGGTGTTGAACGGCGCGCCGATCGTCCGCGCCGATCCCGCGCGTAGCCCCGACCGGCGCCCGGTCGGCGCGCCACCGCCGGCTTCGACCTTCTATCCCACCACCGCACGGTCCAGGGACCGCGGACCGACCGGCGCGGTGACGCTGCCGGGTGGCACCCAGGCCGTGGCGGTGCCGCCGGGTGCGCGGTCGCGCAATGCGACGGAATCGCCGGCCAAACCGCTGCAGGTGGCGCCGTCCGGGCAGTCGAACCCGCCGACCGGCATGGGGTATGGCACGACGCGCACGCCGCAGCGGGAGGCGATGCGTCAGGCGCCGCAAGCGGTCCCTCCCGCGGGTGCAGGCGCGGCCACCCAGTCGGTGACGGTGCCGCCTGCGCGCGCGGACCTTCGTCGGGACAATCGGCAGGCGCCGTCGACGCTGGTGGCACCGATGCCGCAGTCGACATACGCCCAGCCGTCGGCACAGGGGTTGGGGCGACCGGTCACACGCCCCGCACCGGTTGCGCCCCCCCCGCCGGCCGCGGCGTCCCCTGGCTTGGCCGCGCCTGCGGCACCCGTCAGGCAGGCGCCCCAAGGCGCGCAGCTGGTGCGCCAGGCGCCGGCGGCCCCGATGGCGGCGTCCCCGGGCCTGGCCGCGCCTGCGGCACCCGTCAGGCAGGCGCCCCAGGGCGCGCAGGGGGTGCGCCAATCGCCGGCGGTCCCCATGGCCGCGCCCCCGGCAGCCGCACCCCCTGGCGCACCCGTCGGGGCAGCGGCGCCCGTGGGTGGCGACAAGGTCCTCGTGCGCGAGCGCTGATGCGAGCTGTGTTTGGCCAGTTGCAGCGGCGGTGGCGGCGCTGCGCAAAAAGTCCCGCGCGCCTTCAGTGCGCGCGGTTTTGCATCCTAGTGGTCATCGGCGCGGACGCGCGCATAGGAGCCCGGTGCTGCTTCGATGGCCTTGAGCTTGCCCTTGCCGGGTAGCCGCGGCGGCACCTCGCGGCCGAGGAATGGCGTCAGCCAGGCGCGCCAGTCGTTCCACCATGACCCCTCGTGCTGCCTGGCGCCGTCGAACCACGCTTCGGCGGTGTCCGGCAGCTTGTCGTTGGTCCAGTAGCCGTACTTGTTGGCAGCCGGCGGATTGACCATGCCGGCGATGTGGCCCGACCCGGAGAGCACGAAGCGCGATTTGCCCGCGAGGATCTGCGGCCCGGCATAGGTCGTCTTCCACGGTGCGATGTGATCCTCGAGCGCCGACACGAAATACGCCGGCGTCGCGACCTTGGACAGGTCGATGCTGGTCCCCGCGAGCGTCAGCCCGCCGGGCTCGCGCAGCAGGTTCTTCATGTACATGTTGCGCAGGTAATAGCTGTGCATCGCCGCCGGCATGCGCGTCGAGTCGCAGTTCCAGTGCAGGAGGTCGAACGGGAACGGATCGCGGCCGAGCAGGTAATTGTTGATGACGAACGACCAGATCAGGTCGTTGGCGCGCAGCATGTTGAAGGTCGTCGCCATTTCACTGCCTTCGAGATAGCCGCGCTCGGTCATCTTCTTCTCGAGCGCGGCGACCTGCGCTTCGTCGATGAAGACTTCGAGTTCACCCGCGGCAGTGAAGTCGATGAGCGAGGTCATGAAGGTCGCGCTGGCGACGCGCTTTTGCGCTTTCGTCGCCGCGAGATGCGCGAGCGTGGCGGCCAGCAGGGTGCCGCCCAGGCAATAGCCGACGACATTGGCATCGGGCTCGCCGGTGGCCTTCTCGACGGCAGCGAGCGCGGCCAGCGTGCCCTCGGTCAGGTAGTCCTCGAAATTCTTGTGCGCGAGATCGGCGTCCGGATTCACCCAGGAGATCACGAAGACGGTCATGCCTTCGCCGACCGCCCAGCGCAGGAAGGAATTCTTCTCGCGCAGGTCGAGAATGTAGTACTTGTTGATCCAGGGCGGAATGACCAGCAGCGGACGCTTCCACACCTTCTTCGTCGTCGGTTCGTACTGGATGAGCTGCATGAGCTCGTTCTGGAACACGACCTTGCCCGGCGTGGTCGCGATGTTCACGCCGAGCTCGAAGGCCTTGGCGTCCGTCATCGAGATGCGCAGCTGTCCGCCGCCCCGTTCGATGTCGTCCAGCAGGTTGTGGAGTCCCCTGACAAGGTTCTGCCCGCCCGAGGCGACCGTCTCGCGAAACACTTCCGGGTTGGTGAGCGCGAAGTTCGATGGCGCGAGCGCGTCGATGTACTGGCGCGTGAAGAAGTCGACTTTCTTCTTGGTGGTCTCGTCCAGTCCTTCGACGCTCGCGACCTGGTCGTGCATCCAGCGCGCGGTGATGAGGTAGCTCTGCTTCAGGTAATCGAACAAGAAATGCTCGTGCCAGTCCTCGTGTTTGAAGCGCTTGTCGCCCTTGGCCGGCACCGCCACGGGGGCGACCTGTCCACCCATCAGGCGCAGCATCGAGCCCTGCCACAGGTTCATGTACTCCCACCACAGATTCATCTGCGACTCGGCCAGCTTCGCGGGATTGGAGAGCATCTGCGCGGCCATTTCGCAGAACGCCTTGCCGAGTCCCAACTCGTCGGACGGCAGCGACGCGCCGGATTGCGCGTTGCGGGCGGCGAACTCGCCCATCATCTTGGCGCTTTTTTCCGCGGCTGCCGCAAGAGATTCCGCGAGCGCAACTGGATCGGGTGCTGGCAATGCCCGGGCCGCGTCAGGACCGGGGGCGGTTGATTTGGACTTCTGGTGGGCCGGAGTCGACATGGGAGCCTCGTTGTTGGAATGTTGACGACGGGTTTTCAGCGCGCGAAGCGGATTTGTCCGTCCGCGTCGAGCGTGCGGGACACGCGCCCGCGATGCCATAGATAGTTCAAGTGGGCGATCGCTTCGCCCATCGCGAAAAAGCGCTGTTGCAGGTCCAGCGGGCGGCGAAACAGGACGGGCAGCACGTGGCTTGCGGCCATCGGCTCCCCGGCGGCGAGGATCGCTTCGTGCAACTCGGCGAGCCGTGCGTCGTGATGTGCGCGCAGCTGCGCCACCCGTAGCGCAATGCCGCGGAACGGCAGGCCGTGCGAAGGCAGCACCAGCGCATCCGGCCGCAGGTCCTCGAATGCCGTCAACGAATCGAGAAAGCGACCGAGCGGGTCGCCGTCCGGGTCGGAAGGCCAGACGCTGACGTTGGTGCTGATGCGCGGCAGCAGCATGTCACCGGAAATCAGCACCCCCGCCGAATCGGCGTGCAACGACGCATGCTCCGGCGAATGTCCATAGCCGGCGAGCACCCGCCAGCTGGACCCGCCCGCGTTCACGCGGTCCCCGGCGAGCAGCCGGCGCAAGGTTGCCGGGGCGCTGGCCACCCCTCGCCGGTAGTGATTGCCCCGGGCCGCGAGCGCTTCGACGTCGGCGGCCGCCATGCCGTGGCGGCGAAAGAGTTCGCAGGTGTCGTTCGGGCCGTGCGTTGCGCTCTCGGCGATGAGGGCATGCGCGGTCAGGAACTCTGCCTGTGTCATCCACACCGGGCAGTCGAAGCGCGCGGCGAGCCAGGCAGCGTTGCCGAGATGATCCGGATGGCAGTGGGTCGCGATGATCCGCCGGATCGGCGCATCGCGCAGCGTCGCGGCGAAATGCACCTCCCACAATTCCCGGGTTGCGGCGTCGCCGTAACCGCAGTCGACGAGCGTGAACCCATCGTCTTCGGCGAGCAACCACAGGTTGATGTGATCGAGAGCAAACGGCAGCGGCATGCGCAGCCAGTGGATGCGCGGCGACACTTCGCGGCAATCGCCGGGCCCCGGCGGGGCTGCGAATGGATAGTCGAGAACGGGAGGGTGCGCAGCGGTCATGGCCATGGGCGCCAGGGCAATTGCCCTATGGTATCGTGGTCCGCTTGCCGCGCCCTTTCGTGGCGCAACACCAGTCGCGTGTCAGATGCCTGTCGTTTCGCGCCACACCGAGCCGTCGCCACTGCGCGAGATCACCTACACGATCTCGCAACTGGCGCACGAATTCGCGCTGACCACACGGGCGATCCGCTTTTACGAGGACGAGGGCATGCTCGCCCCGGAACGACGGGGCCGCGCGCGCATCTATCGTGAACGCGAGCGCGTGCGGCTGAAGCTCATCCTGCGCGGCAAGCGCCTTGGCTTTTCGCTGTCCGACATCCGCGAACTCCTGGACCTCTACGAAGTTGGCCGCAACGAGCGCGCGCAGCTTGCCATGTTCATCGACATGCTCGGCGACCGGCGGGCGCGCCTGCTCCAGCAGAAGGAGGACATCGATGCGGTGCTGGCCGAGATCGATGGCATCGACCGCGAATGTCGACGCCGGCTGCAGGCCGAGACCGCGCAGCAAAGGACCGCTGCGCTCGGCGAGTCCGCAGCGGCGGCGAGCGTCACGAGTTCACGCAAGGCTGCGGCAAGACGGCGCGATTGACGTTTACGTAAACGTAATTCAAAATCCTGAACTCAGCCTATTGCGAGTGGCGCCGGCCGCCGGCAACGGGATGTCCCAAGCGCAAGCGGGACGAAAGGACCATCGTGCGTACCGCCACGCCCACATTCGAACCGAAAGATCCCGACTATGCGCAGCGCGTGCGGTCGAGCTTCGCCCGGCAGGGCGCGATGGCGCTGATCGGCGCCACGCTGGGCGACCTCGCCCCCGGTTATTGCGCGATTGCGCTGACGCCGCGACCTGACGTCCAGCAGCAGCACGGCTATGTACACGCGGGTATCGTGAGTACGATGGTGGACACTGCGGGTGGCTTCGCCGGATTCACGCTGTTTCCGGCCGGAAGCTCGGTGCTGACGGTGGAATTCAAGCTCAATTTGCTGAATCCCGCGCAGGGCGATCGCCTGGTGGCCGAGGGCTTCGTGGTCAAGCCGGGCCGCATGCTGGTAATTACGCGGGGCGAGGTGCACGCCGAGGCGGGCGGCGCCCGGACCCTGGTGGCGATCATGCAGCAGACGCTGATGGTCATGCACGACCGGCCCGACGCGTGACACGATGAAGATCGCGGAATAACGAACATGCTCAACTTCCCTTCACTCTCCTTTGATCACGGCGAGACGATCGCCATGCTGCGGACGACCGTGCAGCAGTTTGCCGCGGACGAAATCGCGCCGCGTGCAGGCGAGATCGACGCCACCAACCAGTTCCCCACCGACTTGTGGCGCAAGATGGGCGATCTGGGCCTGCTTGGCATCACGGTCGACGAAGCGTACGGCGGCACGCAGATGGGCTATCTCGCGCATTGCGTGGCGATGGAGGAAATTTCGCGCGCTTCGGCGTCGGTCGGTTTGTCGTACGGCGCGCACTCCAACCTGTGCGTGAACCAGATCCGCCGCAACGGCAGCGAAGCGCAGAAGCAGCGTTACCTGCCGAAGCTCATCAGCGGCGAGCATGTCGGCGCGCTGGCGATGAGCGAACCCGGCGCCGGTTCCGATGTCACGTCGATGCGTCTCACCGCGCGCCGCGATGGGGACCAGTTCGTCCTCAACGGCAACAAGATGTGGATCACCAACGGGCCGGACGCCGACACGCTCGTCGTCTACGCC
This sequence comes from uncultured beta proteobacterium, assembly GCA_963756765.1. Lineage (GTDB taxonomy): Bacteria > Pseudomonadota > Gammaproteobacteria > Burkholderiales > Casimicrobiaceae > VBCG01. The sequence continues at coordinate 74,206 of CAVWPC010000025.1, read as the reverse complement.
AAGACCGACCCGCAAGCGGGCGCCAAGGGCATCACGGCCTTCTTGATCGAGAAGGGGATGAAGGGGTTTTCCACCGCGCAGAAGCTCGACAAGCTCGGCATGCGCGGCTCGAACACCTGCGAACTGGTGTTTCAGGATTGCGCCGTCCCCGCTGGAAACATCCTGGGAACGGAAGGCCGCGGCGTCAACGTGTTGATGAGCGGCCTCGACTACGAGCGCGCGGTGCTCGCGGCGGGTCCCCTCGGCATCATGGCGGCCTGCATGGACGCGGTGTTGCCTTACGTGCACGAGCGTTCGCAGTTCGGGCAACCAATCGGCGAATTCCAGCTGATGCAGGGCAAGGTCGCCGACATGTACTCGACGATGATGGCCTGCAAGGCCTACGTGTACGCGGTGGCGCAGGCCTGCGATCGCGGCGAGACGACGCGCAAGGACGCCGCCGGCGCCATCCTGTACGCCGCCGAGAAGGCGACGTGGATGGCCGGCGAGGCGATCCAGGCGCTGGGCGGCAACGGCTACATCAATGAATACCCGACCGGCCGGTTGTGGCGCGACGCCAAGCTCTATGAAATCGGCGCCGGCACCTCGGAGATCCGCCGCATGCTGATCGGCCGGGAACTGTTCAACGAAACGAAATGAGGCGCAGCATGGACAACGATCCCATCGTCATCGTCGGCGCCGCGCGCACCCCCATGGGCGGTTTCCAGGGCGACTTCGCGTCGCTGGCGGCGAGTGACCTGGGCGCAGTCGCGATCAAGGCGGCCGTCGAGCGCGCGGGTTTGAAGCCCGAGGATGTCGACAAGACCATTTTCGGCTGCGTGCTTCCGGCTGGCCAGGGTCAGGCGCCGGCCCGGCAAGCCGCACTCAAGGCGGGGCTGCCGTTTGCAACCGGCTGCACGACGGTCAACAAGATGTGCGGGTCGGCGATGGAGGCCACGATGCTCGCGCATGATGCGCTCATCGCCGGCTCCGCCGATGTCATCGTCGCCGGAGGCATGGAAAGCATGAGCAATGCCCCCTATCTGATGCCCAAGGCGCGCAGCGGCTACCGGATGGGCCACCAGCAGGTGCAGGACCACATGTTCCTGGACGGTCTGGAAGACGCCTACGACAAGGGGCGCCTGATGGGCACGTTCGCCGAGGATTGCGCGGAACGCTACGAGTTCACGCGCGAGGCCCAGGACGAATTCGCGTTGCGATCGCTGTCGCGCGCGCTCGCCGCGAACAACGACGGGACGTTCGCGTGGGAGATCGCGCCGGTCACGGTGAAAGGCCGGCAGGGCGAGGTGGTGGTCGACCACGACGAGCAACCGGCCAAGGCCGCGCCCTCCAAGATTCCCAACCTCAAGCCGGCCTTTCGCAAGGATGGCACGGTGACGGCGGCCAATTCGAGCTCCATTTCCGACGGTGCGGCCGCTTTGGTGCTGATGCGGCGGTCGGAGGCGGAACGGCGCGGACTCAAGCCGCTTGCGGTCATCGTCGCGCACGCCACGCACGCACAGGAATCCGCGCTGTTCACCACGGCGCCGGTCGGCGCGATCGAGAAGCTGTATCGCAAGACCGGGTGGACCTCGAAGGACGTCGACCTCTTCGAGATCAACGAGGCGTTCGCCGTCGTAACCATGGCCGCGATGCGCGAGCATGAGCTGCCCGCCGACAAGGTCAACGTGCATGGTGGCGCGACGGCAATGGGCCATCCGATCGGCGCTTCCGGCGCGCGCATCCTGGTCACCCTGATCGGGGCGTTGCGTGCGCTTCCCGGGAAGCCTGCGGGCAAGCGCGGCGTGGCGTCGCTTTGCATCGGCGGTGGCGAGGCCACGGCCATGGCCATCGAGCTCGCGTAGCGACGGGAACCACAATGATTCCGTTGGCGACCTGGCTGGTATTCGTCATGGCATGCGCGGCCCTGGTCGCGACCCCGGGGCCCAACGTCCTCTACCTCGTTTCGCGCACGCTGGCGCAGGGCCGGGTGGCGGGCTTCGTGTCGATGGCCGGAACGTCCACCGGCTTCCTGTTGCACGTGCTCGCGGCCGCGTTCGGGCTGTCGGCCATCCTGGCCGCGGTGCCGCTCGCCTATGACACGATTCGCATCGCCGGTGCTCTCTACCTCGCGTGGCTCGCGTGGACCACCTGGCGATCGCCGCCGACGGTCGCGACACCCGACGCGCGCGCAGCGATTCCCGCTGGCCGCCTCTATCGCGAGGGGCTCGTCACCGCCATCCTCAATCCCAAGGTGGCAATGTTCCAGCTCGCGCTGTTTCCGCAGTTCGTCGATCCTGGCCGCGGCAGTGTCCTGGTGCAGAGCCTGCTTCTGGGGGCCACGCAGATTTCGATCGCCGTCATCGGCGACTCGCTATTCGTGCTCGCCGCCACGACCGTGCGCCGCTGGTTCGCCGGACGGCCGCGCTGGGGCGCGTGGTCGAAGCGCCTGCTGGCCGGTGTCTTTGCCGCGCTCGCTGCCCGCCTGCTCGTGGACGAGCGACGATGACGTCGGCGCCACCACCGGCGACGATCTACGCCAAGCTGGTGCTGGTGGCGCTCGCCTGGGGTGGTACGTTCATCGGCGTGCGCGTGCTGGCCACGGCGATGGCACCGAGCAATGCCGCCGTATGGCGCTACGTGATCGCCAGTGTCGTGCTGCTGCTGCTCGTGTTCGTGCGCGAAGGCGGCTTGCCCAGATTGACGCGCGTGCAGTGGCTGGGCGTCGCCGTGTTGGGGGCGACCGGGGTGGCCGCCTTCAACTTCCTGTTCATGCTGGGCATGCATACGGTCCCCGCTTCGCGCGGGTCGCTGGTGGTGGCGCTCAACCCGGCGGCCACGCTGGTCGGTGCCGCGCTGTTCCTGCACGAGCGGCTGACGCGCAACAAGATCCTGGGCATCGTGATTGCGCTGTTCGGCGTCAGCGTGGTGCTCGGACACGGTGATCCGCGGCACCTGCTGGATGGCGGCATCGGGCAGGGCGAGGCTGCGCTCTTCGGCTGTGTATTGGCATGGGCGGCGTACACGCTGCTGGGCAAGCGCGTGCTGAAGGGCCTGACCCCGCTGGCGGCCACCACCTACGCGGCGTTGATCGGCACCGTGTTGCTCGCGGTTGTGGCGCTTGTCCTGGGTGAATTCCGCATCCCAGAGCTGTCGTGGCGCGTGGGGATCGCCTTCGCATTCGTGGGGGTCATCGGCACGGCGCTGGCCTTCGTGTGGTTCTACGAAGGGGTGCTGGCCATCGGTCCGGCACGCGCCGCGGTGTTCATCAACCTGGTCCCGGTTTTCGCGATCGCGCTCGGCGTGCTGCTGCTGGGCGAGCCGCTCGAATGGTCGATGCTCGCCGGCGGCGCGATCGTGGTCGTCGGGATCTATCTGATCAACCGGCCGCAGGCGGTGTCGCGGGCCGCGATCCCGGCGGGGCTCTGATCACCATGCTGCTGAACGAGGAACAATCCCTGATTCGCGACACCATGCGGGCGTTCGCGCAGGAACAGCTCGCGCCGAACGCGGCGCGCTGGGATCGCGACGCGCACTTCCCGCGCGACGAGCTGCGCGCGCTGGGCGAACTGGGTGCGCTCGGCATGGTCGTGCCGGAACGCTGGGGCGGTGCCGCGCTCGACTATGTGTCGCTCGCGGTCACGCTGGAGGAAATCGCTGCCGGTGATGGCGCGACCTCGACCATCGTCAGTGTGCAGAATTCAGTGGTGTGCGGCCCCCTCAACGCGTTCGGTAGCGACACGCAGAAGGCACGCTACCTCCAGCCGCTCGCGCGCGGCGAGCAGTTTGGCTGCTTTTGCCTGACCGAGCCGCAGGCAGGGTCGGACGCGGGCGCCATCACCACGCGGGCCGAGCGGCGGGGTGACCGCTATGTGCTCAACGGCGTGAAGCAGTTCATCACGACGGGGAAGCACGCGGACGTCGCCATCGTGTTCGCGGTGACCGACAAGACGGCGGGCAAGAAGGGCATCTCGGCATTTATCGTGGAGACGTCCACCCCCGGCTATGTCGTCGCACGGCTCGAGGACAAGCTTGGCCAGCACGCTTCGGACACGGCGCAGATCGGCTTCGAGGACTGTGCCATTCCTGTTGCGAATCTCCTGGGAACCGAGGGTGGCGGCTACCGGATCGCGCTCGCCAATCTCGAGGCCGGGCGCATCGGCATTGCCGCACAGGCGGTTGGCATGGCACGTGCGGCGTACGAGGCGGCCCTGGGCTACGCGGGCCAGCGCGTGAGCTTCGGCAAGCCGATCATCGAACACCAGGCGGTCAATTTCCGCCTGGCTGACATGGCCACGCAGATCGAGGCCGCGCGCCAGCTCCTGTGGCACGCGGCGGTGCTGCGCGACGCCGGACAACCCTGCCTGCGCGAGGCGTCCATGGCGAAGCTCTTCGCGTCGGAAATGGCCGAGCGTGTTTGCTCGGACGCGATCCAGATTCACGGCGGTTACGGCTACGTCGCCGATTTTCCGGTCGAACGCATCTACCGTGACGTGCGGGTGTGCCAGATCTACGAGGGTACCAGCGACGTGCAGCGGCTGGTGATCGGGCGCTCGCTCGCGTGATGGAAATGGCCGCCCGGGCACCGGTGGAGGTCGGCGCGCGCTGCGAGCGGGAGGCACGCTTCGACGCAGCCTCGATCAAGGCCTTCGCAACGTTGTGCGGCGACCACAATCCGCTGCATCACGACGAAGCGCGCGCCCGCGCCAGTACGTTCGGCGGCCTCATCGCCAGCGGGCCGCACGTCACCTCGCTGATGATGGGGCTCGACGCCAGCTGGCTGACCCAGGACCACGACGCGCTGGGTCTGGGGTTCGAGTTCCGTTTCCTGCGGGCCATTCCTGCAGGGACGGTCCTCAAGCTCGCGTGGACGGTGACTGCCTGCCGGTACAAGCCATCGCTCGAAGGCTTCGTCGTCGAAGTGGAAGGCGAGGCGACGGACGTGGCCGGTACCGTGTACACGACGGGCCGCGGCGCCAACCTCGTCCGGTCCAAGGGGGCGATCTGCCCCGTCGGGGCAGGGGCAACAGCGGGTCCGGCGACCCGCGAAATGGAGGACACTTGAGCGGCACACCGGTCGATTTTTACTTCGATTTCTCCTCGCCCTACGGATATCTTGCGGCGCAGGTGATCGATCCGCTGGCGGCCAGGTACGGGCGCGCTGTCCGCTGGCATCCGCTGCTGCTGGGGGTCATCTTCAAGCGCACCGGCAGTGCCCCGCTGACCGAGATCCCGTTGAAGGGCGCTTACTCGCGGCGCGATTTCGCGCGCAGCGCCCGTTTCCACGGGGTGAGCGAATTCCAGATGCCGGCCGTGTTCCCGATCGCGGCGCAAACGCCGTCGCGGATCATGCTGTGGGCGGGGGCGGCTGATCCTGCGCAAGGCACGCGTGCGGCCAAGGCGCTGTACCGTGCCTTTTTCTTCGAAGGACTCGACATTTCGCAACCCGATACTGCGGCGGGAGTGGTCGGCCGTGCGGGTTTCGACGCGGCCGAGGCGCGGGCCGCAATCGATGCGCCAAGGTGGAAGGACGCGCTGCGCGCCGAGGTCGACGCCGCCATCGAGGCCGGTGTTTTCGGTTCGCCGTTCGTGATCGTCGACGGCGAGCCGTTCTGGGGACTCGACCGCTTCGGGCAACTCGAACGCTGGCTCGAGACCGGCGGGTTCTAGGCAACGGAAATCGCGGAGAAAAGAGCGATGGCTGAATACACGCTGCACTGCTTCGCCCAGTCCGGCAATGCCTACAAGGTTGCGCTGATGCTGGAACTCGCCGGCGCCGACTGGGCGCCGCGCTTCGTCGACTATTTCAACGGCGAGACCCGTACCGACGCCTATCGGGCGCGCAACGTGATGGGCGAGGTCCCGCTGCTGGAACATCGCGATCGCCGGTATTCGCAGTCGGGGGTCATGCTCGAATATCTCGCGGGAACCCTGCGCAAGTTCGGTCCGCGCAACGAGGACGAGCGACTCGACATCCTGCGCTGGATACTCTTCGACAACCACAAACTGACGAGTTACACGGCGACGGCCCGCTTCATGCGCACGTTCATGCGCGACGTCAAGCCGGACGTGCTCGCCGAGTTCCGCAAGCGGGCGGAAACGGCCTGGGGCATTCTCGATGCCCAACTTGGCGGCAAACTGTTCGTCGTCGGCGAGCGCATGACCATTGCCGACCTGTCGCTCTGCGGGTACCTGTTCTGGCCAGACGAGATCGGTGTCGACTGGTCATCCTATCCAAATATCGCGGCATGGCTGGATCGCATCCGGGCGACGCCAGGCTGGAAGCCTCCCTACGCGCTGATGCCGGGGCATCCGCGACCCAACCCCGTCTGAAGGCCCGCGGCGATGCCCATTCTCGAATCCAGGCTCAACATGCGCAGTGACGGCTTCGCGCAGAATCGCGACGCGATGACCGCGCTGGTGGCGGACCTTCGTGCCAAGATTGCCGTCATCGAGCAGGGCGGGGGCGAGGCGGCGCGCGCCAAGCATTCGGCGCGCGGCAAGCTGCCGCCGCGCGAACGGGTGCGCGCGCTGCTCGATCCGGGGAGTCCCTTCCTCGAATTCTCACAGCTTGCCGCGTATGGCATGTATGGGGACAACATCGCCGCGGCGGGCATCATCACCGGCATCGGCCGCGTCGCCGGCCGCGAATGCATCGTCGTATGCAACGATGCAACGGTGAAGGGCGGCACCTACTATCCGCTGACGGTGAAGAAGCACGTGCGCGCGCAGGAGATTGCGCGCGAGAATGGCTTGCCATGCATTTACCTGGTCGATTCGGGGGGCGCCAACCTGCCGAACCAGTACGACGTGTTTCCCGACCGCGACCACTTCGGCCGCATCTTCTACAACCAGGCCACGCTGTCGGCGCAGGGGATCGCGCAGATCGCCGTGGTCATGGGGTCGTGCACGGCCGGCGGCGCCTATGTGCCGGCAATGTCCGACGAGTCGATCATCGTCAAGAACCAGGGCACGATCTTCCTCGCCGGACCGCCGCTGGTGAAGGCGGCGATCGGCGAGATCGTCACCGCCGAGGAGCTGGGCGGCGCGGATGTTCATACGCGCGTGTCGGGCGTCGCCGATCACTTCGCGCACAACGACCACCACGCGCTCGCGATCGCCCGCAACATCGTCGGCAACCTGAACCGCACCAAGCGGGTGCCGCTGGACGTGGCGGCGCCGATCGAGCCGTTGTACCCGCCCGAGGAGATCTATGGCGTCATCGAGGCGGACATCAAGAAACCCTACGACGTGCGCGAGGTGATCGCGCGCATTGTCGACGGCAGCGTGTTCGACGAATTCAAGGCGCGCTACGGCACGACGCTGGTGACCGGCTTCGCGCGTCTCTGGGGATATCCGGTCGGCATCGTCGCCAACAATGGCGTCCTCTACTCCGAGTCGGCGAAGAAGGGCGCGCATTTCATCGAGCTGTGCGCACAGCGCGGCATTCCGCTCGTGTTCCTGCAGAACATCACGGGCTTCATGGTGGGACAGAAATACGAGTCCGGCGGCATCGCCAGCGACGGCGCCAAGATGGTCACCGCGGTCTCCTGCGCGCAGGTGCCCAAGTTCACCGTGATCATCGGCGGCAGCTACGGCGCCGGCAACTACGGCATGTGCGGCCGCGCGTTCAATCCGCGCTTCCTGTGGATGTGGCCGAACGCCAAGATCTGCGTGATGGGTCCCGAGCAGGCCGCAAGCGTGCTCGCCACGGTCAAGCGGGATGCGCTCGAGAAGGCCGGCAAGACCTGGAGCGCGGAGGAGGAAGCGGCCTTCAAGCAGCCGGTGCGCGACAAGCTCACCGCCGAGGCGCATCCGTACTTCGCTTCCGCGCGACTCTGGGACGATGGTGTCATCGATCCCGCCGACACCCGCCGGGTGCTCGGCCTCGCGATCTCGGCTTCGCTCAACAAGCCGATCGAACCGACCCGGTTCGGCGTCTTCCGCATGTGAGCCGGTGCGGCGCATGATCTACGACACACCCGAGCATACGATGCTGCGCGACCAGGTCGCGCGCTTTCTCGCCGAGGAAGTAGAGCCGCACGGCGCCCAGTGGGAGGAGGCCGGGGCCACGCCGCGCGCGGTGCTGCGGCGGATGGGCGAACTGGGCCTCCTCGGCATGATGGTCGAGCCCGCGCACGGCGGTGCCGGCGTCGATGCGCTGACCAACCTGGTGTTCGCGGAAGCGCTGGCACAATCGACCTACGCGGGGTTCGTGATCACCGTCCTCGTGCACACCGACATGGCGTCGCCGCACCTGACGCATGCCGGCAGCGATGCGCAGCGGCGCGCCTACCTGCCGCGCGTGTGCAGTGGCGACCTCGTCACCGCGGTCGCGATCACGGAACCCGATGCCGGCTCCGACGTGGCCGGCCTGCGCACATCGGCGCGGCGCGATGGCGACACGTGGATGCTCGACGGCACCAAGATGTTCATCACCAACGGCGTGCATGCCGGGCTCTATGTCGTCGCCGCGCGAACCGATCGCGACGCCAAGGGCTCGCGCGGCATATCGCTGTTCCTAATCGAGGCGGGGACACCGGGATTCACGGTCGGGCGCGCGCTGCACAAGACTGGGTGGCTTTCGTCCGACACCGCCGAACTTGTGTTCGACGGATGCCGTATTCCTGCGGCCAACCTGCTCGGCCGCGAGAACGAAGGCTTCTATGCGGTGATGCAGAACTTCCAGCGCGAGCGCCTGGCACTGGCTGCGATGGCCGTCGGGCACGCGAATGTCGCGCTGCGGCTCACGCTCGACTACGTCAGGCAACGCCGCGCCTTCGGCGGCGTCCTGTGGGACCGGCAGGTGATCCGCCAGCGGCTGGCCCTGCTCGACGCCAAGACGCAGGCGGCCAGAGCCTTCATGTACCACTGCGCCTGGCTGGTGACGCAAGCGCGCGATTGCGTCAAGGAGATCTCGCAGCTCAAGGCCCTGACCGGCGAACTCGCGAGCGAGGTCGTCCAGGCCTGCCAGCAGTTCCATGGCGGGATGGGCTATATTCGTGAAACCGCGATCGAGCGCCTGTGGCGCGACGCGCGCATTCTCGCCATCGGCGGTGGCGCCACCGAGGTCATGCTCGAGGAAGCTGCCAAGCGCATGTAGCGCCGGGCGCGTGCGTGACCAGCCAATCCCCCTGCTCCGGATACCAGAATGCCTCGAAATTCTCCGCCTTCCACTCCTTATGAAACACTCGAGGTGTCCACGAGCGACGCAATCGGCATCGTGACGCTCAATCGCCCGGACGTGCACAACGCGTTCAACGAAACGCTGATCGCCGAACTGACCGCGGCGCTGACCGCCCTGGATGCCGATGCCGGCGTGCGCGTGGTCGTGTTGGCGGGCGCGGGCAAGAGCTTCTGCGCGGGCGCGGACTTGAACTGGATGAAGAAGATGGCTGCCTACGGCGCGGCGGAGAATCTCGCCGACGCGCAGGCGCTGGCGCTGATGCTGCGTACGCTCTACGGCCTGTCCAAGCCCACGGTCGCGCGCATACACGGCCCGGCGTATGGCGGCGGTGTGGGCCTCGCGGCGTGCTGCGACATCGCGATCGCGGCCGCGGAAGCGACGTTCGCGCTGTCGGAAGCCAAGCTCGGCCTGATCCCGGCCACGATCTCGCCCTACGTCATCGAAGCGATCGGCGCGCGCCAGGCCCGGCGTTATTTCCTGACCGCCGAGCGCTTTGCCGCGGCCGAAGCGTTTCGCATCGGTCTCGTGCACGACATCGTGCCCGGCGGAAGCCTGGACGAGCGCGTCAATGCAATGCTCGGTGCCTTGCTGCTCGCCGGACCCGCCGCGCAGCTCGAATGCAAGGCGTTGATTCGCGGGGTCGCGCATCGCAGCATCGATGCCGACGTGATCGGGGGCACGGCCGAGCACATCGCCAAGGTGCGCGCCTCGCCGGAGGGGAAGGAAGGCGTGGCCGCATTCCTGGCCAAGCGCGCGCCCGACTGGGTCCCCGCGGAACTGGTCGCGAAGAAGTGATGCCGGCCCTGCCCAATTTCGACACCTGGCAGCTCGTCGCGCTTGCCGCGGCGGTCGGCTGGGCGAGCGGCCTGCGGCTGTACGCCGTGCTGTTCATCGTCGGCGCCGCCGGCTATCTCGACTGGGTCGAGTTGCCGGCGGGACTCAACGCCCTGGCGCATCCGTACGTTCTCGCTGCGTCGGGCTTCATGTGCTTCATCGAATTCTTCGCCGACAAGATTCCCGGCATCGATTCGGCCTGGGACCTGGTGCAGACGTTCATTCGCATCCCCGCCGGCGCGGCGCTCGCCGCGAGCGTATTCGGCGACTCATCGACGGCAGTGATGCTCGCTGCGGCGATCCTCGGCGGCTCGCTCGCCGCCGGTAGCCATCTGGCCAAGTCGGGCAGCCGTGCGCTGATCAATACGTCGCCGGAACCCTTCTCCAACTGGACCGCCTCGTTCGGTGAAGAGCTGGCGGTCGGCACCGTGCTGTGGCTTGCCTTCATGCATCCGATCGTCGCCCTAGTCGTGCTGGCGGTGCTGGTGCTGCTGATGATCTGGCTGATACCGAAGGTCTGGCGGATGATTCGCGCGCTGACCAACCGCTTCCTGCGCTGGTTCGACGGGTCCCCAAATCGCAACGACGTGTCGCGCGCGGATCATCATCGCTAATCCATGTTCACCAAAATCCTGATTGCCAATCGCGGCGAGATCGCCTGCCGCGTTGCCCGGACCGCACGCGCGATGGGGGTCCGGACGGTGGCGGTCTACTCCGATGCGGACGCGCAGGCGCTGCACGTCGAGGCCTGCGACGAGGCATACCGCCTGGGCCCGCCGCCGCCGCGGGAAAGCTATCTTGATGGTGAAGCGATCCTGGCCGTCGCGCGGCGCGCCGGCGCCCAGGCAATTCATCCTGGGTATGGCTTCCTGTCGGAGAACGAGGCGTTCGCGGCTGCGTGCGCGGCCGCCGGCGTCGTGTTCATCGGCCCGCCGCCGGCGGCTATCGCGGCCATGGGCTCCAAGGCTGCGGCCAAGTCGATCATGGCCAATGCCAGCGTACCGCTGGTGCCCGGCTACCACGGTGACGACCAGGACCCGGCCTTGCTCGCACGTGAAGCACAGCGTATCGGCTATCCGGTGCTGATCAAGGCCACCGCAGGCGGCGGCGGCAAGGGTATGAAGATCGTGACACGCGCGGACGAATTCGCGACCGCACTTGCATCGGCGCGACGCGAAGCCAAGTCATCCTTCGGCGACGACCGCGTGCTGGTCGAACGCTACCTGACGTCGCCGCGGCACATCGAGATCCAGGTGTTCGCCGACACGCATGGCGAAGCCGTATACCTGTTCGAGCGAGACTGCTCGGTGCAGCGGCGCCACCAGAAGGTGCTCGAGGAAGCGCCGGCGCCGGGCATGTCCGCGGATCGCCGGCGGGCGATGGGCGAGGCGGCGGTCGCCGCCGCCAAGGCCATCGGTTATGTCGGTGCCGGTACCGTCGAGTTCATCGCCGAGCAGGACGGCCGGTTCTATTTCATGGAAATGAACACGCGGCTGCAGGTCGAGCATCCGGTGACCGAGATGATCACCGGACTCGACCTGGTCGAGTGGCAGTTGCGCGTCGCGGCCGGTGAACCGTTGCCACGTCGGCAGGACGAACTCGCGATCCGCGGTCATGCCATCGAGGCGCGGCTCTACGCCGAGGATCCGGAACGCGGCTTCCTGCCCTCCATCGGCCTCATCACGCACTGGCGAATGCCGGAAGTCACGAGCCACGTGCGGGTCGATACCGGCGTGCGCGGCGGCGACGAAGTCTCGCCGTACTACGACCCGATGCTCGCCAAGCTCATCGTCTGGGGCGAGGACCGGGCGGCCGCATGTGCCGAGATGCTCGCGGCACTCGCGCAATGCGAAGTCGTCGGCGTGGCAACCAACATCGCCTTTCTCGAGCGCGTCGTCGCGCACCACGCTTTCGCGTCGGCGCAACTCGACACCGGCCTCATCGACAAGCATCGCGACGCACTGTTCCCGCCAGCCACTGCCCCGGGCGAGCGTGCGCTGGTCGCCGCAGCGGTGGCGGAGTACCGGGGCATCCTGCTTGATGCGCAGGCCGCAGCGCAGGCGAGCGACGATCCGCATTCGCCGTGGCATGCGCGCGATGGCTGGTGGGTGAATACGGACACGCACGCGGTCACGTTTGCATTCATGGACGGCGACACCCGCTATCCGGTGGCGGTACGGCCGGTGGGCGGGGATCGTCTGGCGCTCGCCCTGCCGGCGCGCACGCTGGAAGCCGATGTCGACGACCACGACGATCGCCTGCACTTCGTCGTCGACGGCCAGGCCTTTGCGGCGACGGTAATCGCCGATGGCGAGGCACGCTATGTATTCGCGCCGGGTGTGCGCGCGCGCCTGACGCTCTACGACCCGTTGGCGCATGCGGCCGACGAGGATGCCGCCGGCGGACACCTGGCCGCGCCGATGTCCGGCGCGATCGTTGCCGTTCACGTGAAGCCGGGCGACACGGTGGCGAAGGGCGCCCCGCTGATCGTGCTGGAAGCGATGAAAATGGAACATACGATCATCGCCCCGGCGGACGGCCGGGTTGCTGCGGTCCATTTCGCGGTGGGCGATCGGGTCGCCGAGGGTGCGGACCTGGTCGACATCGAGGACACCTGATGGACGGCAGCATGCCGCGGCGTGCACCAGTGCGTATCGTCGCGTCGCTGTCCGAGGCGGCGGCAGTCGAGTGGATGCCGCTCTTCACGGCGGCGCTGCCGCAGGCGTACCTGGTGCGTCGGGAGCCCGAATGCGCCGTCGACCCCGCCGCACTGCAAGCCGATTACGCGGTCGTCGTCGAACCGTGCACGACGCTGCTACTCGAGCAACAGGCGCTGCGCGCCGTGTTCACAGTGAGCGCCGGCGTCGGTCATGTGCTCCAAATGCCCGGCGCGTCGAGCCACGTGCCGCTGATCCGCGTCGAGGACGCGGGCATGGCGCCGCAGATGGTCCGCTATGTGCTGGCCGCGGCGCTGCGCTTCGCGCAGGGCGCCGATCGCTATGCGCGCCAGCAGCGGGCCGGGCGTTGGGAGCGCCATGAGCCGAGGCGGCCCGGAACGATCCGCGCGGGAGTACTCGGCCTGGGCGTCATCGGTACCCCGGTCGCGCAGGCGCTCGCGTCGCAGGGGTTCAACGTGCGGGGATTCGCGCGGACACTGAAGCGGATTGCGGGCATCGACTGCTTCGACGAAGCGCGCGGGTTCGCTGGCTTTCTGCATGATCTCGATTTTCTGGTGAGCGTCGTCCCCGCCACGCCGGCAACCGACGGCATCCTCAATCGTGCGAGCCTCGCCCTCCTGGCGGACGGCGCGCATGTGGTGAACATCGGTCGTGGCACGGCGCTGGTCGAGGACGACCTGCTGCCGTTGCTCGACTCCGGCAAGCTGTCGGGCGCGACGCTCGATGTGTTCCGCACCGAGCCGTTGCCGCCGGACCATCCGTTCTGGCAGCGCGAGGATATCTTCGTGACGCCCCACGTTTCGGGCATGACGCTGCATGCCGAAACGGTCGCGCAGATTGCGGCGAAGATCGAACGTTGCGGCCTTGGCGAGGTCGTAACGGGCATCGTCGACCACGCTCGCGGCTATTGAGGGTATCGCCCGCAAAGGATCGACCGACATGCCCACGCTCATGACGACGGATATGCCAACCAGGGTTCGCCTGGTCGAAGTAGGACCGCGCGACGGATTGCAGAACGAAAAGGCGATGGTGCCGACCGAGGTCAAGGTCGCGCTGATCGACCAGCTGACCGATGCCGGATTCGCGGCCATCGAGGCGACTTCGTTCGTATCACCGAAGTGGGTGCCGCAGATGGCGGATGCAGCGGACGTCATGGCGTGCATCCGGCGCAAGCCAGGCGTGCGCTATCCGGTGCTGACCCCCAATCTCAAGGGATTCGAGGCGGCGCTCGCCGCTGGTGCCGACGAAGTCGCGGTGTTCGTGGCGGCCTCCGAGACTTTTTCGCGCAAGAACATCAACTGCACGATCGAAGAGAGCCTGGAAAGGGCAGTGCCGGTGTTTGCGGCAGCGAACGCCGCAGACGTGCGCGTGCGGGGCTACATCTCCTGCGTGCTCGGCTGTCCTTACGAAGGAAGCATCGATCCCGACAGGGTTGCGGACATCACGCATGCCCTGATGCGCCTCGGTACCTACGAAGTCTCCCTGGGCGACACCATCGGCACCGGTACGGCGGGCAAGACCAAGGATCTCGTGCGCCGCTGCGCGCAGCGTGTGCCGGTGACATCACTCGCGGGTCACTTCCACGATACCTATGGCCAGGCGCTGACCAATGTCTATGCAGCACTGGAGCTTGGGGTGGCCACCTTCGATTGCTCGGTCGCCGGCCTCGGGGGTTGTCCGTACGCAAAGGGTGCCACCGGCAACGTGGCCAGCGAAGACGTGCTCTACCTGCTTTCGGGTCTCGGCATTCACACGGGCGTCGACATGCAGCGCTTGCGCGAAGCGGGCCGCAACATCCTCGCGTTCCTGGGACGCCCGCCAGTATCGCGCGTCGCCCGCGCGCTGGATGCGACCAGTCCGCTTGCGGCATGATCGTGATGGTCGGCCCGCGATGAACGCACCGCCGTCCGGCTCGCCGGTTCCATCGCCCTGCATCAGCATCTGCGTGCTGGACCCGGCGACGGGCTGGTGCACGGGATGCCAGCGCACGCTCGACGAGATCGCCGCGTGGAGCGTGCTCGACGACGAAGAGAAGCGACAGGTGTGGAACGAGCTGCCAGCGCGCCGCGCGCCAGCCCCCGGGCGTTGACGACGATGGCGACCGCCGACTGGTACTTCGACTTCGTATCACCGTTTGCCTATCTGCAAAGCGAGCAGCTCGAACTGCTCGGACCGAAGACACGCATCCGCTACCGGCCGGTCCTGTTCGCGGGATTGCTCAATGCGCACGGCCACAAGGGACCGGCGGAAATCGCGAGCAAGCGCATCTTCACCTACCGCTTCGCGCTCTGGCAGGCGCGGCGCCAGGGCGTGCCATTCAAGATGCCGCCGGAGCACCCGTTCAATCCGCTGCCGCTGCTGCGTCTCGCGCTGGCCTGCGACTGCACGCCGGATGCCGTACATCGCATTTTCCGCTTCGTCTGGCGGGATGGCCGCATGCCCGACCTGCCCATCGAATGGGCGGAGCTCGTGGCCGACCTCCGCCTGCCCGACGCGCAGGCGCGTATCGCCGATCCTGCGGTGAAAGAGGCGCTGCGGCGCAATACCGACGAGGCCATTGCACGTGGTGTGTTCGGCGTGCCGACACTGGTGATCGGCGACGAATTGTTCTGGGGTGCCGACGCCACACAAATGGCAGTGGACTATCTGGCTGACGGCTGTCGCTGGACCGATCCGGAAAGCGAGCGCATTGCCCAGCTGCCGGTCGGGGCCTTCCGGCGCACCGAAGCGCCTCGCGGCAAGCCGGCCAGGAAGCGTTCGACCTAGACCACGTCCGGTTGCGCAAACGCCAGCGCGCGGCGAATGCTGCGGGCGGTGGCCAAGGCCTCGTCGAGCGTGCTGCCCAGGCAGGTCACGTGACCCATCTTGCGGCCGCGGCGTGGCTCGGCCTTGCCATAGAGATGCAGCTTGGCCAGCGGATGGCGCAGTACTTCGTGCCACGCCGGCTCGCGGGCGGTCGCCGTATCGCCGGCGAACCACAGGTCGCCCAGCAGGTTGACCATGACCGCGGGCGTGTGCTGGCGCGTATCGCCCAGTGGCAGGCCCGCGAGGACGCGCGCCTGCTGCTCGAACTGCGACGTTGTGCAACCATCGATCGTGTAGTGCCCGCTGTTGTGCGGCCGTGGCGCGATTTCGTTGACCAGCAACGTGCCGTCGCGGGTCACGAACATCTCGACGCACAGGACGCCTCGGTAGTCGAGGGCGGCGGCGACGCGCGTCGCAATGTCGCGTGCGCAGGCGGCGGTCGCATCGGGCACGCGCGCCGGCGCGATCGAAACGTCGAGGATGCCGTCGCGATGCTGGTTCTCCGCCACCGGCCAGGTGGCCGTGGCGCCGCCGTCGCCACGGGCGACGATGACGGAAACTTCGCATTCGAGTGCAACCAGCTGTTCCAGCACGCAGGCCTGCGCACCCATCGATTGCCACGCGGCGAGCGCTTCCGCGCGATCGCGCACACGCGCCTGGCCCTTGCCGTCGTAGCCGAAGCGCGCGCTCTTCACGATCCCCGGCAGCAGTCGCGCGTTCGCGGCGCCCGCATCGTCGGCGGAGCGCAGCACGGCGAACGGCGCCACGGCGAAACCATGGCCGGACAGGAACGTCTTCTCGCTGATGCGATCCTGCGCAATCGCGACACTGGCAGCCGCCGGCGTTACGCGCGCGCTGCGCGCCAGAAACTCGAGGGCGGCCGCCGGCACGTTCTCGAACTCCGTGGTCGCCGCGGCGGCGAGTGCCGCCAGTTCCGCCAGCGCGGCCGCATCCAGATAGTCGGCGACCAGTTGTCGGTCGGCGACGCTGCCGGCGGGCCCATCCGTCGCGGGGTCGAGCACGACGACCTTGTAGCCGAGGCTCTGTGCCGCCATGCAGAACATGCGCCCGAGCTGGCCGCCACCCAGCAGACCCAGCCAGGCGCCAGGCGCGATCGAAGCCATCCTCGCGCGATCAGGTATTCGGCGGCACGCGCATGGCGCGCGCCGTCGCGGTCTGCTTCAGGCGGAACGCCGCAAGCTTCTTGGCGACCACCGGGTCAGTGAGGGCGATCAGCGCGGCCGCGAACAGCCCGGCATTGGCGGCACCTGCCTCGCCGATGGCGAAGGTGGCGACCGGAATGCCCCTTGGCATCTGGACGATCGACAGCAACGAATCCTCGCCGCGCAGGTATTTCGATGGTACGGGCACACCCAGGACCGGAATCGTGGTTTTTGCCGCCAGCATGCCCGGCAGGTGCGCCGCGCCTCCCGCGCCGGCGATGATGACGCGCAGGCCGCGCGGGGCGGCATCCTCCGCGTATTCGAACATGTCGTCCGGCATCCGGTGGGCGGAAACGACGCGCGGCTCGTTGGGAATCGCGAAGGAATCGAGCTGGGACACGGCATGGCGCATCACCTCCCAGTCGCTGTCGCTACCCATCACCACGCCGACCAGCGGTGCCGCCTTGCGCTGCGCCATGCCCCCTCCCACCGCCGTTCGTACGGCGCTTTGTGCGAGGCGAAATCTTAGCACCGGGGTCGCCCCGGCGTCCTCCGTGTGTCGGAATGACTCGATCCTGCGAGTTTCCGGAACGTTCGTTGCTTGAAGCCGACTAAGCGGTGTCCCGTCGATGAAGGTTGTCAATGCGCGCCTGCTATCCGAGAATTCGCTCCATGACCGATTTTCGAACTGAAGGCAGGTTGCGCTGGTGCGGGTTGTTCGTGGGCGCGCTTGCCAGCCCTGCGTTCGCCCAGAGTGACGCTGACCTGCTCGCCGCGAAGAATGCCTTCGAACGCAACGATGCGAACAGGCTGGCGGCACTGGCCCCCAAACTCGACAACCATGTGCTGGCGCCGTACGTCGCCTACTGGAAACTCAAGCTCGCGCTCGACGACGCCACGCCGGAGGCGGTGCAGGCCTACGTCGATCGCTATCCCGGGACGCCGCTGGCGGACCGGCTGCGGGTCGAGTGGATGAAGTCGCTGGCCAAGCGCGGCCAGTGGTCGCGCTTCGCGGCCGACTACCCGGCCACAGTGGGGGAAGATGTCGAACTCGCGTGCTACGCCGTCCAGTATCGCTGGCAGCGCGATGGCGACCAGGCGCTCGCGGCCGCCAGGCCCCTGTGGTTCACCGGCAAGAGCACGCCGGACGCCTGCGATCCGGTGTTCGCCGCGCTCTTGAGCCGCGGCGACCTGACCACCGACGACCGGGTCGCGCGGATTCGGCTGGCATTGGAAGTGGGTAATCTGCGCACCGCCAAAGCGCTCGCGACCGACCTTCCTGGCAAGAGCCAGATTACCGACCGCGACTTCGCGGAAGCAACCCGGGAGGCGCTCCGGGTGCTCGCCAAGGGTCAATTCGACTGGAAATCGCCTGCTGGCCGCGTGTTGGCGCTGACCGCGCTGGAACGGGCCGGGCGCGCCGATGCAGGCGCGGCCCGTGGCGCGTGGGTCAAGGTTCGCGGCCGCCTGCCGGAGGCAGACCGGGAGTACGGCAACGCCCGGCTGGCGTTCCACGCGGCGCGCCAGCACCATCCGGCCGCGAATGAATGGTTTGGCGAAGCCGGTCCCGCGTCGTTGACCGGCGAAATGCAGGAATGGCGGGTGCGGGCAGCCTTGCGTGCCGTCGCGTGGCGTGATGTGCTGGCGGCGATCGACGCCATGTCCGAGGCACAGCGGCAGGAGGCCACGTGGCGCTACTGGCGCGCGCGGGCGCTGGTGGCGGAGGGCCGCAAGGACGAAGCCGCCGCCATCTATGTGGCGCTGGCGCGCGAAACCAGCTTCTACGGCATCCTCGCTGCCGAGGCGCAGGGTCAACGCTTCGTTCCGGTCGCCAGTATCGTCAAGGTCCCGGGGGCCGACGCGCTCGCGGCGTTCGGTTCGCGACTCGAGGTGAAGCGCGTCGTGAAGCTCGCCGAACTGGATATGCGCCCGGAATCGTTGCGCGAATGGCAGTACGTGATTCGCGGACTCGACGACGAGGCGCTGCTGATGGCCGCGGAACACGCCCGTCGGGTGGGCCTCTACGACCGCGCGATCAACACCGCCGAGCGCACCGCGAGCACGCACGACCTTGCGCTGCGCTATCTGGCGCCGTTTCGCCCGGCTTTCGACACGGCGGCCAAGGCCAACGACATCGACGTCGCGCTGCTCTATGGCATTGCGCGCCAGGAATCGCGCTTCATCGCCGATATCGTTTCATCGGCGGGCGCCGTCGGCCTGATGCAGCTGATGCCGGGAACCGCACGCTGGGTGGCCAAGCAGGTCGGACGCGGCGATTACTCGCCGGCGTTGATCGCCGACACCGGTCTCAATACGCAGTTCGGCGCCTTCTATTTCAAGTACTGGTTCGAGCGCCTGGAGCGCATGCCGGCGCTGGCGGCAGCCGCCTACAACGCGGGTCCGGGCCGGGCGCAGGCGTGGCGTCCGCAGGCGCCGCTGGAAGGGGCCATCTGGGTGGAAACGATTCCCTTCAACGAGACCCGCGACTACGTGAAGAAGGTGCTTGCCAATGCATATGTCTATGCGCATACCTTCGACATGACCCCACCATCGCTGACCGATTCGCTGGGCATTGTGCCGCCGCGCGGAGGACCGGTGGCGAGTGTCGCCGCGGCGCCGCCGCAGTGACCCCATGAAGCCCAAGCGGATCGTCGTGCTGGGCGGCGGCGGCTTCGTCGGCCGCCACCTGGTCGCCCGCCTGGCGGCGGCGGGGCACCGCGTCGTAGTTCCGGCGCGGCGCCGGGAGGCCGTCAAGCACCTGATCCTGCTGCCGACCGTCGACGTGGTCGAAGCCGACGTCCACGAGCGCGCCGTCCTCGTGCGTCTGCTGACGGACGCCGACGTCGCGGTCAATCTCGTGGGTGTGCTCCACGAAAGCGGGCGCGACACCTTTGCCAGGGTCCATGTCGATCTGGTCCGGAAGCTGGTCGATGCCTGCGCGACCGTCCGCGTCGGGCGGCTGCTGCACATGAGCGCCCTCGGTGCCGCGCTCTCGGGCCCCTCGCAGTACCTGCGGACCAAGGCGGAAGCGGAGGCGATCGTCGAAGCGTCGGATCTGGATTGGACGATATTCCGACCGTCGGTGATCTTCGGCCCCGAAGACGCTTTCCTCAACATGTTTGCGCGGCTCATGCGCTGGCTGCCGATCGTCGCGCTGGCCTCGCCGAATGCCCGCTTTGCACCCGTATACGTCGGCGACGTTGCGCATTGCTTCGCTCAATCGGTCGACGACGACCGCACTGCACGCGCCACCTATGCGCTGTGCGGTCCGAGGGTTTACACGCTGCGCGAGCTGGTCGCCTACACGGGCCGCCTCGCCGGGTCGCCGCGGCCAATCGTCGCGCTCGGACCCGGATTGTCCCGCTTGCAGGCGACGATCCTCGAAGCGTTGCCGGGCAAGCTCATGACCCGCGACAACCTGAAGTCGATGGAGAAGGACAATGTCTGCGCGGGACCGTTTCCGCCGGTGTTCGGCATCGCGCCGACGCCGCTCGATGTCGTCGCACCGGAATACCTGACCCCGGCCGCCCTGCACAGTGCGTTCGACCGCTACCGCGTGAGCGGAAGCCGCTGAAGCCGACGGCATCGCCGCGTTCGGCGCGCTTCGATCCCATGACCAGGCGTGCGCTGCCCCAGCCGGTGCGCATCTATCGTGTTGGCGGCTCCGTCCGGGACGAGCTTCTGGCTCGCCCGGTCGCCGACCGCGATTTCGTCGTGGTTGGCGCCACGCCCGAGATCATGCTGGCGTCCGGGTTTCGCCCGGTGGGACGCGACTTCCCCGTGTTCCTGCATCCCGAAACGCAGGAGGAGTACGCGCTGGCGCGAACCGAACGCAAGCACGGACGCGGCTATCGCGGTTTCGAGTTCTTCGCGTCGCCGGATGTCACGCTCGAGGAGGATCTGCAGCGTCGCGACCTGACGATCAATGCCATGGCGCGCGGCGACGACGGCGTGCTGGTCGATCCTTATGGTGGCGCGGAGGACCTGCGCGCCGGGATCCTGCGGCATGTCTCGGCTGCCTTCATCGAGGACCCCTTGCGGGTACTCCGGGTTGCGCGCTTTGCGGCACGGTTCGGCTTTGCGGTGGCGCCGGAGACCGAGGCCATGATGCGCGCGCTGGTGCGAGAGGGGGAACTCGCGACTCTTGCGGCGGAGCGTGTGTGGCAGGAACTGTCGAAAGGGTTGCTGGAACGTCATCCCTCCCGGATGCTTGCGGTTCTGCGAACCTGCGGCGCGCTGCGCGCGTTGCTGCCCGAGGTGGATGCCCTGTTCGGCGTCGCCCGAAGCGTGGCGCTGCATCCGGAAGTCGATGCCGGCGTGCACCTGCAACTGGTGCTCGACCGCGCTGCGCGCGATGAGCTGGGCCTGCCGGAGCGCTATGCGCTGCTGGCGAGCGACCTCGCTCCCCCCGCGAACCTTGGTGCATCGAAAGCAGGCTATGGCTCGACGCAGCGCCGGATCAAGCTGGCGCGATCGCTGTCGGCGCGCTTGCGCGTGCCCATCGAATGCCGCGACGCGGCGCTGCTGGCGGCGCGGTGGCGCGGCACCGTCGCGCGTGCAAACGCCTTGGCGCCTGCCCGCGTGCTCGACCTGCTCGTTGGGATCGATGCGTTGCGCCGTCCGGAGCGGCTCGACCTTCTGCTCGCCGTAGGCGCAACGGAAGCTTGTGCCGGAGCCGTGCCCGACGATGCAGGCGCCGACGATGCGCGCGCCGACGGTAGGCCCGCCCAGGTATTGCATGCGGCGCTGGCGGTGGTCGAAGGTGTCGACGCGGGCGCCGTCGCCCGTAGCGTTGCCGGTGCTGCCGCCGTGGATGGTGGTCGGGATCCGCAGGCGATTGCGCGGGCGGTGCGCGCAGCGCGGCTGCGCGCATTGCAAGCCTGGCGGCGGCAGGCCGCCGGCCCGGCCGCCTTCGCACCGGACTGAGCGAGGCCTGGCGGACTGCGGGGTTAAGGCGGGCCGTCTGGCCCGGTCGCTCGGATGGTCCGCTTCGAGGCCAGCGCGCGCCGCTTCCGGTGCCGCGACTACACGCGGTAGGCGACGGCCTTCATCACGTCGGCAGTCATGCGCATCATGTCGCGCACTGGCCTGGGCAACGGCAAGGCGCCCGCGTCGCGTGCCGTCATGCCGTGCCGAGCTTCGTCGTCGCGCATGGCGGCTACGATAGCGCGGCTCTTCGCATCCTGCGCCGGCAACCGGTCGAGATGGGTGGTCAGGTGTTGCTCGACTTGCTCCTCGGTCTCGGCGACAAAGCCCAGGTTTAGGCGATCACCGGCGAGACCCGCGAGCGTGCCGATGGCGAAGGACCCGGCATACCACAACGGATTCAGCAGTGAAGGACGGTCGTCGAGCTCCGCGAGGCGGGTGCGGGTCCAGGCGAGATGGTCTTCCTCGTCGCGCGAAGCCGTCGCGAAATGCTCGCGCACGCCAGCGTCGCGGGCCACCAGCGCCTGCGCGGCATAGAGCGCTTGCGCGCAGACCTCGCCGGTGTGATTGACGCGCATCAAAGCCGCCGCGTGCCGGCGCTCCTCGGCGGTCAGTTCGGCATCTGGCAGTTCCGCGGCGGGCGACACTCGCACGGCCTGCGTGCTGCCGGTCAACGTGCGCAACGCGCGATCGAAATTCAGGATCAGCTGGTTCAGCATCACAAGGTTCTCTCCGCGCGGTTGCACGCGATCGGCACGCGCTGGGTGAGAGCAGCAGATTACCAGAGTCATGCCGCCGTTCCTGACTGCAGAGGAATCTGGCGTGCGACCAAAAAAAACGGGCGCCCGAAGGCGCCCGTTGCAAGTACCGTATCCGGGAGAGACCCGGTGATCCGATTCCTCGTTTAGAAGAAGTGGACCACACCCACCACGAGGCCGCTGGCGTTCGCGTCCTTGGCAACCGTGTACGGGTTGATGTTGAAGTTGTAAGCGGCGTTCGTGTCGTTGAGCGTTTGCACGAAGCCGGTGTAGGCCAGCGTGCGCTTCGACAGTGCGTACGTATAGCTGATTTCCCACTGCGACGCACCCGTGCCGCCGCCCTTGGTCAGCTGGCCGACGGTCGTACCGTCGGCTGCGCCGCCCGTGCCGTCGCCGGCATTGCCGTAGAAGCCGTACAGCTGGCCCGGCCCGATTGGCACCGTGCCGCTGATGCCCCAGAAGTTGCGCTTCAGGCTGCCCGTCGCGGTGTCGTAGTCGAGGCGCTCGTACACACCACCGACCTTGATGATGCCGAAGTTCCAGTTGGCGGCAACCGAGAACGCCTGGTCGTTGAGATCCGGGCCGCGCAGCTTCTCGTGCATTTCGTACGCGAGGCCAGCCTGGAACGGGCCGTTGTTGTAGAAGCCACCGGTCGACAGGATGTACGAATGGCGCTGTTGCTGTGCAAGCGTCGAGTTCGACGTGTCCTTCGCGGCGACCTGCACCGAGCCGACGAAACCGGCGATGTTCGGCGAATCGTAACGGATCGAGTTGCCGAGACGGGAGTCGAAGCCGCCGTTGTCGTTGGACTGCGAGCCTTGCGCCCACAGTGCCGCGGTGGACAGGATCGACGTGGTCAGCGTGGGAACGTTACCGAAGATTGGATGAATGTCGTCGTACGGGGCCAGGAAGTTACCGATCTTCGCGGTACCCCACGAGCCTTGCAGGCCGACAAACGTTTCACGGCCGGCCAGCGTGCCGCCGCCCGAATCCGCGTTGATGCTCGATTCGAGCTGGAAAATCGCCGACAGTCCGCCGCCCAGCGCTTCCGTGCCCTTCACGCCCAGACGCGACGAGTTCGAGCTCACGCGATAGACGGTGCGGTTGACGTCCGGGGAACCCGGAAGGTTCGAATCAGGGGCTTTGCCGCTGACCGCTTCCATCGTCAAGTTCAAGCGACCGTACAACGTCACGTTCGCGGTTTGCGCTTGTGCAGCCAACGGGGCGGCAAGCAGCCCCGCGACTGCGACAGCGACGAGCTTTTTGTTCATGGAGTCTCTCCTCTAACGGATAAAATTGGCAAGGATTTGCAGCCTTTTGCGCCTGCCATCGGAACCTTCTCTAATCTGCGAGAAGTTGGAACCCATTGTGCCAAAGCGCATGTCCGACTGGCAAGCCGAAGGGGAGATGGGCATGACCCAGTCTTGCGCATGTTGTGCCAAAGCAACATCAAACGGCCCGGCACCACGCTGCCCGCCCGCGGCGCGATCCCGATTTCAGCGCGGTTTCGGCGTGTTCGATGGATTGCTAGTATGATGATATTTATGAAGAAAAACGCGAATCTTCACCGGTTCGGCCAGCACAGGGCTGGAATTGGTGTTTTCGCCGCTTTTGGAAGTTGGAGCCTCTGCCGGCTCCCCGTCGGGACCGCGCCCATCCGAGGGGCCGCAGGTCGTGCCATCGCGGCGCCGGCGTGACGCTGTTCGCCGCGCTCCCGGCCGTGGCGACCGCAGCGATTGCCGCCGCCGTCATCGTGCTGATGTTGCGCTGGCCCCGGCGATTGCCTCACGCGATGCCCAGCGCGCGAGGGCTTCATTCGACGCCCGTTCCGCGTGTCGGCGGGGTGGCGTTGTGGGGCGCCTGGCTTCCCGTGGCCGCACTCGTCGCGCCGCCAACGGCGGCCATGACCATCGGCGTCTGGGGTCCGTCCTTTGCCTTGCTCGCGCTCGTCTCACTGGCCGACGACGTGCGCGCGCTCCCCGTAGCGCTTCGCCTGGCGGTACACGTCCTCGCCGCTGCAATCCTCGCCTATTCGCTGGCCCCTGGCGGCGATGGTACGCGGGACGGCTTCGTTGCCGCGCCCGTCGTCATCGCGCTGGTGGTGCTCTGGTCGCTCAACCTTTACAACTTCATGGATGGGAGCGACGGACTCGCCGCCCTGATGGGCGTGGTCGGCTTCGCTGCGTACGCGGTGGCCGCGCAATGCGCCGGGGCCAATGCCGTACTGTTCTGGGCCCTGGCCGCGGGGTTGCTGCCGTTGCTGTGGGTCAATCGCCCGCCTGCGCGCCTGTTTCTCGGCGACATCGGGGCCGTGCCGCTCGGCTTCCTCGCGGCGGCGTTCGGTGTTGGCGGGTTCTTCGGGAATCTGTGGCCGGCGTGGTTTGCGCCTCTCGTATTCCTGCCGTTCATCACCGATGCAACCATCACGCTCATTCAGCGCTTCGTGCGCGCGGAGCGCGTCTGGGAGGCGCATCGCGGACACTACTACCAGCGGCTGCATCAGCTGGGTGCCGGGCACCGGGGTACGCTGGCGGTCTTCGGCGCGCTGATGGGCGGAACCGCGTCGACCGCGGTGGCCTGCGCCTGCCTGCAGCCCCTGTGGGGACCGCCTGCACTCGTCGCCTGGTGCATCGTGTGCGCACTGGTGTTCGCTACGATTGATTATCATTGGCGCAGAAGAACAATCACCACTTCATGATCGTCCAGCGCAACCTCCGGTCCCTTCTGGCGTTCCTGCACGACGTTTGCGCGGCTGCGCTCGCGTGGATGGCGCTGTACTGGCTGCGCTTCAATTTCGAAGTGGGCGATGTCGTATTCGTCGACATGTGGTGGACGCTCGCGTGGATCGTGCCGCTGCAGGCGCTGATCTTCCTCGCGCTCGGGCTTTACCGGGGCCTTTGGCGTTTCGCCAGCCTCATCGACCTGCAGCGCATCGTGCTTGCCGCCGTGCTCGGTGCGGTGCTGGTGCCGCTGGTCCTGGTGATGACCCAGCTGCAGTCGATCGTGCCGCGCAGTGTCCTCGTCCTCTACCCGGTCGTGCTCATCTTTCTGATGTCGGCCAGTCGCTTTGCCTACCGGCTGTGGAAGGAGCATCGGCTGTACAGCCCGCTCGAAGCGCTGGGCGAGCCGGTCCTCATCGTGGGAGCGGGCGACGCCGGTGCGCATCTGGTCAAGGACCTCGCCCGCAGCAGGCAATGGCGCGTCGTCGGTTTGCTCGACGATGACCGAGCAAAGCAGGGCCGGCTGTTGCGCAATGTCCGGGTGCTCGGGCCCATCAGCGAGCTCGAATCGTGGTGCACCCGCTTCGGCGTACGCAAAGTAATCCTCGCACTGCCTGCTGCCAACCATGTCGTGCGCCGCCGGGTGGCCGAGCTTTGTGCGGCCGCAAGTGTGGAGGCGCTGACCGTACCTTCCTACGAGGATCTCATCAGCGGGCGCTCGGCGCTCACTACCATCCGCAATGTCGAACTCGACGACCTGCTCGGCCGCGATCCCGTCGTGCTCGACAGCGCCGGCCTCGCCGAATGGCTCGGCAACCAGGTGGCGATGGTCACCGGTGCCGGCGGTTCGATCGGCGCCGAGCTGACGCGCCAGATCGCGCGATTCCGGCCGGCGCGGCTGGTCCTTTTCGATATCTCGGAAGCATCGCTCTACGAGATACGGATGGAACTGGCCGATGCGTTTCCCCAGTTGCCGCTGGTCACCATCGTCGGCGATGTCAAGCATCAGGCGCTGGTGGAAGAAGTGCTGGCGCGCGAGAAGCCGAGTGTGATCTTCCATGCAGGCGCGTACAAGCACGTGCCGCTGATGGAGGAAACCAACGCGTGGCAGGCGGTGCGCAACAACGCCTACGGCACCTGGGTCGTCGGACGTGCGGCGGTCGCCGCGCGCGTGGAGAAATTCGTGCTGGTGTCGTCGGACAAGGCCGTCAATCCCACCAACGTCATGGGTGCGACCAAGCGGCTGGCGGAGATCGTGTGCCAGAGCCTGGCGGGCGGCGCGACCCAGTTCGTACTGGTGCGCTTCGGCAACGTCTTCGGCAGCGCGGGCAGCGTGATCCCGCGCTTCCAGGAACAGATCGCGCGCGGTGGGCCGGTGACCGTGACGCATCCGGACATCACGCGCTATTTCATGTCGCTGTCGGAGGCGACGCAGCTGTTGCTGCAGGCTGCCCTGCAAGGACGCAACGGCGAGATCCTGGTGCTGGACATGGGCGAGCCGGTGCGCATCGTCGACCTCGCACGGGACATGATCAAGTTGTCGGGCGCCGATCCGGATCGCATCGCCATCGTCTTCACGGGACTGCGCCCGGGCGAAAAGCTCTTCGAGGAACTGCTGGCGATCGACGAAGCGACGAAGCCCACGCCACACCCCAAGCTGCGCATCGCGCAGGCGCGCGAGCCGAATCACGACGCGGTCGGCCAGATGGTCACGTGGGTTGAGAGCGACCGCGCCGCGGACGACGCCGAAGTGCGCGCCCGGTTGCAGACGTGGATCCCCGAATACAACCCGCCGGCGGGAGCGCCCGTGGCGCCCATTCCGACGGCCGCCCCCGCCGGCCGCGAGGACGCGAAGCCACTGCCGCTGCGCGCCCCGCGTCGGCGCTGATACCCCGGGCAGGTCTTCCCGTTTGCCGGCGATGCGAATCGCCGTCGCGATGCAAGCGCGCGGGACGCGCTAGCGTTGTTGGGGATGAACCGGATCCTGGCGGGTCGCGGTGGATGCGGAACGGGCGCGCCGGATACCGTAGCCCACGAGCATGGCGTTGATGGCCCAGAATTCCTTGCTGGTCGGACGCACCAGGAAATCGTCGGTGAGGTTCTTGACCACGAAGGCCGCGAGCAACGCGATGCCGGCGAGGCCCACCGCAGCCCGAATGCCATCGCGCGCGCGTAGGAACGACGCATAGCGGCCGACGAGCGCGGCCAGCATGCCCGCAAGGAGCGCAAGACCGATCGCGCCGGTTTGCACCCATTGGCTGACGAAGAGGTTGTGCGCATGCGCAAGCATCGGATTGCCCAGCGAGCTGCGCATCTCGTCACGCAGGATCGCCTTGCCGAAACCGAATCCCAGCCACGGTCGTTCCCTGATCCACTCGAACGTATAGGTCCAGAGCACGAAGCGCGGGTCTTCGACCAACGCCTGCGCGACGGTGGCGTCAGGCGCATGCTCCAGGCGCGCGCGCTGTCCTGCTGCATCGATGAAGAGCACCGCAAGCAGGATGAGAAGGGCGAGCAGCAGTCCTGCCCAACGCAACGGTGCCCGGGCCAGTTTCGCGCGCCAGCGCCAGCCGGCGAGAACCGCTGCGACCACGAAGCCGGCGGCGAGGGCGAGCCAGAACATCCGGTTTTCGGTCAGTCGTGCGGCCACGAGCAGCACAGCGAAAGCGGCCAGTGCCAGCAGTCCGCTGACCGGCCGGGGTCCAAAGCCTGTCGGGGCTGGCGCGAGCAGCAGCGGAAGCAGCGGAATGACCAGCACCAGGTAGGTCGAGAACGCGCCGACGCCGCCCTGCGGCCGGAAGTCGTCGTTGTCGAGGGGGCCGCCGGGCGCGCCCCATTGTTCGAGCATCCCCAGCCCGGCCAGCGCGACGGCCGCGAGCACTGCCGTGGAAAGCAATAGTCGAAACCCCGATTCCCGTTGTACGGCCACGTAGAAAATGGTGGCCGTGGCGAGACCCCAGCCGACCTCGGTGCCGAGTTCGGCGGCCGTGAAGGTCGGATGGATCGACCAGGCGATGGACGCGGCTGACCAGAGCGCCCACGCCAGAATGGGCAGCAGGAGCCACCGATCGGGCCACGGGATCTTCGGCGCGTCGGACAGCCAGGCGCCCACGATCAACCATAGCGCGACAATTGCCGCGAATCCAAACGCGATCGAGCGAAAATAGGTATGACCGGTCAAGGCGACCAGCACGAGATACAGGGAGGCCCAAACCAGAAGGCTCCATTGCAGCCGCTGGAACGTGCGCGCGCGCCATCCAGCGCCGCGTGCGCCGCGCATGAACTCGTGGACGGCAGCCGCGACCCGCGCCATCAGCGATGCTCGGTGCGCACGCGCGACAAGGCGGCATCGAGGGCCGCCTGCACGCGATCGACCGGAATGTTGCGTACGTCTTCGTCGTCGCCGATGAGCGCCGTATGCCGCAGCGACGGATTCGGCGATGGGCACCCTTGCTTCAGTACGCCCTGCCGCGGATCCGACCACAGCGAGATGATCTCGAGCGGAGAGGGTTGATCGAGATAGTAGGCCGCGGTCAGGATCCCGCTGTCCGGCGCCAGCAGCACGCGGCAGCGGGCGACGATCACGGCCAGCATGTCGACGAAATCGGTTCGCCCGCGCAGGTCCACGACATTGGATGCAACGAAGGGGACGGTCGCCGCCGTGCCGAAGAGGACCCATTGCACATGGTCGTCCGCTGCGTAACGCGCGAACAGCGCCCGCCAGGATGCGGTCGGCCAGTCCTTGGCGTATCCGTAGTGTTGCGCCGTTTCGGAGTGCACATGCGCACCGATGACGACCCGGCCGTCCGGTCGCGGAAGAAAGCGGTCGGCCAGCCCGTTCCAGTGCGGTTCCCAGCGAAGCACCGGCGCGAATCGCTGGCGGCGGCCTTCGAGCCAACGGGTCGGATCCGGCTCGGCGAAGACCACGGCGCCCGCCTCGGGGGCGACGATCCCCGGCACGGCGAAATCGACCGGTCTTCCGCGTTCGAGGCGTGGCACGATGTGCACCCGGTCCACGTCCGCCAGCGCGAAGACCTGGCCAAGGTCCTCGCGCGTATACACGGTGATCCGTGCGCCGGGACACTGCTCGCGTATTTGCGCGAACAGCGGCACGAGACCCAGCGCGACATCGCCCAAACCCCGGTTCCACGCGAACACGAAGTCACGCACACCCTCGCGCGACGCTCGCGCCAGCGCGCGATCGAACGCGGTACCACGCAGGCGATCCGCCAGCGCGCGTGCGGCGCGTTTCGGATTCAGGCGACCGCGCGTGCGCAGCAATTTCATCGCGCGGCGATCCTCGCGGATGCGCGAGACAAGGCGTGGGGATGCATGCAGGGAAGCCGATGAGAGGCGCCGGACCATTGGTTGGCACTGCCGCAGCGCCTCGGTCGCGTGATGTGCCCGCGACGCGCGCGCGATCCAGCAGTACCGGCCGATCACGAACTGTCGCGAACAATCACGAAGGCCCGGATTGCAGGCCTGCGCCGGGGCCGCGCGCGCAATGGTGCAAAATTATAGGTCGCGCGAGGCACCCCACGCAACCAACGTGGCCGCGAATTCGGGTAGATTCGAAGGACCAGCGCAGTTGGCGTCGCGATCGGTCCCGCGCGCCGCGGCGAGGTGCGCCATCGGCGCGCAGCGCTGATCCCAAGGGCATGCCCCGGGCTACGCGCGGCGGCGGAAGAAGAGTCTTTATGTGCGGCATCGCGGGTTACATCAGCGACACGGCTTTTGCCCCCCAGGTGCTTGCCTCGATGACGCGCTCGCTGGCGCATCGTGGTCCTGACGCTGACGGCTTTCACTCGACGGCACGTGCCCATCTCGGGCACCGGCGGCTTTCGGTCATCGACATCGCCGGCAGTCCGCAGCCGATGCTCGATCCATCCGGTCGCGTGGCCGTCACGTTCAATGGGGAAATCTACAACTTCCGCGAATTGCGTGCGGAACTCGCGGCGCACGGCTGGACATTTCGTTCCGACGGCGATACCGAGACCTTGCTCGCTGGATGGCATGTGTGGGGCGAGCGGATGGTCGAGCACCTGCGCGGCATGTTCGCGTTCGCGCTCTGGGACGAGTCGACGCAGACGCTGTTCGCGGCACGGGACCATCTGGGCGTCAAGCCGCTTCACTACGCCTGGGACGGCGCAACGCTGGTGTTCGGCTCGGAACTCAAGGCGGTGCTCGCGCATCCGGCCGTCGGTGGCGGCATCGATCCGGTCGCGCTGCGCCTGTACCTCGAGTGCCAGTTCATCCCGGCGCCGCACTCGGTCTTTGCCGCGGTTCGCAAGCTGCCGCCGGCGCATACGCTGAAGCTCGTTGGCCGGACGCTGACCATCGCGCCCTACTGGCGGCAGACTTACAAGGACAAGCTTGTGCTGGCCGACGCCGACGCCGAAGACGCGCTCGATCGCGCGCTCAGCGCATCGGTCGAGGCGATGCTGGTCGCCGATGTACCACTCGGCGCGTTCGTGAGCGGCGGCATCGATTCCGGGCTGGTTGCCGCGATGATGACCAGGATCACCGGCGCGCCGATCGACACCTTCAATATCGGCTTCGAAGGTGGGGTGGCGGTGAGCGAGCACCGCGAGGCCGCGCAGGTCGCCAGGCACTTGCGCAGCCGGCACCACGCACTGATGCTTGCGCCCGAGCATGTGCTCGACGCGTTCGAATCCTGGATCGACGTGTTCGACGAACCCTTCGCCGACCAGGCGGCGCTGCCGACGATGCTCCTCGCGGGCTTTGCGCGGCGCGAGGTCACTGTCGTACTGACCGGCGAGGGGGCGGACGAAGTCTTCGGCGGCTATTCGAACTACAGCAAGCGGGTGCGCGAGGAACGCTGGACGCGCTGGCTCGGCCATCCGGCGTCGCCCTTGCCGGCGCTCGCCCGCGCCCTGCCGGCGGCCGCGCGCAAGGACCGGCTGCTGCGCGCGCTGGCGGAGCCCCTCGCGCGGCGCTATCGGACGATTCCCAATGTCTTCGACGTGGTGCTGCATCGATCGATCCTGAGTCCCGCGTTCCTGGCGGCGACCGCGGGCGCGCCCGACATGGGCGACCTCGCGGCGAGCGCGTTCGCCGAGGCCGATGGCGCGCCGTATCTCGATCGCCTGCTGCATGTGGACACCAGGCTGTGGTTGCCGGACGACCTCCTGACCAAGGTCGATCGCGCGACCATGACGCATTCGCTCGAGGCCCGCGTGCCGTACCTTGACCATCACCTGGTCGAGTTCTGCGCCCGGCTCGATCCGCAGTTGAAAATTCGCGGCACCACGCACAAGCATCTGCTCAAACGGGTCGCCGAGCGCTACCTGCCCGCGTCGATCGTGCACCGGAGCAAGCAGGGCTTTGTCATGCCGCTGACCGAGTGGCTCGCGGGACACCTGCGTGGCGAACTCGACGAGCAGCTGGGTCCGCGTGGTCTCGCGGCCCGGGGCTTGTTCCGTGACGGCGTGCTGGACGCCCTGCTGCGCGAGCATCGCGCCGGTCGGCGCAATCACGCAGGCAGGCTGTGGACCCTGCTCATCCTGGAGCGCTGGTTCCGCCGCTATGCGCCTTCGTGGTCGCTTCGCGTGAGCCCGCTGTCGATCCTGCACACCGAGTCGTCGATCGGCTGGGGCGGTCAGGAGCTGCGCATCCTGACGGAAATGGCCGGCATGGCGCAGCGCGGCCATCGCGTGCATCTGGTGACCGCGGACACCGCGGAGGTCCTCCCCGCGGCGCGGGCGCGCGGCCTTGCCGTCGACGGCTTGCCGATCGCGGCGAAGAAACTGAACGGCCTGCGTGCGCTGCGTGCCTGGCTCGCGCGGCATGCGCAGGATTTCGATGTCATCAATACGCACAGTTCCACCGACGCCTGGCTGGTTGCGCTGGCCAGCCTGACGCTGCGCAAGGCGCCCCCTGTCGTACGCACGCGCCACGTGTCCACGCCGGTGAACAATGGCCTGGCCACGCGCTGGCTGTATCAGCGCGCGACCACCGAACTCGTGGTGACCGGTGAGGCATTGAAGGTGCAGCTGGTGCAAGCCAACGGGTTCGCTCCCCGACGGATCACCTCGGTGCGTACCGGGATCGACCTCGAGCGCTTCCAGCCGCAGGATGCCACCGCGGCGAAGGCGCGATACGGTGTCGATGCCCGGCCCGCGGTAGCGATACTCGCCACGCTGCGCGATTGGAAAGGTCACGACGACCTGCTGGACGCGTGGGCGTTGCTGCGCGAGCGGGTCGCTGGCTGGCAGTTGCTGGTGATCGGCGACGGCCCCCGTCGCGCGCACCTCGAAAGCCGGGTCACCGCGATGCGACTCGACGGCGACGTGCGCTTTGCCGGCAACCAGGACGACGTGCCCGGGTGGCTGGCGTGTGCGCAGATCGCGACGCTGCCGTCGTTCGGTGACGAAGGCGTGCCGCAAAGCCTGATGCAGGCGGCAGCGTGCGGGCTGCCTGCGGTCGCGACGCCCATCGGTGCGATTCGCGAGGCGGTGGTCGACGGCGAGACCGGGTTGCTGGTGCCGCCGCGGGACCCCGCGCGCCTTGCCGGTGCGCTCGAGCGTCTGATGAGCGACGCCTCGCTCCGGGAACGCATGGGCCGCGCCGCGCACGCGTACGCGCGGGCCAATTTCGGCATCGCCGCGATGCTCGACCGCATGGAAGTGGTGTTCGCGCGTGTTGCGGGAGGACGCCGCTGATGTGCGGCATCGCCGGCCACTTCAATCGCCCGGTCGGCGCGGGCGTACGTGCGCGCATGCTGGCCGCGCTCGCCCGGCGCGGGCCCGACGCACAACACATCGTGGCATTTGGTGCCGACGGCGGGTTCGACGATGCCGCCATGGCCCCGCATGGCCTGGTCCACGCGCGGTTGTCGATCATCGATCCGCGACCCATCGCCGACCAGCCGATGGGGACCGACGACGGTGCGCTGTGGATCTGCTACAACGGCGAAGTCTATGACTGGGCGCGCGACGCGCAGGAACTTTCGGCCCGCGGTGTCGCGTTGCGCACGCATTCGGATACCGAGTTCATCCTGCGCGGCTACGAAGCCTGGGGCATCGACGGGTTGCTGCCGCGCCTGCGCGGCATGTTCGCGTTCGCGATCCTCGATTTCCGGACGCGCCGCGTGCATCTCGTGCGCGACCGGCTCGGGCTGAAACCGCTGGTATACGCGCATCGCGACGGGGCGCTGGCGTTCGGGTCCACCGTCCGGTCCGTGCTGCCCTGGCTCAAGCGCGACGAGCGCGGCTTTTCGCCGGAGTCGATCGATGCGTTCCTGGCGCATCGCTACGTGCCGGCGCCGCGCACGATCTTCGCGCACATCGCGCGACTGGCGAACGGGCATCGCCTCGAGTACGACCTGGCATCGGGTGCGCTGACGCAGCACCGGTATTGGGCACCGGGGCCGGTGGTCGCGCGCGATTGCGGCAGTCTCCTCGACCAGGCGATCGGCATGCGCCTCGTGGCCGACCGTCCCCTGGGGCTGTTCCTGTCCGGCGGCATCGATTCCGGCACCATTGCCTGCCGGCTCGCCGCCACCGGCCACCAGGACCTGCGCTCCTTCTCGGCCGCTTTCCCCGGCTCCGCGCTCGACGAGTCCGCCGAGGCGAAAGCGACCGCCGACGCCCTCGGGATGCGCAACGAACGCATCGTCGTGCCGACCACGATCGCCGACGATTTCGAGCGCATCGTAGCCGATCTCGACGAGCCCTTCGCCGATCCGTCGTCCTTTCCCACCTGGTACCTGGCGCAGGGCACGGAGCGGGACGTGAAGGTCGTGCTGGGCGGTGATGGGGGCGATGAACTCTTTGCCGGTTACAAACGCATCGCCAAGCACGTGCGCAATGGCTGGCGTGG
The DNA here is from genome assembly GCA_963756765.1 of uncultured beta proteobacterium. Lineage (GTDB taxonomy): Bacteria > Pseudomonadota > Gammaproteobacteria > Burkholderiales > Casimicrobiaceae > VBCG01. Next base: position 40,315 of record CAVWPC010000025.1, on the reverse strand, counting down.
CGCGTTGCGGCTGCCGTTGCCGGTGCGACCGGACGTGCAGCCCAAAGGCTGGCGCAAGATCGTGGGGGAACTGGGCCTCGACTGGGAGGCGGCCTATGCGCTGCGCTTCTCGGGGCTCTCGCCGAACCAGCGGCGCTTCCTGCAACCGGACGTGCGGCATTTGCCGGCGCATTACTGGCGCCCGCCTGATCCGCCTTCGGCTGCGATGCCATTGACGCCAGCCGATCGCCTGCTGCGCTGGGATTTCGCGAATTACCTGCCCGAGTACGTGCTGCGCAAGGCCGACCTGTGCACGATGGCGCATGGGCTCGAATTGCGCGCGCCGCTGCTCGATCACAAGTTCGTCGAAGCCGTGCTCGCGTTGCCGGCCACGCAGCGCTTCACCGTGCCGCCGAAGCGCTTCCTCGGCACGCTGGCGCCGGAACTGGATCGACTCGGGGCGTTTGCGCGCAAGAAGCGTGGCTTCAATCCGCCGCTCGACGGCTGGCTCAACGGCGACCTGGCACCGCGGCTGCCCGAAGCGGTGATCGCGCTACCGGCGCTGACGCACGGCCAGCTCGAGCCCGCGCGTGTATCGATGATGGTCGATGCCTATGCGCGAACCCCGGCGCTCGCCGAGCAGGTGTTGTCGCTGGTCATTCTCGCCGCCAGCCTGCGGCAGCTTGCGGAGGAGGCGGCGATTGGCGGGTAGCCGGGCGCCGATACGGTTCGCGAGCGTCGCGCTCGCGCTGGCGCGCTGGGGTTTCGGGCGCCGGCGTATCGCGGCGCCAATGCGCGTGCTGGTGCTGCACCATCTGCTGCTCGGCGACACGCTGATGCTCACCGCGTTGCTCGCCAAGCTGCGCGCGCAATACCCGGCGGCCAGCATCGTCATGACGGTGCCGCGCGCGATGATGGCGCTGTACGCCAGCCGCCCCTACGGCGTGGAGCGCGCACTGTTTCGATCCGCGCGATTTCCGGACGTTCGTAGCGCTTCTAGCATTGCCGCGATTCGATCTCGCGATCCTGCCGGCGGACAACCGGTGGTCGTGGCTCGCGCGCGCGCTGGGCGCGCGCTGGATCGTGGCGATTGCCGGCGACCGGCCGGCGCACAAGAACTGGCCGGTCGACGAGCTGGTGCCCTATTCGCCTCACCCCGGCACATTCGGCGAGACGGCTGCTTCGCTGGTGCCGGGACCTGCGCCGCCGGCCTTCGAGCGCAGGCATTGGAACGCGCCGGCGGACCACGACGCGCCGGACTTCGGGATCCGCTACGCGGTACTGCATGTGGGCGCGAGTTCCCCGCTCAAGCTCTGGCCTGCGGAGCGCTGGCAGTCGCTGGCGGCATGGCTCGAAGGCCGCGGGCTCGATGTCGTCTGGAGCGCAGGACCGGGCGAAAGCGCCATCCTCGACGCCGTCGATGCGGGTCGGGCGCGTGCGCGCGTCGCCGGGACGCTGTCGCTGGCGGCCATGTGGCATTTGCTGGCGCGCGCGCGGCTGCTGGTTTGCCCGGATACCGGCATTGCCCATCTCGGCCGTATCATCGGCGTGCCCACGGTGACGCTGTTCGGTCCCGGATCGACGGTGATTTGCGGGCCGGGCGCCTTTTTCGCCGCCATGCCGGGCCAAGCCGTGACGGTCGATCCGTTTCCCTGCCGCGACCAGACGATCCAGTTCTTTCGCGATGTGCCATGGGTGCGGCGCTGCGAACGCCTGTTCGGCGATCCGCCGCAGCGTTGTCCACGGGCGCTGTGCATGGAGGCCGTCGACATTGGCATCGTGAGGCAGTGCCATCGAAGCACTCGATCCGTTTTCGCGCTAGCTTTCGCTATCCGTCGCGCGCTTGCCTTTCCCTGCGCAATGCAGGATTGAGCTCAGCGTCGTTGTACATCTTGAACTGCCGATACACGCGCCAGTACGCCAATCCCTCCGCCGCCTGCACGAGCAGGTCGTCCAGGCAACGGCAAAGATCGGCGGTCTGCTGCTCGAGGCGCTCGAGCTTGTCGGCGCAGGCCGCGCGCAGCGCAGCGGACGCATCTTCGCGATGTCGTGCGCGGTCCATGTGCAGGCGCTTCAGCGCGAGAATGGACAGGCGATCGATGATCGAGCCCGCGGTCTCGGAGTTCTGGCGCGCGTCCGCTTTGGCGACGACACCGGCGAGGCGCGACAGCAATGCCGCGTCGATGGCTTCGATCGCATCGTTGCGCTGCTGGTTGAGGCCGTCGATGGTCCGCTTGCTGGCCACGATCTCTTCCGCGGGTACCGTGGTGCGTCGCGCGAGGTCCTCCTCGGCCCACAGCAGGCCATTGCAGCGATGGTTGACGGCGATCGCGTCCCAGGCCTCGTCGGCCTGCGGCGGCTGTGCCCGTTCGGGTTCGGCAGCGAAGCGCTCGTGAAACGCCTTTGAGCGCGGCAGACGACAGATCGGCGAACGGCCGCGCCATGGCCGTCAAGCGTCGGCCGCTTCCGCTTCGTCGCGGGTGGCGCCCGAGAACTGGATCCGATACAGGTGCGCGTACGGGCCGTCGGCCGCCAGGAGCGCGGCATGCGCGCCCGTCTCCACGATCCGGCCGCCGTCGAGCACGATGATGCGATTCGCATGTTCGATGGTCGACAGCCGATGGGCGATCACGATGGTCGTGCGTCCGCGCATCAGTGAATCGAGGGCGGCCTGGACCTGGCGCTCGGATTCCGAATCGAGCGCCGAGGTCGCCTCGTCGAGGATCAGGATCGGCGCGTTCTTGAGGATGGCGCGGGCGATGGCGATGCGTTGCCGCTGTCCGCCGGAGAGCCGCGCGCCGCGCTCGCCGACGACGGTCTCGAAACCTTCCGGCATGGCACGGATGAAATCCAGCGCATGCGCGGCGGCGGCGGCCCGTTCGACTTCCTCGCGGGATGCCCCGGCCATCGCGCCGTACGCGATATTGGCAGCGACGGTGTCATTGAACAGCAGCACGTCCTGCGACACCATGGCGAGCTGTCCGCGCAGGCTCCGCAGTGTCAGTGTCGTGACGTCGTGACCATCGATGAACAGCCGCCCGGCAGTCGGCTCGTAAAAGCGCGGCACGAGGTTCACCAGTGATGTCTTGCCCGCGCCGGAGGGCTCCGACCACTGCCACGGTTTCCCCTGGTGCGATAGTCAGCGTGACGTCGGACAGAGCGTCCCGGTCGAGGCTGCCGTAGCGCAGCGACAGCCGCTCGAAGCGAACCTCGCCGCGGCATTCGCCGAGCTCAACTGTGCCGGTGTCCGCTTCCTCCTCGTGGTCGAGCAACCCGAAGATCGACTCGGCGGCCGCGAGTCCTCGCTGGATCGCGGCATTGATCCCGGACAGTCCCTTCAACCGCTCGAGCAGCGTCAACAACGCAACCACGTAGGACATGAAAAGCGCGAAGTCGAACCGACTCCCGCCGCCCTGCTGCAAGGCGATCCACACGATCGACCCGACCGCGCAGGCCGCGAAGAATACGGTCAGCGGTGAACTCGCCGCAGTCGCCGACGACTCCTTGGTCATCGCGTTGCGCAGGCGGTTCGCTGCGGCCACCGCGCGGCCACGCTCGTATTCCTCGCCGCCGAAGATACGGACGACGCGATGAGCGCCAATCACTTCTTCGAGCACCTGCGTCAGGGAACCGGCGCGGTCCTGGATGTCGCGCGCAATTCGGCGCAGGCGGCGGCTGAAGTACCGGATCACCACGCCGACGATCGGCACGACGATGAAGGTGAGCAGCGTCAGCCGCCAGTTCAGCCACATCAGGTAGCCGAAGCTGACCGTGATCGTCAACGTGGAGCGGATCGCGTTGGTGATCGCGCCGGACGCCGCGGACGCAAGCTGGTGCGCGTCGAAGGAGATCTTCGACTGGATCATGCCCGCGGCATGCTTGTCGTAGTAGGGCGTGGGCAGCTTCAGGAGCTTGTCGATGAGATCGCGGCGCAGATCGAACACGACCCGGTAGCCGGTCCACCCCATGCCGAACTCGGAGATGTAGGCGCCGACGCCACGCAGCAGGAAGACGCCGACGATGGCGAACGGCAGCCACTGCGTGCTGGTCGGGTTGGGCGCCTCGAAATTGCGCACGATGGGGATCACCAGCCAGGCGAGCATCAGATCACCCGCGGCGACGATCATCATGCCGAGCACCGCCACGCCGAATGCCCAACGGTAAGGCCGGACATAGCGCAGCAGGCGGGAGTAGAGCGAGGCACCCGTCATCGGGATTCGTGGCGGCAGAGGCGGTGAAGGACAGCCGTCGCGGAAAGGCGACTGATCGGCACGAACATGCCGACTTGGTGGACCGAGTATAGCGCAGGCGCTCGCAGGGTCCCGCCTGACCCGCACGCGCTGCTCATGCCCGCGCGCCGAGCAGCGATTCGTACAAATCGATCAGGCGCACGGACATCGCTGTCGGCGTGAGCGGGCGCATCGCCTCGAGCGCGCCGGCGCCTGCCCGCGCGCGCGCCTCGGGGTTCAGCAGCCGCTGCATGCCCATCGCGATGGCGCCGATATCCCGCGCTGCGCAGACGGTGCCGGCGTCGTGCGCCGCGACCAGCTCCGCGGCGCCGCAACGGTCGCTGGTGATGACTGGCAGCCCGCAGGCCAGGGCCTCGAGCACGGCGTTGGACAGGGCGTCGTAGAGCGTGGGCAGCACGAACGCGTCGGCCGCGCCATAGAACGGCCGCGGGTCGCGCTGGGCGCCGGCGAACGTGACGCGTGCCTCCACGCCGCAGTGGCGCGCCAGTCGCCGGTAGCGCGGCACATTCCGGTCGCGCCCGACCACCAGCAGATGGGCTGGCGCCGGCACCTCGGCCAACGCCTCGATGGCGCGACCCACACCTTTGCGTGCGTAGGCGGAACCGACCAGCAGGAATACGACCGCGTCGCCGGCGATCGCGTGGCTCGCGCGCAGCGCATCCCGGTGCATCCGCAAGCCCGGGTTGAACACGGCCGGATCGATGGCGTTGTAGATCACCGGCAGGCGCTCCCGTGGCAGGCCGAAGCGTTCGTGGATCTCGGTTTGCACCATGCGCGAAATGCAGATTACACGCTGCAGGCGGGGACTTGAGTAGAGTTTGCGTTCGGCCGCGAGCACGTAGCGATGGTAAGGACTCGCGGCCATGGCGGTACGTCGCCAGCCGGGCGCGTCGCGCACGCGCTCTTCGACCCACACGGCGTGCACGCCGTCGCCGGCCCGGTAGATGTCGCAGCAGGCGATGCGCTCGTGTGATTGGACCAGCGCCTCCGGCATCGCCGCGAGCTTGGCGCACACGGCGCGGGCAAAGCCGCGGTCGCGCATCGTGCGGCCGAGGTAGCCCGGATTCACGATGACGGGTTGCACGCGGGCGTCGGTGCCCGCCGGCCACTTCCTCGTCAGCAGCCTGATCGCCACGCCGCGGGCGGCGAGCGCATCGAGTGCCCGTTCGACGAAGCGCTCCGCGCCGCCGTAGGGCGTGTAGCGCTGGCGGATCAGGACCAGCTGCATCAACGCTGCGGAAGCTCCGGTGGCGGTGCGCTGCCCGATGGCAGCGTCTCCGATTGCAGGCCGTCATCTCCATGCAGCGGCGGTGCTTCCGCGGCGGCGACTTGCGGCGTGGCGGTCGCGGCGCTCGCCGCGCGTGCGGCCATCCGGTGCGCGACACTGGCTTCGAGCAATTCCTTGTAAAGCAGAACGAGCTTCAACGTCATCGCGGCCGGGGACAGCGGCAGCACCGCATTGCGCGCATTGACGCCAAGGCGTGCGCGCGTATCGGGGTCGAGCAGCGCCGTCAGATGCGTGGCCAGCGCGTCGGCGTCTCGCGAAGCACCTACGAAGCCGCAGTCATGCTCCCGCACGAGTTCCGCCGCGCCGGACATGGTGCTGGTCACCACGGGCAGGCCCGACGCCAGCGCTTCCATCGCGGCATCGGGGAACGAATCGTAGAGCGTAGGCAGCACGAACGCGTCGGAAGCGCCGTAGAAGGGCGCGACGTCGGCCTGGAATCCGGTGAAGACCACCCGCTCGCGCACGCCTAGATCGCGCGCCTGACGCTTGAAGGTGTCGAGGTCGGGATCTTCGCCGACCACCATCAAATGCGCATGCGGCGGCAGCTTCACCAGCGCGGCCAGCGCCGCGGGAACGCCTTTGCGCCGGAAACCCGAACCCACGAGCAGGAACAACACGGCTTCTTCCGGGACCTGGTAGCGGGCCCGCACCGCGGCGCGGTGCTCGCGCAGCTGCGGAGAATAGACATTGGCGTCGACGGCGTTGTAGATCACCGGCAGTCGCTCCGCGGGCAGGCCGAAGCGCGCGATGATGTCGTCGCGCACCATCTTCGAATTGCACAGCACGGCGCGCAACCAGGGGCTCGCGAACAGCTTGCGTTCCATCGCCAACGTGTACCGATGCCAGGGGGAGAGCGCGAAGCGCAGGCGCGTGAACGGCGACGCATTGCGCAGATGCTCGTCGAGCCACGTCGCGTGCACGCCGTCCGGTGGTCGATAGATGTCGCAGGTCAGCACGCGTTCGTGCGCCTGCACGAGATTCATCCGTGACCTTCCGATGACGCGGCCGACTTCGCGCGCGAATCCCCAGTCCCGCCACAGGGCGCCCACGTAGGGGGGGTCGATGATGTGCGGTTCGATCAGCGCGAGCTTGGTCTGCGGCCATTCGCGCGCATAGAGCGTGATGGCGACGTTGCGCTCGAGCAGCGCTTCGAGCGCGCCTTCGAGAAAGCGTTCGGCACCTCCCTGCGGCGTGTACTGCTGGCGGATGATCGCGAGCCGCATGTCAGCCTGTCGTCCCGGAAGGCTGCGCGAGCAACTCGCGCAACGCGTCGTGGACGCGCGGGACCGGCAGTGTCGTCAGGCACTCCGAGACCTTGCCGCCCCCGCAGCCATCGAGTCCGCAGGGGCGGCAGGAGTGCTGCGAGGTCACGACGCGGTGGGCGACCTGCCATGGACCCCAGGCCTGTTCGCTCGAGGGTCCGAACAGTGCGAGGGTCGGGGTGCCCATGGCTGCGGCGATGTGCATCGGCGCCGAATCCACGCCGGCGAACGCGCGGGCGCGACCGCACAGTGCGGCCAGTTCATCGAGCGCGAGCGCGCCGACCAGGTCTACGGTGCGCGCGCGCGTGTCCGGTGCCATGGCCGCGAGCACGGCATCCGCCAGCGCCCGTTCGCGGGCGTCCGGGGCTCCGGTCATCACGACCGCGAATCCATCGGCGACGATGCGATCGGCCAGCGCCGCGGTGGCCTCGGCCGGCCAGCACTTGAACAGCCACCGCGAGCCCGGGTGGAGGTGCACGAAGCCGCGCGCGGCCAAGCCATGGTGTGCGAGCAGCGCATCGGTCTTTCGCTGTACATCGGCACCCGGCACGAGAATCAGCCGGCGCTCGTCTTCGCCCGGCTGGATGCCGATACGCCGCAACGCGTCGAGGTTCTGCTCGACCACGTGCCGCTCGGTGCGGGCAGGCAGCTTGTAGAAGTGGGTGAACTGCCCGCGCCACAGCGCGTCGCGCCGTTCCCGCTCCCGGGTCACCGACCAGCGCGGCCGCAGCAGGCGCGCGAGGGTGAGTCCGCGTGGATGTTCCGTCAGGTGAATCAGCAGATCGAAGCGGCGTGCGCGCAGCCGGCGCAGCAGCGCGTATTCTTCGCGCGCCTGGACCAGGGCGCCGCGTCGTTTCCACGCGCGATCGATCGTGTGCAGGTTGGCGACGGCCGGATGATTCGCGAGCATCGGTGCCGTATCGAGATAGACGAGCGCGTCGACCTCGATGCCCGGGACCGCTCGCGCCAGTGCCGTGAAGACCGGCGAAGTCAGCAGCACGTCGCCGTGGTGGCGCAGCTTGGTGACCAACGCGCGTCGGACAAGGTTGAGCGGAACAGGATCCGACAGCGGGCTCGCCATCGCCCAACAATACCAAAATCCATCGGTGTGCGCCTGCGGCTCCCGGGCGGCTGCGTATGTACTCACTTGCTCGGTCCGCCGCGGTGACAGGCGGGTACCGTGGTTCGGAGTACAATCCGCGCGTTCGCCTCCGATTTGCTCCCCGCCGCCCCATGTCCGTCGACGCCGTCAACACCGCGCTCAAGGCGCAGATTCTCGCCGAAGCGTTGCCGTACATCCGGCGCTTCCACGACAAGACGATCATCATCAAGTACGGTGGCAACGCGATGACCGAGCCGACCTTGAAGGCCGGGTTCGCACGTGACGTCGTGATGCTGAAGCTGGTCGGCATGAACCCGGTGATCGTCCATGGCGGCGGCCCGCAGATCGGCGACCTGCTGAAGAAGATGGACATCAACAGCGAGTTTCGCCAGGGCATGCGGGTGACCGACGAGCGCGTGATGAACGTGGTGGAAATGGTGCTGGGCGAGCTCAACCAGGAGATCGTCGGCCTCATCAACCAGCACGGCGGCAAGGCGGTCGGCCTGACGGGGCAGGATGGCGCATTCGTGCGTGCCCGCAAGATGCTCCTCAAGTCCGAGACGGCGGCGGGCCAGCTCGTCGACATCGGCTTCGTCGGCGAGATCGAGTGGATCGACCCCGAGCTGATCCAGTTGCTCGACTCGCGCGACTTCATTCCGGTCATCGCGCCGATCGGCGTCGGCGAGGCGGGCGAGGCCTACAACATCAATGCCGACCTGGTCGCCGGCAAGCTTGCGGAAACACTGAAGGCCGAAAAGCTGGTGCTGATGACCAACACGGCGGGCGTGCTCGACAAGCACGGGACGCTGCTCACCGGCCTCACGGCGACCGAGATCGACGGCCTGTTCGCCGACGGCACGATTTCCGGTGGCATGCTGCCCAAGATCGGCTCCGCGCTCGACGCGGTGAAAAACGGCGTCAAGAGTTCGCACATCATCGACGGCCGCGTCGAGCATGCGCTGCTGCTCGAGGTGCTGACCAACGAGGGGGTGGGCACGATGATCCGCGCCGACGGCACGCCAGCGCATGCGGAGATGGCGCTGCCTGCGGGCAAGCCGCTGGCCGCGGCCGGTCCTGCCTCGTCCGGTACCGGCGGCTGAACGGCGATGGCGGCCAAACCGGGTGAGCGTCGCCTGCAGATCCTGCAGACGCTCGCGGCCATGCTCGAGAATCCGCGCAGCGAGAGAGTGACGACCGCGGCGCTCGCCAAGCGGCTCGATGTCTCCGAGGCCGCGCTGTACCGGCACTTCGCCAGCAAGGCGCAGATGTTCGAGGGACTGATCGAGTTCATCGAGACCACGCTGTTCTCGTTCGTGAACCGGATCACAAGCGAAACGACGGAGGGTGTCGCGCAGGCCGAGCAGACGGTGGTGATGATGCTGTCGTTCGCCGAAAAGAATCCCGGCATGACGCGCGTGCTGATCGGCGAGGCGCTGGTCAACGAGGACGAGCGACTGCAGATCCGCATCAACCAGCTCACCGACCGGCTCGAGGCTGCGTTGCGGCAGTCTTTGCGCATCGCGCAGGCCGCCAATGGCTGGCATGGCGACGCGCAGGCCGACGCTGCCGTGCTGATCGCCTACGTCGTGGGTCGCTGGCAACTGTTCGCCAAGAGCGGATTCAAGCGACTGCCGCAGGATGGCTGGCCTCTGCAACGCAAGTTCCTGTTCGATTGACCCCGATGCCGTTCGCGCTGCGACGATGCCTTTGCGTTGCGTTCTTCGCGGTTCCCGCTGCCGCCAGCGCCCAAACCGGCAACCGGATCGCGGAGAGCAACGAGCTCGCGGCGTCGCCGTGGCAGGCGGAAGTGGCGCGGATGGACGATGCGATGCGGGCGCGGACGCTCGGCTCCGATGCACCGCGCGCGCGGTGGCTGGCGGCCGAAATCGAGCGCAGCGACATCGAACTCCAGGTCGCGAACCTCGCGCAGGCCCGCACGCGCATGCCGGCCGAGCGGCTGTATCTCGCATCGCTCGCCGTCGCCTGTCTCCAGCGGGTGCAGCCGCTCCCTGAGGCTTGCGACGCCACCGATCGTCTCGCGGATTGGGCGACGCGCGATGTCGACAATGGCCTGCCGTCGCTGCTGCTCGCCGAGCGCGCGCGGGAACGCAACAACGGGACTGCGATGGTCGCCTATCTCGAAGAGGCGGCGGGGCGGCCCCGCTTCGACGACTATTCCGCCCAGGCGGGGCTCGCCATCTGGGAAGAGGTCAAGGCACTACCAGGCCCCGCGGAGCCGGCGGCCCGCGTCGAACTCGCCGCGACCTACGCCTTGCGCCGGCCCGCCTATGGCGCGGCGTCGATCCAGGCGTTGTGCCGCGATGCCGTGCGTTTCGGCGATGCCGCGCGCGCCGCCTGCGTGCAGGCGGGCAATGCGCTGGCGCGCCGCGGTGCGACCTTCAACCTGCGCGCCACGGGCGCCAGGATGGCGCAGCAGAATGCGACGGCTCCGGACGCGAAGCAAGCGGCGCTCGCGCAGACTGCTGCCATCGAGCGACGTGCGTTCGAGTGTGCGCAGGCAGGCGATCCGGTCGCGACGGCATTGCAGGCGAACGACGCCGCGGTCCGTGCGCAAGCGGTGGCGCAGTGGGACGCCCGCATTCGCCGTGAAGCGCAGGTTGGGGAAGTCGCGGCCTGCGGTTCCGCCTGATGCGCGCCGATTGAGCGCACGCGCTGCTATCCGGTTCTGGCAGGCAGCGCCGGCCGGCGCTGCCTGCCTCAGGCCGCCTTCACCGTCGATGGGGCCAGCGCGCAACCGGCGATACGCCAGCGCCCGTCGGGCAGCCGCTGCATCTGGTAGAGCGCCACGAGTACGGTGTTGTCCGGCAACACGAGCCGTAGCGGCTGGATGACGGCGCCTTCGATGACCGCCCCTTCGAGAAATTGCGTATAGCGGGCGTCGAGCAGCGGCGCGTAGCTCGTGCGCACCATTTGCAGGAAACGCTCGGGCGTGCCGAATTGGGCGCGAATACCGGGTGCGGCAAAGCCCATCGCTGTGTCGCCTTCACCCGCCTTCAACGCGGCGAGCTGAGCGCTGATCACCTGCTTTATCGCGCGCCAGTCATCATCGGGCAGGCTCGCGGTTGTCGCCGTCGCCGCATGGGCGGCGCCGGCACATAGCACCCACGCCACCGCGGCCAGGAGTTGCCTCGAGGCGCGCATCATCGGGGCGCCGCCGCGCAGACCGGGCAATCGGGATCGCGGGGCACGCGGACCTCGCGCCATTGCATCGCCAGCGCGTCGAGCAGCAGCAGGCGACCGGCGAGCGACCGGCCGACACCCGCCAGCAGCTTCAGCGCTTCCGCCGCCTGGGTGGCACCGACGATGCCGACCAGCGGAGCGAACACTCCCATGGTCGCGCAACGCGTCTCTTCCACCTCCTGCCCGTCCCCGAACAGGCAGTGGTAGCACGGCGACGCGGGATCGCGCGGGTCGAACACTGCGAGCTGGCCATCAAAGCGCAGCGCGGCGCCGGACACCAGCGGCTTGCGCGCCTGTACGGAGGCGGCGTTCACCGCATGCCGCGTCGCGAAGTTGTCGCAACAGTCGAGGACGACATCTGCCGCAGCGACCAGGCCGGCGAGTTCGGACGCACCGACCCGGGCCGGTATCGTTTCGATGCGCACGTCGGGGTTGACCGCCGCCAGACGCGCGGCGGCGGCGTCCACTTTGCGCATGCCGATATCCGCGGTCGCGTACAGGAGCTGCCGTTGCAGGTTGGTGAGGTCGACTTCGTCGGCGTCGCAGATCGTGATCGTGCCGACGCCGGCCGCCGCCAGGAACTGCGCCGCGGGCGTGCCGAGACCACCCATGCCGACGATCAGCGCGTGGCCGGCCGAAAATCGTGCCTGCGCGTCCGGACCGAACTCGTCCAGCAGCAGATGCCGGCTGTAGCGCAGGAGTTGAGCGTCGTCCATGGTCCCGGAACGCAAACGCCCGGCGGTGCCGGGCGTTGTGGCGTCCGCAACGGGGCGGGCGGTTACGGCTTGGCCGGCGCCGGGACGGCGCTGTTGGCGGCGACTGCCTTGGTGGACGCAATGACCGGCGCGCCCTTCAGGTGATTCATGGCCTGTTGCAACTGGAAGTCGTCCTCGGCACCGAATTCGAAGCGTGGCGCCGGCGGGGCGATCTCGCCCTTGTTGATCACCGGCGCGGGTGCAACCGGGGCGGCCGGAGAAGGCGTCGCGCTTTCCGGTGCGGCAGCCGCCGCCTTGAGCGTTTCGAGGTGCCGCTCGAGGTTGGCTTCGCGGATGCGGCTGTCGCGGCCGTCGTCGACCGTGATATCGGGTTCGATGCCCTTCGCCTGGATCGACCGGCCGGCCGGCGTGTAGTAACGGGCCGTCGTGAGCTTCAGGCCTGCGTTGTTGCCGAGCGGCAAAATAGTCTGCACCGAGCCCTTGCCGAAGGTCTGGTTGCCGATCACCGTGGCGCGCTTGTGATCCTGCAGCGCGCCGGCGACGATTTCGGAGGCCGACGCCGTCCCGCCATCGACCAGCACGACCATCGGCACCTTCTTGACCGCGGGGGGCAGGTCGCGGAAATAGTCGTCACCGCGTCGCGAGTAGTTCTCCTTGCTGGCGACGAGCCGCATGCGTGCGTCCGGCGTGCGGCCGTCGGTGTAGACGACCAGCGCATCCTTCGGCAGGAAGGCCGCCGATACTGCAACCGCCTGGTTGAGCAGGCCGCCCGGGTCGCTGCGCACGTCGAGTACCAGGCCTTTCAAGTCGCCCTTGGCGTAGAAATCCTTCAGCGCCTTGGCCAGGTCCTCGCCGGTGCGTTCCTGGAAATTACGCACGCGTACGTAGCCGTAGCCGGGCTCCAGCATCTTCGCGCGCACGCTCTTGACGTTGATTTCCTCCCGGGTCAGCGTGAAGGTGAGGGGCGTGTCCACCTGCTTGCGCACGACCGTCAGCACGACCTGCGTGCCCGGCTTGCCGCGCATCTTCTCGACCGCCTTGGACAGCGGGAGTCCGCGCGTGGCGGTTTCGTCGATCTTGACGATCAGGTCACCCGCCTTGATGCCGGCGCGGAAAGCCGGGGTATCTTCGATCGGCGACGTGACGCGGACGATGCCGTCTTCGACGCCGACTTCGATGCCCAGGCCGCCGAACTTGCCCTGCGTGGAAACCTGGAGTTCGCGGAAGGCCTCGGCGTCAAGGAAGTCGGAGTGCGGGTCGAGGCCGCGCACCATGCCGTTGATGGCTTCCTTGATGAGTTTGTCGTCGGGCACGGTCTCGACGTAATCGCTCTTGATCTTGCCGAAGACGGCGGACAGCAACTGCAGATCCTCATACGGGATCGGCGTCTTGGCCTCGCGCTGGGCGATCGCCGAGAAGTTGAGGGACAGCAGCACGCCAAGGACGGTCCCAAGCCCTACCAGGCCTGCTTTCTTCCAGCCATCGCGCCTGCCCGGTTCGTACTTCGTCATTGCCTTCACTCCCTCGTGTAGATCACGCCGTGCCGCTGCCGGTTTCGACCGTCGCCGCCATCGGGGCACCGGCAGTCAAAGTATACGCTCGTCCATCCCCGGCCAAGATGTCGCCTCCGGTCCCGCCGCGACCTTCCGTCGCCGCCGAACGGTCGCTGGCGACACCTCGGTCTCGTCTTCCCGGGCGGGCAGTCATTGGGCGCTCACGCCGCTTACAAGTTCCGTCGGAACATGTGGCAGGTTGCGAATTTCGAAGCGGCGGCTGCCGCGACTACGCATGCCCGCTGTCAACGGACGGTTGCCATCAAATATGGCTCAAGATGTCTGCGCGTCTTGCGCGAGTTCAACCAGCGACCGGCCGGTCATTTCAGCAGGCGGCGGCAGGCCCATCAGCATCAGCATGGTCGGCGCGATGTCCTGCAGCGCGCCGCCCGGGCGCAGGCGCGCGGGTCGCCCCACGTACACGAACGGGACGCGATTCAGTGTGTGGGCAGTGTGGGCCTGGCCGGTCGTGTCGTCATGCATTTTTTCCGCATTGCCGTGGTCGGCGGTGATCAGCACTTCGCCACCCGCCGCACGGGCCGCGTCGACCACGCGGCCGATGCAGGCATCGAGCGTCTCCACTGCTTGCACGGCGGCAGCGAAGTTGCCGGTGTGCCCGACCATGTCGCCGTTCGCGTAGTTGCAGACAATGACGTCGTACTTACCCGCGGCAATCGCGGCCACCAGCTTGTCGGTGACTTCCGGGGCGCTCATTTCCGGCTGCAGATCGTAGGTCGCGACCTTGGGGGATGGCACCAGCACGCGATCCTCGCCCGCGAACGGCTCTTCCTTGCCGCCGTTGAAAAAATAGGTGACATGCGCGTACTTCTCGGTTTCCGCGATGCGCAGTTGCGACAAGCCGCGCTGCGCCAGGTATTCGCCGAAGCTGTTGTGGATCGTCTGCGGCGCGAAGGCAATGGGAAGCCGCGCGAATTCATCGCCGTACGACGTGAGGCACACATACGCAGACAGCTTCGGCACCCGCGAGCGGGCAAAACCTGCGAAGGAGGGGTCGGTCAGCGCCCGCGTGATCTGCCGCGCGCGGTCCGCGCGGAAGTTCATGTTGATGACCACGTCGCCGTCGGCCATGCGGACCGCGCTGCCGGTGCTGTCCGCGATGACCGTGGCCTGCACGAACTCGTCGTTTTCGCCCCGTGCGTAGGCCGCGTCGAGTGCCGCCTGCGCGGAGGCGGCCTGGTACGGCGCGCGGCCCGCGACGATCAATTCGTAGGCCGGCGCGACCCGTTCCCAGCGCTGGTCGCGGTCCATCGCGTAATAGCGCCCGACGATCGAGGCCAGTCGTGCACCCGGGTGCCGCGCGCAGACGTTCGCGATGAAGGCGAGCGACGCGGCGGCACTGCGCGGCGGCGTATCGCGGCCGTCGAGAAAGGCGTGCACGTAGATCCGCGCAACCCCCCCGGCCGCCACGAGGTCGACCATGGCGCCAATCTGCCGTTGGTGGCTATGTACGCCGCCCGGCGACAACAGCCCCAGCACGTGTACCGCCTTACCGTTCGCGCGCGCCGCCTCGATCGCCGCCGCGAAGACCGGGTTGGCAGCGAATTCTCCGGTCGCGATCGCGTGGTCGATGCGGGTGAAATCCTGATAGACCACCCGTCCCGCGCCGATATTGAGGTGCCCGACCTCGGAATTGCCCATCTGGCCGTCCGGCAGGCCCACGTGCATTTCGGACGCGTCGATCGTGCCGTGGGCGGCGCTGGCGAGCAGGGTGCGCCAGCGCGGCATCTTGGCGTGGGCAATGGCGTTGTCCGGAGCCTCTTCCCGCGCGCCGAAACCGTCGAGAATCAGCAGCACGACGGGCCGCGGCGGGCTTGACGGGGTCGGCGGGGCCGCGGCGGAAGCCGGGCGGCGGGCAGGGGCAGGGGTGGCCATTACGGTCAGGATATCCGGCAGCGGGGGTACCAAGGAGGGAACGCAGATCGGGTATCATTTTACGCTTTGCTCACTTGCAGGGTTTCTCCTTCGCATGACGTTCATTGAAAAGAACTGGCTGCTGATCCTGGTGATGTTTCTGTCCGGCGCGATGCTGCTGTGGCCGCTGGTGCAGCGGCGGCTGTCGCCCATCAAGGAGATCGGCAATCTCAACGCCACGCACCTCATCAATCAGCAGAATGCCGTACTGCTCGACGTCCGCGAGACCAAGGAATTCGAGGGCGGCAAGCTGCCCAATGCGCTGCACATTCCACTCTCGCAACTACAAAGCCGCAGCGCCGAACTTGCCAAGCTCAACACCCGGCCGATCATCGTCTACTGCGCGCGCGGTCAGCGCAGCCGGACCACCGGCGCCGCCCTGCAGCAGTTGGGGTTCAAGGAGATCTACCAGTTATCCGGCGGCTTCCGGGCGTGGAAGGACGCTGGACTGCCGCTCGAAGCCGCCTAGGGTTATTGACGTCATGGCGCAGGTCACGATGTACACGACGGCCATGTGCCCGTACTGCGTGCGGGCCGAGCAACTGCTGCGCGCCAAGGGCGTCGGTGCGCTCGACAAAGTCCGCGTCGATCTCGAGCCTGCGCGCCGCGTCGAGATGATGGAGCGTACCGGTCGGCGCACCGTGCCGCAGATTTATGTCGGCGACCAGCATGTCGGTGGCTACGAGGATCTGGTGGCGCTCGACCGGGCCGGTAAGCTCGATCTGCTGCTCGCCGCACCCTAGCGCGCTGGCCTGGGCCGGCGGCCGGGGGGGGGTTCCATGGGGTAAACTGCGCGGTTTTCCCAATCCGTTCCGCGCCGTGCCTGCATCGCACCGCGCGCCTATCCCTTCATCCCCTCTACCCGCAAGGACTGCAATGACGGATCAACCCATCGCCGCCCCTCAAGCTGACGGCAACAACCAAGGCGCGGGCTTCGCGATCGAGCGCATCTATGTCAAGGATCTGTCGCTCGAGAACCCGGGCGCGCCGCAGTCGTTCCAGATGACCGAGGCGCCGCAGATCGAAATCGGCCTGCGGACCAAGGGCGAGCAAATCGCCACCGACGTTTATGAGTGTGTGCTTACTATCACGGTGACGGCCACTGCAAGTGAGAAGACCGTGTTCCTGGTCGAGGCGGCGCAGGCTGGTATCTTCGCCATTCGCGGCGTCGGTGCCGCGGACATCCAGCCGATCCTCGCGATCCATTGCCCGATGGTGCTGTTCCCGTATGCCCGGGAAACCATCGCCGACGCGGTGATGCGGGCGGGCTTTCCGCCGGTACATCTGGCGCCGATCAACTTCGAGGCGCTCTACCAGCAGCAGCTGGCGCAGATGCAACAGCCGGCGAGCGCCGCCAACTGACGTTTGCCCCGATGACGCTGCCTCGAGCGCGCGTTCGCTGGGTCCGCCGGGCCCGGTATCTGGCAGCACTGGCGCTGGCCGCCGCTGGCGGGGCGGTTGCCGCGGCCGATTATCGGGTGACGGTCGAGGTACCGACCCTGCTCTATGATGCGCCGTCGGCCAAAGCGCGGCCCATTTACGTGTATGGCCGCGACGTGCCGATGGAAGTCCTGGTGAGTGTCGAGGGGTGGACCAAGGTGCGCGACGTCGGCGGCACCATCGGCTGGATCGCCGCCAAGGGCCTGGCTGAGCGGCGCATGCTCCAGGTCAGGGTGCCGCTGGCGGAGGTGCGCGCGGCGCCCGAAGACGCGGCGGCGGTGGTCTTCCGCGCCGAGCAGAACGTGCTGGTCGAACTCGCGGAGCCGGCGACCTCGGCCGCCACCACCGCTTCACCCGGCTGGGTCAAGGTGCGGCACCGCGACGGCCAGGTCGGCTTCGTTCGCGTACCGCAGATCTACGGGTTGTGATGACCGCGCGATGAAATCCGTGGCCGTCCTGGGCGCGGGCGCGTGGGGGACGGCGATCGCCGGGCACCTGGCGGCGCGCACTCACGCACGGCCCGCCGTCACGTTGTGGACGCGGAACCCCGACCTCGCCGGGCTTCTCGCGGACACCCGCGAAAACCGGCGCTATCTGCCCGGTTTCAATCTGCCGGCGTCGCTCGACTGCACGGCGGACCTGGCCGCCGTGACGGCGGCCGACCTCGTCATCGTGGCAACACCCGCAGCGGCGCTGCCCGCGTTGGTGGCGCAGCTCGCTTCGGCCGGTGTCCGCGCGCCGCTCGTCTGGCTCGCCAAGGGATTCGTGGAGGCGCCGCAGGCTGCGGGGGGCCACGCACTGGTGCACCAGGTCATCGGCCCGGCCTGGCCCCAGCCGGTCGGCACCGTCTCGGGGCCGAGTTTCGCCGACGAGGTCGCGCGTGGCTTGCCCACGGCCGTGACCGTTGCGGCGAGCGCACCCGGACTCGCGTCGGAAGTCGCCGCGCTGTTGCGGGGCGACACGCTGCGCGCCTACGAATCGGGCGATCTGACCGGCGTGGAAGTCGGCGGGGCGATCAAGAACGTGCTGGCCATTGCCGCCGGCGCGAGCGATGGGCTGGGTTTCGGCCACAACGCGCGCGCCGCGCTGATTACCAGGGGTCTCGCGGAAACGGGGCGGCTTTCCGAAGCGCTCGGCGGGCAGCCGACGACACTGATGGGGCTCGCGGGTCTTGGTGACCTGGTACTCACCTGCACCGGAAATCTTTCCCGCAATCGTCGCGTCGGGCTTGGCCTCGCGCAGGGCAAGTCATTGACCAGTGTGCTGGCCGAACTGGGCCATGTGGCGGAGGGGGTGGGGGCCGCGCGCGCGGCGCGCATGCTGGCCGCTCATCACGGTATCGACATGCCGATCTGCGAAGCGGTCGACCAGGTTCTGCACGAGGGGCTGGAGCCTCGCCTTGTGGTCGAGGCGTTGCTCAAGCGCGAGCCGCGCGCCGAAGGCTAGCCGCTGGCGCGGGGGGCTTGTGGCGGGGCGCTCCGCCGCGTTAGCGCGCGCCGGCAAACGCCTGCTGGCGCCACGCTTCGTAGACGGTTACCGCCACGGCGTTGGACAGGTTGAGGCTGCGCACGCCGGGGCGCATCGGGATTGCCAGCCGGTGCGTCTGCTCGAACTCGGCCACGAGCGCCGGCGGCAGCCCGGCCGTTTCACAGCCGAAGACGAGCACGTCACCGGGCGCGAAGCGGGCGTCGTAGAGCGAGCGCGTGCCGGCAGTGGTCAACGCGAAATAGCGTCGCGCGCGCTCCGCCTCGAGCGTTGCACGACAGGCGGCCCAGTCGCGGTGAACCCGCACGTTCGCGTACTCGTGGTAGTCGAGTCCGGCCCGCTTGAGATCACGGTCGTCCATGCGAAAACCGAGCGGCTCGACCAGGTGCAGGTCCGTCGCCGTATTCGCGGTCAGACGAATCACGTTGCCGGTATTGGGCGGGATTTCCGGCGCAACGAGCACGACGGCAAACATGGGCGCGATGCCTTGCTTTCAAGTCTCGGGCGGAAGTGTACGCGCGACCACCCACGCTTCGACCGCGCATGCGCCGGCGCGTCGTGCGGCGACGGCGGCTGCATGCAGTGTGGCGCCGGTAGTCATCACGTCGTCGACGATCGCCACGCGCAGACCGTCGAGCGCCCGCGTGGCGGCGAAGGCGCCGCGTACGTTGCGCGCGCGGTCGGACCACGCGAGGCTCGCCTGGGCCGGCGTCTCGCGCACGCGAATCAGGGCGTCGTCCAGTGGAACGGCGCCGCGCCGCGCCAATCCGCGCGCAATCTCGCGCGCCTGGTTGTAACCGCGTTCACGCTGTCTTTGGCGCGAAAGGGGCAGTGCGATCAGGCGGTCGGGCCACGCACACACGCTGGTCGCGATGAGCGAGGCGAAGAAATCCGCGAGTGCGAGCCGACCGGCGTACTTGAGACCCTGCAGCAGGCGATCGAGCGGATAGGCGTAAATGCAGGGGGCAACCGTCCGCGCAAAGGGTGGCGGGCGCGTTGCGCACCGGACGCAAGCGTCGCCGGCCGGCGTCGGCAATGCGCAGACGGGACAGGCGGGCGGCAGCCGCGGCAGCGCGGCGATACAGGCATTGCAGACCAGGGCATTGCCGCTGTCGGCAGCGCAGAGCGCGCACTGCTGCGGGAGTCCGTGTCGCAGGAGCGGTCCAAGATCGCGAAGTCGCATGGGCGGTGTGGTGCGTGCGAGGGGGCCAGGGGGCGAAGGGTGCGCGGGTTCGCGGGTCGCGGTAATCGGGGTCCTGACTGTAAAACGGTTCAGCAACGAAAGCTTGAAGAAACGATGGCCGGGGGCACGACACGCACCGACGACCTGCCGACTAGGGACCGGTGCACGCTGAGATGTCAAATGAAGCGCCACGATAATTTGACAGCGTTCCCCCGCAACCGGACACTGCGCCGCACTGCGTCGTCGCTACGCCTGCCCATCCTCCTGTCTGCCGCTTCCCGCCGCCATAGGCCCTTTGCATGAATGCTCCGGTCACCTTCGCCAAGCGCTCCAGCGTCCGAGCCGATCCCGCCGCCAGTGCTCCCCGCTGGACCGCGGCAGCCGTCGCGGACCTCCTCGCGCTGCCGTTCGCGGACCTCGTCTTCCGGGCGCAGCAGGTGCATCGCGCGCATCACGTGGCCAACACCGTGCAGCTGTCTACGCTGATTTCGATCAAGACCGGGGGCTGTCCCGAAGACTGCGGCTACTGTCCCCAGGCGGCCCGCTATCACACCGGCGTCGACAATGAGGCGATGCTCGACGTCGACGCGGTCGTCGCGGCCGCGCGCGCGGCGCGCGCTGCGGGCGCGACCCGCTTCTGCATGGGCGCCGCCTGGCGCGGGCCGAAGCAGCGTGACCTCGAGCCGGTGCTGGCGATGGTGCGCGAGGTCAAGGCGCTGGGCCTCGAGGCCTGCGCGACGCTGGGCATGTTGAAGGGCGACCAGGCCGAGCAGTTGCGCGCAGCCGGTCTCGACTATTACAACCACAACCTCGACACCGCGCCCGACTTCTACGACGAGATCGTCACCACGCGCGGTTACGAGGATCGCCTCGATACACTCAATCAGGTCCGCGCGGCGGGCCTCAACGTCTGCTGCGGCGGGATCGTCGGCATGGGCGAATCGCGCGCGCAGCGCGCGGCCCTGCTGGCGCAACTGGCCAGCCTCGATCCCTATCCGGAATCGGTGCCGATCAATCACCTGGTGCAGGTGGAAGGCACGCCGCTCGAGGCTGCGCTGAGAGGCGAGTCGGCGCTCGATCCGTTCGAATTCGTGCGCACCATCGCGGCGGCACGGATCACGATGCCCACGGCGATGGTGCGCCTGTCCGCGGGGCGACGGGAACTTGGCGACGGTATTCAGGCGCTGTGCTTTCTGGCCGGCGCGAACTCCATCTTCTATGGGGATCGATTGCTCACCACCGGCAATCCGGATGCGGATGCCGACCGCGCGTTGCTCGAACGGCTGGGAATGACGCCGCAATCGCCGTCGCCGGCGTGAATGCGGCGACGGCGCGGATCGCCGAACTGTCCGCGGGCCTCGAGTCCCGCGCCAGGGACGGTCTCGCGCGGCAGCGGCATGTCGTCGAGAGCGCCCAGGGACCGCATCTGGTCGTGGGGGACCGCTTGTTGCTCGCCTTCGCCAGCAATGACTACCTGGGACTCGCCAATGACCCGGAAGTGCTGGCCGCGGCAGGTGCCGCGCTGTCCCGCTGGGGGGTGGGCGCGGGCGCGTCGCATCTGGTCTGCGGCCATGCGGCCCCGCATCGGGACCTGGAAGACGAACTGGCGGCCTTCGTGGCGCCGTCGCCCGGCGCAGAGGCGCTGTTGTTCTCGTCGGGCTACCTTGCCAATCTCGCGATCCTGTCCACGCTCGCCGGTCGCGACGATGAGATTTTCGCCGATCGCCTGAACCATGCGTGCCTCAACGATGGTGCGTTGCTGTCGCGCGGGAAGTTCACGCGCTACGCGCACTGCGACGCGGCGGCGCTCGAGCGACGGCTCGCCGCGTCGAGCGCGCGGCGCAAGCTCATCGCCACCGATGCGGTCTTCAGCATGGACGGCGACATGGCGCCACTCGCCCGGCTGCTGGAGCTGGCCCATGCCTACGACGCCTGGCTCGTCGTGGATGATGCGCATGGTTTCGGCGTCGTCGGGCAACGGGGTCGCGGCAGCCTCGAGGCGTGTGGCGTCGCGGCGGAGCGCATCGTGTATATGGGCACGCTCGGCAAGGCGGCCGGGGTCGCGGGCGCGTTCGTGGCTGCGCATCCGGCGGTGATCGCGACTCTGGTGCAGTCGGCCCGCCCCTACATCTATACGACCGCGATGCCGCCGCTGCTGGCCGCGGCGCTGCGTGCGGCGCTCGCCTGCATCCGCGACGGCGATGATCGGCGGTCGCGTCTCGATGCGCGCATCGCGCGATTTCGCGCGGGCGCCCGCGCCTTGCCCTGGAATCTGCTGTCGTCGTCCACCGCGATCCAGCCGCTCGTCGTCGGCAGCAACGACGCGACCCTGGCCCTGGCGGAGGGCTTGCTCGCGCGTGGCATCTGGGTCCCGGCCATTCGCCCGCCGACCGTTCCCGCCGGGACCGCGCGCCTTCGCGTGTCGCTATCGGCGGCGCACAGCGAAGGCGATGTGGACCAGTTGCTGGCGGCTCTCGCCGAATGTGCGCGCGCAAGCTGATGGTTGCGGCCAACGTACCCGCAATGGCGTGTCGATTCGGCAGGTGTGCAGTGGCCGGATCACGATGAGTGCGGTTGCGCCCATGACGGCATCCAATCCGGCAGCGACGGGCCTTCATGTCGACGTACGCGGTGACGGACCGCCGCTGGTACTGCTGCATGGGTGGGCGATGCACGGCGGACTGTTCGCGCCGCTGGTGCCGGCGTTCGCGGCGCGTTATCGCGTCCACGTGGTCGACCTGCCGGGTCACGGGTTCTCGGCGACCGTTGCTCCGTATTCGCTGGATCGGCTCACGGATGCGCTCGCCGCTGCGCTGCCGGCGCAACCGGCGACCTTCCTCGGCTGGTCGTTGGGTGCGATCGTCGCGCTGCAATTTGCGCTTCGCTTTCCGCAGCGGGTGAGCGCATTGCAACTGGTGGCGGCGACGCCACGATTCACATCCGCCGCCGACTGGCCGCACGCGATGGCGCCGCAGACCCTCGCACGCTTCGGCGACGAACTCGCCGCTGCCTACCGGTTGACGTTGCAGCGTTTCCTTGCGCTGCAGGTGCAGGGCAGTGCCGACGGACGCGTGGCGCTGTCCACCATGCGCGAGGCACTCTTCGCGCGTGGCGAACCCCCACCTGCCGTGCTGGCCGCCGGCCTCGAACTCCTGGCGCAAACCGACCTGCGCGCGGCGGTCCGATCCATCGCCGCACCGACGTTGTTGATTTCCGGCGCGCGCGACGCCCTGACGCCGCCCGCGGCCGGCGCATGGCTGGCGCGCGCAATGCCGGCGGCGCGGCACATCGAGATTGCCGGCGCGGCGCACGCGCCGTTCCTGTCCCATCGCACCGAATTCGAGTCGACGTTGCGCGCCTTCGATGCGGAGCGGCATGGCTGAGCCGCGCTTCTCCGCTCCCGATCCGCGCGAGATCGACCCGCACGCGGTACGCCGGGCCTTCGGGCGCGCCGCGGCCACCTACGATGCCGCGGCCGCGTTGCAACGCGAAGTCGGTACGCGCATGGCCACGCGACTCGATGTCGTGCGGGTGCAGCCGACGATGATCCTCGATGCCGGCTGCGGTACGGGCGAAGCGGTCGGCGAACTCGGAGCCCGCTACCCGGGGGCACGCGTGGTGGCGCTGGACGTTGCGTTGCCGATGGTCGTGGCGGCGCGCGAGCGGGCCCGCCGGGGCCGGTCGCTGCTGCGGCGACTGCTGCCACCGGCGCTCCATCGGGGTGCGCCCGCGCCGGCTTTCGTGTGCGGTGATCTCAACTCGCTGCCGCTGCACGGCGTGGCCTTCGATATCGTGTGGAGCAATCTCGCGCTGCAGTGGGTCAACGACCTGCCGCGGGCAATCGCCGAAGTACGCCGGGTATTGAAAGTGGGCGGGCTCTTCACCTTCACGACGTTCGGACCGGATACGCTGCGCGAGGTTCGTGCCGCCTTTGCGCGCGTGGACGGCCACACGCACACGAATCGCTTTGCCGACATGCATGACGTCGGCGACATGCTGGTTGCGGCCGGCTTTGCCGATCCGGTGATGGACATGGAAGCTCTGGTCGTGACGTATCCCGAGCCCGCTGCACTGCTGCGCGAACTGAAACACCTCGGGGCGACCAACGCGACGCGTGGACGCGCCCATGGCCTGATGGGCCGCGGCCGCTTCGCGCGAATGCTGTCCGCCCTCGACGCGATGCGCCGGGACGGCCGCATCCCGGCCACCTTCGAAGTGATCTACGGACATGCGTGGAAAGGCGAGCCCAGACGAACCGCCGAGGGACTGCCGATCGTGCGCGTGCAGCGACCCGCTCCGCGGGGACCGCAGTCCTGAAGTTGCCGCCGATGACCCCGGGGCTCTTCGTGACCGGTAGCGACACCGGCGTGGGCAAGACGCACGTCACCGTCGCGCTGCTCGCGGCGCTGCGCCTGGCCGGTGTGCGCGCCGTGGGCATGAAGCCGGTCGCCGCGGGAATCGATGCCGGCAAGCCGTGCAATGCCGACGTAACGGCGCTGGCCGCCGCCGATGGCATGGAAGTCGACGCGGCCGACCGCAATCCCTACGCCTTCGTACCGGCGATCGCGCCCCATCTGGCGGCGCGTGAGGTGAATGTGTCCATCGACCCGGCGGTGATTGAGGCGGCATTCGGGCGCCTGCGCGCCGTGGCGTCCGTCGTGCTGGTGGAAGGTGCGGGTGGGGTCCGCGTCCCGCTGGCACCCGGCGTCGACATGCTCGACGTCGCCGCGCGCCTCGGGCTTCCCGTCCTCCTGGTCGTGGGCGTGCGCCTGGGTTGCCTCAACCACGCGCTGCTGTCGGCGGAGGCGATCCGCGCGCGCGGCCTTCGAATGGCCGGCTGGGTCGCCAACAGGATCGATCCCCACATGGAGCGCAGCGACGACAACATTGCCGCGCTCGCGGAACTGCTGGCATCGGCGCCGGTCGCCGACCGGCCCTGGGGCGTGACCGGTCCGCTGCCGCACCGGGCAATGGACAAACTCATGCGCGACGTGTTGTCAAGCGATCCCGGCTAGCGAACGCGGCTCACGGCTGGTGAATGCGTCATTTTCGGCGGATTTGTGCATTCTGGCGCGATTCGTACGCAAAGTTCACGTGTACAGATCGGTTTGCACTCGGCGCGTCCGGCCCCGGGTGAAGCGTGATAATATTTTGTGGCTTTGCAGCATCGACGCAGCGCCCGCTACGGAAGCGAACGCGATTTTGGGGCAGCGCCACGGTCGGATTCTGCGGGGGCTTACGCATGCCGGGTGCTGCATTTCCATCGTTGACCGTCGATCCCGACTATTGTCTCGAGGCGCGTCGGAACGATTCGCTCGGCACGCGGCGACGTTGGACGGTGTTCGGCGCGCTGGCTTCACTGAGCCTCGTACTGGCGGTGGCGTTCGCGCTGGCCGGAGCGTGGCCGGTGGTCCCGTATTCCGCGCTGGAGATCGGCGTGCTGGCGGTGGCCTTCGCGTACATCGAACGGCATGCGAACGACTGGGAACGGCTGACGATCGTGGCCGACCAGGTCGTGGTGGAGCGGGCATTCGGCGGCAGGCACGAGCGGCGCGAGTTCAACCGGTACTGGGTGCGCGTCGAGGTGAGCGAAAGCGGCGTCAGCCGCACGCCGCACGTATCCCTGCACAGCGCGGGGAGCGCGTGGAGCTTCGGAGAGACGCTGCCGGTACGCGAGCGTGTCGCGATGGCAGCAGATCTGCGCCGGATGCTCGGTGCACGGAACAGCGGACATTGAAGAGCCGCCTTGGCAAGGACATTTCGGGGATAGCATGGTTCGCAAGCGCATGGTAGGTCACACAATCGCGATCGATGCGACGAATCCTCGTCGCGCCGCGGGTCTGGCGACACTGACCGGCGCTGCGGCAGGTATCCCGGGCATCGCGCACGCCGCCCTCGAATGGAATCTGCAGACGCCGGTCACCCCGATCGCGCAGCAGATGTTCGACCTGCATTCGTACATCTTCTGGACCTGCGTCGTCATCTTCGTCGCGGTGTTCGGCGTGATGTTCTATTCGATCTTCAAGCATCGCAAATCGGTCGGGCACAAGGCGGCGCAGTTCCACGAGAACACGACCGTGGAAATCGTCTGGACCGTCATCCCCTTCCTGATCCTGCTGTTCATGGCGTGGCCGGCGACCAAGACGATTCTCGCCATGAAGGACACGTCCGCGCCCGACGTGACCGTCAAGATCACCGGCTACCAGTGGAAGTGGGGCTACGATTACCTGCAGGAGGGATTCGGCTTCTACTCCAACCTCGCCACGCCCGTGCTGCAGATCGAGAATCGCGAACCCAAGGGCGCCAATTACCTTCTCGAGGTCGACCATCCGCTGGTCGTGCCGGTCGATTCCAAGATCCGCCTGGTCATTACGGCCAACGACGTGTTGCACGCCTGGTGGGTGCCTGCCTTCGGCGTCAAGCAGGACGCCATTCCCGGCTTCGTGCGGGATACGTGGTTCAAGGCGGAGAAGACCGGCGTCTATCGCGGCCAGTGCGCGGAACTGTGCGGCAAGGAACACGGCTTCATGCCCATCGTGGTGGAAGTGAAGTCCAAGGAGGACTACACCACATGGGTCGCGGAGCAGAAGCAGAAGGCTACCGCGGCGGCCGACGACCCGAACAAGACATGGACCGAGGCGGAACTGATCGCCAAGGGAGCGACGGTCTATGCCGCCAATTGCGCGGCCTGCCACCAGGCCAGCGGCAAGGGCGTCCCCGGTGCCTTCCCGGCGCTCGACGGCTCGAAGATCGTCACCGGCCCTTCCGAAGCGCAGATCCACCTGGTGCTGAACGGCAAGGCGGGGACGGCCATGGCGTCGTGGAAGCAGTTGTCGGATTCCGAGCTTGCGGCTGTCATCACCTACACGCGCAACAGCTGGGGCAACAAGAGCGGTGACGTGGTGCCCGCAGCGATCAAGGCCGCGCGCAAGTGACCAGGCCCTCCGAGCACGAGACGACTACCGCGGTCCGTACCAAGATCAGGAGCACATCGAGATGAGCAGCATTCCCCACGATCACGCCGGCCACGCCGACCCGCATGCGCACGATCACCATCCGTCGGGGATCATGCGCTGGGTGACGACGACCAATCACAAGGACATCGGCACGATGTACCTGTTGTTCTCGCTGACGATGTTCTTCGTCGGCGGCGTGATGGCGTTGACGATCCGCACCGAGCTGTTCCAGCCCGGCCTGCAGATCGTGCATCCGGAATTCTTCAACTCGCTGACCACGCTGCACGGCCTCATCATGATCTTCGGTGCGATCATGCCGGCTGCCGTCGGCTTCGCGAATTGGCAGATCCCGCTGATGATCGGCGCGCCCGACATGGCGTTCGCGCGGATGAACAACTGGAGCTTCTGGCTGCTGCCGCCGGCGGCGATCATGCTCATCGGTTCGTTCTTCGTCCCCGGCGGCGCCGCCGCCGGCGGCTGGACGCTCTACCCGCCGCTGTCGGTGCAGGCCGGCATGGGCCTCGACCTCACGATCTTCGCCGTCCACATCATGGGCGCGTCGTCGATCATGGGCTCGATCAACATCATCACCACCATCCTCAACATGCGCGCGCCCGGCATGACGCTGATGAAGATGCCGCTGTTCGTATGGACCTGGCTCATCACGGCGTATCTGCTGATCGCGGTCATGCCGGTGCTCGCCGGCGCCGTCACGATGCTCCTGACCGACCGCCATTTCGGAACGAGCTTCTTCAACGCCGCAGGTGGGGGCGACCCGGTGCTGTTCCAGCACGTGTTCTGGTTCTTCGGGCACCCGGAGGTCTACATCATGATCCTGCCGGCGTTCGGGATCGTTTCCGAGATCATCCCGACGTTCGCCCGCAAGCCGCTGTTCGGCTACGCGTCGATGGTCTACGCGGTGGCGAGCATCGCCATCCTGTCGTTCATCGTGTGGGCGCACCACATGTTCACGGTGGGCATGCCCGCCGCGGGCCTGCTGTTCTACATGTACGCGACGATGCTGATTGCGGTGCCCACGGGCGTGAAGGTCTTCAACTGGCTCGCCACCATGTGGCGCGGCGCCATGACCTTCGAGACGCCGATGTTGTTCGCCGTCGGCTTCATCTTCCTGTTCACGATGGGCGGATTCACCGGCCTCGTGCTGGCGATCATGCCGGTCGACGTGCAGTTGCAGGACACCTACTACGTTGTCGCGCATTTCCACTACGTGCTGGTGGCGGGCTCGCTGTTCGCGTTCTTCGGCGGCGCGTACTACTGGCTGCCCAAGTGGACCGGCACGATGTACAGCGAGACGCTCGGGAAGCTGCACTTCTGGTCGGCGATGATCTTCTTCAACATCACGTTCTTCCCGATGCACTTCCTGGGCCTCGCCGGGATGCCGCGGCGCATTCCCGACTACGCGCAGCAGTTCGCCGACTGGAACATGGTCGCGACGATCGGCGCCTTCGGCTTCGGCCTGTCGCAGCTGATCTTCGTCTACGCCCTCTTCAAATGCATCAAGGGTGACGGCGCCAAGGCGCCGGCCAAGCCCTGGGAAGGCGCCGACACGCTCGAGTGGACGCTCCCGTCGCCGGCGCCGTACCACACATTCGAAACGCCGCCGGTGGTCCGCTAGGACGTTGGTGACGATGGTTGCCAGGACCGCCGACCGGGCCGACGACATGGCCAACGACCGAGACGCCCAGAGGTCCGCCAAGGGACCGGCGGATACCCCCGCCGCGCGCGTCCGCAAAGCCAACATGCGCACCGCGCTGCTGCTCGCGGCGATCGCCCTGGTCTTTTTCGTCGGCATCCTGGCGGTGCGCCTGGCAGGCGATACCGCGACCGGGATGACCGTGCTTGGCCTTGCCGTGCTGGTGTTCCTGGTGATCGCCATCGGGCGGAATTTACGCAAGTGAGTACGCAAATTCGCAGGTGGCAAATGAGTGCGCAAATGAGTGCGCAAATGAGTGCGCAAATGAGTGCGCAAGCGAGTTCGCAATTCCGGTCGCGCGCATGACCACGCCTGGCACCGACGCGCCACCAGAGACCGCTGCCGCGCGAGCGCAGTCGAACACCGCGATGGTCAAGCGTCTCGTCGTCGTCGTGCTCGGCATGTTCGCGTTCGGCTTCGCGCTGGTGCCGTTCTACGAGAAGATCTGCCAGGTGACAGGGCTGCGCGATATCGCCCGTGCCGACGAGGTCGTCAATACGCAGGTCGACACGTCGCGCACCGTGCGTATCGAGTTCGATTCCAACGTGCATAACCTGCCCTGGACGTTCAAGCCGCTCGAGGTCGTGGTGAACGTTCATCCGGGCGAAGTGCGCCAGGTGCTCTACGAAGTGACCAATACGACCGACCGCGTGATCAGCGGTCAGGCGATCCCGAGCTACGGACCGCGCGAAGCCGCCCTCTATTTCCGCAAGCTCGACTGCTTCTGCTTTGCGCGGCAGACGATGCAACCGGGCGAGCGGCGCCAGATGCCGGTGGTCTTCGTCGTCGACCCGAGCGCACCGGCCGACATGGCCACGATCACGCTGTCGTACACGTTCTTCGAAATAGAGGGTGCGGGCGGCAAGAATCTGGGGAGTGCCGGCGGGGCCGCGCAAAGTGCGCGCCCGCGGCAGCAGGAAGCAACGACAACGAGGAGTGATTCATGAGCGCAGCCGTCGACGGCGCCAAGCCGTATTACTTCGTACCGCAGCCATCGCACTGGCCGATCACCGGCTCGCTCGCGTTGCTGCTCATGGGCTCGGGTGCCGCGTTCTGGTTCAACGGTTACGCGCCAGGGCCGTGGATGGTGGCGATCGGCTTCTCGATCCTGGTCTACATGCTGTTCGGCTGGTTCGGGACAGTGATCGGGGAATCCGAGCATCGGTTGTACAACCAGAAGGTCGACCTGTCGTTCCGCTGGAGCATGAGCTGGTTCATCTTCTCCGAAGTGATGTTCTTCGCGGCATTCTTCGGCGCGCTGTTCTACATCCGCAACATATCGGTGCCGGACCTCGGTGGACTGACGTCGAAGCTGATCTGGCCGAACTATGCCGCGCAGTGGCCGACGGACGGACCGTACGTGACCACGCAGTTCACGCCGATGGGGGCGATGGGCATCCCGCTGCTCAACACCATCATCCTGCTCACCTCCGGCGTGACGCTGACCATCGCCCATCACGCGCTGAAGGCGGGGCACCGCGGCGGACTCAAGCTGTGGCTGTTCCTCACCATCCTGCTGGGCTTCCTGTTCGTCGGCTTCCAGGCGTACGAGTATCACCATGCCTATACCGAGATGAACCTGAAGCTGTCGAGCGGCGTCTACGGTTCCACGTTCTTCATGCTGACGGGCTTCCACGGATTGCACGTCACGATCGGCGCGACGATGCTGCTGGTGATGCTGTTCCGGGTGTTCAAGGGGCACTTCGACGCGGAGCATCATTTCGCGTTCGAGGCGTCGGCCTGGTACTGGCACTTCGTCGACGTGGTCTGGCTGTTGCTCTTCGTGCTGGTCTACTTCCTCGTCTAGGCGCATGGCCGTTGCCCGGAGGTGCCGCGCCGAGGAGCCCTGCGGCGCCGGTCGGGGCGACGACGGGGCACATGACTAGCGGATGCCCTGCGGGCCGATCCAGCCCATCCAGTACGACAGCAGCAGGAACGCGACGAGGCTTACCGAAAGCGCAACGCGAACGGTCAGCATCCATACGACGCGCTTGCCGCGACCGGCATCGCGGTACAGGAAAACCAGTGCCGCAAAGAGAGCGACGATGATCGCGATCAACACCGCGACGACGATGATCTTCATGGGCACCTTGCACAGTGAATGGTGCAGTGTAGAGAGTTTGGCGCCGCGGTGCTCGTTGCGCCGATGACCGCGCCGCCCGCGCCGCAACCGCGCCGCCGCCGTCCCGCCTTCCTGCCGACGCTTGCCGCCGGCGTGGCCATCGTCCTGTTCGTGTCGGCCGGGCAGTGGCAGCATCGCCGCATGGAGCAGAAGCTCGCACTGCGCGCCCAGCTCGATGCGGCGGTCGCCATGGCGCCCGTGCCGCTCCCGGCGCCGGACGACTGGGCATCGTGGCGCTATCGGCCGGTCGTTCTGGCCGGTACCTTCGATGCCGCGCACCAGATCCTGATCGACAACCGCGTCCACGATGGCCGTGCCGGCTACGAAGTCGTGACTCCGCTGGTGCTGGGCGACCGGCGTGTCGTGCTGGTCAACCGTGGCTGGACACCCGGCGGCGCGACCCGCGACGCGCTGCCGAAGGTCTCCGTGCCCGCCCTGCCGGTCCGCGTCGAAGGGCGCATCGGCCTGCCGTCGTCGCGCTACCTGGAGCTTGGTGCCGGCGTGACTGGAGCGGTCTGGCAGAATCTCGACCCGCAGCGCTTTGCGCAGCTGACCGGCGTCCCGGTGCTGCCCGTCATCATCGAGCAGACGCATCCTCTCGATGCGGCCGACACGCTGGTACGCGACTGGCCCGCGCCCGACCTCGGCAGCGAACGGCACCGGATCTACATGTTCCAGTGGTACGCGTTCGCGTCGCTGGCAGCGGGCCTTTGGCTGTATTTCACGCTCCGGCGCAAGTGATGAAGCCACGACCCCCCGCAGCAGCGCCATCCGCGACCGATGTCGGCAAGAGTCGCCGCACGCTGCTGCTGATCGGGCTCGTAACCCTGGCGCCGGTGATCGCGTCGTACGTGGCGTATTACTGGTTTCCGCGCGACCGGCAGGTCAACTACGGCGAACTGTTGCCCACGGCGCCGGTGCCCGAGCTTCGCGGCGCGCTGCCCAACGGCGAGCCGTTCAAGCTCGCCGACCTTCAGGGCAAATGGGTGCTCGCGGTGGCCGCTGCCGGCGGCTGTGACGCGTCGTGCGCGCAAGCACTCTACGCGACGCGGCAGGCGCGAACCATCCAGGGCCGCGAGATGGACCGGGTCGTGCGCGTTTTGCTCGTCACCGATGACGCCCGGGTCGATGCAAGCGTGTTCGCCGAGCATCCGGATCTGCTGCGCGCCCGCGTCGCGCCGGCGGATCTCGCGCGCTGGCCCTCGCGGGGCGAGCGCATCGTGCTCGTCGATCCGCTGGGCAATCTCGTGCTCGCTTATCCGCGCAACCCGGACATCAAAGCCCTGGCCAAGGACTTGACGCGGCTCCTGAAGGCCTCGCGCATCGGCTGACGGCGCGCGCGGGTGTAAAATCGCGCTTAGACGCATACCCCGCCTTGGCGTCGCTCGATCACCCCGGTTCATGTCCACTCTTGCACTTGCCGAAAGCCGATTCCGGCAATTCCTGTCGCTGACCAAGCCACGGGTGGTTTCGCTCATCGTTTTTTGCGCGGTGATCGGGATGTTCCTCGCCGTGCCGGGGCTGCCGCCACCGGCTGTGGTGTTCGCGGCGACACTCGGCATCGGGCTGGTCGCGGGGGCCGCTGCCGCGGTGAACTGCCTGGTCGAGCAGAAGATCGACGCCGTGATGCTGCGCACGCGCGCCCGGCCGCTGCCCCGAGGACAACTGACCTCGCTGCAGACGCTGGTCTTCGCCGGCGTGGTCGGCGGTTTCGGCCTGTGGCTGCTCTATCGCTACGTCAATGTGCTGACCATGTGGCTGACGCTGGCCACCTTCGTCGGCTATGCGGTCGTGTACACCGTCCTGCTCAAGCCCGCCACGCCGCAAAACATCGTGATCGGCGGCGCTTCGGGGGCGATGCCGCCGGTACTCGGGTGGGCCGCGGTGGCCAACGACATCGCGCCCGAAGCGCTGCTCCTGTTCCTCATCATCTTCGTGTGGACGCCCCCCCACTTCTGGGCGCTCGCCTTGTATCGCACGCAGGACTACGCCAAGGCCGGCCTGCCGATGCTGCCGGTCACGCATGGCTCGCGTTACACGCGACTGCAGATCGTGCTTTACACGTTTGCGCTGGTCGGCGTGTCGCTGCTGCCCTACGCGATCCGGATGAGCGGGCTTCTCTATCTCGCGGCGGCTGTCGGGCTGGGCGGCACGTTCGTCGTCTACGCGGTGCGCCTGTACCGCAACTACAGCGACGGGCTCGCGCGGGCCACGTTCCGGTACTCGATCGTCTACCTGTCGGCGCTCTTTTCCGCGCTGCTGGTGGATCACTACTGGCATTAGGCGGATGAGCTTGCGGCCGCCAGGCATCCTGGCTGCGATCGCGATCCTTGGATTGCTGTCGGCGTGTGCGCCCGAGGGTGCACGCTTCCGTGCATCGGACGTCACCGGCGCATCGTTCGGTCGGGACTTCGCACTCACCGATCCGGCCGGCAAGCCGCGCTCGCTCGCCGACTACCGTGGCAAGGCGGTGGTCATATTCTTCGGCTACACGCAATGCCCCGATGTGTGCCCGACCACGCTGGCGGCGCTGGCCGACGCGATGAAGCAGTTGGGTCCCGAGGCCGCGCGCGTGCAGGTGTTGTTCGTCACGGTCGACCCCGAGCGCGACACGCCCGAACTCCTCGCGCAATACGTGCCTGCTTTCGATCCGCGTTTCGTGGGCCTGCGTGGCGATGCGGCGGCTACCGAGCGCGTGGCCAAGGAATTCAAGGTGATCTACCAGAAGCAACCCGGCAGCACGCCGGAAACGTACACGGTCGATCATTCGACCGGCACCTACATCTTCGATCCGCAGGGCCGCCTCCGGCTGTATGTCAGCCACGGGGCGGGTCCCGACGCGATCGCGCACGACCTGCACGAACTGTTGCGCGCATCTTGAGCGAGGGCCGCGCATCCGGCCCAGCGCCGGCCCACATGCCGGGTGGCGAACAGGGAGGCTAGATCTCGATCATCTCGAAATCCTCCTTGCGGGCGCCGCATTCCGGACACGTCCAGTTCGGCGGCACATCCTCCCAGCGGGTTCCGGCGGCGATGCCTTCCTCGGGCGCGCCGGTGGCCTCGTCGTAGATCCATCCGCATATGAGGCACATGTATTTTTTCATCGGCAGAGCAGCGTATGGCGGTAGGGTAATATGCAAGTGTAGCGTGCCCGTCACAGCCGCGTTCACGAGCGCGTTCACCTGAACGCGTGTCTGCGCACCACTGATGCCCGATAGCGATCCCGGATTTCCCCCCCTCGTGCTCACGTTCGCCGCATCCGACCCATCGGGTGGTGCGGGCATGCAGGCTGACCTCCTGACACTGGCGAGCATGGGCTGCCATCCGCTGTCCGTCATCACCGCGTTGACGGTGCAGGACTCGCTGGGCGTGGAGGCCGTGCTCCCGATCGATGCCGACTGGGTGGCCGACCAGGCGCGGTGCCTGCTCGAGGATATGCCGGTCGATGCATTCAAGATCGGCGTGCTGGGCAGTATCGAGAACATCGCGGTGGTCGCCGAGATCGTGTCGGACTACCCTGACGTGCCGCTGATCCTGGATCCGGTGCTCGCATCGGGGCGCGGCGATGAACTCGCGTCCGAGGAGATGACGCATGCGCTGCGTGAGCTGTTGCTGCCGCAGACGACCATCCTCACCCCGAACAGCCTCGAGGCGCGACGCCTGGCCGATGCCGACGAAGACGACGAGCGCACACTCGACCAGTGCGCTGCCAAGCTGATCGAATCGGGTTGCGAGTTCGTGCTCGTCACCGGCACCCACGAGAACACGCCGCAGGTCGTCAACACCCTGTACGGCAAGAACGGCATCGTGCGCTCGGACAGCTGGGCGCGGCTCTCCGGCAGCTTCCATGGATCCGGCTGCACGCTTGCGTCCGCCATCGCTGCCATGCTGGCCAACGGGCTCGAACTGCCCGAGGCCGTGCGCGAGGCGCAGGACTACACGTGGCAGGCGCTCGCCAAGGCGTACCGGCCGGGCATGGGGCAGTTTCTCCCCGATCGCATGTTCTGGGCGCGCGAAGAATCGGAAGCGCGCGGCGACGCGGCGGAAGCATCGCGCGTAGCCGAGATGCGTGGAAGTCACTGACCCGGCCACGGTGGTGATCGAGTCGGCGTCGTCGCCGCGCGATTCGGCCGGCGTGCGCGGTCTGTACGCCGTCACGCCCGACCTTGCCGACACCCCGCTGATCGTCGCCAAAGTCGGCGCGGCGATCGTCGGCGGCGCTGCGGTCGTCCAGTACCGCAACAAGGCCGCCAGTGCAACCTTGCGGCGTGAGCAAGCCGAGCGACTGGCGAACATCTGCCGGCAGGACGGCGCGTTGTTCGTCGTCAACGACGACGCGCGGCTCGCGCGCGACGTGGGCGCGGATGGGGTGCACCTGGGGGAGGACGACGATAGCCTGGCCGCGGTCCGGTCCCTGGTCGGTGCGGCCATGCTTATAGGCGTGTCCTGCTACAACGCGTTGGACCGGGCCGAGGCGGCGGTGGCGCAGGGTGCGGATTACGTCGCGTTCGGCAGTTTTTACCCTTCGCGGGTGAAGCCCGGGGCGCGGCGCGCCGACGTGGCGCTGCTGCGCGCCGCGACTGCGCTCGGCGTTCCCGTCGTGGCCATAGGCGGGATCACGGCCGCCAACGCACGGGCACTGGTCGAGGCCGGGGCCAGCGCGGTGGCCGTCATCTCGGACGTTTTTGCGCACGACGAGCCGGCCGCGATCACGCGTGCGGCCGCGGCGATCGCCGCCTGCTTTCCCTCCCACCCTCGTTCAAGGCGATCTCCATGAGCCGCAACGAAGAACTCTTTGCCCGTGCCCAGCGCAGCATTCCGGCGGGCGTCAACTCGCCGGTACGGGCCTTCCGCTCGGTCGGCGGCACGCCGCGATTTCTCACCCGCGGTGAGGGCGCGTATGTCTTCGATGCCGACGGCAAGCGCTACATCGACTATGTCGGCTCGTGGGGACCGGCGATCCTCGGTCATGCGCATCCCGCGGTGGTACGCGCGGTGCAGGACGCGGCGGTGCACGGCCTCTCGTTCGGTGCGCCGACTGAAATCGAGATCGAGATGGCCGAAACGCTGGTGCGCCGGCTGCCGTCGCTCGAACTCGTGCGCCTGGTGTCCTCGGGAACCGAGGCCACGATGTCGGCGCTGCGACTGGCGCGCGGCTTCACGGGACGCGCGAAGATCCTGAAGTTCGAGGGCTGCTATCACGGCCACGGCGACAGCCTGCTGGTGAAGGCGGGCTCGGGCGCGCTGACCTTCGGGCAGCCATCGTCCGCCGGGGTGCCGCCAGCGATCGCGGGAGAAACGCTGGTCGTGCCGTACAACGACCTCGATGCCGTGCAGGCCGCATTCGCTGCGAACCCCGACGGTATCGCCGCAGTCATCGTCGAGCCGATCGCCGGCAACATGAACCTCATCATGCCGAAGGAAGGTTTCCTGGAAGGGCTGCGCGCGGTGTGCGACCACTACGGCGCGGTGCTGATCTTCGACGAGGTGATGACCGGCTTTCGCGTCCATGCGCAGGGTGTGCAGGGATTGATGGGCATCACGCCGGACTTGACTACGCTCGGCAAGGTCATCGGCGGCGGAATGCCGGTCGGCGCCTTCGGCGGCAAGCGCGCGATCATGGAAAGGATCGCCCCACTGGGACCCGTTTATCAGGCGGGGACGCTGTCCGGAAACCCGGTCGCGCTGGCCGCCGGCCTGGCGACGCTGGCCGCAACCGAGGCGCCGGGCTTTTACGAGAAGCTTGCCGCCAACACGCGGAGCTTCACCGACGCACTGACCGCGGCGGGCGAGCGTGCCGGCGTGCCGTTCTGTGCACAGTCGGTGGGCGGCATGTTCGGGGTTTACTTCGCACCGCAACTGCCCGACTCGTACGACACCGTGATGGCGGCGGACAAGGCGCGTTTCAACCGGTTCTTTCACGCCATGCTCGACGCGGGGGTGTACCTCGCACCTTCCGCGTTCGAGGCCGGCTTCGTGTCGGCCGCGCACGGCAAGCCCGAGATCGACGCGACCATCCGGGCGGCGGAACGCGCGTTCGCCGAGCCCGGCTCCTAGCTGCCTCGGCAGGCCTCTCCTGTTTTTTTGGCCGGTCGTTTCGAGGCAGGTTGCGATGCCCGAACTCCCTGACGTCGAGATCTATCGCGAAGCCTTGGCCGCGCGCACGGTCGGACAGACGCTGGTGCGCGTCGATTTGCGCAATCCGTTCCTGCTCCGTACTGCGGTCCCGCCCATCGACAGCGTGCACGGCCGAACCGTGCACGCCATCCGGCGCCTCGGCAAGCGCATCGTGATCGCGCTCGATGACGAACTGTTCCTGGTATTGCATCTGATGATCGCCGGGCGCCTGGTCTGGCTCGAGGGACGCCGCGCGCCACCCGGGCGCATCACCTTGGCGCAGTTCCGCTTTGCCCATGGCGCCCTGGCGTTCACGGAGGCGGGGACGAAGCGCCGCGCGTCGCTGCACTGTGTGCAGGGTGCGGCAGCGCTCGCGGCATTCGATCTCGGTGGAATCGATGTGCGCAGCGCCGACCTCGCCGCCTTCACCGCCCGCCTCACGGCGGAGAACCACACGCTGAAGCGCGCGCTCACCGATCCGCGGCTCTTCGATGGCATCGGCAATGCGTACTCGGACGAGATCCTGCATCGCGCGCGGCTGTCGCCACTCGCGCTGTCGCGCAAGCTCGACGCGCCCGCGATTGCGCGACTGCACGAGGCCGCGCGAGCAACGCTCGTGGCCTGGACGGAGCGCCTGCGTACCGAGGCGGGTGGCGCATTCCCCCCGAAGGTCACCGCCTTTCATCCGCAGATGGCCGTGCATGGCCGTTATCGCCTGCCATGCCCCGACTGCGGCGCGCCGGTGCAACGCATCGTCTATGCGGAGAACGAGGCCAACTATTGCGCGAAGTGCCAGACGGGTGGAGTCGTGCTGGCCGACCGTGCCTTGTCGCGGCTGTTGCACAAGAGCTTTCCGCGCACGCTCGACGAATAAGCACACACCTGGGGGTGAGCGCGAGGCCATGCGACTGCGCTGCAGCGGCGACCCACCGAACGGTCCGACCGGCGATGGAAGTTGCGCATCATGGCGAAGCGCAGATCCCCCGGCCATTGCCCGGACGGGGCGCCCTCGGGCGGCCCCGGCGCGCGGAACCTAACCGCGTCGGGTCTTGTCATCTGCGAGTCCACGCGATGAGGTGAAGCTGCCGGGCGGTGACGCGCAGTGACCCCTTTCATACGCCCCGGCCCGCACCGCCACGGCGTTGCGCGGTGCGGAAATCGCAACACAAAGCGTTGTGCGCCAGGGGTTTCCGCCGGAATGCTCACGTGCATCATGCTATAATCCGCGCCCGATTTCTTCAATAATTTCAAACCCTTCCACGCGTGGACGCCCCGACCCGAAAACGCCTAGGCGAGCTCCTGATCGAGCGCGGCAAGCTCGATGCCGGCACGCTCGAACGGGCATTGCGCCTGCAGCAGGAGTCCGGCGAGCGCCTCGGGGGGCTATTGGTGACGCTTGGCGTCGTGGCCCAGCGCGACGTGGCGGAAGCGCTGGCCGCGCAACTCGAACTGCCGCTGGTGGACGTTGGCAGTTATCCGGAGTTTCCGATCCTCGAGGAACAGGTAAGCGCGCGCTTCCTGCGCGAAACGGGCGCGCTACCGTTGCGTGAGGACGAATCCGAAGTGGC
Organism: uncultured beta proteobacterium; assembly: GCA_963756765.1. Lineage (GTDB taxonomy): Bacteria > Pseudomonadota > Gammaproteobacteria > Burkholderiales > Casimicrobiaceae > VBCG01. Next base: position 2,447 of record CAVWPC010000025.1, on the reverse strand, counting down.
GCTGGCCATGACCGATCCGACCGACAGCTACACGATCGGCGCGTTCGAAATGGTCACGGGCCGCGTCGTGCGGCCGATGGTCGCCATCCCGACCGAGCTCGAGGCGGCACTCGAGCGCCTTTACGGCAGCGGCAAGTCGGCGCAGAGCCAGCTGATCGGTGATGTCGAGACGCGGTCGACGAGCTCGCGTTCGATGCCGACGTCCAGCAGCTGAAAGACCTCGCCTCCGAAGCGCCGGTGATCCGGCTAGTGAGCCTGATCATCACCAACGCGCTCGAGATGCGGGCCTCCGATATTCATGTCGAGCCGTTCGAGAATCGGCTGGGCGTGCGCTACCGTGTCGACGGCGTGCTGCACGACGTCGAGTCGCCGCCGAAGCGGCTCGCGTCCGCCGTGATCTCGCGCATCAAGATCATGGCCAACCTCGACATCGCCGAGCGCCGGCTGCCGCAGGATGGCCGCATTCGCTTGCGTGTGCAGGGCAAGGAGATCGACCTGCGCGTGTCGACGGTGCCGACGATGCACGGCGAATCGGTGGTCATGCGTATTCTCGACAAGGGCGGGGTCGCGCTCGACTTCCAGAAGCTCGGCTTCGAGGAGGACACGCTCAAGGCGTTCATCGACGTATTGATGGAACCGCACGGCATCCTGCTCGTGACCGGTCCGACCGGCTCGGGCAAGACTACGACGCTCTACACGGCGCTCGACCGGCTGAACCAGCCGGACGTGAAGATCCTGACGGTCGAGGACCCGGTCGAGTACCAGATGGTCGGCATCAACCAGATCCAGGTGAAGCCGCAGATCGATCTCACGTTCGCCAACGCGCTGCGTTCGATCGTGCGGCAGGATCCGGACGTGATCATGCATCGGCGAGATCCGCGATCTCGAGACCGCGCAGATCGCCGTGCAATCGGCGCTCACCGGGCACCTCGTGCTGTCGACCGTGCATACCAACGATGCCGCTTCCACGGTGAACCGGCTGCTCGACATGGGCGTCGATGACTACCTGCTGACGTCGACGGTCATCGGCATTCTCGCGCAGCGCCTGGTGCGCAAGCTATGTCGCATTGCCGGGAACCCTATCGCGCGCTGCCGGAGATGGTGGAGCAGCTGGGACTCGCTCGATTCGCCAGCGGCGACGACATCACGCTCTACCACGCCAAAGGCTGCGCGCAATGCAGCACCACGGGCTTCATGGGCCGCTTCTGCATCCTCGAGATGCCGCCGATCACCGACCCGCTGCGCAGTCTTGTCATGAAGCATGCGACCTCCAACGAATTGAAGGCGCAGGCGCAACGCGAAGGCATGGTCACGATGTACGAGGACGGCATGCGCAAGGCGCTCGCCGGCCACACGACCTTCGAGGAGTTCTGCGTGTCACCCGCGAAGCGAAGCGCGAGGAACGTCATGCCGGTCTATCGCTATCGCGACGTCAATCCGTCCGGCGACTTGCCGTCGGCGAACTCGATGCCGCCAACGAGGCGGAAATCGTCGGTCGCCTGCGCGACCAGGGACTCATGCCGGCGCAGGTCGTGCATGCCACCGGCGCCGCGGCGGCCATCGCCTGCGGGGCGCGCCAAGTCCGGCCCCGTCGCGGCTGGTTCCAGTCCAAGACCGTGACCCGCGATCAGCTCCCGGCTTGACGCGGGAACTCGCGACCCTGCTGCGGGCCGGCCGCCCCTCGACCGGGCGCTGGAAATCTGATCGGGCTCGCGCCGACACCGGTCTGGGGGCATCGCTGCAAGGCGTGCGTGACGACGTGTGGGGTGGCAAGGCGCCGTCGCAGGCACTGGACGACGGGCGCGATTTTCTCCCGCTTCTACGTCGCATCGTGCGCGGGCGAGTGGGTGGCGCGCTGGGCGTGGTGTATCAGCGGCTCGCGGAACGATGGAACGCAACAAGGAGTTGCGCGAGTCGGTGAAGTCGGCGCTCACTATCCGGTGACCCTGATCGGCGTTGCCGTCGCTGGTCGCGGTGCTGCTGATCTGGCTGTGCCGCAATTCGAGACGACTTCGCGCAGGCCGGCAAGGCGTTGCCGTTGCCTACGCTGGTCGTCGTCACCGTCGGCAAGTTCATGTGTACCTGGTGGTGGCAGTCGTGGGCGCCATCGCCTTGTTCGTCGTGTGGTTCCGCCGGCGTGGCCGCATCCCGCCGTGCGCCTTCGGCGCGATCGTCGGGAACTGATGCGCCGCTGCTGGGCGACCTGATCGGCGAGCTCAGCCGCCCGCTTCGCGCGCACGCTGTCGACGTTGCTCGGCAACGGCGTGACGCTGCTGGCGGAGCTGTTGATCACCAAGGAAACGATGGGCAACAGCGTGCTGGCTGGCGCGCTCGACGGCGATCATCACCAATTTGCGCGAAGGCAAGGGCTCGGCAAGCCGCTTGCGGAAACGGGCTGTATCCGCGCCTGGCCACGATATGATCCTGTAGGCGAGGAATCCGGGCGG
>CAVWPC010000024.1:0-36802 GCA_963756765.1 uncultured beta proteobacterium | reverse complement strand
CTTACCGAAAGCGCAACGCGAACGGTCAGCATCCATACGACGCGCTTGCCGCGACCGGCATCGCGGTACAGGAAAACCAGTGCCGCAAAGAGAGCGACGATGATCGCGATCAACACCGCGACGACGATGATCTTCATGGGCACCTTGCACAGTGAATGGTGCAGTGTAGAGAGTTTGGCGCCGCGGTGCTCGTTGCGCCGATGACCGCGCCGCCCGCGCCGCAACCGCGCCGCCGCCGTCCCGCCTTCCTGCCGACGCTTGCCGCCGGCGTGGCCATCGTCCTGTTCGTGTCGGCCGGGCAGTGGCAGCATCGCCGCATGGAGCAGAAGCTCGCACTGCGCGCCCAGCTCGATGCGGCGGTCGCCATGGCGCCCGTGCCGCTCCCGGCGCCGGACGACTGGGCATCGTGGCGCTATCGGCCGGTCGTTCTGGCCGGTACCTTCGATGCCGCGCACCAGATCCTGATCGACAACCGCGTCCACGATGGCCGTGCCGGCTACGAAGTCGTGACTCCGCTGGTGCTGGGCGACCGGCGTGTCGTGCTGGTCAACCGTGGCTGGACACCCGGCGGCGCGACCCGCGACGCGCTGCCGAAGGTCTCCGTGCCCGCCCTGCCGGTCCGCGTCGAAGGGCGCATCGGCCTGCCGTCGTCGCGCTACCTGGAGCTTGGTGCCGGCGTGACTGGAGCGGTCTGGCAGAATCTCGACCCGCAGCGCTTTGCGCAGCTGACCGGCGTCCCGGTGCTGCCCGTCATCATCGAGCAGACGCATCCTCTCGATGCGGCCGACACGCTGGTACGCGACTGGCCCGCGCCCGACCTCGGCAGCGAACGGCACCGGATCTACATGTTCCAGTGGTACGCGTTCGCGTCGCTGGCAGCGGGCCTTTGGCTGTATTTCACGCTCCGGCGCAAGTGATGAAGCCACGACCCCCCGCAGCAGCGCCATCCGCGACCGATGTCGGCAAGAGTCGCCGCACGCTGCTGCTGATCGGGCTCGTAACCCTGGCGCCGGTGATCGCGTCGTACGTGGCGTATTACTGGTTTCCGCGCGACCGGCAGGTCAACTACGGCGAACTGTTGCCCACGGCGCCGGTGCCCGAGCTTCGCGGCGCGCTGCCCAACGGCGAGCCGTTCAAGCTCGCCGACCTTCAGGGCAAATGGGTGCTCGCGGTGGCCGCTGCCGGCGGCTGTGACGCGTCGTGCGCGCAAGCACTCTACGCGACGCGGCAGGCGCGAACCATCCAGGGCCGCGAGATGGACCGGGTCGTGCGCGTTTTGCTCGTCACCGATGACGCCCGGGTCGATGCAAGCGTGTTCGCCGAGCATCCGGATCTGCTGCGCGCCCGCGTCGCGCCGGCGGATCTCGCGCGCTGGCCCTCGCGGGGCGAGCGCATCGTGCTCGTCGATCCGCTGGGCAATCTCGTGCTTGCGTATCCGCGCAATCCGGACATCAAGGCCCTGGCCAAGGACTTGACGCGGCTCCTGAAGGCCTCGCGCATCGGCTGACGACGCGCTCGGGTGTAAACTTGCACTTTCTCGTAGTAGCCCGCCTTAGCGTCGCTCGACACCCCGGTTCATGTCCACCCTTGCACTTGCCGAAAGCCGATTCCGGCAATTCCTGTCGCTGACCAAGCCGCGGGTGGTCTCGCTTATCGTGTTCTGCGCGGTGATCGGGATGTTCCTCGCCGTGCCTGGGCTGCCGCCACCGGCTGTGGTGTTCGCGGCGACGCTCGGCATCGCGCTGGTCGCGGGAGCCGCTGCCGCGGTGAACTGCCTGGTCGAGCAGAAAATCGACGCTGTGATGCTGCGCACGCGTGCCCGCCCGTTGCCGCGCGGACAACTTACGTCACTCCAGACGCTGGTTTTCGCCGGCGTGGTCGGCGGTTTCGGTCTGTGGCTGCTCTATCGCTACGTCAATGCGCTGACCATGTGGCTGACGCTGGCCACCTTCGTTGGCTATGCGGTCGTGTACACAGTCCTGCTCAAGCCCGCCACGCCACAAAACATCGTGATCGGCGGCGCGTCGGGGGCGATGCCGCCGGTACTCGGGTGGGCTGCGGTGGCCAACGACATCGCACCCGAAGCGCTGCTCCTGTTCCTCATCATCTTCGTATGGACACCGCCCCACTTCTGGGCGCTCGCCTTGTATCGCACGCAGGACTACGCGAAAGCCGGCCTGCCGATGCTGCCGGTCACGCATGGCTCGCGTTACACGCGACTGCAGATCGTGCTTTACACGTTTGCGCTGGTCGGCGTATCGCTGCTGCCCTACGCGATCCGGATGAGCGGGCTTCTCTATCTCGCGGCGGCCGTCGGGCTGGGCGGCATGTTCGTCGTCTACGCGGTGCGCCTGTACCGCAACTACAGCGACGCGCTCGCGCGGGCCACGTTCCGGTACTCGATCGTCTACCTGTCGGCGCTCTTTTCCGCGCTGTTGGTCGATCACTACTGGCATTAGGCGGATGAGCTTGCGGCTGCCAGGCATCCTGGCTGCGATCGCGATCTTGGGATTGCTGCCGGCGTGTGCACCCGAGGGTGCCCGTTTCCGCGCGTCGGATGTCACCGGTGCATCGTTCGGTCGGGACTTTGCACTGACCGATCCGGCCGGCAAGCCGCGCTCGCTTGCCGACTATCGTGGCAAGGCGGTGGTCATATTCTTCGGTTACACGCAATGCCCTGATGTGTGCCCGACCACGCTGGCGGCGCTGGCCGAGGCGATGAAGCAATTGGGTCCCGAGGCCGCGCGCGTGCAGGTGTTGTTCGTCACGGTCGACCCAGAGCGCGACACGCCCGAGCTCCTCGCGCAATACGTGCCTGCTTTCGATCCGCGTTTCGTGGGCCTGCGTGGTGATGCAGCGGCGACCGAGCGCGTGGCCAAGGAATTCAAGGTGATCTACCAGAAGCAACCCGGCAGCACGCCGGGAACGTATACGGTCGATCATTCGACCGGCACCTACATCTTCGATCCGCAGGGCCGCCTCCGGCTGTATGTCAGCCACGGGGCGGCGCCCGACGCGATCGCGCACGACCTGCACGAACTGCTGCGCGCATCCTGAGGAAGGTTCGCGCATGCGGGCCGCAACGCCGGTCCGCATGCCGGGCGGCGAACGTGGAGGCTAGATCTCGATCATCTCGAAATCCTCCTTGCGGGCGCCGCATTCAGGGCACGTCCAGTTCGGCGGTACATCCTCCCAGCGGGTTCCGGCGGCGATGCCTTCCTCGGGCGCGCCCGTGGCCTCGTCGTAGATCCATCCGCAAATGAGGCACATGTATTTTTTCATCGGAAGAGCAGCGTATCGCGGTAGGGTAATATGCAAGTGTAGCGTGCCCGTCACAGCCGCGTTCACGAGCGCGTTCACATGAACGCGTGTCTGCGCACCACTGATGCCCGATAGCGATCCCGGATTTCCTCCCCTAGTGCTCACGTTCGCCGCATCCGATCCGTCGGGTGGTGCGGGCATGCAGGCCGACCTCCTGACACTGGCGAGCATGGGCTGCCATCCGCTATCCGTCATCACCGCGTTGACGGTGCAGGACTCGCTGGGCGTGGAGGGCGTGCTCCCCATCGATGCCGACTGGGTGGCCGACCAGGCGCGGTGCCTGCTCGAGGATATGCCGGTCGATGCCTTCAAGATCGGCGTGTTGGGAAGTATCGAGAACATCGCGGTGGTCGCCGAGATCGTGTCCGACTACCCCGACGTGCCGCTGATCCTGGATCCGGTGTCGCATCGGGGCGCGGCGATGAACTCGCGTCCGAGGAGATGACGCATGCGCTGCGCGAGCTTTTGCTGCCGCAGACGACGATCCTCACCCCGAGCAGCCTCGAGGCGCGAACCTGGCCGGCGGCGACGGCGCGGCGAGCGCGCCTCGCCAGTGCGCCGCCGGGGCTGATCGAGTCGGGCTGCGAGTTCGTGCTCGTCACCTGCACGCACGCATTCGCCGCAGGTGGTCAACACCATGTACGGCAAGAACGGCATCGTGCGCTCGGACAGTTGGGCGCGGCTGCCCGGCAGCTTCATGGCTCCGGCTGCACCCTTGCGTCGGCCATCGCTGCCATGCTGGCCAACGGGCTCGAACTGCCCGAGGCCGTGCGCGAGGCGCAAGACTACACGTGGCAGGCGCTCGCCAAGGCGTACCGGCCGGGCATGGGGCAGTTTCTCCCCGATCGCATGTTCTGGGCGCGCGAAGAATCGGAAGCGCGCGGCGACGCGGCGGAAGCATCGCGCGTACACGACATGCGTGGAAGTCACTGACCCGGCAGCGGTGGTGATCGAGTCGGCGTCGTCGCCGCGCGATTCGGCCGGCGTGCGCGGCCTGTACGCCGTCACGCCCGACCTTGCCGACACCCCGCTGATCGTCGCCAAAGTCGGCGCGGCGATCGTCGGCGGCGCTGCGGTCGTCCAGTACCGCAACAAGGCCGCCAGTGCAGCCTTGCGGCGTGAACAAGCCGAGCGGCTGGCGGACATCTGCCGGGAGGGCGGCGCGTTGTTCGTCGTCAACGACGACGCGCGGCTCGCGCGCGACGTGGGTGCGGATGGGGTGCACCTGGGGGAGGACGACGAAGCCTGGCCGCGGTCCGGGCCCTGGTCGGTGAAGCCATGCTTATAGGCGTGTCCTGCTACAACGCGTTCGACCGGGCCGAGGCGGCGGTGGCGGACGGTGCGGATTACGTCGCGTTCGGCAGTTTTTACCCTTCGCGGGTGAAGCCCGGGGCGCGGCGCGCCGACGTGGCGCTGCTGCGCGCCGCGACTGCGCTTGGCGTTCCCGTCGTGGCCATCGGCGGGATCACGGCCGCCAACGCACGCGCGCTGGTCGAGGCCGGGGCCGGCGCGGTGGCCGTCATCTCGGACGTTTTTGCGCACGACGAGCCGGCCGCGATTATGCGTGCGGCCGCGGCGATCGCCGCCTGCTTTCCCTCCCACCCTCGTTCAAGGCGATCCCCATGAGCCGCAACGAAGAACTCTTTGCCCGTGCCCAGCGCAGCATTCCGGCGGGCGTCAACTCGCCGGTACGGGCCTTCCGCTCGGTCGGTGGCACGCCGCGATTTCTCACCCGCGGTGAGGGCGCGTATGTCTTCGATGCCGACGGCAAGCGCTACATCGACTATGTCGGCTCGTGGGGACCGGCGATCCTCGGTCATGCGCATCCCGCGGTGGTACGCGCGGTGCAGGACGCGGCGGTGCACGGCCTCTCGTTCGGTGCGCCGACTGAAATCGAGATCGAGATGGCCGAAACGCTGGTGCGCCGGCTGCCGTCGCTCGAACTCGTTCGCCTGGTGTCCTCGGGAACCGAGGCCACGATGTCGGCGCTGCGACTGGCGCGCGGCTTCACGGGACGCGCGAAGATCCTGAAGTTCGAGGGCTGCTATCACGGCCACGGCGACAGCCTGCTGGTGAAGGCGGGCTCGGGCGCGCTGACCTTCGGGCAGCCATCGTCCGCCGGGGTGCCGCCAGCGATCGCGGGAGAAACGCTGGTCGTGCCGTACAACGACCTCGATGCCGTGCAGGCCGCATTCGCTGCGAACCCCGACGGTATCGCCGCAGTCATCGTCGAGCCGATCGCCGGCAACATGAACCTCATCATGCCGAAGGAAGGTTTCCTGGAAGGGCTGCGCGCGGTATGCGACCACTACGGCGCGGTGCTGATCTTCGACGAGGTGATGACCGGCTTTCGCGTCCATGCGCAGGGTGTGCAGGGATTGATGGGCATCACGCCGGACTTGACTACGCTCGGCAAGGTCATCGGCGGCGGAATGCCGGTCGGCGCCTTCGGCGGCAAGCGCGCGATCATGGAAAGGATCGCCCCACTGGGACCCGTTTATCAGGCGGGGACGCTGTCCGGAAACCCGGTCGCGCTGGCCGCCGGCCTGGCGACGCTGGCCGCAACCGAGGCGCCGGGCTTTTACGAGAAGCTTGCCGCCAACACGCGGAGCTTCACCGACGCACTGACCGCGGCGGGCGAGCGTGCCGGCGTGCCGTTCTGTGCACAGTCGGTGGGCGGCATGTTCGGGGTTTACTTCGCACCGCAACTGCCCGACTCGTACGACACCGTGATGGCGGCGGACAAGGCGCGTTTCAACCGGTTCTTTCACGCCATGCTCGACGCGGGGGTGTACTTCGCACCTTCCGCGTTCGAGGCCGGCTTCGTGTCGGCCGCGCACGGCAAGCCCGAGATCGACGCGACCATCCGGGCGGCGGAACGCGCGTTCGCCGAGCCCGGCTCCTAGCTGCCTCGGCAGGCCTCTCCTGTTTTTTTGGCCGGTCGTTTCGAGGCAGGTTGCGATGCCCGAACTCCCTGACGTCGAGATCTATCGCGAAGCCTTGGCCGCGCGCACGGTCGGACAGACGCTGGTGCGCGTCGATTTGCGCAATCCGTTCCTGCTCCGTACTGCGGTCCCGCCCATCGACAGCGTGCACGGCCGAACCGTGCACGCCATCCGGCGCCTCGGCAAGCGCATCGTGATCGCGCTCGATGACGAACTGTTCCTGGTATTGCATCTGATGATCGCCGGGCGCCTGGTCTGGCTCGAGGGACGCCGCGCGCCACCCGGGCGCATCACCTTGGCGCAGTTCCGCTTTGCCCATGGCGCCCTGGCGTTCACGGAGGCGGGGACGAAGCGCCGCGCGTCGCTGCACTGTGTGCAGGGTGCGGCAGCGCTCGCGGCATTCGATCTCGGTGGAATCGATGTGCGCAGCGCCGACCTCGCCGCCTTCACCGCCCGCCTCACGGCGGAGAACCACACGCTGAAGCGCGCGCTCACCGATCCGCGGCTCTTCGATGGCATCGGCAATGCGTACTCGGACGAGATCCTGCATCGCGCGCGGCTGTCGCCACTCGCGCTGTCGCGCAAGCTCGACGCGCCCGCGATTGCGCGACTGCACGAGGCCGCGCGAGCAACGCTCGTGGCCTGGACGGAGCGCCTGCGTACCGAGGCGGGTGGCGCATTCCCCCCGAAGGTCACCGCCTTTCATCCGCAGATGGCCGTGCATGGCCGTTATCGCCGGCCATGCCCCGACTGCGGCGCGCCGGTGCAACGCATCGTCTATGCGGAGAACGAGGCCAACTATTGCGCGAAGTGCCAGACGGATGGAGTCGTGCTGGCCGACCGTGCCTTGTCGCGGCTGTTGCACAAGAGCTTTCCGCGCACGCTCGACGAATAAGCACACACCTGGGGGTGAGCGCGAGGCCATGCGACTGCGCTGCAGCGGCGACCCACCGAACGGTCCGACCGGCGATGGAAGTTGCGCATCATGGCGAAGCGCAGATCCCCCGGCCATTGCCCGGACGGGGCGCCCTCGGGCGGCCCCGGCGCGCGGAACCTAACCGCGTCGGGTCTTGTCATCTGCGAGTCCACGCGATGAGGTGAAGCTGCCGGGCGGTGACGCGCAGTGACCCCTTTCATACGCCCCGGCCCGCACCGCCACGGCGTTGCGCGGTGCGGAAATTGCAACACAAAGCGTTGTGCGCCAGGGGTTTCCGCCGGAATGCTCACGTGCATCATGCTATAATCCGCGCCCGATTTCTTCAATAATTTCAAACCCTTCCACGCGTGGACGCCCCGACCCGAAAACGCCTAGGCGAGCTCCTGATCGAGCGCGGCAAGCTCGATGCCGGCACGCTCGAACGGGCATTGCGCCTGCAGCAGGAGTCCGGCGAGCGCCTCGGGGGGCTATTGGTGACGCTTGGCGTCGTGGCCCAGCGCGACGTGGCGGAAGCGCTGGCCGCGCAACTCGAACTGCCGCTGGTGGACGTCGGCAGTTATCCGGAGTTTCCGATCCTCGAGGAACAGGTAAGCGCGCGCTTCCTGCGCGAAACGGGCGCGCTACCGTTGCGTGAGGACGAATCCGAAGTAGCGCTGGCCATGACCGATCCGACCGACAGCTACACGATCGGTGCGTTCGAAATGGTCACGGGCCGCGTCGTGCGGCCGATGGTCGCCATCCCGACCGAGCTCGAGGCGGCGCTCGAGCGCCTCTACGGCAGCGGCAAGTCGGCGCAGAGCCAGCTGATCGGTGATGTCGAGACACGGGTCGACGAGCTCGCGTTCGATGCCGACGTCCAGCAACTGAAAGACCTCGCCTCCGAAGCGCCGGTGATCCGGCTAGTGAGCCTGATCATCACCAACGCGCTCGAGATGCGCGCCTCCGATATTCATGTCGAGCCGTTCGAGAATCGGCTGGGCGTGCGCTACCGTGTCGACGGCGTGCTGCACGACGTCGAGTCGCCGCCGAAGCGGCTCGCGTCCGCCGTGATCTCGCGCATCAAGATCATGGCCAACCTCGACATCGCCGAGCGCCGGCTGCCGCAGGATGGCCGCATTCGCTTGCGTGTGCAGGGCAAGGAGATCGACCTGCGCGTGTCGACGGTGCCGACGATGCACGGCGAATCGGTGGTCATGCGTATTCTCGACAAGGGCGGGGTCGCGCTCGACTTCCAGAAGCTCGGCTTCGAGGAGGACACGCTCAAGGCGTTCATCGACGTATTGATGGAACCGCACGGCATCCTGCTCGTGACCGGTCCGACCGGCTCGGGCAAGACTACGACGCTCTACACGGCGCTCGACCGGCTGAACCAGCCGGACGTGAAGATCCTGACGGTCGAGGACCCGGTCGAGTACCAGATGGTCGGCATCAACCAGATCCAGGTGAAGCCGCAGATCGATCTCACGTTCGCCAACGCGCTGCGTTCGATCGTGCGGCAGGATCCGGACGTGATCATGATCGGCGAGATCCGCGATCTCGAGACCGCGCAGATCGCCGTGCAATCGGCGCTCACCGGGCACCTCGTGCTGTCGACCGTGCATACCAACGATGCCGCTTCCACGGTGAACCGGCTGCTCGACATGGGCGTCGATGACTACCTGCTGACGTCGACGGTCATCGGCATTCTCGCGCAGCGCCTGGTGCGCAAGCTATGTCCGCATTGCCGGGAACCCTATCGCGCGCTGCCGGAGATGGTGGAGCAGCTGGGACTCGCTCGATTCGCCAGCGGCGACGACATCACGCTCTACCACGCCAAAGGCTGCGCGCAATGCAGCACCACGGGCTTCATGGGCCGCTTCTGCATCCTCGAGATGCTGCCGATCACCGACCCGCTGCGCAGTCTCGTCATGAAGCATGCGACCTCCAACGAATTGAAGGCGCAGGCGCAACGCGAAGGCATGGTCACGATGTACGAGGACGGCATGCGCAAGGCGCTCGCCGGCCACACGACCTTCGAGGAAGTTCTGCGCGTCACCCGCGAATCGTAGCGCGAGGAACGTCATGCCCGTCTATCGCTATCGCGCCGTGAATCCGTCCGGCGAAATTGCCGTCGGCGAACTCGATGCCGCCAACGAGGCGGAAATCGTCGGTCGCCTGCGCGACCAGGGACTCATGCCGACGCAGGTCGTGCATGCCACCGGCGCCGCGGCGACCAATGGCACTGCAGGGCGCGCCAAGTCGGGCACCCGTCGTGGCTGGTTCCAGTCCAAGACCGTGACCCGCGATCAGCTCCTCGGCTTGACGCGGGAACTCGCGACCCTGCTGCGGGCCGGCCTGCCCCTCGACCGGGCGCTGGAAATCCTGATCGGGCTGGCGCCGACACCGGTCGTGGGTGCATTGCTGCAGGGCGTGCGTGACGACGTGCGGGGTGGCAAGGCGCTGTCGCAGGCACTGGACGACCGGCGCGAGATTTTCTCCCGCTTCTACGTCAACATCGTGCGCGCAGGCGAAGCGGGTGGCGCGCTCGGCGTGGTGTTGCAGCGCCTCGCGGAGACGATGGAACGCAACAAGGAGTTGCGCGAGTCGGTGAAGTCGGCGCTCATCTATCCGGTGATCCTGATCGGCGTTGCCGTCGCCTCGGTCGCGCTGCTGCTCATCTGGGTGGTGCCGCAGTTCGAGACGACGTTCGCGCAGGCCGGCAAGGCGTTGCCATTGCCTACGCTGGTCGTCGTCACCGTCGGAAAGTTCATGCGTACCTGGTGGTGGGCGGTCGTGGGCGCCATCGCCTTGTTCGTCGTGTGGTTCCGCCGGCGTGGCCGCAATCCCGCCGTGCGCCTCCGGCGCGATCGTCGGATGCTCGATGCGCCGCTGCTGGGCGACCTCACGGCGAAGCTCGAGACCGCCCGCTTCGCGCGCACGCTGTCGACGTTGCTCGGCAACGGCGTGACGCTGCTGGCGGGGCTGTCGATCACCAAGGAAACCATGAGCAACAGCGTGCTGGCCGGCGCGCTCGACGGCGTCATCGCCAAGTTGCGCGAAGGCAAGGGCTTCGGCAAGCCGCTGGCGGAAACGGGGCTGTATCCGCGCCTGGCCACGCAGATGATCCTGGTCGGCGAGGAATCCGGGCGGCTGGAGGAGATGCTGACGCGGGTCGCCGAGGTCTACGACCGCGAGGTCCAGATGGCCATCAAGCGTTTCTTGTCGGTCCTGGAGCCTGCGCTGATCCTGACCCTTGCGGTCCTGATCGGCGGCATCGTGTTCTCGATCCTGATGGGCGTCATGGGGATGAGCGAACTCGTGGTCTGATCGAGCGTCATATAGCGGAAGCCTGCCGACCTGGCGCCCTGAAAGCGTCGGCGGATGGCGACAATAACGAGGGAAGGGCAACATGAAGAACGTACCAATGGCGCGCCGTCGCGCGCGCGGCATGACGCTGATCGAGATCCTGGTCGTGCTGGTGCTGATCGCCATCGTGATGGGGATCGTCGGCGGCAATTTCATCGGCCAGGGCGAGGAGGCCAAGCGCAAGGCGGCGGCCATAGAGATCGGCCAGATCGGCCAGGCGCTCGACCTCTACAAACTCGAAACCGGACGCTATCCAACCACGCAGGAAGGCCTGCAGGCGCTGGTTGCGGCACCGCAGGGTGTGGCTAACTGGAACGGTCCCTACTGGAAGAAGGGCACCGTGCCCAAGGACCCGTGGACCAACGAGTACAAGTACTCGTCGCCGGGCCAGAAAGGCGCGTACGACATCATGTCCTATGGCGCCGACGGCAAGGAAGGCGGCGAGGGCGCCAACAAGGACGTGACGAGCTGGTGAGCTTCGTCGCGCCGCGCCGGCCATTGGCAATGCAACGCCCGACCCATGGCGTTTCGCTGCTCGAGCTCATGATCGTGCTGGCGATCATGGCCGCCGTCGCCGCCATCGCGATCCCGATGTTCAGCGGCAGCGGCGTGTCGAGCACCGAGCTGCGCAGCGCCGCGCGCCAGCTCGCCGCCGGCCTGCGCCTCGCGCGCAGCGAAGCGGTGTCGCAGCGGCGCGAGACTTTCCTGGTGCTCGATGTCGAACACCGCCGCTTCAAGGTCGATCGCCACCTGGACGAACATGCACTGCCACGTGCGCTCGAACTCAAGCTGTTCACCGCGCAGAAAGACCTGGTGAACGAGAAAGTCGGCTCCATCCGCTTCTATCCGGATGGTGGCAGCAATGGCGGCCGCATCACGGTGGCGTCCGGCGAACGCAAGTACGAAGTGGACGTCGACTGGCTCACCGGGCGCGTGGCCATTCTGGACTGACCGGGCGATGCCGGCATTGACCATGTCTGCTCGCGCGCCCGCGGGACCTGCGAAGGGCGAAGCGGCGCGCGCAGTGCGTGCTTCGCGGCAGCGCGGGTTCTCGCTGATCGAGGTCCTTGCTGCGTTCGTGATCCTGGCACTGGTGGCCACGGCGCTGTTCCAGCTCTTTTCCGCCTCGCTGCGCAACGCGGCCGCGAGTACCGAGTGGAGTCGCGCGCTGCTGGTTGCGCAATCGCGTCTCGACATCGCCGCAGGCGCGCAGCCGTTGCGCGAAGTCGAGGACCGGGGTACCGAGGACGGCGGGCGCATTCGCTGGACGAGCAAGATTTCGGCGTACACAGTGACCGGCGTCGATCCCGAACTCGAGCGTGCATCCGAGGCGCTGGCCATGCGCATGTTCCGGATCTCGGTGGACGTGACGTTCGAGGGCGCCAATGGCAAGGAACGCTCGCTGTCGCTCGCGACCATCCGGCTCGGACCGAGGTTCAACACGTGAACGGCAGGTACCGCGTCGGCGGCTTCACGCTGATCGAGCTGCTGGTGGCCATTGGCCTGCTCGCGCTCATGTCGGCCGTGCTGTTCGGTTCGCTCGGCTTTGCCGGGCGCAGCTGGGACGCGGGCGAGGCAAGGGCCGAAAGCAACGCCGGCATGCGGCTCGCGAGCGACTACCTGCGCACGCAGTTGACCGAACAGCACCCACAGCGCATGCGCAAGATCGTCGAGTTCCCGTTGCTGTTCGGAGGTGATCGCGAAGAGATCCGCTTTACCGCTGCCCTGCCCGGACGCGTCGGACTGGGCGGCATGTGGTACTACCGACTCGTCGTCGCGCCCGTGCCGGGCAAACGGGAAACGGCGCTCGTCGTCGAGCGGATGATCCCGGATCTCGCGGCGCTCGACATGCCCAATTTCAACGATGCCGAACGCAGTGTTCTCGCCGACGACATCAAGGCGCTGAAGGTCAGCTACTTCGGGCGCGACAACGGTTCGAGCCTGGACGTCGCCCCGACGTGGCGTGATCGCTGGGATCAGAACCAACAACTGCCGGTGCTGATCCAGATCGAGGTGACGCCGCGCCAGGGAGAGCCGTGGCCGCCGATTGTCGTGGCGCCGCGCGAAGCACCGGAAGCAGGTTGCCGCGGCTGGGACGCGGTGCGCCAGATGTGCGTGGCGGCATGATGGTGATGACCGCCCGCAACTCGATGACGATGGCGCGCGGGCAGCGTGGCATCGCGCTGATCCTCGTGCTCTGGCTGACGATGATGCTGACCGTGATCGCCAGCGGGTTCGCGTTCTCGATGCGCAGCGAGGCCCTGCAGGCGCGCAACGGCCTGTCGCTGGCGCAGGCGCGCGCGGCGGCCGACGGCGCGGTCGAGCGCATGGCGTTCGAACTATCGCGGCCGCGCTACCCAACGGCGTGGATGGCCGATGGCCAGCCGCACCAGTGGCAGGACGGTGAGATCGCGATCGTGGCGACCGCGGTGGACGAATCTGCGCGCATCGACATCAACATGGCGCCCGATGCGCTGCTGAAGGGCCTCCTCGAACACGTCGGGGGCGCGGAGCCGGAAGTCGCGGGCAAGATCGTCGATGCCATCGTCGACTGGCGCGATCCCGACGACGCGCGACGCCCCAACGGCGCCGAGGAAGCGGATTATCGGCTGGCGGGCCTGAAGCAGAAGCCGGCCAACGCTCCATTCGAGACGGTGAATGAGCTCGCGCGCGTGATGGGAATGACCGAGGCCATCTACCGGGGCGTCGCCGGGCACCTGACCGTGCAGTCGCGGCAGCCGGGCATCAACGCGATCACCGCATCGCGCGAGGTGCTACTGGCGTTGCCGAACGCCACACCCGATGCCGTGGATACCTACATGCAGCAGCGGGCGGCCGCGGTCGCCGCCAAGTTGCCGGTGCCCCCGTTTCCCCCGGCCAACGGATTTGCGGCCGGTGCGGTGCCGGTGTGGCGCATCCGCGCCGAAGCCACGACAGGCGATGGTGTAACCTTCGCCCGCAGCGCGGTCGTGCGACCGTCCGGCGACGGTCGCCGTCCGCTGGTTGCGTTGACCTGGCAGGATGGCGGCGCGACGACGCCTCCGCCGACGCTATCCGAAGGCGACGCTACCGCCGCAACAGAGAAGAAGCCTGCCGATGGCCGACCGTGATTTCGCCCAGCATGCGCTCGGCGCCCGCCTGCAGGAGGCGGCGCGACGCGCGGGCTTGTCCGGCTTCTGGAGCTGGTGGATGCACGAGCTCGGCGCGCTCGTGCCATCGACACCGCGGGCGGCGATCGTGCGCCGTCGCATGCGACCGGTTCTGCAATTCGACGGCGACCGCGCGACGTTGTGGCGGCCGTCGCTGGAGGGCGGCGAGGTGGTGATGGTCGAGGCCGCGCACATTTCGTTAATCGGCGATACCAGCACCGTAACGTCTGCCGGGCAGGGCGCATTCGCGCCGATGGCGATGAACCGGATGGCCTATGGCGGCGCGGTCGCGCCGATTCGCATCGTCGTCGCCTTGTCGCCGCGCGACGTGCTGCGCAAGCGCATCGTGCTGCCCTCGGCGGTCGAAGAGAATTTCCGCCAGGCGCTCGCCTACGACCTCGACCGGCACACGCCATTCAAGCCGGACGAACTGTATTTCGACGCGGCGATTACCGGCCGTGACAGCGCGCGCGGCACGATTACCGTCGACCTCGCCGCGGCGCGGCGCGCGGTCGTGGACCCGCTGCTCAGGCACGCGGCCAGTTGGGGCACGCAGGTGGTCGCCGTGGTACCCGAACCCCCCGCGCGCGCTGCCTCGTCACGGCTCAACCTGCTGCCACGCGATGCGCGCGGGACCGTGTCACCGTGGCGTCGCTGGCAGTTCTGGCTGCCGTTCGGACTATTGGTCGCCGCAGCGCTGGCCGCGACCCTGGTTCCCATTTGGCAGAAGCGGGACTATGCGATCCAGCTGGACGCCATCGTGGCGCAGGCGCGGGGCCGCGCCGGCGTGTCGGAGGCACTGCGGCAGGAACTCGATGCGCGCGTAAGCGAATTCAACGCTGCGCTCGAGCGCAAGTATGCGTATCCCAGCGCGCTGGTGGTCGTGGATACCGTCAGCAAGCTGCTTCCCGACGATACGTGGCTCACGCAGTTCGAATTGAAGACGGTGGCCAAGGGTAAGGAGACGCAGCGCGAATTGCTGGTGCGCGGCGAGTCCGCGAACGCGGGGCGGCTTGTGCAGATGTTCGAATCCTCGCAGCTGTTCGCGCAGGCGACGCCGCGCTCGCCGACCACGAAGATCCAGCCGGGCCCCGGCGAGATCTTCGACTTGGGCGCGCAGTTGAAGCCGCTTCCCGCGCCAACCGCCGTTTCGCTGTTCGAAGCGCCGCCGCCGGGCACGACAGGCGCGTCGAAGCCGGCAACGCCGCCGGCAGTCACGCCGCCGCCGGGCGCGCCGACCACGCCTCCGGTGTCCGGGGCACCGGCCACGCCACCGGTCGCGGGTGCACCGATACCCGCATCGCCTGCGGGCGGGCCGCCTAAGCCTGTCGCGGCGTCGAAAGGCGCGGCCGATGCGCCGCCTGCCGCGCCGCCGCCGGCCGCCACACCACCCCAGCCGGCACGCCGCCGCCGAGCCGGCACGGCCGACCAGCCGCCATCGCGGCACCGCCAGCCAGCCGCCGCCGGCCGCCACGCCGCCGCCCAGGCCTGCTTCGACCGCACCGGCGGGCATGGCGACGCCGCCAGCGGGTGCTCCGGTCGTCCCGCTCGGGGCGGCTGTGGCGCCCGCACCGGCGGCGCCGTCCGCTGTGCCTTCAACCGCCCGGGGGCAGCGCCGACCCGCCCTCGCGCGCGAATCGCGGTACCGGGTCTTCCCCGGCGGAGGCGGGACGACCATGATGGCGCCGGCCTTCGTCGCGCGCTTGTCCGCTGCGCAGCAGCGCGCCGTCGCCGTCGCCATTCTGGTAGGCGTCGTGCTGCTCGCGCTCGCGGTGCTGGTAGGGCCGGTCGTGCTGCTGCACCGGCACTACGACGCGGCCATCGAAGTGCTGACGGATCGGCTGGAACGCTACCGGCGCGTGGCCGCGCAGGCCCCGGAATTGCGCCGTGCACTGGAATCGGTGCGTGAACGCGATGGCCGCCGATTTTTCCTCAAGAACACCGCGCCGAACCTTGCCTCGGCCGAATTGTCGGACCTCGTTCGCGCGGCGATCGAGAACAACGGCGGCCGGATCACGACCAGCCAGACACCGGGACCGCGCGAAGATGGCCGCTTCAAGGCGTTGACGGTCAACGTCCAGTTCTTCGCGTCGATGCCGGCGCTGGCCAAGATCCTGCATGCGCTCGACACGACGTCGCCGTACCTCGTGGTCGATAACCTGACGATCCGGCCGCTCAATGCGTTTCGCGGCTTCAAGCCGGCGGCGGGACAGGAACCGGAGAACAACGTGCAGATGGATGTGTCGGCGCTGTCGGTACCCGAGCCCGGCAAATCCGCGGTGGCCTCGAAGTAGGTGGACGTACAATGAACGCGCTGCAATCGAACATGCGGAGTTGGCTCCTGTGGCTGCTGCCGGTTGGCGCGCTGCTGGCGCTGATCGGCTATCAGACGGATTGGGGCGAGCACCTGCATCGGCAGCCACCGCCGGAATCGGTGGTCGCACCACAGAAGGTCACGGCCGCCGTCCTGCCGGAGTACCACCCGAAGGAGACGCCGGAAACCAACCGCGACATCGTCGAACGGACGCTGTTCAATCCCACCCGCCGGCCCGCACCTCCCGCGGTGGCTGAGGCCGCCAAACCGCGCATGCAACGTGGGCAGTTCGCGCTGTCGGGAACGATGGTCGTCGATGGCAAGGCCACGGCGTTCCTGCGCGAAACCGCCGGCGGACGCTCACGCCGGGTCACGCAGGGCGAAACCATCAACGGCATGGTGGTGACCGAGATCAAGACCGATCGCGTGCGCCTGTCGACTGGGCGATGAATCCGAAGAGTCTGGCGCTCAAGGTGGCGTCCGGGCCCAAGACCACGGTGCAACCAGTCGTCGCCAACGTGCCGCCGCCCGGCTCGGGCGCGCCGACCAGGACTGCCGGCGCGCCCGCCGGCTGATGCCGCCGGGCGGCCACCCGCGACGCCGCAGGATATTGCCAGCGTCCTGGCCGAGCGGCGCCGGGTGGCGCGGGAGGCAGAAGCGGCCGCGGTGGCGCGCAACGCCGCCACGGCGGCCGGGTTGCCGCAAACCAGTCCCTCCGGGAATGCGGTACCGCCGCCGGCGGTCGCGGCACCGGCAGCGGCCGATCCGCAATGGGGCTCCGTGTACCAGCGCTATCAACAGCCGCGGCGATGACGCGGGAATGTTCCGATTGCCATAATCATCGATTGGCGTCAGTGTCCGTGTCCGCGGGCACGGAGGCCACCAGGAAACCAACAACAATGACCAATGCCCGCCATCTCGCCCGAGCCGTCGTTTGGGCGCTCCCCTTTGTCCTTGCCGCGTGCCAGACACCGCCGGCCGCACCCGAGGCGCCGCCGTCGCCGGCTTCCCCGGCGCTCGCGGGCGGCGGAGCCTTGTCGCCGGCGATGATCGCAGCGGCCGCCCGGGCGCAGGCGCCGGCGCCGAGCAACGACCAGAGCCACATCTACAAGGGCACCGGCGTCGTCGTGCGCGGCCAGCAGCCTGGCGGCGGACTGCCACCGGGCGCGCAGACGCAGGTCGGCGGCAGCGGCATCGTGCTGAATTTCGAAGGCGCCGATCTGCGCGAGGTCGTGCGCAACATCCTGGGCGACATCCTCAACGAGAACTACACGATCGACCCGTCGGTCGGCGGCACCGTCACCATCCGCACGTCGTCGGGCATTCCGCGCGATGCGCTGCCCGCCACGCTGGAAACGCTGTTGCGCGCCAATGGCGCCACGATGGTCAAGAACGGCGGGCTCTACCAGATCGTGCCGCAGGCGATCGCGGTACGCGGCAATGTAACGCCGCAGCTCGGCACTTCCACGCGGTCGCTGCCGTCGGGGTTCTCGGTGCAGATCGTCCCGCTGCGCTATGTCGGCGTGCGGGAAATGTTGCGCCTGCTCGAGCCGTTCGCGAAGGATGCCACCGCGGTGCGCCCCGACGAGCTGCGCAACCTCCTGATCCTCGCCGGGACCGAGCGGGAATTGACGAACCTGATGGATACGATCGCGATGTTCGACATCGACTGGATGGCGGGCATGTCGGCGGGTGTGTTCACGCTCAAGAACTCGGAAGTCAAGTCGGTGATGCAGGAGCTCGAGAAGCTGCTCGGCGATCGCAACACGAGTCCCTTCACCGGGATCCTCAAGATCGTGCCGATCGAGCGCATGAATGCGCTGCTGGTCGTGACGCCGCAACCGGCTTATCTCGACGAGGTCAAGAAATGGATCGAGCGCCTCGACAAGGGCGGCGAAGGCGGCGGTCTCAATTTCTACGTCTATAACCTGCAGAACACCCGGGCGGAAAAACTCGGTCCATTGCTCCAGCAGGCGTTCACCGGCCGGGTGACGCAGCAGGCAGGCCCCTCGACGCCGACGCTGGCGCCTGGTACGCCGGCAGGAACCATCGTCAATCCTCCCACCTTCCAGGCCCAGCCTGCCGTGCCGGTGGCCAATCCGGGAACACCCCCGGCGGCGGCCGCGGTCGTGAACGCGGCCACCGGCGGCCGCGGCGCCGGTGGCGCGGGCACCGTCGGGGAGGGAACCGGCATCGTCCGCAACCTCCAGGTCGTGGCCGACAAGGACAACAATACGCTGCTGATCATCGCCACGGCGGCCGAGTACGCGGTCATCGAGGCCGCGCTCAAGAAGCTGGACGTCGCGCAGCGGCAGGTGGTGATCGACGTGACGATCGCGCAGGTGGCGCTCACCGACGAGCTCGACTTCGGCGTCGAGTGGCTGTTCAAGGGCGGCGCGCCGTCCGGGCGAGGTGCGGGCGGCCTGCTCGGTGGAACCGTCCTTGGCAAGAACCCGGTCAACCCGGGCCTGCCGACGACGGGTGACACCCCCGCGGCGGCGATCATCAAGGGATTCACCTACATCATCAACAACTCGAATTTCCCTGGCGGCATCCAGGCGGCGCTGAACCTGCTCGACAGCTACGGCAACACCAAGATCGTCGCCAATCCGCAGGTGGCGGCGCTCGACAACCAGAAGGCGACGATCAAGTCCGGCGACCGCATTCCGGTCAGCCAGCAGACGCTGGTCGGCGGCACCACCAACGCCGTCACCACGACGTCGCAGTACATCGATACCGGTGTTCTGCTGCAGGTGACGCCACACATCAACGCGGGCGGGCTCGTGGCGCTGGACGTGCAGGCCGAGGTCAGTGTGCCGGGCGATCCACCTACTGGCTGCGACGCTTGCGCACCGCCGATCAACACCCGGTCGATCCAGACCTTCGTCGCGGTACAGAGTGGCTCGACGATGGTGATGGGCGGCCTGATCAACGAGGGGCGGGCGAATGGCTCTTCGGGGTTGCCGACTGTTATCGCGCATTCCGATCATCGGTGGCCTCGTTCGGCCAGCAGACGCTGAAGAACAACCGGACCGAACTCGTGCTGTTCATCACCCCCCGCGTGGTCGAGTCGGAACTCGACATGCGCGGCATCATGAACGAGCTGCGTCGGAAGATGGAGAACATGGACGCGATCATCCCGGTCATCCGGCCGCTGCTCGGCCCGATCTTCCCCGATTCGGCGCCGGTGTCGCCGGGCATGGCCCCGTGGATGTCGCCGCCGGTATTCCCGCCGGTGACCGCCCCGGCGCCGGCGCCGCGGCCCGCCCCGTGATCATCCCCCGCAAGCTGCGGCGGGGAGGGTCTCCCGCCGCAGTCCCGGCCGGCAGTTGACGGTCGCACGCCCTTTCTATAGCCTTCCCCGCCTTCGCCCCGCGCCCCGAAAATGGTGGCCGCCGGTCCTTCGGTCCTTCGCAGGGGCAAGGCTTTACCGCAGGAGAGTTATTCTTTTGAACGCAAATCTCGAAATTGAAGAAAAACCGACGATTTTCGTCGCTATATCCCGACAGGCGTGTCGGGCTGTGGCGACACTGGGAATCCTGGGGCTGGCAGCCTGCGCCAGCACGCCGGCGACCCCGGAAGCCAAGCAGGCGGCGGTCGCCAAGCGGGCGTTGGCCAAATGGGATGCGATGATCAAGGACGACATGCCCACCGCGTACAGCTTCCTGAGCCCCGCGTCGAGGCAGGTTGTGACGCTGCAGCGCTTCCAGACGCACCTGCGCCGCGGCGCATTTCGCGAAGCGAAGGTGGATACGGTGACCTGCGAGGGCGACGCGTGCCAGGTGCGCCTGTACATCACCTACGATCACAAGGCGATGAAGGGGATTACCACGCCGCTGACCGAGTCATGGGTCTTTGATGGCGGAGAGGCATGGTTTGTGTATCGGTAACCTGCGGCGAATGGCATCTGTCGCCGTATTGAGACGTTGCAGAAAATCCACAGATAGACGCTGGGTTGCGGCCAGTTTGTTTGTAAAAAGAGGTCGGCTGTAATAACATTCGCCTGCTGTTGGTTCTAAAGTGATCACTTTAAACGGCAATCAAAAGGAGTCGTCACCCACTATGAATACGTTCAAACACAAGTCGCTGTACGCCGCACTGGCGGGCTTGAGCGCGCTTGGCGCGACGGGCGCCGCGCAAGCGGTGTCGGTCAACGCTGACGGCTTGGGTCAAGTCCTGATCTATCCGTACTACACGGTCCGCGAATCGACCCTCGTCGGCGCTCCGTACAACTCGCTGCTGTCGGTCGTCAACTCGACCGCCTCGGCGAAGGCTGTCAAGGTTCGCTTCCTGGAAGGCAAGAACAGCCGCGAAGTCCTTGACTTTAACTTGTACCTGTCGGCGAAGGATGTCTGGACCGCCGCGATCATCCCGACCACGGATGGCGCCGGTATCTTTACCGCAGACAAGTCCTGCACGACGCCGACGGTGTCGTCCAGCGCGGCTCGCCGAGTGACGTTCGTCAACTACGCCTACTCGGGCTCGAACGACGACAAGGCTGGCATCACGCTGGATCGTACGCGTGAAGGCTATGTCGAGATCATCGAAATGGGCAACGTGACGGGCGCCACGGCGACCGCCGTGACCCACGTCTCTGGTGTTCCGCCTTGCACGCCGCTGGGTGGCGCGTCAGCCGATACGGTTCCCGGCAACGGTGGCCTGTTCGGCAGCATCACGCTGATCAACGTGCTGAAGGGCGAAGACTTCGCGATGGATCCGACCGCTCTGGAAGGCTTCTCCGCCAAGGCGCTGTGGAACCCGGCCGGTTCGATTCTGCCGACGCTGGCTGACGTCAACCCGAAGACCTCGGTCGTTGTCACGGGCACCAATGCATACATCACCGACTGGACCGGTGGCTTCGCAGCCGACCCGGTTTCCGCCGTGATCCTGCACAACAACCTGTACAACGAATTCGTTTTGGATGCGTCCACCAAGTCAGGTACCGACTGGGTCGTCACGTTCCCGACGAAGCGCGAGTACTACACGGGCACCACCGTGCTGAAGCTGTTCCAAAGCAACTTCACGGCAACCGGTGCTTGCGACGACGTCGTGATCACGCAGTACGACCGCGAAGAGCGCACGATCGTTACGCAAACGTCGTTCTCGCCGCCGCCGCCGACCCAGACCGACTCGCTGTGCTGGGAAGCCAACGTGATCTCGTTCGCCGGCACCAACGTGCTGGGCTCGAAGAACGTGTCGAACATCGGCACGACCTTCTCGAACGGCTGGGTTGCGCTGAACTTCAACGGCTCGACGGTGCCGCTCGGACGCCACCAGCTGGTTGGTGGTGTGTCGAACACGGTGAACCTGGCCACGTCGCCGCCGACGCTGGGCACGCTCGCCACGACGACGTTCAACGGCCTGCCGGTCATCGGTTTTGCCGCTATCACGTTCGAAAACGAAACGCTCCCGACTTCCATGGGTCCGGTTCAGTCGAACTACGGTGGCAACCTGAACCACAAGCTGACGCGCTCGGTCCAGTAAACCGGACAGCGCTAGTTGTACCCGGGGCGAGGAGCAATCCTCGCCCTGTTTTTTTCGTAGATCGAATTGCGAAAGTCATTGTCAGATGAACATGGTGGGTAACCAAGCGCTTCCATGGACTCCAGCTGGCGCTGTGCGCGGCGATGCTGTGGTGCGTCGCTGCCGTCGCGCAGACGAACGACGCTGCCATCGTGCTGGTAAGTAACAGTCTGGCCAAGGTCACCAAGGCGGACTACGAGGCCGAACTCCTCAAGCTGCCGGCGGACATCCGCCCGGGCTTTGCCAACAACCAACGCCGGGTCAACGACCTGTTGAGCCGCATGTTGCTGCAAAAATCGCTGGCTGCGCAGGCGCGCGCCGCGAAGCTCGACACGCAGCCGGAAACCGCGCTTCGCCTGAACCAGGAAATCGATCGCCTGCTGTCGCAGTACATGGTGGAGAGCATCGAGGCGACTGCTGCGGCGCAGTTCGATGCCAGGCGCGCCGAATTCGAGCCGCGCGCGCGCGAACTGTATCTTGCCGATCGCGCCAAATACACCACGCCGGAACAGCTGGTGGTCACGCACATCCTGTTCGACACGAAAAAGCGCGACGCCGCCGCGGCGAAGAAGCTCGCGGACGATACGCGCGCCAAGATCGTCGCCGGCGCCGATATGGGAGAACTTGCGCGCGAGCTTTCCGACGACCCCTCCGCACAGCGCAACTACGGCAAGATCGACTGGTTCTCCAAGGGTCAGATGGATCCCGCCTTTGCCGAAGCAGCCTTTGCTCTGCCCAACGTCGGGCAAATCTCGCAGCCGGTTCTGTCGCAGTTCGGCTGGCATATCATCCGCCTCGACAGCCGGCGGCCCGCCAAGACGCAGACCTTCGAGGAGGCACATGACGCAATCATGGCCGATCTCAAGAAGCATTATGTCGACGAAAGGCGAGAGGAGGCGCTGGCGGCCATCCGGCGCGATCCCAAGACCGAGGTCAACCGCGAGGCGATTGAGGCCCTGACGGTGCGCATCGACCTCGATACGGTCAAGCGCGGACTCGATACGGGCGTGCCGGCGAGCGCGCCTGCGGCCCCGTCATCCAAATAGGCGGCGGGACGGCGGGTGATTTCCGCTGCCGGCGGTCGATTGCGGCCTGAACCGCGCGCATGCGGCATCCTCTAGCCACTATCGACGCCGGGGTCGCCCGGGCCGCGGCACGCGACCGTGACCGCGCGTTGCTGCGCAACTTTTACCGGCGCGAGCTCAAGACCCGCTACCTGGGCAGCATGACCGGGTTGGCCTGGGCCTTCATTCATCCGCTGGCGCTGCTCGCCGTCTATCACTTCGTGTTCACCACGGTATTCAAGACGCCGCGATTCGGTGGCGAAAGCTTCCTGGCCTTCGTGGCGATCGCGTTGTGGCCGTGGCTGGCTGCGCAGGAGGGCATCCAGCGCGGGGCGACCAGTCTCGCCGGCTACGCGGGCCTCATTCGCAAGGTCGCCTTTCCGCACGAACTCATCGTGTATGCATCGGTCGCCGCCACGCTGACGCTGCAGCTGGCCGGTTACGTATTCGTGATGCTGATCCTGGTGGCGTTCGGCGAGCCCATTCAGCTTCAGGGTCTGCTGCTGGCGCTGCCGTTGTGGGTGGTACTCGCGCTTGCCGTCACCGGCATCACGCTGGCGATGGCGGCGCTGCAGGTCTTTGTCCGCGACGTTGAACACGTGCTGATGCCCACGCTGATGATCCTGATGTATTTGACGCCGATCCTCTACCCGTTGCGCCTGGTGCCCGATTCGATGCGTCCATGGGTCGCGGCGAATCCGTTCAGCTGGCTCGTCACGCGACTGCGCGATGCGATGCTCGGCGGCAGGCTCACGCTCGAATGGACCGACGCTGTCGCCGTGGCGGTCGCGCTTGCGTTGTTCCTCGGCGGCCGCTGGGTGTTCCGCCGCCTGTCGCCACACTTCGAGGATTTCGTTTGACGGCACCGCTGCTCAAGCTCGACGGCGTGGGCAAGGACTACGCGAAGGTCGAATCCCGCGGGGGTCAACTACGCCTCGTCTGGGACCTGCTGCGCGGTCACGGGGCCCGCCATGTGTTCCGCGCGCTCGACGACATCGGTTTCACGCTCGAGCGCGGCGCATCGCTTGGCATCATCGGCGAGAACGGCGCGGGCAAGTCCACGCTGCTGAAAATCGTGGCGAGCGTCATCGCGCCGACCCGCGGCAGCGTCGTGGTCAACGGGCGCGTCGGCGCGCTGCTCGAACTTGGCTCGGGATTTCATCCGGAGTACACGGGTCTCGCCAACATCGAGCTCGCCGCGGCGCTGCTGGGGCTGGGCGCGCGCGAAATCGCATCCAAGCGCGAGGAGATCATCGCCTTCGCCGACATCGGCGAGCACATCCACGAGCCGATCAAGCACTACTCGTCCGGCATGGTCGTACGGCTGGGCTTCGCGGTCGCGACCGCGCTGCGGCCGGAGATCCTGATCACCGACGAGGTCCTGGCCGTCGGCGACGAGTCCTTCCAGAAGAAATGCATCGCCTGGATGGAGGAATACCTGGCGGACGGGGGCACGCTGCTCCTTTGCTCGCACAGCATGTATCACATCCAGAAGCTGTGCCGCGACGCGCTCTGGTTGCGCGACGGCCGGATCGTCCGCTACGGATCGGCCGCCGATGTCACCCAGGCCTACCTGGCCTTCCACGAGGAGAAGACGGCGCGTTCGCGGCAGCCGCTCGCCGCGGATGCGGCCTCCGCGGCCGGAGTCTATGCGATTCAAGCGCTGGCGATCGAGCCGCATGGAACGCTTTCGCACGGGGACACGCTCGAGGTGCGCGGTGAAGTGTATTCCCCCGACGGCCGGGCGCCGGTGGTGCTGGTCGGCATCGTCCGGGCCGATGGCACGCCGGTCTACGGCGTGGCCAGTGACATGGAGGGGGTTGCGCTGACGACGCTCGCCGCCGGGCGTTTCGGCTTCGGGCTGACGTTTCCCGGCGTCGCGCTGCTGCCGGGCAAGTACGTGGTGCGTGCCCATGCGCTCGATCCGGAAGGGGTGCGTCTGTTCGACAACGTCGAATGCGCGTTCACCATGTCCGGCAATACCCGCGAAATGGGCTTCGTGCGCATGCCCCACCGATGGCATCCGCCGACCTGATCCCTCGATTCGGGCGTCGCGGGGACGAGGTCGCGTTGGGCTAAAATTGCGGATTCGAATCGGGGCCTTGCGCAAGGCACCGGTGCGTTGTCCGCCTGCCGCCCACTCTCGCGCCCGCAGATCCATGTCCGAAGAATTCGAATTCACCGGTGAACGATTCGTTCCGGGCGTGATCGGCGAGATCGCGCACGAACACTGGCATCGCTATGCGTTCGCACGGCGGTTTGCCGCGGGCAGGCGCGTGCTCGACGTCGCCTGCGGGGAAGGCTACGGCAGCGCGCTGCTGGCCGGTGTGGCGCGCGACGTGACCGGAATCGACATCGCGGCGGAGGCGGTCGCGCATGCGTGCGAGCAGTATCGGGATCGCGCCAATCTCGCGTTCCTGCAGGGCTCCGCCACTGACCTCGGCGTCCCCGACGCGTCAGTGGATCTGGTCGTCTCGTTCGAGACCATCGAGCACCTGCCGCGTACCGACCAGCCGCGGGTGCTGGCGGAGTTCGCCCGCGTGCTGACAGACGATGGCCTCCTCCTGTTGTCGGCGCCGAACCCGGTCGAGTACTCGACGGCGCGCAACTACCGCAATCCCTTCCATCTGCACGAACCCTCGCGCGAAGAGCTCGAGGCGCAGCTGGCAGCGCTGTTTCCGGCGCGCCGCTGGTATCGGCAGCGTCGCTATTTCGGCTCCGCGCTCTGGAGCGAGGCAGGTGACGGCGGATTCGAGGTGCTGCAAGGCGATGCCGCGGAGATCGGCGATGCCACCGCCCCGGCGGCGATGTACTTCGTGGTACTGGCCGCGCGCCGCGTATCAGTGATGCCAGCTGGCCCCCGGGCGTCGTTCTTTTCCGATCCCGGTGATGCGGAACTCGCGCGGATGGACGCGCGCAGCGCAGAAGTCCTGCGCCTTGACACGTTGCTCGGCGAGCGCGACGCGGCGCTCGATCGCCAGACCGGGCATGTGCTGCACCTCGAGCGTCTGGCCGCGGCACAGGAAAGCAGGATCGCCGAGCAGGACGCGCAACTCGCGCAGGTGGCCACGGCGGACGCAAGCCTCGTTGCCGCGCGCGATGACGCCGCGCAAGCCCGCGACGAGGCACGAGCCGCCCTCGCGTCGGCCCGCCAGGCCGAGGCTGCGCTGCGCGCGGAAGGCGAACGACTGGAGCGCGCATTGGCGGCGCAGGAGCGCATCATCGCTTATCGTCAGAGCGCGCGCTGGTGGCTCGCGTTGCCGTGGATGCGTATCCGCATGTGGTGGCAGCAGCGGCGGGCACCGTGACCGGCGCGTCGCAGATGGCGGCGGGTCCGGCCGCGTTCGTGATCGACATCGTGGTGCCCGTGTACAACGCGCCCGCCGATGTGCGCATCTGCGTCGCGAGCGTGCTCGCGCATCTGCGACCGGACGTGCGTGTCGTGGTGATCGACGACGCATCGCCCGATCCCGCCGTCGGTGTCTTCCTCGCCGAGCTCGAAGCACGGACGCATCCGCAGGTGCTCGTTCTGCGCAATGAATCCAATCTCGGCTTCACCGCGACGGCCAACCGCGGCATGGCTCTGTCGCGCGCCGACGTGATCCTGCTCAATTCCGACACCATCGTGACGCCCGGGTGGCTGGACGCGATCATGCACTGCGTCGCCACCGACGAACGTATCGGCACGGTGACACCCTTTTCCAACAACGCGGAGATCTGCTCGTTTCCGCGCTTTTGCGTCAACAATGCGTGGCCGGACGACCACGACCCGGCGCCACTGGCGGCAACGATCGCCGCCGCCGCCGTCCCGACCTACCCCGATCTGCCGACGGGCGTCGGGTTTTGCATGTTCGTACGCCGGGCGCTGCTCGATGCGGTCGGCCCGTTCGACATGGCCTTCGGCCTGGGCTATGGCGAGGAGAACGACCTTTGCCTGCGGGCGGCGCGCGCCGGCTGGCGCAACGTGCTCGCCGACAATGCGTTCGTCGTGCACACCGGTGGGCGTTCCTTTGCCGGGCAGAAGAGCGAACTCGGTGTGCGCAACATGGAAGTATTGCTCGAACGGCATCCGCACTATCTCGACATGGTGCGCGCATACATCGTCGCCGATCCGTTGCGCCCGCTGCGCGAAGCCGCGGCGATGCGCCGAACGATCGCCGGTGCGCCGGGTCGCGGCATCCTCCACGTCATCCACTACCATGGCGGCGGTACGGAGACCCATGTGCGGGCGTTGATCGCCGGTTCGCGCGATCGCTGGCGCCATTATCTGGCCATCGCCGCCGACGACACCTGGCAGGTCGAGGAGCACCGCGCCGACGGAACCCTCGTGACATTCGAATTCCGGCGTGGCGCCCATGAGCGCTGGCGCGAATTCCTCGGTGGGCTGTGCGCGACGTTCGGCATCACGCTCGTTCACCTGCACAATATCTCCGCCTGTCGCGCGGGTATCCTCACCGCGCTCGCCGACTTTCCGATTCCGTTCGGATATACGGTGCATGACCTCAATTTCGCCTGTCCGACGATCACCTTCCTCGGCACCGATGGCATGTACTGTGGTGCCCGCACCGAAGTGGCTGTCTGCACGCGATGCCTGCAGAACCAGCCTGCCTTCGACCAGGTCAACATCGCCGCGTGGCGCGCACAGCACCATGCGCTGTTGCGCGACGCGGCCTTCGTCGTGGCGCCATCGCAGTGGACGAAGGCGACGTTTGCGCGCTACTTTCGTGACTGCCCGGTCACGCTGATCTCGCACGGATCGCCTGTCGGTGTGTCCGCGCCCGCAGCAAGCGTCCCCGCGACCAAGTCGCTCCCCGAGGACGACGTACCCTCCGTCGCGATCCTCGGCGCCATCGGTCCCGACAAGGGTGCCCGCCGCATCGAGCGCCTGGTTGCCTTGGCCCGGGCGCGCGGGGCCCGCGTGCGCTTTGTCGTGATCGGCTATCTCGATATCGAGCATGGACCCTGGCAGTCCGCCGATGCGGTGCTGACCGTCCACGGCCGCTACGAGCCGGCGCATTTGCCGACGTTGCTCGATGCCTACCGGGTAGCGCTCGTGCTTTACCCGTCCGCCGGGCCGGAGACGTTCAGCTACACGCTGTCCGAAGCGTGGGCCGCCGGCCGCCCGGTCCTCGTGCCGCCGCTGGGCGCACTGGCCGAGCGGGTAGAGGATAGCGGCGCCGGGTGGGTGCTGTCCGACGCGCAGTGGCGCAGCGAATCGGCGATGCTCGATCGTGTGCTCGAGATACTCGATCCCGCGTTCGTGCAGCCAAGACAGGCGGGCGCCGAAGCTGCCCGCTTGCGACCGCATGTGACGCTGCGGGAAATGACGGACGCCACGTTCGCGCTGTATGAAAGCGCGCGAAGGCCCGACGCCGACCGCGCGTTCACGGCGTTTTCATCGGAGCGCATTCGCGATTCGTTGGGCTATCGGCCCTGGTTCCCGCCGCTGCTGCCTGGCGCGTCCGCTCCTGCCGGCGCGCGCGGATGGCTCGCGCGCATGGCGCGCGTGGCGGCAGACCGCCGGCACACGCTGGCCGGTCGCGTGCTCGTCCGGCTGACGCCGGGCACCGTGCGCGCGGCGCTGCGCGCGCACCTCAAATGACGGCAGCCGCGTTCGCCGACTGGTTCGCGCGAGGCCGCAAGCACCAGTTCGAACGCCGCCCCGCGGATGCCATCGCGTGCTTTCGCCGCGCGGCGCGCGAAGATCCGGACACGCCGGTGCCGCTGTTTCACCTGGGTGAGGTGCTGTGGCAGCTGGGATTGGCCGATGACGCCTGCGCGGCCTGGCAGGCCGCCGTCGCCCACAATGCCTCGTTCCTGCCGCCGCGCCTGGCGCTCGCCGAAGTGGCGATGAGTCGCCAGGACTACGGTGAAGCAAAGCGCCTGGCGGAGGCTGCGTCCTCGCTCGTCCCTGACTACGTGCGCGCGCGCGCTACCGCCGAAGTCGCAGCAGCGGCCAGCGGTGATCCGGGCGCGTTCGATGCCGTGATCGCGACGCTGCGCACGATGCCGGAACTCGCGCGCGAGCCTTCGGTCGCCGGCGCGCTGGCCGCCGCGCTAGGCCAGGTCGACGATGCGAATGCGCAGCGCCTGCGCGAATCCATCGGCGACGACGTGGGCGCGCTGCCGGCACCGCTGCTCGTCGCGCTGGCCGAGCACGGCTGGCCGCCTCCCGACGCTCTGGCGACGCGGCGCTGGTCCCTGGCGGACTTGGTCTCGCTACGCCGCCTGGCGGTGGCTGCGCAATCGCGCAACCCTGCGCTCGCGGCGCGCCTTGCCGACGCCTACTGCACGCTCGTGGCCGCGCTGCCACCGCCACCGGTGCCACTGCTGTGGCCCGTACGAACCCTTGGTCGAGCCCAGCGCATCGCCTGGCTCGCGCCATCGCCGCGCAGCGCGGCGTGGCAGTCGTGGCTGACGATGCTGGCGCAGCACGGCGTGACTGCGCAAGTCGCGGCTGCGCAGTCGATCGTCCTGTGCACGGGGCAAGCGAAGGAATCCCGCGATCTGCTGGCCGGATCGGTGCTCCATTCGGCGGTCCCGGTGCAATTACCGGTGCAGGCAGATGCCGAAACCGCGCGCGTCGTTGCGGCGCGCGATTGCGACGTGCTGATCGATGCGGCCGGGCTTGCCGCGGATACCGCGGCCATGCTCGCGGCGCGTCCGGCCCGTGCACTGTGGGCCCTCGCCACGAGCCTCCCTGGTCATCGGGCGTCCCTGATCGATCGCACGCTGGACGATGCGGAAGCACTGGCGGAGGCGCTTGCCGGACTGCGCGCGGCAACCGATGCTTCGCCGGCGGCCGTTACGGATGCCGTCACGCTGGCGCAACGCTGGGACACCGCCGTGCAGCTGCATCGTGATGGCAAGTTGCAGGCCGCCGACGCCTCGTATGCGCAGGTTCTTGCCGAGCAGCCCGGATTCGCGCCGGCGCTGCACCTGCGCGGTGTGCTGGCCCGCACGCTGGACGATTCTGCTTCGGCGCGTGCCGCGTACGCCGCAGCGCTCGAATCCGCACCGGACTTCGCCGAGGCGCGGCTCGCGGCGGGGGAATTGGCACTCGCCGAACATCGGCTCGACGAAGCGGTAGTGCTGGCGCGCGAGGGCGTCAGCCGTGCGCCGCACAACGTGGCGTTCTGGCGAGCCCTCGGATTCGCCCATCTCGCCCGGCGCGATGGTGCCGCCGCCGAGGAAGCCTTTGCGCAGCTGTTGCGGATTGCCCCCGCCGACGCCGATGCCCATTTCAACCACGGTGTCGCCCAGCAGATGCGGGGCGACGCGGCGGAGGCGGCGCGGGCCTATCAACGGGCGCTGACGTTCAAGCCGGATCTGGTGGCTGCCGACTTCAACCTTGGTGTGCTGTTCCAGCAACAGCGCAACCACGACGGTGCCCTCGTTGCCTACGGCAACGTACTCGCGCAGGACGCCGGACATGTCTCGGCCTACAAGAATCTGGGCGAAGTCCTGCTCGCAGCGGGGCGCATCGACGAGTGGCTCGCCAACTTCCGCCGTTTCGAATCCCGTTGTCCGCAGGCACTGCCGCTCGCCGTCTATGCGCTCGAAGCCTGCCAGCATCAGGGCGATTTCGCCGGCATCGAGCGCTATCTCGACGGCTTGCGGAGTGAGCGCTTCCGCGCCCGCGACGAAATCGAACTCGTCGATTGTCTGGAGGAATTGCTCTACCTGCTGCTGTTCTTCGACGTCGAGTCGGAGATGATCGCGCGCTTTGCGCAAACCTACGACCAGGCAGCGATGCGCGTGTATGGAGCACCACTGCCGCGCCGCGAAGGGCGCCGACCGGGTCCGCTTCGCGTGGGTTATCTGTCGGCGGACCTGCGCAATCACGTGATGGGCAAGATGATGTGGCAGGCGATCGAGCACCATGATACGGCGAAGTTCGCGCTCTATTTCTACGCGAACCAGCAGGAGCAGGACGATTGGACGCGGCGCTTCGAGGGCGTGGCCCGGCGCTTCGTCCCCATCGCCGCGATGGATGACGAAGCGGCCGTTTCGGCCATCACGGCGGACGATCTCGACCTCCTGGTCGACCTGTCGACGCATACGCGGGGTGCCCGTCCCGGCATCCTCGCCCGCAAGCCGGCGCGCGTACAGCTCACGCACATCGCGAGCGCCGGAACGGTGGGCCTGTCCGCCATCGACTACAAGCTCACCGATCATTACGCCGACGTGCCGGACAGCCAGACCTACCAGGTCGAACGGCTGCTGGCGATGGACGGCTGCGTGTATCCGTTTCGTCGTGTCGACCCGGCCGACAGCGCGGCCTTCGACCGGCAGGCGCTGCGCATTCCCCCCGAGGCGATCCTGATCGGCGCGTTCGTCACGCCGATGAAATTGTCGCGCCGCTGCCTGACGTTGTGGCGTGACGTTCTCGCGCGGGTACCGCGGGCGCGGCTCGCGTTCTCGCCCGCGCATCCGGCGCATCGCGCAAGCTACGAGCGACTGATGGCGGCGGCCGGGATCGCCGCAGATCGCGTGCTGTTCCTGCCGCAGGGCCGCGACGATGCGCAGAACCAGGCACGCTATCGGCTGATCGATTTCGTGCTGGACACGATGCCGTTCGGCGGCGTGAACGGCTCGATGGAAGCGCTGGCGATGCTGGTCCCGGTGGTCGCGCTCGTGGGCCGGCGCCATGGTGAGCGCACCACCTACTCGATTCTCGCCAACCTCGGCGTGGCCGAAACCGTCGCCCAATCCGGGCGCGAGTATGTCGAGATCGCCGTGCGCCTGGCCAGCGATGTTGCCTTCCTCGCGACCGTGAAGGCAGCGATCGCGCGGGGCCTCGCCCATTCGCCACTGGTCGATATGCCCGCGCACACCCGCCATCTCGAAGCAGCCTATCGGACGGCGATCGCCGGGGCTGCTGCGCAGGAGACCTGACATGCCTGATGCCCGCATCACGACGATCGGTGCCCGCCTCGAAGCGGGTGATCCACGCGCGGCTCGCGCACTGGCCGACGCCTTGCTGGCCGACACCGGCATCGCGGTGGCGGATCGCGTGACAGCGCTGCTGCTGCGGGCGCGCGCCCACGAGGATCTGCGCGAACTGAACGAAGCGATCGTCGATCTCGACGGCGCACTGGCGCTCGATCCGTCGCGCGCGCGCGCGTGGAACGAACTTGGCCTCCTGTGCGCGGACAGCGGGCTCCCGGATCGCGCGATCGCCGCATTCGAAATGGCTACGCGAACCGAGCCGGGCTATGCGCGCGCCTGGAACAATCTCGGCAATGCGTTGCGGGCCGTCGGCCGTGTCCAGGATGCCGTGCGGGCTGGCGAGCGTGCGGTGGCAGCGGATGCGAACTACACGCTGGCCTGGGCGAATCTTGGCGGCCTCAAGCGCGACGTCGGTGACGACGCGGGCGCGGACGCGGCACTGCGCCGCGCGCTCGCGCTCGATCCCAATCAGCGCGGGGCGCTGGCAACCCTCGGTGGCTTGCTTCGTGAACGCAGCTCCCTGGCGGAGGCCGCGGAACTGTTCGCGCGACTGGCGGCACTCGATGCCGGCAACGCCAACGCCAAGCTGCAGCTCGCCGGGACGCTGGCCGAGCGCGACGAACTCGTGCCCGCACGCGAAGCCTATGCGGCGGCGCTGTCCCGCGATCCGCAGTTGCTGCGCGCCGCGCTAGGGGCGCAGCTCACGCTGCCGATGGTGCCCGCGAGTATCGAGGCCGTCGCCGCCGCGCGCGATGGCTTTGCCGCAGGACTGGAGGTCCTCGAGGCCACGCTGCCGGGGCGCGCGGCCCCCCTCTCGCCCGACCGCCTGCTCGACGAATTGCGCTGGAGCAATTTCCTGCTGGCCTACCAGGGCGAAGACGATTCTTCGCTGCAGGCGCGCTATGGCGCACTGGTCGCGGACCTGCTGCACCGCGGCGCGCCGGAGTGGGTACGTCCGCTCGCCGCGCGCGTTCGTACGGGATCGCGCATCCGGGTCGGCTTCGTGTCGACCTTCTTCCGCGACGGAACCGCGGGCCGCTACTTCGACCATTGGCTGCGCGATTTGCCGAAGGACGAGTTCGAGGTATTCGCTTACCACCTGCTGCCGGGCGTCGATGCTCTGTCAAGCCGGCTGGCGACCGAGGTCGAGCACTTTCGTCACTTCCCCTGGTGGCGGCCGTCGCAGCTTGCGCCGCGCATCCGTGCGGACGCGCTCGATGTACTGGTCTATCCGGAACTGGGCATGGGTGCCGTGCCCTTCGCGCTGGCCTCGCTGCGCCTAGCGCCGCTCCAATGCGCCGGGTGGGGACATCCGGTGACCACCGGGCTTCCCACGGTGGATGTATATCTGTCCAGTGCCGCGATGGAGCCCCCGGACGCGCGCGATCAATACACCGAGCGACTCGTGACGCTGCCGGGGATCGGCACCCGCTATGCATTGCCCGCGGTCCCGTCTGACACTCCGCGCGCCGAGCTGGGATTGCCGGATGGCGTGCCGCTCATGCTCTGTCCGCAGTCGCTGTTCAAGATCCATCCGGACAACGACGCGCTGTTTGCGCGTGCGCTGGCGGCGGTACCGGAGGCGCGGCTCGTCTTCTTCGAAGGACGGGACGCGGCGCTCACCGGCCGATTCGTGCGCCGGCTCGAGGACGCTGGCATCGCCGGCGAGCGCATGATCGCGTTGCCGCAATGCGCCCATGATCATTTTCTGCGCGTCGTCGCCGCAGCCGACCTGGTGCTTGACACGTTGCGCTGGTCGGGCGGCAACACGAGCCTCGACGCGCTTGCCTGCGCCGTGCCCATCGTGACGCTGCCAGGCCGCTTCATGCGCGGCCGCCAAAGTGCCGCGATGCTGCGCCTCATGGGCGTCGACGAGCTGGTGGCTGCGGATGCCGACGATTACGTGCGCATCGTCGCGCGCCTCGTGCGCGATCCCGTCTTTCGCACGGACTGCGCCGCCCGTATCCGCGCCGCGCAGTCGCGCATATTCGACGATCCGGCGCCGGTCGCGGCGCTGGCGGCATTCCTGCGGAGCTGAACTCGCGCTAAGCCCCGTGCCGCCGCAACGACTGCAGGGCCGAAGAAAGTTCGGCGAGCGGGACCGACCAGTCGCCTGGCGAGCGCTGGCGAAAAAGTCGCGCGGTCGGATACCACGGGCTGTCGGTACGCCGCTCGAACCAGCGCCAATCCGCGGCGAACGGCAGCAGGATGAAAGTCGGCTTGCCGAGCGCGCCGGCGAGGTGGGCGATGCTGGTGTCGACCGTTACCACTACGTCCAGGCTCGCAATCAGCGCGGCAGTGCCATCGAAATCGTTGCGTAGCGCGAGCGACGCCAGGCCGGCCGCCCCCTGCGCATCCGCACCGGCGACGGCTTCGCCTTCGCGCTGCAGCGAGAACCAGCGAACGCCCGGGAGCCCGAGGACCGATTCGAGGCTTGCGAGCGCGATCGCGCGGCGGCGGTTGTAGGCATTCCCCGGCGCACCCGACCACGCGAGCCCGACGGCAAGCGTGCCGGGGGTGCGCGGCGCCACTTCCGCTTGCGCGCGCACGCGAAGGCCGTGCGCAACCTGCAGGTAGGGCACCGGCGCCGGGACCGTTTCCGGGGCAACGTGCAGCAACCCCGGCACCGACATCAGCGACGCATGCGCGTCGTACGGCGGCAGTGCCGCGCCAACGGCTACGACCTGGGTGACACCGGGGACGGTCGCCGCAAGATTCGCGAGTCCCGGCTGGATGGCAACGATGACGCGAGCGCCTGCCTCCGCCAGCGGCTGCGCAAACCGCAGGTTCTGCAGCGAGTCGCCGAGGCCCTGTTCGGCGGTCAGCAGGACGGTGCGGCCACGGATGGGCTCGCCGCTCCAGCGAGCGCCCGGATAGTCGCGCAGGTACGGTTGCAATTCGGGCGCGCGCAGGCGCCATTCGTATTCGCGCCAGCCGGCCGCGTATTCGCCCAGCAGCAGCAATGTGAGGCCGAGATTCCAGTGCGCCTGCACGAATTGCGGCATGAGGCCAATCGCTTGCTCGTACGCCGCGCGCGCGGCGTGCGGTTCGCCGTTGGCGTGAAGGGCCAGGCCCAGGTTGTTCAACGTTGCCGCATGCTCGGGTCGCAGCGCCAGCGCCTGCCGGAATGCGGCGATCGCCTCGTCGTGGCGCTGTGCCGCCGTCAGTGCGATGCCGCGATTATTGTGGAATTCCGGCTCCTGCGGCACCCGCGCCACCGCGCGGTCGAGCAATGGCAGCGCGCGTTCGAGATCGCCTTGTTGGTACAGGATTACCCCGAGGTAATGCAACGCGAGCCCCAGGTCCGGATCGACTGCGAGGGCCGCGCGGTACGCGCGTTCCGCGCCAGCGAGATCGTTGCCGCGGTGGGCCGTGACGCCCTGTGACGCAAGTGCATCGGCTGACGGCGCCGGCGGTCGCGTTGGCGGCGCCGTCAGTACCGTTACCGGCGCAGCGGCTGCCCCGGCGTTCCGCGCTGCGTCGACCGCGCCGTGACACTGCTTGTAGCGCTTGCCACTCCCGCACGGGCACGGGTCGTTGCGGCCGACACCGGCACCGCGCGCGGCCGCGGCCTCGGCGTGCGCCAGCGCCCGGCCTGCTTCGGCACGATCCGGGTCGAACGCCAGAATGCGCCGGGCGAGCGCCGTCGCCGCCGCCCACTGGTTCATGGCCAGGCAGTTGCGCAGCAACGCCGTGCATTGCTGCGATTGCGCAATCGCGGGTGAAAAGGCGCTGGCCAGCGCCGCGATCTCGGCCGGGGGCAGCACGCGACAGAAGTTGAACAGCCCATGGAACCCGAACGGCCTGCCGATCGGATAGGCTGCCTCGAAGGCGAAGCGGTCCGCCATCGCGCCATCGGCGAAGACGATCCCGAATTCGCGCTCGAGCAGCGGGCGGTACGTGCGCCCGATGGTCAGGTCCTCGGCTTCGACCGGTTCGATGCGCGGATCGGCCAGGGCTTCCAGCAGCCGGCGCGAGCGCAGCGAAAAGCCGCCGTTGCCGACCTGCATGCCGTCGTCGAACCAGAACCAGCGGGCACCGATGTAGTCGGCGCCCAGGAAGGCGTCCTCCCACGCCTTCCCGTTGGCGACGAAGCCGTCCCACTGCACGACCAAGGCGTGCGAGCTCTCGACGTGGTGCACGAGGTCCTTCAGCACGAAGCGCGAATAGTCGTCCCGCGACTCGATCGATCGGATGGGCACGATTTCGACGCCGTCCGGGACGCTGGCGTCGGCCGGCAGCGCGTCGGTGAGGAAGATGGTGCGCGCAAAGCACAGGTCGGCATGGCAATGTGCGAGCGCTCGCAGCGCCAGCGCATGATTGGCCGTGTCGATGCACACGAGCGTAACGTCCCGCAGCATTCGCATCCGCGGACCGATCAGGCGGTGGCGACGGCCGGGGCCGGGCTGGCGCGAACGCTGGCCCAGGCGTGAAACACCAGCAACATCCACACGCAGATCAAAGGCGCCAGATGCAGCGTCGCCCGGTTGACGGTCGTCTGGTCGGTCACCCAGTCGCGCGCGTTCGTGAATCCGAAGACGAAGAACAGGAAGAGCAGGCCGGCAATGATGACGACGGTCAGAACCGCAAGCGGAGGTTGCAGAAGCTGGCGACGTCCGGCGAGCGCTGCGGCGATGACGCCGTACCACAGCAGGTGCCAGTTGCCGAACAGGAAATAGCTGTTGCCCAGTGCGCCCCAGTCGGGCGCGAAGTCGAGGTGCAGCGAATAGCCGAGGACGACGGGCTGGGTCTGCGCCAGCGCGAGCAGCGCCAGCATGCACGCGGCGAAGCCGACCAGCACGAGGCGCGGTCCCCGGCGTGGCAGCATGGCGACGACCAATCCCGGCGCCAGCGTCGCCATCCAGACGATGCCAGGAATCTTGATCATCGGGCATGCCGCCGCAAAGAGTACCGCCAGCACCGCGCTCGACCAGTCGCGCTGCCGTGACCAGCGGTAACCCGCCAGTGCGGCAAGCGCGAAGTATTGCGCCAGTGGAAGGTCGGCGTAGCCAGCGAGCGCCACATGCGTGTTGGCAAGCGGCAATGCCGAAACCAGCCAGGCCCCGGCCAATGATCCCAGCTCACCGACGCCTTCCAGGCGCAGAAAGCCGTAAATCGCGAGGCAAAAGCCAACGGCCAGGATCCAGAATGGCAGGTTCATCAGCGCGTCGTCCCAGTGCCCCAGCAGGATGTTGGACCACACCATCAGCAGCGGGACCGTCGCCGGATAGTGCGGTCCGGCGTCGATGAAA
>CAVWPC010000023.1:0-17925 GCA_963756765.1 uncultured beta proteobacterium | reverse complement strand
ACCTGCTGCTGTTCTTCGACGTCGAGTCGGAGATGATCGCGCGCTTTGCGCAAACCTACGACCAGGCAGCGATGCGCGTGTATGGAGCACCACTGCCGCGCCGCGAAGGGCGCGACCGGGTCCGCTTCGCGTGGGTTATCTGTCGGCGGACCTGCGCAATCACGTGATGGGCAAGATGATGTGGCAGGCGATCGAGCACCATGATACGGCGCAGTTCGCGCTCTATTTCTACGCGAACCAGCAGGAGCAGGACGATTGGACGCGGCGCTTCGAGGGCGTGGCCCGGCGCTTCGTCCCCATCGCCGCGATGGATGACGAAGCGGCCGTCTCGGCCATCACGGCGGATGATCTCGACCTCCTGGTCGACCTG
Source organism: uncultured beta proteobacterium (assembly GCA_963756765.1). Lineage (GTDB taxonomy): Bacteria > Pseudomonadota > Gammaproteobacteria > Burkholderiales > Casimicrobiaceae > VBCG01. The sequence continues at coordinate 17,555 of CAVWPC010000023.1, read as the reverse complement.
TCGACGCATACGCGGGGTGCCCGTCCCGGCATCCTCGCCCGCAAGCCGGCGCGCGTACAGCTCACGCACATCGCGAGCGCCGGAACGGTGGGCCTGTCCGCCATCGACTACAAGCTCACCGATCATTATGCCGACGTGCCGGACAGCCAGACCTACCAGGTCGAACGGCTGCTGGCGATGGACGGCTGCGTGTATCCGTTTCGTCGTGTCGACCCGGCCGACAGCGCGGCCTTCGACCGGCAGGCGCTGCGCATTCCCCGACGAGGCCATCCTGATCGGCGCGTTCGTCACGCCGATGAAATTGTCGCGCCGCTGCCTGACGTTGTGGCGTGACGTTCTCGCGCGGCTACCGCGGGCGCGGCTCGCGTTCTCGCCCGCGCATCCGGCGCATCGCGCAAGCTACGAGCGACTGATGGCGGCGGCCGGGATCGCCGCAGATCGCGTGCTGTTCCTGCCGCAGGGCCGCGACGATGCGCAGAACCAGGCACGCTATCGGCTGATCGATTTCGTGCTGGACCCGATGCCGTTCGGCGGCGTGAACGGCTCGATGGAAGCGCTGGCGATGCTGGTCCCGGTGGTCGCGCTCGTCGGGCCGGCGCCATGGTGAGCGCACCACCTACTCGATTCTCGCCAACCTCGGCGTGGCCGAAACCGTCGCCCAATCCGGGCGCGAGTATGTCGAGATCGCCGTGCGCCTGGCCAGCGATGTTGCCTTCCTCGCGACCGTGAAGGCAGCGATCGCGCGGGGCCTCGCCCATTCGCCACTGGTCGATATGCCCGCGCACACCCGCCATCTCGAAGCAGCCTATCGGACGGCGATCGCCGGGGCTGCTGCGCAGGAGACCTGACATGCCTGATGCCCGCATCACGACGATCGGTGCCCGCCTCGAAGCGGGTGATCCACGCGCGGCTCGCGCACTGGCCGACGCCTTGCTGGCCGACACCGGCATCGCGGTGGCGGATCGCGTGACAGCGCTGCTGCTGCGGGCGCGCGCCCACGAGGATCTGCGCGAACTGAACGAAGCGATCGTCGATCTCGACGGCGCACTGGCGCTCGATCCGTCGCGCGCGCGCGCGTGGAACGAACTTGGCCTCCTGTGCGCGGACAGCGGGCTCCCGGATCGCGCGATCGCCGCATTCGAAATGGCCACGCGAACCGAGCCGGGCTATGCGCGCGCCTGGAACAATCTCGGCAATGCGTTGCGGGCCGTCGGCCGTGTCCAGGATGCCGTGCGGGCTGGCGAGCGTGCGGTGGCAGCGGATGCGAACTACACGCTGGCCTGGGCGAATCTTGGCGGCCTCAAGCGCGACGTCGGTGACGACGCGGGCGCGGACGCGGCACTGCGCCGCGCGCTCGCGCTCGATCCCAATCAGCGCGGGGCGCTGGCAACCCTCGGTGGCTTGCTTCGTGAACGCAGCTCCCTGGCGGAGGCCGCGGAACTGTTCGCGCGACTGGCGGCACTCGATGCCGGCAACGCCAACGCCAAGCTGCAGCTCGCCGGGACGCTGGCCGAGCGCGACGAACTCGTGCCCGCACGCGAAGCCTATGCGGCGGCGCTGTCCCGCGATCCGCAGTTGCTGCGCGCCGCGCTAGGGGCGCAGCTCACGCTGCCGATGGTGCCCGCGAGTATCGAGGCCGTCGCCGCCGCGCGCGATGGCTTTGCCGCAGGACTGGAGGTCCTCGAGGCCACGCTGCCGGGGCGCGCGGCCCCCCTCTCGCCCGACCGCCTGCTCGACGAATTGCGCTGGAGCAATTTCCTGCTGGCCTACCAGGGCGAAGACGATTCTTCGCTGCAGGCGCGCTATGGCGCACTGGTCGCGGACCTGCTGCACCGCGGCGCGCCGGAGTGGGTACGTCCGCTCGCCGCGCGCGTTCGTACGGGATCGCGCATCCGGGTCGGCTTCGTGTCGACCTTCTTCCGCGACGGAACCGCGGGCCGCTACTTCGACCATTGGCTGCGCGATTTGCCGAAGGACGAGTTCGAGGTATTCGCTTACCACCTGCTGCCGGGCGTCGATGCTCTGTCAAGCCGGCTGGCGACCGAGGTCGAGCACTTTCGTCACTTCCCCTGGTGGCGGCCGTCGCAGCTTGCGCCGCGCATCCGTGCGGACGCGCTCGATGTACTGGTCTATCCGGAACTGGGCATGGGTGCCGTGCCCTTCGCGCTGGCCTCGCTGCGCCTAGCGCCGCTCCAATGCGCCGGGTGGGGACATCCGGTGACCACCGGGCTTCCCACGGTGGATGTATATCTGTCCAGTGCCGCGATGGAGCCCCCGGACGCGCGCGATCAATACACCGAGCGACTCGTGACGCTGCCGGGGATCGGCACCCGCTATGCATTGCCCGCGGTCCCGTCTGACACTCCGCGCGCCGAGCTGGGATTGCCGGATGGCGTGCCGCTCATGCTCTGTCCGCAGTCGCTGTTCAAGATCCATCCGGACAACGACGCGCTGTTTGCGCGTGCGCTGGCGGCGGTACCGGAGGCGCGGCTCGTCTTCTTCGAAGGACGGGACGCGGCGCTCACCGGCCGATTCGTGCGCCGGCTCGAGGACGCTGGCATCGCCGGCGAGCGCATGATCGCGTTGCCGCAATGCGCCCATGATCATTTTCTGCGCGTCGTCGCCGCAGCCGACCTGGTGCTTGACACGTTGCGCTGGTCGGGCGGCAACACGAGCCTCGACGCGCTTGCCTGCGCCGTGCCCATCGTGACGCTGCCAGGCCGCTTCATGCGCGGCCGCCAAAGTGCCGCGATGCTGCGCCTCATGGGCGTCGACGAGCTGGTGGCTGCGGATGCCGACGATTACGTGCGCATCGTCGCGCGCCTCGTGCGCGATCCCGTCTTTCGCACGGACTGCGCCGCCCGTATCCGCGCCGCGCAGTCGCGCATATTCGACGATCCGGCGCCGGTCGCGGCGCTGGCGGCATTCCTGCGGAGCTGAACTCGCGCTAAGCCCCGTGCCGCCGCAACGACTGCAGGGCCGAAGAAAGTTCGGCGAGCGGGACCGACCAGTCGCCTGGCGAGCGCTGGCGAAAAAGTCGCGCGGTCGGATACCACGGGCTGTCGGTACGCCGCTCGAACCAGCGCCAATCCGCGGCGAACGGCAGCAGGATGAAAGTCGGCTTGCCGAGCGCGCCGGCGAGGTGGGCGATGCTGGTGTCGACCGTTACCACTACGTCCAGGCTCGCAATCAGCGCGGCAGTGCCATCGAAATCGTTGCGTAGCGCGAGCGACGCCAGGCCGGCCGCCCCCTGCGCATCCGCACCGGCGACGGCTTCGCCTTCGCGCTGCAGCGAGAACCAGCGAACGCCCGGGAGCCCGAGGACCGATTCGAGGCTTGCGAGCGCGATCGCGCGGCGGCGGTTGTAGGCATTCCCCGGCGCACCCGACCACGCGAGCCCGACGGCAAGCGTGCCGGGGGTGCGCGGCGCCACTTCCGCTTGCGCGCGCACGCGAAGGCCGTGCGCAACCTGCAGGTAGGGCACCGGCGCCGGGACCGTTTCCGGGGCAACGTGCAGCAACCCCGGCACCGACATCAGCGACGCATGCGCGTCGTACGGCGGCAGTGCCGCGCCAACGGCTACGACCTGGGTGACACCGGGGACGGTCGCCGCAAGATTCGCGAGTCCCGGCTGGATGGCAACGATGACGCGAGCGCCTGCCTCCGCCAGCGGCTGCGCAAACCGCAGGTTCTGCAGCGAGTCGCCGAGGCCCTGTTCGGCGGTCAGCAGGACGGTGCGGCCACGGATGGGCTCGCCGCTCCAGCGAGCGCCCGGATAGTCGCGCAGGTACGGTTGCAATTCGGGCGCGCGCAGGCGCCATTCGTATTCGCGCCAGCCGGCCGCGTATTCGCCCAGCAGCAGCAATGTGAGGCCGAGATTCCAGTGCGCCTGCACGAATTGCGGCATGAGGCCAATCGCTTGCTCGTACGCCGCGCGCGCGGCGTGCGGTTCGCCGTTGGCGTGAAGGGCCAGGCCCAGGTTGTTCAACGTTGCCGCATGCTCGGGTCGCAGCGCCAGCGCCTGCCGGAATGCGGCGATCGCCTCGTCGTGGCGCTGTGCCGCCGTCAGTGCGATGCCGCGATTATTGTGGAATTCCGGCTCCTGCGGCACCCGCGCCACCGCGCGGTCGAGCAATGGCAGCGCGCGTTCGAGATCGCCTTGTTGGTACAGGATTACCCCGAGGTAATGCAACGCGAGCCCCAGGTCCGGATCGACTGCGAGGGCCGCGCGGTACGCGCGTTCCGCGCCAGCGAGATCGTTGCCGCGGTGGGCCGTGACGCCCTGTGACGCAAGTGCATCGGCTGACGGCGCCGGCGGTCGCGTTGGCGGCGCCGTCAGTACCGTTACCGGCGCAGCGGCTGCCCCGGCGTTCCGCGCTGCGTCGACCGCGCCGTGACACTGCTTGTAGCGCTTGCCACTCCCGCACGGGCACGGGTCGTTGCGGCCGACACCGGCACCGCGCGCGGCCGCGGCCTCGGCGTGCGCCAGCGCCCGGCCTGCTTCGGCACGATCCGGGTCGAACGCCAGAATGCGCCGGGCGAGCGCCGTCGCCGCCGCCCACTGGTTCATGGCCAGGCAGTTGCGCAGCAACGCCGTGCATTGCTGCGATTGCGCAATCGCGGGTGAAAAGGCGCTGGCCAGCGCCGCGATCTCGGCCGGGGGCAGCACGCGACAGAAGTTGAACAGCCCATGGAACCCGAACGGCCTGCCGATCGGATAGGCTGCCTCGAAGGCGAAGCGGTCCGCCATCGCGCCATCGGCGAAGACGATCCCGAATTCGCGCTCGAGCAGCGGGCGGTACGTGCGCCCGATGGTCAGGTCCTCGGCTTCGACCGGTTCGATGCGCGGATCGGCCAGGGCTTCCAGCAGCCGGCGCGAGCGCAGCGAAAAGCCGCCGTTGCCGACCTGCATGCCGTCGTCGAACCAGAACCAGCGGGCACCGATGTAGTCGGCGCCCAGGAAGGCGTCCTCCCACGCCTTCCCGTTGGCGACGAAGCCGTCCCACTGCACGACCAAGGCGTGCGAGCTCTCGACGTGGTGCACGAGGTCCTTCAGCACGAAGCGCGAATAGTCGTCCCGCGACTCGATCGATCGGATGGGCACGATTTCGACGCCGTCCGGGACGCTGGCGTCGGCCGGCAGCGCGTCGGTGAGGAAGATGGTGCGCGCAAAGCACAGGTCGGCATGGCAATGTGCGAGCGCTCGCAGCGCCAGCGCATGATTGGCCGTGTCGATGCACACGAGCGTAACGTCCCGCAGCATTCGCATCCGCGGACCGATCAGGCGGTGGCGACGGCCGGGGCCGGGCTGGCGCGAACGCGGGCCCAGGCGTGAAACACCAGCAACATCCACACGCAGATCAAAGGCGCCAGATGCAGCGTCGCCCGGTTGACGGTCGTCTGGTCGGTCACCCAGTCGCGCGCGTTCGTGAATCCGAAGACGAAGAACAGGAAGAGCAGGCCGGCAATGATGACGACGGTCAGAACCGCAAGCGGAGGTTGCAGAAGCTGGCGACGTCCGGCGAGCGCTGCGGCGATGACGCCGTACCACAGCAGGTGCCAGTTGCCGAACAGGAAATAGCTGTTGCCCAGTGCGCCCCAGTCGGGCGCGAAGTCGAGGTGCAGCGAATAGCCGAGGACGACGGGCTGGGTCTGCGCCAGCGCGAGCAGCGCCAGCATGCACGCGGCGAAGCCGACCAGCACGAGGCGCGGTCCCCGGCGTGGCAGCATGGCGACGACCAATCCCGGCGCCAGCGTCGCCATCCAGACGATGCCAGGAATCTTGATCATCGGGCATGCCGCCGCAAAGAGTACCGCCAGCACCGCGCTCGACCAGTCGCGCTGCCGTGACCAGCGGTAACCCGCCAGTGCGGCAAGCGCGAAGTATTGCGCCAGTGGAAGGTCGGCGTAGCCAGCGAGCGCCACATGCGTGTTGGCAAGCGGCAATGCCGAAACCAGCCAGGCCCCGGCCAATGATCCCAGCTCACCGACGCCTTCCAGGCGCAGAAAGCCGTAAATCGCGAGGCAAAAGCCAACGGCCAGGATCCAGAATGGCAGGTTCATCAGCGCGTCGTCCCAGTGCCCCAGCAGGATGTTGGACCACACCATCAGCAGCGGGACCGTCGCCGGATAGTGCGGTCCGGCGTCGATGAAACCAGCGCCCGCGTTGGCGATCCATTGATCGAAGCGGACGAACGGGGCCATGGTTCCAAGCTCGTACCAGACCTTGGCCTTGGTGGCCCACTGCGTCCACGCGTCCCACGGATACAGCGGGCGAACGACGACCTCTGTCAGCAGCAGCGCGAAGCGCAACGCCAGCCAGGCCAGCAGGGCAAGCCAGGCGATGCGCCAGGCCCCGGTCAGGCCCAGTCCGCAGAAATCGCGCGTCGTGCGCATCACGGCCTCGCGCATTGCGTGACGTTGGCGCGGCCACAACCGCCAGCCGAGCACGACGGTGATGGCGAGCATGGGCACGATGAAAATCGTGGCGCCGAAGGCGATGCCCGCCAGCGACGCGGTGCGCAGCAGCAGCGTCAATGCAAGTGCGCCCACGAAAACGCCGGTGCCCAGCACCCACGCGATGGCACCAGGCTGAGTCTGCACGTTGTCCCTGCCGGGCAGCGTCGCGACGATAAGCCCGCCCATCACGCACGGGAGCAACCATCCGAATGCGAGCGCCATGATGTTCATCGTTTCATTGAATCTCGAATAGCGCCGCGCCCGCATCCGCGAATCTGAGCTCGGCCGCGACCGGCTTCAAGCCATCCCACCGCAACAGATGCGCGGCAGCATCGTACTGGATGTTCTTGCGCTGATACACGATGACCCAGTCGCCGCGGCGCATCGATTCCGGCGGCGGCAGGAGGTTGCGCACCGGGTCCGCATAGACGTTGTGCGGGTACAAATGGTAGGCCGCCCGGCTGCGAAAAAAATGCGCGTCAGCCGCCACGAATATCCGTGCGCGGTCGGGCGGTAAATGCTTGCTCGCCTTTTCGATGAACGCAAACAGCGGCCCGTCCGGCGCTGCGGCATGCTTCGAGCGCCAATCCTTGCCTCCGTATTGGGCGTAGGTTTCGCTTACCTGCCGGGTGAGGTTGGCGATCCAGCGCGCGTCGAGCACCCACCATCCGATGATGAAGAGCAACGCGACGGCGAACGGGGCAACGCCTGCCTTCCCATGTATGCGGTTCCATCCCCAGAGCATGCCTGCGGCGAGCAGTGCCGCGCCGCCGAGCAGCAACGGTAGCGGCAACCCCTGCACGTCCGCGCCACCGGTGATCGTGTTGATGGAAGTACCCGTCCAGCCTTCCAATGCCAGCCATTCGGCGGCGCGATCGCGCAGCAATTCGAGCGCGCCCATCGGCTTGGCTTCGACGCCCGCAACGCGCAGCGGTTGCGCCAGCGGAGTGCGCACGATGAGCGCCAGGCCGGTGACACGACCGAGCCATCCGGGGTCGTTGCTCAGGATGGTGGGAAGCAGGCGTCCTGATTCCACGCGGACCGATGCGTAGTTGAGTTTCTGTGGCTCGACGTCGGTCCGCCACAGCAGGCGGACATCCGCGCTTTCCGGCACGTTGTTCGCGTACCAGGCGATGGCTGGATAGTCGCTGGCGCGAAAATCGGTCGTGACGGAAAACGCCGACGTCTCGTTGGCGTCCGGCGCGGTGACGAAGAGCTCGTTACCCGCCAGCGAGGCAGTGCCGTGGGATACCGCGAGATCGCGCGCCGGCCACTGCAATGCCTTGGCAGCAGGAAACCATGCTGCCGGCACATTGCCGAGCAGGTAGACGGCCATCAGCACCAGCAGCGAGGCCAGGAATGCGAGGCCTACGCGCAATGCCTCCTGTCTTGCCGGAGCGGGCGGACCATCGCTGTCGCGTGTCGTCGCGTCCGGCGCGGCGGGGATCGACACCGGGGTTGTCACGGACCAGGGTTCCGGTTGACGAGTTTCGACCGCTGGGCGGCCGGTGCGGGATCGGTCATGTTATAAAGATCCGGTCACTCCATTCCAATGGACTCGAACGCCGTCGAGCGCCCCGCGTCACGAGTGCCGCACGCGTCAACGATGCGCCCGCCGACCGTGTTGCCCGCACCTCCCGCCCTCAATCATCGCATACTGTTCGACTGTACCGATGCTGTCGGAGCGAGCGCCACGATCGGCATCCAGCGCGCTGTGCGCAGCATCGTCGCGGCGGCGCTCCGTTCGATGCCTGCCGGCGTCGAGGGTGTGACGGTGGTGTATAACGGTCGCCACTTCGTGCGGCTGAGGGACCGGGGGACGCAGGTGCCCCGGAAGCGCGGTTTCGCCGCGGCGCTTCCACGCGAGCGGCTGCGTGTCGCGCTTACGCGTGCCTATCGGCAACGCTGGTTGCGCGCAACGCTGCTCCATCCGACGCTCTTGAGCGCGACCCGCCAGCTCATGGTGTCGCTGCGCTGGCGTGCCGCGCGGGCACTCCCGCGCTCGGTTGGTCGAAGCGGACGCATCGAGTTCGGACCGGGTGACTGGCTCGTGCTGATGGGCGCGACGCGGGGACCGGATCTCGCAGCCGAACTCGACCGCGCGCATGCTTCGGGTGCGCGAGTCTGTGTCATGGTCTACGACCTCATCCAGATCCGCCACGCCGAACTCGCGTCGCCCGGGGCAGGAGCCATCTATCGGCGCTGGTTCGAACGAACTGTGCCTCGCGCCGATCGCGTGATGGCCATCTCGCGCGCGGTGCGCGATGACCTGCTTTCCTATATGCGCGACCATTCGCATTATGCGAAGCACGGCGAAGCAACCGTCGGCTGGTTCCATCTCGGTGGCGACATCGATCGCATCGGCGACGAGCGGCCCACTGCCTCGGTGAAAGCGATGTTCGCGGACGGTCACCCGCCGACCTTTCTGATGGTGGGCACTCTCGAACCGCGCAAGGATCACGCGGTCGTGCTCGATGCGTTCGAATCGCGCTGGCGGGCGGGGGATCCTGCGCGCTTGGTGCTGCTCGGCCGCGAAGGCTGGGGCAGCCATCCGGTCACGCGCCGCCTCGTCGACCACCCGGAACTCGGGGCACGTCTTTACTGGCTCGATTCGGCAACTGACGGGGACCTCGCGCATTGCTACGCGCATGCCTGCGCGCTGGTGATCGCTTCCACCAGCGAAGGATTCGGATTGCCGATCGCCGAGGCCTTGCGCCGCGGCATCCCGGTGATTGCTTCGGACATCCCGGTGTTCCGCGAGATCGGCGGCTCCAGCATTCGCTACTTTCCGCCCCGCGATGCGGCGGCATTGGCGCGTCTCATCGAAGTGGCCGAGCGTACGCAGTCGCGCAATGTCGAGAGCGCTCGCCCGGATGTTCTGACGTGGCGTGAATCAGCGTTGAGCCTGCTGGGGCAACTGATCCACTAATGCGCGTTGCGGCTGCCCAGGATATGCCACAGCGTGAGCAGCAGGATGCGCAGGTCGAACCACAGTGACCAGTGCTCGATGTAGTAAAGGTCGTATTCGATGCGTCGGTGCAGATCGGTGTCGCCGCGCAGGTCGTTCACCTGCGCCCAGCCGGTGATGCCCGCCATGACCATGTGCTTCTGCATGTAGCCCGGAATTTCCTGCCGGAATTGCTCGACGAACTCCGGTCGCTCCGGCCGTGGTCCCACCAGCGACATCTCGCCCGCGAGCACGTTGAACAATTGCGGCAGTTCGTCGAGCGAAAAGCGACGCAGCCAGGCGCCGAAGGTGGTCGGGCGATGGTCGCCGCGGCTTGACCATACCGGACCGCTCGCCGCTTCCGCATTCACCGGCATGGTACGGAATTTTCTCATCTCGAAGTGTCGGCCGTTCCACGTAACGCGAGACTGTCGGTACAGCACAGGGCCCGGCGAAGTGAGCTTGATGACGAGTGCGATCAGCAGCAGGAGCGGCGACAGCATGATCAGCAGTAAGCCCGCGATCAGGTAATCCTCGATCGTCTTGAACGTCCGGTTGAGTCCGGAATGGGGGGAGTCGGTCAGGTTCAATACCGGCATGCCCGCGACTTCCGCAAACGAATGATTGAGCATGTGAAAGCCGTAGATGTCCGGCACGAAGCGAATGATGGCCGGCGTCTGCCGCAGCGATTCGATCACCGATCGAATGACGATCTCGTCACGCAACGGCAATGCAATCCACACCTGATCGGTCGGTCGGATTGCCGCATCCAGCGTGAGTTGCCCCAGGGAACCCGCCACCGGAATTCCGTCGATATCGGTCCCGGCGGCGTGGTCGTCGTCGTAAAAGGCCCGGATCGCGAGCCCGCTCCAGGGCGCCGCGCGAATGCGCCGTGCCACGTTGCGGCCATGTTCTCCCGCCCCGACGATTACCACGTGGCGCAGATTCCTTCCCCGCCTGCGCAGGCCCCGCAGAAGGAAACGGCTGAGCGCACGCAGCAGCACGTGCAGCGTGAGCCCTCCCAGCATCCACAAGGTGGCCCATACGCGACTGAAATCGGAACCCGTCTTGGTCAGGAACAGGAACATTCCCGAGGAGACCGCGATGGCGAGCCAGGCAAGACAGAGCAGACGTGTCTCGTCGACGAAACTCAATCCGCGCTGCGGCTGATAGAGGCCCGCGGCCGAGAAAGCGGTCACCGCGATCAGCACCACACCTAGCAGCGCTGCCACGTACCGGTCCGGCAGATAGAAGTCGCCGAAGTAGTAGGCATAGGCCAGGACACCGGTCACGACGACCAGGATCGGGTCGGCGATGCGCAGCGCAGTGACGAACAACGTTGGGTTGTCCTTCAGCAGGCCCTGCTTCATGGCGTCGGCGCTGGGATGAGCGGAGCTGTGCGCTGCGTGGCCATCGCCGATGCAATCGCTGCCTCGATGGCTTCGCGGAATATCTCAGGGGTGAAGCGCTGGGCATTCGCACGGCAGGCGTCCGCGCTGATTCTGTGCTCCTGCGCGTCGAACATTGCCAGTGCGTCGAGGATACTCTGCGGTGTTTGCGCCGCGAAGAAAACACCCGTCGGTGCGGCGGAGTCGAGGCCACGGATGGTTTCGAGCACGCCGCCCTTGCCGTAGGCGATGACCGGGGTCCCCGCCGCCTGTGCTTCCAGCGGGGCAATGCCGAAGTCCTCGTCGGCGGCGAAGAGCAAGGCGCGCGCAGTGGCGAGCTCGCGCACAACCTCGTCGTCGGAAGCGCGGCCCAAGAACTCGACGTTTGCCGGGCTTTGCGCTTCCAGGTGCGCCCGGTCCGGGCCATCGCCGAGAATGCGCAGGCGGTGGTCGGGAAGGAGGCGGAACGTGTCGACCAGGAGGTCGACGCGCTTGTATGGAACCAGACGCGAGAGCGTCACGAAGTGCCGGCCACGCGAAGGCGCTTCGGACGACGCGAAGCGCGCCACGTCGACCGGCGGATAGACGACCATGGACTGGCGACCGTAGATGCGCTCGATGGTGTTGGCGATGTTGCGCGAATTGGCGATGAACGTGTCAACACGCGAACTCGTCCGGAGATCCCAGCGGCGAAAGCGCCGCAACAGCGCATTGGTGATGCCCGTGCGCAGTCGCGACCCGCCTGCTGCGCGCGCGCGATAGACGTCGACCATATCCCAGGCGAAGCGAGCCGGGGAATTGCAGTAGCACACGTGGACCTGTCCCGGATGCTTGCGCACCCCCTTGGCCACCGAATGAGACACCGACAGGATGACATCGTAGCCACGAAGGTCGAGGCTCTCGACCACCTGGGGCCATGCGACCGCCGCGTGACGGAACCACCGTCGCCCCCAGGGCAGCCCCTGCATCCACGTCGTAGTGATGCGCGCGCCGCCGAGTCGCTGGCGGTCTTCCGGTGCGAGATGGTCGACGAGCGTGAAGACGTCGGCGCCCGGATAGGCGTGCAGGAGTTCGACAAGTACGTTTTCGCCCCCGCCCCAGGTGTCGAGCCAATCGTGAACGAGCGCGACTTTCATCGCCGGTGGGTGGCCTTGCCTGGGCGCCGAAGCGCGGGGTCGGCGGCAGACTGGGCCGTGGCGGGCAGGGCTGGAGGCGGTGACAAGGGATTCCTGGATGTATGGCCCGAAAGATGTTGGGGCCTGCCCCCGGTGGCCGCGGGAGAGCGCCTTGCGCCGACGCAAGTGGCGGGCCGAATTTTATCAGGGGCGTTCCAAAGAGCCTTGCAATCCTGCTGGCTGCCCCTATTTTGGATGTTCGCGTCGGGGGTATTGACCGAGCCGGTTTACGTTGTATAATCGCGCCTCTTTGCTCCACCTTTTCCAAAGCAACAGTTGCCCGGCCCGGCAGGGTCATGGGCACGACCCGGAAGAGGCGCCGCCGCTCTTTAAAAACTTGCAACCGATAGGTGTGGGTACTGGGGTTGTCGGGATTGTTCTGGTTGTGGGTTTCCTTAAAGGGGGCTCGGAGCTGGGGCACCAAGACAAATGAAGTGCTCACACGACGCAGTAAGGCTTGTCACCGCTGGCGCGAGCTGGGGGTGGGGAGCCGAACGTCTTGTCTTCACGGTGGCAACGCTGTGGGGATGGGGCCAACGTTGATATGAGAATGCTTTGCAAAGATCGAACTGAAGAGTTTGATCCTGGCTCAGATTGAACGCTGGCGGCATGCTTTACACATGCAAGTCGAGCGGCAGCGCGGGGGCAACTCTGGCGGCGAGCGGCGGACGGGTGAGGAATACATCGGAACGTGCCCCGGAGTGGGGGATAACGCCGCGAAAGCGGCGCTAATACCGCATATGCTCTGAGGAGGAAAGCGGGGGACCTGCAAGGGCCTCGCGCTCTGGGAGCGGCCGATGTCGGATTAGCTTGTTGGTGGGGTAATGGCTTACCAAGGCGACGATCCGTAGCTGGTCTGAGAGGATGATCAGCCACACTGGGACTGAGACACGGCCCAGACTCCTACGGGAGGCAGCAGTGGGGAATTTTGGACAATGGGGGCAACCCTGATCCAGCCATGCCGCGTGCGGGAAGAAGGCCTTCGGGTTGTAAACCGCTTTTAGTCGGGAAGAAAAGGCGCCGGATAACACCAGGCGTTCTTGACGGTACCGGCGGAATAAGCACCGGCTAACTACGTGCCAGCAGCCGCGGTAATACGTAGGGTGCGAGCGTTAATCGGAATTACTGGGCGTAAAGCGTGCGCAGGCGGTTCGTTAAGTTCGTTGTGAAAGCCCCGGGCTCAACCTGGGAATGGCAATGGAAACTGGCGGGCTTGAGTATGGCAGAGGGGGGTGGAATTCCGCGTGTAGCAGTGAAATGCGTAGAGATGCGGAGGAACACCGATGGCGAAGGCAGCCCCCTGGGCCAATACTGACGCTCAGGCACGAAAGCGTGGGGAGCAAACAGGATTAGATACCCTGGTAGTCCACGCCCTAAACGATGCTCACTAGGTGTTGGGGAAGCGATTCCTTGGTACCGTAGCTAACGCGTGAAGTGAGCCGCCTGGGGAGTACGGCCGCAAGGTTAAAACTCAAAGGAATTGACGGGGACCCGCACAAGCGGTGGATGATGTGGATTAATTCGATGCAACGCGAACAACCTTACCTACCCTTGACATGTCCGGAAGCCTGCTGAAAGGCGGGGGTGCTCGAAAGAGAACCGGAACACAGGTGCTGCATGGCTGTCGTCAGCTCGTGTCGTGAGATGTTGGGTTAAGTCCCGCAACGAGCGCAACCCTTGTCCCTAGTTGCTACGCAAGGGCACTCTAGGGAGACTGCCGGTGACAAACCGGAGGAAGGTGGGGATGACGTCAAGTCCTCATGGCCCTTATGGGTAGGGCTTCACACGTCATACAATGGTCGGTACAGAGGGTTGCCAACCCGCGAGGGGGAGCCAATCCCACAAAGCCGATCGTAGTCCGGATTGCAGTCTGCAACTCGACTGCATGAAGTCGGAATCGCTAGTAATCGTGGATCAGCATGTCACGGTGAATACGTTCCCGGGTCTTGTACACACCGCCCGTCACACCATGGGAGCGGGATGTACCAGAAGTAGGTAGGCTAACCGCAAGGAGGCCGCTTACCACGGTGCGTTTCGTGACTGGGGTGAAGTCGTAACAAGGTAGCCGTATCGGAAGGTGCGGCTGGATCACCTCCTTTCTCGGAAAGCTGGGAGCAGAGGCAGGCCACAGGTACCGCAAGGTCCTGGGACCGCTCTGCCATCCCCACCCGACCGCGTCAGTACCCACAACCTATCGGTTGCACACATTGTGCAAACGCATCGAACAGCGGGCCTGTAGCTCAGTTGGTTAGAGCACCGTCTTGATAAGGCGGGGGTCGATGGTTCGAATCCATCCAGACCCACCAGTCAGTTGGTAGTGGCCAGTTGGTCGTTGTCCGTTGGCCGTCGCCAGGGGGCCGTACCGGCCCCCCGCAGGACCGGGGCTGTAGCTCAATTGGGAGAGCGCCTGCTTTGCAAGCAGGAGGTCGTCGGTTCGATCCCGTCCAGCTCCACCAGGGATGGTGCTATCGGTTGCGTTTGCACACAGCCTTCAACGTTGTGGTTTGGTGAAGCGGGCCAGCCCGCGCCAGAGCGCAGCGTTGAGCGCTGTAGTGTTCTTTAACAATTGGGAAGGTAAGGGTGCATCGAACTTGATGAGAGTTCGATGCGCAAATAGGGTTGAGTTGTATCTTCAAAAAGCCGGCACCTCTTTAAAAGGGGAGGTGGCGGTGGCGCGAACACACCAAGACGGTGTGCCGGACGCGGCAAGGGACGACGTGGTGGGGGTGTAAGCCCCGATGGCGTGTTCCGGGCCGTGGAAGGTTCACAGTAATGGAGTCAAGCGACTAAGTGCATGTGGTGGATGCCTTGGCGATTACAGGCGATGAAGGACGTGGCAGCCTGCGAAAAGCTGCGGGGAGCTGGCAAACGAGCATTGATCCGCAGATGTCCGAATGGGGAAACCCGGCCCGCAAGGGTCACCGCTGTCTGAATATATAGGGCAGAGGGAGCAAACCCGGTGAACTGAAACATCTCAGTAGCCGGAGGAACAGAAATCAACCGAGATTCCCAGAGTAGTGGCGAGCGAAATGGGAACAGCCGGCAAGTTTTAGCATTCGACCTAGTGGAAGGCTCTGGAAAGTGCCGCCGTAGTGGGTGACAGCCCCGTACGCGAAAGGTGGAGTGTGGAACTAAGCTTGCGACAAGTAGGGCGGGACACGTGAAATCCTGTCTGAAGATGGGGGGACCATCCTCCAAGGCTAAATACTCGTAATCGACCGATAGTGCACCAGTACCGTGAGGGAAAGGCGAAAAGAACCCCGGAAGGGGAGTGAAATAGATCCTGAAACCGCATGCATACAAACAGTGGGAGCCCCAGCTTTATCAGCCTTCGGCGCACGTTCTTTGACGCACTTTAGTGCGGCCAAAGAACCCGCGGGACGAAGCAGATCCATAGGCGCATCTGAGGACTGATAAAGCTGGGGTGACTGCGTACCTTTTGTATAATGGGTCAGCGACTTACGTTACGTAGCGAGCTTAACCGACTAGGGGAGGCGAAGCGAAAGCGAGTCCGAATAGGGCGATTTTAGTTGCGTGGCGTAGACCCGAAACCGGATGATCTAGCCATGGCCAGGATGAAGGTGGGGTAACACCTACTGGAGGTCCGAACCCACGTCTGTTGAAAAAGACGGGGATGAGCTGTGGCTAGGGGTGAAAGGCTAAACAAATCCGGAAATAGCTGGTTCTCTCCGAAAACTATTGAGGTAGTGCCTCCTGTATCACTGCCGGGGGTAGAGCACTGTAATGGTTGTGGGGGTCATAGCGATCTACTGCGCCATAGCAAACTCCGAATACCGGCAAGTGCGAGCAGGGGAGACAGACATCGGGTGCTAACGTCCGGTGTCGAGAGGGAAACAACCCAGACCGCCGATTAAGGTCCCCAAGATCTAGCTAAGTGGGAAACGAGGTGGGAAGGCTCAGACAGCCAGGATGTTGGCTTAGAAGCAGCCATCATTTAAAGAAAGCGTAATAGCTCACTGGTCGAGTCGTCCTGCGCGGAAGATGTAACGGGGCTCAAGCTAGGCACCGAAATCGCGGATCATCACGCTCCATTAAAGGCATGCGCCGACATGGAGCTTGACGCAGCTTGCTGCGGCAATGCCCCCATCAAAGTCGAGTCGTGCTGCGCCATGCAGAAGGTGGCGCAGGCACGCGTGTCTTTAATGGAGCGTGTTGATGGTAGGAGAGCGTTCCGTAGGCCGGTGAAGGTGACTCGAGAGGGTTGCTGGAGGTATCGGAAGTGCGAATGCTGACATGAGTAGCGATAAAGGGGGTGAAAGGCCCCCTCGCCGAAAGCCCAAGGTTTCCTGCGCCACGTTCATCGGCGCAGGGTGAGTCGGCCCCTAAGATGAGGGCGAGAGCCGTAGTCGATGGGAAGCAGGTTAATATTCCTGCACCGATCTGTAATGCGATGGGGGGACGGAGAAGGTTACCTCGGCCGGGTGTTGGACGTCCCGGTTTAAGCGTGTAGACGTGCCTGGTAGGCAAATCCGCCGGGCTTAGTTGAGGCGTGATGACGAGCGCTGGCTTGCCAGTGCGAAGCGAGCGATACCCTGCTTCCAGGAAAAGCCTCTAAGCTTCAGTTACAGATGGACCGTACCGCAAACCGACACAGGTGGGCGAGCTGAATATGCTCAGGCGCTTGAGAGAACTCGGGTGAAGGAACTCGGCAAATTGACACCGTAACTTCGGGATAAGGTGTGCCCTTGGTAGGTGAACCCGTACAGGGGGAGCTGAGAAGGGTTGCAAAGAATCGGTGGCTGCGACTGTTTAACAAAAACACAGCACTCTGCTAAGACGAAAGTCGACGTATAGGGTGTGACGCCTGCCCGGTGCCGGAAGGTTAAGTGATGGGGTGCAAGCTCTTGATCGAAGCCCCGGTAAACGGCGGCCGTAACTATAACGGTCCTAAGGTAGCGAAATTCCTTGTCGGGTAAGTTCCGACCTGCACGAATGGCGTAACGATGGCCACGCTGTCTCCACCCGAGACTCAGCGAAGTTGAAGTGTTTGTGAAGATGCAATCTCCCCGCGGCAAGACGGAAAGACCCCGTGCACCTTTACTGTAGCTTTGCATTGGACTGTGATGAGGTTTGTGTAGGATAGCTGGGAGGCATTGAAGCGGGGGCGCTAGCTCTCGTGGAGCCAACGTTGAAATACCAGCCTGACGTCATTGCGGTTCTAACCTGGGTCCATCACCTGGATCGGGGACCGTGCATGGTAGGCAGTTTGACTGGGGCGGTCTCCTCCCAAAGCGTAACGGAGGAGCTCGAAGGTTCGCTTAGCGCGGTCGGACATCGCGCTGGACGTGCAAGGGCACAAGCGAGCTTGACTGCGAGACTGACAAGTCGAGCAGGTACGAAAGTAGGACCTAGTGATCCGGTGGTTCTGTATGGAAGGGCCATCGCTCAACGGACAAAAGGTACGCCGGGGATAACAGGCTGATACCGCCCAAGAGTTCATATCGACGGCGGTGTTTGGCACCTCGATGTCGGCTCATCACATCCTGGGGCTGTAGCCGGTCCCAAGGGTATGGCTGTTCGCCATTTAAAGTGGTACGTGAGCTGGGTTCAAAACGTCGTGAGACA
>CAVWPC010000022.1:0-15853 GCA_963756765.1 uncultured beta proteobacterium | reverse complement strand
GGTATCGATCATTTGTGTATATACCATTGATTTGGAATGCTTTATGGCGAAATACAATGCGTTCGGGTCAGGACCATACGGGCCCGGCGCAATCGCGTTGAAGCGGGGTCGGCGGTGGACCGGCGAAGATTTAAGGCACGTTTAAGGCGCGGTTCAAGACGTTAAGGGGCCTTCAGGCGGACATTGGCATCGTCTATCAACCACCCCAAGGAGAAGATCATGCAAGCCAAATCCCGCCAGATCCTGATTGCCGTGTCCGTGTTCGCCGCCGCGATCGCCGTGGCCGGCTTCGGGTACCTGTCCGCGCCGGCCGACGTCACCGTCGCCGCTGCCGGCACGCCCAAGTCCGGCGTCGTGCAGATGATCGGTGTCGCGACCGGCGAAATGGACCAAGGCGCGCCAGTGTACCGGCTGCCGACCGTCACCGTCGCGGCCTCGCGCGCCGTGGAACTTGCCCGCATCGAACGTGAAGATGCAGCTGCCCGTGCGGCGGCGGCGGTTGTCGCGACTGCCGCCCGTTGATTCGCGATGGATAGTACTTCAGCGTCCCACATGCCTGCCTGTCCGGTGCATCATAACGTTTTGCCCGATGCGCCGGAGGCGACATGCGGCACGATGTCATTCAGTTGTTCGACCCGGAATCCTCGACGTTCACCTATTTTCTAGTCGATCGCGAGTCGCGCGAAGCGATCGCCATCGATTCGGTGGATCGTCAGGTCGAGCGCGACCTGGCCGTGGTGCAGCGGCTCGACCTGCGCTTGCGCTACGTACTCGAAACCCACGCACATGCCGACCACATCACCGGTGCCGGCCGGTTGCGCGAGCTGACCGGAGCGCAGGCGGCGGCTCCCAGCGGCTGTGCGATCACGTCTGCCAACCTCCAGCTGCAGGACGGCGACACGCTGCTGTTCGGCGTCGCGGAGAATTTGACCGCCCTGCATACACCCGGGCACACCGCCGGCAGCATGAGTTACCTGTGGCAGGACAACGTATTCACCGGTGACACCCTGTTCATCGACGGCTGCGGGCGCACGGATTTCCAGAGCGGCGACGCAGGGGCCCTCTACGACAGCGTCCAGGGCAAGCTGTTCCGCCTGCCGCCCAATACCCGCGTTTATCCGGGACACGATTATCGCGGCAATTCCGTGTCGACCATCGGCTGGGAAAAGCAGCACAACACGCGCCTCGCTGGTCGCGATCGCATGGCCTTCATCGCGCTGATGGCCGAACTGCACTTGCCGAAACCCAAGCTCATCGACGTGGCCGTTCCGGCCAACCAGCGTCTGGGCATGATCCCGCATGCCGTCTGAACAGCATCCGACGCCGCAGCAAATTTTCAAGACTGCGACGGACCGCGCCAAAGCGGCCGGCGCATCGATGACGGGACTTCTGCTGCCGGTGGAGGCGTGGACGCTCTATACGGCCGGCGAAATCGAACTCGTAGACACACGTACGCTCGCGGAGCGCGATCTCGTCGGCTACGTGCCAGGCAGCCTGGCCATCGAGTGGTACGACTACCCGGCGAAGCAGCGCAATCCCGCGTTTCTCGATGAACTGCGGGCGAAGGTGCCGCCGGAGCGGCCGGTGGCCTTCCTGTGCCGCAGCGGCGTTCGCTCGCAGCACGCCGCCGCGCTGGCCAAGGCGAATGGATTCGCGGCGACGTTCAACATTCTCGAGGGCTTCGAGGGTGACAAGGACGCGCATGGCCAGCGCGTGATCGCCGGCTGGCGAGTCGCCGGCCTGCCCTGGCGCCAGGACTAGGCCAGCGCAGCCGGAGCGGCGTCGTATTCGCAGGCAGCCGAACGCAATGGCCGACTGCCGTCAGCGGCTGGCTAGCGCCGGCGCGCGTCCGATTGCTGCAGCGAAGCCAATACCTGCGACACGAGGTCGTTCGAATTCTCGGGGATCTGCCCCTGCGGCGTCATCTCGTTGACCAGGTCCGGCAGCATGTTGGCCATCCCGCCGGCGGCTTCCTGGCGCGACATGCCGAGCTGCTGCGCGATCTGGTCGAGTTGGCCGTGCCCGAAAATCTGCGACAGCGCATCGGGCTGGATCTGCTGGTTGGCGCCGGTGCCGATCCATGACTGCACCTGGTCGCCCATGCCGGCCTGTTGCATGCGGCCCATCAGCCCACCGAGGCCACCGTTCTGCTGCAGCACCTGCAGCAGCATCATCAGCAGCGGATTGACGCCTTGCGCCGGGCCGGCGCGCATTCCGGGGGTGGCTCCGCCCATGCCGCCGAGCAGGTCGCCCAGGCCCCCCAAGCCATCCTGCGTTCCCGCGCCGCGGCCCTGGTTGGCACCACCAATCATCTGACCCAGCAATCCGTCGAGCAGTCCCATGTGCACCTCGCCTAGGAAAGAAGATTACGCTTGCGACAGGACCGCGCGCACAGTCGGCGATCCCCGACCCCTGGACAATGCGACTTGCTGCATGCGCATTGCAATTGACTGTCCGCCAAGCAGGTGGAACCGGATTCGCCACATTGTCACCCCATTTGCGCGCTGCGGGCAATCCAGTGGACAGGATGGGGACGCATGGCGGTGGGGCCACGGCGTTCGCGCTTCGCCACGCTCGCTGCCGAGCAACCAGCGATTCGCTGATGTCCGGAGAGGAAATGGGCCGAGCGCTACTAGGGCAACACTTCAAGCGGGCGGCGAACCCAATTCGCGCGCGAGGCGCTCCAGGGTGGCGCGCAGCGCCGCAACTTCCTGCTGCAGTTGCGTAACCGTGGCCTTGAGCACCGCCAGCTCGTCCGCCGTTCCGGGATCGCCGGCAACAGTGGCGGCGGCCGTCGCGCCCGTGACAAAAATATGTGGTTGCGTTGGCGCGGTCACCGGGCCCGACAACAGGTGGGCCCAGCGCGTCTCGCGCGCGCCGGGCTGCCGCGGCAGCTCGACCACGAGCGCGCCCGCGGGTCGGGCCGCGAGTTCGTGCAGGAAGCCCTCGACCGACGAAATGTCGGCGAAGCGATGCAGGCGTTCGCTGTGCAGGCGCAATTCACCCACCGTCTGGGGGCCACGCAGCATGATCACGGCCAGCAGGGCAACCGCCTGCGCGGGAATGCCGAGCACGCGGCCGAAATTCTGCGCATAGCGCATCGCGCGGCCGCCGCTCGATTCGACGATGAGCGACAGCGCGCGCAGGCGGTCGAGTGCTTCCTGCACGTCGCGTTCGCTCGCTTCGAGCAGCGGATCCCGGCTGGTCTTCTGGTTGCAGCCGGCGATGAGCGCATTGAGCGTCAACGGGTAAGTGTCGGGGACCGTGTGCTGCTTTTCGATCAGCACGCCGATGACGCGCGTTTCCAGCAGCGACAGGGCAGGAATGCCCGGGTCCGTCGGGTTGGCAGGAGCATTGGAATCGGCGGGTGGGGACATGGGCTGCTATTGTGCGGGTTTTGCGCAGGAAGCACATCATGGCCAACGCGCCTGAAGTCACCAACATGGCGCTGTTCTGCGACTTCGAGAACATTGCACTGGGCGTACGCGATGCGAGCTACGACAAGTTCGACATCGGCCGCGTCCTCGAGCGCCTGTTGCTCAAGGGTAGCATCGTCGTCAAGAAGGCCTATTGCGACTGGGACCGCTACAAGGCGTTCAAGTCACCGATGCACGAAGCTTCCTTCGAGCTGATCGAAATCCCGCATGTCCGGCAGTCCGGCAAGAATTCCGCCGACATCCGGATGGTGGTCGATGCGCTCGACCTTTGCTACACCAAGGCGCATGTAGACACGTTCGTGATCATCAGCGGGGATTCCGATTTTTCGCCGCTCGTCTCCAAGCTGCGCGAAAACGCGAAGATCGTGATCGGCGTGGGGGTCAAGAATTCGACCTCGGACCTCTTGATCGCGAACTGCGACGAGTTCATTTTCTACGACGACCTGGTGCGCGAGCAGAAGAAGGCCGTGACGCGGCGGCGCGCGGCGAAGACCGGCACAGGCAAGGCCGGCGCCGGGGCGAAGAAGTCGACCCCGGCCGCCGCGAAATCCGCGGACGCCGCGGCGACACGCGGCCCGGCCGAGGGATCGACGCCGTCCAAGGACGAGGAGCGGCGCGAGGAGGCGATCGACCTGATCATCGAAACGGTCGAGGCACTCGTCTCCGAGCGCGGGGCGGAGGAAAAGCTCTGGGGCTCGATGATCAAGCAGGCGTTGAAGCGGCGCAAGCCGGGCTTCAACGAGTCGTACTACGGCTTCCGGTCGTTCAACGGCATGCTGGAGGAGGGCGCACGTACCGGCAGCCTCGAGCTCGAACGCGACGAAAAGTCGGGTGGCTATCTGGTGCGCCTTGCCGTGCACGACGAGTAGCTTCGCGGCAGTTACGCTCAGCGCACCGGAATGCGTTGGTCGCCGTCGAGCTTGAACAGCGACCACGGTCCATTGCTTTCCCGGCACACCCCGTAGCGAAACGGCGTCTCGCTGCGCCCAGGCGTGACGAAGCGCAGGTCCTCGAACCACACGCAGGTTGACGGGTTGCCGACGTCGATGCGGTACAGGGCGGGGTGCGCCGCAAACCAGCGGAAGAATGCGAGCTCGGGCGCGGCGAATGCTTCGCGCACGATGGCATCCGGCCCGAAGCGGTCGACATGCACCCATCGCGCATCGTTGGCGCTGACATAAGGGGCCGCCAACTGGGCGAACAATGGCACGCCGATCCTGCCGAGCAGCGCCGGTTGCGCGGCGAAGCGCACCTGCGTGTAGTCGAGGCGGTCGCCGTTCTCCACCATCACCGTCCAGTTGAATGGCGATGCCGGGCGCGGCATCGCGCTGACACTGGCGCCCTGCAGGTCTTCGGCGCTCGCGTAGTGCTCGCCGAATTCGATCGCCTTTTCATGCTGGACGCCCTGGAACGCCACATAGCCCGCCGTCAGCGCCAGCGCGAGGATCGCCGGGGCCCGCGAGGTGCGCCATAAGACGCAGGCCACGACGCCGGCCAGCAGCAACGCCAGCAGCCAGAGATCGATGATGAAGGTGGTCGACAGCGCGAAACGCCGGTCGGACAGCGGCGCCAGCAGCATCGTGCCGAACGAGGTGATCCAGTCGCCGGCGATGTGGATGCCGATACCCCACGCGAACACGCTGAAATAGGCGCGCCAGCCCGGCCCTTGTCGCCATAGCTTGGCGCACACCCAGGCGAGCAACAGCGACCACAACGGCAGCATCAGGAACGAATGCGTGATGCCGCGGTGGTGATAGATATAGGCCACCGGCGAGAGCCAGCCGATGACGGAATCGAGGTCCGGCAGGGAGGCCGCGACGACGCCGAGCGCGACCCTGCGCGCTAGCGGAATCGTAGCGCCGGGCCGTGGGCGCGGCGCGGTGGCCCGCGCGATCAGCGCGCCGGACAGGGCGTGGGTGAGGTTGTCCATCCGGTCAATGAGCGCCCGCCGTCACCATCGGCCGGCACTCCGGGCAGGCGTCATGGGCGCCGCCACGGGTCAATCTGCCGCTCCAGCGTTTGGGCCTATCGGCGTTGCAGCCAAACCACTCCCACATTTGCCGCATTAATCGCAAACGGACCCGCCAGGGAGATGGCCCCGCTACGATTCCTGGCAGACAGAAGCCAATTCCGGACGCTATCATCCACGTCGCCAATGCATGTCCAGGCAGGACGGGCTCCACGCTGTGGGGGATGGAGCACGGATCGAACGTACGTCCGGAGCTCGCGAACCGGTGGAGATCTCGTCATTCTGACCCAATGGCATCGCCGCCAAGTGCGTCTCACGGCCGTGCGTGCGCGCGCCTGGCTCGCCCGGACTTTCGCGGGCCTGACGTGGAAATGGTTCGCGATCTTCTGCGGTGCCGTTATATTTGTCGCTCTGCATCAGGCAACCCTGGTGGGCACGATCATGCGCAGCCCCGACGCCCTGCAGAAGGCGCTTGCACCTTTGCGGGCGATCGTATTCGCATTCGTGTGCTTCCTCCCGGTGCTGTTTGCAGTCATCGCGGCCGAGAACCGGGGACCCAAGGCCGGCTGGCAACGGATTGCCTGCCTCGTGCTGGCGCTGGCGGCAGGCCAAGCCGCCGGCATGGTGCTCTGGATGGCGGTCACTCCGTGGGTCTACTGGGGCGTCCCCACCAGCAGTGTACCGCCCTCCCATCGGCTGGTTGACTCGATGGAAAAGCTGCGGTCATACGGTGGCAGGTCGCTCTGGTATTTCGTCTACAGCGCGACAGCGGTCGCGCTCTACTACTTTTTGAAGGCCGGGCGCGACGCAGTCGCCCAACTGCATCGCGAAGAAGTAGGCCGAGAGGAAATCGAGCGGGAAAATGCGGAAGCCCGGCTGCAGGTCATGCAGGCACAGATCGAGCCCCATTTCCTGTTCAACGCACTGGCGAGCGTCCGCCGGCTCTATCAAACGGATCGGCGGTCGGGAAAGTCGATGCTGCAGCACCTGCGGCGGTACCTGACGGCATCGCTGCCAAGCATGCGCGAGGCAAATTCGACGCTGGAGCGCGAACTCGCACTTGCGACCGCATACCTGAGCGTACAGAAAATCCGGATGGGCAGGCGTCTTGCGTTCGAGGTCGACGTGCCGGCCGCGTTGCGTCCCTTGCTGGTGCCGCCGATGATGATCGCGACGCTGGTGGAGAATGCGGTCATTCATGGCCTGAGCCCGCTCGAACAGGGCGGTCGGGTCTGGATCACCGCCAGGCAAGCTGCCGACAGGCTGCGGATCGAGGTTGTCGACAACGGCAAGGGTCTCGAGGAGTCCTGGGGCGGCGGCGTCGGCCTGGCCAACATCCGCAGCCGGCTGCAATCGATGTTCGGCGAAGACGCGGACCTCGCGCTCGCGCCGCTTGAAGCGGGTGGCGTCGTCGCCTCCCTCGAGTTTCCGCTGCAGCCCGGCGTCGAGGCCAAGGCGGCCTGATGGCGATCCTCGCACTTCCCTCGAGCCCCGGGGGCGCGCCACCTGTCCGCGCGCTCGCTTTCGTCTGGCGATGCTGGCGCGGCATCAGTGCGCGCGAATGGAATCTATGGCTGTTACTGGGCATGGGCATCGGACTGGCGCAGGGACTCGCGAACGCTTTGATGACCCGCCAGGGGCAGCCGTGGCATGGATTCGTCTCCTCCTTCATCGATGCGCTGGGGCCCGCGATCATCCTCCTGCTGTGCATCGCCGTGGCCCGCAGCGTCGCGACCACCGAGCGTCGGCGGTGGGTTCCGTATGCAATTGCGGCGGTCACCGCGGTCTTCGTGGCCGAAGTCCTGGGCGTTCTCGTGTTCACGCCGGTATTCAATATTCTTACGGGCTGCGATTGCAAATGGGAAGGCGTTACCAAGGAGCAGCTGGCTGGATGGTGGCTCAACGTGCCGCCGCGTTTGCTGATGTGCACGTTGGGCGCCTTTGCCTACATGTACGCCATCGACGCCCAGCAGCGGGCGGAAAAGTTGCAGAGTGTGCAACTCGAGCACGTCAGGCTCGGCAGGCAGTCGTACCAGTCGCGGCTGCAGGCAATGCAGGCACGTGTGGACCCGCAATTCCTGTTCGATACGCTGGAACATATCGAACAGCTCTACGAAGTGGAGGGGCCGTTCGCCGAACGTGTCCTCGACGATCTCATCGTCTATCTGCGTGCCGCGCTGCCGAGCCTGCGTACCTCTGATTCGACCGTCTCCGCGGAGCTGGCGCTGGTCCGCGCCTGGCTCGATATCATGAAGGTGCGGCTGAACGAGCGGCTGACCTTCACGATTTCCTCCGCCGCAGGAGATGGTGGCGCGCAGATCCCGCCGATGATCGTGCTTCCGCTCGTCGATTGCGCGCTGCGGTCCGTGCTGCGCTCCTCCGGAGCCAGCGAAACGATTGGCATCGAGGTCAGCTCCGCCGATGGGCAATTGCGCATCGTGGTCAGCAGCAGCGGCCACGGGTTCACCGGCGCCGATGCGGCGGCCGATGTCGAGAAGGTTCGCGAGCGATTGCGCACATTGTTCGCGGATCGCGCTTCGCTGTCGATTCGCGACGAGAAGTATCAGGCCCCCGAGGCGATCGTATTGATTCCGGACGAACGGACGCCGTGAAACGCCATCCTGCAATGGCCACTCGCTTTGGTCGACGCAAACACGGCCGGCCAGCCCACGGTGCGTTTCCATGACCGAACTCAAGGCCGTAATTGCCGAGGACGAGGACGTGTTGCGAGGGGAGCTGCGGGCGACTCTGGCGCAGTTGTGGCCCTCGCTCGTGATCTGCGCCGAGGTCGCCGATGGATTCGCTGCCGCGCGCGCCCTGGCCGAGCAAACCCCCGACATTCTGTTTCTGGACATCCAGATGCCCGGCATGACGGGCCTGGAGGTTGCCCGGCTTGCCAGCAGGAAGTGCCATGTCGTATTCGTCACCGCGTACGACAAGTACGCGGTGACCGCGTTCGAACAAGGCGCGGTCGACTACGTGATGAAGCCCTTTTCTTCCGCGCGACTCGCCGAGACTGTCTCCCGGTTGAAGGAGCGTTCGCGCGAACAGCCGGCCGACCTGGACGGCATCCTCACCCGGCTTGCGGCCAAGGTAAAGGACGACGAATACCTGCGGTGGGTAACCGCGTCGCAAGGCAACAACCTGCGCGTAATCACCGTCGAGCAGATCCTGTACTTCCGCGCTGACAACAAATACACGCTGGTGATCACCGCGAATTCGGAAGCACTGATTCGCCGCCCGATCAAGGAACTGGCTGAGGTCGTGGATCCTAAGATGTTCTGGCAGATTCATCGGTCCACGCTCGTCAACATCAATGCCATCGCCGGCGTTCACCGCGACCTGCGTGGCCACTTGATGGTGCGCCTGAAAGATCGCCCGGAGGCGTTGCCGGTGAGCGAGCCCTACGTCCATCTGTTCAAGCAAATGTAGCCGTCTTACTTCAATTGGAAATGCGATTCCTTGACCGGGGAGCACGGAATGCGTCTGCGACTGACCAGATTGGGGATGGCGATCGGCTACGGAATGTTCGGCACGGGACCGGCATGGGCGCAGGACATCCGCGTCAATGTGACGGGGTCGAATATCAAGCGCGCCGACAGCGAGACGGCGGCGCCCCTCGAGACCATCACCCGCGAGGACATCCAGGCCTCGGGATTGCAGACCATCCAGGATGTCGTCCGGCAGATCACCGCGAACAACAACGGAACGATCAGTCCTTCGTTCACCAACGGCTTTTCCGCATCGGGCGCGGCGGTTTCACTGCGCGGACTCGGACCGAACAACACGCTGGTGCTGCTCAACGGACGGCGACTCGCCAATTTCGGGCTCGCCGACGACGCCCACATTTCGTATGTCGACCTGTCGCAGATTCCGTTCGATGCGGTCGAGCGGATCGAAGTACTGAAGGATGGCGCTTCAGCCATCTACGGTTCCGATGCAGTCGCAGGTGTGGTGAACATCATCCTGCGCCAGCAGTTCACCGGGCTGACCGCCACGGCTACCGCGGGTACGGCCCATAACGGCGAAGGCAACCAGGTCAAGGGCGCCATCACCTTCGGTGCAGGCGATCTCACCAAGGATCGTTACAACGCGTTCCTGACGCTGGACGCACAGAAGCAGGAGGCGAACCCGTCCAGCACGAGGCGCCAATATGTCGGTTCCAACGATTTGCGGTTCATGGGATTGCCGGATACGCGACCCGGCAACCCGAACTCCGGGTTCAGCGCAAGCAGCCTGCTCGGCAACGTCCGGCCCTATCCCGCGACGAATCCCACCGGACCGAATGCTGGGCCGTGGCGGTCGCTGCCCGGAGCCTGTGCAACGGTGAATCAGGACGAAGGGTTCTGTCGCTGGGAGACCAAGGACTACATCGACCTCGCGCCTGAAATCGAGCGTTTCAACGCGTTTGCGCGCGGGACTTATATCTTCAACGATGCGATGCAGGCCTACGCGGAGCTGTCGTACTTCCACGTCCAGACCGAAGCGCGCGGAACTCCACCCGGCACGAGTCGCACCTGGTACAACCCGTCGACCAACGCGGTCGTATCCAGCAATACGCTCAGCCTGCCGGTCGGCCATCCTGACAACCCGTTCTCGGCCAATGGACAGGTGGCGCGCCTGACCTACAACGATATCGGCGTGGGCGGAACTACGCAGACCTACGACACCGACACGCAGCGCTATCTCTTTGGGCTGAAGGGCGCCGCGCGCGGTTGGGACTGGGACCTGGCCGGTTTGTACATACGCAGCGACACCGACATCACTCGTCGGGGCAACTACAGCTACGAAAGGTTGCAGCAAGGGTTGGCGGGAACGGGACCCTACGGGTACTACCGCATTGGCGACACTGCCGGACTGAATGATCCTGCGGTGTACGTATGGATCGCGCCGTCACGCTCGTGGAGCACGCTATCCGAAAATACGGTGTTCGACGCCAAGGCATCGCGCGACCTCTACAAGCTGCAAGGTGGCCAACTGGCGCTCGCCGTCGGCTATGAATTTCGGCGGGAAGAACTGTCCAATCCCGGTATGCCGGGAACGGCGACCGGTGACGTCGTCGGTGCCGGCTACGCGGCGGCGACGGGGGCGCGCAATGTCAATGCGGTTTACGGCGAGCTGTATGCGCCGGTGCTGCGCAATCTCGAAGCCACCGTAGCGGTTCGCTACGACCACTATTCCGATTTTGGAAGTACCACCAATCCCAAGGTCGGAATCAAGTGGACCGCATTGCCCTCGCTGGTCCTGCGGGGCACGTGGCAGACCAGCTTTCGCGCGCCTGGCCTATACGAGGTCGATTCGACTGGGGCGGGTTACGCCGCCTTCCCGGACCCGCTGCGCTGCCCGATTACCCATGCCCCCGCCGACTGCGGCGGCAGGCTTATTGGCGTCGTTGGCATGCCCGGCAGTGGTCTCCAGCCCGAGACGTCGACTGCCTACACCCTCGGCACGGTCCTGGAGCCCGTCCCCGGCCTCAGCGCCACGGTCGACTACTGGAACTTCGTCACCCGGAACCAGATTACAACCGGACAAGCCACCGGCGCGGCCGGGGTGCCGATCGTCGGGCGCGATACTAACGACCTTCCAGGAATTCCTAATTCCGGCACGTTGCTTTACGTCGTAGTGCA
Source organism: uncultured beta proteobacterium (assembly GCA_963756765.1). Lineage (GTDB taxonomy): Bacteria > Pseudomonadota > Gammaproteobacteria > Burkholderiales > Casimicrobiaceae > VBCG01. The sequence goes on along the minus strand of CAVWPC010000022.1, from coordinate 4,820 downwards.
ATTCGTGAATGCGCAGAAGGTGAAGACCGACGGTATCGACGTCGAATTCGCCTGGAAGCAGAATCTCAAGGACTGGGGAACGCTGTCGACCCGGCTCCAATGGACGCACGTGTTCAACTACACGGTGACCGATGCCGATGGCTTTACGTACGAATTTGCTGGTACCCAGGGCCCGATCGGGCTCAGCAGTTCGGCGGGAACGCCACAGGACAGGATCAACCTGATCCTCGGGTGGAGCCGGGGACCGTGGAACGTCACCGGGACGGTACGCTACGTCAGCGATTACCAGTCGGTCGAGTTCCGCGGGGCCGATACGCTTCCCGATGGCGGATGTGCCTCGCCGCTCGACGGACCCGGCTGCCATGTGTCGTCATTCACGACACTCGACCTCAGCGCCGCCTACGCCGGATTCCGGAACTGGCAGATATTCGGCTCCGTCATCAACGTCTTCAACCGGATCGCACCATTCAATCCGGCGGCCGCAGGTCTAGGAGTCAACTACAACTACAACTATGCGTTCGCCGGCGCGACGGGAACGCAGTTCAACCTGGGCGTCCGCTACACGTTCCAGTAGCCGGCGCCCACGGCCCGCGGAAATGGCCCTCGCGGGGCGCGCACGCAGGAGTACCGCGCGCGGCACCCCGCTGCGCATCACGGCAGCTACCCCTTGGAGCAGATCTCCGCACCCTTCGCGCGAACTGCACCGCCTTCGGTTGCGTGCACTCTTCAGCGCTTCCTGATCGGAGACACCGATCTTCGGTGCGCAGACTTGGGAGGGACTGGAAGCCGCCGGGCGAGCTTTTCCGCGAGCTGCGTTGCATTGCCTGGCGCCTCGATCTTGTCCGTATTGTCGAAATAGCATACGACGTCACGCCCGCGTGCGCGCAGTGGCGCCGCGGCTGCGATCCGGCGCGCATCGTCGGGCTCGCTGCCCCGCGACCAGCACGTCACACGCTGCGCCAGCCGGTCGAGCTGATCGTCGGTATAGCCGCTCTCGTAGAGCTTTTCTGCGCCGTGCAGCCTGACATAGACGAAATCCGCGGTGATGTCCTCGTACTCCGGCCACTTGGCCGCCGTGTCGGCGATGACGAACGCGACCTTCTGCCGGCGAAGGAGCGCGATGAACGCCGGGTCGACGAAGCTCGGGTGGCGCACCTCCAATGCGTGCCGAAGCGCTCGTGGCGGTCCGAACGCGATGCGCGCGCGGCCCGAAAGCCGCGCGTCACGCCGCCGCGCCAGCGCCGACGCGGCGTCCGTGTCGCGCGGCAGCATCGCCAGGAAGTCCTCGAGCGACGCCGCGTCGAACCGCAGCGTGGGCGGCAACTGCCACAGGAAGGGGCCGAGCTTCGCGCGGAGGTTGGCGACTCCCGATGCGAAGAAATTGGCAAGCGCTCCACCCACGCCGCGCAGCCGGAGCATGTGCGTGATGTAGCGGCCGCCCTTGACGCTGAACAGGAAATCGTCCGGCGTCTCGTCGTGCCACGCCTGGTAGCTCTCGGGACGCTGCAGCGAATAGAACGAGCCGTTGATCTCGATCGTGCGCAGCTGCCGCGATGCGAACTCGAGCTCGCGCCGCTGCGGCAGTCCCTGCGGATAGAAGACGCCGCGCCATGGCGCATACCGCCAGCCGGAGATACCGATCCGCACGTCACCGCGCATGCGCCATTGTAGGATCGCCGGGGACGCCGCCCGGCTTGCAGCGGGCTGCCCTTCCCGGCCTCAATCCACGTTAGCGGGGAAGGCGCGCTTTGCGGCGATCGCGAGCCGCAAGGGCTCTCCAGCCGCTGCAAAGAGACCTGTCGCGTCCGTAGGGAACCGGCGTGCCGTGCCCCGGACCGGCACGCCTGCGAGGCTGCTCACGCCTTGCTGTAGATCTCCGCACCCTTCTGCACGAACTCGATGGCCTTCGTCTGCATGCCCTTCTTCAACGCTTCCTCGTCGGAGACGCCCATCTTCGCCGCGTAGTCGCGCACGTCCTGCGTGATCTTCATCGAGCAGAAGTGCGGCCCGCACATCGAGCAGAAGTGCGCGAGCTTGGCGCCGTGCTGCGGCAGCGTCTCGTCGTGGAATTCGCGCGCCTTGTCCGGGTCGAGGCCGAGATTGAACTGGTCCTCCCAGCGGAATTCGAAGCGTGCCTTGGACAGCGCGTTGTCGCGCATCTGCGCCCCGGGGTGGCCCTTGGCGAGATCGGCCGCGTGCGCCGCGAGCTTGTACGCCATGATGCCGTCCTTGACGTCGGCCTTGTTCGGCAGGCCCAGGTGCTCCTTCGGCGTCACGTAGCAGAGCATCGCGGTGCCGTACCAGCCGATCATCGCGGCGCCGATCGCGCTGGTGATGTGATCGTAGCCCGGCGCGATGTCGGTGGTGAGCGGCCCCAGCGTGTAGAACGGCGCTTCGCCGCACAGGCGCAGCTGCTCGTCCATGTTGTACTTGATCATGTGCATCGGCACGTGGCCGGGGCCCTCGATCATCACCTGCACGTCGTGCTTCCACGCCACCTGCGTGAGCTCGCCCAACGTGGCGAGCTCGCCCATCTGCGCCTCGTCGTTGGCGTCGTGGATCGAGCCGGGGCGCAACCCGTCGCCCAGCGAGAAGGCGACGTCGTACGCCTTCATGATCTCGCAGATCTCCGGAAAGCGCGTGTACAGGAAGCTCTCCTGGTGATGCGCGAGGCACCACTTGGCCATGATCGAGCCACCGCGCGACACGATCCCGGTCATGCGCTTGGCGGTGAGCGGGATGTAGCGCAACAGCACGCCGGCATGGATCGTGAAGTAATCGACGCCCTGCTCGGCCTGCTCGATCAGCGTGTCGCGGAAGATCTCCCACGTGAGATCCTCGGCCTTGCCGTCGACCTTTTCGAGCGCCTGGTAGATCGGCACCGTGCCGATCGGCACCGGCGAATTGCGCACGATCCACTCGCGCGTCTCGTGGATGTTCCTGCCGGTAGAGAGGTCCATCACCGTGTCGCCCCCCCAGCGGATCGCCCACGTCATCTTCTCGACTTCCTCGCCGATCGACGAGCTCACCGCGGAGTTGCCGATGTTGGCGTTGATCTTGACCAGGAAATTGCGGCCGATGATCATCGGCTCGGATTCCGGATGGTTGATGTTGCTCGGGATGATCGCCCGGCCGCGCGCGACTTCGTCGCGGACGAACTCGGGCGTGATCGTGGCGGGGATCGCGGCGCCGAAACTCTGCCCCGCGTGCTGCCGGCGCACGCTCTCCGGAAACTGCGCGACCATCTCGGCACGCAGCTGGTTCTCGCGGATTGCGACGAACTCCATTTCGGGCGTGACGATGCCTTTTCGCGCGTAGTGCATTTGCGTGACATTGCTTCCGGGCTTCGCCCGCCGGGGCAGCCGATGCAGGTCGAAGCGCAGTCCGGCGAGGGCGGGGTCGGCAAGGCGCGCCTGGCCGAAAGCCGACGTCGGCCCAGCGAGCGCGACCGTGTCGTCACGCTCGGCGATCCAGGCGGCGCGCAAGGGTGACAGTCCCTTGCGGATGTCGATGGCGACTGCCGGGTCGGTGTACGGCCCGGACGTGTCGTAGACGGCGAGGGAAGGATTCTTCTCGGCCGTGCCGTTCGAGAACGAGGAGGGCGTGTCGCTTTGCGCGATCGCGCGCATCGGCACGCGCAGGTCGGCGCGCGAGCCTTGCACGTAGATCTTGCGCGATGCGGGCAGCGGCGCGACCGCGGCCGAATCCACCTTGGCGTCGCGGGCGAAGAATTGGTCGTTGGCGTTCATCTGGCACTCCTCGGTGGTACGCAACGGGAGGAGCGCAAGGACGGGAGAGTCCTGCACGCTTCCCTCGCGCCGGCATTATCCGGGTCAGGTTCCAAGGGTTTGCTCTCACCCGCCGGCCGCATGCAAGCATGCGTCGACAGGACCCCTAGCGTTGGTCATCGACCATACCCCGTTCACCGCATCGCGGCAAGCCGCGCGGGAGGCTCGCTAGAATCGGTGCCAGGAGATCAGGATGAATCTGCCACGCCGATTGTCATTGCTCATCGCCCTCATCGTCACTTCTGCCGCAGTCCCCGCGCTGGCGGAGGACGCCGCCGGTTGCGTCACCATTCGTGACGACCGCGCGCGTCTCGCGTGCTACGACGCCGCGCTCGGTCGCCCGGCCACCGCCGCCAGCGACCCTGCCAATGCTCCGCCACCCCACGCAGCGGAAGGGGCGACCCAGCCGGCCGACCCGGGGTCCGAAGCACCGCCCTCCGCGGTCGCCCGGGTCACCGGCAAGGAAAATCTGGCCGACCCCGTGCCGGCAAAGTCGTTGCTGGGCGAGACCTGGGCGCTCGATTCGGACGCCCGCGATCCGCGCTTCAACGTGCGCTTCCACAATCCGAATTACGTGGTCTTTCGCTACAGCGACAGCGTGAACCAGATGCCCACCTCGCCGACGGCAGGCACGGCGCCCGCACTTTCCGCGCCCCTCGATGCCACTGAACTCAAGTTCCAGGTGTCGTTCAAGGCAAGGCTGTGGGAAACCGAGAATCGGCGCTTCGCCGCATGGCTTGGCTATACGCAGCAAAGCAACTGGCAGGCGCTCAACGAAAGCCTGTCGCGGCCGTTCCGCGAGACGGACTACATGCCCGAGCTCATGTTCGCGCTGCGCCCCGACCTCGAATGGCAGGGGTTCCGTTGGCGGCTGCTCAATCTGGGCCTGGCGCACCAGTCGAACGGGCGCTCGAACGAACTGTCGCGCAGCTGGAATCGCGTGTACGCGCAATTCGGCGTGGAGCGCGGCGACTTCGCGTTCTACGTCAAGCCGTGGTGGCGCGTCAGCGAGAACCAGGCCGACGACGATAA
>CAVWPC010000021.1:0-41046 GCA_963756765.1 uncultured beta proteobacterium | reverse complement strand
GCTGCGACAAGTTCCGCCCCGGGCGTCGGAAAAGCCGGCCGGCGGGTTCTAGACGAGACTGGTGGCGTGCCTAGGCGTGCGTGGACGACACTTCGACCGCGTGCGCTGCCGTCGTACAGGCGAATGCCGTCACGGCGACGATTGCCGCGAAGAACAGCGAATGTCTCTTCAAGTGCCTGTCGTGCATCAACCAAGATTGGGCGCGAGACGCCGGCGCGCCTCGCTGGCGGGGATACCCGCGCGCCGCGCGAAATCATCGACCTGATCGTCGCCGATCCTGCCCGACCGCGAAATAGCTGCCTCCGGATGAGCGAAGTAAAAGCCCGACACCGCGGCGGCCGGCAGCATCGCGTAATTCTCGGTCACCGACATGCCGATCGTCGCCGGCACGCAGCAAGTCGAACAGCGGCGCCTTGACCGCGTGATCAGGGCACGCCGGATAGCCGGGCGCCGGCCGGATGCCGCGGTATTCCTCGCGCACCAGTGCGGTGGCGTCGAGCGCCTCGTCGCGGGCGTAACCCCAGTGCTCGCGCCGCACCTTCGTGTGCAGCCATTCGGCGAACGCCTCGGCCAGGCGATCGGCCAGCGCCTTCAGCATGATCGCGCTGTAGTCGTCCTTCGCCGCCTCGAACTCGGCGAGCTGCTTTTCGATGCCCAGTCCTGCGGTCACGGCGAACGCGCCCAGGTAGTCGGCCACGCCCGAAGCCTTCGGTGCGACGAAGTCGGCCAGGCAGTAGTTCGGCCTTGCCCGCCGGCCGCTCGTTCTGCTGGCGCAGGTTGCGCCACGTCAGCACGACGCTCGCGCGCGGCTCGTCGGCGTAGATCTCGATGTCGTCGCCGACCGAGTTCGCCGGCAGCAGCGCGATCACGCCGTTGGCGGTGAGCCAGCGACCGTCGACGATGTGCTTCAGCATCGCCTGACCTTCGGCCAGCACGTTGCGCGCCGCCTCGCCGACGACCGCATCGTCGAGGATCGCCGGATACGCGCCCGCGAAGCTCCCAGGCCTGGAAAAACGGCCCCCAGTCGATGAATTTCGCGATGCTCGGCGAGATCGACGTTGCGCATTTCGCGCCGGCCGGTGCCAGCGGCGCCGGCGGCGTGTAATGCGGCCAGTCGGTCGCGAACGCGTTCGCGCGCGCGGCGGCCAGCGAGATCAGCGTCGGCCCCTTCTTGCCGGCGTGCTGGACGCGGATCTTTTCGTAGTCGGCCGCGACCTCGGCCACGTAGGCGTCCTTGCAGCTCGTCGGACAGGAGGTTGCTCGCCACGCCCACCGCGCGCGACGCGTCGGGCACGTAGACGGTGATGCCGGCGTAGTTCGGCGCGATCTTGACCGCGGTGTGCACGCGCGACGTGGTGGCGCCGCCGATCAACAGCGGCTGCGTCATCCCGAGGCGCTGCATCTCGTGCGCGACGTGCGCCATTTCCTCGAGCGAAGGCGTGATGAGCCCGGACAGGCCGACGATATCGGCGTTGCGCTCGCGCGCGGTGTCGAGGATCTTCTGCGCCGGCACCATGACGCCCAGGTCGATCACGTCGAAATTGTTGCACTGGAGCACGACGCCGACGATGTTCTTGCCGATGTCGTGCACGTCGCCCTTCACCGTCGCCATCACGATCGTGCCCTTGGGCTTGCCCGGCGTCACCGGACCCCGCCTTCTCCGCCTCGATGAAGGGAATCAGGTGCCCCACCGCCTGCTTCATCACGCGCGCCCACTTCACCACCTGCGGCAGGAACATCTTGCCGGCGCCGAACAGATCGCCGACGACGTTCATGCCGGCCATCAGCGGCCCTTCGATCACCTGGATCGGCCGCGCGTACTTCCGCCGCGCCTCCTCGGTGTCCTCGATGATGTACGTGGTGATGCCCTTGACCAGCGCGTGCGACAGGCGCGCCTCGACCGGTTCCGCCGCGCCATGCGAGCATCCTCGACTACCACCTTGCCCTGCGCCTTGACCGTCTCCGCGAACGTCACCAGCCGCTCGGTGGCGTCGGGCCGCCGATTGAGCACGACGTCCTCGACCCGCTCGCGCAGTCCGGGATCGAGTTCGTCGTAGACGCCGAGCTGGCCGGCGTTGACGATGCCCATCGTCAGCCCGGCGCGGATCGCGTGGTACAGGAACACCGTGTGGATCGCCTCGCGCACCGGATCGTTGCCGCGGAACGAAAAGCTGACGTTGGAGATGCCGCCCGACACCTTGGCGTGCGGCAGGTGCTCCTTGATCCAGCGCGTCGCGTTGATGAAGTCGACCGCGTAGTTGTTGTGCTCGTCGATGCCGGTCGCGATCGCGAACATGTTGGGATCGAACACGATGTCCTCGGGCGGGAAATCGACCTCGTCCACCAGCAGGTCGTAGCTACGCCGGCAGATCGAGGTCTTGCGCTCGAAGGTATCGGCCTGGCCTTTTTCGTCGAACGCCATCACCACGACCGCCGCGCCGTAGCGGCGCACGAGCTTCGCCTGGCGCAGGAACGCCTCCTCGCCTTCCTTGAGCGAGATCGAATTGACGATCGGCTTGCCCTGCACGCATTTGAGTCCCGCCTCGATCACCTCCCACTTCGAGGAGTCGATCATCACCGGCACGCGCGCGATGTCCGGTTCCGACGCGATGAGATTCAGGAAGCGCACCATCGCCGCCTTGGAATCGAGCATCGCCTCGTCCATGTTGACGTCGATGATCTGCGCGCCGCTCGCGACCTGCTGCCGCGCCACTTCCACTGCGCCGGCAAAATCGCCGCCGAGGATAAGCTTCGCGAATGCGCGCGAACCGGTGACGTTGGTGCGTTCGCCGACGTTGACGAACAGCGACTCATCGTCGATCAGCAGGGGCTCGAGGCCGGCGAGACGCATCACGCGGGACATGGAAGCACTTCCGGGGGTGAACAGGGACGGCCTGGTTGCCGTCCACTTCTGTTACGAAACGATCAGGCAGCGAGCACGTCCGCTTCCTGCGGCAACGCGCGCGGTTGCATCTTCGCCACCGCGTCGGCGATCGCCCGGATGTGGGCAGGCGTGGTGCCGCAACAGCCACCGACGATGTTGACGAAGCCGCTGCCCGCGAAGTCGTGCAGCAGCCGCGAGGTCTGCTCCGGCGTTTCGTCGTAGCCGGTATCGGACATCGGATTGGGGAGTCCCGCGTTCGGATAGCACGACACGAAGGTGTCCGCGACCTGCGCGATTTCCTCGATGTATGGCCGCATCAGCGCCGCACCGAGGGCGCAGTTGAGCCCCACCGCCAGCGGCCGCACGTGGCGCACCGCGTTCCAGAACGCCGCCGGGGTCTGGCCGGACAACGTGCGGCCCGACGCGTCGGTGATCGTGCCGGACACGATGACCGGCAAACGCTGGCCGACGCGGTCGAAAAACGATTCGACCGCGAACAAGGCCGCCTTGGCGTTCAGCGTGTCGAAGACCGTCTCGACCAGGATGATGTCGGCGCCGCCCTCGGCCAGGCCTTCGACGGCCTCGCCGTAGGTCGCCACCAGCTCGTCGTAGCTGACGTTGCGCGCGCCGGGATCGTTGACGTCCGGCGAGATTGACGCGGTGCGGTTGGTGGGTCCCAGGGCGCCGGCGACGAAGCGCGGCTTGTCCGGCGTGCGCGCGGTCCAGGCGTCGCAGCATTCGCGCGCGATCCGGGCAGCTTCACGGTTGATCGCGCGCACCTGGGATTCCATACCGTAGTCGGCCTGGGCGATTGCAGTGGCGCTGAAGGTGTTGGTCTCGACGATGTCGGCACCCGCGGCAAGGTACTCATCATGGATGCGCCGGATCACGTCCGGCTGGGTGAGGACGAGGAGATCGTTGTCGCCCTTCAGGTCATGCGCATGGTCGTGAAAGCCGCCGCGAAAATCGGCTTCGCCGAGATGACACTGCTGGATCATCGTGCCCATGGCGCCATCGAGCACGAGGATACGGTCACGCAGGAGACGCGTCAGCAGGGCGGTACGGTCGGGTTGCATGGCAGGCCTTTGGACAAATCCTTGATATTGATCGCGCTTTGGATTTTAGCATCGGCCGCAGTGCCTGCCGGACGCTGGAAACGTCGCCCTGCGCCACCGCCTTCCCGATGATCGAAGATGCGGCCATTCCGCCTGCGCTAAGGGGCCATCGCGCCTGCGCTGCAGGGCCCTCCCGCCTGCGCGACAAGGGCGCCACCGTGCTAACCTTAATCCACCATGAAGCACCTGAAGCCGAAGGAAGCCAAGACCCTGCTCGAAACCGATCCGCAGGCAGTGTTCATCGACTGCCGCAGCGAGATGGAATACTTCTTCGTCGGCCATCCCGTCGGTGCGCAGCACGTCGCGTGGAACGACGGCCCGGACTGGGACGTCAACCCGCACTTCGTCGGCCAGGTCAAGAAGGTCGCCAGCATGAACCGGCCGATCGTCCTCATATGCCGCAGCGGTCACCGCTCGGTCGACGCCGGACTCGCGCTCGAGAAGGCCGGCTTCACCGAGGTCTACAACGTGCTCGACGGGTTCGAAGGCCCGCTCGACGACAAGCATCATCGCGGGACCAAATCCGGCTGGCGCATGGAAGGCCTGCCGTGGGAACAACTCTGACGTTCGGGCCGCTGGCTGCCCGTTTCCTCGACGCCGAGTCGCTCGACGCCACCCCTGCCGGCGAGATCGCCTGGTATTCGCAGCGCCTGCCTGCCGACGCCGGCCTGGTGCTCGATCTCATGTGCGGCAACGGGCGCCTGCTGGTGCCGCTGCTCGCCGATGGCCACAAATTGCATGGTGTCGACCACGCGCCGGCGATGCTTGCGCTGTGCGAGTTGCACCTTGCCTCCCGGCAGTTGAGCGCGGCCTTGTTCCGCCAGGACGTGACGCAGATGAACCTCCCGTTCCGCTACGGCGCCGCCTTCGTGGCCGGCGGTGCGTTCCAGTACATCACCGACCCGGCGGCCGCACTCGGCGCGCTGCTGCGCATCCGCGCGCACCTGGTCGCGCCGGGCCGCTTGATCATCGACTGCCGCGTACCGGCGCAGTCCGTGCAGCGTCTGGGCGCGCCGCTGGTCGAAGTGCGCACGGCGAAGCTCGCCGATGGCACACTGATCACGTTGCGCTCGGAGACGACCTGGTGGGCCGATGCCCGGCTCATGCGCGCCGAACATCGCTACGTGCATCGCGACGGGACGAAGCACCTGGCGGAAGAGCACGCGTCCGTCACGCAAACCTGGTACCCGGCAGAGGAGATGACCGCGCTGGTGCGCGAGGCCGGCTTCCGGGATATCGAGATCGGATCGTCGCCTCACGCCGCGAACGACGAAGAAGCCTACGCGGTGCAGGCGTACGCCTGAGGCGAGCTTTCCGAAGTTCGGGAAGGCAACGCGCAAACCGCGCCGCCGCCACCCGCTCACCCGCTCACCGCGCTCACCAGCTGCCGGAGCTTCCCCCGCCGCCGGAGCTGCCGCCGCCGCCCGAGAAGCCCCCGCCGGAGGACGACGAGCCCCCCGACGACCAGCTCGAACCGCTTCCGGAGCCCATGGTGAAGCCGCCGATCGTCGCACTGCCCTTTTTCTTCAGGTCCTGCTTCGCCTTGGCGTACCAGGGCGTACGGCTGAGAATCACCTTCGCAACCGGGTAGCCGACGAGGTAGATGACGAGCAACACCAGCGCCCCCTTGACGCCCAGCACGATAATCGGAAACATCGCCCAGAACGGGATCAGGAACACATAGAGGAACCAGCCGACGCCGGGCGTGATGATGCCGATGAAAGTGAAGAGCCCGATGATGCCGAAGATGAAGGCGCCGAGCAGGATGCGCATGGGCCACGGCGGCAGCTGCGGATCGTCGATGCTGCCGAAATCGCCCAGCTTGACCGAGGTCGTCGATCCCGCGGTGGTCGCGGGCTCGGCGCCGCCCTCCAGCCGCGTGACGACGCTGCGCACGCCGGCCTCGATGCCGGCGTCGAACTTGCCGTTCTTGAATTGCGGCGTCATGTCGTTGCGGATGACACGGCTCGCCTGGGCGTCGGTGAGCGTGCCTTCGAGGCCGTAGCCGACCTCGATGCGCATCTTGCGGTCGTTCGGAACCACCACGACCAGCACGCCGTTGTCCTTGCCCTTCTGCCCGAGTTTCCAGGCCTCGAACACCCGCGACGCGTACTCCTCGATGCTGTCGTCGCCAATCGTCGGCACGGTCAGCACGACAACCTGGTTGGTGGTCTTGTCCTCGTGCGCCTTCAGGACCCCGGCAAGCCGTTCGCGCGTGGGCGCGCTCATGATTTCGGCGTTATCGACCACGCGGCCCGACAGGAAAGGCACGTCGGCCGCCGCCGCCGCGGTCGCCAGCAGCAGGCACGCCAGCGCAGTGTTCCACCACCGGATCATGGTGCGCGCACCTCCACCGGTGGGTCGGGAAAGCGGTTGCCCGGGCTGCCAGCCACGCATCCCGCCTGCCGCAGCGTCGCGTCGATCGCGTCGAGCCCGGCGAGCATCGCCGCCCCGGTCCGGCGCTCCCGCAGCAGTGGTGTCATCCGGGCGATCACCGTATCCCATGCGTGTTGATGGATGCGGCGACGCAAGCCGCTATCCGCCAGCAGCACGACGCGTCGCTCGAGCAGGCTCGCCAGCAGCAGGATGGCCGTGCGCTCCGCGGTCGCGAACATCTCGCGGCCAAGGAACTGCACTTCCGCATACTGGGTGACTTCCAGCGCAGCGCGGGCATCGCGCAAAAAGAGCCGGGCGAATGCGGGTACGTACAGCGAAACGGTCGCGCTCGCCGCACCGGCACCGAGGATCACCAGCGCAGCGGCGAGCGCCGCGCCCGCGGTGTGCCACCCGGGCAGCGCGAAGTCCCACAGGCTGACGGCCAGCGCCGCCAGCGAAGTGCCGAGCGCGAATGCTTTCCACACGATTTCGGGATACACGTCCGACTTGCCGACGACCATGGTGACGACTTCCACGCCGGTCGCGGCCTCCAGCGCCCGGACGCGCGCTTCGATCGCCTGCTTGTCGTCGTCGGTCAGGAACATGGTTCGGCGGCGGCAAGGCTGCCGCTCAAGGCTGCGCGGACGCGGTGGACGCCTGCGTGCGCCTCATGTAGACGACCCCTGCGTGCGGGTTTTGGTAATAGGGCGCGCACTCGTGGAAGCCATGCCCCGCATAGAGCGTCCGCGCCGCGGTCATCCAGTCCAGCGTGTCGAGCAGCAGCGTGCGATAGCCGATGGCATCGGCCTCGGCGAGCAGCACCTGCACGAGACGCAGGCCGAGGCGTTCGCCACGCGCGGCCGGTTGCACGTACAGGCGCTTGATCTCGGCCACGCTTCCCGCCGGCTCGCCGGTCACGTCGAGCGGACGCAGCGCCACGCAGCCTACGGCCGCTTCCCCGGGACCGGCGAGCAGCAGGCGGCCCCGCGGTGGCGCGTACGCACCGGGCAGCCCCGCGAGCTCGGCCGCAAAATCCTGGAAACAAAGATCGATCGTGAGCCACGCCGCGTATTCCTCGAACAGGCGGCGCGCCTGCTGCATGTCGGCCGTGGTCGCCGCGTGCCGGATCGGGTGCGCCATCGCGCCTAGCCGCTGCGCTCGCAGCCGGTGACCTTGATCTCGGTACCCGGATACTGGCCCTGCAGGTCCTTGAGTTTGGCCACGACTGGTTGCTGCGGATCGCGCACCACCAGCACTGTCTGCGTCGTCGATCCCGCCCCGAGCCGCTTCTGCGACAGCAGGCGGCCGAGGGCGAGCCCGTCGAGATCGGCAAGGGCGCGCGTGCGATCGCTGTCGGAGAACGGCCCCCACTCGACGCATACGTCGGCCAGCGAAGCGACTTTGGCGGGGCTGAGCGCCGCCACTTCCTGCGGCGACAGGAGCTTGATCTTGTCGGGCTGGACCTGGTCCTGCAGGAGAATGGCTTCGCCGTTGCCGCTGTCGAGCCGGGTGTAGGCGAACAGCGTGAGATTCGCGAAAAGCAGCAGTGCGAGGACGATGCGCATCGCGCTAGTGTACCGAGTCAGCGCGGCGCGACGAAGCGGTCAGCGCGGCCTCCCGCGGGGCGGCACGACCGCCGCCGCGCCTCAATGCCACCGGTGGACTTGAGTTCGCCGGGCCTGAGTCAGACCACGAACGGCGCCGATCAGGCGCGGCGCAGCGAAATTTCGCCGGACAGGAAGCGCGCGCGGCGCGGGCCATCGGCCAGCACCAGCGCCCCTGTGCTGTCGACGCCGGCGACCGTGCCCTTGACGCTGGCGCCATCGGGAAGCAGCAGCTTCACCGGCTTGCCCTGGTAGGCATGGCGGCGCTGCCATTCGGCCGCGAATGCCGGGAAGCCCGCCTGCGCATAGGCATCCAGCGTCATCGCGAGTTCGGCAGCGACGCGCGCCAGCAGGAGATTGCGGTCGATCGCCGGTGCCCCGCGGCCGGCCACCGTGGTGAGGTCGCTGACCGGTTGCTCGATGTCGCGGCGGATTTCGACCGGCAGGCGCACGTTGAGCCCCACGCCGACGACCACCGTGGAGGGTCCCAGCGCATCGCCGTTGAGTTCGACCAGGATGCCGCCGACCTTCAGGTGCTTGTGGATCAGGTCGTTCGGCCACTTGAGTTCGACGTTGGCCAGGCCCTCCGCCTCCAGCGCGCGAACCACCGCCACGCCTACGGCGAGCGAGAGCCCGGCCAGGAAGCCGGCACCCTGCTCGAAGCGCCAGCCCAGGGAAAAGGTCAGGCTGCCGCCCGCCACGGCGGCCCATGGCTTGCCGCGCCGGCCGCGTCCCGCGGTCTGCCATTCCGCCGCCAGCACGGTGCCGTGCACGTCGCGGCGCTGCGCGCGGCGCAGGAGTTCGGTCGACGTCGACCCGATCTGGTCGACCACCTCGACATCGAGCAGCGGGAATGCGTGGCCCTGCTCGGCAAACTGCTTCAATCCCCGGCGCACTTCGTCGGCGTTGAGGAAGTCAGGCGCGGCGGTGAGCCGATAACCAAGGCCGCGAACACGTTCCAGCGAGAGTCCGGCGGTCTCGGCCTGCTTCAAAAGCTGCGAAACACGGGCGCGCGTGAGCCCCACCGTCGCGGCGAGGTCTTCGCCGGAGTGGAACGCGCCGTCCGAGAGTTGGCGCAAAAGCGAGAATCCGAGAGGAGTGAGCACTGACATCCACCTGTCATGTTGCACCGCCAAATGTAACACGGCGCGCGATTTCGCGCACCAATTTCGGGCTCGACATCGCACGATGTGCGTCCGACCGCCGCCGTTTGCAAGGCCGCCATCCCTTGCGGCAACGTTTTACCGGCTCGCCATCCGTTCGCTCCGAGCCGCCGGGCCACCTGACCGGCGACCCCGGGCCCAGCCATCCGACCCATCCATCCGGGTCAGCGCGTCCACGGCTATTCCTTGAGGACCCCACGACGAATCTGATCCAGTTCAATGGACTCGAACAACGCCTGGAAGTTGCCTTCGCCGAATCCCTCGTTGCCCTTGCGCTGGATGATCTCGAAGAAAATCGGGCCGATGACCGTCGCGGTGAAGATCTGCAGCAGCATTTCGTCCTTCGCCGGCGCGCCATCGAGCAGGATGCGATTGGCCCGCAGCCGCGCCGCGTCCTCGCGATGGCCGGGAAGGCGCGTCGCCAGCAGGTCATAGTAGGTGTCGGGCGTGTCCTGAAACACGACACCGCGATCGCGCAGCTTTTCGACGGTCGCGAAGATGTCGCGCGTGCCGAGCGCCACGTGCTGGATGCCTTCGCCCCGATAGGCTACGAGGTACTCCTGGATCTGGCTCTTCTCGTCGGCGCTCTCGTTGATGGGAATGCGGATCTTGCCGCAGGGACTGGTCATGGCCTTCGACTTCAAGCCGGTCAGCTTGCCCTCGATGTCGAAGTAGCGCACCTCGCGAAAATTGAAGATGCCGCTGTAGAAGTCGGCCCACTCCCCCATCCGCCCGCGATGCACGTTGTGCGTCAGATGATCGAGATAGGTCAGACCCGCGCCGTTGGGGTGCTGGTCCACGCCCGGCAGGGGCTGGAAGTCGATGTCGTAGATCGACACGCTGCCGCCCGCATTGGCCGGCGACCCGGGATAGCGGTCGACCAGGTAGATGAGCGAATCACCGATCCCCTTGATGGCGGGGATGTTGAGCTCCATCGGCCCGGGCCGATTCTCGACGCCCCACGCGCCCTGCTCGACCGCTTTCGCATAGGCCTTGGCCGCGTCCGCGACCCGGAACGCGATGGCGCAGATCGAGGGCCCATGGACACGCGCGAACGACTGCGCGAAGGAATCCGGTTCCGCGTTGACGATGAAGTTGACGTCGCCCTGCCGGTACAGCAGCACATTCTTCGAACGGTGCCGCGCGACCGCGACGAAGCCCATTTGCTCGAACAGCCGGCCGAGCGCCGCGGGATCGGGGGCCGCGTATTCGATGAATTCGAAGCCGGCGGTGCCGAGCGGATTGTCCCAGAGCGAAGGCTGGCGCTCCCCGCCGGCGGCATGACCCGGCGGGAGCGGATGCGACATTGGCCATGGCGATTGGAAACGGTTGCGAGCCTTGAAGTGTAACGGGAATACCCGACGCGCGCAGGACACCGCAGGCGCGCGGCTTAGCGCAGAATCGCAGCGGTGGCAGCAGTCGCAGCGCGATCCTGCTGCACGCGGGCACACCAGCGACGGTCGAAGCGGCCAAGGTGCGCGGTCTGTCCGCTGAGCATCCGGTCCGCTGCGTTGCGACCGCGGGTACCGGAACTCGGTTACGCTCGATGCCTGTTTCGCTGCAGCCTTCCCCTTCACCGCGCTCACCGCCGCTCACCGCCATGTCACGCCGCACCCTCGACCTCGACGACACCCTCTACGCTTACCTGCTGCAACACACGCTGCGCGAGCACCCGGCGCAGACGGCGCTGCGCGAAGCCACGCGCCTTCACACGCACGCGGGCATGCAGATTTCGCCCGAGCAGGGCCAGCTGATGGCGTTGCTGGTCAAGCTCATCGGCGCGCGGCGGGCGATCGAGATCGGCGTGTTCACCGGCTACAGCGCGCTGACGGTGGCGCTGGCGCTTCCGCACGACGGCTACCTGCTGGCATGCGATGTCAGCACCGAGTACACGCGCGTCGGCAAGCCTTTCTGGGCGCAGGCCGGCGTCGCGGACAGGATCGACCTGCAGCTGGCGCCCGCCCGCGACACCCTCGATCGGCGCCTCGCGGCAGGCGAGGCGGGGCGTTTCGATTTCGCCTTCATCGACGCCGACAAGACCGCCTACGACGAGTACTACGAGCGCTGCCTCGCGCTCCTGCGGCCCGGCGGCCTCATCGCGATCGATAACGTGCTCTGGGGCGGCGCCGTGGCCAAGTCCGCCGAGGACGCGGATACCGCCGCCTTGCAGGCCCTCAACGACAAGCTGCATCGCGATGAGCGCATCGACGTGGCGATGCTGCCGATCGGCGACGGCGTGACACTCGCGCGCAAGCGCTAGCGCATCGCGCGGGCCTTCGCGACGGGCGCCTACGCCGCTTGCACGGGCACGGCCGCGAGTCGGCGTGAGGAGCGCCGCGTGCAGCGCCGGATCGCCGCAGGCGAGCACGGACCCACCCTGGTCGCACGGCCCGCCAGCCCAGTTCGTGATGACGCCGCCGGCCGCCTGGATCACCGGGATCAGCGCCTGCACGTCGTAGGGCTGCAGGCCATTCTCGATCACCACGTCGACGAAGCCCATCGCGAGCTGCGTATAACAGTAGCAGTCGCCACCGTAGCGCAGGAAGCGCGCCGGGCTGGACACCGCCGCGAGCGCCGCCTGCTCGGCCGGCGTGCGGAACTGCCGTGGATCGGTGGTAACGACGATCGCGTCCTCGACCCGCGCACAGGCGCGCGTGCGCAGCACGCGGCGCGCATCGCCGCGACGCCATTGCGCGACATCACCGATGGTCCCGAGGAACGTCTCGCCGACAAAGGGTTGGTGCACGACGCCGACGACCGGCCGCGTGCCGTCGTGCAGCGCAATCAGCACCGCCCAGTGATGCTGGCCCAGGATGAAGCTCTTGGTACCGTCGATCGGATCGATCACCCATGTAAAGGGCGACGTCCCAGTTTCGCGGCCGCGCTCCTCGCCGTGAATGCCATGGTCCGGATACGTGCGCTTGATCGCCGCGCGAATGACGTCCTCCGCGGCACGGTCGGCGACGGTCACCGGGTCGTAGCCCATGAAGTTGCGCTTGTCCTCGACGGCCAGCACCTCGCGAAAGTGCGGCAGGATCGCGGCACCCGCTTCGAGCGCCATTGCGTAGGCGAACTCGAGGTAGCTTCCGAGTTGGGCGGTGCTCATCGCGCCGCTGCCGCGAGCACGTCGCGTTCCGCGTCGGCGGTCAGCGTGACCTTCCACGCGCTTTGGTTGTCGCGCTGGGCGAGCCAGTCTCCGGTCGCGACGATGATGTCGGCCAGCGGGCGCATGGCAAGACCCGCCGCCTGCGCCTTGCGCGTGTCGAGTTGCAGCATGCCGGCCTGGTCGGCGAACGACTGCGGAATCCACAGCGGCAGGCCGGTCCACGGCTCGACCTTGCCTTCGAGCAACGTCGCCTCGTCGATCCAGGCGACTGCGGGCGCGCGAAACCCTCCGGCCGTCCGCAGCGCATCGACCAGCGTGCCGAAGGTCCATCGACCGGGCGGGCTCGTCGCGTTGAATGCCCCGCTCGCCTGTTGTATCAACAGGTCGAGCATGAAGCTCGCGAGGTCGCGGGCGTCGATGAACTGCAGCGGCCGCTCGGGCGGCGACGGCACGACCGCGGTTGGCGCACGTTCACCGAGCAGGCGCGGGTGCAGAAAGCGCGCCACCCAGTAGCCGAACCGGTCGGTGGGATCGTGGGGCCCGACGATGAGCCCCGGACGCACGATCACGGCACGGGCACCGAACACCTGGTCCACCACGCGTTCGCAGGCAACTTTGAGCGGACCGTAGTACTTGCCGACCTCCTCGCTGAGCGGATCTTCGAGCTCACCCAGGCGCGCGGTCTCGTCGAGACCCGGGCGCGCCGTGTCGGCATACGCGGAAATCGACGACACGAACAGATAGCGCCCGACGCGGTCGGCAAGCATCTGCGCGGAGGCCCGCACCATGCGCGGTACGTAACCGCAGGCGTCGACCACCGCGTCCCAGCGGCCGCCTTCGAGCGCCGCCAGACCGGGTGCCATCGCCGGATCACGGTCGCCGGTGAGTCGGTTCACCCGCCCGGACCACAGGTCCGGCAGGCGCCCGCGCGTGAAGGTGGTGACCTCGACGTCACGCGCAAGGGCCGCATCCACGAGATGGCGGCCCGCGAAACGACCGCCGCCCAAGACCAGCAGCTTCATGCGGGCCAAGTCTACACGTGCCGCTCGCGCGCTACACGCGCGAGGTGATCGCCACGCCGTTCAGCTTTTCCTGTGCTTCGACCAGCGACGGCACGTACTTGTCGCCGAAGCCCATCAGGTTCGCGTTGACCAGGCTCTGGTGCACGGCTTCGCCGATGATCGCCGACACCGGCAGCGACTCGGCGAAGTGCGTGTAGTAGCGCAGGTCCTTCATCGCGTTGACCAGCGTGAACTTGAGGCCGGTCAGGTCGCCCTTGTTCTCCAGCATCTTGCCGACGATCATCTGGAAGATTCCGGAGTTGACCGCGCCGGCGGAGATCACTTCGTGCAGCTTCCGGATCGACAGCCCTGACTTCGCCGCTGCGGCGAGCGCCTCCGCCGTGGCGGTCGCAATCGCCTGCGCGATGAAATTATTGATGAGCTTGAGCACGAGGCCGTGGCCGGCCGGGCCGGCGTGGATGATGTTTTCGCAGAACGCCGAGAGCACCGGCTTCAGTTCACTGAACGTCGCATCGTCGGCGCCGACCATGATGTTCAGCTTGCCGAGCTCGGCTTCGACGGGGGTGCGCGCCAGCGGCGCATCGACGAAGCGCACCCCCTTGGCGGCCAGATGCTCGCGCATCTTTGCGGTCGTGGAGGGCTCGCTGGTGGACGTGTCGACGATGACCAGGCCCTTGTGCGCAACGCCCGCGATGCCGTCCTTGCCGTTGATGATCTCCTCGACCTCCGGCGCGCCGGTGACGCAGAGGAATACGATATCGGCATTCTGCGCGACTTCGGCGTTGGTCTTCACTTCCCTGGCGCCGGCCGCGAGCAGGTCCTCGAGTGGCTTGCGATTGCGGTTGACGCGGACGGTGAGCGGATAGCCCTTAGTCACGAGATTCTTGGCGATGCCGTGGCCCATGAGGCCGATTCCGATGAAGCCGATGCGCGGCTTGTCCATGTGGTTCTCCTTGCGTTGTGGTTGGAAGGAATCAGTCGACGGCGGTCGGCTCGGCGGGGGCGAGCAGCGCCCTGCGCCGCTCGTGCCAGGTGAGCAGCAGTCCGCTGCCGGCGATGAGGCCCATACCCGCGAAGGTCAGCGGGCCGGGCAGGTTGCTGAACACGACCCAGCCGATCAGCGTGGCGAAGACCAGGTGAATGTACGTGAACGGGGTCAACGCCGACGCGGGTGCACGCTGGAAGGCGAGGATGAACAGGAAGTGGCCGATGGTGCCTAGCACGCCGATGGTGGCCAGCATCGCGATGTCGAGCCAGCTCAGGTCGATGGCCGAGCCGAACCAGGGCCACACGAGCGTCATCAGCCCCACCCCCACCAGCGCCGGGTAGAACAGCGTCACGCGCGGATCCTCGGCAGCCAGCATGCGCGTGGTGATCTGGTACACCGCATAGAACATCGCCGAGCCGAGTGCCAGCAGCGACGCGCCGTCGAAGATCATGGCACCGGGCCGCACGATCATCAGCATGCCGGTGAAGCCGCAGATCACGAAGGCGATGCGCGCGGCGGTCATGCGCTCGTCCAGGAACAAGACGCCGAGCACGATGACGATGGTCGGGGTCAGGTAGTTGAGCGCGGTCGCCTCCGCGAGTGGAATGAATTTGAGCGCCGACATGAAGCACAGCGACGATCCGATCAGCAACACGCCCCGGATCAGCTGCATCCGCAGCTGCGTCGTGCGCACCATACCGACACCCATCGAGGGCCCCAGCCAGATCAGCATCGCCAGCACCTGGAAGCCCCAGCGCGCCCACACCAGCAGCGGCACCGGATGCCGGCCCGCGAGGATCTTGATGATCGTGTCCGACACCGAGAAGCACGCCACCGCACCCGCGATCATCAGCATCGCGGAGGACGGGATGTGCGCGTGACGAGCATTCATGCCGCGAGCGCGTCGGCAGGAGCAACAATGACAGCACGAACGAGGCGGGCGACGATCAAGGCGGCTACCGGAACAAGGAAAGCCGGGCGCGAACGGCCCGGCCACTGGTCTGACCATTTTACCAGTGGCGTGAACGACGTGGGGTTTGCGCAGTTGCGTCGCCGAGGCGGGTGATCGGAGGCACCGGCTGCCGGGCGCAGCGTCGGTGCAGGCACCGGCGGACCGAGCCGGCTGCGGCCGCGCTTGTCGAAGCAGTGGATAATGGAGCCCGTTGCCGCAGGCAGGTTCCAATACACGGAGGGTTCGAATGACGCGACGTCGCGCATGGGCTTACGCATGGATGATCAGCGCGATGGCACTGGCCGCGTGCGGCAAGACCGAAGCACCTCCTCCGCCCAAGGTCGCAGTGCCGGCCCCGCCGCCGGTCCCGGCCGCGCCCAGCGTCAACGAGCAGACCAAGCGCCTGGCCGGCGAGGTCTACGTCTTCGCGTATCCGCTGGTGCTGTCGGACGTCGCGCGGGAGGCAAGCGAGGCAACGACGCCGGTCAACACCTTCGCGCACTCCAGCACGCTTCCGGACGCGGGCAGCGTCGCCGGCGACCATCCGAACGCCGACTTCCTGTATTCGCAGGCCTGGCTCGACCTGTCCCGAGGACCCCGTCGTGCTGTCGGTACCGGATACGCGCGGTCGCTACTATCTGCTGGCGTTGCTCGGCGGCTGGAGCAATGTCGTCGCGTCGATCGGCAAGCGGACGACGGGGACCGAAAAGCGCGACTTTGCCATTGTCGGGCCGCGCTACAAGGGCAAGCTGCCCGATGACGTGACGCCGATCAAGTCGCCGACTGAAATCGCCTGGCTGTTCGGGCGCACCGCGGTCGACAGTCGCAAGGACCTGAAGGCGGCGATCAAGGTGCAGGAGCAATACAAGTTGACGCCGCTCGCCCAGTGGGGCAAGCGCACCAAGCCGTCCAAGGACAAGGCCGCGGACAAGGCACCGACAGCCCCGGCCGTCGAACCGCGCGACGTGGTGGCGAAGATGGATGCGGCCACGTTCTTCACGCGCTTCGCCAAGCTGCTCCCGGGCAATCCGCCCACCAAGGAAGACGAGCCCATGGTCGGCAAGATCAAGGCGCTCGGCCTCGTGGAAGGCCAGCCGTTCGACGTGGCCAAGCTCGATGCGGTCGAGGCACGCAGCGTCGAACAAGGCGCGCAGGCCGCGCGCGAGGCCATCGCCGGCGGCGCCGGGCGCAATACCGACAGCGATATCAAGCATGGCTGGTCCTACGACCGGGCACTGGGACGCTGGGGGGTCGATTACGGTCGGCGTGCCGTCGCGGCAGCCAAGGGCCTTGGCGTCAACGCACCCGAGGATGCGATCTTCATGACTGCGCGCTTCGACGGCGCCGGCAAGCGTTTCGACGGTGCCCAGCGGTATGTGCTGCACTTCGACAAGGGGCAACAGCCGCCGACCGAGGGCTTCTGGTCGTTGAGCGCATACGACGACAAGCAGCACTTCGTCCCCAACGCGCTCGATCGCTTCAACCTCGGCAGCACCGACAACCTGAAGCGCAACGCCGATGGCTCGCTCGACGTCTACGTGCAGAGCGAATCGCCCGGCAAGGACAAGGAAGCCAACTGGCTGCCGGCGCCGAAGGGTCCGTTCATCCTGATGCTGCGCATCTACTGGCCCGACCAGAAGATCATCGATGGAACGTGGGCACCGCCAGGAGTCAAGCAGTTGACCTGACGTACCGGGCGGGCGCGACTACCGCGCGCGGCACTCGAGCGGCAGGTGCTTGGGGGAGATTCCCACGGGGACGCAGACCCACAGCAGGCGCTGCCAGGGATCCACGGCAGGCGCCAGGATGATGGTCTTGTCCGCGAGTTCGGCGATGGTCGATCCCAGCGCCAGGCGGAAACGCCCGTTGATCGGGTTGAAATTGACGCCGTCGATCACGCTGCCGCTGCGCTTGACGAGTCCGGCGGCGGCGTCGAGCGCGTAGGGCAGCACGCGGAACTGCTGCCAGGTTGCCTCGACCTGTTCCTGCAGCGGTCGCATCGCCGCAAGGCCCTCGGACACCTTCACGCGGACGGCCCGGTCCGCGAACATCGTCGTCAGCGGCGGCGCCGCAAGCATCCAGGTCAGCATCAAGGCGGCGCTGCCGAGCAAAAACGCGAACACGATATCGGTCGGACGCTGTTCCGACAGCAGGCGCGCAACGCCGGACTTCTCGGCACTGGCCGCTTCGGCCGCGCGCACCAGCGCGCGAACCTGTCGGTACAGCGTCGAATGCGCGAATAGCGATGCGGCGCTGGCGGGCAACAGCCAGATCAGCGCAAGCGCCGCGATCACCCATACGACCAGCGAGTCGCCCAGGGCCGGCTCCGCGGCGACGAACAGGCCGCGCCCACGAGCGGCAGCACCGCGTAGACGACGCCGGCGAGCCAGAGACGGCGATAGAACGCCCAGATGCTCCCCAGCAGGAACGCCGGCCAATGCCAGCCCAGCGCCGCACGGCCAGCGCGTTCATAGCCGAGGAAGCGGGGGGCGTAATAGTCGGCATGGGGACCGACCGCGAGGCGGAAGAAGACCGCACGCGACGGTGGGACCACCCGCTCGGGCGGACTCCCGGCCAGTTCCCACGGCATACGGACTGTATCGCCAATCTGCGTCAGCGAAAGCGACGCAGACTTCAAGATGCGCTACAACCAGGCGAATATTTGAAAGACATCCAACAACCTCACATCAACTTCACAAATTGTACGTGACACTCGCGGAAATAAAAGGGGAGGTTGACGTGATTTCGAAAAAAATCGTCGCGCCCTGTCGTCGCATGACGACGCTCGAACAACGACGACACGCTGTCGTCACGCGCAGCGTCCAAGCGTCCATGTGCGGCGCACGACGTTGATGACAACGGCATGCGCCGGACGCGTGCGCAAGACGAAGATATTGGAGCGGGTGAAGGGAATCGAACCCTCGTCGTAAGCTTGGGAAGCTTCTGCTCTACCATTGAGCTACACCCGCGATCGGCTGCGCGCGCCGGCGCTCTGGCGCTCACCGTCATGCGGCAGGTCCCGAATCCCGCTGGAACCGCTCCGCATTCTAGCGCGGTGGGACCTAGAAGAGATTATTGAGCGAAACACCGACGCCGATGGTCGTCTGCCGCCAGTTGTAGTCGATCAGACTTTCGCCGTAGCCGCTGAAGATCTGCAGATAGGCTCGCATCGGACCGAGCAGCGGCGGGGTGGACACGTCGAACTGGGCCGCGCCCTTGCCGGTCCGCGCGTTGAGACGCCCCGTGAAGATGAGCCCGTAGCCGCCGGGGGTCCGGTAGAACGGCCTGGACCTCGCCGTGCCCCATGTAGTCGACAATGTCCGGATTATGCGTCGTCGCTGTGGCCGATTCTAGCGAGCGTCCGGCACGGCTTGCCGCGGTGCGGTGAACGGGGTATGGTCGAAGACCAACGCTAGGGGTCCTGTCGACGCATTGCATGCGCCCGGCGGGTGAGAACAAACCCTTGGAACCTGACCCGGATAATGCCGGCGCGAGGGAAGCGTGCAGGACTGTCCCGGTCCATGCGCTCCTCCCGTTCCGTACCCCGAGGAGTGCCAGATGAACGCCAACGACCAATTCTTCGCCCGCGACGCCAAGGTGGATTCGGCCGCGGTCGCGCCGCTGCCCGCATCGCGCAAGATCTACGTGCAAGGTTCGCGAGCCGACCTGCGCGTGCCGATGCGCGCGATCACGCAAAGCGACACGCCCTCCTCGTTCTCGAACGGAACGGCCGAGAAGAATCCCTCCCTTGCCGTCTACGACACGTCCGGGCCCTACACCGACCCGGCGGTGGCGATCGACATCCGCAAGGGACTGGCACCCCTGCGCGCAGCCTGGATCGCCGAGCGTGACGACACCGTTGCGCTTGCCGGGCCCACGTCGACGTTCGGACAGGCGCGCCTCGCCGACCCCGCGCTCGCGGGGCTGCGTTTCGACCTGCATCGGCTGCCGCGGCGCGCGAAGCCGGGCGCCAACGTCACGCAAATGCACTACGCGCGAAAAGGCATCGTGACGCCCGAAATGGAGTTCGTCGCGATCCGCGAGAACCAGCTGCGCGAGGAGATGGTCGCGCAGTTTCCGGAGAGCGTGCGCCGGCAGCACGCCGGGCAGAGTTTCGGCGCGGCAATCCCCGTCACGATCACGCCGGAATTCGTCCGCGACGAAGTCGCGCGCGGCCGCGCGATCATTCCAAACAACATCAACCACCCGGAATCCGAGCCGATGATCATCGGCCGCAATTTCCTGGTGAAGATCAATGCCAATATCGGCAACTCGGCGGTGTCGTCGTCGATCGGCGAGGAAGTCGAGAAGATGACGTGGGCGATCCGCTGGGGCGGCGACACGGTGATGGACCTGTCGACCGGCAGGAACATCCACGAGACACGCGAGTGGATCGTGCGCAATTCCCCGGTGCCGATCGGCACCGTGCCGATCTACCAGGCGCTGGAGAAGGTTGACGGCAAGGCCGAAGACCTCACCTGGGAGATCTTCCGCGACACGCTGATCGAGCAGGCCGAGCAGGGCGTCGACTACTTCACGATCCACGCGGGCGTGCTGTTGCGCTACATCCCGCTCACCGCCAAGCGGATGACCGGCATCGTGTCGCGCGGCGGCTCGATCATGGCCAAATGGTGTCTCGCGCACCATACCGAGAGCTTCCTCTACACGCGCTTTCCGGAGATCTGCGAGATCATGAAGGCGTACGACGTCGCCTTCTCGCTCGGCGACGGGTTGCGCCCCGGCTCGATCCACGACGCCAACGACGAAGCGCAGATGGGCGAACTTGCCACGCTGGGTGAACTCACGCAGGTCGCGTGGAAACACGACGTGCAGGTGATGATCGAGGGCCCCGGCCACGTGCCGATGCACATGATCAAGTACAACATGGACGAGCAGTTGCGGTTGTGCGGCGAAGCACCGTTCTACACGCTGGGACCGCTCACCACTGACATCGCGCCGGGCTACGACCACATCACCAGCGCGATCGGCGCGGCGATGATCGGCTGGTACGGTACGGCGATGCTCTGCTACGTGACGCCGAAGGAGCACCTGGGCCTGCCGAACAAGGCCGACGTCAAGGACGGCATCATGGCGTACAAGCTCGCCGCGCACGCGGCCGACCTTGCCAAGGGACATCCGGGCGCGCAGATGCGCGACAACGCGCTGTCGAAGGCGCGTTTCGAGTTCCGCTGGGAGGACCAGTTCAACCTGGGCCTCGATCCGGACAAGGCACGCGAGTTCCACGACGAGACGTTGCCGCAGCACGGCGCCAAGCTCGCGCACTTCTGCTCGATGTGCGGTCCCCACTTCTGCTCGATGAAGATCACGCAGGACGTGCGCGATTACGCGGCGAAGATGGGCGTATCCGACGAGGAGGCCTTGAAAAAGGGCATGCAGACCAAGGCCATCGAGTTCGTGCAGAAGGGCGCGGAGATCTACTCGAAGGCCTGAAGGCCGGCATCCGCGGCTCCTGCGATGGCCGTGCCGCGCTAGGATCGCGCTACGCGGCCCATGGACAATCTCACCCATGCCCTGTCCGGCGCGCTGATCGCGCGCGCCACTGCCCCGCGCCCCCGACCTGGGACGACGATTCCGCTGGCGCGACGGGTCGCGCTCGGCGTCGTCGCGGCGTCACTCCCCGATCTCGATTTCGTCATCGGTTGGCTGTCGCCGGTGACCTACCTCTATCACCACCGCGGCATCACGCATTCGTTCCTGATGCTGCCGCTGTGGTCGCTGCTGTTCGCCTGGGTGTGCGCCAGGCTCTGGCGGCACGGGCCGGGCTGGCGCGCCTATTTCAGCGTGTTCGCGTGGGGCATCGGCATCCATATCGCCGGCGACTGGATCACGGCGTTCGGGACGATGCTGCTGGCGCCGGTCTCCGACCAACGCTTCGCGCTGTCGACGACCTTCATCATCGACCTGTGGCTGCTCGCCATCCTGCTGGCCGGCGTCATAGGCTGCCTCGCATGGCGCGCCTCGCGCGTGCCGGCAGTCCTCGGGCTCGCGCTAATGGCCGGCTACGTCGCGTTCCAAGGCATGCAGCACGAGAAAGCGATCGCGTTCGGCGAACGCTACGCAAGCGCGGAAGGCATGCAGGGCGCGACCGTGAGTGCGATCCCGCGGCCGGCCTCGCCGTACAACTGGACCGTATTGGTCGAGGATGCCGACCGTGTCGACTATGCCCAGGTACGCTTCGACGGGCAACCCGCGCTCCTGGGCAGAATCGGCGTGCCGCTGTTCACGCAGCTGGCCGCCCCGTACGTCTTGGCCCGGGACGCGCAATGGGCGCACGTCGACCGCTTCGGGCCGGACGCCATCGTGCGCGACGCATTCGCCACGCCCGAACTCGCGTTCTTCCGCTGGTTCGCGGCGCACCCGGCGCTGTACCGGATCGACCGCGGCAACCCGTCGACCTGCGTATGGTTCGAGGACCTGCGCTTCGTCACCCCGGGACGCAGCGAGACGCCGTTTCGCTACGGGCTGTGCCGGGAAAAGGACAACCCGTGGTCGCTGTTCAAGCTCGACGGCGACCAACGCATCCCGGTGCGTTGATCTCGCGTGGCCGCGCTACTCGTCGTGCACGGCGAGGCGCACGCGATATCCACCCGACTTTTCGTCGCGTTCGAGCTCGAGGCTGCCGGTGCGTGCACCCTCTTCCAGCATGCCGTTGAACGACCGGAAACCGTAGTACGACTCATTGAAGCCCGGTTTGCGTCGCTTCAACGCCTGCTTGATCATCGAGCCCCAAAGCTTTTCCTCTGCCCCGCGCTCGGAAACAAGTGCCTCGACCGTTTCGATGATCAGGTCGATCGCCTCCTCACGCCGCTCCTCGTCCTTGGACGGCGTCGAGCCCTCGGCCGGGGCGCGTACAGCGGCCGCCTCCGCGGATTTGGCTGCGGCCGGTGCCGCCTTCTTCGCCGCTGTCCCGGCCTTGCCGGTGCCGGTCTTCGCCGCGCGCCGCCGCGTCACCGCCTTCTTCTGCTCGCGCACCAGGTCATCGTAGAAGATGAACTCGTCGCAGTTCGCGATCAAAAGATCCGAGGTCGAATTCTTGACCCCCACGCCGATCACGATCTTCGCGTTCTCGCGAAGCTTGGAGACGAGGGTGAAAAGTCGGAATCCCCGCTGATGATGACGAACGTGTCGACGTGCGCCTTGGTGTAGCAAAGGTCGAGCGCGTCGACCACCATCCGGATGTCGGCGGAATTCTTGCCCGACTGCCGGACATGCGGGATCTCGATCAGCTCGAAGGATGCCTCGTGCATCGGAGACTTGAACGCCTTGTACCGGTCCCAGTCGCAATAAGCCTTCTTGACGACGATGCTACCCTTGAGCAGCAGGCGCTCGAGGACGCGGCCGATGTCGAACTTGTCGTAGCTCGCATCGCGTACGCCCAGTGCAATGTTCTCGAAATCGCAGAACAGCGCCATGTTGGTGACTTCAGGCGCGTTGGCCATGATGTGCTTCCTGCGCAAAACCCGCACAATAGCAGCCCATGTCCCCACCTGCCGACTCCATGGCTCCTGCCAACCCGACGGACCGGGGCATTGCTGCCCTGTCGCTGCTGGAAACGCGCGTCATCGGCGTGCTGGTCGAAAAGCAGCACACGGTCCCCGACACCTACCCGTTGACGCTCAACGCGCTCATCGCCGGCTGCAACCAGAAGACCAGTCGAGACCCGCTGCTCGATGCGACCGAACGCGACGTGCAGGAAGCACTCGACCGCCTGCGCGTGATGTCGCTCATCGTCGAATCGAGCGGCGGTCGCGTGATGCGCTATGCGCAGAATTTCGGCCGCGTGCTCGGCATTCCCGCGCAGGCGGTTGCCCTGCTTGCCGTGATCATGCTGCGTGGCCCCCAGACGGTGGGTGAATTGCGCCTGCACAGCGAACGCTTGCATCGCTTCGCCGACATTTCATCGGTCGAGGGCTTCCTGCACGAACTCGCGGCACGACCCGCGGGCGCGCTGGTGGTCGAGTTGCCGCGGCAGCCGGGCGCGCGGGAGACGCGCTGGGCCCACCTGTTGTCGGGCCCGGTGGCCGCGCCAATGCTACCGCCCGTTGTTGCCACGGGCGCGACGGCCGCCGCCGCAACTGTTGCCGTCGATTCCGCAACGGTAGACGAACTGGCGGTGCTCAAGTCCACGGTTACACAGTTGCAGCAGGAAGTTGCGGCGCTGCGCGCCACCCTGGAGCACCTCGCGCGCGAACTGGGTTCACCGCCCGCCTGACGTCTTGCCCTTCATCGATCGGCACATTTCCGCTCTGACTGGCGGCGAATCGCTGGTTGCCCGGCAGCGAGCGTGGCGCAGCGAGAACGCCGAGGCCCGACCACCATGCGTCCCCATCCTGTCCGCTGGATTGCCCGCAGTGCGCAGAGGGGTGACAATGTGGCGAATGGGGTTCCGCCTGCATGGCGGACGTCAATTGCAATGCGCACGCAGCAAGTCGCATTGCCCAGGCGTCGGGGATTGGCGAGCTGTGCGCGCGATCCTGTCGCAAGCGTAATCTTCTTTCCTAGGCGAGGTGCATCATGGGACTGCTCGACGGATTGCTGGGCCAGATGATGGGTGGTGTCAACAACGGCCGCGGCACGGGAACTCAGGATGGCCTGGGGGGCTTGGGCGACCTGCTCGGCGGCATGGGCGGAGCCACCCCCGGAATGCGCGCCGGGCCGGCGCAAGGCGTCAATCCGCTGCTGATGATGCTGTTGCAGGTGCTGCAGCAGAATGGTGGCCTCGGTGGCCTGATGGGCCGCATGCAACAGGCCGGCATGGGCGACCAGGTGCAGTCATGGATCGGCGCCGGGGCCAACCAGCACATCTCGCCCGATGCGCTGTCGCAGATCTTCGGGCACGAACAACTGGACCAGATCGCGCAGCAGCTCGGCATGTCGCGCCAGGAAACCGCTGGCGGGATGGCGAACATGCTGCCGGACCTGGTCAACGAAATGACGCCACAGGGCCAGATCCCCGAGGATTCGAACGACCTCGTGTCGCAGGTATTGGCTTCGCTGCAGCAATCCGACGCGCGCAGGCGCTAGCCCGCCACTGACGGCAGGCGGCCGTTGCGGTCGGCTGCCTTTGAATACGACGCCGCGCCGGCTGCGTTTGCCTAGTCCTGGCGCCAGGGCAGGCCGGCGACCCGCCAGCCGGCGATCACGCGCTGGCCATGCGCGTCCTTGTCACCCTCGAAGCCCTCGAGAATGTTGAACGTCGCCGCGAACCCATTCGCCTTGGCCAGCGCGGCGGCGTGCTGCGAGCGAACACCGCTGCGGCACAGGAAGGCCACCGGCCGCTCCGGCGACACCTTGGCCCGCAGTTCGTCCAGAAACCTGGGATTGCGCTGCTTCGCCGGATAGTCGTACCACTCGATGGCCACGCTGCCCGGCACGTAGCCGACGAGATCACGCTCCGCGAGCGTCCGTGTGTCGACGAGTTCGATCTCGCCGGCCGTATAAAGCGTCCACGCCTCCGCCGGCAGCAGAAGTCCCGTCATCGGCGCGCCGGCCGCTTTGGCGCGGACTGCCGCAGTCTCGAAAATTTGCTGCGGCGTCGAATTCTGTTCAGACGGCATGCGGGATCATCCCCAGACGCTGGTTGGCCGGAACGGCCACGTCGATGAGTTTGGGTTTCGGCAAGTGCAGGTCGGCCATCAGCGCGATGAAGGCATGGCGATCGCGACCAGCGAGGCGCGTGTTGTGCTGCTTTTCCCAGCCGATGGTCGACACGGAACTCCCGCGATAATCGTGTCCCGGATAAACGCGGGTATTGGGCGGTAGACAGAACAGCTTGCCGTGCACGCTGTCGTAGAGGGCGCCCGAGTCGCCGCTCTGGAAATCGGTGCGCCCGCATCCGTCGATGAACAGGGTGTCACCGGTGAAAACGTTGCCCTGCCACAGGTAACTCATGCTGCCGGCGGTATGCCCGGGTGTATGCAGGGCGGTCACGCTCTCCGCGACGCCGAACAGCAGCGTGTCGCCGTCCTGCAGCTGGAGGTTGGCCGACGTGATCGCACAGCCACTGGGCGCCGCCGCCTGTGCTCCGGTCAGCTCGCGCAACCGGCCCGCACCGGTGATGTGATCCGCGTGGGCGTGGGTTTCGAGTACGTAGCGCAAGCGCAGGTCGAGCCGCTGCACCACGGCCAGGTCGCGCTCGACCTGACGATCCACCGAATCGATTGCGATCGCTTCGCGAGACTCGCGATCGACGAGAAAATAGGTAAACGTCGAGGATTCCGGGTCGAACAGCTGGATGACATCGTGCCGCATGTCGCCTCCGGCGCATCGGGCAAAACGTTATGATGCACCGGACAGGCGGGCATGTGGGACGTCGAAGTACTATCCATTGTGAATCACGCCATCGGGCGTGGCAGTCGCGACAACCGCCGCCGCCGCACGGGCAGCTGCATCTTCACGTTCGATGCGGGCAAGTTCCACGGCGCGCGAGGCCGCGACGGTGACGGTCGGCAGCCGGTACACTGGCGCGCCTTGGTCCATTTCGCCGGTCGCGACACCGATCATCTGCACGACGCCGGACTTGGGCGTCCCGGCAGCGGCGACGGTGACGTCGGCCGGCGCGGACAGGTACCCGAAGCCGGCCACGGCGATCGCGGCGACGAACACGGACACGGCAATCAGGATCTGGCGGGATTTGGCTTGCATGATCTTCTCCTTGGGGTGGTTGAAACGACGATGCCAATGTCCGCCTGAAGGCCCCTTAACGTCTTGAACCGCGCCTTAAACGTGCCTTAAATCGTTCGCCGGTCGCACCGCCGACCCCGCTTCAACGCGATTGCGCCGGGCCCGTATGGTCCTGACCCGAACGCATTGCTATTTCGCCATAAAGCATTCCAAATCAATGGTATATACACAAATGATCGATACCGGCCAGCCCGCCGTGCAGCGTGGCCGACGCGGCGTCCAACGCCCGGCGCGCGAATGACAGACTGGTTCGGGCGCCCAGACTCGAGGCCGCTGCGGCCGGGATCTGAAGATGGAACCGAATTCTCTTTTCGTCGCACTGGCGCTGGGCATCGTCGAGGGATTGACGGAATTCCTGCCCATCTCGTCCACCGGTCACCTGATCGTTGCCGGCTCGCTGCTGGGCTATGTCGGCGACAGGCCAAGGTGTTCGAGATCGCCATCCAGTCGGGCGCGATGCTGGCCATCGTGTGGGAGTACCGCGCGCGGTTCGCGCACGTTGCCGCGGGCGCGCTGCGCGACGCGGCGGCGCAGCGCTTCATCGTCAATCTCGTGATCGCCTTCGTGCCCGCGGCGGTGCTCGGTCTGCTCTTCGGCAAGCTCATCAAGTCCGCGCTGTTCTATCCAGTGCCCGTTGCCGTCGCGTTCATCGTCGGGGCGCTGGTGATTCTATGGGTCGAACGCCGCCAGCGTTTGCGCCCGACCGTCGCACGCGTCGCCGAAGTGGACGACATGACCGCGGCGGACGCGCTGAAGGTCGGTATCGCCCAGGCCTTCGCGCTCATTCCAGGCACGTCGCGTTCCGGCGCGACCATCATTGGCGGCATGCTGTTCGGTCTTTCACGCAAGGCGGCGACCGAGTTCTCCTTTTTCCTCGCGGTACCTACACTCATCGCCGCGGGCGCGTACTCGCTGTGGAAGGATCGCGCGTTGCTCGCCGATGCGGACCCGCTGTTCTTCGCCGTCGGTTTCGTCGCGGCGTTCATTGCCGCGTTGCTGTGCGTACGCTGGCTGATCCGCTACGTGAGCCGGCACGACTTCGTGCCGTTCGCCTGGTACCGGATCGCGTTCGGCGCCGTGGTGCTGCTGACGGCGTGGACCGGGGTCGTGCAGTGGTCCTGAGCGCCGCGGCCGGCGACTGGCGCGGGCCAGCCTGCGCGGTGCTCGGCGTGCTGGGCTTTTCGCTGAAGGGCATCTTCATCAAGCTGGCCTACCAGGCGCATCCGGTGGATGCGACCACGCTATTGGCGCTGCGCATGCTCTATGCGGCGCCGTTCTTCGGCGTGATGGCCTGGTGGGGTTCGCGCCGACCCGGCGTGGAACCGATCGACCGCACCGCCTGGCGACGCCTCGCCTGGCTGGGCTTCATCGGCTACTACCTCGCGAGCATGCTCGATTTCGTCGGCCTCAAGTTCATCACCGCGTCGCTCGAGCGCCTGATCATGTTCCTCTATCCGACTTTCGTCGTCGTGCTCTCGGCAATGCTCCTGCGCCGGCCGGTCGTCCGGCGCCAGGTGGTCGCGCTGGCGTTGTCGTACGCAGGCATCGCGATCGTCTTTGGACATGACTTGCGCATCGCCGGCGATATCGCCGGCACGCTGGCCGGCGGTGGCCTGGTGCTCGCCAGCGCCATCCTGTACGCGCTGTATCTGGTCCAGGCCGGTGATCTCATAGGCAGGCTGGGTTCGCTGCGCTTCATCGCGTGGGCGATGCTGATCTCGACCGTCTTCGTCCTCGTCCAGTTCGCGCTGCTGCGTCCACTCGAGGCCTTGTCGGTTCCCGCAAGCGTGCACGTGATCACGCTGGCGATGGCGATCCTTTCCACGGTCCTGCCGACGTGGCTCATCGCCGAATCGGTCCGGCGCATGGGCGCCAACGCAGCCTCGCTGGTCGGCGCGCTCGGGCCGGTTTTCACCATCGGCTTCGGCGCGATGATCCTGGGCGAACCGCTATACGCGATCCAGCTCGCCGGTGCGGCACTGGTATTGGCCGGCGTGCTGCTGGTCACGCTGAAGGCACGCACGCCGGCGACCGCGTGATCGTGGCGCGGCAGCGGCGCAGACCGGGGCCGCGCGCCGCGGTGGGCTAGAATGACCAGCTGAACTTGCGGAGGAATTGCCATGGCCCCGGACACGCTGGAACGCTCGCGTCCCAAACTCGCCGACCCCGCGCTGTTGCGCATGCAATGCTATGTGGACGGTGCGTGGTGCGACGCCGATGACAAGGCCACGATGCTGGTGGTGAATCCGGCGACTGGCCACACGATCGGCACGGCACCCGTCTGCGGCGCCGCGGAAACGCGCCGCGCGATCGACGCGGCGGCACGTGCGTTCCCCGGCTGGCGGGCGAAGACGGCGAAGGAACGCGGTGCGATCGTGCGCAAGTGGTACGAATTGATGCTGGCGCACAGCGACGACCTGGCACTGCTGCTCACCACCGAGCAGGGCAAGCCGCTGGCAGAAGCGAAGGGCGAGATCGGCATCGCCGCGGCCTACGCCGAGTGGTTCGCGGAGGAAGGCCGGCGCATCTACGGCGACGTGATTCCCACGGTAGGCAACGATCGCCGACTTGTCGTCGTCAAGGAACCCGTGGGCGTGTGCGCCGCCATTACGCCCTGGAACTTCCCGTCATCGATGATCACCCGAAAGGTGGCCCCCGCGCTCGCCGCGGGCTGCACCGTCGTGATCAAGCCGGCGGAAGCCACGCCCTACTCGGCCTTCGCGCTGGCCGAGCTCGCCCATCGGGCCGGCTTCCCGCCCGGTGTGCTCAACGTCGTCACCGGCCATGCGGCGGCCATCGGCGGCGAGATGTGCGCGAACCCGACCGTGCGCAAGCTTTCGTTCACCGGCTCAACCCCGGTCGGCCGGCTGCTGATGCAGCAGGTCGCGCCGACCGTCAAGAAGCTCTCGCTGGAACTGGGCGGCAACGCGCCGTTCATCGTGTTCGACGACGCCGATCTGGACGCTGCGGTGGAAGGCGCGATCATTTCCAAGTATCGCAACGCCGGCCAGACCTGCGTATGCGCGAACCGGTTGTTCGTGCAGGACCAGGTGTACGACGCCTTCGCCGCCAAGCTCGGCGCCAAGGTCGGCGCCTTCAAGGTAGGGCCGGGCACCGAAGCCGGCGTGACGCAGGGACCGCTGATCAACGCCAAGGCCCTGGCCAAGGTCGAGGAACACGTCGCCGATGCCACCACGCGAGGCGCGAAAGTTATCACTGGCGGCAAGCGCCACGCGCTGGGCGGCAATTTCTACGAGCCCACGGTGCTTACCGGTGTGACGGCGGCGATGAAGATCTTCAGCGAGGAAACGTTCGGCCCGGTAGCGCCGCTCATCCGCTTCGGCGACGACGCGGAAGTGGTCGAACTCGCCAACCGTACCGAATTCGGCCTGGCGTCCTACTTCTACAGCCGCGACATCGGCCGCATCTGGCGCGTCGCCGAGCAGCTCGAGTACGGGATGGTCGGCGTCAATACCGGTCTCATCACCACCGAGGTCGCGCCGTTCGGTGGCGTCAAGCAATCCGGGCTGGGGCGCGAAGGATCCCGCTACGGGATCGAGGAATTCGTCGAAGTGAAGTACATCTGCTTCGGCGGCATCGACCGCTGACACGCCAACGGAAGTTGCCGCCGCAGCGCGCTGTTGCCGCTTTCGGCGGCATCGCGTCCACGGTCGACGCGTCCGCTTCCGCGAGCTACCAGCCGGGCGGCAGCTTGCGGAGGATCGTGATCGCCCGGTCCTCGACCTGCAGGTAGCCACCGGCGACCAGGTCTTTCATCAACTTGCCGATCATGTCGCGCGAGGCGCCGACGCGGTCGGCGATTTCCTGCTGGGTGAGCCGCTCGGTAACGCTGGTCTTGCCGTCCGCTTCGGTGGCCAGCGCGTTCAACAAGCGCACCAGACGGCCATAGACGTCGGATAGCGCAAGGCTCTTGACGTTCTCCGTCGCCACGCGCACGCGGTGGATCAGCTTGCCGATCAGGTGTTGCGCGAAATCCGGGTTCCCCACCATGAAGTCGCGGAACTGCGCCCGGTTGACGATCGCACAGGTCGTCGGCTCGACCGTGATCACCGACGCCGAGCGCGGGGCACCGTCCAAGGACATCTCGCCGACATATTCGCCCGCGCCGTGGAAATCGATCACCACCTCACGCCCGGCCGCATTGCTGGCATAGACCTTCACGCGGCCCGCCAGGATGATGTACAGCGAATCGCCGACATCACCCTCGTGGATGAGCACGGTCTGCTTGGGAAACTGGCGCACGACGCCTGAGCTCGCGATGGCGCGCAGCGTTTCTTCGTGCAGCGGGGACAAGGATGCGTTGGTGGCGTCTTGCAAGGCGAAACCCGGGCGAAGAGGCACGACGTCGCAAATGCTAGCACGACCCTCCCGCGTGGCGTCCGCCGACGCCGCGTCCGGCGAGTGGGCAGTGCCAGGCGTGGACCGTTGCGCGCCCGCCGCGGCGCGCGCTTTCGCCCAGGTGTTCGCCATCGTCAGGCAACGCCCGCCCGTACCGGCTCCACGGACCTTGGTACCGGCCCGACGCTCGACGCGCTCGCGCAAAGGTGTCCGGCCGCATCGGCGCAGCGCGCGGCGAACGCAGCCACTTCCACGGCGAAGCGGGCTGGCAGCGCCAGGTGCGGGGCGTGGTCGGCGCCGTCGTAGCGCAGTACTTCGGCATACGGCACGTGGTCGGCGTACCAGCGGCCAAGGCGCGTCGCATCGTAGAGATTGCTGGCGCCGCCGAGCACGACGAGCAGCGGGACCGTGACCGCGGCGATGTCGTCGCGATAGTCCTTGTGCGCGAAGCTCTTCCACAGCGACAACCATGGTGCGCCGGGAACGAGGCGCAACAGCTGGCGCTTGCGCCGCATCGCCGCCGTGTTGGCATCGTACTCGGCGCGGGACAGCGCATTGAATCCGCAGGCGAGCAGGCGCAAATAGGCCTCCGCCGCATCACGCCGCAACTGCCATTCGAACGCCAGGTTGTCGGCCGGAGAAAATTCGCCGTAGAGACCGAGCGTCCAGTCCGGTCCGGTCAGCATCCGCGGCGACTGATCCACCAGCACGATGCCGGCCAGCGTGCCCGCGGCATGGGTGCGCAGGTACTCGAGGATCGTGACTGCGCCCAGCGAGTGCCCGACCACGATCGGCCGGCGCGGCGCCAGCGAGGCAACGACTGTTGCGAGATCGTCCGCGAGGTCGACGATCGACGCGCCGGACGCGTCGGCCGGATGCTCCCCGTGTCCACGGGCGTCCCAGGCGAGGCACGTGAAGTGCTGCGCCAGCACCGACTTGAGTCCCGTCCACTCGAGCTGCGACGACGTGAAGCCATGCAGCAGAATCACCGGCGGGCCGTCACCGGCGACGTGGACGATCAGGCGTGGCCTCCGACCGTCCGGGACTGCGGGCTCCCCGGGCGCGCTCCCGCTCGCGAGTCGGCCGCGGGCGGCGCGTCCATGCCTTGGATTGAAAGCGCTCCCGCCAAAGTCGCTGTCGGCCCGACTCTCTCCACGTTCGTGCAGCATGTTCGCCTCCGCAGGCGGGGCGTTGGGCCCGCCGTTGAAGGTCATGATGACCGGGCAGACCCGGCGCGCGCGCCGGAGCGTTCAGCCGCGCGCGGGCGGAATATTCACGTTGCCGTACCGGTCAGGTGTACTTGCGCAGGTCGTCGATCACCTTGCCGTCATTGGGCAGTTCGCCCGGCGCATGCAGCGCGACTTCGCCGCGCAGCTTGGTGACATCGCGCAGCGTGGCAACGATGGCGTCGACCGGCCCTTCCTTGCCGGACGCTTCCACATGCAGCGTCATCCGGTCCACGCCCTCCGGATTGTCGACGACCAGGCGCGCCCTGACGATTCCTGCGTGGCGCTTGAGCACACTCGCGACCTGCTCCGGGTGCACGAACATCCCCTTGACCTTGGTGGTCTGGTCGGCGCGCCCGAGCCAGCCCTTGATGCGCAGGTTGGTGCGGCCGCAGGACGAGATCCCGGGCAGGACTGCCGACAGGTCGCCGGTGCCGAAGCGCACCAGCGGATAGTCGCGATTGAACAGTGTGGTCACCACCACCTCGCCGACTTCGCCTGCCGCGACCGGGTCGTCGGTGCCGGGGCGCACGATTTCGACCAGGACGCCTTCGTCGACGATGAGGCCCTCGCGCGCCGCGGATTCGTAGGCGATATTGCCCAGGTCGGCCGTGGCGTACACCTGGAACCCCGCGATGCCACGCGCGAGCAGTGCATCGCGCAGGCTGGGCGGAAAGGCTTCGCCGGACACGAGGGCCCGCTTGAGCGAGGGCAGCGCGATCCCCTGCTGGTCCGCCTTGTCGAGGATGATCTTGAGGAACGATGGCGTGCCGACATAGCCCGCAGGCTCGAGGTCGGCCATCGCCTGGATCTGCAATTCCGTCTGGCCGGTGCCGCCGGGAAAGACGGTGCAGCCGAGCGCGTGGGCGCCGGTCTCGAGCATGGATCCGGCGGGCGTCAGGTGATAGGCGAAGCAGTTGTGCACGAGATCGCCGGCGCGAAACCCGGCGGCATGCAGCGCCCGGGCGAGTCTCCAATAGTCACCCTCGCTGCCTTCGGGCTCGTACAGCGGTCCCGGGCTCGCGAAGACGCGGCGCGCGGCGCCCCATTGGGTCGCGGCGAAGCCACCGAACGGCCGCGTCGCCTGCTGCAGTTCGACCAGTGCCGATTTGCGCGTGACGGGAAGTTGCGCCAGGGCCGCGCGCGAGGTGATGGCGGCGGGATCGACCTCGGCGAACAGTCGCGCGAATGCCGGAGCATGCGCCTTGGCGTGGGCGATCTGCGCCGGCAGCGCACTCAGAAGCGCCTGCTCGCGTACGTCGGGGTCCCGCGTCTCCAGCCGATCGTAGTGTTCGCTCACATGATCTCCCGCAACGCCGCCCGCCGCGGTTCAGGCCAGCCAGCGCTTGCGGCGCCGGTAGTGCTTGATGTCGCGGAAGCTCTTGCGGCCGCTGGACGACAAGCCGAGGTAGAACTCCTTCACATCTTCGTTGGTGGCGAGGTCTTGCGCGGCGCCGTCCATCACCACCCGGCCATTTTCGAGGATATAGCCGTAGTTGGCATAGCGCAGCGCCACCATCGTGTTCTGTTCGGCGAGCAGGAACGACACGCCTTCCTTGCTGTTCAGGTCCCGCACGATCTCGAAGATCTCCGAGACGATCTGGGGTGCAAGTCCCATCGATGGCTCGTCGAGCAGGATCATCGACGGCGCGGCCATCAGCGCGCGCCCGACGGCCGTCATCTGCTGCTCGCCGCCCGACGTGTAGCCGGCCTGGCTCGCCCGACGATGCTTGAGCCGCGGAAAGTAGTGGTAGACCTTCTCCAGCGCCGCAGCGACCTGCGCGCGCGACGCATCGCGCGTATACGCTCCCGTCAGCAGGTTTTCCTCGACCGTCAGGTGCTGGAAGCAATGGCGGCCCTCCATCACCTGGCAAACGCCCATCTTCACGAGCTCGTTGGTCGTCAGCTTGTCGACGCGCTTGCCCTTGAACTCGATCGTGCCCTTGGTGACGTCGCCACGCTCCGCGGCCAGCAGATTGGAAATGGCCTTAAGCGTCGTGCTCTTG
The DNA here is from genome assembly GCA_963756765.1 of uncultured beta proteobacterium. Taxonomy (GTDB): domain Bacteria; phylum Pseudomonadota; class Gammaproteobacteria; order Burkholderiales; family Casimicrobiaceae; genus VBCG01. The sequence goes on along the minus strand of CAVWPC010000021.1, from coordinate 7,541 downwards.
CCCGCGCCGTTGGCACCGAGCAGGGCGACGATCTTGCCCTCCGGAACTTCCAGCGAGACGCCCTTCAGCACGAGGATCACATGATCGTAGATCACCTCGATGTTGTTCACCGACAGATAGCTTGGTTGCGACGCGGGCTGCGACGCTGCGGCGGAGGCGGACATGGAACGCTCGCTGGTGAACGTACGGCGGGAGACGCGGGTTGCCCGGGCATGGTCTTCCGGAATGGCACCGTCAGGGGCTCGCACCCCGTGGCGCCCGCGGAAGCCGCACGGCGCCACCACGGGTGCCGGGGCACCCGCGGCGGCAGTCTTCGATCAGGACTCTTTCGCGCAGTCGCGGATCGGCAGCTTCTTCTCGGCTGCGTACTTGTTGGCCGATTCGACGATCATCGTCCGGATCATCTCCTTGTCCGGCACCACCCAGTCCGGCGTGACGATCTTCCACTGATTGCCATCCCAGGTCTGGAACTTCACGAGACCGGAGCCCTCATGGTCGGCACAGGTGGTCTTGAGCGGCGGCATCATGCCTGCGGCGTTCAGCGCCTTCAGCCGGGCATTGTCGAGGTCGAGGTTCTCGAGACCCCAGCGCACCTGCTCGGACGTCATCCGCTTGCCCTTGCCATACTTCTCCTGCGCCTTGCGGATGGCTTCGACGGTGATGAGCCCATGTACGAGTCCGCGCACGTGATAGACCGAACCCACGCGCGAGTCGTCGTCCATGTTGCCCTTGCCCTTCGAATACACGACGCGCTTGATGTCCTGCACTAGCGGCAGGCTTGCGCCGGAAACGTTGAACACGGCCGTCGTGTAGTTCTTCGCCGCGTCACCCGCGGGAATCACGTCCTCCTCCGAACCGGCCCACCACACGCCGATGATCTTCTCGCGCGGAAAGCCGATCTTCGCGGCCGCCTTGAGCGCGGTGGGATTCATCACCCCCCAGCCCCACAGGATCACGTAGTCCGGGCGGATCTGGCGGATCTGCAGCCATTGCGACTGCTGCTCGTTGCCCGGATGCGGGACCGGAATCGCCGTGAATTCCAGGCCGAGTTTCTTCGCATAGGCCTGGAACACCGCGATCGGCTCCTTGCCGTACGCCGAGTCGTGATACAGGTGGACGAGCTTCTTGCCCTTGAGCTTGTCCTCGCCGCCTTCCTTCTTCGCGATGTACTTGACCATGGCCGAGGCCTGCGACCAGTACGTCGTGATCAACGGGAAGACATACGGGAACACGCGCCCATCGGCGGCGTCGGTGCGGCCATAGCCGATCGTGACCATCGGAATATGGTCGGCCGCGACCCGGTCGATCAGCGAGTACGTGATACCCGTCGACAGCGGCATCACCAGCGTGGCGCCGCTGTGCGCGCTCTTCAGGCGCTCGTAGCATTCGACGCCGCGCGAGTTGTTGTACTCGGTCTCGCATTCGTCCCAGCTGAGCTTGACGCCGTTGATGCCGCCTTCCTTCATGTTGATGTAGTTCATGTAGTCGATGTAGCCGCCGAAGATCCCGGAGCCACCCGCGGCGTACGCGCCCACCCGATACGACAGCAGCGGCACGTATTGCGTCTCCTGCGCCGCGCTCCCGCCCGCGGCGATCGACAGTACCAATCCCAGCAAACCCGACAGCCATTTTGTGCGTAGCAACATCGTCTCCTCCTTCTAGTGGTACCAACCTGATACTGGACAAACACCCGTGTCCTGCGTTCACTTCCAGCGAAGCATAAACAATCAGTGGGGGAACGGCCACAGCCGCAATTTCTCCTTGGCGATCTGCCACAGCCGGGCGAGGCCGAGCGGCTCGACGATCAGGAAGAAGATGATCAGGGCACCGAACACCATCAATTCGAGATTCGACGTGAGCCCACCCGGCAGCTGCCACGCAAACGTGGCCAGCAGGAAACCGTTGAGCGCATGCACCAGTACGTTGAGCATGATCGGCAACAGCACGATGAACGCCGCGCCCAGGAACGAACCCAGGATGCTGCCGACGCCCCCGATGATCACCATGAACAGGATCCGGAACGACAGGTCCAGCGTGAACGCCTCCGGCTCGACCGTACCCAGATAGGCGAAGGCATACAGCGCCCCGGCGATGCCGCAATAGAACGAACTGATGGCGAAGGCGAGAAGCTTGGTATGCATCAGCCGGATGCCGATGACCTCGGCGGCGACGTCCATGTCGCGCACCGCCATCCAGGCGCGGCCGATGGAACTGCGCGCCATGTTCTTGGCGGCCAGCGCCAGCACCACGACGATGCCGAGCGTCAGCAGGTACTTGGAAGCCGGCGAATCGAATTCGTAGCCGAGGATGCGCATCTTCTGCGCCGCGATCACACCCGAACTGGAATAGTTCGAGAACCACGGCACCCGCACCAGCGCCCAGACCACGAAGAATTGCGCGGCGAGCGTGGCGACCGCGAGATAGAAGCCCTTGATGCGCAGGCTGGGCAATCCGAACACGATGCCGACGAGCGCCGCACAGACTCCGGCGAGAATGAAGGCGACCAGCAGCGGAATGCCGGGCACCCGCAGCACGAAGTTGTAGGCGGCGAACGCGCCCACCGCCATGAAAGCGGCGGTCCCGAGCGAGAGCTGCCCGGCGTAGCCGGTGAGGATATTGAGGCCGAGCGTCGCCAGCGCGAAGATCAGAAACGGGATGAGGATCGCCGACAGCCAGTACTCGCTGCCAATGATCGGCACGACAACGAACGCGACGACCGCCAGTGCCAGCACGGCGATCCGATCCTGCCGGATCGGAAAGATCTGCTGGTCCCGCGCATAGGAGACTTTGAACTGGCCGGCTTCGCGATAGAGCATTCGGAGTTCAGGGTCCTGACATCAATGATCGGAGAGCCCGTACATCAGACCCGGTCGATGTGCTTTTCGCCGAAGAGTCCCTCGGGACGGATCAGCAGGAACAGGAGCGCAATGACGTAGGCGACCCAGCTTTCGATGCCGCCGCCGACGAACGGCCCGAGGTAGACCTCGGCCAGCTTCTCGGAGGCGCCGATGATGAGGCCGCCGACGATCGCTCCCGGGACCGACTCGAAGCCGCCGAGAATCAGCACTGGCAAAGCCTTCAGTGCAACGAAGGTCAGCGCGAACTGCACGCCGTTGCGCGCCCCCCACAACAGGCCAGCAACCAGCGCGACGAAGCCCGCCACGGCCCAGACAATGCCCCAGATCTGCTGCAACGGAATGCCGATCGACAGCGCCGCCTGGTGGTCGTCGGCGACCGCGCGCAGCGCACGCCCGATCCGTGTCTTCTGGAAGAAGATGGCCAGCACCGCCACCAGGAGGCCGGACACGAACGCCGCGAAAAGATCGAACTGGCTGATGTTGAGGTTCGCCTTGTCCATCAGCCATTCGAGCGGCTGGTCCTGGATGCCAAGCTCGAGCGCATGCGGCGTGTTGCCCCACAGCATCTGCGTAAAGCCTTCGAGGAAGAACGTGAGTCCGATGGTGGCCATGAACAGGGTGATCTGCGGCTGGTTGACCAGCGGCCGCAGCACGATGCGCTCGGTCGCGAGTCCGAGGACCACCATTGCCGCCATCGTCACCACGAACGCGAGCCAGAACGGGAAGCCGAGCTCGATGAAACCGACGAAGGTCAGCGCGGCAAAGAACACCATCGCGCCCTGCGCGAAGTTGAATACGCCCGAGGCCTTGTAGATGAGCACGAAGCCGAGCGCCACCAGCGAATACATGACACCCGCCAGCAGGCCGCCGATCAGCACTTCGAAGAAGAATGAGGTCGCGGTCATGTCGTCGCGCTGGTTCGATCGAGGGTGGTGGCGCCGGGGCGGCCCGACCAACCGATGGAATCCTGCTTCACGGCAGGCGGGGAAATCGTGCGCGCGTTCATCTAGTGCGCCACGCCAAGATAGGCATCGATCACCGCCTGGTTGCCGCGCACATCGTCGGGCGTGCCGTCGCCGATCTTGCGGCCATAGTCGAGCACGACCACACGGTCGGAGATGTCCATCACGACGCCCATATCGTGCTCGATCAGCACGATGGTCGTGCCGTATTGCTCGTTGACGTCGAGGACGAAGCGGCACATGTCCTGCTTTTCCTCGACGTTCATCCCCGCCATCGGCTCGTCCAGCAGCAGCAGTGCCGGCTCGGCGACGAGCGCCCGCGCGAGTTCCACGCGCTTCTGCAGGCCATACGGCAGGCGTCCCACCGGCGTCTTGCGGATGTGCTGGATCTCGAGGAAGTCGATCACTTCCTCGACCTTCAGCCGGTTGTCGAGCTCCTCGCGTCGCGCGGGACCCACCCATACGGCCTGCGCGAGGAACGACGACTTCATTTTGAGATTGCGCCCGGTCATGATGTTGTCGAGCACCGACATCCCGCGAAACAGCGCGATGTTCTGGAAAGTCCGCGCAATGCCGCGCGCCGCCGCGTCATGCGGACGCATACCAGAAACCTGCCGGCCGCGCAGGGTGATCTTGCCCCGCTGCGGCTGGTAGACCCCGTTGATCACGTTCAGCATCGAGCTCTTGCCGGCGCCATTGGGGCCGATGATGGCCCGCACCTCGTGTTCGCGCACGTCGAAACTGACGTCGGTGAGCGCCTTCACGCCGCCGAAGGCGAGCGAGATGTCGTCCAGCCGCAGGATGACCTCGCCCGTCGCGCGCTCGCCGTTCGTCATGGACACTAGGCGGCTTCCCGACGCACCGGCGCGAACGTCTTCGCGTCCTCGATGCGCAAATCGGCGGCCACCATGTTGGTGCGTCCGTCCTCGAATCTCACCAGGGTCTCGATGTGCTGTGTGGTCTTCCCACCATACAGCGCGTCGATCAGTACGGCGTACTTCTCCGCGACGAAGCCGCGGCGCACCTTGCGGGTGCGCGTCAGTTCGTCATCGTCGGGGTCGAGTTCCTTGTGCAGGATCAGGAAACGATGCACCTGCGAATCCGCGAGTCCCGCTTCCGTGGCGAGTTCGGCGTTCACCGCTTCGACGCATTCGCGGACCAGTGCGTACACCTCGGATTTTTGCGCAAGATCGGTGTAGCCCGAATACGCGAGGCCCCGGCGCTCCGCCCAGTTCCCCACGGAGCCGATGTCGATGTTGATGAACGCGCAAGCCGTCGCGCGGCCATGACCGAACACCACGGCCTCCTTGATATGCGGAAAGAACTTGAGCTTGTTCTCGAGATAATTGGGCGCGAACATCGCGCCGCTGCCGAACTTGCCGACATCCTTGGCGCGATCGATGATCTTGAGGTGCCCGCCGTCGTCGAAGAAGCCGGCATCGCCGGTGCGGAAGTAGCCGTGCGCATCGATGGATTCCGCCGTGGCATCCGGGCGCTTGTAGTATTCCTTGAGCAGCATCGGCCCGCGCACCAGCACCTCGCCGTTCTCGCCGATCTTCACCTCGACGTTGGGCGCGGGCAGGCCGACGGTGTCGAGCTTGACGCCGCCATCCGGCTGCAGGCACACATACGCACAGGTCTCGGTGGAGCCGTACAGTTGCTTCAGGTTGATGCCGATCGAGCGGTAGAAACGGAAAAGGTCGGGACCGATCGCGGCGCCCGCCGTGTAGGCGACGCGAATGCGGCTCATGCCCAGCACGTTGCGCAGCGGCCCATAGACCAGCAGGTTACCCAGCCAGTACTGAAGGCGATCGCCGGTGGAAACCGGCTTGCCGTCGAGGATCTCGGCGCCGCAGCGGCGCGCCACGCCCATGAAATGATGGAAGAGCTTGCGCTTGATCGCGCTCGCATCCTCCATCCGGATCATCACCTGCGTCAGCAGGTTCTCGAACACGCGGGGCGGCGCGAAGTAATAGGTCGGGCCGATCTCGCGCAGATCGGTCATCACCGTTTCGCCGGATTCCGGGCAATTGATCGTGAAGCCGGCCACCAGCGCCTGCGCGTAGGAGAAGAGGTTGTCGCCCACCCAGGCCATCGGCAGGTAGGACAGGATCGATTCGTCCTGTGTCAGGTGATCGAACTCGATGCCGCCACGCGCCGCCGCGATCAGCGCCGCATGGGTCTGGCATACCCCCTTCGGCTTGCCGGTGGTGCCGGACGTGTAGAGCATAATCGCCACATCGTCGGCGTTGCCCTCGGCGATCGCCGCCTCGAAGAATCCGGGGTGCGCGCGATCGAACGCACGTCCTTCGTCGAGCAGCGTGTCGTAGCCGGTGACAGTCTCGTAGTTGCGCAAGCCGCGCGGGTCGTCATAGAAGATATGCGCAAGCGTAGGCACTTCCGCCTGCGCTTCCAGCAGCTTGTCCACCTGCTCCTGGTCCTCGACCAGCGCGTACGCGATCTCGGCGTCGTTGAGCACGAACACGAGGTCGGCCGCCGGCGCGTCCTGGTACATCGGCACCGGAATGCCACCCAGCGCCTGGGCCGCGCACATGGCCCAGTACAGGCGCGGCCGGTTGTCGCCGATGATCGCCAGGTGCATGCCGCGGCCGAAGCCGCGGGCGGCGAGGCCGCATGCCATTGCCCGGACCTCGCCCGCCACTTCCGCCCACGTCCACGTCTGCCAGATCCCGCGATCTTTCTCGCGGGTTGCCGGGTGCTCAGGCCGCACCCGGGCATGGTGCAGCAGGAAGCGCGGAAACGTGTCCAGCCTCTCCTCCTCCATCTCCTCCTCCATCCAGGCCACCCGGCGCCAGGCCCGGTCATTCTGGTGACGACCGTGGCGGCACGCGCCAAAACAAGGGCGGGTCGGGCATCTTAGCCTCTTACTGCGGGCTTGGCGAACGCTCGAACCGGGTTGTCGACCCGTCGGAACTGGCATTCCGGGGTGCCGTTTAGAATGATCGAGCATGAATGTAGGGGCATGTCCGCGGCCAGGTTGTCGTCCGGCCGACAATTGTCGCGACACGGAAAACCGCAACCGTCCTGCGCATAGCCGTGGCCACCCGCGGGATATGCCACACCCGAAGCCAGCCGCCCGATGTCACCCACGATCGCCATCTTCGCTTCCAGTCCCTGGGCCAGGCGCTCTGCGCGGCCGACCGCGCCCGCGTGGAAGCCGACACGCTGGTTCGCGAAGTCGCCGCCGGGACGCTGGTATGCCGCAAGGGGGAGGCGGTCGAAGCCTGGATCGGCGTCGTCGACGGGCTGGTCAAGATGGCCAACGTGTCGGTCGACGGCAAGCCCACGAGCTTCGTCGGCGTGGGACCGGCGGCTGGTTCGGCGAAGGCTCGCTGCTCAAGGACGAGCCGCGCCGCTACGACATCGTCGCGCTCGCACCAGCACGATCGCCTATATGCCGCGCGCGACGTTCATGTGGCTGCTCGACACCAGCATGCCGTTCAACCGCTTTCTGCTGACCCAGCTCAACGAACGGCTGGGACAGTTCATCGGCATGGTCGAACATGACCGCCTGCTTCGGCCCGACGCACGGCTCGCACGATGTCTTGCCGCGATGTTCAACCCGCATCTCTATCCGGGTATCGGCCCGACGTTGGCGATTTCACAGGAAGAACTCGGCGCAGCTTGCCGGCCTGTCGCGGCAGCGGGCGAACCTGGCGCTGAAGCGGTTGGAACAGGCGGGCTTGCTGCGCGTCGAGTA
>CAVWPC010000020.1:0-45104 GCA_963756765.1 uncultured beta proteobacterium | reverse complement strand
GCATCGACGCGCGGCTCGCCGCGCACCAGCGGCACGACATCGGCGGCGCGGTCGTGGTCGAGCAACCAGTCGGCATAGGCGCCCAGCGTGTAGAGATCGCGCGGATCGGTCACGAGCGCGGCGCGAAAGGCCGCTTCCGCCGCGGGATCGTCCAAGCGGTCGCGAAAGTCGCCGAGGAGCGACTGGCTCCAACCGCGCTCGGCGGCGGCGACGTTCCTGTCCGCGAGGGCGCGCTCCAGCATGCTGACGGCCCCGCGGGCATTGCCGGTCAGGCTGTCGATGGCGGCCTGGCAATCGAAGACGTAAATCTCCGGCGCCACGCCGAAGAGGCGCGGGCAATCCTGCCGGGCCGCCGCGTACTTTCCCTGCACGGTCAGGATGGTCGCGCGGACCAGCAGCGCGCGTGCGTTGCGCGGTTCCCGGGCGAGCACGGTGTCCACGTCGACGCGGGCGGCGTCGAAGGCGTGATTGCTCTGCCGGATCGTTGCGCGCGTCACCAGGACCGCGGTCGGCGCGCTCGCCGACGCCCACCACGGCGCGAGTGCCGCCTGCGCATAACCAAGGTAGCGGGGATCGCCTTCGCTGCGGGCAATGCGATAGTAGGCATCCGCCAGTACCGCCGCCTTGGTCGCGTCATCGGGCGCGGCGGCGGCCTGCGCGCGGAGGCGCTGCAATTCGCCCGCCTGTACTGTCACTCGTTCGGGGAGGCGTTCGAGGACTTGCCTGGTCATCGCTCGGCACGTAGGGCACCGCCCCCGCGGCGCCACAGGCAAGCGCAAGCAGCGAGGTCACGCACGCGGACCGCATTCTTAGTCGCAGCGCCATCGTGTCGTTCCGCTGAATGCGGCCCCGAGGAAGCTCGGGGCCGCACCGAGGCGAGGCTAGCGCGTCGCCTGCCTGGCGGCCTTCACCGCGTTGTCGTCGTTGGGCGAACCCTTGAGCGGCGCTCGCAGATACGGGAACTCGTTGGCGAAGAACATCGGGCCCACGAAAGCGCCGTCGGTGTACTTGAGTGCGCCGGCGGGTGCATCGGCCGGCACGCAGCCGCCGATGTTAAGCGTGCACAGCACGCCCATCGCCACGCGCAGCTCGATGTCGACGACGTCGTCGCCGGGCCGGCGGCCATTCGGAAAGCCCGCGTTGTCGCCGCCGAGCACGCCGAGGCGGCTTTGCGCGGCCATCGCCGTCGGCGGAATCGCGGTGTTCAGGCGCACCTGTTCGGACACCACCCGCCCGGGCGGCTGGTTCAGGCCCGGCACCCCGGTCAGGAAGGCCGCGACGAGGTCGGTGCGCGGGAAATTGGTCGGCGCCTTGACCCCGGCGGAACCGAACAGCACTTCGAGCAGCGCCGGCAGGACCGGGTTGGTCACGTAGTCGGCGAACTGGCCGTCGTCCTTCGGCTCGCTGGCGTTGAACTTGTTCTTGTCCTTCAGGCCGATCACGACTTCGTTGACCAGTGGCATGCCGAGACGCGAAACCTGCACCAGGCTGCCCGATTGCATCGTCGGGTCGAGGCCGCTGCCCGGTGTCGTGCTCACCGCGCGATTGGCCGGCACGCTCGCCGTGGTCCAGCCACCGATGATGTCGCCCTTGCCTTCGGTGAGACAGGCGATCGGCGCTTCGAGAATCAGCGACGTCACGTTGTTGTCCGCCGAGCGAGTCGACGGTGGCGTACTCGGCCAGCGGGTTCAGTTCCACCGCCGGGTACTTGATGTTGACGAGGTCGAACGTCTCGCCCAGGTTCACCACGAACGGATCCTTGCGCTGGCCGACGAAGACACGGCCCGTACCGCTGCAGCCCGGGATCTGGATGTCGTAGATGTGCTGGTTCGCGTACGCGACGTAGTTCGAGATGGTCTTGGTGCCGATGTAGTCGATCGGCTTGTCGAACGTGGTGCCGCCCTGGGTGAGGTTGGCCACCGCCTGCGTGGTACCGGTGCGCCGCGGCCCGCGGATCACGTTCAGCGTATAGGTCTCGCGCGTGTTCAGCGCCGCTGAATTGCGCGTGGCGACGTCGGCGCTGCCGTTTTGCACCAGCGGGATCGACACCATCTTGCCGCCGACGTTGAACTTGTTGTCGGTCAACGCGTTCTGGAACTTGAACTGGAAGGTAACGTTTTCGACCGCCGCGCCGCCGTTGGTCACGTGGATTTCATACACGGCGTTCGGATCGAGCTTGAAGTAGTTCGGCCCGCCGTACGGGTCCTGCAACGGCAGGTAATTCGCGACCAGCGTCACGTAACCGGCGCGGCCAGGCTCGTAGCTGCGGAACATGTAGAAATCGGACGCATCGAGTTGCGGTTGCGAGGCTATGTACGGTGCCTCGCGGTGACTCGACGCGAGGACAGGGGCCGCCCACGCCGCGGTTAGCGCGGTGGAAACGAGAACCGGTGCCAGGGCCCGGCGAAACGGTGTAGCGGTCATGGGAACACTCCTTGGGTCGTGGGTAACTTGAACTCTGTCCCGCCGGGCGCCGCCAAGAAGCGCTCCGCCGGCGAGATTTCCCTGATCGGCGTGCAGAAGACGCGTTGATTGCACCCGACGTAAGGGGCTATACGAGCCGGTCGCCAGGCTGGATGCATCGACAGAATCTCCGCGGCGCGGGCGCAACGCCGGTACCTGCGGGCCGGCTCCAGCGCCGCCCCTAAGCGCCGGTTAAGGCGGCGCCCCTTAGAATGACGCGGCGATCCCTGTCGAAGCCACGCCTCCCATGCGCATCCTTCTCGTCGAAGACGACCCGATGATCGGCAAGACCCTGCATGCTGCACTGCAGCAGGACAACTACACGGTCGACTGGGTGAAGGATGGCCAGGCCGCCAAGCTGACCCTCGACACCGCGGACGGCGCCTACGCACTGGTATTGCTCGACCTCGGCCTGCCGCGCAAATCGGGCCTCGAAGTGCTGAAGGAAATCCGCCGGGCCGGCAACAAGGTCCGCGTCCTCGTGCTCACCGCCCGCGACGCCGTGGCCGATCGCGTGGCCGGGCTCGATGCCGGCGCCGACGACTACCTGGTCAAGCCGTTCAGCCTCGACGAACTCGCCGCCCGCATGCGCGCCCTGCTGCGCCGCGATGTCGCGCGCGAGGACAACGTCCTGCGCCACGGCGAACTCGCACTCGACCCGGACGCGCACTCGGTCAAGCGCAACGACGTGGAGATCGCGCTGTCGGCACGCGAATTCGCGTTACTCGCGGCATTGCTCGAGCGACCCGGCATTGCGCTTTCCAAGACACAGCTCGAGGAGCGCCTGTACGGCTGGGGCGAAGAGGTCGAAAGCAATGCGGTCGAGGTCCATGTGCACAACCTGCGCAAGAAGCTCGGCGTCGACGCGATCCGCACCATTCGCGGCGTCGGCTATGTGGTGTCCGGCAAATGAATCGCGATGAAGGCACGGAGGCTGGCGCATCCCGCGTGCCAGGCGTCGGCGGCAGCGCTTCAGTGGCAACGCTGTTCCTGACCGTGCGCGCGCGTACGTGTCTGACCCGGCGGCAACGGCGCAGCGGCGAAGGCTACCGCGCATGAAATCGATCCGCCGCACGCTGCTCGCCTGGCTGCTGCTCGGCCTCGTCGCGGTCGCGGCGTTAGCCACCTGGGCGACCTACTCGGAGACGCGGCGCGAAATCGGCGACCTTTTCGACCTGCAGCTGAAGCAGCTCGCGTATTCGACGCGTATCGACGATCTGCTGCGCGGGCGGCAACCGACATTCAATCCGCGAACCGCGTCGCAAGCCGATGGCGTAGCGCAGATTGTCACCCAGATCTGGGATCGCAACGGTGTGCTGCTGTACTGGTCGGCGCCGGGCGCTGGTCTTCGGGTTCCGGCCAGCGAAGGCTATTCCACGATCCTGCACGACGGGCGCGAGTGGCGCGTATACACGCACGTGGCGGGCGACCATGCGCTGCAGGTCGCGCATGCGATGGATGAGCGTCGCGAGATTGCCGCACAGACCGCGCTGCGGACGCTGTTGCCGCTGGCGGTGCTGATTCCGCTGCTGGGTATCGTTATCTGGCTCGCGGTGGGTCGTGGCATGCGGCCGCTCGAGACGATGTCACGCGCGGTGGCCAGAAGGCGGCCCGATGCGCTGGCTCCGCTCGTCGACAAGGACCTCCCGCGGGAGCTCAAGCCGCTGGCGGCGAGCCTCAACGCATTGCTGGGGCGCCTCGACGTGGCCTTGTCGGCGCAGCGACGGTTCACGGCGGACGCGGCGCACGAGTTGCGTACCCCGCTCGCCGCGCTGCGCCTGCAGGTCGACCTCGCCGCGCGCGCGCCCGACGCGACGACGCGCAATGCGACGCTCGACGAATTGCGCGCCGGCGTCGAGCGCGCCGCGCATCTGGTCGACCAGCTGTTGACGATGGCCCGCCTCGAACCCGAGGCGCCGACGCGGGCGTTCGTCGCCTTCGCGCTAGGTCCGGTCGTCAAGGACGTGATCGTCGCGCGGGCAGCACTCGCCGCGGAGCGCCACGTGGACCTCGGCCTGGTGCGCGACGCCGAGATCGAGATCCGCGGCGACCCGGCCACGGTGTCGGTGCTGGTCGGCAACCTGCTCGACAACGCGCTGCGCTACACGCCCCGGGAAGGGCGCGTCGACGTGGCCGTCGATGCCGACGGGCCGAACGCGGTCCTTTCGGTCACCGACACCGGGCCCGGGATCCCGCTGGCGGAGCGCGAGCAGGTGTTCGAGCGCTTTCGCCGCGGTGAGGCCGCCGACGCCGGCGGTGCCACCAACGGCAGCGGTCTTGGCCTGTCGATCGTGCGCCGCATCGCCGACGCCCACGGCGCCACCATCACGCTCGAGGACGGCACCGACGGCCGGGGCCTCGCCGTGCGCGTGCGCTTTCCACCGGCTGTCGAGTCCTGATGCCGTCGGGCCAGCCGGCAGCACCGGGGCAGGGTAAGTCTTTGCTAGAGTCGCGGTTTTGCTCCGGATTGCCTGCATGAACCTGTCTCGTTTCCTGCGGGGGCGTACGCTGCTGCGCCCTCGCACCTGCTGCGCGCTGCTCGCCATCGCACTCGCCCACCCGGTCCCGGCCCGCGACCTCACACCGGTCGATGCGCTGCGCACCGTCGCGCCCGCAGCCCCGACACCCGCGCTGACCGCGTTGAAGCGCGCCGCGCCGTCGTTGCAGGTGGATGCGCGCCTTGGTGTTCCCACGTTCGTCTGGGGCCGCGACGCCGTCCCGGCGTTGCGCGCAGCGCGTGGCAACCTCGCCGCGAAGAGCGGCCTCGACGTGGTGGAGACAGCGCGTGCGCACCTGACCGATTTCGCGGACGTCTACCGGATCTCGGCCGCCGAAATTGCCGTGCTGCCCGTACGCGACCGGCAGCGCTTCCCCAACGGGAGCGAACTCGTGCGTTTTGACGGCCAGGTCGAAGGCATCGAAGTGTTTCGTGAGCAGGCCGGCGTGCTGGTCGGCGCCGACGGCGCGCTAGTGGCGATCAGCGGCTTCGTGATGGGCGCGGACGGCGGCATCGGCAAGCGCGTGAGCGAAGCCTTCGCACTCGATGCAGCGCAAGCTGCCGGCGCGGCGCTGGCCGATTACGGCTTCGCGGCGAAGTCTGGCGGCAAGCTGCAGGCAGCAGGCAGCGCGGACGGCTACGTGCTCTCCGCTTGGCCGGCGGGCACCACCGGCGCCGCTGGCGCCACGCTCGCCGCGCCGGTGCGCAGCAAGCGCGTCTGGTTCAGGCTGGGTGCAACGCTGGTGCCTGCCTGGTACGTCGAAGTGCAGATCAGCGACGGCGCAGCGCGCGCGCAAGTCGACTACTACGCGTACGTGATTGCCGCGGACGACGGGCGCGTGCTGTTCCGGCACAACCAGACCGCGGACGCCGCCTATTCCTATCGCGCCTATGCGGAACCCGACGGCGCCAACCTGCCGCTGCCCGGCCCGCAGGGCCGCAATGGCTTTCCGCATCCGACCGCGACCGCCGACGGCTACCAGGCGCCGCTGGTCGCGCCCAACCTCATCACATTGCAAAACGCGCCATTCAGCCGCAACGACCCGTGGCTGCCCGATGGGGCCACGCGCACGATCGGCAACAACGTCGAGGCCTACGTCAATATCGTCGAGCCGGATGGCTTCGGCACCGCCGACCCGAACGAATGCAACCTGTCGCTGCCGGTGACCGGCGATACCCATGCCTGCACCAATGCCGGCAACAGTTTCGATTACGTGTACGACACCGCGCAGCCGCCGAACGCCAACCGGGCGCAGACCATGGCGGCAGTCACCAATCTGTTCTACATGAACAATTACCTGCACGACTGGTTCTACGACGCGGGTTTCGACGAAGCCGCCGGCAACGCGCAAGACAGCAACTACGGCCGGGGCGGCCTCGCCGGCGACCGGATCCTGGCGCAGGGACTCGATTATTCCGGGACCAACAACGCCAGCATGGCGACGCCCGCCGACGGCGGGCGCCCGAGAATGCGCATGCACCTGTGGACCAGTTCCACCGCGCTCGCCAGGGTGGTTGCTCCCGCATCGATCGCCGGCAGCAAGGGCGCCGGTACCGCTGCGTTCGGCCCGCAGGCGTTCGATGTTTCCGGCGACCTCGTGCTCGCGCAGGACGAAGCCAACCCGTTCGGCCCGACGACGACCGACGGCTGCACTCCTTTCACCAACGCCGCGGTGGTCGCCGGCAAGATCGCCGCGATCGATCGCGGCGAATGCACGTTCGTGGTCAAGGTCAGGAATGCCCAGGACGCCGGTGCGGTCGCCGTGCTCATTCTCAACAACGCGGGCGGTGGTATTGCGATGGCCGGCGACGATCCGACGATCACCATTCCCGTGCTCGCCGTGTCGCTCGTCGATGGCATCGCCATCAAGGGACAGTTGGCCATTCCGGCAACGGTCACCGTGCGATTAGCGCGCCTTATCAGCGTACCGCGCGACGGCGCGCTCGACAACTCGCTGATCGCGCACGAGTGGGGGCACTACATCAGCAATCGCCTGGTGCGCAACGCAAACGGCCTGGTCGCGACGCAGTCGCGCGGCCTGGGCGAAGGCTTCGCGGATTTCCACGCGCTGCTGCTGCTGGTCAAGGAAGCAGATCGCACGCTGCCGGCCAATGCGGCCTTCGGCGGCACCTATGCCGAGACCGCGTACGCGCAAAGCGGTCCTGATTTTGGCCCCGATGCGCCGAACAACGCGTACTACTTCGGCATCCGCCGCTATCCCTATTCGCGCGACATGACGAAGAATCCGCTGACGTTCAAGCACATCACTGACGGTGTCGCGCTGCCGGCGGCGCCGGCGCGTTCGCCGACCAACGGCAGTGCCCTCAATGCGGAGGTGCACAACACCGGCGAAGTGTGGACCTCGATGCTGTGGGAGTGCTACAGCAACCTGCTGAACGACACCGCGCGGTTGACCTTCGCCCAGGCGCAGGACCGGATGAAGCGCTACCTCGTCGGTGGCTACAAGATGACGCCTTCCGACCCCACCTTCATCGGCGCGCGCGACGCGCTGCTTGCCGTGATGCTGGCGCAGGATCCGCAGGACCACGCGTTGTGCCTGGCCGGCTTCGCCAAGCGCGGGGCCGGCGTCGGCGCCGTTGCGCCGAACATCTACGCCGAGGACAACGCGGGCGTGATCGAAAGCTTCTCGGTCACCACGCCGCCGGTCGTCAAGCGGGCCGCGGTGGAGTACTACCACGCCGCCTTCGATCACTATTTCATCACCGATCTGCCCGACGAGATCACCAAGCTGGACAACGGCACGTTCACTGGTTGGGCGCGGACCGGTGACGCGTTCAATGTGTACACCGGGATTCCTCCCGCCGGCGCTGCCACCGTATGCCGCTTCTTCAGCACCGCGTTCGATCCGAAGAGTTCGCACTTCTATACGCCGGACGCGCCCGAATGCGGCGTGGTGAAGGCCAAGCCGGAATGGCAGTTCGAAGGCGATGTGTTCGCACTGCCCGTGCCCGACATCGCCGGGACGTGCGCAGCGGGCCTCATGCCGGTGTACCGCCTGTACAACAACGGCCAGGGCGCGGCCCCCAACCACCGCTACACGACGAGCCTCGCCACTCGCGCGCAGACGATCGGCAAGGGCTGGGTCGCGGAGGGCTACGGGGATCTCGGTGTGATCATGTGCTCGCCGCCGTGATTGCGCTGCATTCTCGGCGCTGAAACAGACCGACTCGAGCACCGTTACAGCCGATTCTGGCTTGATGGCGAGTCGTCGTGGTCATGCGCCGTTCGCCTCCTGGAGTTGCCGGTGCCAGCCCTGCCAGTCGCGGCCGGCGTGCACGGTTCCACATTGCGCACAGCTTCGCGCGGCGTCATCACCGGCATAGAACGCGTCGAACACCCGCGGCAGGTCCGTGACGATACTCTGCAGTTGCAGTTCCGCACGATGCACGCGATGGGCGCAACGCGCGCAGTACCACTCGAACGCATCGACGAGCCCTTCCGGCCGTGCGCGCTCGATGACCAGGCACAGGCTCCCCGCTTCCGGTCGCTGCGGTGAATGCCGCACGTGGCTCGGCAATAGAAAGATGTCGCCCTCGTTCAAGGCAATGCGCTCGATGCGATCGCGGTCGATGAGGAGCAGGCTCGCGTTGCCTTTGAACTGATAGAAGAATTCCTCGAGTGGATCGTCGTGAAAGTCGGTGCGCTGGTTGGGTCCGCCCACCACCGTCACGATCAGGTCGGCGTCCTTCCATACCTGCTGGTTTCCCACTGGCGGTTTGAGCCGGTCGGCGTTTTGCGCAATCCACTTCGCAAAATTCAGCGGTGGGCCATAGCCGGTCATCGCACGTTCTCCTCGCAGGGTTCAGGCAAGCGCCACACAGGCGCGCAGGTTGAGCAGGCTTTTGGCGAGGCTCATCGGCGCGAGCATGGAAGTCTTGGGATTGTCAGGAAGCACGCGACCGATGACGCTGAACTCGAAGCGGCCGAAATCGCCTTCCGCCGCAATACGATGCTGGTTGCCCGTGACGGCGGGATCCGCCACGAGTTGCACCCGCGTCGCCTCGAAGCCGGCACCGGCGAGCGCCACGGCGGCGGCCACGTTGGCGTTCTGCGGAAAGCGCAGTGCCGCTTCACGTGCGTTGCCGGCGAAGAACATCACCGGGGCGGTCAGGTCCGCGAGCGCGATCATCGCTTCGGCTGGCGTGCCCTTCCAGGCCAGCGGCGCCTTGCGCGACTCGTAGGTCACGTGCGCCAGCCCGGCAAGTCGCGCGGCGGCGAGAATGTCCAGCGCCCCGAGCGCACCCGAAGGCAGCAGCACGCGCGTACCGCCTTGCGTTGCCGCGCGGCGCAGCATCGCCTCGACCGCGGGATCGGCCAGCGCCCCCACCGAAGCGACCAGCAACGCGATGCCGGCGTCGAGGACTCGCGGTCCCATTTCACGCAGCGCGAGATGTCCGGCGCATTCGATCACGACCTGGGGCCTCGCCGCGATCAGGTCGTCGATCTTGTCGACGATTTGTGCATCGGCAGGAAGCTCCGCGATGACGGGTCGGCGACCTTGCGGCCGCAGCAGCACCGCAACGATCCTCACCTCCGCCGCGTGTTGCGCGAGCGTGCGGGCGAGCGTTCGCCCGATGGCGCCAAAGCCGATGAGCGCGACGTCGATCATTGTCCGTTATGCCACGGCTTTCCTGGCCGGCTCCGCCGCGTCGCCGAGCCCGCTTGCGGCAAAGGCCTCACGGATCCGCTCGCGATCCTTTTCGGTCAGCTGCAGCAGCGGACGTCGCACGGGTCCGCCAACCTGCCCCAGAAGCTCCTGCCAGTATTTCTGCTGCGCATGCGGGGTACCCGGCGGCCGCGAGCTCTTGAGCGCCTGGCGCACGGGCTCGAGACTGTCGCGTATCTTGCGCGCCTGATCGATCTCGCCGGCCATCGCCAGGCGCGTGTAGTCGTTGATGCGCCGGTCGGTGGCCGTCTGGTACAGCACGGGCGGAATCGAGCACAAATACACCTGCCAGCCGAGTTCGACGATATTGTCGAACCACTCCACCTCGGACGCCGTGCTGACGATCAGCGTGCCTTCGGTCATGCGCGTCAGGCGCGCGTACATGTCGCGCGGCACGCTGTACTTGATGGCCACGACGTTGGGGATGTCATGGGCGATGCGTGCGCACAGCTCCGGACTCATCAGGTAACCAGCGTCCTCGTGGCTCCACATCGCGATGCCGATGTCGACCTTGCTGGCGACGTAGCGGTAGTACTCGTATACCGTGCTGTCGATGTCGTGACCGAAGCTCAAGGTGGGCGCGTGGACGATGATGTAGTCGGCATGCAGCGCCTCGGCGTGTCGCGCGAGTTCGATGACTGTGTCGAGGTTCTGGTCGGAGCACGACAGGATGGTGCCGCTCCGGTTGCCCAGCGCCGCGGCCTCCTCGACGGCGATCTCGAACGTGCGCTTGCGCTCGGCCACCGACATCGAGAAGAACTCACCCTGCTTGCCGGAGATGAACAGCCCGCCCACCTCAAGGGTGTCGATCCAGTGCCGCATGTTCTTGCGCAGGCCCGCCTCGTCGAGAGTCAAATCTTCCTTGAACGGCGTCGGCGTGGCGGCCCATACGCCGCGCAGGTGTTCGCGCGCGTAGGCCTTGGCATCGTTGCGTCGGTACTTCATCGGTCATCTCCTAGGATCTGGCTTTCGTGATGGCGCGCCACAGTGATTCGCTGGTCAATGGCAGGTCGAGATGCGTGACACCCAGTACGGACAGAGCGTCGATCGCCGCATTCAGTATGGCAGCTGGCGCGGCGATACAGCCGGATTCGCCGATGCCTTTGGCGCCGAGCGCATTGGCATTGGTGACGCTGGGCCGGCTCTCAAGGAGGATTGGCGGCATGTCGGCGGCACGCGGCAGCGCGTAATCGAGCAGCGACCCGGTAAGGATCTGCCCGTCCGCATCGTAATGGATGTGCTCCATCAGCGCCTGGCCCAGGCCCTGCGCAAAGCCGCCGACCATCTGCCCGTCTGCCAGCAGCGGGTTGATGACCACCCCGGCGTCGTCGATCCAGATCGCGCGCTCGACGACCAGCACCCCGGTCTCGCGATCGACCCGCACGGCCGCGACGCAGCAACCGGCGCTCCAGGCCTCGCCCGGCGCCGTATAGACCGCATCGGTGACAATTGGGTCGGCGGGTCGCGCATCCCGCGCCGCCAACTCAACGCGCATTGCCAACGCGGCCTGGCGCACCGCGCTGCCGCCGATGGCCATGCTGCGACTCGCCAGGGCACCGATACCGGCGGGTGCACAGGCGCTGTCTCCTTCGACGACTTCGATGCGCTCGATCGGCACGTCGAGCGTCGTCGCGGCGATCTGGGCGTAAGCAGTGCGGTGGCCTTGTCCCTGCGCGCTCGAGCCGCTCGCCACCGTGAAGCGGCCATCCGGGTGCCGCGTGATGCGTGCACTTTCCCAGCCGGCCCCGCAGGGCTCGACGTACAGGTTGAGTCCGATGCCGACCAGTTCGCCCCCACGACGGCGGCGCAGCTGGTCGCTCCGCAGCTTCGCGTAGTCGGCAGATTCGAGCGCACGGTCGAGAAGGTCGGCGTAGTCGCCGGAATCGAGTGTCTGTCCGGTCGGTGTGCGCCAGGGCATCGCATCCGCTTTGACCAGATTGCGGCGGCGAATCGTCACCGGATCGAGGCCCAGTGCAGCCGCGCCCGCATCCATGAGCCGTTCCATCACCAGTGCGGCCTCCGGGCGCCCCGCGCCGCGGTAGATGCCGACCGGCGCCGTGTTCGTCACGAAGCCGCGCGTGAGAATGTCCACTGCATCGGCCCGGTACGGTCCGGGCAGGATGCGTGCCGCGTTGACCGCTGGCACCGCCGCGCTGAACGTCCCCCAGCTGCCAAGTGCGAAGGCGAGTTCGGCGCGGATGCCGAGCAAGCGGCCGTCCTGGGCGAAACCGGCGCTTGCTTCGATGCGGCCGGCGCGCCCGTGGGTGGCCGAGATCATCTCCTCGTTGCGCGTCGCAATCCACTTGACCGGGATGCCCAGTTGAATGGCTGCGTACGCAACGGCCACATCCTCGGGATACAAGGACGCCTTGCCGCCGAAGGCGCCGCCGACATCAGGCGCAATCGTGTGGACGTGCTCGACGTCGAGGCCGAGCAGCTGCGCGAGTTGCGTCCTCGCCCGGTGCGGCGATTGCGTCGGAATCCATACGGTGAGCCGGCCCTCCGACCAGTGCGCGAGCACGCCGCGCGGCTCGAGTGCGACCGGCGCCACACGCGGACATTCGACGACGACTTCGACCACGCGGTGGGCGTGCGCAATGCCAGCTTCGAAGTCGCCATGACTCCAGCGTTTCTCGAACGCAAGATTGTCGGGCCAGCCGGGAAAGAGCGGTGCGCCGGCACGGGCAGCGGTCGCGTCGACATAGGCCGGCAGCGCCTCGCATTCGTACGTCACTTCCTCGGCGGCGTCGCGCGCAGCATGGGCGGACTCCGCCACGACCAGAGCGATCGGGGCACCTACGCAATTGACCCGGTCCACCGCCAGCAGCGGGCAGTTGAAGGAGCGAATGCCTTCGATGATCGGATTTACCGGCAGCGCGCCCGATGGCTCGATCGCGGCGCCTGTCAGCACCAGCCGAACGCCCGGCATCGCGGCGGCGCGGGCGGTGTCGACGACCCCCAGCCGCGCCCGTGGATACGGACTGCGCACGAAGACTCCGTGCAGGCAGCCCGGCGGCGCCAGATCGTCGACATAGCGTCCCGCGCCGCGCAGCAGCGCGTTGTCTTCGCGGCGCGGCAGCGACCGGCCAATCCAGGCAGGATCGCCCACGAGCGGGGCCGGAACAGTAAGACCAGGCGAAAGCACCGAAGAGGACATCACCATCGTTGAAAAAATGCAGGAATACCCGACTGCAGGTCAGCCAGCGTTGCAATGCCAAGGTCTATTCTATCCACGTAGCCTTTGGGACCGGCCACGCGCAAAAAATTGCCGGAACTCCGGCAGGACCGCCGCCGCGTTAAGGTGGGGTTAAGCGGGCATCCCTACATTGCATCGTGCAGGCCTCAAGCATGGGGCCCTTACCTGAAGGAGCGCACGATGCAACTTTCCAAAGTCACCTACGCGTTGGTCGCGGCAGGTCTGGGTGCCGGGCTGACCACGTTTTATCACCAGACCAACCCGTCGGCCGTCACTTCGGCCTTCGCGGCCACCCAACCGCCGGCGATCACCACCCAAGTAGCGACCCCGACCGCGGCGGCCAACCTGCCCGATTTCACGTCGCTGGTCGAACGCACCGGCGCATCGGTCGTCAACATCAGCACCGTACAGGCCATGAGCAAGACCGGGCTCGGCAGCGATGACATCGACGAGGACAGCCCGTACTACGAATTCTTCAAGCGCTTCGGCGGCATGCCGAACGGCCCCGGCATGCGCCCGATGCCGCAGCAACCGGCGCAGGGACTGGGCTCCGGCTTCATCGTCAGCCCCGATGGCTACATTGTCACCAACGCCCATGTCGTCGATGGCGCGTCGGAGGTGACGGTCAAGCTGACCGACCGGCGCGAATTCACCGCGAAGGTGATCGGTACCGACAAGCGCACCGATATCGCGCTGATCAAGATCGACGCGAGCAACCTGCCCGCGCTCGACCTCTCCGCACAACCCGCGGTCAAGCAGGGCGAGTGGGTGATCGCCATCGGCTCGCCATTCGGCTTCGAGAACAGCGTCTCGGCTGGCGTGGTCAGCGGCGTGCACCGCGCGCTGCCGAACGGGCAGATGGTCCCGTTCATCCAGACCGACGTCGCCGTCAATCCGGGCAATTCCGGTGGTCCGCTGCTCAACGCGGCCGGCCAGGTCGTCGGCGTCAATTCGCAGATCTACAGCCGTTCCGGCGGCTACATGGGCCTGTCGTTCGCCATTCCTGTCGACGTGGCAACCAAGGTCGCCGATCAGTTGAAGACGCACGGCAAGGTGCAGCACGGGCGTCTCGGCATCGGCATCCAGCAGCTCGACCAGACGCTGGCACAGAGCTTCGGCTTGAATGATTCGAACGGCGCGCTGGTCGGCACGGTCGAGAACGACAGCCCGGCGGCCAAGGCCGGCTTCAAGGCGGGCGACGTCATCCGCAAGATCGACGGCGTTGCAGTCATCGACAGCACCGACGTGACGAGCCGAATCGGCAACACCGCACCCGGCAAAGCGATCAAGGTCGAGGTCTGGCGCGATGGCAAGCCCGTCGAACTGGCAGCGACCGTCGGTACGCTCGATGACGAGAAGATTGCCAAAATCGATGACGAGGCATTGACCAAGGGCAAGCTTGGCGTCGCCGTCCGCCCGCTGTCCCCGGAAGAGCAGAAGGCGAGTGGCAAGTCGGGACTGGTCGTCGAGCGCGCCGGTGGTGCGGCAGCCAAGGCTGGCGTGAAGGCCGGCGACCTGATCGTCGGTGTTGGGCCGACCAAGGTGAATACGGTCGACGAGTTGAAGTCACAGGTGGACAAGGCTGGCAAGACCGCCGCGCTCCTGATCGAGCGCGATGGACGGCAGATCTACGTGCCGGTGCGAATCGGCTAGCGTTTAGGGGCGCTGACCCCGTAGGGTTGCCTGTCGATCAACAGCCGGGTGTCATCCCCAAGCCGCGAGGGCAACCTCGCGGCTTTTTTTATGGCGTACGAGGATGGCCGCAAGCCAACGCGGCGCAATTGCTTTGCGTTCGGCACCCGGCGGGAGTAGGGTCTGGTCTCCGATTGCGACCTGAGGAGATGTGCATGCAGATCAGGACCCTGCTTGTCGCGTTCACGATCGGCGCGGCAGCGCTCTTCTCCAACACTGCCTTCGCCGCTCCGTGCGCCGGACCGTCGCCGTTCACGGACGTGCCGCAGGGCGCCATCTATTGCTCGGATGCGGAATGGCTCAAGAATCGAGCGATCACTATCGGCTGCACTTCGAACACCGTCTACTGCCCGAACGATGTCGTGACCCGGGCGTCGATGGCTCTGTTTATGCAACGCCTAGGTACTGCGCTGTCACCGGAGATCCTCCGGACGGACACCTCGACCGGGGCCATCGCCCTCGATTTTCCCGCCCCAATCATCGTATGCCAGACTGGGGACTTCACGCCGACGTTTCCGCGCCGTGCGCTCATCAACACGACGCTCGCCGGGCTGGCCACCGACGCGCTGGAGTACCAGCACGACATCTATGTGAGCAAGGATTCGGGCGCGACTTGGTCCTTCATCACGGCTAACATCAATCGCAGCGGTACGTCCGCCGCGCATTGGATCAGCAGCACCATGGATTTTGTGGTCGATTTAACGCCGGGCACGACCTACCGCTATGCCCTGGTCGTCGCCCGTCAGGGCGGGACCGGAAATTTTTCATCCACCCGCTGCTTCATCAACTTCATGATTTTCAACCGCACTGGGGCATCGTCGCCGTTTGATGCCGAGCTGCCAGTGAACCGAACCGACTATTGAACGCAGAGGCGACCCGCCGACGTCGGTCGGGCAATGCTCGCCCGTTAGCCGCCGCTTAGCGCCTGCACGATCATCAGCTCGTCGGATACGCGCAGCGGATGCGCAAGGTCGCGCACCGGGTCGTGATTGACGAACACCCGCATGTGCGGCCGCATCCGGTTCTGCTCGTCGATCATGCGAAAGCGGATCCCCGGATAGCGCCGATCGAGGTCGCGCAGGACTTCGTCCAGCGTCGCGCCGGCCGCTTCGGTTTCGCTGCACCCGGTGTACGAGCGCAGTGCGGAGGGAATTCCAACCTTCATGACCTTGCAACTCTACATCGTGGCCGACTCGACCGCGTAGATCTCCGGCAGGTTGCGCGCGACGCAGGTCCAGCGTGCGCCTTCGTCGCGGCTCATCCACAATTCGCCGCTGGTCGTGCCGAAGTACAGGCCGACCGGATCGCGTGCATCGGCGGTCATGGCCTGGCGCTTCACGGTCCACCACGCCTGCGCGGTCGGCATGCCTGCGTCGTGGCGCTGCCACGTCTTGCCACCGTTGCGCGTGGCGTATACGGCCGGCTTGCCCTGCGGACTCGTACGCGGCCACACGCTGGTGCCGTCCATCGGCAGCACCCACGCCCGATCGTCATCGCGCGGATGCACGACCATCGGAAAGCCGACATCGCCGACGCGCGCCGGAATGCTCTTGCCCATGCGCTGCCATTCGTTCGACGGCCGGTCGAGCCGGTAGATGCCGCAGTGGTTCTGCTGGTAGAGCCGGTCCGGATTGCTCGGGGACAGCCGCACGCAGTGCGGATCGTGATACGTGATGACCGAGGCGTCGAAGCCGGCGACGGTCTCCATGCCGCGCACGAGTGGCGTCCAGGTCTGGCCGCGGTCGTGCGTCTCGTGCACGCCGCCGCCGGACATCGCGAAGTACAGATGCGCCGGATCGCGGGGATCGACGATGATCGAATGCAGCTTCGGTCCATCCGGCGTGCCGTCCTGCGCCGAGCCCATCCATTCACGATACTGCGGATCGTCGTTGATGGACGAGAAGGGTTCCCAGGTCACGCCGCCGTCGGCGGAGCGGAACAGACCCTGCGGAGAGGTGCCCGCGTACCAGACGCCCGGTTCGTCCTGGTGTCCGGGTGTGAGCCAGAACGTGTGGTCGACCGTGCGGCTCGGCGCCTTGTCGCCGGGCGCGAACGCCGGCGGCCGCGCCGCTTCCTTCCACGTGCGGCCCCGGTCGGTGGAACGGAATACCGTCGGGCCAAGGTGTCCGGTCTTGGCCGCGGCGAGCAGCGTGCGGCCATCGCGCGGGTCAAGCATCAGGTGGCTGATGATGTGGCCGAGAAAATGCGGGCCGTTCGCCCGCCACGTCCTGCGCGTCGCGTCGCTGGTGTACAGCCAGGCACCCTTGCGCGTGGCGACCAGCAGGGTGACCGGGCGCGCGGTACCCGACGTTCCCGCGCGGCGCGTCGGAGGTACGCGCGGCTTGCGGGTGGTTGCCTTTGCAGCCTTTGTTGCCATCGTTGCCTCCCTAGGATTTGGCGTTGCGACGCGAGGCCGCCTCGGCGGCCACGGTCTCCCGGATCGGGCGAATTGGCCGCACCTCGATGCTGCCCACGCGCGCAGGCGGGATCTTCGCCGCAAGCCCGATGGCTTCATCCAGGGTCGCCGCCTCGATCATGTAGAAGCCCGCGAGCTGTTCCTTGGTTTCGGCGAAGGGTCCGTCGGTGATGGTCACCTTCCCCTCGCGCACCCGCACGGTGGTGGCGACCTGCACCGATTCGAGCGCCTCCGACGCGAGGCATTGGCCGCTGGCCCGAATCGCCGCATCGTAGTCGACACAATCGGCATCGGGAATCTCATCCAGGCGCTTCTCGTCGAGATAGACCAGGCATAGGTATTTCATTGTCCGTTTCCTCGGGGTTCGAGCGCGTGGCGGGTCTGTTCGTCGTTGGCGATCGGGCGCACTTCGACGCAGCCATAGCGGGCGCCAGGGATCCTGGCGGCCACCTGAACGGCTTCGTTCAAATCGCGTGCTTCGATGAGGTAGTAGCCGCCGAACTGTTCCTTGGTCTCGATGAACGGACCATCGGTCGTGGCGACGTGACCATGGCGCACGCGCACCGTGATCGCCGCCGATGGCGGCTCGAGACGGTTGCAGTCGACCAGCTGGCCCTTGGCGCGAAGGGATTCAGTGAAGCTGCGGTATTCGTCGTACTGCGATGCCGCCTCGGCCGGCGGCATCTGTTCCATCACCTTCTCCGCACAGATCAGGCAAAGATAGCGCACGCGATGCTCCTTCCTAGTCGGCGTCCATTTCCAGCAGTTCGTTGAGCCCGTACAAGGCGCCCTGCCAGCGTGCCCGTTGCGCCGGAACCGCGGGACGCGGCACGCCGGTATGGGTCAGCGTCAACCGGCAGCCGCTGGTACGGGCAGCGATGTCCACCCGCACCAGCGTGGTCACGTCCGGATGATCGCGCGTCGAAAGGCGGAATACCAGCCGCGACGGCGCCGCGATCTCGACAAACTGCCCCGCATACGCCGGCAAGGTCAGAGCGCCGTGGGCACCACGAAAATGTCCGCGCGCACGCGCATCGATGGCGACCGTCGTCAGCGGCCGCGATGCCGTGGTGAGAAGCCAGCGCCGCGCCACATCCGGGCGCAGCCATGCGGCGAAGACCCGGTCGGCACCGGCCCGGAAACGGCGGGAAAGGCGCAAGGCGCCGTCCACCATGCCGAGTTCGGCCGCCTTCGCACCGGCACTTGCGGCGGGTCCCAGCCCGCGCGGCGAAAAGGGCGCGAGCTCGGGATAACTCGATGCCGCAAACCGTCCATTGCCACCCTGCGCCGGCATTGCCAGCTCATGTTTCCCCGGAATCGCCACGACTGTGCCCGCCTTCTCGTTGTCCGTACCCCTGGTCGAACGGACGCTGGCAAATTCGACAGCAGTCCGGAGAACGCGCCTACCCGCCGGCCGGCAGTTGCGCCAGCCGTCGTTCCAGCAATCGCCGTTCCGGCGCCTGCTGCGTCAGTTCCAGTGCGCGCTGCAGTGCCGCGCGGGCCTCCCCGAACCGGCCCAACCGCCGGCATAGCTCGCCGCGCGCCGCGTGGGCGAGGCGGTAATCCTTGAGTTCGCCGCGCGCCAGGATGGCGTCGATCAGCACGAGACCCGCCTGCGGCCCATCGCGCATCGCCATCGCCACCGCCCGGTTGAGTTCCACCACCGGCGAGGGTTCGGCCCGCAACAGCACGTCATAGAGTCCGACGATTTCTTTCCAATCGGTATCCGCGGCGGTGGCCGCCTGCGCGTGCACCGCGGCGATGGCGGCCTGGATCGTATAGGGGCCGACTGCAGGAAACGCCAGCGCCCGCGCGGCCAGCGCGAGGCCCTCGGCGATCATGTCGCGGTTCCATCGCGCCCGGTCCTGGTCCTCGAGCAGGACGACGTCACCGGACGGCGACGCGCGCGCCTCCCGCCGCGACTCCTGCAGCAGCAGCAGCGCAAGCAGACCAAGCACCTCGCCTTCGGGCAGCAATTGCGCGATCAAGCGCGCGAGACGGATCGCTTCGCCGGACAGGTCGTGCCGGGTGACTTGCGCTCCGGACGACGCGGAATAGCCTTCGTTGAACACCAGGTAAATCACGCGCAGCACGCTCTCCAGGCGCTGCGGCAACTCCGGCGGCGACGGCACCTGATACGGGATGCGCGCATCGCGGATTTTCGCCTTGGCCCGCACGATGCGCTGGGCGAGCGTCGGTGCCGCGGTGAGAAAGGCGTTGGCGATTTCCTCGGTGGTGAGCCCGCAAACCTCGCGCAACGTCAGCGCGGTCTGCGCGTCCGGGGCCAGGGCCGGATGGCAGCAGGTGAAGATCAGGCGCAGCCGATCGTCCTCGATATCCTCGCGATCCCCGTCCTGCTCCTCCGCCGGCATGGCGTCGACCACGTCGGCCACGTCGTCGATCGCATCGAAACGCGCGCGGCGGCGAATGCCGTCGATCGCCTTGAAGCGCCCCGTCGATACGAGCCACGCACGCGGATTGGCCGGCACGCCATCGCGTTCCCACTGCTCGAGCGCGGCGCGAAAGGCGTCGTGCATCGCTTCCTCGGCGATGTCGAAGTCGCCCAGCAAGCGGATCAAGGTCGCGAAGATCCTGCGCGATTCGGTGCGGTAGATCGCGTCCACGGCGCTCTTGATCGAGATTCCGGAAGTCGGGCTCATCGCAAAGTCCTACCGCTCTGCAACGCAGCGATTCATCGGCACCTCAGTGTCGGAGTGCGTCGACACCACGTGCGATGCCCGACAACGTGAGGGGAAACATGCGGGGACCGAGCTTGGCGAGCACGATCTGCGTGGAGCGCGTGTACTCCCACGTACGCTCCGGCTCGGGATTCCACCACGCGACGCGGCGAAAATGCTCGAAGATGCGCTGCAGCCAGACGATGCCGGGCTCGTCGTTCAGATACTCGACGCTGCCGCCGGACTGCACGAGTTCGTACGGACTCATCGCGGCGTCGCCGACGAAGATCGCCTTCCAGTCCGGGCCATACGTGCGGACGAGCTCGAGGGTGCTGACGCGCTCGTTGCGCCGGCGGCCGTTGTCGCGCCACACATGGTCGTACACGCAGTTGTGGAAGTAAAAATGCTCGAGATGGCGAAACTCGGCCTTCGCGGCCGAGAAGAGCTCCTCGCACATGCGCACGTGCGGATCCATCGAACCGCCGACGTCGAGAAACAGCAACACCTTGACGCGATTGCGCCGCTCGGGCTGCATCCTCAAGTCGAGCCACCCGGCGTTGCGTGCCGTGCCCTCGATCGTGCCGTCGAGGTCGAGTTCGTCCGGCGCACCCTCGCGCGCGAAACGGCGCAGCCGGCGCAGCGCTACCTTCAGATTGCGCGTGTTGAGCTCGACGTCGCCGTCCAGGTTGCGGTAATTGCGCTCATCCCAGACCTTGACGGCGCTGCGCGAGCCACCGGACTCCTGGCCGATGCGTATGCCTTCCGGGTTGTAGCCGTAGGCCCCGAACGGGCTGGTGCCGCCGGTGCCGATCCATTTCGACCCGCCCTGGTGCCGGGCCCGCTGCTCGGCCAGGCGCTGGCGCAACGTTTCCATCAGCTTGTCCCAACCACCGAGCGCCTCGACCTGCTTCTTGTCCTCGTCGGACAGGTATCGCGCGAACTCCCGGCGCAGCCATTCCTCGGGGATCTCGGCGCGAATGTCGAAAATCGCGTCGACCCCCTTGAAGTAGCTGGCGAAGGCCAGATCGAAGCGATCGAAGTGCTGCTCGTCCTTGACGAAGCACGCGCGTGAGAGCACGTAGAAATCGTCCAGCGACAGCGACACGACGCCCTTCTGCAGCGCCTCCAGCAGCGTGAGCAACTCGCGGATGGAAACCGGCAGCCGGTGCGCCTTGAGATGGAGAAAAAAGCCGGTAAGCACGATCCCGCGATTCTACCGGTGCACTCCGTGCGGCGCGCCGTACCCACGACCCCGGCGGCCGGCGCCTTCCCGCCCTTGCCGCTGTGCTGGGCGCCCGCTCAGTCCGCGGCAACCGGCGCCAGCAAGCCGCTCAGCAGCGTGTACAGCTGCGCTGGTTCGACGGGCTTGCGCGCGACCGCGCGCACACCGGCGGCGGCGATCTCCTGATCGGACAAATCGTCACCGAAACCCGTGCACAGCAGCACCGGCAGCGCTGGACGGAGTCGCGTGACTTCCTGCGCGAGCGCGATGCCGGTCATGCCGGGCATGGTCTTGTCGGTGAGCACCAGGTCGAAGCGTTCAGGCTCCGCGGTGAAGATCGCGACAGCTTCCGTTCCCGATTGCGCCAGCGCGACGTCGAGACCCCAGCTCGTCAGCAGTTCGCGCATCAGGTCTCGCACCGGCGCTTCGTCCTCGGCGATCAGCACGCTGCCACGCAGGCGCGGCTTCGCGCTCCGCCGGGGCGGTCGCGCCACACTCTCGGCCGGCCGTGCCGCCGCGGGATCGACGCGCGGCAGCAGCACGCGCATCGTCGTCCCCAGTCCGCCCGCGGTGTCGATCAGGACATGGCCGCCGTGATCGTGCACGATGCCGTGCACCATCGCCAGCCCCATGCCGCTGCCCTTGCCCACCTCCTTGGTCGTGTAGAAAGGCTCGAACATGCGCTCGACCACGGCTGGGGGAATGCCCGGGCCCGAGTCGCGCACCGCCAGCTCGCCGAATGTGCCATCGACGCGCTGCCGGCATGATGCGCAGATCGCGTGGCGGACATCGACGCCGCGGGTCGCGAGCACGATCGTGCCTACACTACGGATGGCGTCGCGTGCGTTGATGCACAGGTTGAGCAGCACCTGCTCCAGCTGGACCCGGTCGACCATGACCGCGGCATCGTTCTGGTCGTCTTCGATCTCGAGCGCGATGGTCGACGGCAAGGTCGATCGCAACATTCGCGCCGCGTCGGTGACCAGCAAGTCGAGCAGCAGCGGGCGACGCTCGCCGCGCTGGCCGCGGCTGAACGTGAGCATCTGGCGGATCACGTCGCGGGCGCGTAAGGCGGCCGCATGTGTCTGGTCGAGGTAACGCCCCAGCCGCTGGTCCTGGAGCTCTTCCTGGCGCTCGCCGGCGAGCACCACGTAGCCGACGATGCTTTGCAGGATATTGTTGAAATCGTGCGCGATGCCGCCGGTGAGCTGGCCGATCGCCTCCATTTTCTGCGCCTGGCGCAGTTGACCCTCGAGGGCCTCGCGCTCGGCATCGGCGCGCTTGCGCGTCGTGATGTCGCGGCCGATGTAGAGCACGTGCGGCCTGTCCTGGTGCCGTATCGGCATGCCGCGCAGCTCGAGTTCCCGGCAGCTTCCGTCGACATGCAGGAGCTGCGTCTCGATCTGGATGTGCTCGCCCGTCAGGATGCGTCCGTGCATCGCCTTGACGCGCTCGTCGACGCCTGGCGGATTGGCGATCACGTGATCGACGCCGAGGACATCGTCGCGCGTGAGCCCGGTGAAGGCCTCATACGTGTCGTTCACGTCCACGATCCGGAAATCGGCATCCCGCAGCACCAGCGCATCGGCCCAGGCGTTGAAGATGGCGCGGTATTGCGCTGCACTGGTGCGCAGCGCCTCGTCGGTCAGCTTGCGCTCCGTGATGTCGCGCAGCAGGCATAGCGCATGCGGCCGCCCGTGATACATCATCGGAACCGCGCGCACCTCCATGCTGCGCAGCGCCCCGCTCTTGTGATGCGCAACGTGCTCGCCCTGCGACGAGCGTCCGGCCACCGCGGCGCGGACCAGTTGCCGGCAGCCTTCCCTGCCCTCCGCGGGGACGAAGTCGAGCGAGTCCACGTTCAGGATTTCCTCGCGCTCGAACCCGTGCATGGCGAGAAAGGCCGGATTGACGTCGACGAGCCGGCAGTGCTCGTCCCACAGCGCGATGCCGTCCACCGAGGCATTGAAGATGTTCCGGTACTGCGCCTCGCTCGCACGGGCGGCCGCCTCGGCGCGCTGGCGCTCCGTGACATCGCGGGCGATCGCCAGCACGTGGGGTTCACCGCGATGCGTCGACCGGGATCGTGCGCACTTCGACGCGGATGTGCTTCCCGTCCTTGCGTCGCGAGTCGAGCTCGGCCGTGCACGGCTCGCCGGCCAGCGTCCGCCGCACGAGATCGCGACGCACTTCGGCATTTTCCGGCGGCAGTGACTCCCCGTAGTCGCCGCGCAGGACTTCCTCGCGCGTGTATCCGTAGATGCGCTGGTACGCGGGATTGACGTCGACGCGCCTGAGCGATGCGTCCCACAGCACCAGCGCATCCGCCGAGGCGTTGAAGATGGCGCGGTACTGCGCCTCGCTGGCCCGCAGCGCGACGTCCGCGTGCGTGCGCTCGATCTCGGTGCGAACCCGCGCCGCGAAGATCTTGAGCATCGACTCCACGAGCTCGACGTTGGGTAGGCTCTTGCGGGAGATCACGGAAATGATGCCGAGCGGCTGCCGTCGTTGCCGATCAGCGGGAGACCGGCGTAGCTCTCGCGCCCCATGTCACTGAATCCGGCGTCGATCGGGAACTGCGTCATGAGGCTGTCCGGATAGGCGTGGTAGCCGTCGCGGAAGACCTGCTCGCAGGGTGTGCCTGCCATCGCGTAATCGAAGTCGCCGACGATGCGCCCGTCCATGTAGAACGCCAGCATCGTCGAGTTTGCAGACATTGCCCGGCTTCGGTAGCGCGATGAACGCGATTTCCACTTCGAGAATCGTGGCCAGCGCCTGGACAAGATCGCGAAACACGCCCTCGCCCTCGGCACCGGAGACGGCGAGCGCGGCGCGGCGCAGCGCCTCCTCCGTCCGGCCGCGTTCGATTTCCGCGGCGATGCGCACGGCGAAGATCTTGAGCATCGATTCCACGAGCATCGCGTCCGGCAGCGGCGTCCGGTGCAGCGCCACCAGCAGCCCGAGCGACGCGCCCCCCGCGTCGAACAGTGGATAGGCCGCGTAGCAATCCATGCCCTTGGCGGCGAACACCGTTCCGGGGCGAAACTGCGCCGCGGCACCCTCGGCGACGAAGTGGAAGTCGCGACCGACAACCTGCGCGCACGGCGTCCCTTCGAGCTCGTACTCGAAATTGCGGAGCACCCGCCCGTCGAGCCGCGCCGCGAGGGTATGCATACGCGTGCGCGCCGCGTCGTCGAATACCGCGACGAACGCGACATCCACTTCGAGGATCTGCGCAAGTTCGGCAATCAGCGATTCGTAGACGCGCGCGCCACCGGCGCGCGACACGGCCAGCGCGGCACGCTGCAGCGCCCGCTCCGCCTGCGACACGTTCCGCGCCGCCGCCGCCGGCGTGCCCCCGGCGCGGCCGGGCCCGGCCTGCCCGCGCGGCGCACGCTTCCTTGCCGGCGGTCGCGCGGGGACTGCAGTCGATGGCTGGCGGTTTCGCTCCACGATTCGCCTCCGTTTCGCAGCTCTCCTCGACAGCGATCAAGCCTGCCGCCGATTCCTGAGGAGAGTCTAGCCCGGCCGCCCCGCGGCGGCACGCGCGATTACACGCCGGTTACGAATGAGACGCCGGGATTACATTCGAACCGGCCATGACGAGGCATGCGGGCGCCGACCGCGCCCGCGATGCCACGCGCGCCTGGACGGGGCCTCGACCGCCGGTCAGCGTGCCCAGGCAGTCACTGGCTGCGTTTCGGACAGCGCAGTTCGCGCTTGGCCGCTTTCCAGCGAATGAGCCCGGTGCCCTGGTGCTCCCAGAGCTGGCTGTTGCCGCCTGCATACCGCGCGCCGCTGCCGGAAGGCATCACGAACATGACCTCGGTCTCGCTGCCGAACGTCACGAACACGCTTCGTGGATCCGTATCGAAGAAGTCCGCGGTCACCGCGATGGGCGGCGAACCCGGACAGGTATAGCGCGCGCTGCCGACCGGTTCGAGCAGGCGGAACGCCGCCTGCAGTTCCGCGATCCGCGTCCGGTACGACTGCGTCACGCATGCCGCGACATTCGACTCCTTCCAACACTCGTTGCGCCCCTTGATCCAGCCGCGCTGCGTGGTGGTCAGCGTGGACGCGGCTGGACCATTCGCCTTTGCCGTCGCCTCCTTGTACGCAGCGGCCAGCTTGCGGTCGAGGTCCGCCAGCGCAGGCTCCTTGCAGATGAGCTTTTCGACCGTGCTCTCTGGCGGTGGGTCGCAAGCGAACGAAGGTGCGGACTGGGCGCGCGCGACGGCCACCAGTGCGAACAGGACGATCGGCAACAATGAACGCGGCGACATGGGTCTTTCCTCTAGTGCGGCCGGGCAAGCTGATACTGAAGATGCTGGCGCACCGCCGGCCACTCGCTTTCGATGATCGAAAAGACGACGGTATCCCGGCGAGCACCATCCGTGCCCAGCTGATGGTTGCGCAGCACGCCGTCCTGCTTCGCGCCAAGCCGCGCGATGGCCGCCCGCGACGCGTGGTTGAACCAATGGGTGCGGAACTCGACAGCGATGCACCGTAGAACCTCGAATGCATGGGTGAGCAGCAACACCTTGCATTCGGTATTCACCGCGGTCCGCTGCACGCTTCGCGCGTACCAGGTGTGCCCGATCTCGAGCCGCCGGTTCCTGGCATCGACATTGAAATAGCGCGTGCAGCCGACGATGGCGTTCGTAGCGTTGGCGCGCACGACAAAGGGCATCGCGTCCAGCCGCTCGCGCATGTCGAGCGCCGTGGCGACGTAGTCTTCCACGCGATCCGGCGCCGGAATCTGCGTGTACCAAAGGCGCCAGAGCTCGCCATCCGCCGCGGCCAGGGCCAGCGCATCCACATGCTCGCGCTCGAGCGGCTGCAGCGTCGCGACCTCGCCGCGCAGGGTGATCGGTTGGATGAAGGACATGAATCGTGGAGAGGGATGGTTGTGGTGGGTACGGCCCGCGGCACACGGCGAGCCGCCGACTGTTATCCGCACTACGCGCTATTTCATGAACGCCACGCGCTCGAACAGATGGACATCCTGTTCGTTCTTGAGCAGCGCCCCGTGCATCGGGGGAATGAACGCGCGGCGATCGGTGCTGCGCAACGCATCGGCCGGGATGTCTTCGGCGAGCAAGAGTTTCAACCAGTCGAGCAACTCCGACGTCGATGGCTTTTTCTTGAGGCCGGGAACGTCACGCAGGTTGAAGAAAACCTCGAGCGCCTCCTCGAGCAGTGCCTTCTTGAGCCCCGGATAGTGCACGTCGACGATGCGCTCCATCGTTTCGCGATCCGGAAAGCGGATATAGTGGAAAAAGCAGCGCCGCAGAAAGGCGTCCGGCAGCTCCTTTTCGTTGTTCGACGTGATGACCACCAGCGGCCGATGACTGGCGCGCACCGTCTGGTGCGTTTCATACACGTAGAATTCCATGCGGTCGAGTTCGCGCAGCAGATCGTTGGGGAACTCGATGTCGGCCTTGTCGATCTCGTCGATCAGCACCACCGCGGGTACCTCGCTGGTGAACGCGTCCCACAGCACGCCATGCTTGATGTAGTGCGCGATGTCGGCCACATGCGCATCGCCGAGCTGCGAATCGCGCAGCCGCGACACCGCGTCGTACTCGTAGAGTCCCTGCTGCGCCTTGGTGGTCGACTTGATATGCCACTGGAAAAGCGGCCGGCCCAAGGCTGCGCGCGACCTCTTCGGCCAGCAGCGTCTTGCCGGTGCCGGGCTCGCCCTTGATCAGCAGCGGCCGTTCGAGCGCCGTCGCCGCGTTGACCGCCAGCTTGAGATCGTCGGTGGCGACATAAGTCGAAGTACCTTCGAAACGCATCGGACTACACCTCAAACGAAACGAGCGAGGATGATACCGCGGCCCGCGGCCGCGCGACCTTCCCGCGGCGCTGCCGCGGCGCACCCGCCGCCGCAGCTCAGGCCAGCAGGTATTGCAGGATCCACAGCGCAACCATCCCGAAAGCCAGCGTCTTCAGCGTGCTCCGGGTCACGAAGGCAACGACCGCCGCCAGCAGTGCCGCGTAGACGCGGGGAGTCGCGAAATCCTCCGGCGCACCCTTCCAGTCGACCACCATCGGCAGGATCAGCGCCGTGAGCATCGCCGCCGGCACATACTTCAGTGCCCGCGCCAGCAATGGCGGCATGTCGCGACGCGCGAAGACGGCGATGAACGACAGGCGCGACAGGTAGTTGAGCGCGCCCACCACGAAGATCACCGCCCAGAGCTTCAGCGCGGCGTCCATCGTTCCCTCGCGAAGTCGGCGCAGGTACCGGCCAGGATGCCCAGCAACCCCGCGACGATCAGGTTCAGGCGCATCGGCAGGTCCTGCAGCGCCAGTACGGCGATCCCGGCCGTGACGGCCGCAACCACGCCCGGCCCATGGCGGAACTGCGGGGCGAGCAAGGCGAGGAAGCACAGCGGCACCGCGAACTCGATCGACCACGACGACGGAATCAGGTTGCCCGCGAAGAAGCCGAGCGCGCAGGAGAACTGCCAGACAAGCCAGAGCGCGACGCCACAACCGAGAAAGTGCACGCCGGCCGCATGCCGGTCGCCGCCGGCATCGAAGCGGCGGACCGCGGCGGCGAAGGCCTGGTCGGTCAGCAGGAAGGCCAGCGCCTTCTGCAGGCGGGCCGGCAGCGGCTTGACGTACGGCGCCATCGCCGCGCTGTACATCAGGAATCGCAGCCCCAGCACGACGCAGGTCAGCACAATGACCAGGAACGGCGCCTCGGCGGCGACCAGCTGCGCAGCCATGATCTGCGCCGCGCCCGAAAAGATGATCGCGCTCATCCCGAACGAGGCCAGCCAGTTGGCGCCCGCAGCCGCCGCCCCCACGCCGCAAACGAGCCCGAACGGAATAAGGCCGATGCACGCCGGCAGCATTTCGACGAAGCCGTCGCGAAAGTCCTTCGAGGCGATCAGGTGGCGCATGAGTGGGCGCGCGCGGGAGGCGCGCAAACGTGGCGGGGAATCGACACGGGAACCCGCCAGCGCGATACCGATCGGGGTCGGCCACCGAATACACGTGGCGACCGGATCGCGAACGCGTACCCGCTGACATTTATTTGCTGGCGGCCATTATAGCCAGTGCGCTGCAGCGGGGTGACGTAGGTGGATGTATACGGCGCGAGGATGGATCAGGTGCCCGATAAGGGGCACGCGTCATGGCGGTCAGCGGGGCGGGCCACTTTGACGTAGCGCAAGGTCGACATTTCCCCGGTGCGTAGAATGGGCCAAAGCGCCGTCGCCGGATATGCATTGAAACGCACGCTCACTTCCCGTCAACGGCGCTGGCTGTGGGGGCTGCTGATCCTGGCAGTCGGCATTCGCGTGACGACGATGGGCGCGTATCCGCTCCTCGATCCGTCCGAGGCCCGCTACGCCGAGATTGCCCGCAAGATCGTCGAGACCGGGCAATGGTTGGTGCCACAGTTCGACTATGGCGTCCCGTTCTGGGGCAAGCCGCCTCTGTCGTTCTGGCTCACCGCCGTTTCTTTCCGAATCTTCGGCGTGTCGGAGTTTGCCGCCCGACTGCCGTCTTTTGTGTTGATGATGGGCTGTGGCGCGCTGGTGTGGCGAATTGCGCAAGTGCACGCCGACCGGGCGACCGCGTTGCTGGCGACGGTCGTGTTTGCCACGACCGGATTGGTGTTTATCGCCGCGGGCACCGTGCTCACCGACATCGCGCTTGCGCTGGGCGCCACGTTGTCGATGGCCGGCTTCCTGACCATGCTGCACACGCCAGCGCGTCGCCGGGGCGCCGTTGCGTTCTTCGGGGGGCTGGCAGTCGGTTTACTCGCCAAAGGTCCGATCTCCGTGGTGCTGACCGCGCTCCCGATCGCGCTGTGGACGCTTTGGCAACGCGAATGGCGCGCCGTATGGAGTCGCGTGCCGTGGGTCACGGGTACGCTGGCGCTCGGTGTGCTGGTCGTGCCATGGTACTGGGCCGCCGAGCGCGCCACGCCAGGTTTCCTGCACTATTTTCTGGTGGGCGAGCATTGGCAGCGTTTCACGCAGCCCGGTTGGACGGGCGATCGGTACGGCGTAGCGCATGCGTGGCGTCCCGGCTGGATCTGGCTGTTTTGGCTGGGAGCTGCCGTTCCTTGGTCGATCGTGCTTCTCGATTGGTCGGTACGCGTCGTCAGGGCACCGCGGGGGCGCCTCCGCGAACGTCTCGCGGACCCGTTGTGGAGCTACTTCGCGCTCTGGACGCTGGCGCCAATGCTGTTCTTCACCATGTCGCGTAACGTCCTGCCCTCGTACGTGCTGCCCGGCATGCCGGCGTTGGCGCTGCTGATCGCGTGGGGTCCGCTGGCAGGCGCGGCGCCTCGAGCGCTCGATCGCGCCGAGGTGCGCGGCCTCGTCGCCGCGTTCGTGCTTGCGATCGCCTTTGTCATCGTCGTCGTCACGCAGCAGGCGCGCCTCGAAGGCGATTTTGCTCAGCGGGGGCTGGTACGGAAATTCGACGCGATGCGCGCCGACCCCACGCAACGGCTGGTGTACCTCGGCGATGCGCCGGTGTCAGCCGCGTTCTACTCGCGGGGGCGGGCGCAGCATGCCCGGGACGAACAAGCGCTGCTTCCATTTCTCGCCGATGCGCCGGCCGATTACTTCGCGATGCGACGCGAGGATTTTGGCCGGCTTGCACCGAAGACGCGCGAGCAACTCGTTCTGGTCGCCGAGTTCGGCAAGTTCCAGCTGTATCGCGAAGTCACGCCTGATGCAGGCGCCGCAGGTGGTCGGCCGGCGACGCACTGACGAATAGCTGGCAGGGAAGTGCGACGCACCGGCGCCGTCCGCGGCCTCCGCGACGGTGGTGTCGGCGTGAACGCCCTTCACGATGCGCACGAGGCCCACCTTCGCCTCGTTTTCGGTGCGCGGCATGAAGTCGGCCAGCGTTACCGCACGCTTGTCCGTCTCGAAGGTGGCTTTGGTCACCCGGCACGACCAGGAAGATGATCCTGGCGGGCCGGTGGCTACTCCGCGATCACCATTCCTCGGGCAGTACCTCTGTCAGTGCCACCATGCGCCCGCTTTCGATGCTGCGATGCGCCGCAAGCCCGGTGGCGACGCACCGCAATCCTTCCTCCAGGCTTACCTCGGCCGGACGCCCCGTGCGAATCGCATCGGCGAAGCGAAGGTGCTCGACGTAGGAGGCGCCGAAGTGCTGGCCGGGGTACTTGATGGCCGAGTCCCAGACGCGGCGCACTACCACCCCATTGCCGCTGTTCTGGCCTTCTCCCCACGCTTCGCGCTTGCAGTCTTCCCGTCGACCGAAGCGAAGCGTCAGCGATGGCAGCATCGATTCGAGCTTCGCCTTGTCGCCGACGACGACAACGTGCTCCTTGTCGATCGAGTTCTCGGCGAACATGCAAAGGTCCAGCATCGCCCGCGCGCCGCTTCCGTACTCGACGATCACGTATGCGCTGTCGAGGATGTCCGGGCTGCGCCCGTCGTAGCGCTCGTCGAGGTGGTTGACCCGCTGGCCGCCCGAGGCGAAGACCCGAAGCGGACGCTCGCGCAGAATCAGGTCCATCAAGTTGAAGTAGTGGCAGCACTTTTCGACCAGCGTGCCTCCGGTGTTGGCGTTGAATCGGTTCCAGTCGCCCACCTTCGGATAGAACGGCTGGCGGTGCTCGCGGATGGCGACCTGATGCACGCGGCCCACGTCGCCGGCGTGCGTCATCCGGATCAGCTCCGCCACCGGCGGCATGTAGCGATACTCCTGTCCGACCCACGCCAGCGCCCGCCGCCCGCGCGCGCGCTCGACGATCTCCAGCCCGTCCTCGATCGTCGTACAGAGTGGCTTCTCGACCAGGATGTGCAGATCCGTGGCCAGCGCATCGCGCAGCACGTCGACATGGGTGAAGTTCGGCGTGGCGATCACCACCGCGTCGCACAGGCCGCTGGCGAGCAGATCCCGGTGATGCTCGAACTCGACGGGCGGCGTTTCGAGGAGCCCACGCGCGAGAGCGCGACTTTGGCCGTGCGGGTCCGCGATGGCGGTGACGCTGGTCCCAACAAGCACCTTGATGTTCTCGATGTGCTCGCGCCCCATGGCACCGCAACCGACGATGCCGTAGCGGATCTTGTGGTTCACGTCCGGCCCCCTCGGAGCTCTGGCTGGAAGGCAATGCGCGGCATGTCCATGGTCGGGAGTCCTCAGAATATGTCGGGTTCGGGCACACGCTGCACGGTACCCGTCTCCAGGAAATCGAAATCGCAGCCTGCGTCGGCCTGGCCGACATGCTGCTGGAACAGCCTGGCATAACTGCGTTCGAACAGGCGCGGCGGCGACCATGCCGCGCGCCGGCGACCGAGCTCGGCGTCGTCGACTTCGAGATGAATGCGCCGCCTCGGCACATCGATTACGATGAAGTCGCCGGTCTCCACCAGCGCGAGCGGGCCCCCGACGGCGGCTTCGGGCGCCACGTGCAACACGCACGTGCCGTAGTGCGTCCCGCTCATCCGGGCGTCGGAAATGCGCACCATGTCGCGCACCCCCTCGCGGAGCAGCTTGCGGGGAATCGGCAGGTTCCCCCACTCGGGAAAGCCCGGGCCACCCACCGGCCCGGCATTGCGCAGCACCAGCACGCTGTCCTTCGTCACCTTCAGCATCGGGTCGTCGATGCGGGCATCGAGGTCCGCGGGACCTTCGAAGACGAGCGCGGGGCCCTTGTGCTGCAACAGTTCCGGCGATGCGGCCGACGGCTTGATCACGCAGCCGGACGGAGCGAGATTGCCACGCAATACGGCCAGCGTACCGCGCGTGGCCGCGTCGCCGGTCACCGGGAGCTCCAGCGGGCGAATGACGTCATCGTCCCAGACCTTTGCGCCCGCGATGCTTTCGCCGAGCGATTTGCCGGTGACCGAACACGCGCGCAACCGGAGGTGCGGGGTCAGGCGCGACAGCAGGCCATGGAGGCCGCCCGCGAACCAGAAGTCTTCCATCAGCTTGTTGCCGGACGGGTAGAGGTTGGCGAGAACCGGAACGATGCGGCCGACCGCATCGATATCGTCGAGGGTCAGCGCAATGCCTGCGCGGCGCGCGATCGCAATGAGATGCACGGGCGCGTTGGTGGAACCGCCAAGTGCCATGTACGCCACCAGCGCGTTGTGGATGGCGTCACCGTCGAGGATGTCGGACGGCTTGAGATCGGCCCACACCATCTCCACCGCGCGCTGTCCGCAATCGGCGGCCATGCGCGGATGCGCCGCGTCCGTCGCGGGGATGGAGGACGCTCCGGGCAGCGTGAAGCCAAGCACGTCGG
Organism: uncultured beta proteobacterium; assembly: GCA_963756765.1. Lineage (GTDB taxonomy): Bacteria > Pseudomonadota > Gammaproteobacteria > Burkholderiales > Casimicrobiaceae > VBCG01. The sequence continues at coordinate 12,998 of CAVWPC010000020.1, read as the reverse complement.
CGATCGAGGTCATGGTCGACGCGGTACCCATCGTGTTGCAGGTTCCGTGACTGCGCGTCATCCGCCCTTCGAGCTCGACCCAGTCGTCGGCCGAGATCTCCCCGAGGCGCAACTTGTCCCAGTACACCTTGGTGTGCGTCCCCGCACCGGTCGTCGCGCCACGCCATTGACCGTTGGACATCGGACCCGCCGGACAGAAGATGGCCGGCAGGTCTATGCTGATCGCGCCCATGAGCAGCCCGGGCGTGGTCTTGTCGCACCCGCCCAGCAGCACCGCACCATCCACCGGGTGCGAGCGCAGCAGCTCTTCGGTTTCCATCGCCAGGAAATTGCGATAGAGCATCGTGGTGGGCTTCACCATCACCTCGCCCAGCGAGAGCGCCGGCAGTTCGACCGGATAGCCGCCCGCCTGCCACACGCCGCGCTTGACCGCCTCGGCGCGTTCGCGCAGGTGGGCATGGCACGGTGACAGATCGCTCCAGGTGTTGACGATGGCGATGACGGGCTTGTCCATGAAGTCGGCGCGGCGCATGCCCATTTGCTGAACACGTTGGCGGTGCGCGAAGGCGCGGATGCTGTCCGGCGCGAACCAGCGCTGCGACCGCAGATCGCTGATCGACCGGCGCATGGTCACGCGCTCTCCCGAGCCACGAGTTCGAAGCCCACGTCGATCGTCGTGGCAGCGGCGCCGGGATCGCGAAACCGATCCAGCAGATGACGCGCAACGACGGTGCCGATCTCGCGGCGGGGCGGCCGGATCGTGGTCATGGACGGCCGCGTCCACGCCGCGAAATCGAGATCACCGAACCCGATCAAGCGCAGCTGATCCGGCACTTTCAAGCCCCGGCGCTGGCACTCGAACATTCCGCCCAGCATCAGCACGTCGTTGGAGAAGAACACGCCGTCGAGGTCCGCCGACGCGGTGAGAAGCTCGGCGACGAGCTGGCTGCCGCCCTCGACGGTGGCGCGGGTGGCAATCGCAGCGGCCTTGGGCGCAGGGAACCCCGCCTCGACCACGGCTTCCGTGAATCCCGCGCCACGCTGGCTGGCCCGCCGATCCTGGTCCAGGGCGGCTCCGACGAACGCGAAGCGCCGGCATCCGCAGCGCAGCAGGTGCCGCGCCGCCGCGCGACCGACCGCACGGTGGGAGAAGCCGACCAGCGAGTCGAGCGGATTGTCGCCCAGCTCCCACATCTCGACGACGGGTACCGCTGCGTTGATCAATCGCTGCAATGTCGTCCGCGAATGCGTCCGGCCGGTCAGCACGATGGCGGCAGGCGACCACGATAGAAACGAATTGACCAGCGCGTCTTCGCGCTCCATCGCGTAGCCGCTGTTGCCGAGCAGGATCTGATACCCGTCCTCGTCGAGGCCCTCGGTCATCGCCTCGATGGTGGCCGCGAAGAATGAATTGACCAGCGAGGGGACGATGACACCTACGGTGCGGGTACGGGCCGCGGCGAGCCCCCCCGCCATCGAGTTGGGGACGTACTTGAGCGTCGTGATGGCGGATTCGACGCGGCGGCGAAGTTGCGGGGACACGGCGCCGGGATTGCGCAGTGTGCGCGACACGGTGGAAGTCGAGACGCCGGCAAGCTGGGCCACGTCGGACATCTGCGCGGGTAGCGATGTCCGGGGAGCACGCTCGCGGGCGTTTCGATGGGTGGCAGACATGGCAGTAGGACAGGATCGGAAGCTTGCGGACTTGCAAGCGCTTGCAGACCTTCTGGCTTGCGGCTATTATGGTGATCGAACCGCTCTTCTGCAAGCGCTTTCATGAGAGTGTTGGCTTGTTGCCGACCCCGGTTGGCGCTACCGTTCGACCAATACCCGACCGCAGTTGCGCAACCGCATGCCGGACCATTAGTCCGGGTCGCCGCTAGAAGAAGTTGCATAGAGGGAGGAGCCGCCTTAGGGACGCCAAAAAGGCGGCGGATTGACCGATGTCCGAGGTGCTGCTGAAAAACGTGTCCAAGGCCTATGGTGCCGTCAAGGTGATCCATGGGATCGATCTCGCCATTGCATCAGGAGAGTTCGTGGTGTTCGTGGGGCCGTCGGGCTGCGGCAAGTCGACCTTGCTGCGCATGATCGCCGGGCTCGAAGACATCACCGCGGGCGAGATCAGCATCGCGGGCACGGTGGTGAACGACCTGCCGCCACGCACTCGCGATATTGCAATGGTGTTCCAGGACTACGCGCTGTATCCGCACAAGACCGTATTCGAGAACATGGCCTTTGGTCTGCGGCTGCGCAAGCGCCCTGAAGCCGAGATCCAGTCCCGTGTGAACGATGCGGCCGCCATCCTGCAGATCACACACCTGCTTGCGCGAAAGCCACGCGAGTTGTCCGGCGGACAGCGGCAGCGCGTGGCGATGGGACGTTCGATCGTCCGCCAACCCAAGGCGTTCCTCTTCGACGAGCCGCTATCCAACCTCGATGCGCTGCTGCGCGCCGAGATGCGGGTCGAGATCAAAAAGCTGCATCAGCGGCTGCGCAACACGGTCATCTACGTCACGCACGACCAGGTCGAGGCGATGACGCTCGCCGATCGCATCGTGGTGCTGCAGGCAGGCGTCGTGATCCAGTACGACACGCCCGACGGTATCTACAACCGCCCTGCCGCCAAGTTCGTCGCCGGCTTCACGGGCTCCCCGCCGATGAACTTCCTGCCGTGCCGGGTGGGTGACGGCGGCCAAGCGCTGCATCTGGCGGGCGGCGTGGTCCTGCCGGTACCGGCCGCGCGCGTGGCCGAATGCGCGCTTCACGCAGGCCGCACCCTCGACTTCGGCTTGCGGCCCGAACACATCAGCACCGGCACCTACGCGGAACCGGGCAGCCTCGAGGTGCCCGGCACGGTGATGCTGGTGGAACCGCTGGGTTCCGACACCCTCGGCTTGGTTCGACTCGGATCGGGCGAAGGCGCCGGGGAGATGACCGGCCGTTTCGTCCCCGAGGCCGGACTGGTCGTAGGCCAGCAGATTCCGCTCTCCCTTGCGTTGAGCCGATTTCATCTGTTCGATCCGGATACCGGGGTCGCCGTGCGCGGCTCGGAGTGGTAGTCGCGAACATGCCCGCACGCTTTGCCGCAACGTTCAATCCCAAGGAGATCAGCATGAACCCCTGGAAGGCACTATTGGCCATCACGCTGGGACTCGTCTTCACCGCGAGTGCCGCCGCCCAGCAAACGACCTTGCGCATCTTCACCGGAGGCCAGCAACGGCCCGATGTGATGCGCAAGATTGCCGACGAGTACCAGAAGCGCAATCCCAACGTGAAAGTGGAAATCGAGATCGGCGGGGCCACGTCGGACGTGCAGCAACAGTACCTGTCGACCGTGATGTCTTCCAAGGACTCGGTGCTCGACCTCGTGCTGATCGACGTGATCCGGCCTGCGCAGTGGGCCGCGCAGGGCTGGGCCGAGCCGCTCGACAGCTACCTTGGTGCCGACAAGGCCAAGATGCTGCCGAACTACCTCAAGGCCTATGCCGAAGCCAACACGGTCAACGGCAAGCTCATGGCCCTCCCCTACTATGCCGACTCCCAGTTTCTCTATTACCGCAAGGACCTGCTCGAAAAATACAAGCGGCCCGTACCGAAGAGCTGGGACGACATGATGGAAACGGCGCGCATCATCATGGACGGCGAGAAGGCGCCGCAGCTGCAGGGGTTCTCGACCGCAGGCGCGCCGATCGAGGGGACGGTATGCACGTACCTGGTCCCGCTGTGGGGTACCGGCAGCGACATCACCAAAAACGGCAAGCTCAACATCGATACACCCGAGGCCCGGCAACCGTTCCAGCTCTACGGGCGCATGAAGCAGGCCGGCGTGCTGCCGAAAAACATCGCCGAAATTCCCACCGACCGCATCCGCGTGGACTTCCAGGCAGGCAACGTCGTGTTCGCCCAGAGCTGGGGGTACTTCTGGAATCGCGTCGAGAGCGATGCGGACAGCAAGGTCAAGGGCAAGGTCGGCGTCGCCGTGCTGCCGCACGACAAGGGCGGGAAGAGCGCCACCTGCATCGGCGGCTGGCAGGTCGCGGTGTCGGCCTATTCGAAGAACAAGGCTGAGGCGGTCAAATTCGCGCGCTATCTGTCGTCACCCGAAGTGTCGAAGATGCAGGCAATCATGGCCTCCCACATGCCGGTCTTTCCCAGCGTGTACAAGGATCCGGACGTCCTGAAGGCCAACCCCTGGTTCGCCGACGCGCTGCCGGTGGTCGAAACCGCGAAATCACGACCGGTCTCGCCGCAGTACCCGCAGATTTCCGATGCGATTCGCAGCAACATGAATGCGTATCTGGCCGGCACCAAGACGACGGACACGGCCCTGAACGACATGAAGAGCCGCCTGGCGCCGCTCTATCGCTGATTCCTGCCAACGCCGACCGCACGCTCCCGCAGGCAAGCCGCGGGGGCGAACGGTCGGAATGATTCATGATCGACGCACCCGTATCCTCGAACCGCGACCTTTCCGAGCGCAAGCTGGGAATGCTGTTGCTTCTGCCGGCGGCATTGCTGCTGTTCCTGATCGTCGTCTATCCGATCGGCACGCTTTTCTACACCAGCCTGCATGGCGTCGACAACGCCAACATCCAGGCCGGCGAACGGTGGGTGGGCCTCGCCAATTACCAGCGCGCGTTCAGCGACGGCCGGTTCTGGCATTCACTGTGGCAGACGACCATCTACATCGTCGTCACCGTTCCCGGGGCCCTGGTCGTGGGGTTGGGCCTCGCCCTGCTTGCCAACCGGCAATTCACCGTCAAGTGGCCGGTGCGGCTGGGGCTGCTGCTGCCATGGGCGCTGCCGCTGGTGTTCTGCGGACTCATCTTTCGCTGGTTCTTCGAGTACGAAACCGGGATTGCCAACGATCTCGTGGTCCGCGCCGGAGGCGAACCGCTGCGCTGGCTGTCCGATTCCACGCTGGCGACGATCGCGATCTGCATCACCATCATCTGGAAGACCTCGTCGTTCATGGCCCTGATGCTGCTCGCCGGCCTGCAATCGATTCCCCGGTCGCTCTACGAGGCGGCCGAAGTGGACGGCGCCACGAAATGGCAACAGTTCATCGAGATCACGCTGCCGATGCTGCGGCCCGCCATCTTCGTGGCGCTGATCTTTCGCACGATCACCGCCATCCAGACTTTCGATATTCCGTACGCGATGACCGGCGGTGGTCCCGGGGACTCCACGGAAACGCTGGCCATGTACATCTACCGGACCACGCTCGACTTCCTCGATTTCGGATACGGATCGGCGCTGGCCGCTTTGATGTTCATGCTGTCGCTGATTGCGACGTCGGGCTACCTCAGATACACGCGCCGCAGCGCCTCTCGCTCCGGCGAGGACTGACGTGAACCTCGGCATGAACTTCAACCGCAGGGCCGTGGTCTGGCTCGCGGGCATCATCGTGGCCGTCAATGGGTTCTTCCCGGCCGTGTGGATCCTGCTGACCGCGTTGAAGACCGAGACCGAGCTCGTGAAGAGCCCGATCACGTATCTGCCGCACGCGCCGACGCTGGCCAATTTCGAGACCGCCTTCACCGCGCAGCCGATCCTGCGCTTCATGTGGAACAGCCTGGTGGTCGCGTCGCTGTCCACCGCGCTGTGCGTGCTGGTGTCGGCCTTGGCCGCATACGCGCTGACCCGCCTGCGGATGCCCTATCGCAACGCCATCATGGCGGTGCTGCTGGCGGTGGCGATGTTCCCGCTGATATCGCTGATGGTGCCCCTGTTCAAGTTGATGCGGGAGTTGGGTCTTCTGAACACCTATCTCGCGCTGATCCTTCCGTATGCAGTGCTGTCGATGCCCGTGTGCACGCTGGTCATGGCGGCCTTCTTCCAGGACATCCCGCCCGATCTCGAAGCGGCCGCGATGATCGACGGCTGCTCGCGCGTGCAGGCACTGTTCAAGATCGTGATTCCCCTTTCGGCGCCCGGCGTGTTCACGGCGGCGATCCTCGCCTTCGTCAACGCCTGGGATGAATTCCTGCTGGCGCTCACGATGATGAACCGCGTGTCCATGCGTACGCTGTCGGTCGGCATTACGCTCTATCAAGGCGAGTTTGCCTTCCCGTGGCCATTGATCTCGGCCGCACTGATCATCGCGATCGTTCCGATCTGCATCATCATCGCGATCTTCCAGGAGCGCGTGGTGGGCGGCCTCACCAGCGGGGGCGTCAAGGGGTAGGCCTTCGCCGCGCCGGTCCTGACGGCCTCCGCGCACGACCCGACGAAGACTACGACTTCGAACGCCGCACCGCCTGCGGCCGACGCGTCAGCTCACGACGCTCGTCTGCGCAAGCCCGGCGTCGACGATCAGGTTCTGCCCGGTGATGCCCCGCGCCTCGTCCGACGCCAGGAAAAGCGCCGTGCGCGCGATGTCGTCGACCGAAAGCCGGAACTTGAGGCACTGCTGGTCCAGGAACTCCCGCTCCACCTCCGGCGAAGTCCACAGCGCCGTCTGCCGGTCGGTGACGACGGCGCCCGGCACGATCGCATTGACGCGGATGTTGCGCTCGCCGAGTTCGCGCGCGAGCACGCGCGTCATGCCGGCCACCGCGGCCTTCGACGTCGTGTAGCCGACCATGGCCGGCCGGCCCCGCATCCACGAGATCGAACCCAGGTTGATGATCGAACCGCCGCCAGCCGCCGCCATGGCGGGGGCCACCGCCTGCGCCGCAAAGACCTGGTGCCGCAGGTTGGTCGCGAGGTTTTCATCCCAGTACGCGGGCGTGACGTCTTCGAGCTTGTGCCGGTCGTCGCGCGCCGCGTTGTTGACCAGTACGGTAATCGGCCCCCACGTGCGCTGCACCTCGGCAATCTCGCCCTGCAGCGCGGCGATGTCGCGGACGTCGACGTGCGTATAGCGCACTTTGTCTTCGCCCAGCTTGGCCACGAGGGCCTGCGACGGTTCATCGGCGATGTCGACGAACGCCACGCGGCAACCCTGCGCGGCAAAGGCGGTGACAAATGCCGCGCCGATGCCCGAACCACCGCCCGTCACGAAGACGATGCGGCCGGCAAGATCGGGATAGCGCGCGTTGCCTGGTTCATCCACCCGCAGGTCCTCCCCACGACAGGCGCTGACGCGAGCCGCGCCTCTTTTTCCATTCTGGCAGATTGCCGGCTATCGATTGCCGGCTATCGCCAGCGCGCCAGCTTCTCTATATGATCTATATCACATAGATGAATTGTCGTCCAGTCGGGGTTGCACCCGATGCGCCGGGGCGGACCCGGCCGGGAGGGTCGACGGGATAGGGGGCCAGCGGCGCGGCGGCCCGTCCCTGTACCATCGCAATTCGTCGGGACGACGGTCGTTTCCGGCGCCTCACACCGCTTTATTCGAATCGTTCGTAGGGACATTCACGATGGACATGCCGGTCAATCAATTCAAGCGTGCGCTGCGGGACAACCGCACGATCTACGGCACCTGGCTCATGAGCGCCGCGCCTTCCACCGCGGAGGCGCTGGGCAGCGCCGGACTCGACTTCCTCGTCGTCGACATGGAGCACGTGCCCGTCGACACGCCACAGATGATCGAGCTTCTGCGCACCATCGCCGGCACGCCGGCCACACCGGTCGTGCGCCTGCCCTGGAACGATCTGGTCATGATCAAGCGCGCGCTGGACGGCGGCGCCCAGTCGGTGATGATGCCGTTCGTGCAGAACGCCGACGAGGCGCGCCGCGCGGTGGCCGCCACCCGCTATCCGCCCGACGGCATCCGGGGCGTGGCCGGCGTGCATCGGGCGAGCCGCTACGGCACGGTGGCGAACTACCTGGCCAAGGCCAACGACGAGATCTGCGTGACGGTGCAGATCGAGACGCTGGAGGCATTCAACCAACTGCCGGAAATCGCGGCGGTCCCCGGCGTGGATTCGCTGTTCATCGGCCCATCGGACCTGGCCGCGTCGATGGGCATGCTCGGCGACATCGGCCACGCGAAAGTCCAGGACAAGTTGCGCGAGGGCGCGGAGCTCTGCCGCAAACTCGGCAAGCCGGTCGGCATCGTCGGCCCCAATCCCGACATGGTCGGGCGCTTTCTCGAGTATGGCTATACGTGGGTGGCGATCGCCACCGACATGAGCCTGATGATCGGCCGCGCACAGGAGTGGCTCGGCAAGGTGAAGGGGGCAGTCAAGGATCCAGCGGGCGGACCGACCGCAAAGACGCAAGGCGCCTACTAGCGTGACCGCGGCCCCACCCACCTGCGTGCTCGACGCGAAGGCGAGCCTGGGCGAGTCGCCGGTGTGGTCGGTGGCCGAGCAGGTGCTCTATTGGGTCGACATCAACGCGCCGTCGCTCAATCGCTTCGATCCCGCGACCGGGCAGAATATCGCGATGGCGATGCCGGCGTCGATCGGCTGCTTCGCGTTGCGCGCGCGCGGCGGCTTCATTGTCGCGCTGCGCGATGGCATCTGGCTCGCCCGCGCCGACGGCTCGCTGGAACGCAAGGTGGCCGCCGCGCCCTACGACCCGGCGCACCATCGCTTCAACGACGGCCGCTGCGACCGGCAAGGTCGTTTCTTCCCGGGCACGATGAACGAAAGGCGCGATGCGACCAGCGCGGCCCTGCTCCGAATCGATGCCGACTTCACGGTCACGCCGATCCTCGATCACCTCACGATCAGCAACGGCCTCGCGTGGAGCCCCGACGGACGCACGATGTATCACGCCGATACGCCAACGCACACCATCCATGCGTACGACTACGACACCGGGACCGGCCTCCCCCGTCACCGTCGCGTGTTCGCGCATTGGTCGGGAGCCACCGACCGGCCCGACGGCGGCACCGTGGACAGCGCCGGTAACTACTGGGGCGCGTTCTACGGGGGCGGCAAGGTAGTGCAGATCGCGCCGGATGGCACTACGCTGGCGGAGTTTGCGATGCCGGCGATGTGCCCGACCATGTGCGCCTTCGGGGGCCCCGACCTCAAGACGCTGTACGTGACGAGCGCGCGGCAGCAGCGCGATGCCGACGAGCTCATGCGGCTGCCGCAGTCCGGCGGCATCTTCGCCGTGCGCGTCGAAATCCCAGGCCTGCCCGAACCCCACTTCGCCGGCTGACAGGACCCAACTTGTATCTCGATCCCGCCGCCTACCTGCGTCTCGAAATCCAGGCCTCCTTCGGCACCAGCGGCTCGGGCGCTTCGTTCGCGACGTCGACCGGCGACATGCTCGAAGTGGCGGCCTTCGGCGAAGGCACGTTCCGGTTGCGCTTCGGCCCCAACACGCGTCCGGATTACGGCATCCTCGTCGGGCGTACCCGCGCCTGCAGCGTGGAGACTTCGGCCCCGGGCGTCTGGACGTTCGGCAACGGCGACGCCACGCTCGAATTGACCGGCGCACCGTTGCGCTTCCGCCTGCTGTGGAAGGGCGCACCGGTATTGACGTCGATCACCGACGAGCATTTCCGTGGCTGGACCCGCCTGCCTGCCGTGGGGCGGGTGCAGCGCGGCGGCCTGTGGACGGCGGCGCTGGCCTTGCAGTCGGGCGAAGCCGTGTACGGCCTCGGCGAAAAGTTCGGCCCGCTCAACAAGCGCGGCCAAGTCATCCACTCGCAGGTCGAGGATGCGCTCGGGGTCAACACCGGCCTCGCGTACAAGAATGTGCCGTTCGCGCTATCGCCCGGCAGCGGACGCGGCGCGTGGGGTACGTTCGTGCACACGCCCGGCATGGTCACGCACGGCGTGGGCGCACCGGACTGGTCGCACCGCAGCTATGCCGTGGTCGTCGACGACGAAGCGCTGGACCTGTTCCTCTTCGCCGCCGATACACCGGCCGGCATCCTCGAGGCCTACACTACGCTCACCGGTCGCGCGCCCGAAGTGCCGCGCTGGAGCCTCGGCCTGTGGGTGTCGCGTGCGTACTACACGACGCCGGAGGAGGCCATCGGCATCGCGCAACGGCTGCGCGAGCGGCGCATCCCGTGTGACGTGATCACGCTCGACGGGCGTGCCGCGTGGAAAGTCGAGACGCGCTTCAATTTCGAGTGGGACCCGGACCGCTTCGCCGATCCGCGCGCGTCACTCGCCGCCCTGCGAGCGCACAATTTCAAAGTCTGCGTGTGGGAGTACCCGTACGTTTCGGTCCATGCGCGCCTCTTCAACGAGCTTGCGCAGCGCGGCTACCTGCTGAAGCGCGCCGACGGCTTCCCCTATGTGTTCGCCTTTGACTCGGCGCCGGGCACGAGCCCGTTCGGCAGTGTGCTCACCCCGCTGCCGGAAAGCGGCATCGTCGATTTCACGAATCCGCAGGCGTTCGCATGGTGGCGCGACGCGCATGCGAAGCTGTTCGACGACGGCGTCGACGTCATCAAGAGCGATTTCGGCGAGCACGTCCCCGACGACGCGGTGGCGTTCAACGGCGACTGGGGACGCCGCCTGCACAATGTCTACCCGCTGCTCTACAACAAGTGCGTATTCGAAGCGACGAAGAAGTTCCAGCCCGCCGAGGCCGGCCCGCCGATCGTCTGGAGCCGTGCCGGCTGGAGCGGCAGCCAGCGCTACCCGCTGGGCTGGGGCGGCGATCCGCAAAGCGACTGGGAAGGCCTCGCCGCGTCGATCCGCGGCGGACTGTCCCTGGGCATGAGCGGCAATCCGTATCACAGCTCCGACATCGGCGGCTTCTACGGCGCGACGCAGCCGACCCCCGAACTGTACGTGCGCTGGCTGCAGGCCACGGTGTTCAGCTCGCATATCCGGGTGCACGGCATCGGCGAACGCGAACCCTGGGCGTTCGGTACCGAAGTCGAGGCGATCTGCCGCAAGTGGCTCGCGTTCCGCTATCGGCTGATCCCGTACCTCGAAGCAGTGATTGCAGCGGCGGTCGCGACGGGACTTCCCGTGATGCGCGCAATGCCGCTCGCCTTTCCCGGCAATCCGCTGGTGCGCGACTACGAAACCCAGTTCATGTGCGGTGAAGTCCTGCTGGTGGCACCGATCATCGGCGCCGGCGGCGAAGTGGAAGTCGCGCTGCCGCCGGGTCACTGGTTCGACCTCAACACACGACAGCGCCTGGCCGGGCGCCAGATCGTGCGCTACCGCGCCAAGCTCGACCAGTTTCCGGTATTCGCGCGTGAGGGCCATGCGCTACCGCTGGGACGCGCGGTGCAGCACACCGGGGAGATCGACGCCGCGAATCCGCTGGAAATGCTATGGGTGTTCGGACCGCCCGCCCTGGTCCTCGACGGCTTTACCCAGGTGCGTATCGACCGCGATTCCGGCGATGGCGTCGCGGGCAGCGACGGCGGCGCCAACCGGGGCGCCGGCCGCTTCAGGATCCAAACCGTGCCCGGCATCAAGACCGAACTGTGGGGCGACGCCGCCGCGATGACGGTCGGCGAGCTCTAGGTGTTCATGCTCGAGAAGCCTGCACTGGCGATCACTTCGGGCGAACCCGCGGGCATCGGTCCGGAACTCTGCGCAATGCTCGCCGTTCGCCATGCGCAATCACCGTTCCCGGCGCGGCTGGTAGTGCTGGGCGATCTTGAGCTGCTGCACGAGCGCGCAGCCCGCATCGGCCTCGCGCCGCGCTACGCGAGCTACGATCCGCTCGCCTTCGCGCCCGGCGGCGGCGTCGTCGAGGTCTGGCACCAGCCGTTGACCGCGCCGGTGACGCCGGGTCGTCCGGACGCGACCAATGCCCACCACGTGCTGACCATGCTCCAGCATGCGGCCGACGCCTGCGCCACCGGCGCCTTCGATGCGCTGGTGACCGCGCCGGTGCAGAAGAGCGTGCTGATGGACGCGGGCATCCCGTTCACCGGTCACACCGAGTATCTCGCCGAACGCACGCACACGCCGCGGGTGGTGATGCTGCTGGTGGGTGGTGCCCGCGAGACGCCGTTGCGGGTCGCGCTCGCCACCACGCACCTGCCGCTGAAGGATGTGCCGGGCGCCCTCACCCGCGCGGGCTTGCGCGAGACTCTGCTGATTCTCGAGCGTCGCGTTGCGCGAGAAATTCGGCATCCCCGCGCCGCGCATTGCCGTGTGCGGGCTGAATCCGCACGCCGGCGAGGGCGGTCATCTCGGCCGCGAAGAGATCGACGTCATCGCGCCCGCGCTGGCCGACCTCGACGCAGAGGGCATCGCGGGAATCGTGGGGCCGCTGTCCGCCGACACCGTGTTCGTGCCCGACTTCGTGCGCGAATTCCACGCGATCCTCGCGATGTATCACGACCAGGGCCTTCCCGTGCTCAAGGCCGCGAGTTTCGGCCGCGGCATCAACGTCACCCTCGGACTCCCGTTCACCCGCACGTCGGTGGACCATGGGACTGCGCTCGACCTGGCGGCGGATCCGGACCGCGCACGGACGGCGGACGCCGGCAGCCTGATCGCGGCGGTCGATCTCGCGATCGATATCGTGCACCGCCGCGCCACCGGACAAGCCGCCGGGACCTGACGAGCTAACCCGCGCGCCGGCCGGGTGATACGTACCGGCAGCGTGGGATTGCGCGCGTCTAATCGGGCGCCCAAGCCGGACTCGACCCGCAAAAGTTCGGATTCATCCCCGGGAAGCGCTTGTTTCGTCGCGCCGATGGCGCGGATTGCTCTGGGCGCCTAGACTGCAGTCCACAGCCGGAGCGGGTCTCGAATGGCAACCAAATCCGCCGAGCTGCTTGCCGCGCAGGAGCCACGAGGGAGGCGCTAGCGTGATCGACGCCAAAGCAGTCGAAGAGATTCGGCCGCCGGATGCGGCGGCGTCGCCATCAGACGTCCCCGAAATCGCCATCGACAGACCCAATTGATGATTCCCACAGAATTGGGTGCGGGAACAGGCGTTCAAGGACATGCAACTGGCCGCATTGAAGGCGGCACCATTGACGTGGAAACGCCGAGAGTCGATGGACCTGACGAGGTCGTAGCAGCACTAGACTCGCCGACCCGGCGCAGCTTTCGTATTCTCCGCGATTTGCCGGACGGTGCACCAGCCTGGCGGGCGCGTCTCAACGCGCTTTTCGATGGTGTCACGCCAACGATTATCGCCCTAGCGGCGGGTCT
>CAVWPC010000019.1:0-11680 GCA_963756765.1 uncultured beta proteobacterium | reverse complement strand
CGACAATTGTCTTGAGCGGTGAGCGCCAACTATCGTGAGCGGTTGACGCACGCCGCCGGGGTGCGTTTGCGGTCGGGTTCTACAGTGATCGCCTTCAAGAGGGAGGCAGACCACGGTGCCCGGCAAACGCATAACGGATCTACAGGTGAACAAGTACAAGGACACTTCAGCGGCACGCACAGCCAGGAGGCTGCGGCGGCCAAGACGGGCATCAGCGTGGCCAGCGCGCGGCGCGTCGAGTCGGCGGTACGTTCTGCCGTCGCAACGACCGCCACGCCACTGGCGAACCCGCGCCGACCCGCTGGCCGAGGTATGGGCATGCCGAGGTCGTGCCGATGCTCGAAGGCGGCGCCGTCGTTGATGGCGGTAACGCTGCTCGAGGAGTTGCAGCGCCGCCACCCGAGCAGTTCGGCGACGCGGTGCTGCGCACGCTGCAGCGCCGGGTCGGCCAGTGGCGCGCCGAGCACGGCGCGAGCGCGAGATCTACTTCGCCCAGGAACATCCGCCGGGGCGGCTGGGGCTGTCGGACTTCACCGTCGCCGACGAGCTGGGCGTCAGCCTGCGGCGGCATGGCGCTCCCGCACCGGCTGTACCAGTTCGCGCTTGCGCACAGCGGCTGGCGCCATGCCCGCGTCGTGCTCGGCGGCGAGAGCTTCCAGGCACTTGCCGCAGGGTTGCAGGAGGCGCTGTGGATGGCCGGCGGCGTGCCCGAGGAGCACCGCACCGACAGCCTGTCGGCGGCGTTCAACAACCTGGCCGAGCAGCGAAGAGCTGACCAAGCGCTACCACGACCTGTGCGCGCACTACGGGATGCGCGCCAGCCGCAACAACCCGGGCGCAGAGCCACGAGAACGGCTCCATCGAGTCGCGCCAGGGCAGCCTGAAGCGAGCGCTCGATCAGGCGCCTGCTGCTGCGCGGCACGCGCGAGTTCGCCGACCTGCCGGCCTACGAGCAGTTCGTCGCCGAGACCGTGCGCCGGCTCAACGCCCGCTGTGCCCGAGCGTGGGAGGCCGAACGCGCCTGCCTGAGGCCGCTGCCGGTACGCCGTACGGTCGACTTCGAGGAGATCGACGCCCGGGTCAGCAAGTTCGGCGTGTTCACGGCCAAGAGCGTGCTCTACAGCGTGCCGTCGCGGCTGGCCGGGCACCGGCTGAAGGTGCGGCTGTACAGCGCCCACCTCGAAGCCTGGCTGGGTGGCGTGAAGGTCTTCGAGTGCGAGCGATTGCACGGCAGCGTCGCCGAGCGCCACCCGCGGCGGATCGACTGGCGCCACATGCTGCCCAGCCTCAAGCGCAAGCCCGGCGCCTTCGCGCGCTGGGTGCTGCGCGACGCGATGTTCCCGCGCAGCGAGTACGCCCAGGCCTGGGAGCGCATCAGCGCGCGAGCTGCCCGAGCGTGCGGCGTGCCGCCTGATGGTCGAGCTGCTGGACCTGGCCGACCGCGCCAACGTCGTGGCCGAGCTCGCAGGCGTGCTCGGCACGCCTCTGCAGAGCGCAACGACGAGTTGCCCGACATCGACGAGCTGCGCGAACACTTCGCGCCGCGGCCGACAGTGATGCCCGATGGTCGAGGTGGTGCTGCCCTCGACCGCGGTGTACGACGAGCTGCTGGAGGCCGCATGAGCAGCTCCGTCACGCCACGAGCCGCCGATGCCGCGCCCGGCGCCGCATGCATGCTCAGCTGAAGTTGCGGCTGCCGACGATCAAGCGGCTGTGGGCCGGATCTGGCCGCGCAGTCCAACCGCGAAGGCTGGCCGGCCGAGCGCCTCCTGGACATCGCTGCTGGGCCACGAGATGGCCGAGCGCGAGACGCGCCGGCTTGCACGTGCCCGTGCCGACAGCGAGCTGCCGCCGGGCAAGAGCTTGGCCAAGTTCGACTTCGCGGCCGTGCCGGCGGTGTCCAAGGCGCATGTCATGGCGCTGGCCGAGGCCGACTGCTGGCTCGCGCCAAGGTCACAACCTGCTGGCCTTCGGCCCACCAGGCGCCGGCAAGACGCATCTGCTGGCCGGCATCGGCCACGCGCTGATCGACCGCGGGCTACAAGGTGCTGTTCATGCGAACCAGCGAGCTGGTGCAACGCCTGCAGGCGGCGCGTCGCGATCTGCGTCTGCCGGCCGAACTGGCCAAGCTCGATCGCTTCGATCTGCTCATCCTGGACGACTTGAGCTATGCCCGGCGCGACCAGGCCGAGACCTCGGTCCTGTTCGAGCTGATCGCCGAGCGCTACGAGCGCAAGAGCATCGCCATCACGGCCAACGCACCGTTCTCGGAGTGGGACGAGGTGTTCCCGGACAAGGCCATGACCGTGGCCGCGGTCGACCGCCTGGTCCATCACTCAACGATCCTGGAGATGAACGTGGACAGCTACCGACGCCGCGCTGCGTTGCCGGCTCGCCGGCAACGCAGCGCAACACCAAACAACCAATGATCAACGCCCGACCGCACCGCTCAAGATAATTGACGCTGAGAGCTCAAGATAGTTGACGCCGGGCACCCGTTTTCCGGTTAACACGTCGCGGAACCGGAACGGGTACAGATGGATTAGTCCGGGGCCGAAGTGGATCGCGTGGCATGGCGCAATGGTGTTCACCGGCTGTTGCATCTCCGGATCGCGTTCGCCCGCAGCGTTCTTCGTCGAGTCGGACGCCGCGATGATCGTCGCATCATAATGCTCCCGCGCTTGTGCAAGTCCACGCAAATGAAAAATCCGACGGTCGAAGTTGTGGGGCACACTGGACAATGCGGCTACCCACCCGGCCCAGCGTCGTCATTCGGCGTGGCGAAGTGTCGCGCGCCGCAATCCCCGGCACTCTGGCGGCTCTCTAAACAGACCTCCTAAGGCTTCAAGTGGCGCCCATACTGGGGAACACTGCACCCGTGTTCACCAGTTGTAGAAGCGAACAAATTGTAAGGTTCGACGGCGCGGGGCACTGCACAATGTCGGGTATTCTTACGGTAGAGCCGCCTATCAAGCGATCGACCTTGCTAACTGCTGGATGTACGCGTTCATTGACGGCACGCAACCTGCTTAATAAGTAGGTGGGACTGAATTACTACGCGGGGGGCACGATGACAGTCGCACCGGTGGTCTCGCCGGTGTCCACGGTTCCCGAGCCGGGCACGTTGGCGCTACTCGGCGTCGGCGTTCTCGGGGCATTCGTCGCGCGAAAGCGGGAGCAGCACGCCGAATCGCTTGTATTCCTAAGGTACAGATATGAAACGACTGGCGACGTTTGGCGCGACAATTGCTCAATTGAACAGAGCACCGTTCTGCCTCTGAAAGCCAAAAAATGACTGCACTGGTCGATTGTTTTGTTGCTTGGTGCTGCTCAGGGGCGCTGGGGTCGGCTCCGTGCGCGCAGACCCCGTCGGAATTGCCTTTAGTGTTGTGGGAGGGGATGGAATTCACCTTCCAGCCGGAACGTTGATTACCGGGTCCTTGACTTTCAGTCCGAGTACGCCGGCCAGCAGTAGCACGCCAACAGAAGTGGTCTACGAGGGCGCGGTCATCTCGGGTACCTACGCCGCCAACGGGCAAACGTGGAATCTTGATCCGCTGGGCCTAAACCCTATGATTGTTTACAATGGCACCAGCGATTATGTGTATTTCGTATTTTCGGTTTTCGGGACCACGGTCACGGTTGGCACCCAGACTTGGCTCCCATACCAATTTGTACTTCAAGTATTCCGACGGCGACGGCAGCACTTGTAGGTTCGACCGCGTTGCCCACGTTGGAACAGGATTTTTTCTATCTTTCCCGAGCGCAACGCTATTCGTTCAGAATATGCTGTTTGTAGATGGAGAATACTTAATACTGGGTGGTGGGGGCGGACAGCTCTGAGTGCTCGACGTGGCGGTGTCGGCTGTTCCCGAGCCCTCAACATTGGCACTACTTGCCCTAGGTTTCTTGGCCGTAGGCACCTCGCTTCGCCGTAAGCGCGCCTGACCACCCACAGTAGACAACGGAAGCGGCTCATGGATAGTAAATCCAACCCTCCCAACGGGCCGTCGGGAGCATTCTAGCGCTTCATGACTTGCCTGTATCGACGGGCACGTTGAGGCGATTCCGGGGTCGCGGTAGGGCCCCGCTGGCGCTGGGTGCGAGTATTTTGCGAGCGGTAACGGCTTCACGCCACCCGGGCTGGCATCGCCGGTCCTCAAGCCGTTCAGGTTCATGGCGAGTGATTCTCCAAAGGCTATTAGGTCGGCTACTTGGATTTCCGGTTTCGAGTATTTCTCAGGGGTGTGCCGCGATGTTCGAAACTGGCCGATACCGTCAGTTGACGAGCGGCGAGTCAACGCCGGTCAAATGCGACGCGCCCAGATTGCTAGTGTTGGGCGTTCGACCGAAAATGGTCGAACGGCCATCCGCTCCTACTGGAATCGTCATAACGCTGGCGGCGCGGGTGACCTGAACCCGCTTTTTCGAGCCGATCATTCCTGGGAAATAGTTCGGCTTGCGCGGTTGCCGCCACTCGCCTTCTGAACCACATCAGATCTCCCGCTTGCCGCTTGCGAATCGCTCGAATCCGGGCGCGGGCTTGCCGTCCATGCCGCGACCTCCGGACCAGAATCACCGAGTCAAACGGACCGACCGTCTGATTCGCCCGTTCGCATAGTCGTCCTCAGACTCGCCGGGGAGCGGCTCGAACCGTATGCCCTGCATGGTCAGGCTTTCGCAGTTGCCACGCTGGTCGTAGTCCATGATCGCAATGACCACGGTCGGCAGCGTGACGGGCCGGATTGCGTCCTCAAGCGCATTTAGACGAGTGTCGTAGCGGCTCACGCGCAGCCCCCTATCGATATGTACCCGCCCATGTTTGCTCCTCCCTCACTTCGGCTCCGGCTCGTCGCCGGAAATCGTCGGTGTACCTGCCCATCTCATCAAGATGCGATTGATCCGCCTTTGTGGGTGGGCCGCGTTTCAATATCATCTCGCGCTCCTGGAACAGCCATTCATAGATGCGGCGGCCGGCTTCCTCGATCCGCTCGTCGTGATTCGGCTTCGGCTCAAGCCTGTCGAGTCGTCGGCTGTAGCTGTTCATGGGCTATGCCCTCCTGCTCGTCGTCCCTTCGAGCGCCGTTAGCCTGCGCTCGATCTCGGTTAGCTCCAGCACCTTGGCGATTTGGGTCAGGACGTACACGAGCCGCGATCCGTCCTGGCTGTCTCGCCGGCCGGATTCCATGTCCCGGTAGACGCGCGACATTTCCACGCGGACGCCCTCCAGCCGGTCTAGCTGCGCCTTCCGCCGCCGGGGGGTAGGGACCAGCGCCAACGTAGCGCCGTCGTAGGTTTGCGGCTCGTTGACTGCTCCTTTAGTCGCCATATGTCGCCATCCTCTGTCGCCGTGTCCTGTCGGCGTTCGGGTGAATCAATGTGTCCCTGCCGGCGCCGGGATCAAGTCGCGGGCAGCCCGTAGGAAATCCACCACGGCCGCCGACTGCGGCTTGCCGTCGCGCTTGAACAGCTCGGCCAGCAGCGTCAACGCGATCCGGCTTGCGGCCGATTCGGCGTCGTCAATGGCGGCCGCCGGTTCCTGTAGCGGGTAGGACGTGCCGGCACTCCGGTCGAGTTCCCATTGCGCGGCGTGTTCGATCCACGCCATAGTCCCGGCACGTTGTCTGGCGCCTGTTCCGCAGCGTCCAGCAGCGCGGCCAGCGATCCCGCGTCCATCGCCGCCAGGGCGGACGCCATTGGCTCCAATCGATTATCCACGGCGTCTCTCCTGCCATCGCTTAGGATCTCGACCATGTACGGCCACCGCTCGGCGCCGGGCCGCTGGTCGGCTTCGTCCGGTTTCGGCGCGTAGCATTCGCAACGTCCGAGTAGGTTCATTCCCGGATGATAGTTGTGTTGCGCATTGCTCGGGCGCTCGCCACGCCATGCCGGTAGGCAACGATGTTCGGTCGCCGTCAGGTTCGCACAGTCCGCGCAAGTCCGCCGGTCGTCGGTCGGGTCGCGCTCGGCCAGCAGCGCGGAAGATAGACGGCCCGGCCTCGCGCGTGCGTGTACCGGTCGATCTACCAAGACAATCGGTTGCGCGGACAGTCATCGGCCGCACCGTGACCCTACAAATAGGTCCGAATCCGTACAGAGTTCGGCGACCAAGAAGGGTACCGCAGGTGTCGGCGCACCTTACAGGCTGCTTTTCTGAATCGCATTGCGTGGCGCTTGAGTCATTCAAAAACAGTGGCTTTCTGATGCTGGCATGCCAGCTGCTTACGGTAACACGCCCGTTGCTTTCGCTGATGGGGAACGCAGAATCGCGTCCTACGGGAAGGGCCACTGCGGGTCATCTACGTTGGATTTTTTGACGGAGTCGTATCGAAATCAAAGATCCTCGGTTGGATCGCTGCAGCCGTGATGGTAGGACCGATGGCCGCCAATGCGAATCCCATTCCAGTCACGACGTCGTCGATCTTTGTAGGGGATCCGACTCCATTGGTCGAGATAGTTTATCACCTACCCAATAGTGATTTTTCGTGGGCCAGTACGCCCTTTGGTGACCTTAGCCTTTGCGGCTTTTGTAACGGCACACTCTTTGCCGATCACGGATGGACCATCGGTGCCTCAATTGATCCGCTGGATCGAATCATAGGCGGCTCGCCGATCTTTCTAGGACAGGCGTTTGGAAATTTCTTCTCCAGTTTCTTCGCAGACCCAGATCCTCTACCCGCAGTTTATTCTCGAAGACACGCTTCTTGGTCCCGGTCTTATCGCCTACGCCTTCGAGACCAAAACGTATACGTACAACCAGAGTCTCGAAAAATACCAAGTAACTGCATCTACAGTCACGTACGTCCCCCGAACCATCTACGCTTGCGCTATTACTCATCGCTTTTGGGGTATTCGGCCTTTCGGTTTGGCCCACGTTTCGCGACGACCGTCCGCGTTGGTGGGTAGCGGACGCCCCGCCGGGGCCGTTACCCGATTTGTGCCGGCTGACCTTGTTGCACGTTGCAATCCCTAGGGACCTGCAACTCGCGACGAGGTTCTGCTGCATGTTGCGCGCTGCTGTTGCAACTGAGTGTTGCGTGACCAAGGCCCGTCTCAATTCTTCTGTTGTTGAAAGTGGGCGTACCTACTCGCATGCGTTCGTCCGCCAGCAGCCGGAACAATGTCAGGGCCGGCATCGGGATCGGCCAAGGCAACGGCCAGCGCTTCCGCCCGTTCGGCCTCGGGCCAGTCGGCCGCGATGATCGTCAGCAGCGCGCGTAGCTCGGCCGCTTGTCCCGCCGAAGCAACAGCGGCCGGCAGGGTGATCGCGCTTCGTTCCACCAGCGCGGCGCGGGCAATGTCCAGGAGGTTCATGCGTTCGCACCATGCGACAAAAGCGATGTAAGCAACAAAAGTCCCGCCGTCCTCCCCTTTGTCGCATATGTCGCTTTTGTCGCGTGTCGTGCCCGTTCACTTGGCAGCCTTCCATGTGTCCGTCGGCCATGCCGCCCGTGCTCACCGTTTCACAGGACGCCAGTCCCTTGGCGCGCAGTAGGTCCAGCGCAGCGCCGATCCGTTCTGCCGGTTGGTGACGCCCCGAAGGCGTCGCGAATTTCTGTCCGCGTCATCCCGGCATCGCCAGTCCGATGCAGTCGGCGCATGATTTCGTCGGCGATCCGATCGCCTAGACTGGCGCCAAACACATGCCGCGCCGTCGCATCGCAGTAGTTCCAGACGGCTAGCGCCGCCAGCAAGTGCGTTGCATTGATCCGGTCTGCGCCATCGAGTAGGCAATAGATCAATGCCGGGCGATGGTCTACGCTTCGCCTCGTGCCGTCACGGCCCCGTGTAGTCCGCCTTTCGCCGCCGACAATTCCGAATACACTGCACTCCAAACGGCGCGCGCATCATCCGCCATCTCTATCCGGCCGCGCCCGCGTGCGGCCAGCATCCGCTCGCGCAGCCGATCCGATAGCACTTGTATTGCGCCGCTGTATCTGCGGCATCGCCTCCGAATGGCAGCAACTTAGATCGCTTCGCCGCCACAAACAGGAGTAAGCGTCCGGCGACGGCATATTGCCGGACGGTTCTGATGCAGGTTAGCCGTTCGTCGCCGAGACGCGCTTCCACGCCCGCAGCCAGAGCTGGTCGACTGGCGTAAGCTCGGGGAACTCGATGGAATCCAGGGTGACGCGCGCTTTGCGCTTGCCCTGCTGGCATACGGCAACCACGTCGTGGTTGCGCAGATCGAAGCCGACGAGCGCCACTTCGTTGCCCATCAGTCGGACTTGCTTGTGTCGGCCGAACATCTCCTCGATGCAGGTCAGCCAGGCCACTGCCTGCTCATCCTCACCATAGGCATCGGTGAGGGCAAGGTCGATGCACGCCTTGACGGACTTGCATTGCCGCATTTCGTCGAGCAGGTCGTCCATGGATCTGAGGCAACGCTCCCGCTATGTACGTGACCTGCGGGGAGGTTTGGAACGTGGTGGTGCGTTGATTTCGTCGACGTAGACGTTGTTCTCGTAGGCATCCGCGATCGCCGTGTCGAGGCGTTGCAGCAGATCGGTCAGCGATTCACCGGGACGACGCACGAGCATCGCCAGGCATTGATCCTCGTCCGCGGCGGTCGCAGCGCAGCGGATGGGGCCGATCGTGCCTATGGTGATGTCGCCGTTGCCATCGACCAGGAACTCGATGTTCTCGAAGGCACTCGGCGACTTCGGTGGTGCCGGCTTACGCCGCGAGCTGCTCATGCTCGACGCGCTGGGGTGCGAAGTTCCACGGCAGCAACTCGGCGAGCCGGTTGCTCGGCTGCTCGGCGATGCGCTCCAGCACGAAGCGCAGGTACGCCTCCGGGTCGAGCCCGTTGAGCTTGGCCGTCTCCAGCAACGTGTACAGCACCGCCGCGCGTTCGCCACCCGAGTCGGCGCCGGCGAACAGGAAGTTCTTGCGCGAGAGCACCGGCCCGCGCAAGGCGCGTTCCGCGGCATTGTTGTCGATCTCGATCGCGCCGTCGTCGCGATACCGCGTGAGGGCGACCCATCGTTTGAGCGCATAGTTGATGGCACCGGCGAGTTCGGACTTGGCCGACACCTTGGCCCGGGTTTCCAGCAGCCACTGGTGCAAGGCGTCCAACAGCGGACCGGCGCGCGCCTGGCGCACCCGCCAGCGCTCGTCGGGTAACTTGCCCCGGATCTCCTGCTCGATGGCGTACAGCCCCTGGATGCGCGTCAATGCCTGCGCCGCCAGCGGCGAACGGGTGTCGGCATGTAAATCGTAGAACTTGCGCCGGGCATGCGCCCAGCAGGCCGCTTCACGGACCCGGCCAGCGACATAGAGACCGTCGAAGCCGCTGAAACCGTCCGCCTGCAACGTGCCTCGGAAGTCTTTCAGATGGGCGCGTGGGTGCGCGCCCTCGCGCGTCGCCGTGTAGCGATAGAACGCGGCCGGGGCCTCGATGCTTCCGGCTGGTCGATCATCACGCACGTACACCCACAGCCGGCCGGTCTTGGTCTTGCCCCGGCCCGGATCGAGCACCGGCACCGGCGTGTCGTCGGCGTGGATCTTCGTCGCGGCGGTGACGTAGCGACCGATCAACTCCGCCAGCGGCGTCACCAGCCGGGAGATGCCGCCGATCCAATCGGCGAGCGTCGAGCGCTCCAGGTCGATGCCTTGCCGCGCATAGATCTCGGACTGCCGGTACAACGGCAGGTGATCGAGGTACTTGGAGACGGCGACATGGGCCAGCAGACCCGGGCCGGCGAGCCCTCGGTCGATGGGGCGTGACGGCGCTGCCGCCTGCACAATGGTCGAACACTTGCCGCAGGCGAATTTCGGCCGGACGTGACGGATGACCTTGAAGTGCTCGGGAATGAACTCGAGCTGTTCCGCGACGTCCTCGCCGATCTGCTTCAGCGCGCCGCCGCAGTCGGGACAGGTGCACGCCGGGGCGTGGACCAGCGTCTCGCGCGGCAACGTCGCCGGCAGCGGCTTCCGTACGGGCGGAGTGCGCGGCGATGAGGGGGACGTTTCAGCGGGCGCCGGGCTCGCCGCCAAGCTGGTTTCCAGCTCCTCGACGATCAGCTCCAATTGCACGACGCGGGCATCGTGCTGCTCGGAGCGGCGACCGAACTGAATGCGCCGCAGCCGCGCGATCTGCAGCTTGAGCTTCTCGATCAGCAATCGCGCGGCCAGCACTTCGCCACGCTGCACTTCCAACTCCGCCCTGCGCTGCACGACCTCGGCGTCGCGCTCGACCAGCAGGCGCTTTAGCGTCGCAACGTCATTCGGAAGTTGATCGACGACCAGTGCCATGACCGTGAATTTACCGCAGGTCGCAGGCGCAATGCACGCGCGCAATGCCTCACGCGGCACATCGCGATGATACTGTTGTTACGCTGCTACGCTCGGTTGCCAAGTGCGCGTGGGACGCCGCCAGTCGATGCCTTCAAGCAGCATCGAAAGTTGCGCGGCAGACAGATGTACGACGCCGCTGGTCGCCTGCGGCCACACGAATCGACCGCGCTCCAGGCGCTTCGCGTACAGGTTCATCCCGTCGCCGCTCCACCACAAGAGCTTCACCAGATCGCCGCGTCGGCCGCGAAACACGAACACATCACCCGAGAACGGCTGCTCACCCAGCGCCGTTTGCACCACTGCGGCCAGGCTGTCCATGCCACGCCGCATGTCCGTCACGCCCGCGGCAATCCACACCCGGGTGCCGAGCGGCAAGCCAAGCATCAGACCGACAGCGCGACGACTAACGCATTCAACAGCGCCGCGTCAGCATCATGGATGCGCAGAACGCCGCGTCGGAGTTCCACTTCGACCGTCGCAGTGGCTCCAGGCTTCGCGTGCGCGGCACGAACGACCGGCTGCGACTTGACCACAACCGGCAACATCGCGTTCTCCGCGAACTCGCCATAGCCGCCTTGCTGGTACTTCACCACCCACTTGCGGACCATGTTGGCGTTAACCTGATGCGCCAACGCCACGCCCGCCAGCGACGCACCCGGCTGCAGGCACTCGCGGATGATCGCCAGCTTCTGCCCAATCGAATGCCGCCGGCGTGGTCCACGCCGCGTTACCGCTCCGCTTAACCCCGTCTGTGCTGCCCGCGCCATGGTGTCCGCCTATTTCGTAGCGGACGCCATCTTCGCGCTCCAACAAGCTTCAGTTCAAGATGCCATCACCGGACGCTTACGGTAAACGCACTATCCTGCGCGACATCGAAATGTTAGGCCTAGTTGGGAAAGATGCAGTGAAGCGAAGGATCCAATCGCTCGCTCATGTCCTGCTTGGAAGAATGACGGGACGATCCGATAGGCCAAGAAGTCAAGTCAGTTAGCGCCAGATCGCGAAGCTGGTGCTCCGGTGACGAGAAAACGCGAGCGGCTGGGCCCATCCGAATCTTCTGGGTAAAGCCAATTTCCGTACCGCCTGTCGGTACGCACTAGCCGGAAGCCTCAGGTGGCGATATGTCTCAACGACGAGGAGGCGTATGCGTCGGGTATGCGGAAATCGGAAACATCTGATTACGAGCGCGCTCCGATGCTCTCTCGCGAAGTCAATCCTGTCCGCTGCTGCCGAACCCTCCGGTTCCCCTTTTGCTTGCCTCGAATTCTTCCACGACCTGAAACGCGGCCTGTGCAACTGGAACGATCACAAGCTGCGCCAGCCGGTCAAGTGGGTTCAGCGTGAACTCCGCCAACCCCCGATTCCAGCAACTCACCATCAG
>CAVWPC010000018.1:0-171790 GCA_963756765.1 uncultured beta proteobacterium | reverse complement strand
GCGAACGACGCCTGCGCGGCGCGCATCGCGGCGATCTCGTCCAGGTAGTCGGCGGCGCTCACGCCCTTGCCGCCGAGCGTGCGCCTTCGCACCCATGGGTCGATGGGGACCGACGGATCCTCGATGTACGCACGATGCAGCGCGTACGCGGAGGCGGCGAGCAGGCGACCAAGGCGCGCCGCGACTTCGGCGAAATCGATCGGGGCGCGCACTTCCTCGACCCGCGCCCCGCGATCGCGCAGCACGGCCAGTGCCTCGTCACGCGCCCGTACGACGTCGGCGTCGATGTCGGCGGGAAACTGCTCGGCGGCGAGGACGCTGATCCGCATGCCCGCAAGATCGAGCGGTGCGGCGAGTGCTGCGGCGAAGTCGACCGGCGGCGCGGCGCATGTCGCTGCGTCGTAGCGATCCGGACCGGCCATCGCGGCGGTGAGCAGCGCGGCGTCTTCGGCTGTATGCACGAGCGGGCCGATCGAGTCGAGCACCTCCGACAGCAGGTCCGCGCCATGCAGGCTGACCAGCCCGTACGTAGGCTTGAGGCCGGTGAGGCCGCACAGCGCCGCCGGCATGCGAATGGAACCGCCGGTGTCCGATCCGAGCGCCGCGGGCACCAGGCCCGCCGCTACCGCCACGGCGGAGCCGGACGACGATCCGGCCGCGACGCGATGGACGTGCGGATCCCACGGATTCCATGGCGCACCCATTGGCTCGTTGCGTCCCCAGCCGCCGAACGCGAACTCGACCATGTGCGTCTTGCCCAGCGCAATCATTCCCGCCGCGCGCAATCGCTCGACCACGGTGGCGGTGAGGGTCGAGCGCCGGCCCAGCCGGCTTTTCGATCCCGTCGTGGTCTGCCGGCCGTCGATGTGCAGCAGGTCCTTGAAAGCGATCGGCAACCCGTGCAACGGTCCGCGCAGTACGCCCGCGCGCCGCTCGAGGTCGGCCGCGTCGGCGAGGGCGCGCGCGTCGTCCGCGTAGACCTCGACGAACGCGTGCAATTTGGCGTCGTGCGCCTCGATGCGGGCGAGGCAGGCATCCACGATGGCACGAGACGACGTTTCGTCGCGGCGGAGCATCTGCGCGAGCGCGGCGAGCGAGCCGAAGGCGATTGCGGAAGCGGACATGTGTAGCAGCGATCGATGACGGGATGACGGCGGGTGCGTGGCGTCGCGATGACGGCGCGCGCAATGCTCGACAGTCTAGAACATCGCGTGCTACGGTGCGTCCATCTATCGCAGCACGCCGACCGGCCTGCCGAGCCAGCAAATTCCACGATGACCGGCGCCAGCCTCAACATCACCGATCTGTCGAAGTCCTTTGGTGCGCCGCAGCGAGCGCTGGCGGAGGTCAACATCGCGCTCGCCCCCGGCGAAATGGTGGCCCTGATCGGCGCCTCGGGCTCGGGCAAGTCCACGCTGCTGCGGCATGTGGCCGGGTTCGTCGCAGGCGATCGTGGCTGCGGTGCCATCCGGGTCGGCGATGCGGTGATGCAGGACAACGGGCGCATGGCCAGCGGCATCCGGCACAAGCGCACGCAGGTAGGCTTCATTTTTCAGCAGTTCAACCTGGTCGGCCGGCTGAGCGTCATGACCAACGTGCTGGCGGGACTGCTGACGCGGGTGCCGGCGTGGCGCAGCCTGCTGATGCGCTTCACGCAGGCAGAGAAGAAGGAGGCATGGCAAGCGCTGCGCTCGGTCGGCATCGAAGGCATCGCCTGGCAGCGCGCGAGCACGCTTTCGGGCGGACAGCAGCAGCGCGTGGCGATCGCGCGCGCGCTAGTGCAGCACGCACGGCTCATCCTGGCCGACGAGCCGATCGCCTCGCTGGATCCGGAAAGCGCACGCAACGTGATGGAGATCCTGGCGCGCATCAACCGCGAGCAGGGCATCACGGTGCTGGTGTCGCTGCACCAGGTGCAGTTCGCGCGCCGGTACTGTCCGCGCACCGTGGCGCTGCGGCTCGGACAAGTGGTGTACGACGGTCCATCGGCGGATCTCACGCCGCAGTTGCTGCGCACGCTTTATGGCACCGCCGTCGACGAACTGCTCGACGGCACCGAAGAGTTATCCGCCGTGACCGACGACCCGTTGCTGGCGGCAACCCTTGCGACCAGCGCAGTCGCATCCGATTGAAACTTTGATATGACCAAGCGAGGAGGAAACGAATGAAACGCATCATGCAAATGCTGGTCGGCGTCGCGGCGCTGGCCGCCGCCACTGCGTCCCTGGCGCAGCAGGAGATCAATTTCGGCATCATTTCCACGGACAAGAGCGCGGCGATCAAGTCGCTGTGGGAGCCGTTCATCGAGGACATGCAGAAGCAGACCGGCCTCAAGGTGAATCCATTCTTCTCGACTGATTACACCGGCATCATCGAGGCGCAGCGCTTCAACAAGATCCAGGTGGCGTGGTATGGCAACAAGAGCGCCATCGAGGCCGTGGACCGCGCCAACGGCGAGGTGTTCGCGCAATTCATCGATCTGCACGGCACGCCGGGCTATTACAGCTACATCATCACGCACAAGGATAGCCCGATCAATAACCTCGACGACATGATCAAGAACGGCAAGTCGCTGACGTTCGGCGCGGGCGACCCGCAGTCGACGTCGGGCACGCTGGTGCCGGGCTTCTACGTGTTCGCGCAGCGCGGCCTCGATCCGAAGACGCTGTTCAAGGTGACGCGTCCGGCAAGCCACGGCGTCAACCTGCTGGCGGTCCTCAACAAGCAGGTCGACGTCGCGACCAACAACAGCGAGGAACTCGACAAACTGAAGCTCAAGGATCCGGCCAAGCGCGAGGAGGTCAAGATCATCTGGACTTCGCCGCTGATCCCGCGCGATCCGCTCGTCTGGCGCAAGGACCTGTCGCCGGAGACCAAGAAGAAGATCAAGGACTTCATCATCGGGTACGGCAAGGATGCGCGCGAGAAGGAGATATTGAAGGGCATGCAGCAGATCGCCGGCTTCCGCGAGTCGAGCGACATGCAGCTGGTGCCGATCCGCCAGCTCGAACTCGCCAAGGACAAGAAGGCTGCGGAAACCGACACGACGTTGAGCGAGGCGGACCGCGCGGCCAAGCTCAAGACCATCAACGACAAGCTCGAGGCGCTGGCGAAGCTCACCAAGTGACGGTGGCGAATCCCTCGGCGGCGGCGCCGGCGGCGGCCCTGGCGCCGCCGGGCGGTGCCCGGCGCACGCTGCTGCAGGCGTTCGGCTGGGCGGTGTTCGTGCTCGTGCTCGCTTGGGCGTGGAAGGGGGCGGACATGCGTCCTCTCGATCTCATCAGGGACTCGGGGAACATGACCAAGTTCCTCACCGAGTTCTTCCCGCCCGATTTCCGCAATTGGCGCAGCTACCTGAGCGAGATGGTGGTCACGCTGCACATCGCCATCTGGGGCACGGTGCTCGCTGTCATCTGCGCCGTGCCGTTCGGACTTCTTTCGTCGTCGAACATCGTGCCGATCTGGGTGTACCAGCCGGTACGGCGCCTGATGGACGCGTGCCGCGCGATCAACGAAATGGTGTTCGCGATGCTGTTCATCGTCGCCGTCGGCCTCGGCCCCTTCGCCGGTGTGATGGCGTTGTGGATCCATACGACCGGCACGCTCGCCAAGCTCTTTTCGGAAGCGGTGGAGGCGATCGACCCGCGCCCGGTCGAAGGCGTGCGCGCCACCGGTGCGAGCGCGGTGGAGGAAATCGTCTACGGCGTCATTCCGCAGGTGCTGCCGCTGTGGATTTCGTATTCGCTCTACCGGTTCGAGTCCAACGTGCGCTCGGCGTCGGTCGTGGGCATGGTCGGTGCCGGCGGCATCGGCGTGATCCTGTACGAGGTGATCCGCGGCTTCGAGTACGCGCAGACGGCCGCGGTGATGCTGATCATCATCGTCTTCGTGACGTCGATCGACCTCCTGTCGGCGCGCATCCGCAAGCTCTTCATCTGACCATGGGCTGGACGTATCACAACCCGGTGGCGGTGCGCTTCTGCTGGGAGGCCCTGGAGTCTCTGCCGCAGCTGCTCGCGGGTCGCCGCGTGGCACTGGTCACCTTTCCCGAAGCGGCGCAAACCGGCTTGCGGGCGCGGGTGCTGGCGCTGCTTGGCGCGCAGGTCAACGATGTCGTCGAGGATATCGAACCCAACCCGGAGGTCGGCTGGTTTCGCGATCGGTACTCGCCGTTCTGGCGCCGCAATGCGCAGTGCGTGGTCGTGGCGGTGGGTGGCGGCAGCGTGATCGACACCGCCAAGCTGCTGCAGGTAGGCGTGGCCGGCGACGAATTCGGGTCGTACTTCGAAGCACTGCAAGCGGGCCGCCAGCCGGCGGTGACGCGGGCGCTGCCGTTGGTCGCGGTCCCCACGACGGCGGGTACCGGCAGTGAAGTCACGCCGTGGGCCACGCTGTGGGACCGCGGTTCGGACGCGCCGAAGAAGTATTCGCTGCACGTGCGCGAGACCTGGCCGGAGGCGGCGCTGGTGGATCCTGCGCTGACCATCTCCGCGCCGCCCGCGGTGACGCGCAACAGCGCGCTCGACGCGCTATCGCATGCGCTCGAGTCCATCTGGAACGTCAACCACAACCCCGTCTCGGATGCGCTAGCGGTCGAGGCGGCACGCGGCGTGATGGCGACGCTGCCGCGTCTGCTGGCTGCGCCGGAGTCGGCGGATCTGCGTACCACGATGTCGCGAGCGAGTCTCCTCGCCGGTCTCGCGTTCTCCAACACGCGAACTGCCCTGGCCCATTCGGTGTCGTACGAAATGACGCTGCGCCACGGCTTGCCGCACGGACTCGCCTGCTCGTTCACGCTGCCGCTGGTCTGGCAGCTGGCGCAGGGCAGCGATGCCGGGCGCGATGCCGTGCTGGCGCAGGTGTGCGGCGGCAGCGCGGTCGATGGACCGGCGCGGATCGCCGATTTCCTGCGCGGCGTCGGCGTCGGCACGCGTTTTGGCGACCATGGCGTCTCCGCCGAGGCAGCGAGGCTGATGGTATCCGAGGCCCTGGAGGGCCCCCGCGGCCGCAACTTCATCAATCCCGCGCCGCACCTGGATGCCGTGACCTGGTGAGTTCGCAACCGGTCGCCGGCGATCGTTCAGGTCGCCCCGGCCGCCTCAGCCCCGCCGGACTGGCCGTGGGCAGCGACGGGCGCGCCAGGTGGCCGAATAATAGATGCAAACTATCGTAACTATCAAATCATTCGATTTGATTAATCGAAGGGGCGGCCCCAACATATCCGTACGCCAATATATACCTGAAGGAGCCAAACCATGTCCCAAGCCACGCTTCCCAACAAGGAAGGCCAGAACGTCCCGCAGGTCAGCTTCCGCGTTCGCCGCCATGGCGAGTGGACGACGGTGACCACCGACGACCTTTTCGCCAAACAGAATGTCGTGGTGTTCTCGCTGCCAGGGGCCTTCACGCCCACCTGCTCGTCGACCCATCTGCCGCGGTTCAATGAACTCGCGCCCGTGTTCAAGGCGCAGGGCATCGATCGCATCGTCTGCATCTCGGTGAACGACCCCTTCGTGATGGAAGAATGGGGCAAGGACCAGGAAGCGGCCAACGTGTTCCTGCTGGCCGACGGCAACGGCGAATTCACCGAGAAGATGGGCCTGCTGGTCGACAAGTCCGACCTCAACTTCGGCAAGCGCTCGTGGCGCTACTCGATGCTCGTCCGCAACGGCAAGATCGAGAAGCAGTTCCTCGAACCCCAGGAGCCCGGTGATCCGTTCAAGGTCTCCGACGCCGATACGATGCTCCATTACATCAACCCGAAGGCCAAGACGCCGGACCAGGTGGCGATTCTGACGCGCGATGGCTGTTCGTTCTGCGCCAAAGCGAAGAAGCAGCTGGCGGACGCCGGGTTCGACTACGTGGAGATCCCGCTGCCACACATGATCCGTTCGCGGGCGGTCGGCGCGATCGCCGGCTCGGGCACGGTTCCGCAGGTCTTCGTCAATGGCACGCTGATCGGCGGGGCGGAAGCGCTGGAGGAATTCCTGCAGAAGGCGGCGTAAGCTTTGCGCTGCGTGACAGGACCAAAGCGGGCGCGGGCATCACGTCCACGCCCGCTCGGGTGCCCGAAAGGATCAAGATGGCCATCAATCCGCTAGCGTCCACCCCCCCGCTCGTCACCGACGTGGCGGTGATCGGTGCCGGCACGGCCGGGCTCGCCGCGTACCGCGCGGTCAAGACCGCGGGCAAGCGCGCGCTGCTGATCGAGTCGGGTCCGTACGGCACCACCTGCGCGCGTGTCGGCTGCATGCCGAGCAAGCTCCTGATCGCGCCGGCGGAAGCCGCGCACGCGGTCGAGCGCTTCGCCGCGTTCGGACTCGCGGTGGACGGTCCGGTGAAGGTCGACGGCAAGGCGGTGATGGACCGGGTCAAGCGGGAGCGTGACCGCTTCGTCGGCTTCGTACTGCGCGGTGTCGAGAACATTCCCGCCGCCGATCGCATCATCGGGCGGGCGCGGTTCGTCGACGATACGACGCTGCTGGTCGACGAACGCATGACGATCAAGGCGGGCCGCGTAGTGATCGCCACCGGCTCGTCGCCGGTCTATCCTCCGCAGTGGAAGTCGCTGGGCGACCGGTTGGTGACCAACGACGACGTCTTCTACTGGGA
The DNA here is from genome assembly GCA_963756765.1 of uncultured beta proteobacterium. Lineage (GTDB taxonomy): Bacteria > Pseudomonadota > Gammaproteobacteria > Burkholderiales > Casimicrobiaceae > VBCG01. The sequence continues at coordinate 165,178 of CAVWPC010000018.1, read as the reverse complement.
CGATCTGCCGGAGAGCGTCGCGGTGTTCGGCCCCGGTGTGATCGGGCTCGAATTGGGCCAGGCGTTGCATCGCCTCGGCGTGCGCGTCAAGGTGTTCGGCCGCGGTGGCGGCGTGGGCCCGCTGACCGATCCGGTGCTGCTCGCGGAAGCGAACAAGGTGTTCGGTGCCGATTTATATCTCGACACCAACGCGCACGCGAATGTTGAGCGCGACGGAGACGATGTCGTGGTCACGTACCGCGCGCTGGACGGCAGTACGCAGGTCGAGCGCTTCGACTATCTGCTGGCGGCCACCGGGCGCATACCGAACGTGGCGGCGCTCGCGCTGGAGCATACGAGCGTCAAGTTGCGCGTCAACGGCGTGCCGGAGTACGATCGCCACACGCTCCAGTGCGGCAATACGCCGATCTTCATCGCCGGCGATGCCAACCACGACGTGCCGATCCTGCACGAAGCGGCCGATGAGGGCCGCATCGCTGGCGACAACGCGGCGCGCTATCCGGACTTGCGTCCCGGACTGCGCCGTGCCGACATGGGTGTGGTGTTCACCGATCCGCAGATCGCCATAATCGGCGGGGGGTATCGCGCCGTGCGCGACGTTGCGCACGTCACCGGTGCCGTCTCGTTCGAGGACCAGGGCCGCGCGCGGGTGATGTTGCGCAACCAGGGCCTGCTGCACGTGTATGCGGAAATCGGAACAGGACGGTTCCTGGGTGCGGAGATGCTCGGCCCCGACGCCGAGCACATCGGCCACTTGCTCGCGTGGTCGCTGCAGATGCAGCTGACGATTGCGCAGATGCTGGAGATGCCGTTCTACCATCCGGTGGTGCAGGAGGGACTGCGCACCGCATTGCGCGACGCGAAGCACAAGCTCGACGAGGCTGCGAGCGCGCGGGCGGCGGCCTGAGCCGGACGGCGGGGCCTGGCGGGCAGCTGCAGTCCCACGTAGCCTCACCCTAGATGCCTGTCGCGCCGCCCACAAGTTTCGACGAAGCGAGGAGCGCGCGGGCGGCGGCCTGACGGACGTGCCGCCCGCGACGATCCTCCTGTGCCAATGCGGCGCTCGTTCAGCCGCCGCGGTCAGTAGTTCGCGTAGACGGAAGCAATCCCGACCTCGAATCCGCCGGCAAAAGCCGTGGTGGCGAACGCGCCATTCAAGGCGGTGGCCGCTTCCGTCGTCAGCGTCATCCTGCTCCCTTCGATCAGAAGGGTCTCCGGACCGGCGGGCAGCGTGAGAGGCAGCGAGATCGCCGGCAAGGCGAGATTGAACAGAGGAATGCGTCCGACGATGCTGCCGTTGGCCGTGACCAGACCCGTAAGTCTGGGGGTGCTCGTGGTTTCGACGACGAAGTCGGTCAAGGCGACTTCGGTCGCGCCCCGCGTCAGCCGCAAGCCACCGGAATGCGGCACCTCGCCGCGCGCATTGGACGCGTCGAGGCGGCCACCGGTGATCGGGAAGAATCCGATGCGCTGATACAGCGTTGCCGGAAGCTGTTTGGACGGCGCGATCTCGAGCGATCCGAGGGCCGAGACGAACCCCGGAAGGAACTCGACTAGCGTGTAGCCGCTGTTGATCTGTGCGGTCGGTGCGGCGATCGCGGGTGACACTGCGGTGACGGCGGCGAAGGCAAGCGCGCCCAGGGTCTTGTGAAGTTTGCGTTCCATGGCGTCTCCTGGCTGTTTTGAAAACAAGTCATGCCGAAGCAGAAAGGGTGTCGACGTTCGACAGAGGAGATCGTCGCACGAAATTGAGGGGTATTGTATTGGACAGACATTGGACAAAAATAAATCGCCGAGGAATGCGCACAAGCCGTAGGGAAAGCCCTTGCACGCAGGCGCGGGGGCTTGTCGCACCGATCCCCAAAAGCAAGACGCCGCCCGAAGGCGGCGTCTTCGTCGAGCCGCTTGCTGGCGGCGTCAGCCGCGTCGGCGCAGGGCCACGCCCCCGAACAGGCCAAGCACCGCGAGCAGCAGCGCAAGACCCACCGGCCCCAACACCGGGATATCCGCAGGTGGGCCGGGCGGCGGTGCCGCTGTACCGACCAGCGCGATGCCGTTCATGTCCTGGAACGGCGCGCCGCTCACGAACGGCGACGGTGCGCCACCCGCGGGGTTCTGCAGGAAGATGGTCGGATTGCTGCCGCTCATGTCGTCAGGGACGAAGAGCGTGCCGCCCGAGTAGGCGAGGCCTTCGCCCGGATCCTGATACGGCGCGCCGGTATGGAGCGTCGCGACCCCGCCGGCAGGCGTGATCTGGTACACGGCGGGCGGTGATTCGGCGCCCGCGTAGAAGTTGCCGTCCGTACCGACCGTCAGGCCCTGGATGAAAGTCTGGCCGGCGATCGTGGCGATCGGGGTCACCACGCCGGCGGGCGTGACGCGCAGGACGTTGTTGGGTTGCTGCGTGACGATGAAGTCGCCGTTGCTGGCGAGTCCCAGGCCCCAGAGCGTGCCGCCTGGCGATGCGATCGTCGTCACCACCCCGGCCGGCGTGACCCGAACGACCGCGCCGCCATTGAAGTTGGTCACGATATAGTCGCCGCCGGCGTCAACGACGATGCCGCCGATGATCGATGTGCCGACAGTCGCCACCGGTGTCACGGCACCGCCTGGCGCGATGCGCGATATGCCGCCCGACTGGTTGCCGGCGATCACATTGCCGGAAGCGTCTGCTGCCAGCGCGAACACGCCGGGAAGGAGGGCGTACGAGGTGACCACGCCCGTCGATGTGACCCGCCAGATCGTGCCGCCGCTGGCGGTGCTGTCGGCAACGATCAGGTCACCCTGGCTCAATTGACCAAATGCGGGCGCAGCAAGAAGTGCGAATACGCCGATCGCGAAGGCGCTGCAAATGCATTTCCAGGCTGATTGCATGTCGATTCCCTCGAATTGTGGTTGTTGTCATTGCTTCGGTACTGCTGAATGGTACTTCCGTGACACATCTGAATCAATACGCTATCTCGTGTTGCGAGGCCCGATTTCGTGTCTGTTGCATGAGGTGCACAGGCACAAAGGGCGTCCACGGCAAAATCGGTATGTATCCGGCGTAGGACCGGGGTATGATCGCCGGTCCTTCGGCGAATGGAATGGCCAAGTCGCACCTACCGGCATACGACCGTGCGCGCAGCTTCGCTGCGGCGATGCGGGTGCCTCGACTCGCCCGACCTGCGGCAACGGCGCGCGCGGGTTGGGCATGAACTACACGGTCCCCACGGCAAGCGGCGTTGCCCTTGCTGCATTGGTACTCATCGTCGGGCGTGTCCTGACGCAGCGTTTCGAGTTTTTGCAGCGCTACTCGATTCCGCCCGCCGTAACCGGCGGACTGCTGGCCGCGTTGCTGACGCTCGCGCTCCACGGCACAGGGATGGATGTGACGTTCGAACGGGCGCAGCACCCTTACCTGATGCTCGCTTTCTTCGCCTCGGTGGGATTGGGCGCGGATATCCGCGTCGTGCTCAAAGGAGGCAAGGCGTTGCTGCTCTTCTTCGCGTGTGTATCCGGGGCGCTGGTCCTGCAGAACATTGTCGGGGTCTCGGTGGCCTACGCCACCGGCCAGAACCCGCTGCTCGGGCTCGTCGCCGGCTCGATGTCGCTGTCCGGCGGACATGGCACGGCGGCTGCCTGGGGTGCGCGCTTCGAGACGGAGTTCGGCATGAGCGGCGCGAGCGGCATCGGTCTCGCCGCCGCGACCTTCGGCCTCGTGTGCGGCGGCCTGCTCGGGGGGCCGGTGGGGCGCGCGCTCGCGAATCGGCTCCGCGCCTCGGGCAAGCCGCTCGGCGAGACGCAGCGCGCGGAAACGGCCGATGGTGCCGCGGCGAGGGGGGACCTCAATGCCGACCGCGTGGTGGTGACGCTGTTCCTGGTCATGACCTCGATCCTGGCCGGCCTCGCGCTCGATGAATGGACGCGCAACCCGACCTTCACGCTCCCGAGCTTCGTCTGGGTGCTGTTGATCGGCGTCGTGCTGCGCAATGTGCTGGCCGCGGCACGGATCCACGAGATCGACGGTCAGGCACTGGAATTCGTCGGCGCGATATCGCTGTCGCTGTTCCTCGCGATTTCGCTGATGAGCCTGCGCCTTTGGGACCTCGCGAGCCTTGCGCTGCCGATGTTCGCGATCCTCGCCGCGCAGGTCGCGCTGATCTGGCTGTTCGTGACGCAGGTGACCTTTCGCGTCATGGGCCGCGACTACGATGCGGCGCTCCTGTGCGCTGCCCATTGCGGCTTCGGACTGGGCGCGACGCCGACCGCGATCGCGAACATGGACGCGCTGGCGCAGCGCTTCGGCTACTCCGTGCGTGCCTTCCTGATTGCGCCGATCATCGGTGCGTTCATGATCGACATCACCAACGCGGTGGTGTTGAGCGGTTTCGTGCAGGTGCTCGCACCGCGGTAGGGCCGCTCGCCCGTCGTGTGCCGCGGCGAGCGGGCCGGCCAAGGCAGCCCGCTACAATCCCCGCCATGCCTGCGTATCCGCACCTGCTCGCCCCGCTCGACCTCGGCTTCACCACGCTCAAGAACCGGGCGCTCATGGGGTCGATGCATACAGGCCTCGAGGAGGCGCCGGATGGCTACGAGCGCATGGCGGCGTTCTATGCGGAACGCGCGCGAGGCGGCGTCGGGCTCATGGTCACCGGCGGCATCGCGCCCAACCTGGTCGGCCGGCTCGAGCCCAAGGCATCGCAACTGTCCTTTCCCTGGCAGGTCGCGCGGCACCGGCGCATCACCGATGCCGTGCACGAGGCGGGCGGCAAGATCGCCATGCAGATCCTGCACGCGGGACGCTACGCGTACCACCCGCTGGCGGTCGCACCGTCGACGTCGCGCTCGCCGATCAGCCGGTTCCGCGCGCGCGGCCTGACCGCATGGGGCGTTCGGCGCACCATTGCCGCGTTCGTCCGCTGCGCCGCGCTGGCGCAGCGCGCCGGCTACGACGGGGTCGAGATCATGGGCTCCGAGGGCTACCTGATCAACCAGTTCGTGGCGCCGCAGACCAATCATCGCGACGATGAGTGGGGGGGCGCCTTCGAGAACCGCATCCACTTTCCCGTCGAGGTCGTGCGGCGTACCCGCGCTGCCGTCGGACCGAACTTCATCCTGATCTATCGGCTGTCGATGCTCGATCTCATCGAAGGCGGCAGCACGTGGGAGGAGGTCGTGGCGCTGGCTCGCGCCGTGGAAGCGGCGGGTGCGACGATCATCAACACCGGCATCGGCTGGCACGAGGCGCGCATCCCGACGATTGCGACCATGGTGCCGCGCGCCGCATTTACCTGGGTCACGGCGCGGCTCAAGGGTGCGGTGCAGATTCCGCTGATCACCACCAATCGCATCAACGATCCCGCGACGGCGGAGGCGGTGCTGGCCCGCGGCGACGCGGACATGGTGTCGATGGCGCGGCCGTTTCTCGCCGACGCGGCGTTCGTCGACAAGGCGGCTACCGGTCGCGCGGATGAGATCAACACCTGCATCGGCTGCAATCAGGCCTGCCTCGACCAGATCTTCACGCGGCAGATCGCCTCGTGCCTGGTCAATCCCTATGCATGCCGCGAAACGCAATGGAAGCTGACGCCGGCCGGGGAGCGGCGCAAGGTGGCGGTGGTCGGGGCAGGGCCGGCCGGCATGGCGGCGGCGACGACGGCGGCCGAGCGCGGTCATGCGGTGACATTGTTCGAGGCCGCCGATGTCATCGGCGGCCAATTCAACCTCGCGCGCCGCATTCCCGGCAAGGAGGAGTTCGCCGAAACGCTGCGCTATTACCGCACGCGGCTCGAGCGCCTCGGCGTCGCCGTCCGGCTCGGTCGCGCGGTCGGCGCTGCGGACCTGCGGGATTTCGACCATGTGCTGGTGGCCGCGGGCATCGTGCCCCGCGTGCCGGCCATTCCCGGCATCGACCATCCGAAGGTCGCGAGCTACGTCGACATCGTGAGCGGCAAGCGCGAAGCGGGCACGCGCGTGGCGCTGATCGGTGCCGGCGGCATCGGCTTTGACGTGGCGGAGCTGCTGTCGGCCGGCAATGCTCCCGACGGCCATTTGAGCGACGGCGCGCTGCGGGATGCCGCTATCGAGGCCTTCCGCGACGAGTGGGGTATCGACGCGGATTACGCGCAGCGCGGAGGGCTCAAAGCCGCGCACGAGCCCACGCCGCCGCGCCAGCTGTGGCTGCTGCAGCGCAAGGACACGAAGGTCGGCGCGGGACTTGCCAAGACCACCGGCTGGATCCGCCGCGCACTGCTCAAGCGGCGAGGCGTCATGATGATCGGTGGCGTGACGTACGTACGCATCGACGATGACGGCCTGCACATCGTCGTCGATGGCCAGCCGCGCATGCTCGACGTCGACACGGTCGTCGTGTGCGCCGGTCAGGAACCGCGCCGTGAACTGGTTTCCGGACTCGATGCCGGCGCGGTTCGCTATACGCTGATTGGCGGCGCCGATGTCGCGGTCGAACTCGACGCGCGAAGAGCGATCGAACAGGGTACGGAGGTCGCGCTCGCGCTATGATGCGCGACGTCGATTGCACCACCCGATCGGCCTACCCTCGAAAGGGAGTTCCCGTGTGCAAATCCTGTGGCGACCTGCGTCACATCCCGGCGCGCTCGCGCCGCGATTTCCTGCGGGTCGGCGCCGTAATGGCTGCTGCGCCGCTCGTTGCGCCGCTCGTTGCGCGTAACGCCGCTGCCGCGGATCCGCCGAAGCTGGGGGCGGTGCCGCCGGCCAACGCGATCGGTTCCGCCGCCGCCTTGAAGCGGCTGCTGGACGGCAATGCGCGCTATGCGGCCAATGTGCCGAACGAACGGGACCATTCGTCGGGCCGTGCCGCGCGCGCACAAGCGCAATTCCCCATCGCAGCGATCCTGAGCTGTGCCGATTCCCGCGTCGTTCCCGACCTGGTGCTCGACCAGACCCCGGGCGATCTCTTCGTGGTGCGTGTCGCCGGCAACGTGGTGTCGAACAATCTGCTCGCGTCGCTCGAATACGGCGTCCAGTTCCTGGGCGTGCCACTGATCATGGTCCTCGGGCATTCCGGCTGTGGCGCGGTCGATGCAGCGATCAAGGTGTTGAAGACCAACGTGCTGCTGCCGGGCCATATCCCGGAACTCGTCACCGCCATCCGGCCGGCCGTGCTCGCCGCGGAGAAAATGCAGCAGGGCGCGCTGCTGGACAATGCGATCGCCGAGAACGTGCGTCGCCAGGTCAAGCAGTTGCGGGCATCTCCGCCCGTCGTGGAGAAGGCGTACGAGGAGAAGCGGATCGATATCGTCGGCGGCGTCTACGACATCGGCAGCGGCAGGATCACCCTGGTCTAGCGCAACGTGCCGGGCAGGCGCCGCGCCAGTGCGGCGCGAGCGGCCTGGTCGAGGCGCTGTGCGAATGCCGCCCCCAGTGCCGGCGCGTATGCGGCCTTGACCGGCGTGATTTTCGCGCCCCCGACCGGGGTCGCGGCCGGCCGTATCAGCGCCCCGAGGATGTCCGACCGGTTGACGCCGTCGCCGTTGGTGACGCCAAAGAACGGCAGGAACGTGGTGCCGCTCGTTGCGAGTCCCATGTAGTCGCCGAGAAAATACGCGCTGCCCGCCACCGGCGCGCGCGCGTAGTCGAAGGGTCCGGCAACGTGCTGCCCGGTCCAGCTGACGCCATCGGTCGACGTGACGAGCCAGTAGTCGGTCGGCAGCGTATTGGGATCGGGCGTATTGCTCGAGAAGTCATAGTAGGTGACGCCGATGGTGCCGTCGTCGCGGATCGCGACGGTGGGAATGAAAGCGGCCACCGCCGGATTGGCGTTGATGCGCAGCGGTGCGGTCCAGGTCAGGCCGCCGTCGAGCGAACGGGCGATCGCGATGCCGTCGTAGATGCCGCCGGTGAAGCGTGCGTCCTGCCACACCACGGCGAGCGAGCCATCCTTGCCGGCGGCGATGATCGGCAGGATCGCAGCGTCGCGGATCGGCGTTCCGGTGTCAGGATCCGATACGCCGACGGCCTGCATCGTCGCCACGGTGATCGGGGCCGACCAGGTGGCGCCCTTGTCGGTCGAGCGGATGATGCGAATGGTCGACACCGTCGGCGTCCCGGTCAGCTCGTTGAACATCGCGATCAGCGTGCCGTCGGGCCGCACGACGATCACATTGCCGATGGTCTGGTCGGTCGGCCCGGGGTCGTGAATCGGGCGCGCGGGCTCCCAGGTCGCACCCCCGTCGGTGGTACGGGCGAACCACGTCGGGCCACCGCCGTTCCCGGCGACCAGGCGGTCCCAGATCACGTAGACGTAGCGGGCGTCGGTGGGGTCCGCGGTCACCGACTCCTTGTCATTGAATGCCTGGCTGCCATCCTGGATCAACGGGATCGGATTGGACCAGGTGCCACCGCCGTCGGTCGACCGGCTGACGACGATGGCGTTCGCCGAGCCGGCCCCGAACGACGCTCCGCTGAACGCGAGCGCCACCTGGTAGGCGGTGCCGTCGGGTGCGAAGCTGACCCACGGATCGGTCGCGCGCTGGTAGTCGCCACCGTTGCCGGGGTTGCCGCCGGAACAACGCGAAAAGGGGATCGAGATGCGCTGCCAGGTCCCGCCGCCATCGAAGGACACGGCACCGCCGACGCCGCGCGCGCCGCCGTTGCTCATCCGGTCCTGCTGCCACGCGCCGATCACGTTGTTGGGATTGACCGGATTCACGGCGATGTAGGGCTCGACCTCGGCATGCACGAAGGGCACGCCGCCGCCGGCCGGGGCCTCGCAGTTGGCCGCGAACGTCGACAGGCCCGAAGCGCGGGTCAGCGCATTGACCAGCTTTGCGGCCGGCGAGCACAGGCTCACCGCTTCGTTGCCGTAGCCCTCGGCGAGATAACCCTTGGCCAGCATCGCCGTCTTGATGCCGGGGTCGGTCGTGTAGCGGTGGTTGGAATCGCCGCGCTGGTTCCACAGGCGGTACACGGGGACCGTGCCCGCGGGGCAGGCACCGGTGGCCGTGTCGGGCAGCGCGGCGTAGAACGCATCGGGCGATTCGTACACGTAACCCGCGTAGTTCGGGTCGAAGGGAATCTTGCCGAGAATCGCGCTGCACTCGGCGAGTGAAGCGGAAAAGAAATGCGAATCGCCCTTGCCCGGCGGGATGTAGAAGCGGCACACCGGATTCACGCCTTGACCGCCTTCCGCAGCCGTGGCGAACACCTCGAACGCGCGCCCGGTGCGCGTCCAGCCGGTCAGGCGCCCGCTGTCGAGGGCGTCGATTTCCTCGGGCAGGCGGGTGATGAAGTAGTGGTCGAAGCCGGCGTGATAGAACTCGATGGCGTCGACGGTCGCGGCGTGCGGCTGCGCGCCGGGCCATGCCGCGAACGCCAGCGCGGCCAGCAGCACGAGCCCCACCTGCCGCGCGCGCATCACACCACCGTCGGCGTCACGCAGCCGTCCATCGCGAGGATCGCGCCGGTGACGTAGCTGGCGCGCGCCGACGCCAGGAATAGTGCGGCATCGGCGATTTCTTCCGGGCGCGCGTAGCGGCCGAGCGGAATGCGCTGCTCATTGGCCACACGGACTTCGTCCGGCGATTTGCCGGAGAGCTTGGCTTCGGCCTCCAGCGCCTGCTCGACGCGGCCGGTGAGGGTCGAACCGGGATTGATGCCGTTCACGCGGATGCCGTGCCGGCCCCACGCGTTGGCCAGCCCTGCGGTGGCCAGCATCAGCGCGGCGTTGGCCGCGCCGCCGGGCAGATGGATCGGATTGGCCACCTTGCCGCCGCTCCCGATGATGTTGACGATCACGCCGGCCTTGCGCGCGACCATGCTCTTCAGCACGGCGTCGATCGCGTGGATATAGGTGAAGTACTTCGCGTCCATGGCCGCGGCCCACGCGGCGGCGTCGAGTTCGTCGGGGACGGTACGCTTGGCGGCGCCGGCCGAGTTGACCAGGATGTCGATCGGCCCGAGCGCCGCTTCCACAGACCGCACGGCGCGTTCGGCCTGGGTGGCGTCGATCAGGTCGGCCGCCTGCGTGTGCACGTCGATGCCAGTGGCGGCCAGGTCCTTCTGCGCGGCCGCGAGGTTGGCGGCGTTGCGGGAAATGATCGCCACGCGCGCGCCTTCACCGGCGAAGGCCCGTGCGCAGGCGAGCCCGATGCCTTTGCTGCCTCCGGTGACGAGAACGATTTTTCCGGCCAGTTCGAGATTCATCGTGAGGTCCTTGCGGAGGTTGCGGAGTGTCGTGCCTGCGGCGTGGCGATGTTGCGGGTGCTGCGTCGCGCTCGATCCGCGGGCGTGCTGCGCCGGCAAAGCGCGAGTGGACGTGGCGCAGCGAATGCTACCGCATGCCGAGTGCCGGCTGTCGCGGGCGCCTACTCGGCCTGGCGCATCACCTCGATGGTGAGCTTCAGCAGTTTGGCGAGCGCTTCGGTATCGGGCAGCGTGTCCTCGGTCACGCCGATGGCGCGCAGGTACGCAGTGCCGGCACGCAGTGCCCGCGCGCGGGTATCCACCGGCACGCTGCCGTAGCGGGAGCCGTAGGCGACCCGCAGTGCATCGGCGAGCGCGAGCGCCAGCTTTTCCTGGAGCAGCGAGCCCTCGGACGCCTCCAGGCGCATCGCCCCCACGCCGGTGAGAAGCCAATGCAGGTTGATGCCGCGGATTTCGGCGATGCGCAGCAGGAACTCCTGCGTGGCGGAATTGCGGCGCTCGGCGTTGGCGACGGAGTTCTCATGGACGCCGAGCGCGGCCGCAAATGCCTTCTGACTGTCGGCGCCGCGCACGAGGCGCAGCCGCTCGCCCAGCGTCACCCCGACACCCGCGTAGCGCTTCGTTCCGTCCATTCGCCGTCAAATCTTGTGTGTTGCATTTATGTCACCGCCTGACCAGAAAGGTGAAGATTCCGCTTGCCGCGCCGCGCGCACGGACAGTATGATCGCATCACCTGATCCAACACGGACACAACGGCGCATTTGCCCCACTTGTTTCATCTGCCCCGAACTTTGCCGCAGCCAATGTCAAACCTGAACCGCTCTTCCGCATGCATCGTCCTGGCGCTCACCGCGCCGGAGCGGGCCTTCGGAATCGCTGGTGCAGGCGTGCAGTGGAATGGCAAGACGGGCAAACAGGGCGCAATGTCGAAGTTGTAGTCGTCCCCGGCCGGAAGACATTCCGCGGGGTAGCAGGCGGAAATGTCGAAAGGTCGCCAAGCTGTATCCGCCCCTTCCGATGTTTGCGCCGGCCGCGTTGCGGTCCGGACGTTTTGTACGCCCTGGCGATGCAGCCGCAACGCATCTGCCATTCGGTAACCACCAAACCCTGCCCTGCGGCAGGCGCGACTTGAGGAAGGGAGAGCGGAAGCCATGCAAGCCAGCACGATGTCGATGCAATCCATGACCCGATCGCGCGCGCAGCTGCGTCCGACGGCCGGTATTCGCCCGCTTGACGCCGGCGAGTCGGCCGGCCTCGGTAACCGCGGGTTCATCGCCAGCCTCGATTGGCTGGCATGCGGCGGCGACGTGATGATCGGTCAACACAAATGCAGTCGGGTTTTCGCTCCGGGAGGCGTCGTGTAGACGGCTCGATCCCGAGACCGGAAGCCCGGCGGCCAACAACGGCCCCGGGCTTTTTTGTTGCCCGTGGCCATAGGAAATGACGACAACGAGGCACACAAAATGATCAGGCTCCTGGAAGAACTCCAGCGTCCTCACCGGCGGGATCACTACGAACTCATACGCGGGGGGCGCGAAGGCATGTACTGGCAGGCGGCGGACGGATTGATCGTCCGCCTGGCAGCCGCGGAAGCGGTGCGTGAAGCCGAAGGCGTGGCGCGCGCCTTGCTTGACCTGGCCTGCAAGTACGCGGCGGGACAGTAAGGAAAATGCGTGTCGCCGGACTGGTGTGGCGAGCGCAAGGAATCCCGGTGGCGACACCGGGAGGCAGCACCGGCGTGCCATGTGGCCGTCGTAACGCAAACGTGGAACGGGCATCGGCGCGCGTGCGTGTTGGCACGACGCCTTGCCTGCCGCCAGTAAAGGCGGGGAGGTCAACCATGTCCAAGACCCGAGCCCGGTGGTGACATCGGGTGGCTGTACCGGCAGTACCGGCGATTTCGGAGGCTGTGCGCGGCCTTCCCAACCGACGATCGGGATCGCCGCCGCGTCGCCAGCAGGATCGTGACGCGGTCAACAGTTGCGGCTACCCGGCGGGGCAACCCGCCGGGCCGTGACGAAACGACGTACGGGTCCGGGCCACTGCCCGGAAATCATGCCGCGGGTCCGGTTGCCGCCCGCGCGCCGCCGAATTGGCGCTCCCGTTGTTCCGCGCCGCCCACGGCGGCGGCCATCGGCGGCATTCAATCACGCATTCGCGACAAACGCGCCATCATGGACGCCGGCCAATCGGGCACCCGGAGACAAATCGGGGCGCCTTGATGCATACTTTGTGCCACGATTGTTGTCCAAGGAACACTTAGCCCGCCGAAGCTCATGGAACCGCTCGTCCTCACCGTCGACATGGCCGGCCTGCCCCAGGCGTGGGTGGCGCTGGAAGAAGCGATCACCTATCACGCGAAGCAGATGGTGGCGTGGTCGCTGGGTCGCGAGGTGCGCGAATTCCGCGGCGGCTGGCAAAAGGACGGCGAGCGCTCGCGGATCGCCACCAAGTCGATCCTGGCGATCAAGGGCACGGGCGCAGGCTCGCACCTGCACGCGCCCGGTCTCACCAACCCGATGCTCTTTGCCCGCGACCGCCAGTTGTGCGGCTACTGCGGCAAGCGCTTCCTGGTGCGCGACCTGTCGCGCGACCACGTGGTGCCCGTGTCGCGCGGCGGCCGCGACACCTGGACCAATACCGTCACCGCCTGCCGCAGCTGCAATACGCGCAAGGGCGGCCGCTCGCCCGAACAGGCCCGCATGCCGCTGCTGTACGTACCGTATGTGCCCAACCGCCACGAGCATTTCATCCTGCGCAACCGCCGCATCCTCGCCGACCAGATGGAGTACCTGCTCGCCGGCGTACCGCGCACGAGCCGCCTGCACGTCGTGGGGGAACGGGACGCGCAAAAAGGCTCGCGCGCGGTCCTGAGCTAGTCCGGCTCGGCGGCGCCCATTTCGTTGTACATTGGTGCCTTGCTGCGCTGCAGCAGGAGGGCCGGCACGGGGCCGGCACTCCCTTCTTGATTCCGGGGACAAAAACGACATGCTGACTCGACGCAGGTTGATGCAATCGCTCGCGGGCGCGCTGGTCGCCGCCACCATCGCCGTTGGCGCGCCATTGGCGCAGGCGCAGGACAAGATCAAGGTGGCCGCGATCTACACCGTGCCGGTCGAACAGCAATGGGTGAGCCGCATCCACAAGGCGCTCAGCGCCGCCAAGGACCGCGGCGAGATCGAGTACGTGTTCTCGGAGAAGGTCGCCAACGCCGACTACGAGCGCGTGATGCGCGAGTTCGCCGAGAAGGGCAACACGTTCATCGTGGGCGAATCGTTCGCCGTCGAGGCGGCGGCGCGCAAGGTGGCCAAGGACTATCCGAAGGTCTCGTTCCTGATGGGGTCGTCCGGCAAGCCGCAGGCACCCAACTTCGCGGTCTTCGACAACTACATCCAGGAGCCGGCCTACCTGACCGGCATGGTTGCGGGCGGCATGACCAAGACCAACAAGATCGGCATGGTCGGCGGCTATCCGATTCCCGAAGTCAACCGCCTGATGCACGCGTTCATGGCGGGGGCGAAGGAAGTCAATCCGAAGGTCGAGTTCTACGTGACCTTCATCGGCTCGTGGTTCGACCCGCCGAAGGCGAAGGAAGCGGCGTTCGCGATGATCGAGAAGGGCGCCGACGTCATGTACGCCGAGCGCTTCGGGGTGTCGGACGCCGCGAAGGAGAAAGGCAAGCTCGCCATCGGCAACGTCATCGATACGCAGGCCCAGTATCCGGAGACGGTCGTCGTATCCGCGCTGTGGAACATGGAGCCCACGATCGACGCGGCGCTCAAGAACGTGAAGGCCGGCAAGTTCAAGGCCGAGGACTACGGCGCCTACTCGACCATGAAGTACAAGGGCTACGAGATGTCGAAGCTGGGCACCTTCGAGGCAAAGGTGCCGAAGGACCTGGCGGCCAAGGTGGCGGCCAAGGAAAAGGCGATCCTCGACGGCAAGTTCAAGGTCACCGTGGTGGAGACGGAACCGAAGACGACCGCAAAGTAGCGGTATTGTAGTGAACATCGGCGCCCCGGCTGCGGCCGGGGCGTTTTCGTTCGGCGTTGTTGTTTCGATCCTGCGCGTTGATTCCGTGCTTCGGTGTTGCGTTTCGATTCGCCATTCGATGGGTGATTGACTGCCTCGAACATGAATGCCGTGCCCGATCAAACTGTCCTGCGCCTGACCGGCATCACCAAGCGCTTCGGGCCGCTGGTGGCCAACGACGACATCTCGCTCGAGCTGCGCCGGGCCGAGGTGCTGGCCCTGCTGGGCGAGAACGGCGCGGGAAAATCCACGCTGGTGTCGATCCTGTTCGGCCACTACGTGCCCGACGCCGGCACGGTCGAGGCGTTCGGGCAGACGCTGCCGCCAGGCGATCCCGCCGCCGCTCTGGACGCCGGCATCGGCATGGTGCACCAGCATTTCACGCTCGCCGACAACCTGTCCGTGCTGGACAACGTAATGCTCGGGACCGAGTCGCTGTGGCAGCCGTGGTCGCAGCGTGCCGTGGCCCGGATGCGGTTGCTGGCCACCGGTGCGCGTTTCGGGCTGCAGGTCAATCCGGATGCGCGCGTGGGTCAACTGTCCGTCGGCGAACGCCAACGTGTCGAAATCCTGAAGGCACTCTACCGCGACGCGCGCGTGCTGATCCTCGACGAGCCGACGGCGGTGCTGACGCCGCAGGAGGCCGAATCGCTGTTCGCAACGCTGCGGCAAATGGTGGCGCAGGGCCTGTCGATCATCTTCATCAGCCACAAGCTCCCCGAGGTGCTGCGCGTGTCCGACCGCATCGCCGTGCTGCGCGCGGGCAAGCTCGTGGCGACGCTGGATGCGGCCAACGCCAGCAAGGCGGCGCTGGCCGAAGTGATGGTCGGGCGCGAAGTCGCGATGCCGCTGTCCCGCGCGCAGGAGCCCGGCGGAATCGCCTGCGACATTGCCGGCGTCTCGGTCGGTACGGCACTCGACAATGTGTCGCTGAAGCTGCACTTCGGCGAGATCACGGCGATCGCCGGTGTTTCCGGCAACGGCCAGCAGGTGCTGGCGGAGGTCCTGGGCGGGCTTCGTGCCCCCGATCGCGGCCGGGTCAAGGTGGAAGGCCGTGTCCTCCCCGCGGATCCGGGCGCCTGGATCGCCGCGCGGGTCGCGCGCATCCCGGAAGACCGCCACGCCGTGGGCCTGATCGGCGACCTGCCGCTATGGGAGAACGCGATGGCGGAGCGCTATCGCACGCGCTTCTCGCGCCTGGGCTTCGTGCGCCGGCAGCTTGCGCGCGATTTCGCCGAAGACTTGCTGGAGCGCTTCGACGTCCGGGCCGGACAGGGGATCGATACGCCGGCACGCGCGCTGTCCGGCGGCAACATGCAGAAGCTGATCCTCGGTCGGGTGCTGTCGCGGCACGCGCCGCCGCGGTTGATTGTCGCCAATCAGCCCACCTGGGGCCTCGATGTGGGGGCGGTCGCCTTCGTTCACCAGCAGCTGCTCGATGCCTGTGCGCAGGGTACCGCGGTCCTGCTCATCTCGGATGACCTGGACGAGATCTTCGCGCTGGCGCAGCGCATCGCGGTCATGCATGCGGGCGTCCTGAGCGAGGCGCGCCCGACGATGGCGTGGAGCCCGCGCGCAATCGGCCTCGCGATGACGGGCGGCCGGGAGCCGGTGGTACCGCATGCGGCTTGAAGCCCGCGGCGAGGTTTCGCGTGGGATGCTCGTCATCGCGCCGTTCCTCGCGGTGGCGTTCACGCTGGTCGCCTCGTCGCTGCTGGTGGCGTGGGCGGGCGCGCCGCTTTCGCGAACCTACGTACTGATCTTCGAAGGCGGCTTTGGCTCGCGCTTCGCGTGGAGCGAAACGCTGACGCGCGCGACGCCCCTCATCCTCACCGGGCTCGCCGCCGCCGTCGCCTTTCGCGCCCGCTTCTACAACATCGGCGCGGAAGGACAGCTCTACGTCGGGGCGCTGGCCGCCGTCGCGGTCGGGGGCCTGCAGGGGGGAAGTGCCTTCGAAGCGTATCCCGGACTGCTCTTCCCGGCGATGCTGCTGGCGGCGATGCTGGCCGGTGCGCTGTTGCTGCTGCTGCCCGCGCTGTTGCGCGAACGCCTGGGTGTGGATGAGGTGGTCACGACCCTGTTGCTCAATTTCATCGCGCTGCTGTTCGTGTCGTTGATGCTCGACGGTCCGATGAAGGATCCGGCCGCGATGGGATGGCCGCAAAGCATCGCGCTTGGCGATGAGCTCCAGCTGTCCAAACTGGCAGAGCGCACGCGCGTGCACTCGGGACTGCTGTGGGCGGTCGGATCGTCGGTCGCGCTGTGGGCATTGCTGAAATTCTCGACCTTCGGCTTTGCGGTGCGGGCCGTGGGCGCCAATGCCCGCGGCGCCGCCTTCGTCGGCGTGCCGGTGCGCCGCACCATCATCGCGGTTGCGCTGTTGTCGGGCGCGCTGGCAGGGCTGGCCGGTGCGATCGAGGTCGCGGGACGCACCGCGTATGTGACGCTCGACATGTCGCCCGGGTATGGCTACAGCGGCATCGTCATTGCGATGCTGGCGGGGCTGAATCCGCTGGGCGTCGTGCTGGCGGCGGTCTTCGTCGCGGGGATGCTGGTGGGTGCCGACAGCATGAGCCGTGGGGTGGAGGTGCCCACCTATATCGCCGACGTGATCGTCGCGATCGCGCTGCTTTCGATGCTGGTGGCGAGCGCGTTCACCCGCTATCGGCTGCGGTGGCATTAAGTGCCGACGAACTGCATGCTCGCTTGGTGCGCTGCCGCCGGAGCGGGCGCGGCGGCGCTTGTGGCAGCCCGACGAGGTCGCTGATCCCGTGATACTCGCCGACATCCTGGGCATGCTGGGCAATGTCGACTTCTGGGTCGCGGTGCTGCGCATCGCCACGCCACTGATCTTCGGCACCCTCGGCGTATTGCTGTGCGAGCGTGCCGGCGTGCTCAATCTCGGCATCGAGGGCATCATGGTGGCCGGCGCGCTCACCGGCTGGCTTGCGGTGTACCTGGGCGCCGGCCTGTGGACCGGCGTCGTCGTGGCGGCGCTGACCGGCGCGATGTTCGGGCTCCTGCACGCGCTGCTGACCGTCCCGCTGGCGCTGTCGCAGCACGTCGCGGGCCTCGGCATCACGCTGTTCGCGACCAGTCTGGCGTATTACGCGTATCGCGTGAGCTTTCCCACCGTCAGCTCGCCACCGACGATCGTCCCTTTCTCCGAGATGGCGTGGTTGCCGATTCCGGTTCTTGCGCAGCAGACGCCGCTGACGCTGCTTGCGCTCATCTGTGTCCCGCTGCTCGCCTGGATCCTGTACCGGACGCCCGTGGGTCTCGCGGTGCGCATGGTAGGCGAAAACCCCGCGGCAGCGGAAGGCCAGGGTCTCAACGTGAATGCCGTGCGCACCGGCGCGATCGTGGCGGGGTCCGCGCTGATGGGCGTCGCCGGCGCGTTCCTGACGCTGTCGGCGTTCAACGCGTTCTTCTTCAACATGGTCAATGGCCGCGGTTGGATCTGCGTCGCGCTGGTCGTGTTCGCCAGCTGGCGGCCGGGCAAGGCGCTCGGCGGCGCGCTCCTGTTTGCGTTCTTCGACGCCATGCAATTGCGCTTGCAGCAAAGCGGCGGTGAAGGCATCCCCTACCAGATCTACCTGATGCTGCCTTACGTGCTGTCGATCCTCGCGCTGGTGCTGGTTGCTCGGCGGGCGACGTATCCGCAGGCACTGATGAAGCCGTACCGCAAGGGCGAGCGATAGCAGTGGGTCGGCAACGGGCGACCTGCGATCGCGCCGGTCGGTAGCGGTATAGTTCGTGCTTGTGTCAGACATCTGATCATGAGCACTGAAGCGCCGACCGCGAAACACATCCGGCTTACATCGCACCCGGTGGAGGGGGCGGCGGGTACGCTCGCGATCCAGTGGGGAAGCGCCGACCCGCAGCAGCGCGGCCCGATCGTGGGTAGCACCAGCAGCCGCAGCCAGCGCAACGTCATCGGCACCCACAGCGGTTCCTACGGGGTCTACCGGGCCCTGGCCGTGGCCGCCGGCGCCCTGTTGCGCGGACACAAGCCCGATCTCACCAATACGATGCCGACCGATCCGATCGGCCCGTACCCGGCGTGGGGTGACCCCGAGAAGATCGTGTCGATGGATCCGTTCGGCGCCGTGGTCGCCGACGTGTTCCGCGACGCGATCGCGCAGGGCTATGACGTGCGCCCGACCATCGCGGTCACCAAGGCGCACATCGACATGCCCGAGGTTCGGGAGGCGATCGCCGCGGGTCGACTGAAGGCCGATGGCCGTGTGCTGCTCGCCAATGGTTCCGCCGTCGTCACCAAGGCGGCGATCGAACCCGTATGGTGGCTGCCGGGCGTGGCGCGGCGCTTTCGCTGCAGCGAGGCCGACTTGCGCCGGGCGCTGTTCGAGGAGACGGGGGGGATGTACCCGGAGCTCGTCACGCGCAGCGACCTGGAAGTGTTCCTGCCGCCGATCGGCGGCCAGACGATGTACGTGTTCGGCAATCCGCACGATCTCGCCAATCCCGCGGTGACGCTCACCGCGCGCGTGCACGACGAGTGCAACGGTTCGGACGTGTTCGGTTCCGATATCTGCACCTGCCGTCCGTACCTGACGCACGCGATCGAGGAATGCATCCGCGGCGCGCAGGACGGGGGCGTGGGCCTGGTCGTGTATTGCCGCAAGGAAGGTCGCGCACTGGGTGAAGTCACCAAGTTCCTCGTCTACAACGCGCGCAAGCGGCAAGCGGGTGGCGATTCGGCCACGAACTATTTCGTGCGCACGGAGTGTGTCGCCGGGGTGCAGGACATGCGCTTCCAGGAGTTGATGCCCGACGTGCTGCACTGGCTCGGCATTCGCCGGATCCATCGGCTGGTGTCGATGAGCAATCTCAAGTTCGACGCGATCACGGGGTCGGGCATCGAGGTGGGCGAGCGCGTCAAGATCCCGGATGCGTTGATTCCCGATGATGCCCGGGTCGAAATGGATGCCAAGAAAGCCGCCGGCTATTTCACCGACGGCGCAGTACCCGACGCCGCGCGTCTCGCGCAGACCAAGGGCCGCAGCCTGTGACCATGGCGTTGGCGCCGGCGCCCGCGGCGGCGCTGCGGTCGACGGTGGCGATTCGCGAGCGCTGCGCCAACATCACGGCGGCGACGGCCGCCGGGCGTTCCAGCCATTTCCGCATCGACCGGACCCGGCTCGATGCGGCCGCGCAAGTGGTGGCCGTCGTGACGCGCGATCGCTATCCGACGCTGGCGATCCCGTATCACAGCCGCTGGCGTCATTTCGAGGCGGGCGGGATCGACCGCCGCGCGGAACTCGATGGCGCGCTCGCCGGCCGCACGGTCGCGCAGCGCGCGCGCGCACACATCGACCTGGCGGTCGTCAGCGTGCTGCTCGATGCGGGTGCCGGCGCCACGTGGCGCTTCGACGAGGCGGCCTCGGGTCAAAGCTTCGGCCGCTCCGAGGGGCTGGGCGTGGCGAGTTTCCGCGCGTTCATGGCCGGCGCGTTTTCCGCGCAGCCGGACGATCCCTATCGTGTCGATGCGACCGCGCTGACGAAGGTGGATGCGACACGGCTGGGCGCGCTGTTCCAGGTGCGCGTGGACAATCCGCTGACCGGCCTCAAGGGTCGCGCCGCGTTGTTGCGCCGGCTCGGATACACGCTCGCGGAAGCGGCCCCCGCGTCCGGCCCGACGAACCGACCGGGTGGCCTGTTCGACCGGCTCACCGACGCTGGTACCGGGTGCGTCGAAGCGGCCCGGATCCTCGACGCGCTGCTCGACGGGCTGGGACCGATCTGGCTCACCGGCAGCACGCTGGAGGGTGTGGCGCTGGGCGACGTGTGGCGGCATCCGCAGGCGGGTGGCACTGGTCACTCGGCCGGATGGGTCCCGTTTCACAAGCTCTCGCAATGGCTCGCCTACTCGCTGTTCGAGCCGTTCGAATGGGCCGGGGTCGACGTCAGCGGCCGCGATGCCCTGACCGGATTGCCCGAATACCGCAATGGTGGCCTCCTGCTCGATACCGGCGTGCTCGCGTTGCGCGATGCGGCGGCTGCGGGCAGGACCCATGCGGTCGGCAGCGAACTCGTGGTCGAATGGCGGGCGCTGACCGTGACGCTGCTCGATGAACTGGCGCCGCGCGTGCGCGCGCTGCTCGACGTCCCCGCGCTGCCGCTTGCCTGCGTGCTCGAGGGCGGCACCTGGGCCGCCGGCCGCCGGCTGGCCCAGCAGCGCCGCGGCGGCGCGCCGCCGCTGGCGATCGACAGCGACGGCACCGTATTCTAGAAATATCCTTTGCCTCTCCTCACGGACTCGCCATGAACGCCAAAGTGCAACTGTTCGATCACCCACTGGTGCAGCACAAGCTCACGCTGCTGCGCAAGAAGGAAACCAGCACCACCAGCTTTCGCCGGTTGCTGAACGAGATCGGCTCGCTGATGGCGTACGAGGTCACGCGTTCGATGCCGATGCACGACGTGATGATCCAGACGCCGCTCGAGACCATGAACTCCAAGCTCATCGACGGCAAGAAGCTGGTGTTCGTGCCGATCCTGCGCGCGGGCATGGGCCTGCTCGACGGATTCCTGTCGGTGGTGCCGGGTGCGCGGGTCGGCCACGTGGGTCTGTATCGCGATCCGAAGACGCTGGGCGCGGTCGAGTACTACTTCAAGATGCCGGGTGGGATGTCCGAGCGTGATGCGATCGTGCTGGACCCGATGCTCGCGACCGGCAACTCGGCCGTCGCTGCCGTTGAACGCCTGAAGGAGGCGCACCCGCGCTCGATTCGCTTCGTGTGCCTCGTCTCCTGTCCGGAGGGAATCCGTGCGTTCCAGGCGGCGCATCCCGACGTGCCGGTCTACACGGCGGCGATCGATCGCGAGCTGAACGACCATGGCTATATCCTGCCGGGCCTCGGTGACGCCGGCGACCGGATTTTCGGAACGAAGTAGTACACGCGACAGTCGCGGCGCGGTGATGCCGTCGCGCGGCGGACACGGGAGAGTGCAGGTGGCCGATCTCTTGCTGCGCAACGTCACGCTACCGGACGGTCGCTCCGGCCTCGACGTGCTGGTGTCGGCCGGGCGGATCGACAACGTCGCGCCGCGGATCAACGCCGGCGCCGCCGAGACGATCGACGCCGAAGGCTGCCTGCTGACGCCACCGTTTGTCGACGCGCACTTCCACATGGATGCGACGTTGTCGTACGGCCTGCCGCGGGTGAACGCGAGCGGCACGCTGCTCGAGGGCATCGCGCTCTGGGGCGAGCTCAAGCCGACGCTGACCCAGGACGCGATCGTCGAGCGCGCTCTCGCATATTGCGATTGGGCGGTGGCGAAGGGCCTGCTGGCGATCCGCTCGCATGTGGATGTGTGCGATCCGCGCCTGCTCGCCGTCGAGGCGCTGTTGCAGGTGAAGGCGACCGTCAAGCCCTACCTGGACCTGCAGCTCGTTGCCTTTCCGCAGGACGGCCTGCTGCGCAGTCCGGGTGCGATGGAACATTTGAAGCGCGCACTCGCCATGGGCGTCGACGTGGTCGGCGGCATTCCCCACTTCGAGCGCACGATGGCCGACGGTGCGGAATCGGTGCGCCTGCTGTGCGAACTGGCCGCCGAGCAGGGACGACTCGTCGACCTGCACTGCGACGAGACCGACGATCCCATGTCGCGGCACATCGAGACGCTGGCCTTCCATGCGCAGCGTCTCGGACTGCAGGGGCGGGTGACGGGCTCGCACCTGACATCGATGCATTCGATGGACAACTACTATGTGTCGAAGTTGCTGCCGTTGCTGTGCGAGGCGCAGGTGAACGCGATCGCCAATCCGCTGATCAACATCACGCTGCAAGGCCGCCACGACAGCTATCCCAAGCGTCGTGGCATGACGCGCGTGCCGGAACTGATGGCGGCGGGGGTCAACGTCGCGTTCGGCCACGATTGCGTGATGGATCCCTGGTATTCGCTTGGCAGCGGCGACATGCTCGAAGTGGCGGCAATGGGGCTGCATGTCGCCCAGATGACGAGCCAGGAGGGCATGCGTGCCTGCTTCGCGGCGGTGACGACCAACGCTGCCAAGATCCTGCAGCTCGAAGGTTATGGCATAGCACCCGGCCACCGCGCCGATTTCGTGCTGCTGCAGGCGCGCGACCCCGTCGAGGCCCTCCGGCTGCGGGCGACGCGGCTCAAGGTGTTCCGCGGCGGCAAACTGGTCGCGCAGACACCGGCGGCCACGGCGGCGCTCGATCTGCCCGGACGGCCGCAGAGCGTGGACTGGCGGCAGCCGCCCGCGTGACCATGCTGCAGCGCCGCCTGCGCGCCGCGTGCGTCGGCGGACTCGGGATTGCCGTATTGCTGGCGACCAATCTCGTCGCCGCGGCAACGCCGGTCCATCTGCCCGATCGCCCGGAGGCGCTCGCTGCGGCGATGCAGGGGCACCGCATCATCATCCTGGGCGAGGTGCACGACAATGGCAACCAGCATGCGTTGCGTGCTGCGGCGCTGCGATCGTTGATCGAAAGCGGAGCGCGCCCAGCCATTGCCTTCGAGCAGTTCGATCGTGGTCAGCAGGCGGCGATCGACGCGGCACGCAAGGTGCGTCCACGCGACGTCGATTACCTGATCGCGCAGGCGCGGGGCGCGTCGAGCTGGAATTGGGCGCTCTACAAGCCCTTCCTGGCGCTGGCGCTCGAGTACGACCTGCCGATCGTCGCCGCCAACCTGTCACGCGCGGATGCAATGCAAGTGGCGACAGGCGCCACCCCGGCGGCCTTCGAAGTTTCTGCGGCGTTCCTGCGCGCGCACGAAGAGATCATCGCGGAGGGCCATTGCAACCTGCTGCCGGCGCAGGCGTTGCCCGGCATGGCCCGCGCCCAGATCGCGCGCGATCGTGCGCTGGCGGAGGCAATCGCACCCTACGCGGCACGCGGGGTCGTGCTGCTGACCGGCAACGGCCACGCTCGCACCGACATCGGCGTGCCGCACTGGCTGTCGAGCGAGGCGCGCGCAACGCTCGTCAGCATCGCATTGCTCGAACGGCCCGCGGACGGCGCGCTGGACGCGTCGCCATCCGCATACGACGCGTACCTGCTCACCGATGCGGTGAAGCGTCCCGATCCGTGCGAGGAACTGGCGCGCCGGATGAAACCGAAGTCCTGATCCCTTGGATGCCTCGGAGTGTCCCAAGGCACTCACCTCTACGGTCTGTAAGCTCGGGCCCCGTCAATCCGAATGACTACGAGGGCGCCGGCAATCGTTCCGGCATAATCGCGCAGGATCATCCCGACGTTCGACCACAAGGCATGGAATCCCTCTACTACGTGATGGCCTGGGCTTGCCACCGCAAGTGCAAGCACTGCTACGAGGACCGCTTTCGCCCCTACATCCGTGGCGAGCTGGAGTCGGTCGTGCAGGAGGCGGAACACAACTTCCCGCGCATCATCGGGAACTTCCCGGAACGGTTCACCTACCGCGACCTCGAAGATCCGCAGCCCGATGGCACGTATCCGGAGAAGACCGGACGCATCATCCTTTCGGGCGGCGAATCGCTGCTCGATCCGGTGCGCGAGCGGGTCACCTACAGGGTCATCGAGATGCTGCGCGACAAGTATGTGGCGCAGGGCGGTATCAAGGTCGTCGTGCAGACCACGGGCGACCTGCTCACCGACCCCATCGTGGCCGATCTCCTCGCGCGCGGCGTATGGATGATTTCGGTGGCCAGCGTGGACGACTTCCACGTAGGTCTCGAAGGTCCGGCGAAACAGCAGGCATTCATGGACAAGCTGTCCGCGCTCTTCGAGCGGCACGGCATGCGGCGCTCCGGCCTTTCGGCCACGACCCGCAACTGGCATGAAGAGGAAGGCCCGGTGTACAGCTTCTTCGGGGCGACGCCGGATGCCTGGATCGGCAAGCTCTGGCCGCGCGGCCGCGCCTGGCAGAACAGTCTGTCGCATGCGACGCTCGCTGACAATTTCTGCAATCGCTGGTCGGGCGGACTCAATTTCCTGCGCCACCAGTACAACGGCTCGGAAGTATCGATCGAGCCGGATGGCGCAGTGTACCCATGCTGCGTGAAGACGAAGCTGCCCATTGGCAGCCTGCTCGAGGACAACCTGATCGAAATCCTCGATTCGCTGGTGGGGGTGCCGGCCTACGAAGCCATCACGATGGGTCATCCGGAACGCATGGGGCTCGCCGACGGCTGGAGCGAGGCGACATTCCTGGCCCATTCGAAGACCACGATGCCCGATGGCGCACCGTACGAAAACCTGTGCATCGGGTGCGACCGCTTCCACGAACAGGTATTGGGACCCGTGCTCGAGGCCGCACGCGTGCGGCGTCGTGCGGCCAGGGGCATCGTCGAGGCGCCAGCCCGACCGCGCCGCGTGATCGCGCTGACGCCGGCGGGCGAGTAACGTGTTCAACCTTCGCTTCGGTGCCGCGCGCATTGCGGCGATCATGGCGCTTGCCGCGTGGGCGCAAACCGCGGTCGCGCAGGACCTGCGCTGGCCCGATGTCGTCGCCAAGGCCAGGGGCCAGACCGTTAACTGGAACGCCTGGGCCGGCGACGAAAAGACCAATGCGTTCATCATGTGGGTCGGCGAGGAGGTCAGCCGCCGCTATGGTGTCAAAGTCAACCACGTGAAGCTCAAGGACACGGCAGAGGCGGTGACGCGCGTGGTCGCCGAAAAGGCCGCCGGCCGCGACACTGGTGGCTCAGTCGATCTCGTCTGGATCAACGGTCCCAACTTCCTGGCGATGAAGCGGCAGTCGCTGCTGTACGGGCCGTTCACGCAGGTGTTGCCCGCCTTTGCGCTGGTCGATACGCAGCACAAGCGTTCGAACGTGATCGACTTCACGATTCCGGTGGACGGTCTCGAGTCGCCGTGGCGGATGGCGCAGATCGTATTCGTCTACGACGGCAAGCGGGTGCGGGACACGCCGCAATCGGTGCCGGAATTGCTCACGTGGGCGAAGGCGCATCCCGGGCGACTCACGCATCCCAGCGTGCGCAACTTCCTCGGCGCGACGTTCCTGAAACAGGCGCTGTACGAACTCGCGCCGGACGCTGCGGTGTTGCAAAAGCCCGCCACGGACGAGAACTTCGCGGTGACTACCGCGTCACTGTGGACCTGGTACGACCAGTTGCGGCCGCTGCTGTGGCGGCAGGGCAGGCAATTTCCGGAGAACGGCCCCGCGCAGCGGCAGTTGCTGAACGACGCCGAGATCGACATCATGATCTCGTTCAATCCCTCGGAGGCGGCGGTCGCCATCGCCGCCGGTCTCCTGCCCGATACCGTGCGCACGTTCGTGTTCGCGAAGGGCACCATCGGCAACACCAGCTTCGTCGCGATTCCGTTCAACGCCGCCAACAAGGAAGGCGCCATGGTGGTCGCCAATTTCCTGCTCGAGCCTGCCACGCAGGCGCACGCGCAGGACATCCGGCAGATGGGTAACTTCACGGTGCTGGATGTCGCCCGCCTGTCGCCGGAGGCGCGAGCGCGCTTCGAGGCATTGCCGCGCTCGCCCGCGCTGCCGACCAACGCGGAGCTCGGCACGACGCTGCTCGAGCCACATCCTTCCTGGATGACGCGGGTGACGGCGGAGTGGGAGCAGCGTTACACGCAGTGACGAAGTGAGTACCGCCGGGCCGCCCGCGCTGCGCATGCTGCGCTTCGCCCCCGCGTTCACCGTCGCGGTCTTCCTGCTGCCCATCGCCGCCGGCATCATCGGCACCGTGCTGCCGGCCTTCGGCTACCTTCCGGCCATTGGCGGCCACCAGTTCGACCTCGATGGCTGGCGGCGGTTGTTCGACTATCCGGGCTTCACCACGAGTCTCTCGGTCACGCTGGGGACCGGCATCCTCACGTCCATGCTCGCGGTCGTGCTGGCCTTCGGCTTCTGTGCGCTGACGCATGGCCGTACGTGGACGCGTCGTGCGGGCGAGTGGCTGGCGCCGATCCTGGCGACCCCGCATTCGGCCATTGCGATCGGTCTCGCGTTTCTGCTGGCGCCGTCGGGATGGATCGTACGCGCGATCTCCCCATGGCTGACCGGCTGGACGTTGCCACCGGACGTCGGCACGGTGGGCGATCCGCGCGGGCTGGCGCTGGTCCTCGGCCTGTTGCTCAAGGAAGTACCGTACCTGATCCTGATGATCGTCGGCGCGTCGCACCAGGTGCCTGTCGGTCAGCATCTGGCGATCGCGCGCTCGTTGGGCTACGCGCGTACCGAAGCCTGGGTCAAGGTGATCCTGCCGCAGATCTATCCGCAGGTCCGCTTGCCGATCTACGCGGTGATTGCGTTTTCGCTATCGGTGGTCGACGTGGCGCTGATTCTCGGTCCGTCCAATCCGCCCACGCTGGCGGTGCTGGCGGTGCGATGGTTCGCCGACGCGGACATCCGGTTCTACTTTCCCGCGGCCGCGGCCGCGACACTGTTGCTCATGCTGGTCGTCGCGGTCGTCGCGGCATGGGCCGGCGCCGAGCGGATGATGGTGCCGCTTGGCCGCCGCTGGATCGCGCGCGGCACGCGGCGCGGCATCGTGGCGCTCGCTGCGGGCGCGGCGACCAGCGGATTTGCCGCGACCTTCGCGTTGTCGGTCTGCGCGCTTGTCGGGATGGCGCTGTGGTCGTTCGCCACGCAGTGGCGCTTTCCGGATGCGCTGCCGCAGGGGTGGTCCTTCGACAACTGGCTGCGACGACTGGACGGTCTGGCTGCGCCCGCAGGTTACACGCTGGTGATCGGCATTCTCGCCACTGCGATCGCGCTGCTCCTGGTGCTGGGCTGCCTCGAGAACGAAAGCCGGAGCCGTCGGCGGGCCGGAGCAGGCGCGCTGTGGATACTCTACCTGCCCCTCCTGGTACCGCAGGTCGCGTTCCTGTTCGGCGCGCAGGTGCTGCTGGTCCGTGCGCAATTGGATGGAACGCTGGCCGCAGTGGTCTGGGCTCACTTGATTTTCGTGCTTCCGTATCTCTTCCTGTCGCTGGCCGATCCTTGGCGCGCGCTCGACCCGCGCTACGAGCGCACGGCGGCGAGCCTGGGTGCCGCACCGGCGCGCGTGTTCGTCACTGTCAAGTTGCCGCTGTTGCTGCGGCCCGTGCTCATCGCTTGTGCCGTCGCGTTCGCGGTCAGCGTGGGTCAGTACCTCGCGACGCTGTTCGCCGGTAACGGCCGGATCGCCACGCTGACCACCGATGCCGTGACGCTTGCGGCCGGCGCCGACCGCAGGGTGATCGGCGCCTACGCGATGCTGCAGGCGTTGTTTCCATGGCTGTTCTATGTCGTCGCGGCCGCGCTTCCGGCATTGCTCTACAGGGATCGGCGCGGCATGCAGGTTACCCGATGACCGAGACCGCGTTCGCACCTCTGTATCTCGAGGAGGTGAGCATCGCGATCGACGGGCGCGCCCTGTTCTCGTCGCTCACCTTAGCGGTGGCGCCGGGCGAATGTGTCACCGTGATGGGTCCGTCCGGCTGCGGCAAGTCCACGCTTCTCGCCTTCGTCTCGGGGGCGCTCGACCCGGCATTCGCAGTGGGCGGCCGGGTCCTGATCGGGACGGCCGACATCACGTCCACGCCCCCGGACGCGCGGCGCGTGGGCATCCAGTTCCAGGACGACCTGCTCTTTCCGCACCTGTCGGTCGGCGACAACCTTGCGTTCGCGCTGCGCACGCATGTGCGTGGTCGCGCCGCGCGCATGGCGCGCGTGGAACAGGCGCTGGCCGAAGCCGATCTCGCCGGCTTCGCGGCACGCGACCCGGCAACGCTGTCCGGCGGCCAGCGCGCGCGCGTCGCACTGATGCGCACACTGCTATCCGAACCCCGCGTGCTGCTGCTCGACGAGCCCTTCAATCGCCTCGATGCGCAGCTGCGCGGCGACTTCCGGCGCTTCGTGTTCGAGCACGCCATGCAGCGCGGATTGCCGACACTGCTGGTCACGCACGATGCCAACGATGCGCAGGCGGCGGGAGGGCGGGTGATCGACCTGGCGTGAGCCCGGATGCGCGAAGGATGCGGGGGCGGATATGGGCCTGCCTTGAGCGCCGGATGCGCGAGTGATGGGAGCGCGGCGTTTCGGCTGCGCGTGCGTGCAGACGCCAGCGACGCGGCCGGTCGCGCTGCATGGCGAGGAGTACGATAGACGCCGTGACTACCGAATCCAATCCGTGGCAGGCATGGATCGGCCGCACCGAGCAGGTCGTCGACGTCCTCAATGCCGCGCCGCTGGCCGCGTGGTCGGCGACCCTCGATCGCGACGATCCGCCGCCGAGCTCCGGCACCGTGCTGCCACCGCTCGCCCACTGGCTCTATTTCCTGAAAATGGCGCGCGCGAGCGAACTCGGTCCCGACGGGCATCCGAAGCGCGGCGGCTTCCTGCCGCCGGTCCCGTTGCCGCGGCGCATGTGGGCCGGCGGACGCCTCTCCTTCCTGCGTCCGCTGCATGTCGGTGACACGATCACGCGCGTGTCGCGCATCGGCGGCATCACTGCCAAGACCGGACGCAGTGGCGAACTCGTGTTCGTCACCGTGCATCACGAACTGTCCGGAGCGACGGGCCTCGCCCTGACCGAGGAACACGACATCGTCTATCGCGACCCGCCGGCGGCCGATGCGCCTGCCGCCAAGCCGAGCCCCGCGCCGCGCGACGAAGACTTCGCGCGCGAAATCGTGCCGGATCCGGTGCTGCTCTTTCGCTATTCGGCGCTCACCTACAATGGCCATCGCATTCACTACGACCGCAGCTATGTGACGGAAGTGGAGGGCTACCCGGGCCTGATCGTGCACGGCCCGCTGATCGCCACGTTGCTGCTCGATCTTCTGCGGCGGGAGCGGCCCGAAGCCAGCGTTACCCGCTTCGAGTTCAAGGCAGTGGGGCCGCTGTTCGACATCCATGAATTCACGGTGTGCGGCAAGGAAGAAGGCACCGGCACGTGGCGGCTCTGGGCCCGCGATCATGCGGGGTCGCTGGCGATGCAGGCGCTCGCGGTGGAATGAGGGCGCGGCGAGGAATCTGATGGAGCCGCGGGCGATCGTCCGCGACGAGGAAGTACGATGCGCAAAACCGACACCGACCAGTACCAGGATATCCGCGATGCCGTGCGCGCGCTGTGCGCCGAGTTCCCCGATGAATACCACCGGGAGATCGATGCGCAGCGTGGCTATCCGGAAGCGTTCGTCGATGCGCTGACGCGCGCCGGCTGGCTGGCGGCGATGGTCCCGCAGGAGTACGGCGGCGCTGGCCTCGGCCTGACCGAGGCCAGCGTCATCATGGAGGAGATCAATCGCAGCGGCGGCAATTCCGGCGCCTGCCACGGCCAGATGTACAACATGGGCACGCTGCTGCGGCATGGCTCGGTGGTGCAGAAGGAAAAGTACCTGCCCAAAATTGCCAGCGGCGAATGGCGCCTGCAGTCGATGGGCGTCACCGAGCCGACGACCGGGACCGACACCACCAAGATCCGCACCACGGCCGTCCGCAAGGGCGACCACTACGTCATCAATGGCCAGAAGGTGTGGATCTCGCGCGTGCAGCACAGCGACTGGATGATCCTGCTGGCGCGCACGACGCCGCTGGCCGAGGTGAAGAAGAAGTCCGAGGGGATGTCGATCTTCATGGTCGACCTGCGCGCGGCGGAAAAGACCGGCATGACCGTGCGGCCGATACCGAACATGGTCAATCACGAAACCAACGAACTCTTCTTCGAGAACCTGGAGATTCCGGCCGAGAATCTCATCGGCGAGGAGGGATTGGGCTTCCGCTATATCCTCGACGGCCTCAACGCCGAACGCACGTTGATCGCGGCCGAGTGCATCGGCGACGGCTACTGGTTCATCGACCGTGTCACGCGCTACGTCGGCGAGCGCGTGGTGTTCGGCCGGCCGATCGGACAGAACCAGGGCGTGCAGTTTCCGATCGCCGAGGCGTACATCGAGATCGAGGCGGCGAACCTGATGCGCTTCGCCGCCTGCGCCCGCTTCGATGCGCAGCAGCCGTGCGGCGCGCAGGCCAACATGGCGAAATACCTCGCCGCGAAGGCGAGCTGGGAAGCCGGCAACGCCTGCATCCAGTTCCACGGCGGTTTCGGCTTCGCCAACGAATACGACGTCGAGCGCAAATTCCGCGAGACCCGCCTCTACCAGGTGGCGCCGATCTCCACCAATCTCATCCTGAGCTACGTGGCCGAGCACTTGCTCGAGCTGCCGCGTTCCTTCTAGGACGCGCCGATGAAGCCGTTGGAAGGCATCACCGTCGTCACGCTGGAGCACGCGATCGCCGCGCCCTTCTGCACGAGGCAGCTCGCCGACCTGGGCGCACGGGTGATCAAGATCGAGCGCCCGGGCGCCGGCGACTTCGCCCGTGCCTACGATACGCGGGTGCGCGGCCTCGCGTCGCACTTCGTGTGGACGAATCGCAGCAAGGAGAGCGTCACGCTCGACCTCAAGCATGCGGCCGCGCCGGAGATCGTCGGGCGCTTGCTGGCCGATGCCGACGTGCTGGTGCAGAACCTGGCTCCAGGTGCCGCCGCGCGCATGGGTTTGTCGTTCGCCACACTGCACACGAAGTATCCGCGCCTCATCGTCTGCGACATCTCGGGCTACGGCGACGATGCGCGCAATCCGGGGCCCTACCGCGACAAGAAGGCCTACGACCTCCTGATCCAGAGCGAATCCGGCTTCCTGTCGATCACCGGCACCCCCGACGAGGTCGCCAAGGCCGGTTGCTCGATCGCCGATATTGCCGCCGGCATGTATGCCTATTCGAACATCCTGGCGGCACTGATCGAGCGCGGCAAGACGGGCATAGGGCGTCGCATCGACGTGTCGATGCTCGAAAGCATGGTCGAGTGGATGAGCTATCCGCTGTACTACGCATTCGACGGCGCCGAGCCACCGCCGCGTTCGGGCGCCGCGCATGCCACCATCTATCCGTACGGCCCGTTTCCGGCGGGTGACGGTGCAACCGTGATGCTGGGCCTGCAGAACGAGCGTGAGTGGCAGGTGTTCTGCACCAAGGTGCTCGAACAGCCGGCGCTCGCGACCGATGCGCGCTTCGCATCGAACGCGCTGCGCACCGCCGCCCGCGATGAGCTGCGGCAACTGATCATCGAAGTGTTCGCGAGCCTGACGGCGGCCGAGGTGGTGGCGCGCCTCGACGCGGCGCAGATCGCCAACGCCCGCGTCAACACCATGCAGCAGGTCTGGAGCCATGCCCAATTGCGCACCCGCGGCCGCTGGGTCGACGTCGAGACCCCTGCCGGGCCGGTGCCGGCGTTACTGCCGCCCGGCGTGGCCGAGGTGGCCGATGTGCGCATGGATTGCGTGCCAGCGCTTGGCGAGCATACGAACGCGGTGCTGAGCGAACTGGGATACGCCCAATCCGCCATCGACGAGCTGCGCGCGGAGGGTGCGATCTGACGCCGCGGTGACGCCGACGGGGGCACAGGCGATTTGACGTGACGGCGGTTGACGTTTTCGCGGGTGTGCTCACGCCGCCGGCCGGCGCAGATTGCAAACGAAACAACCGGGATGAACGAGGTGGTGATGAATGCGACAGTGACAGGCGATGCGGTGACGCGTCGCGCGGAAACCGGCGACGAACGGATGGCCGCCGCCGGCGCGTCCCCCGACGAAGCCTCGCCAGGACGCCGCCTGGCGGCGTTTGCTGCGACGCTGCAAGACAAGGAAATTCCCGCGGCGGCGTTGGAGCGCACGGAGGATCTTTTCATCGACTGGTTCGGTTCGGCGCTCGCGGGCAAGGGGGCGCGCCCGGTCGAATCGATCGTGCGCTTCGCGCAGCACATGGGGCCCGCCGATGGACGCAGCGAAGTGCTGATCCATCGTCGCGGTACCAGTCCGCTGCTCGCGGCCATGAGCAATGCGGCGGCGTCGCACGTGGCCGAGCAGGACGACGTCCACAACGGTTCCGTCTTTCATCCGGCCACCGTGGTGATTCCGCCCGCGCTGGCGGTCGCGCAGGCATTGGAACGCAGCGGGGCGGAACTGCTGACGGCGATCGTCGCCGGCTACGAGGTGGGCATCCGGGTCGGTGAATTCCTCGGCCGTTCGCACTACCGCGTCTTCCACACGACGGGCACGGCGGGCACGCTGGCGGCAGCGGCGGCCGTCGGTCGGCTCCTCCACCTGACGCCGGCGCAGATGGCGCACGCGTTCGGTTCGGCCGGCACGCAATCGGCCGGGCTGTGGGAATTCCTGCGCGAAGGCGCAGACTCGAAGCAGCTGCACACCGCGCACGCCGCGACCGCGGGCCTGATGGCGGCCTACCTCGCGGCTGATGGGTTCACCGGCGCCCAGCGCATCCTCGAGGGCGTGCAAGGCCTTGCCGCCGGCACCTCGAGTGACGCCGACCCCGCGCGGCTGACGGCGGGTCTGGGCGCGCGCTGGGCGCTGACCGAGACCTCGTTCAAGTTCCATGCGTCGTGCCGGCATACGCATCCGGCCGCCGATGCGCTGCAGCGGTTGCTGCGGACGCACGAGCTCGAGGCGCAGGACCTTGCACAGGTCACGGCCTTGGTCCACCAGGGCGCGATCGACGTGCTCGGTCCGGTGAGCGACCCGCAGACCGTGCACCAGTCCAAGTTCTCGATGGGTACCGTGCTCGGGTTGATCGCCGTGCACGGCCGCGCGGGCCTCGGCGAGTTCGACGCGCACTGGCGCGATCGCGACGTGACGGCCGTCCGCGCGAAGGTGGCGATGCAGCGCGACGCCGAGGTCGACGCTGCGTATCCGGTTCGCTGGATCGGCAAGGTGCGCGTTACCACCACCGACGGACGTACGCTCGAAGCACGCGTCGACGAGCCCAAGGGCGATCCGGGCAATACGCTGTCGCGGGAAGAACTCGAGGACAAGGCGGTGCGTCTTGCTGCGTATCGCGACGGCGCCACTGCGGCGGAGATGCGGCAGGTGATCGAGCGCATTCGCGCGCTGCGTACCACCGCGCAGGTCGGTCGGTTTCTCGTGCCCGTGGCGAACTAGCGGAGCGGCGAATCACGATGCTGCCGCGTTCGTACCTGTTCGTGCCTGGCGATCGTCCGGAGCGCTATGCCAAGGCATTGGCGAGCGGCGCCGACGCGGTGATCGTTGATCTCGAGGACGCCGTCGCGCCGGCCGCGAAAGTGGCGGCGCGCCGGGCACTTTCCGACTGGCTCGCGGCCGGCCATCGCGGCGTGGCGGTGCGGATCAACGCGGTCGACACGCCCTGGTTCGGCGACGACCTCGCCGCGGCTGCGCATGCCGGTGTGAGCGCGATCGTGCTGCCCAAGGCCGAGCGCGCCTTGGCGCTGGCGCAGCTTCATCGCCGGGTGCCGCAGGCGGCGCTGCTGCCGCTCATCGAGACCGCGGTCGGCATCGACCGGGTCCGCGAACTCGCGGGTGCGGCGGGCGTCCAGCGACTGCTGTTCGGTTCGATCGACCTGCAGCTCGACCTCGGCGTCGACGGCGACGGCGAGGAATTGCTGCTCTATCGGTCGCAGCTGGTACTGGCATCGCGGCTTGCGCAGATCGCGGCGCCAGTCGACGGTGTGTGCACGGCGCTCGACGACGAGGCTGCGGTACGCGCCGACGCGCACCGGGCGCGACGGCTGGGCTACGGCGGCAAGCTGTGCATCCACCCGCGGCAGGTTGCTCCGGTGAACGATTGCTTCAGTCCCACTGCCGCCGAAGTCGCCTGGGCCCGGCGCGTGGTCGACGCGACCGACGGGGCAGCGGGCGCCGCGGTCGCCGTCGACGGCAAGATGGTCGACCGCCCGGTGCTGTTGCGCGCGCAGGCGCTGTTGCGCCAGGCCGCGGAACTCGGCACGTGAACCCCGGGAAGCGCGCCACCGACGGCGGTGCAGGGCCCCACGGCGGGGAGGGCAATGCCGCTGTCAACGTCGCCGATGGCAGGGCCAACGACGTAAGGGAAGCCCTGCGTACATTCTGGAACGCACGCTATGCGGCGGACGACTTCGTCTACGGGACCGCGCCGAACGAATTCCTGGTCGAGGTGGCGCCTCGCTTTGCTGCGCGTGGCCGCGTCCTGTGCCTCGCGGATGGCGAGGGCCGCAACGGCGTCTGGCTGGCGGAGCGGGGCCACGTGGTGACTGCGGTCGACGTGGCGGACCTCGGCATGGCCAAGGCGGCGCGCCTCGCCGCCACGCGTGGCGTCAACCTGGAAACGATTGTCGCCGACGTGACCCGATACGATCCCGGACGGGGTTGCTTCGATAGCGTGGTGTCCATTTTCCTGCACCTGCCTGGCCGCGCGCGACGCGCGTTGCACAGGCGATGCCTCGATGCGCTGAAGCCGGGCG
The DNA here is from genome assembly GCA_963756765.1 of uncultured beta proteobacterium. Taxonomy (GTDB): domain Bacteria; phylum Pseudomonadota; class Gammaproteobacteria; order Burkholderiales; family Casimicrobiaceae; genus VBCG01. The sequence continues at coordinate 130,707 of CAVWPC010000018.1, read as the reverse complement.
GTCTGTTCGCCTACACCGCCTATGGCCCGGAACAGTTGGGCCGCGGTACCGGAGGTCCACCCGACCCCAAGCTCCTGCATGCACTGGACGACGTGGCGGAAGATTTCGCCGGTTGCGCGATCGAGCACCGGATGAGCGGACTGCGCGACGTCCGCGAGGGCAAGCTGCATGGCGGCATCGGTGCCGTGGTCGAACTTCTGGCCCGCAAACCCGAATGATCGACCGGCTGGACCACCTAGTGCTGACCACAGCGGATGTGTCCGCCTGCGTCGATTTCTACACGCGCGTGCTCGGCATGCGGCTCGTCAACTTCGGCGCCGGCCGTCAGGCGCTGCATTTTGGTCGCCAGAAGATCAATCTGCACGAACGCGGCCGTGAGTTCGAACCCAAGGCCCACCTGCCGGTGCCCGGCGCCCTGGACCTTTGCTTCATTGTGGGGCAACCACTCGAGGCGGTGATGGCCCACGTGCAAGGTTGCGGTTGGCCGATCGTCGATGGGCCGGTCGAGCGCACGGGCGCCAACGGCCGGATACGGTCAATCTATCTGCGGGATCCGGATCTCAACCTGATCGAACTGGCCGAACCGCTCCACACGGGCTGAACAGGCGGATTTGCGCGTACCATTGAGTAGCCGTTAGAGTACGGCAGTTGTCAAATAACAGTGCCCTGTCACACGGCCGCAAGGGCCAGGCTGCCAGAGGCATGATCCGGTATCCAATGGAGGAAACTGCCATGAAACTATTCGCAACGATTGCCGTGGGCGCGTTCGCGCTCGCCTTGGCTGCGCCCGGTGCGGCGCAGTCGCCGATTGTCGTCAAGTTCAGCCACGTGGTCGCGGACAAGACCCCGAAGGGGCAGGGCGCGCTGAAGTTCAAGGAGCTCGCCGAAAAGAAATTGCCGGGCAAGGTGGACGTGCAGGTCTTCCCGAGCTCGCAGCTCTTCGGCGATGCCAAGGAACTGGAGGCGCTGCTGCTGGGTGACGTCCAGTTCATTGCGCCGTCGCTGTCCAAGTTCGACCGCTACACCAAGAAGATCCAGGTATTCGACCTGCCTTTCATGTTCGATGACATCGAGGCGGTGGACCGCTTCCAGGCCGGCAAGGACGGGCAGGCGTTGCTCACCTCGATGAAGGGCCGCGGGCTGCTGGGCCTCGCGTACTGGCATAACGGGATGAAGCAGCTATCCGACAACAAGGACAAGCTGGTGCTGCCCGAGGACGTCAAGGGCCTGAAGTTCCGCATCCAGGCTTCCGACGTGCTGGAAGCGCAGTTCAAGGCGCTCGGCGCCAATCCGCAGAAGATGGCCTTCAGCGAGGTCTACCAGGCGCTGCAGACTGGCGTGGTCGACGGCCAGGAAAACACCTGGTCGAACATCTACTCGCAGAAGTTCTTCGAGGTACAGAAGACGATTGCCGAGACCAACCACGGCGTGATCGACTACATGGTCGTCACCAATGCCAAGTGGTGGGACGGGCTGCCGCCGGACGTGCGCAAGGGCCTTTCCGAAGCGATGGCGGAAGCCACGGCCTACGCCAACAAGCTCGCCTCCGACATCAACGAGGCGGACAAGAAGCGCATCGAGGAAGCCGGCAAGGCGAAGATCCAGAAGCTCACCAAGGCCGACGTGGCGGCCTGGCGCAAGGCGATGGCACCGGTGTGGAAGAAGTTCGAGGGTGAGATCGGCAAGGACCTGATCACCGCGGCGTCGAAGGCCAACCAGTAAAACCTGCACGCATGGCCCGGAACACCGGGCCATGCGGCACGAAAGGCCACTGCCGTGCGCTGGCTCGAACACCTGGAGGAATGGTTCATCACCTTCCTGATGGCGGCGATGACGCTCGTGACCTTCATGCAGGTCGTCGCGCGCTACGTGTTCAATTACAGTTTCGTGTGGGCGCTGGAGCTGACCGGCGTGATGTTTGCCTGGCTGATCTTCGTGGGCATGTCCTACGGAGTCCGGGTCGGGGCGCACATCGGCATCGACGCGGTGGTCAAGTCGCTGAAACCTGGCCCGGCCCGCATGGTGGGTATCGTCGCCGCGTTGCTCTGCATCGTCTATGCGGTGATCGTCACGATCGGCGGATATGTCTACGTGAAGAAGATGTACGACGTGGGCATCCTGATGCAGGACCTGCCGATCGAGCAATGGATTCCCCGCGCAGTCCTGCCTGTAGCCTTCGCGCTGCTCGCATTCCGCTTCGCGCAGGTGCTCTATCGCCTGGCCACCGGGAAGGAAGCCTACCTGCTCGGTGACGAGGCCAAGGATGCGCTGAAACTCAAGCAGGGTGATTCGATCGAGGGCGTGCGCGAATGACCACAGTCGCGCTGTTCGCGATGCTCTTCGTGTTCATGCTGATCGGCATGCCGGTGGCGGTGGCGCTCGGCTTGTCGTCGCTGCTGACGATCCTGTTGTTCGCGCAGGATTCGCTTGCCTCGCTCGCGCTCAAGCTGTTCGAGACGTCGGAGCATTACACGCTGCTCGCCATCCCGTTCTTCATTCTCGGCGGGGCGTTCATGACGACGGGGGGCGTGGCCAAGCGGATGATCCGCTTCGCCAACGCCTGCATCGGTCATATGCGCGGCGGACTCGCCATGGCATCGGTGATGGCCTGCATGCTGTTCGCCGCGGTGTCGGGGTCTTCGCCCGCCACGGTGGTCGCCGTTGGTTCGATCGTGATTGCCGGTATGGTCAAGGCGGGTTATCCGAAGCCCTTCGCCGCCGGGGTCATCTGCAATGCCGGTACGCTGGGCATCCTGATTCCGCCGTCGATCGTGATGGTTGTCTATGGTGCGGCCACGGAAACGTCGGTAGGCAAGCTCTTCATGGCGGGCGTGATTCCCGGCATCCTGCTCGGGCTCATGCTGATGGTCGCCATCTACGTGCGGGCGCGCAGTCTCGACCTGCCGCGGCAACCGCGCGCCACCTTCGGCGAGGTCCTGCGGTCAGGGCGCGACTCGCTATGGGGGCTGCTGCTGATCGTGATCATCCTGGGCGGCATCTATGGTGGCGTATTCACGCCAACCGAGGCCGCCGCCGTCGCCGCGGTCTATGCGTTCCTCATCGCCGTGTTCGTCTACCGCGACATCGGCATGGGCCGGGTGCCGGGTGTGCTGCTCGAGGCGGGCAAGGTCACCGTGATGCTGATGTTCATCGTGGCCAACGCGCTCCTGTTCGCGCACGTGCTCACTACGGAGCGCATTCCGCAGGCGATCGCCGAGACGATCATTGGCTGGGGCATGGCGCCATGGCAGTTCCTGATCGTGGTGAACATCCTGCTGCTCATCGCCGGCATGTTCATGGAGCCGACCGGGATCATCCTGATCCTCGCGCCGATCCTGTTCCCGATCGCAACGCAGCTCGGCATCGACCCCGTGCACCTGGGCATCATCATGGTGGTGAACCTGGAGATCGGCATGGTGACGCCGCCGATCGGGCTCAACCTTTTCGTCACCGCCGGCATCACCGACATGTCCATCACGCAGGTCGTGCGCGCGGCACTGCCGTGGACCTTGGTGCTGCTGGTGTTCCTGGTGATCATCACTTACGTGCCGCAGATCACGCTCTGGTTGCCGGACCTGCTGTTCTGACCGGCGGGCCGGGGGCCCGTTATCAGAGACTGTCCGCGGCGGCGAGCACGCGGCGCAGTTCCTCGCGTGCCGCAGCGGTCCACCGGGCGGGTCCGACCTGGTGCCACGCCTCGACTTGGCCGGCGAGCGCGCCGTCCGACGGGAAGCCGACCCGCCAGTCGGAAAACCAGCGTCCGTTGTCTCGCTCGTCGACAATGACGATGACGTCGTGGTGGCGCGGGTCGTCCCCTATCTTGGTCCAGAGGTTCCCGACTTGGAGCGGCTGGCCTTCGATCACCTGCACGAAGTGGAGGCCGGTGTAGAGCAGGATGCCGGTGATGTCCTCGACTGTGTTGCGGCTGCGGCTGACGGAAACAATGCGGGGAATTTCCGTATGCGACAGCTTGACTGCCGGTCGGCTGATATAGGCCAAGCGACGGATCATGGCGGTGGTCCAGACGGGCCGCAGAGTGCGGCAAGGGCGAGAATCTAACCGCAAATAGCGCCGCGACCTTGCACAGGCGTACAACCTCGCCCTGTCCCCGTCTGCGTCCCCGACCCGGATGGCGTGGACGCATCCAGGGCGGTGTTGGCGGCATCGCAATGGCTGCGAATCAGTCCGCGGCCATCGGGACGCGGCCGGCCAGGCCGCGCATGCCACTCGCGAGATAGCTCAGTAGAAGATCGATGTCGTCCTCGCGGAATCCGCGCGGACGGCAGGTTCCGCCGGTCTTGCCGCAACGGTAGAGGAGAACCTCGCCCATGAGATTGCGCGCGTAGCGAAAGCCTGCTTCAAGATCGTCGCGATGCGTCCCGGGCATGACCTCGGCAAGCGCGCGGAGGAAATCGCGATCGACGATGCCGAAATAGCGCTGGAACCAGGCTTCGCCGTCTGTCGCGGTGGCGAGTCTGGCCACCACGCACAGATAGCTGCTCCACGTCGGGTTGTCGAGCAGATCCTTGGTACCGAAAGGCAGCCACCATGCCAGCAGGATGTCCTCGACCTTGCACGATTCATTCTCGCGCGTGGTATCGAGCGCGGCTCGCCACGCGTCCACGAGCTGCTTGGCCCGGCGTTCCACGGTCGCTTCGAACAGCAATTCCTTGCTGCTGAAATGGTAGTTGACGAGCGCGACGTGCGCCTTTGCTTCGCAGGCGATCATGCGCTGCGATGGGGTCCGGAAGCCGTGCTCGGCAATCAGCGTCTCCGCTGCGTCGAGCAGGGAATCGCGCGTGGCGGCGCCACGCAATGCCGTGGGTTTGCTTACAGCATCCATGTGAACTCCCTCTCCGTCCGCGTGGCCTGGTGCGCTCGCCGGCAGGACCTGCACCTGCGGGCGTCGGGCTGCGGGCTTCATCCCTCTGCCTTGCGTCTCCGGATTGTCCCGGTCGTCCGGCAAGTGCCCTATCGGCTATTGCCGCGTCGGTGTGTGGGATGCGTCCGACGCTGGCCGCGAAGGCGCGGAGCCGGCGTCCAACCTTGTAGGACCCGTGCGCCGGCTTCCCTGTAGCGCCGCTGTAGGAGCAATCCCACAGGCCTTTCCGGCCCGCACCGATGCGTTGGCGGGAGCAGGACCCCTACGATGGCACCAGTCAAACCGACGTCACGAGGGATGCAGCATGCACAGTCAACAGTCGGATCACCCGTCAATTGCGCAGGCGGACACCAATATCGTGAGCCTGCCGGCGTTCGCAGCAACTGTCGCGGCCACGCGGGCGGCTTCGGCGCCCGCCCTGGGTCGCTTCGGCCACCTGTACGGGGCGTCGTCGGCAATGCAGGACGTCTATCGACGGATCGGGAAGGTGGCGCCCACGTCGGCCACGGTGTTCATCACCGGGGAATCGGGAAGTGGCAAGGAAGTGGTGGCGCGCACCATTCACGATCGCAGTCCGCAGGCGCGGGCGCCGTTCGTAGCCGTCAATTGCGGCGCCATCCCCGGCAATCTCATCGAGGCGGAGCTTTTCGGGCATGAGAAGGGCGCCTTCACCGGCGCTGCCCGCATGCACCGGGGTTGTTTCGAGCGTGCCGAAGGCGGCACGCTGTTCCTGGACGAAGTGACCGAGATGGCCCCGGAGATGCAGGTTCGCCTGCTGCGGGTGCTGGAAACGGGCCGCTACACGCGCGTGGGGGGTGAAGAGGAGTTGCGGGCGCGCGTGCGGGTGATCGCGGCCACCAACCGCGACCCTGCCCAGGCTGTCCAGGATGGGCGTTTGCGCGAGGACCTCATGTACCGGCTCGCCGTTTTTCCCATTGTCTTGCCGGCCTTGAGCGAGCGCGAGGGGGATGCGGAACTCCTGGCCGAACATTTTCTCGGCAAGCTGAACGACGAGGCGGGGACCAGCAAGACCTTTGCGCGCCAGGCGATCGCCACGATTCGTGCGCACCGCTGGCCCGGCAACGTGCGGGAGCTCAAGAATGCGGTGCAGCGCGCGTTCATCATGAGCGATGACGAGGTCGAGCTCGATTTCGCGGGACTCGCGTGTCCGGAACCGGTAGGCAACTACATCAAGCTCCAGGTCGGCGCCCCGCTGGCGGAAATTGAACGGCATGCGATCTACGCGACGCTCGATCTGTGCGACGGCAACAAGCGCCGCTGCGCCGAAATGCTCGGCGTGAGCCTCAAGACCCTCTACAACCGTCTCTCCGAGTACCAGTCGGGATCAGCTGCGGTGGCGGGCGTATGACGGCGCTAGAATCGGGCGATTCCCCGCGACAGGACAGGCCACATCGATGATACGAATTCTGATCGCCGACGATCATGCCATCGTAAGGGCAGGGTTGAAGCAGTTCATTACGGACCAGCCCGATTTGGAGGTTGCCGGCGAAGCGGCTACCGGCGCCGAAGCCATCGCTCTGGTCCGCGGGGCGGAATTCGACGTCGTGCTACTCGACATCTCGATGCCCGACAAGAATGGTATCGACACGCTCAAGACATTGAAGCAGGTGCGCCCCGAACTGCCGATCCTGATGCTTTCCGGTTACGCAGAGGATCAGTACGCGGTCAACCTGCTGCGGGCAGGCGCCGCCGGTTATCTCAACAAGGAGGCGGCATCCACGCAACTGGTGGGTGCCATTCGAACGGTCGTGCGCGGGCGGAAGTTCGTCAGTCCCGCGCTGGCGCAGATCCTGGCGGATGGCGTGACCGGAGATGCGGACCGGCCGTTGCATGGCGAATTGTCTCAGCGTGAATTCCAGATCTTCTGCAAGCTCGCCGCCGGCGCCGCGGTATCGAAGATCGCCGATGAGCTCCACCTTTCGGTCAAGACGATCAGCACCTACCGTACCCGCGTGCTGGAGAAAATGGGCATGAAGTCGAACGCCGACCTCACCTATTACGCGATCAAGAATGGCCTCATCGACTGACTGTGGATCACAATCGACGCAATGTCGGACAAACGCGGACAGTCGTGCCCCACGGAGACTGATATCGTTTTCGGCATTGCGGCGGGAACCTCATGGCAACACTCGACTCGCACTTTTATGGATACGTCGACCGCCCTGAATTTGCGCAGGGATACCTTTGGCAGAAATGTTGTGGACGAAGCTAAGCTGCGAGTTGTGATCGTCGAGGATTCGGCGATCATTCGCGCCCGGTTGATGGAGTCGCTGGGCGAGATTCCCAATGTGGAGATCGTCGGCCAGGCCGAGACCGAAGCCGAGGCCTTGGCTTTACTGCGGCAGATCGAATGGGACGCCGCTGTGCTCGACCTGCAGTTGAAGCAGGGAACGGGGCTCGGGGTGTTGAAGAGCATCGCCCAGACGCCGCGCCGGAATCACACGAAGATCATCGTCTTTACCAATTACGCGTTTCCCCAGTATCGGGACCGCAGCATGCTGTTGGGTGCCGACTATTTCTTCGACAAGGCGCGCGAGTTCCATCGCGTTCGCGAAGTGCTGACGGACCTCGCTGCCGGCGACCCGTCCGTGTCGCACTGACAGCGCAATGTGGGCGCGCTGACAGTCGCAATGTAGATTTTCCATGCTGCGGCGGCAGCCGTTACGCGAATCGCCGGTCGCGCGACGTCAGGGTCTTGATCGCAATGGAAATCCGCATTGGCACGCGGCATGCGTAAGCATGAACGCAGTTCAACTTTCAACAATCAAAGGAACGCTCATGAAGACGATCACCGCAGTGCTGTTTGCGACATTGACGATGTTGGTAGCCGGGTGCAACACGGTCGAAGGGGCCGGCAAGGATGTGAAGGCTACCGGACAAGCCGTGGAGAACGCAGCGGACAAGGCGAAGCCGAATTGACGTCGAAGTTCGCACCGTGCTGATGGCCAAGGACGGTACTGCGGGCTCACGGGCCCGCGGTGCCGTCCCGCCGGTTGCCGTGAAGGCTGCGTCGAGTGCGGCGGCGCAGGTTCCGGCGGATCCTCCCAAGCGTCGATCGGCGGCCTCGTTAGCGCTGATCGTGATCGCGGTGGTGGTGACGGTCGCGGTGGCCAGGTTTGCCCAGCCGTTCCTGGTGCCGGTGGTGGCGGGCATCCTGCTGAGCTACACACTCCAGCCGCTCGTGTCGGTGCTGCAGCGCGGGCGTATCCCTCGGGTCGTGGCCTCCGTGCTGGTGATCACGACGCTCGTGGGTCTGGCGTCGGTGCTGCTGTATGCGATCCGCGATGACGTGAACCGTGCGGTTGCCGAATTACCGACGGCTGCGCGCAAGCTGCGCTATGCGGCGATCGAGTCCGCGCGCAAGGCGCCCGGGCCGATCGAGCACATGCAGACTGCCGCCAAGGAACTCGACAAGGCGGCCGCCGTCGCGTCGGGCAAGCAGGAGCCCGTGGCGGAACCCCCGACACCCGGCGTGGGGACACAGATGGAGAAATTCGTCACCGAGCAATCAGCGCTGTTGCTCGGCGTGGTTACCCAGATTTTCCTTGCCCTGCTGCTGGCCCTGTTCCTGCTGACCGCAGGCGACACGTTTCGGCGCAAGGTTGCGCGGCTCGCCGGGGCGTCGCTGGCGCGCCGACGCGTGACGATCGAAGTGTTGGACGAGATCGACGCCCAGATTCAGGCGTACATGCTGACGCTCCTGATCGCCAATGTATTGATTGCGCTGGTGACCTGGGGCGCGTTGTTGCTGCTGGGGATTCCCAATGCCGGCCTGTGGGCGGCGCTTACCGGCGTGTTGCACTTCATTCCCTACGCCGGAACGGTAATAAGCGCGGGTGCGGTAGGGATCGCCGCATTTCTCGAGACAGGCACGTTGGGCGATGCGCTTCTCGCCATGGCCACGGTGGTCAGCGTTGCGGTCGCCATCGGCATGGGACTCACCACATGGATGCAGGGACGTGCGGTCAAGATGAATCCCGTCGCCGTCTTTATCGGCGTCCTGTTTTTCGCATGGCTTTGGGGCGGCTGGGGCTTGCTCCTGGGCCTGCCGATGCTCGCTGTGCTGAAGAGCGTGGCCGATCGCGTGGAGTCCATGCGCGCGGTCAGCGAGCTGCTGGGGTCATGAGCCGTGTCAGTGCGATCCTACAGGCGCGCAAATTCGGCAAGCGGGCTTGTATGGGGTGCCGCGAACCCCCGCATAGACCTCGCAACCCGTTGTTTTGCAACGAATGACGGGTGGCACGATGCCTGCGGTGCATAGGGAGTGCAGGGCGTCGCCGTTATACGGGCGGTGATCGAACAAAACGTCATTTTTTGCATCCAACGAACACGGAGATCCGTATGAAACCACTGCTGCTCACACTACTCGGACTTTTCGCTGTGTCGCTGGCCGGCTGCAACACGGTCCAAGGCGCCGGCAAGGACGTGCAAGCCACCGGACAAGCCGTCCAGGATGTGGCGAAGGATGCCAAGCCCAAGTGACGAGGTGATGCAATGACGTTGGTGGACGATATCAAGATACTGCTTGCGGCGCCGGTCATGAACGGCAATGACATTTGCGCCCTCCTTCGGCTGGACCATGACGAGGCGCTGACCATGGCGCGGGACATGGTCGAGTCCGAAAGTGCCGAGGAGCGCCGGGCGTTGCTCAAGCACCTGAAGCCCGCCCTGATCGCGCATGCGCGGGCGGAAGAGCGCGAGGTCCATGAGCCGCTGCGGCGTGCCCGCGCGGCTGCGGGACTCGACATCGCCAACGAGGGCGCGGTCGAGCATGGGCTGATCGACGACCTGCTGGAAAAGATGTCCAAGAGCCGCAAGACGGAGACGGACGAGTGGAAGGCGCATGCGGTCGTGCTGCTCGATTTGCTTGACCGTCACTTCGAGGACGAGCATGGGCGGATGTTCGACTGTCTCGCCGAGCACTTCGACGACGAGCAGCGTGAGGTGATGGGTCGCCGCTTCCTTGCGGCCAAGGCCCGTGCTTCAGCTTCCCGGGCCTCCCGCACCACGGACGCCTCCGCCGCAGGCATGCGCCGCTGACGGGCGATCCATGGAAAACATCCTCGCCGCTGACGGGCAATCCATGGAGAACATCCTGTGCGCTCAGTTCGATGACCTCGAAAGCGCCGCCAAGGCGGCGGACGATCTGCGCGCGGCCGGCGTGGGCACACGTGATATCGAACAATTCGTGCTCAACGCGCCCGGGCAGCACGACCGCTACCCGATTGGCGGCGACGAGGATGCGGACAAGGGAGCCAGGGATGGCGACGAAGGCGCGGCCGCCGGTGCGTCGCTGGGTGGCGTAGCCGGGCTGGTGATTGGCGCGGCGGCCATTCCAGTCGCCGGGCCGCTGGCGGCTGCTGCCGGGCTCGCGGCGGGGGCGTACACGGGCTCGCTCGCGGGCGCGGTCAATACCATGGGCGAATCGGACGACGATGCGGGTCCGGCATTTCGTCCAGCCGGTGTGCGGGTCGCGGTGCACGTGGCCGCGCCGGACTTGCGTGGGCCTGTGTTGCAGGCCTTCGGGCGTCATCAGGCCCGCTCGATTGAGCAGGCGAGAGGCAAATGGAACGACGGTTCCTGGCAGGACTTCGATCCGCTGAGCAAGCCTCACTGGATCGTACCGCCTCCGCAATAAGCTAGGCCTCCTGCGACGGGACTCCAACCGAAGGGCGCGGCGACGGCAACAAGAAAACGGCAACAAGAAAAACCGGGCCAATGCCCGGTTTTTCTTGTTGCGCGAGACGGAAGAAGGTGCCGCGTGCAAGGCAGCGGCAAATCCCAGGTTCAGCGCATCAGCTTGCCCGCCATGTAGCCGATCGCCAGCGCGCCCAGGACTGACGCGAGCGGTCGTGCCCGCACGTAATTGCTGCAGGCGTCCGCCATCTCCGTGGAGCGGCGGGCGATATGCTGGCCATTCTCGCTCACCCATTGCGCAGCTGGGGCCGCGGCGTCGGCGGCCTTGTCGATGGTGCGATGGGCGGCGGTCGTCGCCCGTTCGAGCGCAGGCGCCGCCTTTTCATTGGCACGGTCCACGACGTGGTGCGCGCGATCTGCCGCCGCAGCGAGGGTGTTGGCGGCCCGATCGGCGCCAGATGCAATGGCATTGGCTGCGCGATCGGCGCCGGCCGCGAGGGAATTGGTTTCGGGTAGTGCAGTCGTGGTGTTCATGCGGAACTCCTGTTCGGGGTTGAGGGTTGGAGGGAGGCTAGGTCCCGCGCCGGCACGCCAGCGTATGAGCCATTTTCCCCGCAACGGGCGGCCGCGAATCCCGGAGGGCCCCGCGATCCGTTGTCGGCGATCGCCGTCGCATGATGTAGGACAAGCGGAAGCCGGTTGCGGTTCGCTGCACGATCCCAAACGGGTGCTGCCGCGACTTGCCGTCGGCTGCAGCGTCACGGCGCCGTCGGCGCCGGGAGCGGGAGGGATGTGCAACAGGCCGGCGTGGACACGACGCGCGCGGACCGCCCCGCATCAGTTGCGCCTGCCCTCGTCGTTGAGCCGCGCGATCAGCTTGGCATTGCGCACGAACTCGTGCTCCATGTACGAACGCGCGCTGTCGCCGGTCAATCCGAGAAGCTGCAGCCCCCCGGCACGCATGGCGTCCAGATGCGCAGGCTCCGCAAGCATCACGCCCACCGCAGGCGCGAGGCGGATATACGCCCGCTTGTCCAGTTCCTTCGGCGCCACCAGGCCAATCCAGACCTCGAACGCGTTGTCCCAGAGCTCGCCGAACGCCGGGATGTTGGGCATGCTCGCGACACGCTTCGCCGAAGTTACCGCAACGATCCGCTGGCCGGAGCGTGCCGTGCCGGGGAGCAGGCTGGGCACGCCTTCGAAGAGGACGTCGATTTTGCCGTCGACGAGCAACGTGTGCCCCTCATCCAGCGACTCCACTGTCCGATGGCTCAGATTCGCGCCCTGCTCATAGCGCAGGTAAGCGCCAGCGAGATGGCCGGCGGAGCCGCCGCCCACGGACCCGTACACCAGCGGTTTCGGCGCCCGGCGTGCCGCGGCAAGCCATTCATCGAGTCCGTCGTAACCGCTGCCGGCCGCCACCACCATGACCGTCGGGAAGGTGCCAAGAATGGCGAGCCACTCGAAATCGTCGACGGGACTGAAGCGCGCGCTACGGGACAGGAGCTTGCCGCCGATGAGGGACGTGCTCGTCACGAGTCCCAGCACCGATCCGTCGTTGGCGCTGGCGGCGATGGCATTGAGTCCAATCACTCCGCTGTTGCCGGGCACGTTGTCGACGCGCACCGGCACTTCCAGGATCGTGCTTAGCGCCCCGGCGACCACTCGGCCGACCCGATCGGTGGAATTCCCTGCCGGGGTTGGCACTATCAGCGTGATGCGCGGGGTGGTCGATGTGACCGCCGCGTTGCGCCGCTCCCGTGCAACCGACACGTCAGTGGCCGGCTTGCCCCGATCTTGGGCGGCCGCCGTCCCTCCAATCAGCACGCCGCCCACTGCGGCCAGGAGGCGCCGTCGCTGGCGATTCTCCAACCGTGGGTCATGGGACATCGTTGCTCCTGGCGAAAATGGCGGGGTTAAGCGTACACGCGAAGAATTTTCTGAAATATTTTCCGAGACGCTTTCTGAAACATTCGATGCTACAAGCTGCGACAGGTTCGGGCAATGCGCCAGTGGCGCGACAGCGCGCCCGTCAGCGTCGCCGGGTGCGGGGCGCTGCCGTGGCGACGACGGCGGCGACGCGCGTGTAGTTATCGGTATCGACCTGCCCTTCCTCGAGATCGCGCGCAGCCTGGGCGATCGAACGCCTGGGATCCCCCGGCGCTTCGATCGACTGGTCGCGCTCGTGCGGCAACTTGCATGTCACGAGCGCACGCTGCGGACGCCTGCGCGCGCGCTTCATCGCCGGTCTCGCTCGGCACCCAGCGGCACCTGCCTGGCCGTCATCGGGAGGACGAACGCGCACGCCACGCGGACCACAGCGTGCGCCCCATAGGGGAAGTCGCCAGGCGAATCGCGGTGGCTGCCGCCGCCGCAAACGTCGCGAACGTGCCGGCGCTGCGGGAAGGCCTGGTGTTCGAATGAGTGGCGGGTCCGCCGGAACGCGGCGACCGATGCGCCAGCGCGACTCCCGCAAGCAACGCCGCCACGACCAGGACCAACGGGGCCCATGCCGTCTTGTGTGCAACGGCGGTCTTCGTTTCCTGCCAGTGCCGGGTCGTGCGCTGTCGCCGCAGATCGAGCTTGCGTTCGACCAGTTCAATCTGCTCGCTGAGTGAGCGGTTCGATTTCATGTCAGCTCCTCGCGGTCGCGTTGCGTGGTGAGACGCAGTTGGCGCAAGGTCGCCGAGAACAGCAATTCGCCCGTGTTGCGACGGATCCAGTAGGCAATCGCCGCGGCCACCAGAAGGTTCAGGCCTGCGGCGAGGAGAAGCGCACCCGACCAGCTGATCCCCTCCGCGGTGGCCCAGACGATACCGCCGGCCATCAGGGCCAGCCAAGCGCTGACGATCAGAATCGATATGACGACCGCGCCGCACAGGATCTTGGTGAGGACGATCGCCGCGCGTTGGGCTTCCAGCGTTGCGAGTTCCAGATGGTCCGACGCCAATTCGCCCGCATCCCGCAGCAGCGCGACTGCGCGCGAAGTTAGCGATGGCTTGGCTGCGACGGTGGTTTCGTTATCGTGCATGAGAGTCTCCATCTTATGCGGTTTGTTGTGCGAGCAGTCTGCCGGCGTCGCGCCGGCAAAGCCATCGGTGTCAGCAGCCGTCTGGTCGTCGTCCGGTTCCTACACGATCCAAGTCCTTACAAAGACACGTTGCCAGCATTGCCGTCTTGAACGGGCGTGCAACTTCCAAGTGCTTGATTCGCCAATGGCGAAGCGGTGGCACATGCCTTGCGACATGTTGCGGTGCATGCGGACGGCTGGCGTCCGGATTCAGTTGACAAACACGAGAGGAGTCATCCATGAACTGGGATCGTATCGAAGGCAACTGGAAGCAGATGACGGGCAAGGTCAAGGAGCAATGGGGCAAGCTCACCGACGACGATATCGATGTGATCGGCGGCAAGCGTGACCAGCTCGTAGGCAAGATCCAGGAGCAGTATGGCATCAGCAAGGACGAAGCGGAACAGCAGGTTTCGAAGTTCGGGGATTCGCTCCGCGACGATACTCGCGCTAACTAGGGAGCATCCATGAACCCATCGAAACTGTTGGTTGCAATGTGCGTGGCGGCCGGGTTATCGCTGGCCGGTGGCGCACAGGCCGCAACCAGCAAGGAAGCTCACGATCTGGCCGTCAAGAGCGCCGATTCGCAATACAAGCAGGACAAGGCCGCGTGTGGATCGTTGTCCGGCAACGCCAAGGACATCTGCATGGAAGAGGCCAAGGGGAAGGAGAAGGTCGCGAAGGCCGAAGCGGATGCGGATTACAAGAATACCCCGAAGGCACATGAATCCGCCCGCGTAGCACGTGCCGACGCCGCGTACGACGTCGCCAAGGAAAAATGCGACGACCTGTCGGGTAACGCGAAGGACGTTTGCGTCAAGGAAGCCAAGGCGGCCCACGTCAAGGCCAAGGCGGATGCGAAGGTCGATCGCGTTGCGGCCGATACGCGCAACACTTCAAGCGAGAAGACCGCGGAGGCGAAGCGCGAAGCGATGGACGACAAGCGTGACGCCAACTACAAAGTGGCGGTCGAGAAGTGCGATTCGTTGTCCGGCGCGGCAAAAGACACCTGTGTCCGCAACGCGAAAGCGCAATTCGGCAAGAGTTAGTGCTCCCTCGCCGGTTCCGCGTGGCCATACGTCACCGAACCGGAACTAACGGCCGGGTGGCGATCAGCCTCCCGGCCTTTTTTCGGCGTGTAGGACGAGCGGGGACAAAGGATCGGGATGAGCGCCGATCCACGCAGAATCGACAATCGCGCACCATTGGCAACGATCGGCCGAATGGAGTTCGTAGCTGGCCGAAGAATGTACCGGCTCGATGCGAGCCAGCTGACCCGAGGAGACATTATTCATGGGAACCAAACAGAACGTGTACGGCGAGGGCAATTACGAAGCGACCCGCCAGTTCAACGAGTCCAGCAAGAAATTCGTGGACTCGGGTCGCGTGGACCAGGCGGCTCGTGACGCTGCGCCCAAGAATGAGCGGGAAGCAGCGGAAATGAAGCAGGCCGAGCAGGCCGCGCTGTTGCGCGCCAAGGAAAAGGACCCCGCCGTCAAGGAGCCCGCCAAGCGGACCCCGGAAGTGGAAGAGCCTCCGCGGGATCCCCGGCGGCCCGCGGAACGAAAGGCAGGCGGCGAATCCTGACGCCGGACGCCCGCGCGCGCTCTGCGCAGGCGTGGTCACCGGCCGTTCACGCGTCGTTCATTCGTTCACTTATTGCCAGAAGAGGTTCCCATGCTTCGCTATGCCATTATCTTCTTCGTCATCGCCCTGATCGCTGCGCTCTTCGGGTTCGGTGGAATTGCCGCCGGCGCAACCGAAATCGCCAAGATCCTGTTCTTCGTTTTCCTCGTCCTGTTCGTGGTCTCGCTGGTGGCGGGTCTCATCAAGCGCGGGCCCTAGCCTCGCGACCGGATACGCTACCGTGACGCTTCCCATGCGCGCAACCGGCGTGAAGGATGTTGGGCCTCGGCAGGAATCCCTGCCTGGGACCAGCACCGCGCCGGCCGTGGCGCGAATGGGCGACGTCGAGTACGTCGTGGAGAGTCGCCGCGATGGCGATGTCGAGACGTGGCTCATCATCAGGCCGCGGCGCGATATCGGGCCGCAGCTCGCCTCGTATGGGATGGCATTTTCGCCGGGCTGTCGCATCGTGCTCGAAGCCGCATCCCTGCGACCGGTGGGCGTGCTGGAGGCGGACGTGCCTCCGGCGCCTTCAGCGGCAGGGTTCAACCCGTATTTCGATCTGCGTCCTGCCTGACCCGTTGTCGACAATTTTCTCAACCTGCTTTTCCTAAGCTACTACAAAGCGGAGTGCATATGCGTTTCAATCCACAGGAGGTGACCGGGAGCCGGGTTCGCCTGCGATATTCTGTGGCGCTCGACTACGACGTCGGGGGTCCGGCCACGTTCCTGCTCAACATGCACGCCGCCCAGACGGCGCGGCAGCACGTGATCGAGGAATCCTTCACGCTCGACCCGAGCGGGCCACAGGTGGAGGCGCGCACGGATCCGGCGACCGGCAATCGCATTGCAGCATTCGATATCGGCGCTGGCGCACTCGCGGTGCGGTACGCCGCAACCGTCGAACTGGACCACCTGCTCGTGGACCCGGTCGACATCGTCGCTGAATCGCCCGCCGCGTTACCGGTGGAGACGATCCGCTATCTCTACCCCAGCCGGTACTGCCAGGCGGACCTCGTCCAGCAGCAGGCGTGGGATCGGTTCGGCTCGCTCGAACGCGGGTATCTGCAGCTAGCCGCCGTGCGCGACTGGGTCCGCGAGACACTTCGCTTCGAAGTGGGAACCTCGCGCAGCAGCACCTCGGTTCTGGATACGTTGCGCGATGGGGTTGGCGTGTGCCGCGATTTCGCCCACACCATGATCGCGCACTGCCGGGCGCTCAATTATCCGGCGCGCTTCGTCACCGCAGTCGACTACGGTGCCGACCCCGCGCTGGGTCCACCCGATTTCCACGCCTATGTCGAAGCGTTCGTCGGCGGGCACTGGTATGTGTTCGACCCCACCGGCATTTCGCCGGTGACCGGCCTCATTCGTATCGGGACCGGCCGTGACGCCGCGGATGTGTCGTTCGCGACGATCTTCGGGCCGGTGCGCACCGGCATGCCGCGCATCGCGTTCGAGGCGTTCGACGATCCGCAGCAGGGCTGCATGGCACCAGTAGCCACCGATCTCGCGGTTTCCACCGCTGACTGATTCACTCGGGGAGGACCCGAGTCCAGGCGCCCGGACGCGGTTCAGGCGATCGCGGGAGCGGACGCTGCTGCTTCCGCAGCCGCGACCAGGCGCTGGATCGGGATGTTGACCTCGATGATCGTGCCGCCCTCTGCGCGCCGGGCTATGGAGAATTCACCACGCAGCGCGCGTACGCGCTGGCGCATGCCCGAGATGCCGTGCGACAGCAGGTTGTTCTGCGCGCCTTCGGGGATGCCGATGCCATCGTCCTCGATCAGCAGGGTCACCGTGTCGTCGCTCAAGCCAAGGTCGACCGACACGGTCCTGGCCCGGGCATACTTGACGATGTTCGTCAGTGCTTCCTGGAGAATCCGGTAGAGCGTGATGGAGACGCCGGGCTCGAGGTCGTGATCGTCCTCCGGCGTGCAGATCTCGCACTTGAGACCGGCGCGGTCGCAGATTTCATGGACCTGCCAGTCGAGCGCGGCCGACAGGCCGAGGTTGTCGAGGAGCGTCGGGCGCAGCTCCTCGATGATGCGCCGCTTGATGTCCACGCCGTTGTCGAGCGCCTCGAGGGCGCGCTCGAGCTTCGCCGCGGCCTCCGGGTCGCGATCCTTGATCCGCTTTTCGGCCCACGCGACGTCCATCTTCGCGCTGACCAGGATGCCGCCGAGTTCATCATGGATGTCGCGGGCGAGCTTGGTCTTCTCGTCCTCCCGCACCGTTTGCAGGTGATTGGACAATTCCGACAACGCGCCAGTACGTTCCTCGACCTGGGCTTCGAGTCGCTGCTTGTCTTCCTGGACCGACAGCCGATGTGCTTCGCGTTGCTGCGCGTCGCGGCGCGCCAGCAGCCACACCACGAGCAGCAATGCGACCGTCAGCGCCGTCACCGCCTGCATGCCGATACGCGCGAAGGCGATATCGTTGGCCCAGCGGCTGGTTGCCTCCTCCACCTGACGGCGATGGGTCGCCACCATGCCGGTGGCCTCGGTGCGGATCTCATCCATCAGGCGCTTGCCGATGCCGGTGTCGAGCAACGCCTGGGCGGCGGGCGCCCCGTCCCTGCGATACAGCTCCAGCGCCGCTTCGAGTTCCGCCAGCTTCTTGCCGACCAGCTTGTTGAAGCGGCCCAGGCTCTCGCGCTGTGCCGGCGTCCCGCCGGCGCTCAAGAGTTCACTCAAACGCGAAAAGGCGCCATCGAACTTCGGCAGCGCTGCGGTGTAGGGTGCGAGGTACGCCTCCTGCCCGGTCAGCAGGTAGCCTCGCTGCCCGGTCTCGGCATCGACGACGAGGGCCAGCGTTTCGTGCACCGCCGCCTGCATCTCGACCGCGAGGGCCATTTGACGGTTAGCGGATTCGAGGCGCCGATAGCCCAGCTCGGCATACACGGCAATCGCAAGCGTGGCGACGATGCCGAGCACGAGCGGCAAAACAACCTTCAGGGGAAGTTCGAATTTCACACGGAACCTTGAGACATCGTGGCGAGTATGCGCCGGACCCGACGCGGAACTCGAATCGGCAGTCCGACTATACGCAACGCCGCGCGCCGCCTCAATGATAGGAGCGATTGTAGGCTCCCGTCCTATGCGATATTCGGCAAGGCACCGACATCCCCTTGCGGCCGAATCTGCGGCGGCGTCGGGCGTTCCCTCCGGATATGCTGCGCCCGATACTCGATGCGAACTCGCCGCGCCGCCGGAGACTCAAACCAGGTGTCGCGCGGCAGCCCGCCGGCGCCGCAAACTCATTGCTTCGGGGCAGCGTCTTTCGCCTTCGAATCGAGAGCCGGTGACGAGTGGTTGTTCCCATGGCCTGCCTCCGGCATAGCCTTAGATTCTTCAGGCTTGGTCAACGTCTTGGGATCCGTGGCCGCGCTGTCCCTCGAGGTTCCGCTGGCGTCATTCGCAGCGGGCTGCGACGGCGGTGGGGGAACCACTGGCGGCGGCGTAGTCGCCGGAGGCGCGGGCGCCGTCGCGACGGGCGGGGGGGTGGCCGCGCTCCTGGACTCGGGGCTCTTGGACTCGCCGCATCCGACCATGAGGGCGACCCCGGCCAGGGTGATCGCGGTCGTTGTAAAGGTACGCAGCATCATAGTCTCCATAGTTTGGTGTCTTCGCATTTCGAGCATTCGACTGCCGATTGCGGTCGAGCCATTGCGTAGTAAAGCGACACACGGGCATTCTCTAACGCACCCCATTCCCCCTGCAGCCCACGAAGTCCGCAATCTGCTGTAGGAAGTTGCCGACGGGCGTCGCCCGTTGTGCAATTGGGCGGGAAGGATTGGCACGAGGCATTCGCTACGCTGCGCGTCGTCAGCGCCAACGATTTGAATTTGCAGATAATTTGCTCCAGCGCGCCGTGGCACGGTGCATGCGGTGGTGGAAGACACTACCCGTGCAGCTGGAAGCGCTACGGGGAATCTTCGAACAACTGGAGACCGCCATGTTGCACTATGCAATCGTATTCTTCGTAATCGCGCTCATCGCGGCGCTGTTCGGCTTTGGGGGCATCGCTGCCGGGGCCGCGGGGATCGCCAAGATCCTCTTCTTCGCCTTCCTGCTCATCGCGATCGTCACGTTCCTGATGTCGCTCGCGCGCAAGTAGCCGCAAATCGCGACGCGCACGGGGCGGCTCCCGCCCCGTGTGCCGCAGAGGCACGTGGCCAAGCCACGCGCGGGCGCCTGTATCGCGCATGCACCCGCCGTTGAGAGGCTTTTCGACAATAACGTAACGAGGGAACCCAAATCATGGCAACGAACATCACGAATCAACAGTCTTCGTCCGCTCCGGCCAAGGGCAACGCACAACCTTTCCTGTCCGACGTGCAGGCGTTGCGCAAGCGCGCGCGCGAGCACATCGAGGAAGGGGCGGTAACGTCGAACTACGGTGCCAACGCGGAACAGGTCTGTCGCGTGCTGAACGAAGCGCTGGCCACAGAGATCGTCTGCGTGCTTCGCTACAAGCGGCACTACTTCATGGCGTCCGGAGTCGCTTCCGAATCGGTCAAGGCCGAGTTTCTGGCTCACGCCAACGAGGAGCAGGCCCATGCGGACCAGATCGCCGAGCGTATCGTCCAGCTGGGCGGCGAACCGAATCTCGATCCGGAAGGCCTGTCGACGCGCAGTCACTCCGAGTATGTCGAAGGCTCGAGCTTGCGTGACATGATCAAGGAAGATCTCGTCGCGGAGCGCGTGGCGATCGAAAGCTACCGGGAAATCATCCAGTGGCTCGGCGACAAGGACCCCACGACCCGCAAGATGCTGGAAGGTGTGCTGGCGGTCGAGGAGGAGCATGCCGAAGAGATGTCCTCGCTGCTCGCCGGCGTGCGCGACTAAAGCGAGTGCCCGTCGTATGGCCTGGGCGCTTGAAGCGCTCGCGATAAAAAGAAACGGCCGGCGCTTAGCCGACCCGATAAAAAGAAACGGCCGGCGCTTAGCCGACCATTTCCTTCTCATGCCCTTCTCGCGTCATCGCTAGGCGATGCCACGGGCCTAGCGGCGCAGCGTCGTTTCCGTTGTCTGCGCGGCGCGCAGTCGCGCACGATCACGCGAGATCTCGTCGGCGGAATAGGGCCGGGCATCCGGATCGTAGCCACTCCAGCCTTCGCCGCGCCAGCGCTCCACGCGCTCGTTGATGTCGATCGCCCCGTGCCGGCCCAGGAGGGCCTCAGCCTCGTCCACCCGGGACTCGTCGACCCGAACTGTGACCACCGCACCACCGCGACGCACCGATTCGGCGTAATACTCGGCTTCCGCTTCGGGGACACCGAGTTCGGTCAGCCCGCCGATCAACCCGCCGGCGACCGCACCGGTACCCGCCCCCGCCAGCGCGGCGACGATCGGTCCGGCTGCGAGGATGGGGCCGATCCCGGGTATCGCGATGCCCATGAGGCTGACGGCGAGCCCCGCCGCGCCGCCGAGTGCGCCACCGGCGACCGCGCCGACAGCCGCGTTGTTGGTGTCGTCGTTGACATTGTCGCGGGCCTCGGGATCGCCAGTCCGTTCGGAGTGGGCGATGACATTGATGTCGCTGTCGAGGAAGCCGGCCGCCCGCAGGTCACGAGCGACCTCGGAGGCTTGCGCCAGCGTGTCGAACGAGCCAATCACTGTCTTGATCATTGAGTTCTCCTTGATGGGTAGGGCGCCGGGCGTTTTAAACCCGGCGGCGTGAGCGATGTGCTCTCTCCAAGCGTAAGAATTGAGGCCGCGGTCTTGCATCGTCCGACCGCGCATCAACGCGTCGGCCAAACACCGAAAAGCGGGATTACAGCCCACCTATCTTCTTTTGCAGCCGGCACTGCGGCAAGGGGTCGACCGCGGAGTCAGCGGCGCGGTGTCGCCACTGCGCGACGTCTACAGCCTGCCTACGTTGTTTTGCGCCGCACGCTCACAGCCGCCGGTGCCGCGCACATGGCATCGTGCAGTCATGTTCAACGCACCGGAGGTACCCATGCGGTCCACTCTCTTGAGGAAACAAACCAAACTGAAGGCTGCCCTGTTGGGCCTGGCGTTGATGGGAGCGGCACATGCGTCTGCGCAGGTGACGTTGTTCGCCTATGACGGTTTCGCCGGCCCCACGGTTCGCGCGGTAGACGCCATTCCCAACCTGGCGCGGATCGGCTTCAACGATCGCGCGTCCTCGCTCATCGTGGAAGGCGGGCGATGGGAAGTGTGCGACGACGCACGCTTTACCGGCCACTGCGTCGTGCTGCGGCGTGGGCGTTACGACAACCTGCAGGCAATCGGGCTCGACCATCGGATCTCATCGTTGCGTGCCGTGACGAGCAGCGCGGCGAACTATGACCGACACGGGGTCTACTATGCGGCGGTCGGCGACGGGTCGGTCGGCAACGATGCCTATCGCCGGCGCGAAGGCGAGCGCCTGTACGAAGTGCCGGTAACCTCGGTGCGCGCCGTGGTCGGCCCGCCCGAACAGCGTTGCTGGGTCGAGCAGGAACAGGTCGTGGAGAACGGTTCGCGCGATATCAATGTCCCGGGTGCCATTGCCGGCGCCGTGATCGGCGGCATCCTTGGCCACCAGATCGGCGGCGGGCGCGGCCAGGACATCGCGACCGCCGGCGGTGCCGTGGGTGGTGCCGCACTGGGTGCCAACGTTGGCCGCGGAAGCGGCGGGCAGAACGTGTCCACGCGCGACGTGCAACGGTGCACCAACGTCAGCCGGGCGCACCCGGACTACTGGGATGTCACGTATGTCTATCGCGGACTGGAACACCGGGTGCAGATGAGCATGGCGCCTGGCCGTACGATCCTCGTCAATGGTGCAGGCGAGCCCCGCGTCTGACCACGCAAGGGTGAGCCGGACAACGCGGCCTTCAATGGCCGCGTTGGTATTTCAGGGGTAGTACGTCTCGACCAAACTGGCCTGTCGCGGCATCATGTGGCCTTGACGGAGGATGCATGGACGAGTCCACCCAATTGCGCAACGATACCGATCGGAATCGGTACATTCTGCGGCTCGGTGAGCAGGAGCTTGGTTTCATCGATTACCGCCTGGTCGGCTCCGACGTGATCGACATCCGGCATACCGAAGTGGCGCCCGGCCACGAAGGCAAGGGCTACGGCAGCGCGCTGGTGCGCGGCTTGCTCGATGACGTGCGCGCGCAGCACATGACCGTCATTCCGACGTGCCCGTATGCACTGACGTTCATCCGCCGCCATCGCGAATACGTCGATCTGGTGCGGGAGGACCTGCGTGCCGAGGTCTGACGATCGCGCCCGGGTCATCCGAACCCTGCGCCCGCGATGGTCCTGCCGCGCAACCGGCACGATGATGTCCGTGCTGGTGGCCGCCTCGATGACCGCCGGCTGCGCATCGACTCCGACGCCATCCGCCAGCACGGTCAAGGATGGCGATCCCGCCACCGTCAACCGCGACTGCAAACTGCTGGGCACCGTCAATGGGCGCAGCATCTTCGGGGCATCGGAAGAGAACCGCACCAAGGGTGCCGTCGAGGACGCCAGGGCCAAGGCTGCGGCGATGGGGGCCACCCACATCGTGATCATGAAGCTCGACGCTTCCGGGATGTTCAATACCGGCTACGCGACGGCACGCGCGTACAAGTGCTAGCGCGAACCGGACGGGTGCCAGTGCCGGTCAGCCGCGCTGCGCCCGATAGGCCTGGAGTTGCGGAAGAAAGGCCTGCCGCCGGGCGAGACTCTCCGCGGGCCAGAATTCCTTGAGATCGTAGTACTCGGCGACCGCCGGCACGCCTGCGGGTACCACCACCCAAGGCTGCCTGGAGGCGGTGAATATGTGAATGTCCGGCGGCAGATGATCCGGTTCATCGAGCGTGCCGACGCGCACGAACTTGAGGATCGGCCCCGCGCCGGAATAGTGGCTCCACACGGCGACCCGGCAACGCGGACAGCGCGCGATCTGCTGGCCGGCGCCGCTGGCCGAAGGCGTATCGACGATTTCCGGCGCGACCGCCAGATCCAGCACCCGATCGGCTTCGATCATCGCGTTCAGCGCGAACGCCGCGCCCGACTCCCGCTGGCACCAGCGGCAGTGGCAACAATGGACGAACAGCGGTGCCGTCGTCATCCGATAGCGAACGTGGCGGCAGGCGCAGCCGCCGTCGAGCGGGAAGGGGTCGAGCGAAGGCATCGCTCCCGCTCGTCGATTTCCTGGAAGATCCGATTGCATGTCAGGCCGGTCCACTCGTCAATCGCGCGACGCCAAAATTCGCCCCCATCAATTCTTCGTGGCGCCGCGCTCATGCGTGAGGTGCTTGCCGCGCCAGTCGCCGAGGGTCTCGATCCGCTTGGTGATGTTCGCGTAAGCTTCCTGGTCGGGAAGACGTGTGGCTGCTTTCATGGTCGCGGTGGCGCCGCCGCCCATTGGCGGAGCCAATCGAGGGTTGCCCACGTCACGTGGCAACCCATTGATTTTGCGTAAGAAGAGTGGCGTGGTGGAGACGAGGAGGATCGAACTCCCGACCTTCGCATTGCGAACGCGACGCTCTCCCAGCTGAGCTACGTCCCCACGAGGGGCACGATTATAGCCGGAACCCGCCTGCTCCGTAAGCCGCGAACGCCCTGAATCCCCCATTCGACAAGGGGTTGGGTTGCGGCGGGTCACCCCCATGATTGTGCGGCTGGCCGGAAAGGATCGCTTGCCGACCCGCGGCCGCGGCAGACGGTCCTTCGTCCGCGCAGTGGCTGTATCCTCGTGTCCGCGCCATGGCCCACCTGATCGAACTCATCGAGTATTACGGACTCTGGTTCGTGTTCTTCAACGTACTCGCATTGCAGGCGGGGCTGCCGCTGCCGGCTTATCCAACGCTGATCGTCACCGGTGCACTGGCCTCGCGCGGCGGCGCGGCGTTGCACGCGCTGCTGTTGACGGCCATGGCGGCGGCGCTGATTGCCGACGTCGCCTGGTACTACGCGGGCCGCCGGTTCGGCACGCGCGTGCTCAGGACCATTTGCCAGCTCTCGCTGTCGCCGGATTCCTGCGTGCGGCAGACGGAAGCCATCTTCGGGCGCTGGGGTGCCCGGTCGCTGGCGGTGGCCAAGTTCGTGCCGGGGTTTGCCTCCGTCGCGACGTCGATGGCGGGTGTCGTGCGCTTGCCGCTGTGGAAATTCCTGCTCTACGACGCGCTTGGTGCCGCGCTGTGGGCCGGTCTCGCGATCCTGCTCGGCTACCTCTTTCGCGCAGCGATCAACGATGTGCTTGCCGCATTCGAGACACTGGGCCGCGTCGGAATCTGGATCATCGCCGCCGCCTTCGTCGTGTTCATCGGCATGAAATGGTGGCAGCGCGAAAAATTCATCTGGCAGTTGCGCATGGATCGAGTCACCGTCGACGAGTTGCAAATGATGATGAAACGCGAACGCGGGGCGCGGATCATCGATGTACGCTCGGCCCTGTCGCAGCAGACCACCGGGCGCATCCCCGGCGCCATCACCGTCGATGTCGAAAAGTTCCGCGCGGATCTGCTGGCCGTGCCGCCGGAGAGCGAAGTCGTCATCTACTGCGCGTGTCCCAACGAATACACGGCGGCCAAGCTCGCGAAGATCCTGATGCAGCATGGCTTCAAGCGCGTGCACCCGCTGCTCGGCGGCATCGACGCGTGGATCGCGGCGGGCCATCCGGTGGAGAAAGCCTGACGCGTTCCCGGCCGGGGCGCAACGAGGCCGGGTCGGTCGGTGCTAGAGTCACGCGGTGACCAATCATTCGCGAAGCCCCTTGCCATGACCAAGAACGCCATCACCTCACCGGACGCGCCCGCTGCGCTCGGCCCATACTCGCAGGCGATTCTCGCCGGCAGCACGCTCTACCTGTCGGGCCAACTCGGCCTCGATCCGAAGACGGGCAACCTCGTCGATGGCGTGGAAGCGCAGGCGCACCAGGTCTTCAAGAACCTGCGCGCGGTGGCACGGGCGGCGGGTGCGGATCTCGACGCCATCGTCAAGCTGTCGATCCTGATGGCGGATCTCGCCGACTTCGCCAAGGTCAACGAAATCATGGCGACCTACTTCAAGCAGCCGTATCCGGCGCGCGCGACGTACCAGGTCGCGGCGTTGCCCAAGGCGGCGCTGATCGAGATCGAGGGCATTGCCGTGCTGGCGCCTTCCGGCACGGCGAACCCGCAGACGGGCTGGCGCGAAGCCTTCGACGAAGGCAAAGGGCAGTAACGCGACGGGCAGCAGCGGCCGGGTCCGCGCACGGCGGATTGGCCGCGAAGGTCGGCGCTTACGCGGACTGCTGCACCAGGCGCGGCGACGGGGCGGCATCAACGATCGTCCCGGCCTGCGACTCGATCACGCACTGGATGAAATGCAGCTTGGTCACCACGGCGCGATTAAGCACGAACGGATAGATGTCGGGCTGCCCCATGCTGCGGGCGGTCTCGTTGAGCACCGCGGTCAGGACGATCCAGGCGTTGACCCAGGCGAGAAAGTTGGCGCCGGTCTGGGCAGGTTCCGCGCAATACAGCACGTCATCGGTGAATGGCGTCACCCGGATGGTGCTCGCATCGACACCAAGCCCGAAACTCTCGACGGTCCCGAGCGTCGCGCGCGCATGCATGTAATGCGCCCACGTTTCGGCCCAGTCCTCCCACGGGTGCGAGGCGGCATACGAGCTGATGTGCCGCAGCTGCCAGTCTGGCGGCGCGCCCTCCGCGTAGTGGCGGCTGAGCGCCTCGCCGTAGTCGACGCGTTCGTCGCCGAAGACCTCGCGAAAGCGGAAAAGCCAGTCGCTGTCGCGGATCAGCCTGTCCCAGTAGTAGTGGCCGAGTTCGTGACGCAGGTGGCCGATCACGGTGCGATAGGGTTCGCGCAACCATTCGCGACTGGACTCGCGATAGCCGTCATCGGCCTCGGCGACGTTGAGCGTGACCACGCCCCCGGAGTGGCCGGTCATGATCGCGGGCTCGCCGGGCAGGGTTTCGAGGAAATCGAAGGCCAGCCCGTCCACCGGGTCTTCGTCCCGCGGTACCAGTGGCAGTTGCACCGTCTGCAGTGCGAACAGGACGCGCCGCTTGGCCGCTTCCAGCTCACGCAGGCGCTGCGCGTTCTTCGGGCTGGCGAGCGCGGGCACGGTGCGCGTCAGGCGGCACGACAGGCAGGTGGTCTCGGCGCGCTCGGCCGGCACCAGCCAGTTGCAGGCGGCCTCCGTGCCTCGATGGGCGCACAACCGGAACGATGGCGCCGGAGCGCGCGCGTCGTTGGCCACGACCCAGTGATCGGCATTGCCAGGGAGGATCGCCGTGAGCACCTGCGCCGTCGGGTCGTAGGCAACTTCGGACCCGCACGACAGGCAATGCAGGTTGTCGAAGAACAGGGGCTGGCCGCAGGTGCAGGAAAAGAGTTTCATCGGGATTCCACTTAATCAGGGCGCGCGGCCCGGTTTCCCGGGAGCTCGCGGTCCGGCGCCAATGCTACACTCGGCCGCCGCGTCGTCGCTGTCAGCGAGGCACGCGGAGCGCGGTCGGCGCCCCCCCGAGCCCACCCCCTTGCAATGACCCGTGCCGCCAAAGCAGCCGCCAAGCCTGCCGCAGATCGTCCGGCGGGGCGCGGCCTTGCGGACCAGCTGGCGCGGCTGGGGCTCACGCGCGAGGCCGACGTCGTATTGCACCTGCCGCTGCGCTACGAGGACCACACGCGCATCGTGCCGCTTGCGGCGCTGGCGCCGGGACTCGCCCAGCAGGCCGAAGGCATTGTCGTCAATACCGACATCCAGTACCGGCCGCGCCGGCAGCTCGTGTGCCTGCTCGAGGATCCCGCTGCGCGGCCGGCATCGCTGGTGCTGCGGTTTTTCACGTTCTATCCGAGCCAGCAGAAGGTGTTGCAGCCCGGCAAGCGCGTGCGCGTCTTCGGTGACGTACGCGGCGGGCCGCTCGGGCTCGAGATCGTGCATCCGCAGTTCAAGGTCGTCGAGGCCGACGCGCCGTTGCCGGACCGCCTGACGCCGGTTTATCCGACCACTGCCGGACTGGGCCAGGAGACGCTGCGCAAACTCGTTGCGCGCACCATCGTCGCCACGCCCGCGCTGACCGCCGACACCCTGCCCGAAGCCACGGTCAAGCGGCGCGCGCTGTGGAAGTTCGCCGATGCGGTGTCTTTCCTGCACGCGCCGCCGCCGCGGCTGTCCGACCTGACGCAGCGGGCACTGGACGCCCGTACGCATCCTGCCTGGACCCGGCTCAAGTTCGACGAACTCCTGGCGCAGCAGCTGTCGCTCAAGGCGCACCGGCGGGCGCGCTCGCAAAGGCGCGCGCCGGTACTGACCGGCGACGGAACGCTGACGCGGGAACTGCTCGGCCGCATCGGCTTCAAGCTCACGCGGGCCCAGCAGCATGTGTGGCGCGAGATCGCGCACGACATGAAGCGTGCGTCACCGATGCAGCGACTGCTGCAGGGCGACGTGGGTTCCGGCAAGACGATCGTCGCGGCGTTGGCCGCGCTGCAGGCCATCGAATCGGGCAAGCAGGTGGCCTTCATGGCGCCCACGGAAATCCTGGCCGAGCAGCACTATCGCAAGCTGGCCGCGTGGCTCGAAGGCTTGCCGGTGCCCATCGCGTGGCTGTCGGGGTCGGTTCCGGCGAAGGAACGCAAAAAAGCGTTGGCGGCGCTCGCCAGTGGGGCAACACCGCTCGCCATCGGGACCCACGCACTGTTCCAGGAAGGTGTCGAGATGCCGGACCTCGCCCTTGCCATCGTCGACGAGCAGCACCGCTTCGGTGTCGCGCAACGACTGGCGCTGCGCGGCAAGGGCCTTGCGGAAGCGCACCAGCTGATGATGAGCGCGACCCCGATTCCGCGCACCCTGGCGATGACGTTCTACGCCGACCTCGACGTGTCGGTGTTAGACGAGTTGCCGCCCGGCCGCACGCCGGTGGCCACACGGCTCGTCAACCAGCGCCGTCGGGGAGAAATCGTGCAGTGGGTGGGCAAGGCTTGCAGCGAGGGCCGGCAGGTGTACTGGGTGTGCCCGCTGATCGAGGAATCGGAAAAGCTCGAGCTGCAGACGGCGGTCGCGCTGCACGCCGAGCTGACGACGGCGTTACCGCAGCAAAGGGTGGCGCTGCTGCACGGCCGGATGAAGGCGGACGAAAAGGCGTCGACCATGGCGGCATTCGTCGCCGGCGACGTGGACGTGCTGGTCGCGACCACGGTCATCGAGGTGGGCGTTGATGTGCCCAATGCTTCGATCATGGTGATCGAGCACGCGGAACGATTCGGCCTGTCGCAACTGCACCAGTTGCGCGGGCGCGTCGGCCGCGGGGCGGTGGAAAGTACCTGCGTGCTGCTGTTCGAGGAACCGCTGGGGGAGGTGGCCAAGCTTCGGCTCAAGGTGATCTTCGAGAACACCGACGGGTTCGAGATCGCGCGGCAGGACCTCGTCATCCGCGGACCGGGCGAGTTCCTGGGCGCGCGCCAGTCGGGCGTTCCACTGCTGCGCTTTGCCGATCTCGAGCGCGACGTCGCGCTGATCGAGCAGGCCCGCGATGCCGCGGACGAGCTACTCGCCCATGATGCGGCGGCGGCGCAGGCGCATTTGGAACGGTGGCTGGGCGGGCGCGCGGACTTTATCCGGGCGTGACGTGGACGGTTCGCATCGGCGACACCGCCGGCCAGCACAGAGGGTGGATAATTCTCTATAATTATCAGATGGATGCGATCACCGCGTCACGGCGATTCCGACTGCAGGGCCAAACTCGCTAAAATTGCGGGCGCCATGTCGCTGTTCACACTCGGGCTCAACCACAACACCGCGCCGCTGGACGTGCGCGAACGGGTCGCGTTCGCGCCGGATTTGCTCTCGGACGCGCTGCGCGATCTGGTACGCGGCCGCACCGTCAAGGAAGCCGCGATCCTGTCCACCTGCAATCGCACCGAGGTGTATTTTCATGGCGGCGAGCCGGCGCCGGTGGCCGATTGGCTCGCGCAGTTCCATCGCCTGCCGGCGGCTTCACTGTCGCCCTACGTGTATACGCTGTCCAAGGACAAGGTGGTCACCCACGCCTTTCGCGTGGCGAGTGGCCTCGATTCCATGGTACTCGGCGAGCCGCAGATTCTCGGCCAGATGAAACAGGCGGTACGTACCGCCGAATCGGCGGGATCGCTGGGCCTGGTGCTGAACCGGCTGTTCCAGCGCAGCTTCGCGGTCGCCAAGGACGTGCGCACGCAAACCGATGTCGGCAGTGCGTCGATCTCGATGGCGGCGGCGTCGGTGAAGCTCGCCGAGCGTATCTTCCCGTCCATCGCGGAGCAACGCGTGTTGCTGATCGGCGCGGGCGAGATGATCGAGCTCGCGGCCACGCACTTCGCGACGCGTACGCCGAAGTCCATGACCGTCGCCAATCGCACGCTGGACCGCGGCCAGGTTCTCGCCGACCGTTTCGGTGCCGACGCGATCACGCTCAATGAACTGCCGGAACGCCTGCGCGAATTCGACATCATCGTCACCTGCACGGCAAGTACCCTGCCGATCATCGGCAAGGGCATGCTCGAGCGCGTGGTCAAGCAGCGCAAGCATGCGCCGGTGTTCATCGTGGATCTCGCGGTACCCCGGGATGTCGAGCCCGAGGCTGCGAGCCTGGACGACGTGTTCCTCTACACGGTCGACGACCTGTCGGCGATCGTGCAGGACAACCTGTCGATCCGGCGTGATTCGGTGGTGCAAGCCGAGCAGATGATCGCCGACCAGACCGTGCATTTCCTGCGCTGGCTCGAAGGGCGGGCGCTGGTACCGACGATCACCGCGTTGCACGGCCATCACGACGACCTGCGCACGGCGGAACTCGATCGCGCGCGGCGGATGCTGGCGGGCGGTGCGGCGCCGGAACAGGTGCTCGACGCGCTGGCGCGCGGGCTCACCAACAAATTCCTGCATGCGCCGCTGTCCGCGCTCAACGCGGCAGGCGAGGCCGAGCGCGCGGAACTCATCGCGGTGTTGCAGCGCGTCTATCGGCTCGACGATCCGTCCACCGACGAGCATTAGCGCCGCGACCTGCTGGCGTCGCGCATCCGCGGCTGCGCGTACCGTCTCCCAGCCCGGAATCGCCGGGCCCGCGCACGTTCCAGTGCGCCCGTCATTTTTCCAAATCCAGTCCGGCGAAGCGCCGGACGCATCCGGATCCAGCCAGCATTCATGAAGCCTTCGCTACGCGCCAAACTCGAGCAACTGGCCGCCCGCCTGGACGAACTCGACGGCCTGCTCGGCGCCCCCGACGCCACCGCCAACCTCGAGCGCTTCCGCACGCAATCGAAGGAGCATGCCGACCTGACCCCGGTCGTCGCGCGCCTGCGCGACTATCGGCAGGCCGAGGCCGACCTGGCGGCGGCGGCCGAGATGGCGAGCGATCCGGCGATGCGGGCGTTTGCCGAGGAGGAGCGCGCCGCGGCGCAGGAGCGCATCGCCGCGCTCGATGTCGAGTTGCAGGCGGCGCTCCTGCCGAAGGATCCGAATGACGAGCGCAACGTGTTCGTCGAGATCCGCGCGGGCACCGGCGGCGACGAATCGGCGCTCTTTGCCGGCGACCTGCTGCGCATGTATGTGCGCTTCGCCGAGCGGCACCGCTGGCAGGCGGAAATCGTGTCGGCATCGACGAGCGAGCTCGGTGGCTACAAGGAAGTGATCGCGCGCGTGGTCGGGCAAGGTGCCTATTCCAAACTCAAGTTCGAGTCGGGCGGGCATCGCGTGCAGCGCGTTCCCGAGACCGAGGCGCAGGGACGCATCCATACGTCGGCGTGCACGGTGGCAGTGATCGCCGAAGCCGATCCGGTCGCCGACATCACGATCAATCCGGCCGACCTGCGCATCGACACCTTCCGGGCGTCCGGCGCGGGCGGGCAGCACATCAACAAGACCGACTCGGCCGTGCGCATCACGCATCTGCCGACGGGGCTCGTGGTCGAGTGCCAGGACGATCGCTCGCAGCATCGCAATCGCGCGCAGGCGATGACGGTGCTGGCCTCGCGCCTGGTCGATCGCGAGCGCACCGAGCGCCAGCAGAAAGAGGCCGCGCATCGCAAGTCGTTGATCGGCTCGGGTGACCGCAGCGAACGCATCCGCACCTACAATTTTCCGCAGGGTCGCGTCACCGATCACCGGATCAACCTCACCTTGTACAAGATCGACGCCATCATGGATGGCGAACTCGACGAGGTCGTGTCTGCGCTGGCACAGGAGTTCCAGGCCGAACAGCTGGCGGCAGTTGCGGCCGGAGAG
This sequence comes from uncultured beta proteobacterium, assembly GCA_963756765.1. GTDB lineage: Bacteria > Pseudomonadota > Gammaproteobacteria > Burkholderiales > Casimicrobiaceae > VBCG01. Next base: position 99,253 of record CAVWPC010000018.1, on the reverse strand, counting down.
CGCGGTGGCGAGTTCAGCCGGCGGCGTCGACGATTCCATCGGCTGACCGTGATCCGCGTTTGTGCGCCAAGTCGCGGCCGGACCAGGCTGAAGTGGATGGCGCTACCTTTGCATACGCCACGTCTCATGCTGCGCGCGTTCGCGCTCGCCGACGGCGATGATCTTTACGCCATGGACGGTGACGACCGCGTGATGCGCTACATCGGTATCGGCCTGCCCGGGCGTACGCGCGAAGAGGTGGCCGCGGTGCTCGTGCGCATGGTGGACCGCGCCGCGGCCGCGCCGGGCTACGGCTTGCTGCACGGCAGTCGCCGCCACGATGGCCGCTTTGTCGGCGGCTGCGGGCTTTTCCCGATCCCCGACGGCGAAGGCATCGAGCTCGCGTACCGGCTGCCGCATGCGCAGTGGGGACAAGGTTACGCGACGGAAATGGCGGCGGCCGTGCTGGCGCATGGCTTCGAGTCCCTCGGACTCGACCGCATCAACGGCCTTACCTATCCCGAGAACCTGCCATCGCAGCGCGTGCTGCAAAAAATCGGCATGCGACACGACGGGACGGCGCATCACTACGGGCACGAAATGCACGTCTACGTGGCGCGACGCCCGGCGCGCTCGCCTTGATGGACCGCGCGCTCACCGTGGGCCAGGCGCTCGCGCAGGCGGGGCTGGTGCCCATCGATGCGCAGGTGCTGCTCGCGCATGTAGTCGCGCAGCCGCGCGCGTGGCTGGTCGCGCATCGCGACGATCCGCTGTCGCGCACGCATGTCGATGCGTTCTTCGCGCTGGCGAAACGCCGCCGCGACGGCGCGCCGGTGGCGCACCTGACCGGCGTGCGCGAATTCTGGGGCCTGCCATTGACGGTAACGCCCGACGTGCTGATCCCGCGACCGGAGACCGAGACGCTGGTGGAAGCAGCGCTCGGCAAACTCGCGCCCAACCGGAATCGCGCGCGTGCTGGATCTTGGCACGGGCTCGGGCGCCATCGCGCTGGCGCTCGCGCACGAGCGGCCACGCGCGCAAGTGACTGGCGGTCGATCGCAGCGCCGCGGCGCTAGAGGTCGCGCGCGCCAACGCGCAGCGCCTGCATGTGCACAACGTCGAGTTCGCGGCGTCCGACTGGTATGACGCGGTGGCCAGCGAGCGCTTCGACATGATCGTGAGCAATCCGCCGTACATCGAGGCGGGTGACCCACATTTACGCGAAGGCGATGTGCGTTTCGAACCGGTGAGCGCGTTGACGCCGGGGGGCGACGGCCTCGACGCGCTGCGCGCGATCGTGGCCCGCGCACCGGCGCATCTCACCCCTGGCGGTTGGGTGTTCGTCGAGCACGGCTACGATCAGCACGACGCGGTGGCGAAGCTGTTCGCGGCCGCCGGCCTGGTCGACCCGGTGGCGTTGCGCGACCTCGCCGGGCATTGGCGGGTCGCCGGCGGTAGGATTCCCGACGCGGTTCGCTGACGCGGCATTCGTCCGCTCGCGACCGCCGCTTTAGGACAGGTTCGCCGCCTTCTTCACCTGGGTGAGTCGCGCCATCTCCGGCGATTTCTTGTAATGCGTATCGAGCGGATAGCAGCCCGACACCATGCCGTTGCGCGGTGCGGTCGTGCAGTCGCTGAAGGTGCGGCACAGGCGCTTGCGCTGCATGGCGCGACCGGCCAGCACGTCGGCCGGCAACTCCGGATACGCGAGGACCATGCGACCCAGGCCGACCAGATCGACCCAGCCCGCGCGCACGACCGCCTGCGCGACATGCGGCAGGAACTCCTGCAGGTAGGTGTAGCCGCTGCCCATGAAGATGAGGTCGGGATTGGCTTCCTTCAGTGCGCGCACCGTCTCGAGATGCCGCATCACGCCGATCAGCGGATCCTCCGGCGGCTTGTAGCCGTCCGAGGGCGGATAGAGCGCCGGCCGGGTGAGGTGCGGGTTGTAGTAGGGGCTGCCGAGCGAGACGTTGACCAGGTGGATGCCGAGGCTGCGCACGATCGCCAGGAACGCGACTGTTTCGGTCGCATCCGTCCGGTCGGGCTGCAGCTCGTCGGCGCCGAAGCCGTAGCGATAGGGCAGGCAGCCGGTGAAGTCGTCGGGGACGCCCGGGCCGAGCGTGTCGGCGTCCGATTCGGCAGGGTCGGGCTTGTAGGGCACGAGGTCGAGCGCCGAAACGCGTACACCGATCTCCAGGCCGGGCGCGGCGGCGCGAATGCCGGCCACCAGCTCGCGCAGGAAGCGGGTGCGGTTCTCGAGCGAGCCGCCGAAATCGCCGGCGCGCGTCTTCGCCGACAGGAACTCGTGGCCAAGATAGCCGTGGCAATGCTTGAGGTCGACGAACTGGTAGCCGCAGTCATGGGCACGCTTGGCCGCGACCACGTAGTCGTCGATCAGCGCGCGGATATCGCCGTCGGTGAGCAGCGGATGATCGGGCGAAATGCCGAACTTGCGGTCGAGGATCGGGTGCCGGTAAAGGATTCGCGGCTCCATCCGCGCCTTGTCGTTGGGCTTGCAAAAGCGGCCCGAGTGGGTGAGCTGCAGGCCGATGACCAGCCCGCTGTCGTCGCCCATCGCTTCGCGGTGAGCGTCGATGAGCGTGTCGCGCAGGCGCGCGATGTCGGCCTGGCTGTCCGCGGTCATCATCAGCTGGTTCGGATTGGCGCGACCGTCGTGGCGCACGGCCACCGCTTCGCCGCCCCAGATCATCTTGGCGCCCGACAGGCCGAAGTGGCGCCAGCGCCGGAACGTGTTGTCGGAGGGCCGCCCGTCCTCGTGGCAGTCCCAGCCTTCCATCGGCTGGATCGCGAAGCGGTTGCCGATGACGAATGGACCAGCCTTCAAGGGCGAGCCGAGCGGAGACTCCGCGCCCGACGCGACGATGTCGTCGCACGGCATCGGCAGCCCGAGCCGTGCAAGGTTCTCCTTGAAACCTGCTGAGGTCTGCAGCGACTTGATCTTGGCGAAATCTCCGAACTTCACTTTGGTCTCACTCCTCTGTTCGATGCATGACCAGTCGTGTCGCCGGAACGACCGGGCGACGGCGCGCGGCGCGGCGCCGTGCCGTGCCGTACGCGCGCGCTGGACCAGGCGCGGCCAATCCTACGGCTAGAAGAACTGGTTGGGCTTCTGGAAGATGCCGAGCAGCAGCGCGCCGTTGGGCGCACTTGCCACATGGCGGCTGCCGGCAGGACGCCACACGAACGTGCCGGCCTTGGCCTCGCCTTCATCGTCGACAAGGCTCCCTTCGAGGACCCAGGTCTGCTCGATCTCGACGTGCATGTGATCGGTCAGCACCGCGCCGGGCGCCATGCGCGTGAGTACTGTCTGCAAGCCCGTCTCCGGGTCTTCCATCAGCACCTTGACTTCGACCCCGGGAAAGCGCGTTGGCTGCCACGGGAGTGCAGGGACGTCGATGTAGCGCGAAGAAAGGGGCGCCAGCTTGGTGTGCTGCGCTTCCAGGCCGGGAGTCCGGTGGGTCATCGGTGAAGCTCCTGCATATTTTCCGGTGCAGCGCCACCACGGTCGTGGTGGCGCTGGCCGGCATTGTTCGATCTCTTGCGCTATGGCTTGGGAATGCCCACGGTCGCCGGGGAAATCTTGGCCTGGCCCGACTCGAACTTCTGCCACGCGGCATCGGCCACCGCGGGCATCGCGATCTTCTGCGCTTCGGCGCCGGCGGTCACCACCATCAACGCACCGCGGCTGGTGGCGTATTTCTTGATCGCCTCCGACTTCGCGATCTTGTCCATCCAGATCTTGTCCAGCGTCGCCGTCACTTCGGGTGGCACGCCCTTGGGCACGAAGATGCCGAAGTAGCTCACCGGCACCTTGAAGCCAGGAACGAAATCCGACAGCGGCGGAATCTTGCCGTAGCCTTCGATCTCGATCGCCTTGTCGCCGATGACCGCCAGCGGCCGCAGTCGCTTGCCCTTGATCATCTCCGATTGCTCGGAGGAAAGCTGCGTCGTCATGTCGGTCTCGCCGGCGACCGTGGCGATCACCGCCGGATTGCCGCCGTCGTAGGTGATGTGCTTGTACTTGACGCCGGTGGCAGCGGCGATCTGCTCCATCGCCGTGTGGCCGCTGGAATTCACGCCGGCAGTAGCCACCGCGATCTGGCCGGGCTTGGCTTTGAGCGCCGCCAGCAACTCATTCATGTTCTTGTACGGTGAGTTGGCCGGCACGCTGACGATAGTCGGCAGCGCGAGGTGCAGATACAGGTTCCAGTCGGGCACCGTGGTATCGACCATGCCGAGGATCTTGTACGAGCCCAGGTCCTTGGGCGCGCCGGAGGTCCACGTGTAGCCATCCTTGGGGGCTTCGAGTGCGTTCTTGGTGCCGATCGAGCCGGAGGCGCCGGGCTGGTTCAGTACGATGATCTTCTGGCCGAGCGCTTCCTCGAGGTCGGCTGCGGTGACCCGGATCATCTGGTCGGTGGCGCCACCGGCCGCCCACGGAACGATGACGTTGATCGGCTTGGTCGGCTTCCATTGGGCCAATGCCGAAGGTGTGGCGCCCAGGACTGCCGTTGCGGCGATTGCCGCGGCGATGCTGATGCTGCGTAGAGACTTCACGAGTTTGATCCTCCAGTAGGGTGGCCCTCTCGAGTCGGAGGGTTCTGCGAATGCGTTGACTGCGGTGATTGTGGGAGAAAGCGCGTCATCGGGCAATGGCCGGCGATTCGCGCATCCTTCAGGCGGCCGCCGGCGTCGCCACGCCCAGCTTCTCTGCCCAGGGCAGGAGTGCCGGCATGATGGACGGGAAGAGCACGACGCCGTGCGCAGTCTGTTCGCGGTGCCGCTTCATGCCATTCTCGCCGGGCAGGCGCACCGGTGGAGCGCCGGGACGCGGCGTCGCCGCATGGCAGGCATCGACCAGCCAGTCCATCTGTCGCGCGTAGCCGGCCGATCCGCCGAAGGCGGCCGGATCGAGTGCCTGCACGAACACCGTCGCGCCCCAGCCTTCGGGCGGATCGGCGCGGCCGAAGCCGGCCAGGGCGGCGGTGAATGCCTCGATCAGCAGCGCCAGGCCATAGCCCTTGTGACCGGCGTCGAGGCCACCCAACGGCAACAGCGTGCCCTTCGGCTCGTTGAACAGCACGGCGGGATCGTTGGTCGCGTTGCCGCGCGCATCCTGCACCCACGGATGCGGCAGCTTCTCGCCCGCTTTGAACAGACGGCCGGTCAAGCCGTTAGTCGTGTAGCTGGCGGAAATGTCGAGCAGGATCGGATCACCCGAGGTCGGGATGCCGGCCGCCATCGGATTCGGCGTGAACACCGGCGATACGGCACCGAACGGCGCGACACTGCAGGCCGACGGATCCGAGCAGAACAGGAGCGCCGCCAGCCCGCGATCGGTGACGCGCTTCAGGTACGCGGCAAGACAGGCGATGTGATGTGACCGGCGGATCACCACGGTACCCGTCCCGTAGGTTGCCGCCATGGTCGCCGCGGTGTCGAAGGCGCGCACGGTGAGCCAGGGTCCGGGTAGGCGCATGCCATCCCAGACCTGTGCGGCGGGCCGGCCGTTGAGGACGATGGGTTCGCCGTCCTTGCGCATCGTGCCGTTCTCGACCTCGGTGAGATAGCCGGGCAGGAGCGCCAATCCGTGTGTGGTATGGCCGAGCAGGTCGCCGTCGACCAGCACGGTGGCGACATCGCGGGCGATGTCGTCGCGCACGCCGGCCTTGGCCAGCAGCGAGCGCGCAAACGCAACAAGCGCCTCGGCGCGGTAGCGGGGAACATCCGTTGCGGCGGCGCTGGCGGTCATCGTGACTTCCATCCGAACTGTCGATACATCGCGAGGCCCGCCTGTGCACCCTGGCCGAGGATCCAGGTGTCGGCGCCGTACAGCAGCACGTTCACGCCCATCGCCGTCGCCCGCTCGGTCTGCGCCGCGGACATCGCGGTGGTGCCCACGGCCTTGCCGGCGTCGCGGACGATGCGTGCGGCGCGCTCGACGAACGCCAACACGCGCGGATCGTCGACCTGGCCCGGAATGCCCAGTGCCACCGAGTAGTCGTAGACGCCGAGGTACACGAGGTCGAGCGCCGGAATCTCGACGACATGGGCCAGGTGCGCGGCGGCTTCCGGTGATTCGATCAGCACGCCGGTGAACGGGTAGCCCGGCACGTACTTTGGCTGGGGTGCCATGCCGTAGCGCCCGCCGCGCGTGAAGGGATTCATGCCGCGCGTGCCGAGCGGTCCGAAATGCGCCATGCGCACCGCGCGCTCGGCGACCGCCGCGTCGGGCACCTGCGGCACCACGATCCCGTCCGCGCCGAGATCGAGCACCCGCTGCACGAAAAACGGATCGGGTCCCGGCACCCGGACGATGGGAGACGCGCCCCCGTCCTCGCAGGCGGTGATCGAGGCCTCGAGCGCGGCGAAGTCGAAGCCGCCATGCTCACAGTCGAGGATCGCGAAGTCGAAGCCCGCGGCGGCGATGACCCCGCTGGACTGCGCGGTGGGCAGCACCATCCAGATGCCGGCGATCGGACTACCCGAGGCGAGCTTGGCGCGCAGCGGATGCGAATTGGCGGTGGGTTGGGTCACGAACGATGGGCTCGGCAGGATAGTGAACGACGGTTGAACCGTGGCCGATCGCATCAGAGAAAGCCGCAACCTGCCGGCGCGGCGTGTTCTGGCGCCGGGCGCGGGTTGACTGATCGGGGTGATTCGCAGAGGATTCTAGCGCAGCGCAAGGCTTCCAACACCAACAGCGCTGCGCCCGACCACCGCCGACGCCTTCCAAGTGCTTCCTTCCTCGCTGCAGATCAGCGTCGTCACGCATCGGCCCGACCTCAAGCTCCTCGAACGCTGCCTGCGCAAGCTGGCGCTGGCCATCGCCGCCGGCCGCGAGGATGGCGCGATGCGTACTGTGCATCTCGCACTGATCGACAACAGCGAGGACCGCGAGATCGCCGACAGCGTCATTCGCCTGGGCAAGGCGCGTTTCGCGGACACCGGCGTGCACGTTACCTACCTGCACGGACACGCGAACATCGGCTACGGCGCTGCGCACAATCTGGTGCTGCATGGCACCGGCTCGGACTACCATCTGGTGCTCAATCCCGATGTCGAGCTGGCGCCCGATTCGCTCGCGCGTGCCGTGCGCTGGCTCGACGCGCATCCGGAAGTCGGCGCGCTGGCGCCGCTGGTGCGTGGCACCGAAGGCCGGCGCGAGTACCTGTGCAAGCGTTACCCGGCGATTTTCGACCTGTTTCTGCGCGGCTTCGCGCCGCGCTTCGTACAGCGAATCTTTCGGCGGCGCCTCGCGCGCTACGAAATGCGCGACCTGATCGACGCCGAGCCGCCGCGCGAGGTGGTCGGCATTCCCGCATTGTCTGGCGCCTTCATGCTGGTGAAGCGTTCCGCGATCGACGCAACCGGCGGATTCGATCCCAGATTCTTCCTGTATTTCGAGGATTTCGACTGGAGTGTGCGCTTGAACCGCGTGACCAAGACCGCGTACGTGCCATCGGTCGAGATCGGCCACCACGGCGGCGGCGCGTCGCGCAAGGGCTGGCGCCACATCCGCTGGTTCGTCGGCAGCGGCATCCGCTTTTACCGGCGGCACGGCTGGAAGTGGTTCTGACGGCGTCGCCGCCGACCTCCGCGCGCGGGCCGGTGGTCGTCACCGGCGCCGGCGGTTTCATCGGCCACGCGCTATGCACGCAGTTGCCCGCACGGGGCTGGCCGGTGCGCGGCCTGGTGCGCGCGGTCGACCGGCATACTGCCGCGCGCGCCGAATACCTGCCGGTGGGTGACCTTGCGCTGCTCACCGATCAGGCGCTGGCGCACATCCTGCGCGGCGCCGGCGCCGTCGTGCATCTGGCGGCGCGGGTGCACGCGGCCGGTTCCGCGGAGGAGTCGTCGCTCGCCGCGTATCGCCGTGTCAACGTCGCCGTCGCGCAACGCATTGCGCGGGCCGCAGCGGCGGCGGGGATCGCTCATTTCGTCTTCGCCAGCACGGTCAAGGTTCATGGCGAGACCACGCTGCCGGGACGCGCCTTCGTGGAAAGCGACCCCCCAAATCCGTACGACGATTACGCCACCAGCAAGTGGGAAGCGGAACGTGAACTCGACGCCGTTGCCCGGGAGAGTGGCCTGCGCGTGACCGCGTTGCGCTTGCCGCTGACTTATGGCCCGCGGGCGAAGGCGAACTTTGCGCGCCTCGCGCGAGCCGTCCGCCGCGGCTGGCCGTTGCCGCTGGGTGGCATCGCCAATCGCCGGAGTCTGCTTGGCGTGGATAATCTGGTCGATGCGGTCGCCGTGCTGCTCGGGAGCGACAGCGATCCGGGCAGCAGCAAGGAGCAGGCACGCATGACGCCGTACCTGCTCGCGGATCGCGCGGCAGTGTCGACCCCGGACCTCGTGCGCGCCGTTGCCGCCGCGCAGGGTGTGGCACCGTGGCTCGTGGCCGTTCCCGCCGGGTTGCTGCGTGCTGTGGGTGCATGCACGGGCCGCGCTGCCGCGGTCGCGCGCCTCACCGAATCGCTCGAAGTCGACACCGACTCGTTTCGCACTCGTTTTGGCTGGATGCCACCGGTCTCGCTGGCGCAGGGGCTCTCGGCCACGTTCGCCAACGAGGCGCCGCTATAATCGCAGTCTTTCGCGACTGGATCGCCATGTCGTCACGCAGCGCCGGCCGCCGGGCCGATGAGCTTCGCCCCCTGCGCTTCACCCGCGGCTTCACCCGTCACGCCGAAGGCTCGGTGCTGGTCGAGATGGGCGAGACCCGCGTACTGTGCACAGTGAGCGTGGAGGAGGGCGTGCCGTCGTTCCTGAAAGGGAAGGGACAGGGCTGGCTTACCGCCGAATACGGCATGCTGCCGCGGGCCACCAACACGCGGATGCGGCGCGAAGCCGCGGAAGGCAAGCAGTCCGGACGCACGCAGGAGATCCAGCGCCTGATCGGGCGCAGCCTGCGCGCCGTCACCGATCTCAAGGCATTGGGCGAACGCACGCTCAAGATCGATTGCGACGTGCTGCAGGCGGATGGCGGCACGCGCTGCGCGTCGATCACCGGTGCCTGTGTAGCCGTGGCCGACGCGATTGCGTGGTGCCGCGGGCGTGATCTCGTCAGCGAAGAGCCGTTGCGGGAGTTCGTCGCGGCAGTCTCGGTGGGCATCGTCGACGGCGTCCCGGTGCTCGATCTCGACTATGCCGAGGATTCCGGCTGCGATACCGACATGAACGTGGTGATGACGGCGTCCGGTGGTTTCGTCGAACTGCAGGGGACGGCGGAAGGCGCGCCGTTCTCGCGCGCGCAGATGGACGCGCTGGTGGAACTGGCCGATGGCTGGAATCCGCACTTTGATCGCGGCACAGCGCGCGGCACTGGGCGGGGGTGCCGCCGCCGGAACCGGCTAGCGCGAAGCGCACCGTGATCACCCGCCTCGTGCTCGCATCGAACAATGCGGGCAAGCTGCGCGAATTCCGCCGGCTGTTGACGCCGTTGGCGATCGACGTGATCGCGCAGGGGGAGCTCGGCATACCGGAGGCGCCGGAGCCGCACGTGACCTTCGTCGAGAACGCGCTGGCCAAGGCGCGCCACGCGAGTTCGCTTGGCCGCCTGCCGGCACTTGCGGACGACTCGGGTGTGTGTGTCGCCGCACTCGGCGGTGCGCCGGGCGTGCAATCGGCGCGCTATGCCGGAACACCATCGTCCGATGCGCGCAACAACGCGAAGCTGATCGCGCATCTGCAGGGCGTTGCCGATCGGCGCGCGCACTACACCTGCGTGCTGGTGCTGGTGCGCCATCCCGACGATCCCGAGCCGCTGATCGCCGAAGGCATGTGGCACGGGATCATCGTCGACGAACCCCGCGGCGACGGTGGCTTCGGCTACGACCCGCACTTTGTCGACGCCGCGACCGGGCTCACCGGCGCGCAATTGCCACTCGAGAAAAAGAACGCGCTGTCGCATCGCGGGCAGGCGATGCGCGCGCTGCTGGCGCGACTCGCCGGACCGCAGTACCCATGAGCGTCCCGGTCACCATCGATGCCGCCACGCTTACGCGGCCGCGCTTCGCGGCGCTGCCGCCGCTCGCGCTCTACGTGCATCTGCCGTGGTGCATGCGCAAGTGCCCCTATTGCGATTTCAATTCGCACGAGGTGCGGGGCGCGTTGCCGGAAGACGCCTACGTCGACGCGCTGCTGGCCGATCTCGAGGCCGCGTTGCCCGGCGTGTGGGGTCGCAAGGTGGTGTCGGTGTTCATGGGCGGCGGTACGCCGAGCCTGTTCAGCGCGACCTCGATCGATCGCCTGCTGGCGGGGATTCGCGCGCGCGTCCCGCTGCTGCCCGATGCGGAAGTGACGCTCGAGGCCAATCCCGGCACCTTCGAGCGGCAGAAATTCGCCGGCTTCTTCGCCGCAGGGGTCAACCGGCTGTCGCTGGGCGTGCAGAGCTTCGACCCCGGGCAGTTGCGCGCGCTGGGGCGCGTCCACGACGCGGACGAAGCGCGTCGCGCGGCGGAGGCCGCGTTGATGATCTTCGGCAACGTGAACCTCGATCTCATGTATGCGCTGCCGCAACAGACCGTGGCGGGCGCGCGGGCGGATGTCGCGGCTGCCCTGGCGTTCGCGCCACCGCACCTGTCGCTCTACCACCTGACGCTCGAACCCAACACGCTCTTTCACCGCCACCCGCCGGCGGTGCCGGACGACGATGTCGCCGCGGACATCGAGGATGCCGTGCACGCGGCCCTGGCCGACGCCGGCTATCGCCAGTACGAAACGTCCGCGTTCGCGCGGCCAGGCAGGCAGTGTGCGCACAATACCAACTACTGGCGCTTCGGCGACTACCTGGGCATCGGCGCGGGCGCGCATTCCAAGCTGTCGTTTCCGGACCGCATCGTGCGGCAGGTCCGCTGGAAACAGCCACAGCAGTATCTGGAGCGAGTAGCCGAAGGACGACCGCTGCAGGATGAAATCGCGGTCGGGCGTGCGGACATCGGCTTCGAATTCATGCTGAATGCGCTACGACTTACCGATGGGGTACCGGCGTCGCTCTTCGCCGAACGCACCGGCTATCCGTTGTCACTGGTGGCCTCGGCCTTGGACACGGCCACCCGCAAGGGTCTTCTCGAAACAGATCCGACGCTGCTCAAGCCCACGGCACTGGGCCGGCGCTTCCTCAACGACCTGCAGGCGCTGTTCTTGTCGACGCCGCAGGTCCCAGGCACCGCCGTCGCGCCGCTGGTCCGGGTCGAAGCCACGGGCGTCGAGCGTTGAGGCGAGTGACCGAATACCTCATGAAACGCGCCAAGAAGCATCAGCCGCCGCCGGTTCCGAAGCAACGCAATCCGGTGGCCCGATCGCCCATTCTCGGTAAGGGCGGGCCGCACGGCAAGACCACCGCGGCGAAGCGGCGCCACGCCAAGGTCGAATTGCGACGAGTACAGCATGACCCGAATGCCGAAGACTGATCCGACGACCCTGTGCCGGGGCGACCTCGAGTCGGGGCGGATGCGCGACCTCTATCGCGCCGCGATCGGCAACCAGGGTCATGCGCTGTCCGACGAGCAACTGTCGGAGTCGCTGACGGAAACGCTGGCGACCCGGCCCAAGGGTGCGGGCTGGTGGGTCTTCGCCTACGGCTCGCTATTGTGGAATCCGCTGTTCCCGTTCGTCGAGGCGCGTCCGGCTGTGCTGCGCGGCCTGCACCGCCGGTTTTGTCTCTACTCGATGGCCTCGCGCGGAACGCCCGCGGCACCGGGGTTGGTACTCGGACTCGACCGCGGTGGCGGCTGCACCGGTGTCGTCTACCGTCTGCCGGCGCCGGTCGCGCTCGACGAATTGCACCTGTTGTGGCGACGCGAGATGGTCGTGGGTTCGTATCGGCCGAAGTGGGTACCGGTGCAGGCGGGCGAGCGACGTCTCATCGTGCTCACTTTCACGGTCAGGCACGCACATCCACAGTACGCGGGCAAGCTTCCACTCGACGAACAGGCGCGCGTGATCGCCAGTGCGGCAGGCGCGTTCGGCTCGTCGCTCGACTATCTCGAGCGCACGCGGGTTGCCCTCATCACGCACGGCATCGTCGATCCCTATCTCGAAGCGCTGGCCGCGCGGGTCGCGGCGTTGCGAGGATGACCGGGCGGGGTTGCCCGGGCGTCGCGACTGCCGCTACCGCCGCGACCGTCGCGCACATCATGCCGCGCGACTTCGCGCTATCGCCGGTGGCCGGCGTCTAGAGCGCCACGTGGCGTCCGCCGTCCACGTGGAGCGTCTCGCCGGTGATGTAGCTCGCGTCGGCCAGCAGGTAGCGCACCGCGCCGGCGATGTCCTCGGGCGTGCCCTCGCGCTTTAGTGGCGTGTGCGAAATGATGCGTTGGCGCGACAGTTCGTCGAAGACCTCGTCGTCGTCAGGCCAGAGCACCGGGCCCGGGGCGACCGCATTGACGCGGATCTCCGGCGCGAGTTCGCGCGCCAGCGAGCGCGTGAGGCCGACCAGACCCGCCTTCGCGACCGAATACGCGACGTAGTTCTTGAGCGGACGGTCGGCATGGATATCGGCGATGTTCACGATCGAGCCGTGCGCCCGTCGCAGCGCCGGCGCTGCCGCCTGCGCGAGGAACAAGGGCGCCTGCAGGTTCGTGCCGATCAGGTCGTCCCAGTCGCCGATCGTGATCGCACCCACCGGCGTCTGGAAGAACGACGACGCGTTGTTGACCAGGCCGTCGAGGCGACCGAACTTGTGCAGCGTCTGCTCGATCAGCGAGGGCAGCTTGGCCGTGTCGAGCAGATCGGCCTGGATCAGCGCGACCGAGTTGGCGCGCGCATGGTTGAGTTCGGCCTGCAGCAGGCGCGCCTCGCCGGCGGACGCGCGGAAATGCAGCATAAGATTCGCGCCATCGGCATGCAGGCGCCGACAGATGGCGGCGCCGATGCGCTTGGCGCCGCCGGTGATCAACACGACCTTGTCCTGCACTGCCTGCTCCGACGCCTGTGGGCGCTACACTGCGGTCAATCTAGCATATCGTATCGGGCATGCGCACCCAACCGCCACCGTCGCTGCCGGCGCCCGATGACGCGGCGGCGGCCCATAGTGCGCAAGTGGTCGAGGCCGTGCGTGCGCGCATCGACGTCGCGGGCGGCTTCATCTCGCTCGCCGACTTCATCGAACTCGCGCTGTACGCGCCGGGACTTGGCTACTACGTTGCGGGCGCCCGCAAATTCGGACCGGCCGGCGACTTCGTCACCGCGCCGGAAATGACGCCGCTGTTCGCGCGGGCGCTGGCGCTCCAGGTCGAGGCGATCCTGGCCGTCACAGATGCCCGCGAGATCGTCGAACTCGGCGCCGGCAGCGGTGCGCTCGCCTGCGACCTCCTCCGTGCACTCGACACTGCGGGCGCGCTTCCCGCGCGCTATGTCATTCTGGAGGTCAGTCCCGATCTGCGCGAGCGCCAGCGCGAATCGATCGCGCGGCTGGCGCCGGTGCAGGCGGCGCGGGTCGAGTGGGTCGATCGCCTGCCGGCGCGCATCGACGGTGCGGTGATTCTCAACGAAGTGCTGGACGCCGTGCCGGCGCATACGGTGGTGCGCCGGGACGGCGCCTGGCTTGAACGTGGCGTGGTCTGGGATGATCGCCTGCGGCTCGAAGACCGTCCGCTTGCCCCCGGTTCGCTGCGCGCGCTCGCGCTCGCGCGCTTCCCGCCGGAGATCGACTACATGAGCGAACTCAATCCCGGCGCCGAGGCGCTGACGGCGGCGCTGGGCGCGCGCATGGTGGGTGGCGCCCTGCTCGCGCTCGACTACGGCTTTCCGCAAGCGGAGTACTACACGGCGCAACGGCACGGTGGCACGCTGATGGCGCACTATCGGCACCGCGCCCTTGCCGACCCGCTATGGTGGCCGGGCCTGACGGACCTCACGGCCCACGTCGATTTCAGCGCGATCGCGCTGGCGGGCGAGCGCGGTGGCCTGACCGTCGCGGGGTACGCGTCACAGGCCGCATTCCTGCTCGGCTGCGGCATCCTCGCGCGCCTGCAGGAGGTCGGGGCGCCGGACTCGGTCGCCTATATCCGCGCCGTGACCGTTGTGCAGAAGCTGCTGGCGCCCGCGGAAATGGGCGAACTCTTCAAAGTCCTGGCGCTCGCGAAGAGTGAGGGCATCGCCTGGCCGGGCTTCGCCACCGGCGACCGCAGCCATCGCCTGTAGCCCGACGGCAAAGCCCCGAAACGCGCACCCAGTAGAATGGAACGATGTTCGTAGTTGAGCGAAGCTGCCGCACATCGGCGCGGGCGCGCGTCCCGAGCGACGGCTTTTGCTTCCCGCGGGTCGTGCTCGTGCTGGTGCTGGCTGGCGCGAGTGCGCTGCCCGTCCGGGGAGCGGAATCCGCGCCTCCTGCAGGCGAACCCGCGGCCTGCGTGTTTGACGGCACGAATCGCGAGTGGACGCAGCGCGCGCTGCACGATTGGCAGCGGGTCAACCGGCACGCGTTGAAGATCGCCAGTCCGGTGCCGCCGGCAATCGTACTGTTCGATGCCGCGTGCAGCTACGAGCTCAAGCCGGTGCCGGCCGATGCCACCGGCGACATCGTCAGCAGCGGGGCGTTTCGCTACCGCGTTTCCGGTACGCCGCATCGCGGCAAACTGGTCCTTGCCGATGGCCAGAGCGTACCGGCGCAGCTCACGTCGTTCGCCATGCCGATGCCGGACGGTTCGATGACGTTCGTGATGGCGCTGCCGCCGATCTGGGAAGCGCAGGCCAAGGGCAACGATCGCCTGCGGCTCGCGACGGCGGTTTTCATGCACGAATTCACGCATACGCAGTCGGCGGCGTTCGGACGGAAGGTCGACGCGCTGGCGAAAAAGGGCTTGCCTGCCGACAGCGACGACGATGTCGTGCAGACGCGCTTCGCATCGCGGCCGGGCTTCGCCGCGGCATTCAAGCGCGAGCAGGATCTCCTGTGGGAGGCGGCGGAGGCACCGACCATCAAGGACGCGCGCGCGTTGACCCGCCGTGCGCTGCGCGTGATCGACAGCCGCCGCGCTCGCTACTTCAAGGGCAAGGACGCCGTGTATGCCGAGGCCGAGGACCTGTTCCTCACGCTGGAAGGCACCGGCCAGTATGCGCTGTATCGCTGGTTGACCGACCCCAAGGGCGGTGCGATGGACAAGCCCGAGGCCCTCGCATTCGCGCGTCGCGACGGCAAGCACTGGAGCCAGGACGAGGGCCTCGCCATCTACCTGGTGCTCGACCGGCTATGGGTCGATTGGCAACCGACGACCTTCGGACCTCCGTTGATGACAGGCGTCGAAACGTTGCGGGCGACGGTGGAGCCGATGTCGGTGAAGCGGTAGAACGGCGTCGCGCGCGCGCTTCGGCGCTGGTGCCTGCCCGGGCTGCGCCCTAGGCCACCGGAAACCGCAGTTCGAACCGTGCCCCACCGTCGGGCGCATCGGCGATCACGAATTGCCCGGCATGGGCCAGCGTGATTTCGTGGACGATGGCGAGGCCGAGACCGGTACCGGCATTGCCGGCATGGTCACCGCGATAGAAGCGCTGGACGACCCGGCTGCGTTCCGCGGGCGCGATGCCAGGCCCGGTGTCTTCGACTACCACGGTCGGCTCCGGCAACAGGCGCACGGCGACCGTGACGCTCGCCCCGCGCGGGCAATACTTGAGCGCGTTGTCGAGCAGATTGTTGATGGCCTCGTTCACCAGCGCGATGTCGACTTCCACCTCGGCGTGCGGTGACGTTTCGTCGAAGCCGAGATCGATCGCGCCGGCCAGCGCGGCGGGAACCCAGGCGCTCGCAGTGTCGAAGGCGAGTTGATAAAGGTCGGTTCGACGGCGATTGGCACCCGACTGCGCATCGGGCTCCGCGCGCGCCAGCAGCAGGAGCTGGTTGGCCAGGCGGGTGGTTCGCTGGACGGTGGCCTGCAACTGGCGCAGCGCGGCTCGCGTGTCTTGCAGGTCATCGCGCTGGATCGCCTGCTCGGCCTGCAGGCCGAGCGCCGTCAGCGGGGTGCGCAGCTGGTGCGCGGCATTCGCTATGAAGCTGCGATGGGCGAGCGCTGCGTCATCGAGCTTGCCGATCATCGCATTCAGCGCCTCGATCAGCGGCTGCATCTCGGCTGGCATGTCGGCGCCGGAAACAGCGCGCAGCTCGCGGTAGCTCACGTCGCGCAACGACGTCGACAGCGCATGGATCTTCTGCGTCTGGGTATTGATCGAGCGGTACGCCACCCAGCCGGCGAGCAGGAGGAGCGCGATTTGCGGAAGCCAGACAGTGAGCAGGATCTCCTCGGTCAGCCGTTCCCGCTTGCGCATGGTCTCGCCGACCGAGATGCTGACGGCCTCGCCGACAGGTGGAAGCGGTGACGTCAGCACCACCCAGCGCATCGGCTGACCATCAGCGACGGCATCGAAGTAGCGGATGTTGCCGCGCACGTACTCATGCTGGCCGTGGGCGGGTACGTCGCGGCCGGCAATGAAGCCGCTGGTCGAGCCTTCCACGCGAAAGCGGACGCGATCTTCTTCATCCCATTCAAACATTTCCTGCGCGACCCGCGGCAGGTTGAGCGCGGCGTAACCGTCGGTCAGCTTCACCTGCTGGGCAAGGCTTTGCGCGGAGTCATACAGCCAGCGGTCGTACACGCGATTCGCGTGGTGCCGGGCCGCCCACGTCGTGATCGCGCCGCTCAGTGCGAACAGCGCGAGCAGCGGCAGCGCAACCTGGATCACCAGGCGCTGGCGCAGGCTCGCATGGGTCCAGGTCGGCAGAACCATCTATGCAGACGCCGTCGCGGCCTTCAGGAGGTAGCCGAACCCTCGCACAGTCACGATTTCGACATCGTTGTCGCGGATCTTGTTGCGGATGCGGTGAATGTAGACCTCGATGGTCTTCTCGCCGATGTCCTCGTTCAGCGTCGCCAGCGTTTCCGTGAGCTGCGCCTTGGTGACGACGCGCCCGGCATTTTTCATCAGGCGGCGCAGCACGTGCAGTTCGCGCGGTGTCATGGCAAGCGGACCCTGGCTGCCGAGCACCCGGCTTTCGTCGTCGGCGAGGCGCAGGGTCCCGAGGGCGATCTCTTGCGTACCGCCGTGCGCGGTGCGGCGCAACACCGCGCGAATGCGGGCATCGAGTTCGGCCAGGTCGAACGGTTTCACGATGTAGTCGTCGGCGCCGGCCCGCAAGCCGTCCACGCGCTCGTCCTGGCGGTCGCGCGCGGTGAGGCAGATGACCGGGAGCGGGTCGCTGCGCGCCCGCAGCGCCCGCAGGACCTCCGCGCCATCGCGATCGGGCAGCCCGAGGTCCAGCAGCATCAGGTGGGGGTGCCATGCCTGCGCCTGCGCCAGGGCTTCGGCAGCGGTACCCACGGCCCGCAGGCCATAGCCGAGGCGACCCAGTTCGTCACCGAGCAAGGCGGCGATTTGCGCGTCGTCTTCGACGGCGAGGATGCGAATCTGCACCACACGAATTTACCCCGAATCGGCCGACCGGGCACCCGCGGCGTGCCGCCCGGTAGGAAATGCAAGCGAATTGAAAGCTTCGGCATCTATGCTTCGGCGCGCGCTCGTTCGAGAAGGCGCCAACGGAGGATCGTCATGTCGTGGATTCGTGGCCCCAGGGATTTCTGGGCCGGGCTGCTGTTCGTCGCGATCGGCGCCGGGACACTGCTGTTCTCGCTCAACTTTTCGATGGGAACGGCAGCGCGCATGGGCCCGGGCTACTTTCCGCGCGCCCTCGGCTGCCTGATGATGCTGCTCGGCGCCGCCAGCGTGCTGCGCGGCATTTCGCGACAGGGTGTGGCGATTGGCGGCTGGCGCTGGCGTCCGCTGGTGGTCACCCTCGGGGCGGTCGTCATTTTCGGGCTGATCGTTCCTCACGTCGGCCTCGCGCTGTCGACGATCTTTCTGGTCTTCGTCGCGAGCTTCGCCAGTCATGAATTCCGACCGGTCGAGGCGGCGGTGGCGAGCGTCCTGATGGCCGTGCTCTGCATCGTGGTCTTCGTTTACCTGCTCGGCATCCAGCTTCCCGTCTGGCCCGCCTTCGGTTAGCGCGCATATGGAACTCCTCCAACATCTTGCAACGGGTTTCGGTGTCGCGGTCTCGCCGGTCAACCTGCTCTACGCTTTTATCGGCTGCCTGGTCGGCACGCTGATCGGCGTGCTTCCCGGGATCGGCCCGGTCGCCACGATCGCGATGCTGTTGCCCATCACCTACGCGCTGCAACCGGTCAGCGCGCTGATCATGCTGGCGGGCATCTACTACGGCGCCCAGTACGGGGGGTCGACGACGTCGATCCTGCTCAACATGCCCGGGGAAACGTCATCGGCGGTCACCTGCCTCGACGGCTACCAGATGGCGCGCAAGGGCCAGGCCGGCACGGCGCTCGCGGTGTCGGCGCTGGGTTCCTTCTTCGCGGGCTCGGTGGCGACGATCATGATCGCCACGGTCGCCATTCCCTTGTCAGAACTCGCGTTGAAATTCGGGCCGGCCGAATATTTCTCGTTGATGACTCTCGGCCTCATCGGCGCAGTGGTGCTCGCGCATGGCTCGCTTCTGCATGCGGTATCGATGATCGTGCTCGGCCTGGTGCTGGGGCTCGTGGGCACCGACGTCAATTCCGGCGTGCAGCGTTTCACCTTCGGCGTGCCGGAGCTGAGCGACGGACTCGGGGTCGCCAGCGTCGCGATGGGTATGTTCGGCTTCGCCGAGATCATCGCCAACCTCCAGTCGTCGGAGAAGCGCGAGATCATCACCAGCAAGATCACCGGCCTCTGGCTTACCAAGCCGCAGTTCCGCAAAGCGTGGCCCGCCGTGTTGCGCGGCACCGGCATCGGCTCGGTGCTGGGGCTCCTGCCGGGCGGCGGCGCGATGCTCTCCGCTTTCGCGGCGTATGCGGTGGAGAAGAAGGTCGCCGACGATCCGTCCGAGTTCGGCAAAGGCGCGATCCAGGGGGTGGCCGGGCCCGAGTCGGCCAACAATGCCGGCGCACAGGCGTCGTTCATCCCGCTGTTGACACTCGGCATACCCGAAAACGCCGTCATGGCGCTCATGGTCGGGGCGATGACCATTCACAGCATCCAGCCCGGGCCGCAGGTAATGACGTCGAACCCCTCGCTGTTCTGGGGTCTCATCGTGTCGATGTGGGTGGGCAACCTGATGCTGGTGGTGCTGAACCTTCCGCTGATCGGCGTCTGGGTGCAACTGCTGCGGGTACCGTATCGAATCCTGTATCCGCTGATCCTCGTGTTCTGCTCGATCGGCGTGTACACGATCAGCAACACCAGCTTCGACGTCAGCCAGACCGCGTTCTTCGGCCTCCTGGGGTTCGTGTTCATGAAGCTCGGATGCGAGGCGGCGCCGCTGCTGCTGGGGTTCGTGCTCGGGCCGATGATGGAGGAAAATCTGCGCCGAGCACTTCTGCTGTCGCGCGGCGATTTTTCGGTGTTCGTCACGCGGCCGATCTCGCTGGGGCTGTTGCTCGCCGCCGTCGCCCTGCTGCTGCTCATCGCGCTGCCGAACCTGAAGAGAAAGCGCGAAGAGGTGTTCGTCGAGGAAACCTGACGTCGACACCAGTTGGGCTCATTCCGTCGTGCGTAGCGCATTGGCTGTCTCCTGGCGGACCTGCGCGGCGCAACGAACCGTCTTGCTCGCGGGGCGCGCCTAACCGTCTCGTCCGCCGCTCGCAGCCTTTTCGCTCGCCGCAGGTTCGGCCTTGAACATTCCCCGCACGTTAGTGACGGCTAGGCAGAACTGCAGCGCAATCAATGCCCAAGCGCCTTCCGGCCAACCCCAGGCAATCCACAGCCCGTTGCTTGCCAAGAAGATCCAGAAGCCTATGAAGCGCTTCCGCTTAGATTCGGACCCCACCAGCCAGGCGGCTGCGAGCGATGCCGCGAAGGCTGGCCATTGGAGTAGGTTAAGCCAATCCATTTTGGAGCTCATTCGGTCGCGGTGAGCCGCCCGCAGCAATCACCGCAAGCAGGGTGTCGCCGAATCCACCTTGAGCCCGCGCATCGGTGCGCGCGCTGGTCGTCACGCGGGGCGCAGCGCTCCAGGCGATTCGCGCTCCGTTAGCTTCCAGCGCCCTGACCAGCGCCACATCTTCGCTACAGACGAGGGAGGCGAAGCCGCCTACCTTTCGATACGCCCCGGAGCAGACGCCCAGATTGGCGCCGTGGATGTGCCGATGCCCATCGGCGTCGGTGTACGTATTGGCGAAATGCTGTTCGAGGAAACTGGCATGTCCACCGTGGAGCGGCCAATCGCCGACCCCGATCGTTCCGCACACCACCTCGGCGTCTAGAGCGAGCTGCCGAACCAGCCAATCCGGAGCCACAAGTGTGTCGGCGTCGGTGAATGCCAGCCATCGGGCGTCCTTCGCCAGCATGTACTCCGCCCCTGCGGCGCGAGCCAAGCCGACATTGCATGCATTCACGGCGAGTGTCGTTGCTCCCCGGTCAGACGCTATTGCTCGAGTTTGATCGCTGCAACGGTCAAGCACGACAAGTACCTCGACATCCTCTCCCTTTAATGCAGGATGACGAGCGGCGACGTTTGCAGCGTCGACGCACGCGCCGATATGGGCCGCCTCGTTGTGTGCAGGTATGACGACGCCGATCACCGGATGCCCTCACGTTGCGCCACCGATCGCGGATCGGAAGACCATACTCTCAAGATGAAATCGTCCTCGGCATGCGCCACCAGTTCATGGAGGCCAATGCGGGACAGCGTGTCGTGGACCTCGCTGGTCGAGACGGCTCTTTCGTCAAAATCGGGCTTCCAGTCGCAGGCGACCAGCACACCGCCCGCAGAAAGGGAGGATGCGCATTGGTCGGCGACAATAACGAGTGCCCGCCGGTCCAGGAAATAACCGAGCTCGCTCAAAACGATCAAATCGAATGCAGCCTTGTCGCCGGGCCAATCGCGCGGAAGTTCGTGGCGTTGGAGCGTGACCTGCGGCCAACCCGCATTACGCTTGCGCGCGAAAGCCAACGCCCGCGGGCTCCAGTCGCTCGCCAGGACGCGGTCGCAGCGGCGCGCTAGCTCAAACGTCAGCTCGCCCGTGCCGCAGCCGGGTTCGTACGCTGAGGCGAAGCGTTGGCGGGGGAGGCTTGCGAGGAGGAGTGCCCGCTTTCTACGCTCATACCAACGATCGCGCACGCCGTATGGATCGTCGTTCGCGCCATAGAGCGACTCGAAGTAGTGCAAGTGAGCGGGTTGGGCGGCCATTATTCGACGAGTAGCGGAGGATGGAGGGCGCGCACAACTTTATGACGAAAACGGGTGCGTGATGCTCAGAGCAGCCAGCGTTCAGCGCCGCGCGCCGATTCAAGCGACTCGGCACCAATGGTGGCGAGGTCGCGCTCCGCATGGCTTTGGCGCAAGAACACCGGCAGGTCGGTCATCGCGCGAGCGAATCGCTCATCGCGGCACAGCGGTCCTGCACCCACGGCTCGGCCCGCGTGCAACATGACTTCCACGGCCGCATCTTCCACCGCCACTCGCGCGCGTAACGCCGGCACTTTCGCGCATTCAGCCGGATGTGCATCGATCCACTCCGCGGTGGTTCGGAGCAGCGCGGCGGCCTTGGTGACGGCCACGTCAATCGCACCCAAGTGCGCCAACACATGGGGGTCGGTCGTCTTGGCGGTATGCCGGCTCACCATCGCGCCGATATCGGCGGTCGCTCCCCACCAACAAGCAGCGATGCCTGCAGCACCGTGCCAGAAGCCGGGCCGTCGAACATACGCGTGGGGTTCGCTCACCCACAAGACCGGTGTCCCATCGAACTGCACATTCCGCGTACGCGTTTCACGCATGCCGATGGCCTTCCATCCGCTATCGATGATTTTGGTGGTGGCGGGATCGATCGACACCGCAGCGAGGCGAGGCGCGCCGAGCGAATCCCAGCAGCTCACGATGGCGTGGGTCACGGCATCGGCGCCGGAGCACCAAGCCTTGGTGCCTCTCAGGTGCCAAGGCGCGGACCTGGGCGTCTCGATCACTACTCTTGCCTGAGGTGGTTCGGCACACCAAGTGCCCCAGCGGCTATGACGCGCCACAGCCGGCCCGCCGAGTTCGGCCATGATGGCCAACGCATCGGTGTGACCTTCGAACAGTTTGACCAGGGCTAGGTCCTGCGCGGCGACGCGGGCCAGCACGCGCCATCGGTCCAACGTCGATCCATGCCCCGGAAGCGAAAGATCGGCTTGCCCGCTTTCGATTAGGTGCGAGAACGGTGAAGACGATGGGCACACCGCTAGAGCAGTTTGGGGTTTTGCACCTGACAATGTTTTGGACCGCAGCATAGAGCGCGAATGTACGTAGGTGAGGCGTCGCGTTACATCGCCTGACGTGGGTTTTCGCCGTAGGACAACCGGCCGTTGTCACGCGTGTCGGCGGAGATGAATAGCTCGAACGGGCGGGCGGCGCGCTGCACGATCGACGCGCGGAGCACGGGACCTGGTTGCGTGGCATCCTGCGCGAGTTGGGAGCGAAAGGCGGCAAGAGCGCGCTGCTTCCTCTGCACGGCTTCCTCGTCGAGCCAAATCTGATGCATGCGGTTCCAAGGAATGCGCCCATCTCCGGGACAGGCCCAATGCCATGCCCAGACTGGCGCTTCGATCAAGCGCGCATCGCAGTAAGTGGCCGCCATTGCGCACGCGGCCCCCGTGGCCTCGTGGTCGGGATGTCCGTCTAAACGCCAGGTCGCCACAACCAGATCCCCAGGACGTAGCTGCCTCGACATCTCGGCCGCCAAATCATCCGTACGTGACGCCACGCCGCCATCCTGAAAATTCAGCCGCTCCACGTCAGCGGCGACACCCAGCTGGCGAAGCGCGCGGTGGGTTTCGCGCGGCCGCTCACGGCCGAGGCGGTCCCGCCTCCACTCCGTGGAACCCGGATGGCTGGAAGTGCCGTCCGTCACGGCAATGATCCCGATGGGCAGGCCATGGCGCGCCGCAGCCGTCATCAGGCCGCCTGCCGCGAGGATCTCATCATCTGGATGCGGCGCGACGACCACCAAGCGCGCGGATGCGGTGAGCCAATCCGCAGCGCTGCTGAACTGCTCGTGGCCAAGCCAGTCGAGCCAGAGCAACTCAGGGGTGCCGCCACCTGGCTGAATGGTTCGATCTTGGACCGTGGGTGCGAAGGTCACAAGAGCGCTGCAAACGACAACGTGACGAATTGGTCTACGCTGCCATCATCTTGCTGGCGGCGGTTGGTCTTGTCGTCGCTCATAAACACTCCGAAAAAGTTGCGGCCACCCTAAGATGGCCGCTCGTCGTACCGGTGAAGTGAGGTCACTTCGGTTCGATGCCAGTTCGTCGCATCTGCCCTAGGGCCTATAGCGCCGCATCGCTGCGGGTGAACTCAGCTTCGAATTGTGGTAACGACGGTTGCAATAATCCGCGCTCTACACTCTATCGACCATTCTTGGGCGGCTGATTCTGTGGCCAGAACTGTCCTACATCGCAAGCTGAGGTGGTCGCTTCCTGGCCCGATAATTCCCACGGTGATTCCGATAAGAAACCTCCATGAATATTCTTGCCATAGCTAAGTCGCTTTTACCGTCCATGTTGCTCGGTGCCATCGCCGGTTCAAGATCCATGACCCCCCTTGCGGCGGTGAGCATCGCCGCGCGACTTGGTGCTCTTCCGCGAGGCAACGGTGCGCCCCATTTGCTTGGCCATCCGGCCGTCGTCGCAGGTTCCGTGGCGATGGCTGCGAGTGAAACGTGGGGCGACAAAGTGAAGTCGGCGCCGGATCGAATTGTGCCTATCAACGCGATGGAGTTCCGATCACAATTGGATTCGGGCTGACACAGCTTCGGCCAGAAGCCGACATCGTGACGATGCGTACGGCCTCATCGCGCTTATGTGCGCGAAGATGCCCTAACCGCTAAAGTCCGCCGCGGTCGGGCGAAAAAATCAGTGTTGCCGCGCGCTGCGGCCAGCGCGTTAGTCTGCCTTCATCGCTCTCATCATTGCGATCGAATCGACGATTCGCTGACGCTGGGCCGATAGTAGTTGGAACACGGTCGAGTCCCCCGACAGTTCGCGGAGCGCGTCGTCGTATTTCTCCACATTGCGAATTTCGCCATCGATAAGGCCGGGCAGCACGCTCTGGTCCAACGCGCCGAACAAGCCGCGAATGCTCATTATGGTCTGATGCACAACGCTCATGAACGAGCCATCGTCGTCAGCTTTGGAGCCCCTGCGCGTGAGTTCGACGGCCAGGTCGTTGGCGTTGCCCTCATGCAGGGCGATCATTTCCTCGAAGAGCCCTGTAAGACCGTGCTTGCTGGCGTCCTCCAGCGCATCGCGGTAGCCGTTTCGCGCATCGATGGCCGATGTGTGTAAGGTCTCGAGTTGTTCCCTATGGTCCGACATCGTTCCTCCGCAGTGCTGTTTGAGCTCGAGTCTAGCGACCGGTCCAATTCTAGCCAAAAGTGAAGTGCTACCGTAATGTCAGAAGTAGCGCCAGCGTGAAACCACTCCCAACTCGTCGTAGTGGGGTTGCGGTGGGGAATAGGAGGCAACGACGGGCATGGCGAGCGGCGCGACTTCCGCGTTCGTCGGGTGGACGGGCTTCGATGTCGCAATTTGGCCGTCCATATTACGATAGCGCCCAAGACCCATGCGACCTTCCTTTTTTTGCACCTGCTGGGCATCATCCTGCTTATGGGCAACATCACCGTAACGTCGGCATGGAAGTTCTACGCGGACCGCACGAATGACCTCTCCGTGACCGCATTCGCCCAGCGCCTGGTGATCTATACGGACATTGCGTTCACCGCGTGGGGCGCCGGGCTCATCATGGTGGGCGGCTACGGCATGTTGTGGACATCGGACATCAGGCCATGGTCGACCCGGTGGCTCGTCTGGAGCCAATTGGGCTTCCTCGTTTCCGGCGCAATCTGGGTGGCAGTGCTGATTCCGCTGCAGTTGAAAGCAGCGGCGTGCCGCCGACGACGCGCTACGCACCGGCACTACGCACCCGGATTTCGCGCGCCTGCGCCGGCAATGGTTCGCATGGGGATTCGCCGCCACTGTTCCGCTAGTGGGGGCGATGTGGTTCATGGTCATAAAGTGATCCACGGACGCACAAGGGGGATGCGCGAAAGCATCTAACCTTCCATGGTCTTGAGCGGCATCACCTCGACAGTCGCTTGTGGGATGCCGAGGTGAGGGTGTCCCACGAACATCTTCGCCACCTCATCGACCGAGCTCGCCTGCACGATCTGATACATCATGATGTCGTTACGGGAGTCCTTTACGCCCGATGACGACACGACTTTGGGCTTACCCGCGCCGGCCCCCTTGTCCGTGAACTTGCTGGCGTTTGCGCTCATCCAGTTTTTCCATGCGTCCATCATTTTGGTTTCTTCTGGCTTGCGCTCGACCTCGGGCTTCTTCATCCACTCATCGACGACCGCATTTGGCGCCTTGTAAAGCACAAGAAACTTGTCCATTTTCTTCTCCAGTGTGATGCCTTCATGACAAGCCCGCGGCATAGTGGGGCCAGATCGCCGAGGGCACGATGCGACCGGAATTACGACCTACCGGCTCGCGGAGGCCAAGCCGAGCAAACATGTTGGATTGGATGAGGCCGGGCAGGAAGCAGACGTGGTCCTATTCGTGCGTAGGTCGGGAGCCGACTTCAAACGAGACCGACTCCGGCCAGAAGCGGCCATCCAAGATAATGCGATCAACTACGGTCACTGATCACCCGTTTATAGCTGGCCTCGGCGGAGATCTCGTTCTCGGCAGAGCTGCCGAACGTCGGGTAAGCAGGCGTTAGGCGCCCGCAAAGCGTGTTTGGCCCTGTGCGCGGTCGGGCGCGAGTACCATTTCCCAACCGCTGTCGACCTCATAAGGCGCGGCGCTTTCGAGTTCGTAGAGCAGCCGCTGACCGCGGGCCGCATCCTCACCGCCGTGCGGCGCACCATCGCAGCGTCCCAAGTTGCATTCGCGCATTGTCCAGGGTCAGGAGAACAGAGCCCGTATGGTTACTATACGTATTTTCACGTAGCTTCTACGTGTTGGAATCCACTGGCAAGCGATTGTTCTCGCCGTATCCTTGCCACGTCGGTCTGCTTAAAGCGCAACCGCGGAACTCAGAAGCAGTCATGCAGCAGTATCGCATTCGCGGAAAACTAGGAGTTGGCCAAGTTCCACTCGAAATACGTCATTTGCTCTGTCCACACAAGCAGCACTGCTGTGCGCAAATAGTTGCCAATGCTTTACGGTTTTGATCGCTTCAAACATCCCTGTACGGTGACGCGTAGTCCGCCGTGAAGGGCGCGACTTCATACCGCGATGTAAATGCTACGCACGACAAAGGAGACAGACATGCAGCAATGGAAGAAGGCGACGCAGGCGTTCGTGTTGCTGGCCGCCGCACTCGCCGTAACCGCCCCTGCGCCAGTGATGGCGCAAGCCAAGAAGCCGAACGTGGTGGTGATCATGACGGACGATGTGGGCTGGCTGGATTTCGGCGCCTATTCCGGCGGCGGCCTGGCACTCGGGCACCCCACGCCGAACGTCGATCGCATCGCGAAGGAAGGCGCGATGTTCACGAGCTGGTACGGCCAGGCGAGCTGTACTGCGGGACGTGCGTCCTTTATGACCGGTCGTATCCCCATACGGTCTGCGCTCTCGGTAGTGGTAGTGCCGGGGGACGAGAACGGGCTCCATAAAGAGACGCCGACCATCGCCGAGTTCTTCAAGAAGAACGGCTATTCGACCTACTTCTCCGGCAAATGGCACCTGGGCGACAAGCCCGAGTTCTATCCGATTGAGCACGGCTTCGACGAGATGAAGCACTTCGCGGCCTATTACCCCGGCGTGTACACGTACAGCGATACGTCCCCGAAGATGCATCCCTGGTTCCCCAAGTACAACGCCGACTATTGGAAGGAATACCAGCAGATCGTCAACCTCCACGAGTGGGAAGGTTTAGCCGGCAAGCCTGCCACCAAGACCGCGCTCATCGACTGGGACTATCTGCAGGAGTTCGACGTGCGGCAGGCCGACTCTGCGGTCGCCTACATCAAGCAACACGCCAAGGACGGCAAGCCCTTCTTCATGGATGTGAACTTCATGAAGATGCACAACCCGAACAACCCGTCGAAGAAATTCCAGGGACGCTCGAAGCTCGGCAACTATTCGGATGCCGTGATGGAGCTCGACGACAACATCGGCCGCATCATGGAGACGATTCGCGCCGAGGCGCCCGACACGATCGTGGTGCTAACTGCCGACAACGGGGCGTGGCAGGACGCCTATCCAGATGCGGGCACGCATCCGTTCCGTGGCGAAAAAGGCTCGGCCTTCGAGGCGGGATGGCGGGTACCCGGTTTCATGTGGGCACCGGGGAAGATTCCTGCTGGCGTCTCGATGCACGAGATGATGTCGCACATGGATGTGTGGCCCACCCTGGCGTCCATGGTGGGCATCAAGCCACCCACCGCTGACTGGACCGACGACAACGGCAAGGGCATCTATTTCGACGGCATCGACAACAGCGCCTACGTCACAGGTAAGGACATGCACTCGGCGCGTGGCTCGTTCGTCTACATCGACGGGGAGAACTTCAAGGGCATGCGCGTCGACATCGGGGGCGATCCCAAGGAGCCGTGGCTGCGCATCGCATGGAAGTACCTCTACACGTCGAAGGACACATGGCTTGGGCCGGAGTTGAACCTCGGATGCTGCGGTTCCGTATACAACCTCACGATGGACCCGTTCGAGAAATACGACATGCTGTTCAACGGCGCGGTGTCGACTCGCAACACGACCACGTCGCCGGGGCGCTATGCGGGGGAGGATAACGGCTGGATTCTTTCGCTGACCTACCCGGTAATGATCGCGTTCAACCAGTCGATCATCAAATATCCGAACATCACGCGCTTCCCGGGCGGTGCGTCCAACGATCTCGTGCCCAATCTGCAAAATCCGGCGAATCCGGTTCCCGCCATGGACCCGCGCAAGCCACCGCGAGTGACCGGCGCGCACTGAGACCGCTTGGTTCAGAACTGATGCTGCACGGCGGGTGCCTTAAGCGGCACCCGCCGATCCACTTCACATCGCGGATGAGGAAAATCAAATGTCCGGTTTGGGTCGGGAGCCGGCATCGATCAACGGTCGGCAATCGGCCAAAAAGCAGACGTTCCGAACCAACCGGTACGATTTTGGACGGCAACGACTGACCCGGTCAGCACACCGGCCGCTCTTCCAGACTGCCACGGCGCTACCTCCGGTCTCACGATTTCGAGAGTGGTACGTTCATTACGAACTCTCCTGGTGGACGGATTGGCTCGGTCCACGATGTCGCACGCTCATTGGCACTGCATCGGCGCACCTAAATAGACGCTTGAAGGCAAGTGGGAGAAGGTCCAAGAGATGCTCGATGCGGCTCGATATTATTTCGCGGGTCAACTCCTTGCCGATAGCGAGACTCCAATGGAGGAGATCGTAATGACACTCGGGGACAGCACATGAGCTCGTTCCAGCGGACCTTCACACGCTGGTCCGGAGCACCCCGGGGCGCGACGGCAAGGATGCGTGGGCGGCAAAGTCTGCGGCCCGGCTACGTGGCGCTGACAGCTCGCCAAATGCCTTGGTGTCTGGGTAAGCTGATGCTCTAGACTAGAGGAATGTCGCACGGCTCAACTTACAAGAGGGACGATGACCTTGAAGTTCACTAATTTGCCGCTCGTGATCGTTGCAATGTTTGTCCTCGGCGCGTGCGCCACGCGCCCGGTCAACCCACCGATTACCCAGACCGACCCACGAGCGGGATACCGATTCGAAACGCGGCAAGCTGTGAGCAGTAACAGCAAGGAGAATCTTGTCATCCTTGCATTTTCTGGAGGAGGTACGCGTGCGGCCGCGTTCTCCTACGGAGTCTTGGAGTACTTGAAGCGTACCGAAATCATGGCGCCCAACGGCGCTAAATTTCGCCTGCTGGATTCAATCGATGTCATCACCGGAGTCTCGGGCGGTAGCTTTACCGCGCTGGCCTACGGCCTGTATGGAGAGAAGCTGTTCGACGATTACGAGAAGCGCTTCCTGAAGAGAAATGTGCAAGGCGAACTCATCGCCCGTGCATTCAGCCCGCGCTATTGGGGCGATCTTTCGTCAGAAGGCTGGGGTAGGTCCGAGCTCGCATCTCAGCTTTACGACGAGATACTTTTCAACGGCGCGACCTTCGGCGATCTCAATCGCGGTTCGGGCCCGATGATTCTTGCCTCGGCTACAGACATTTCTACCGGCGCGCGCTTCGTTTTCAATCAGGGAACGTTCGACATCATCTGCTCGGATTTGAACGCGGTTCCGCTATCGCGCGCAGCTGCGGCATCGTCTGCAGTCCCCGTGGTGCTGTCCTCCATTACTGTCAAGAACTATGGCGGCAACTGCAACTGGAAAGCACCGCCGTGGGCTGCGCTTTTCTTGGATAAGGACAATCCCCCTCGTCCTGCGGCGCGTGCAATCCGTTCGCTCAACAATCTTCAAGCGTTCGCGGACAGCGGAAAGCGACCTTACCTGCATCTCGTCGACGGTGGCGTCTCGGACAATGTCGGTATGCGTGGCGTACTTGACGCGTTGGAAGTCCTCGAGGCGTTGCACGAAGCTGGTCAACCTACGCCACTCGACAGCGCGAAGCGGATTATCGTCTTCGTCGTCAATTCCCTGTCTTCTCCCCCGACTAATTGGGACGAGTCATTCAGCCCACCGGGGACCATCGACATCCTGTTGAAGTCAGCCGGGACTCCTATCGACGCTTTCTCTTACGAGACCATTGAACTTCTTAGGGATACCGCCGCGCAGTGGCAGACCATGCGCATGCTTCGAAACTCGGCAGCCTTCGCTGGGAACAAAGACCCCATGGTGGCGAAAGCCCTGCGGGTACCAGCCGCGGAAATATACGCAATTGATGTTTCGTTCTCCGAGTTGAAAGACAAAAAGGAGATCGAGTATTTGAATCTACAACCGACCACGTTTGTGCTGGCGCCGGAGGCAGTTGACCGACTCCGTGCGGCGGGCGGCGCCATCATCGCGCAGTCGCCTGAGTTCCAGCGGCTGCTGAAAGATCTAGGTGCCACAATTGTGCCATCGGCGGTGATGACTCATTAAGTGTGGCGGGCATCCGCGCGGTGGGGGCCGGGACTAACTTCCTGACATGCGTAGAAGGCTCGCCCCTGCACCCCGAGAGGGTGCTACTCGCCCGCTGCGTTTTATGGCGTTGAGGCCTTCTGCATTGCCTTTTGTGCTTCCTGCGTCCCGAGGTTAGGCCGATTCTTGCCGGTCGCTTTGGAGGTCGCTGTTGTGTTCTTCTGCATCGCAGCGGTTGCACCCGTGCTTGCAGAATTATCGGGGTTGCGCGTGCTCTCATTGGCCTCCTTGATGGCCTTGTTCTTCTCGGCGGTCGTCATCTTGGCCGTTTCCTTCGACTTGGCCGTGTTTTTGGCCTGCTCAGCGTCCGTGGCCGTTGCGCCTGCAGAGTTGTTGGGATTTACTGGCGCCTTGGGCTAACGCGAAGCTTGCCGACAGTGCCGCAACGAGTGCTACAGGTACCATTTTCATAGGATCTCCTCCAGTTGGCCGAATAGGCCTGCATCTTCAGGCTATGCCGCTTTCTCTATCGTGCCAAGGGTCGTTCTCGGTGCTTCAGAAATGCTGATTCCGGATCTGCGCGGTGCAAGATGATGTCGACGACGCGTTGGAAATTGCCGAACTGACTGAGATTTAATGGCAGTCGGCCGGTAGGTGCCTTCTCCAGGCGCTTGCCGGCCAACAGCCAACATCGCACTAGGGTTGCCGAAGCGGTCGTTGCACTACTTGGCTTGATCCGGGAACAGGAGTTCGTACAATCCCTTAGTCCCGGGCGTCATGTTCTTGGGGTCGGGCCGGAGCACCTTGTTCTCGGGCGCGAGAAGCTTCGCATAGACCGCTTGGTAGACGCGCTTAACCACGCCAGGCGCGACCAACTCGCGGTCGTAGCCGGGGAAGAACCCGAGCAGGCGGTAGCCTGCCTGTTCGAGCCCCTGCTGCATGTACGGGTGCTTGAGCGTGACCAGCGCATAAATGAACGCCGCGCCCATCCGCCGTCCGGCTTCTTCCATGCCCGCGATGGTTCGCCGCGTCAGCCCGATACGGGCGTGTTCGGGTGCTATCACGACCAAGCGGCCCCACAGCGCCAGCGAATCGACCTCGCGCTCGCCGGACCACACGCCCACCAAGTCGTCGCCGCGCCAGAGAGTCAGCACGATAACGTCCTTGTCGATCGCGCCGTCGAGGCAGACCCTCTCGCCGTAGAAGTCCTCGCGCAGGAAGCAGCTATTTACACCAAAGGTGATCTCCGGATACCACCGCCGCAATGCCGCGATCGCCGCGTCGATGTGATCGCGCCGCATCGGCTGTGCGTGGAAGCCGGGCGGCAGATCGATGAATTCCAGGACCTGGTTCCAGGGCAGCCAGTTCATGACTGGGCGGCAGCGCCAGGCTGCGGGAACAGCACGTCGAACAATGCGCGGGCGTGCGGCGTGAGGTTTGACGGGTCCGGCCGCATGAGTTCGTCCTCGGGCACCAGCACCTTGCAATAGACGCCTTCGAAGACGCGCCGGATGTCGCCCGGCGCAACCTCCTCGCAGTCATAGCCAGAAGTGAAACCGATGAGCTGGAAACCGGCCTTCTCGAGCGCGCTTTGCATGTGCGGGATCTTCAGCGTGGCAAGGGCGAACAGGAACTCCGCACCCATAGCGCGGCCGGCCGTCACCGCCAGCGGCATTACGTGGGACGCGAGCTTTGCGCTGCGATGCTCCGGTGCGACGACGATCAAGCGGCCGTACATCGAACGCGTTTCGGGAATGCGCTCCCACGACCACATGCCGACGAGTTCGTCCGCACACTTGAAAACGCAAACGAAAACGTCCTTGTGGGTCTCGGCATCGAGGCAGACGCTGGCTTCGTAGAAGGCTTCGCGCAGGTAGCAGCTGCCCCCGCCCACGGCAATGTCGGGATGCCAGCGCCGAATGCCGGCGATGAGCGGCAGCACGTCCGCAGCCGACAGCTTCTCGTAATGGTAGCCGTCAGGCAGCGGTGCCAGCGTCGAGATGCGCGCGATCGTGGGCCACTCCATTAAGGACTCCCCCCTTTTTGGAAACGCGAGCAGTATGCGGGCCAGGTACTGACGCATCAACCGGACAGCGCGGATGGTTAATGAACCAGCGAGGGCGCGCCCTTCAGGGCTCCGCAACTATGTCCGCTTGGCTGTCAACGACGGTCTGCAACGGGGTCGGAAGCAGAAGTCACGCGACCCCTGCGGCCAGAAGCGGACCTCACGCCAGCCGCCGAGCAACATCATCGGGTTTGCGTTCGATCTAACTGGTGTACCCCATCTATGACGGAAATGCTGTCTCGCCCCACGCCGGCCCGCGCGGGTAGCAAAGCCTGCCCAAAGTTGTGTAGCACTGCCGTTGATCGCCGGGAGCTCGGCTGCTACGATTTAGCCCAGCCTGATGCGACTGCCGCACCTGGCCCCGATCGCCAACCCGATCACTTTCCGGGAAAGAGTGAGATGCCGAAGACGATCCAATTGACTTCCACGCGCGCCTTGGCGCGCACCGCGGTGGCCGCGAGTTGCATTGGCCTCATGACGATTCCGGCGTCTGCCCAGAGCAACCCGGACCGCGACGCCTATTTCGGCGAGACGCATGTCCATACGAGCTGGTCGCTCGACGCGTGGCTGGGCGGCAATCGGACCGACCCCGGCGATGCCTACAGATACTTCAAAGGCGAGCCGATCAAGCATCCGCTGGGCTACGACGTGAAAATCGATACCCCGCTCGACTGGGCCGGGGTCACCGATCATTCAGAGTACGTCGGCGTAATACGGCTGGCGAACGATCCGTCGTCGCCCATCAGCAAGCTGCCGGCTGCGCAGCCGCTGATCCTCAAGGCGCAAACGCCAGCGGAGATGAATCGCATCTTCCTGTTCGCGGTCAAGATGATGGGCGGCCCGCCCGTCAAGTCGCTCATGCAGCCGGAGGTCGCTGGCACCGTGTGGAAGCAGAACATCGAGCTCGCCGAGAAGGCCAACCAGCCCGGCAAGTTCACAGCATTCTGCTCCTACGAGTGGACCTCCACGCCGAACAACATGAACCTGCACCGCAACGTCTTTTTCAAGGACTGCAGCAAGGTGCCTGTCATGCCGTTCACGGCGCTCGACTCACAACATCCGGTGGACCTGTGGAACTGGATGGACGGGCAACGCAAGGCGGGCAACGAGTTGCTGGCCATATCCCACAACGCAAACCTCTCCGATGGCCGCATGTATCCCACCGAGGTGGATTCCAAGGGCCGGCCGATCGACGCCGCCTATGCAGCGTCGCGCCAGCGCAACGAGCGTCTCATCGAGATCAAGCAGATCAAGGGGCAGTCGGAGACGCATCCGCTGCTCTCGCCCAACGACGAGTTCGCAAATTTCGAGATCATGTCGATCCTGCTGGGCGATCCGGCGGGCCGCTTCCCGCACATCGTCGGCAGCTACGCGCGGCAGGGGCTGAAGGACGGCCTGGCGATGCAGGACACGAAGGGTTTCAATCCATTCAAGTTCGGCTTCGGTGCTGCGTCAGATTCACATAACACCGCCGTGCCTTACCGGCAGAACAACTTTTTCGGCCAGGCGGGCGAGGCCGACGGCACCGTGAAAGAACGCATGTCTGGCCGTCTATTTGCCGGGATGGACCCGCGTGTGGTCGGTCCGGCGGGCTTGACGGGTGCGTGGGCGGAGGAGAACACGCGCGCGTCCATCTTCGATGCGATGCAGCGGAAAGAGACTTTCGCTGTCAGCGGACCGCATATCCGCGTACGGCTCTTCGGAGGCTGGGAGTACGGCGCCGACATGATGACCGACCCGGCCTGGGTTAAAGCGGGATACGCGAAGGGCGTGCCCATGGGTGGCGATCTGCCTCCCGCGAAGGGCAAGGCTCCGACATTCGTGGTCTGGGCGGTGAAAGATCCCACGTCCGGAAACCTCGATCGGATCCAGATCGTGAAGGGCTGGACGACCAGCGGACAAAGCTTCGAGAAGATCTTCGACGTGGTGTGGGCCGGCGACCGCAAGCCTGACAAGTGGACGGGCGTCGTGCCGCCCATCGGCAGCACGGTCGACCTCGAGTCGGCGTCGTATACCAACACGATCGGCGCCGTCGAGCTCAAGAAGGTCTGGACCGATCCCGAGTTCGATGCAAGCCAGCATGCGTTCTATTACGCCCGCGTGCTCGAGATTCCCACGCCGCGCTGGACGACGATTCAAGCGAAGGAAGTCGGAATCGCGCCGCCCGATGTCGTCCCCGCCACGGTACAGGAGCGCGCGTGGACCTCGCCGATCTGGTACACACCGAGTCCGGATGCACGCAAGAGCGCCAAGGTCGGCACGACGGTGGCGGACCTCAAGAAGAAAGGCGCCGTCCCGCTCAACGATGCTCAGCTCAAGGCGTTGCTCGTAGAAAAGTCACCGTGGCTCCAGAACAACGTTACGGGCGACAAGTACCAGGTGATCTATGCCACGTCGGGCAAGGCGCCGTCAGGCAAGGCCGCGCTGCCGTTGCAACCGGGCTACATCACGGAAAAGTTCGCATCGAACCAGGCGCAGTTCCAACTGCGCTACGTTGGCAAGAAGGCAGCGCTGCCGAGCCTTTCCGGAAACATCGCAGAAGCGAGTTACCTCGCCAGCACCAGCCCCTACTTCATCAACAACGGAAAGCTCGTCACCACGCTGGCGGGAACACCTATCGAGATCGCGGTCTACAAGGTGGGCGGAAAATTCGTAGGTGCCCGGAGCAACGAATTCGGATACGCCAACTACGAGATCATCCCCACGGTGACCGAAGTGGCGCCGTACAACTGACGCATGGCGCGACGCTGGCTGCGTGAGCCGCTGCTCCAGTTCCTAGTTGTCGGCGTGCTGTTGTTCGCGCTGTGGAAGCTTGTCGGGCCGTCATCGGACGCTGGCGGACCCACGACGCGCATCGTCCTGACCAATGACGACCTGCAACAGTTGAAGACGACATGGATGCTCGCGGGCCGTCCCGCACCCAGCGCCCGGCAGATGCAGGGTCTCATCGACGACCGCGTGCGCGAGGAGGTGCTATATCGCGAGGCGCTCGCGCTCGGGCTCGACAAGGACGACACCATCGTGAAGCGCCAACTTGCCCGCAAGATGGAATTCCTGGCCGAGGATGTATCGAAGCTGGAGGCGCCGCAAGCAGGTGAGCTGAAGGCGTGGTTCGAGAGCCACAAAGCGCGATTCGCACTTCCGCCACGTATCACATTCCGCCATGTCTACTTCTCACCCGATCGCCGTGGCGTCAATGTTCGCGCTGATGCCGAGGGTGCGGCGCGCGCGCTTGCCGGGAAGCCGATCGGCGATGACGCTGTCGCGACTGCCGGAGATCCCTTCATGTTCCAGCAGTATTACGGGGATCGCTCCTTCGACGAAATCGCCCGGCAGTTTGGTCCCCAGTTTGCGAGGCGGTGATGGAGTTACCGGCTCGCGCATGGTCCGGCCCCATCGCTTCAGGTTACGGATGGCATGTGGTTTTCGCGGAAGCGATCACCCCACAGCGCGTTCCCGACTTCGATGACATCGAGTCCGAGGTGAGGACGGCGTGGATGGAAGACCGAAGGAATGAGGTCAGGAAGCGCCTTTATGAGGCAATGCGCGCTCGCTACGAGGTCGTGTTACCTGCCGGTATCCAGCCCGCAGCTCCGGCATCGCCGTCGAGGTGAACCAGGTCCTGCTCCGCCCCGCGGTACTCTGCAGCAGGGGTGCGGTGCGGCTGATACTCCTTGTGCTGGCACTCGCCTGTCACCCGGCGACGGCTCACGACGCGCGTCCCGCGTACCTGGAGATCACGCAGACGACGGCGGATCGTTATGACATCCTGTGGCGCACGCCCGTGTTCTCCGGCATGCCGCTCCCGGTCCTGCTCAAGATGCCTGAAGGGGTGCGCGAGATCGCGGCTCCGCATACCCAGGAGCTGTCCGACTCGCGTGTCGAACGGCGAGTGATCGAGGCAACGGGTGGCCTGGCGGGCCGCCGAATTGAGTTCCCAGGGCTGCAAGGCACGATTGCCGACGTGCTGGTTCGCATTCACCTCGTAGACGGTGAATCCACCACATTACTTGTCCGGCCCTCGCAACCGTGGACCGATGTTCCATCGGGGCCGGGCGGTCCATTCGCGATCGCGGCTGCG
Source organism: uncultured beta proteobacterium (assembly GCA_963756765.1). Classification (GTDB taxonomy): domain Bacteria; phylum Pseudomonadota; class Gammaproteobacteria; order Burkholderiales; family Casimicrobiaceae; genus VBCG01. Next base: position 63,035 of record CAVWPC010000018.1, on the reverse strand, counting down.
TTCGTGAAGCACGGAATCACTCACATCCTGGGTGGCTACGACCACCTGCTCTTCGTGTTTGCGTTGCTTTTGATCGTGCGCAATATCCGCGTGCTCGTGTGGACGATTACGGCATTTACTGTCGCTCATTCCATCACGCTTGCGCTCGCGGCGTTGGGGGCGGTCAACGTTCCCGGTCCACCCGTCGAGGCGGCGATCGCGTTCTCGATCGTTCTGCTGGCAAGTGAGATCGTGCGCATGCGTCGCGGCGAGGCGAGCCTGACCGCGCGCTGGCCGTGGGTCGTGGCATTCTGCTTTGGTTTGCTTCACGGGTTTGGGTTTGCCGGAGCGCTTTCGGAGATCGGCCTTCCTAAAGGCGACATACCGTTGGCGCTGTTCGCCTTTAATGTCGGAGTCGAGGTTGGGCAACTCATGTTCATCGGGGTCATGATGGCCGTGCTCTGGGCCGTCCGCCGAGCGACCGGACTCGGCCGTTTCGAGCAGCGGCTTACTCACGCTGCCCCCTATGCCATCGGCACGCTTGCGAGCTTCTGGTTTGTCGAGCGGGTGGTTGCTTTCTGGGCGTAGCAGCGACACGCGCTAGGAATTTTCCGGATTTCTGCTTAGGGTCGGATAGAGATCGTCGACTAGTCAGTCGCGAATGTAGCAAAAGACACAGCGCCCGGTGCAGTTTGAGATAACGCCAGCGACCCGCGAAGCAGTGCAGGGATGGATTAAAGCGGCCGAGCTCCGCTCGAATGACTACCTGTTTCCGAGCCGCCTGCGGACATCCCCGCATCTGGGTACGCGGCAATACGCTCGGATCGTGGACGGCTGGGTCGAGGAGGCTGGGCTCGATGCGACTGCCTGTGGAACGCATTCGATTCGGCGGACGAAGCCGACATTAATCTATAAGCGCACCAAAAACCTAAGGGCCGTTCAGCTCCTGCTTGGCCACACGAAGCTGGAGAGCACCGTCAGGTACCTGGGGATTGAAGTCGATGACGCGCTGGAGATTGCTGAACAGACTGAGGTTTGACGGGTGGTCAGGCGGGTGGTGCCCGCGTCAGAGCGCTTACCGGCCAGTAGCGGTTGTTGGTGACCGTCCGCAATGCGTGCGTTCACGTCACCCGGTGGCGACATGGCTGCTCGGCGCGCTAGCCGCCCCGTGTGACGCCGATGCGGCCGGAATGTGCAGTTTGATTCACGACAAGCCGAGCGCGACGGCGACGGTCCGCGGTCGCCGTGATCAGCGGCGCCGAGGGGCGTCGCGCTGCCCGGCGTTCACTCTCCTAAATAGGCCCTCCAAGGGCCTTGACAGCGTGCTGTCGCAAGCATTAGATTGAACATATGGATAAACCGGACGTTCAATCTAATGATGACTCGACCAAGCGTTCGGTCCCCGGGCGGATCGACGGGATGGTCACGCGAGAGGCCATCCTGCAAGCCACCCGCCAGCGGCTGATCGAGGTTGGCTACGCGAACCTGAACGTGCGCGACATCGCGCGCGCAGCCGCTGTTAACCACGCGCTAATCGGCTATCACTTCGGCGGCAAGCAGCAGCTCGTGCTGGCGGTCCTGGACGATGCGAACCGGCAATTGCTTGAACGACAGGAGCACATGTACCAGGCCACCGCCGCGCCGAGCCGGCAATGGCAGCAAGCCTGCGATTTCTACGAACAGGACTTGAAGTCCGGCTTCGTGCGACTCCTGATGGAGTTGATGGGCGCGAGTTTCCACGACCTCGAGTTGCGGGCTGGCTTCGTCCCCCGACTGCTGGCTTGGACGCGCCTGATCGAGGATGCAGCGAGCCAGTTCATCGACCGTGCTGGTCTCGACCTCCCGGTCTCGCCGGCAGCGATCTCGGCTTGGATCAGTTGGTATTGGATCGGTATGGAGGCCAGCATGATGCTCGGCATCGACGAAGAGCACGGTCACCAGCGCGAGGCCCTCGACGCGATGACCCGGCTGATGAAGCGCGTAGAGTTGCGTGCAGATTACGTCGTAGGAGGCCGCGTCGCAGCAAGCGCGGCTGTGCGCCGCAAGCCGGCGGCGGTTAGGCAAAAGCGCTCATGAACGGCAGCGTCACGCCCAAGACGCCGCGCCGTCTGGATCTGGTCGCCGGCCCGATGGCCGCCGCGGGCCTGCCCCAGCCGTACCCCTACGAGACGATTGCGCCCACGCGCGACGGCTTCGTCGAGCGGGAGGGCGTAAGGACGTGGTATGCCCAGTTCGGCGATAACGGGCCGTGGCTTGTATTCGCACCGGTCTATCAGATCGCCAACACGCACTTATTCAAGGGCATCGTGCCGTGGTTGTCACAGCACTTCCGCGTCGCGGTCATGGACTTGCGCGGCAATGGACGTTCTGATCGGCCGGCGACACAGGACCAGTATTCGTTCGAGCACTACTACGCCGACTTCGTGAGCGTGTTGGACCGGCTGGTGATCGACCGCGCCGCGGTGGTCGGCATCTCGGCAACGACCATGTGCGCCATCCGCCTGGCCGTCGAGCAGCCCCGGCGTGTGTCGCAACTCGTCATTGCCGGCGGGTTCGCCGCCTGGCTTGCGGACGATCCGGCAGTCAAGGCGGCAGTGGCCGCGGCGTTGGCGAAGATGCGCAGCGACTGGCCCGCGCATATCGATCAGTTCTTCGGCTTGGTCTTCAACGAGCCGCATTCGTCCAAGGCCTACGAGGACGGTGTGCTCCGCAACGGCGGGGCCACTGACGGCGCGGTCGTCGCGATGGGCCTGACCGGTTGGATCAGCACCGATGTGCGCGAGCTGGCCAGGAAGGTCGCCTGCCCGACCCTCGTCGTTCACGGCGAGCGCGACGAGCGGGTCGTGCATGAACGCGGCGTCGAAGTGGCCAGCCTCATTCCCGGCGCCAAGCTTGTCACCGTCGAGGGCGGCGGCCACCTGATGTGTGCGCGCGATCCGGTGGCCTTCGCACGCACGATCCGCGACTTCGTCGCCCCGTATCCGACCCGCTCGAGGTGGGTGCGCGCGATGGCTCGCAAACGGCGCGCTCTTTTCGTTTCGAGCGCCATCGGCCTCGGCCACGTCCAGCGCGACCTCGCCATCGCGCGCGAGATGCGCAAGCTGCAGCCCGACCTCGAAATCGATTGGCTCACCGTTCACCCTGCATCGACCTATCTGCAACGAGAAGGCGAGCGACTGCACCCGATCGCCAAGCGACTGGCCAACGAGAGCCAGCATTTCGAGGCCCAGGCCGGCGAGCACGACCTGCAGGCATTCTTCGCGCTGCGCACGATGGACGAGGTGATGGCGAAGAACTTCCTCGTCTTCGCCGAGCTGATCGAGAACGAGCACTACGACATCGTGGTCGGCGACGAGGCGTGGGAGATCGACTACCACTACCATGAGAACCCGGAACTCAAGCGACAGCCCTTCGTCTTCCTGACCGACTTCGTCGGCTGTCTGCCGATGGAAGTGGGCAACGATCGCGAGGCTTACCTCTGTGGCGACCGCAACGCAGACGACATCGAGCACGTCGCCCGTTATCCGTGGATCCGCGATCGCGCGATCTTCGTCGGCAATCCCGAAGACGTCACGGAGCTGCCGTTCGGCCCCGGCCTGCCGCGCATTCGCGACTGGACGCTGCGCAACTTCGCCTTCAGCGGCTATGCGCTGCCGTTCGACCCCGCTACGCTCGCGGACTCCGACGCCTTGCGCGCCCGCCATGGCTACCGACCCGAGGAGAAGCTCGTCATCGCCGCGGTCGGCGGCACTGCGGTCGGCGAACCGCTGCTGCGCCGCATCGCCGACGCCTTTCCGCTGATGAAGCGCCAGGTGCCCGAACTGCGCATGGTGCTGGTCGCCGGCCCGCGCATGGCGCGCCAGAACTGGCCGCAATACGTCGGGCTTGAGGTCCGGCCATACGTCCACAACCTGTTCGAGCACTTGGCCTGTACCGACTTGGCGCTCGTGCAGGGCGGTTTGTCGACATGCATGGAGCTGGTCGCGACGCAGCGGCGTTTCCTGAGCTTTCCGCTCGAACGCCACTTCGAGCAGTGCATCCACGTGACCAACCGCCTGCACAACTACTGCGCCGATTGCGCTGTGCGCTTTCGCGAGCTCACGACCGAAGGCCTCGCCGAACGGGCGCTGCGAGCGTTGCACGGGCCGGTCGCCTACCGGCCAGTCGAGACCGACGGCGCGGCGCGCGCCGCGGCGCAGATCGTGGCCGTGATGGAGAACCGTTCGTGGGCCGCAGCGTGAGCGACACCGTCGTCTGCCTTGAAGCGTTACACCGCTGGGATCGAGCGAGTACTTCGATCGGTACCAATCAGTGCCTTCTTCGGGAGCGCTCACTGTCCGCTGAGTGACCGCTTTCAGGGACCAGGATCCGACAGGTGACCGACCGCTCAGGGTGGCGGATTCAACCCGTCGACGCAACAGCCTCCTGAAATCGTTGCGCTGGCGTTTCGTAGCCCAGCGTCTTTCTAGGTCGCTCGTTGAGTCGCCGAGAACAGGCTCCGATAGATCGTCTCGTGGGACACCTGAAAGGCTTCGTCACCAGGGTAAGCACGCTTCAACCAGCCAGCAATTTGCTCCGGCGACCACTCGAGGCGGAGCTTATGTGCCACGAGGTGGGCCAGCGCTCGATTCTGCACAAGTTTACAGACCTGCGAGCGGTGGCCGCGATCCCACGCCGCCTGATCCGCTTGGCTGGCCCGATAGCCTCGCGGGGCATCATTGCGGCGGATCTCGCGACTGATAGTAGACGGTGCCCGACCCAGCGCCGCCGCAATCGTGCGGATCGACTTGCCGGCCACAACGCCGCGAGAGATCTCTTCTCGCTCGATCAGGGTCAATGCCTCCCGCGATCGCCGCCGCTCGGCTGGTCGTATCCCGCCGGACTCCACCACGATGCGGTGGATCAAGGAGTGGTAGCGATCAAATAACCGAGCGATCTTGGTGAAGCGTCTCACCCTTGCGCCAACGCTCCCAGGTGACGGCCCGCTGGCTGGCCGAGTAGTGATGCGCGGTCGCTTCTTCATCGGCAACACTCCTTCCGCCGCAATGGCGTCTAGTGTGTTGCATCGACCAGTTGAATCCACCGTCGCAAGCAGTCATCCGCGGTGGCGTACGTTGGAGCATGAAAGCCTGCGAGCAGAAGTGCGGAATTAGCGTACCTGTATCGTATCATTTGCATGACTTCTCTTTCGCGTGGCCCCGATGATGGATCGGTACGATTGACCAGCACTGGCGCGGCTTTTCAGCTGGTCGTGTGCACGGAGTGTGCAGCGAAATTCAGCGCCAACCGAAGTGTCGTCAGGTGCGCGAAGATATGCGGCGGCAGCACTCCGCCGAGTGCGGACCGTCGCGCCGCCTCATTGCGCCGCTTCGAAAATTCGTTGTGAGTCAGGGGTCCTTACAAAGCTGTTTTCTAACTCAAGGCACCGTAAACTCGATGCGCGGGTTGCCTGGTCCAAGTGCCTTGGCCAGCCCGCTGCTTTCAACTACGCGTCCAATTCGCGTGTAGCTGTAGCTGGACTGGAACGTCTCGTAAAACACTACCACCGTGTTGGTGCCGTAAAGCAGAATGTCGCCGGTTCGGATGGTCCCCGGCAGCATCGGTTTGCTGGGCAAGCTGCGCGGCAGCCGAACCAGTTTCTCGTTGCCGTTCAACTCGGTCATGTCGAAGGTCGCTGGCAGAAGTTTCGCGAACGCGGCCGCGGTAGGGTTGTCTTCCAGGACTACGGCAAAGCGTTGAGCGCCGATGTTCATCCACACGTTTGTTTGCTCCTGAGTTGGGGCGGGACTGTCGAGGACGCGTGCACTGTCCCGTGCACCCGACCCGTCCGCCGCGCCGGCGGAAGGTATTAGTGCCAGGCCCAACAAAATAACGCTAGTACGAAGGCCCGATGTCTTGTTGAAGGAGGAGCGCGGGCGGAGGTTATCCATGTCGGCAGTGTCTGGCATCGAGTCGGTCCTCCGCGTGGTGAAGGAAAGGGCGGGGGCGACAGGTTTCAGGAGGCAGCGGCACCCGCCCGCTGATTCAGGTGCTGCCTGAAGAACGCAGTCAGCTTGGCCCATGGAATCAGATTTACACGGTCGTACAGATCGACGTGCCCCGCCCCGGGAACCCAGTAAAGTTCCTTTGGCTCGGCTGCATGTTTGTAGGCGTCCTCGCTGAACTCGCGCGAGTGCGCCTCGACACCCGTGATAAACAGCATCGGACGTGGAGAGATCGTCTCGATGTCGTTGAACGGGTAGAAGTTCATGAATTTCGTATTGCTGCTGAGCGTGGGATGCGTGGTCAGCACCGGCGACTGCCCCGGCGGCGTGTATTCGCCGCGGGGAGTGCGGTAGAAGTCGTAGAACTCGCGCTCGATCGGATGGGACTTCTCGGTGATCTCGTGCACGGTGCCGCTGGTGTACCTGGTTTCGCCGCCGGCAAACTCGACGTGACGTTGCTGCGCCGCCTCGTCGATGATGACCTTGCGCTGCGCCAGCGTAAGCGATTTGTTGAGGGCATGCCGGTTGGCGGCACCCATGTCGTACATGCTCACCGTGGCGATGGCCTTCATGCGAGGGTCGATCTTGGCCGCGCTGACGGCAAAGCTGCCGCTGCCACAAACGCCGATCACACCGATGCGCTCGCGGTCTACGAAGCGCTGCGTTCCCAGATAGTCGACAGCGGCGCTGAATGCTTCGGCATACAGATCCGGCGCCACCACGTTGCGCGGCCGCCCTTCACTCTCGCCCCAGAAGGGCAGGTCGATCGATAGCGTCACGAATCCCTGCTCGGCCAGTTTAGTGGCGTAGAGGTTGGCGCTTTGCTCCTTTACCGCCCCCATTGGATGCCCGACGATGATGGCGGCGTGGGCGTTGCTGCCGTTCAGGCTATGCGGCATGAACAGATTGCCCGCGACATCCATATCGTACTGATTCTTGAAGCGGACCTTGCGTGCCGCTACTGTGGGACTTTGATAGAAGTTGTCTGCATCGTCAGGTACGCGTCCGGCTGTGGCCTGCGTCGTCGATCGTGCAGAGGAGGCCGGTCGCGGCTGGGCCGCCTGTGCGCCGCCCGCGGCCAACAAACTGCCTAAAGCCAGGAGGCTGGTGCTGGCGTGCTTGATGAAGGTGCGGCGATTGGCAGAGGTCTCGGCGTCGGTTGGGGCGAGCAGCTGTTGCAGGTTCACTGTGGTGCTCATGTTCGGCTCCTTTGATTGCCGTAAGGGACAGCACCGAGTGTGGCAAAGCGTTGAGGTTATGACTAGATGATGAATGCTTATACGTTATATTAGTAGCGCTAATAAATAGTGAGGCCATCATGGCACGACGCAACCTTAACGACCTGTTGGCTTTCGTCACCGTGGCACGCGAAGGAAGCTTTACCCGAGCTGCCGCCGCGCTGGGGGTCACACAGTCGGCGCTGAGCCAGGCCATCCGAGGGCTGGAGGGGCGGCTGCGGATTCGTCTGCTCACGCGCACCACACGCAGCGTGGCGCCCACGGCAGCCGGCGAGCGATTAGCGCGAGCAATCGGCCATCGTTTCGAGGAAATCGAAGCCGAGCTCGACGCGCTGACCGAGTTGCGCGACAAGCCGGCTGGCACAGTGCGTATCACCTGCGGTGACAATGTGCTCCGTACCGTCCTGCTGCCGAAGTTGACGCCATTGCTCCGCGAGTATCCGGACATCACGCTCGAGTTCGACATGAACTACGGATTCCGCGACATCGTGGCCACCCGCTTCGATGCCGGCGTGCGCCTTGGCAGGACCATCGACAAGGACATGATCGCGGTGCCCATCGGTCCGCAACTGCGCATGGCCGTTGTGGCTTCGCCAGCCTACTTCGATACCTATCCAAAGCCGAAGAAGCCCCAGGATCTGATTGCCCACCGCTGCATCAATCAGCGCATGCCCAGCTCGGGTGGACTTTATGTGTGGGACTTCACGCGCCGTGGCAAACACCTGAATGTGCGCGTCGACGGTCCGCTGATCTTCAACACGTCGCCGCCGCAGGTCGACGCAGCGCTGTCCGGCCTGGGCGTGGCGCTGCTGCCCGAAGATGAGCTCGCCTCCCACTTGTCGGACGGAAGCCTTGTGCGTGTGCTGGAGGAGTGGTGCCCGCCGTTCGCGGGATATCACTTGTACTACCCCAGTCGCCGGCAGCCATCACCCGCGTTCAACCTGGTGGTGAAGGCATTGCGTGTGGATAGCGCTGCGCCGCAGCGCCGTTCAATTTCTGCGTGAGCAGAAGGGAGTATGCGCTAGCAATGCAGAAGTATCGATCATGTATCGTGTCGATCGCATGAGACCCTCCTCGCACCGCTTCTGCGCGGCGCCCATGATGGACTGGACCGACCGCCACTGCCGGTTCTTTCTGCGCCAGATCTCGCGGCACGCACGCCTGTATACGGAGATGGTGACCGCGCCCGCGCTGATGCATGGCGACGTTCCGCGCCACCTCGACTTCGATGCGCAGGAGCATCCGGTGGCACTGCAGCTGGGCGGCAGCGATCCCACGATGCTCGCGCATGCCGCGAAGTTGGGCGAGCGCTGGGGCTACGACGAGATCAACCTCAACTGCGGTTGCCCGTCGGAGCGCGTGCAGACGGGCAGCTTCGGCGCATGTCTGATGGGCGATCCGCCGCTGGTCGCCGACTGCGTGAAGGCAATGCGCGATGCGGTGACATTGCCGGTCACCGTCAAGCACCGGATCGGCCTCGATCACGACGAGGACTATGCGTTCGTGCGCGACTTCGTCGGAACCGTGGCTGGTGCCGGCTGCGAATTCTTTGTCGTGCACGCGCGCAACGCGGTACTGAAAGGGCTGTCACCCAAGGAGAACCGCGAGGTACCGCGCCTGCGCTACGAAGTCGTGCATCGACTGAAGCGCGACTTCCCGAGGCTCACGATCGTGCTCAATGGCGGGCTGACCGCATGGCCCGCCATCGAGCAGGAACTGACGCGCATCGATGGCGTGATGCTCGGCCGCGCCGCCTACCACGACCCGATGGTGCTCGCGCCCGTGGACTGGCGTCTGTTCGGGGACGATGCCGCGCCGCCACAGCGCGCCGGCGTGCTGCGCGCCATGATGCCGTACGCGGAGGCGCAGCGTTCGCGCGGCGTGCCGCTGCGTTCGATTGCGCGGCATATGCTCGGCCTGTATCACGGCATGCCTGGCGGACGGCGCTTTCGGCAGATCCTGTCGGATGCGGCGCGGCTCACCAACGCCGGGCCGGAACTCTTCGAAGCTGCACTGCGGGAAGTGGAGCCGGCGCTGGATGAGGCGGAGTAGAAATGCAATCGCTCGGCGGGCCGTTGCGCAGGGATTCGATAGCTCGGCGACGTCAACGCCTGCGCTTGTGGCGTCGTCCCAGCGGTCCCGTTGGCCGCCTGCCACCCCCACTCGCGGCCCCGCCGGTGACGCCCTGCGTATCCCGTAGATCGATGCCACCAGGCATTACCCGCAGAAAGCGCTCAGGCGCGACATCGATGACCATCGACACCACCACATACACGGCAACGAAGAAGAGCGGCGCGTAGCTGCCCAGCAGGAAGGACAAACCGAAGTACAGCGTCAGCAGCACCGCGACCCAGCGCAGGAATACGAGTGCGAAGCGTCGCCCGAGACGCAACTCGTCCGGCGTATGGATGCGCAGCGCCATGTACAGCGCGTGGCAGGACCAGAACGCGGCGATCGCCTGCAGAACCAGCCCGGTACGAAACGCAGGGTCGGCGAAAACTCCCCGCATCGTGGTAGTCGTGCCGGAGAACATGAATATCAGCGGTATGCCCAGCGGCACCGCCATGAAAGCGACGATGAAAAGCGCCGCGCCGACATAGCCCGCTTCCGCGTTGGCGCGCGCACCCCAGCCTTCGTCCGCGGATGGGGGTGGCAGGAAGTGGCGCATGAGGCCCGCGAACATGACGGCCATCGCGAGCAGCGTATCGACGAAGTAGAGCACCAGCACGTTCGCAGCTGACCAGCCGAGGAACAGGATGCCGGCGACCGGTACGATATTGCGCGCGACCGCGCCGGCGATGGCGAGCGGTGTCGCTGCCGTCAACAACGGTACGCTTGCGGGCGTTTCGATCACCGCCAGCCGATCCTGGAATCGTGTGGTCGGCCCCGGGTCCGATTGATGCATCGCACTGAGCGGGGACCGGGGTCCGCGTTCACATGTCGTCGCCGATGTACGCGCGCACGATGGAGTCGAAGTCGGTATCCGCACGCATGCCAAGTCGAGGCCCCAACTCGGGCGCGAACCGCGCCGGCCACGTCGACACGATGCGGTCGATCGCCGGATCCAACTCCCACTTCACGCGGTCGGCGACGGTGTCACCGGCCACCCGGCGCAATGCAGCGACCATGTCGGCGACGGCCACGCTGATGCCGGGCACATTTACCGAGCGGGTATGGCGAAACTCCGTCGTAGGCACTTCGTGGCCGACAATCAGGTTGTCGATGACGGCACGAGGAGACTGTACCCACATGCTCGTCTCCGGTGCGACCGGGCAGACCGCTTCGAGGCCAGCCAGTGGTTCGCGGATGATGCCGCTGGCAAACGACGACGCGGCTTTGTTCGGCTTGCCGGGACGCACGGTGACGGTCGGCAGTCGCAGCGACCTGCCGTCGATGAAGCCCTTGCGCGACATGTCGTAGACCAGGTATTCACCGATGGCCTTCTGGGCGCCGTACGACGCCTGCGGCGTGAGCGGGGCGCCGTCGGGCACCGGGTCCGGCAGCGGTCCGCCGAACACGGCAAGGGAACTGGTGAACACGAACTTGGGTGGCGCTTGCAGCGTGCGGCAGCGCTCGAGCAACAGGCGGGTCGCGTCCAGGTTGACGCGCATGCCGACGTCAAAGTCGGCTTCGGCCTGTCCGCTGACGACGGCAGCCAGGTGGAACACGCTGTCGGTGTCCGGCGTGATGGCCTGGGCGACGAGCGCCGGGTCGGCGAGATCGCCGGTGACCGAAGTGATGCGCGGGTCGCCAGCGAGGGCGGACGGCACCATATCGAGCAGCACCAGGGAGGCGATCTCGCGCTTGCGCCCTCGTGCATCGGTGAGGGCGCCGCGTTCGAGAAGCTTGCGGGCAAGGCGGGTGCCGAGGAATCCGGCGCCGCCGGTAATGACGATGCGCATGGTCGCTGGGGTCGCGGTGATGGGGGAATCGGCATGATAGCCGCCCCGGTCGCGGCTTCGCCACCCTGCATTGCGGAGTTGCGGCTGCGCGCGTGCTAAAATTTTTTCGCTGTCCGGCGCGCGTTCGTGCCGAAGTCCGTTCCGTTTCCCGATCGCGTCACCGTCTTCGCCTTCCCTCGCCTTCCCTCCTTCCTTCCCTTTCCTTTATGCCCAATCCGCGCGCGCCTCGACGCCTGACGATCGCCACGCGCGAATCCGCGCTGGCGCTCTGGCAGGCCGAGCATGTCCAGGTCCGACTGACCGAACTGTATTCGGGCACGCAAGTCGCGCTGCTCGGGATGACCACGCAGGGTGATCGCATTCTCGACCAGCCATTGTCGGCGATCGGCGGCAAGGGGCTCTTCATCAAGGAACTCGAAGTCGCGATGACGGACGGCCGCGCCGATCTGGCCGTGCACTCGCTGAAAGACGTCCCCATGGACATGCCGGCAGGATTCGTCCTGGCGGCCGTATGTGCGCGCGAAGACGCGCGGGACGCCCTGGTCTCCAACAAATACACGTCGCTGGCATCGCTGCCGGCCGGCGCGGTGGTGGGCACTTCGAGTCTGCGCCGTGAAGCACAACTGCGCGAGCGCTTTCCGGCGCTGAAAATCGAGCCGCTGCGCGGCAACGTGAATACGCGCCTGCGCAAGCTCGATGATGGCCACTACGACGCCATCATTCTTGCGGCGGCCGGGTTGAAGCGACTCGGCCTCGGTCATCGGATCGCCGCGTTGATCGACCCGGACGACAGTCTGCCTGCCCCTGGGCAGGGCGCGCTGGGCATCGAATGTCGCAGCGATCGCGTCGCGCTGGTGCGTACGCTGGCGCCGCTCGACGACCGGGCCACCGCACTCGCGACGGCGGCGGAGCGCGCGTTCTCGCGCGCCCTCGGGGGCAGCTGCCACACGCCGCTCGGGGGCTACGCGGTCTGGGAGGAGGGCACGCTGTGGTTGCGCGGCATGCTCGCGAGCCGCGACGGCCGCGACGTCTTGCGTGGCGAGACGCAGGCCGAGGTCGCCGATATGGACGAGGCCGCGGGCCTCGGCCGCACACTCGCCGACGATTTCCTGGGTCGTGGCGCTGCGCGCTTCGTCGCGACGTGACCGGAAGTACGCCCTGAACGCGCATCCGCTCGCGTCACCTCCGGCCGCGCGCGGCCCGCTCGGCGGCGTTGGCGTCATCGTCACACGTCCGGCCCGCCAGGCGGCCGGGCTCGCCGCGGCGCTCGCGGCCCTTGGGGCCACGCCGATCATCACCCCGGCGATCGTCATCCTGCCGCCGCCGGACCCTGCGGCGCTCGCACGCGTCCACGCGGAACTCGACCGCTTCGATATCGCGGTGTTCGTGTCGGCAAACGCGGTGGAGTACGGCGTGCCGTCGCTCGAGCACTGGCCGTCGCGCCTCCAGGTTTTTGCGCCGGGCCCCGGTACCGCCGCCGCGCTCGCCGCCGTTCGCGTCGCCGAGGTACGCATACCGCAAACGTCGTACGACTCGGAGGGTCTGCTCGCATTGCCCGCGCTGGCCGAGGTCGCCGGCAAGCGAATTGTCATTTTCTGCGGCGAAGGCGGGCGCGTGTTGCTCGCGGACGCGTTGCGGGCGCGCGGAGCGCGTGGTGACTACCGTCCCCTGTTATCGCCGGGCGGTGCCCGAAACGATCGGCGCGGGACTCGCCGAGGTCTTGCACGAAGGCCGCGCGCATGCGCTTACCCTGACGTCCAGCGAGGGCCTCGACAACCTGTGCCGCATCCTCGATGCCAGCGCATTGCAGCGGCTGCAACGGTTGCCGGCCTTCGCCCCGCACCCGCGCATCGCCGCGCACGCGCGCGACGGTGGGTTCCGGGCAGTGGAAACCGACGGCGCGGACGCGGGTCTTATCGCCGGATTGCTAGAATGGTTCGCTCGCCACCCACTTACCTCCGAATGACACCATGGCCAATCCCGACATCATCATCACCGCGCCGTTGCCGCCGTTCCTCTATGACCCGCTGAAGTCCGACTACCGCTGCCACGATTACCACGCGGCGAGCCACAAGCCTGGGTTGCTGGCGGCGGAGGGTGCGCGCATCCGCGGCCTGGTGCAAGGCGGCGGCACGGTAACGCCCACGTCGCTGCTCGACACCTTGCCGAAGCTGGAGATCATCTCGGTCTTCGGCGTCGGCTACGACGGCGTGCCCATCGACTACTGCCGGCAGCGCGGCATCAAGGTCACCAATACGCCGGATGTCCTGACCGACGACGTGGCCGACGTCGCCGTCGGCCTCGTGCTCATGACGGGACGGGATTTCGCGCGGGCCGACCGCTTCGTGCGGGCCGGACAATGGGAGAACAAGAACCTCGAGCTGTCGACCAAGCTCGGCGGCAAGAAGGTCGGCATCCTGGGACTGGGTCGCATCGGCAAGGCCATCGCGCAACGTCTGGCGGCAATGGGCATGCAGATCGCCTACACCGGGCGCAAGGCGCAATCGGGCGTGCCGTATCGCTTCGTGCCCGACTTGAAATCGTTGGCCGCGGAGGTCGATTTCCTCGTTGTCGCCTGTCCGGGCGGCCCGGCGACCCGGCATGTCGTCAACGCCGACGTGCTCGGCGCGCTCGGCAAGGAGGGCACCATCGTCAACATCGCCCGCGGCTCGATCATCGACGAAGCCGCGCTGGTGGCCGCATTGCAGGCCGGGACGATCAAGGCGGCGGGGCTCGACGTCTTTGCCGACGAACCCCACGTGCCGGCGCCGCTGCTGACGATGGACAACGTCGTGCTGCTGCCTCACGTCGGCAGTGCGACCAACGAGACACGCAAGGCGATGGGCGACCTGTGCAAGGCCAACCTCGATGCCTGGTTCGGCACCGGCAAGGTCGTGACGCTGATACCCGAACTCGGCTGAAGGCACGTTCGCCGGACCCTTCGGCGGGTCCGCGCAATTGCCGGGACGTGTGTGGTCCGCCGGGAGCGCCTGCATGCGGCGCCCGCCCGACTTCCGTTGCCTACGGCGCCGGTTCGGTCGCGGTCGGCGGTGGTCGTTTTTTCGCCGTCGGCTGGAAGAGCACGGCGAACAATGATGCCAGAACCAGTCCCAGCGCCAGGAATTCCGACGTGCCCGGACGCTCGCCGAGGAACAGCATCCCGGCGAAGACCCCCACCACGGGCACCGGCAGCGACGACAGCGACGAGACCGCGACCGGCAGCGTGCGCGCGAGCGTGAACCACGCCCAGTGCGCGAGCGTACCGGCGAGGACGATGTTGTAGACGATCGCGAACCAGGTGCCGCCGGAGAGATGGGCGAGGTAACTGAGCGGATGCGTGTCGAGAATCGGTGCCAGCATGGCCAGAGGCAGCCAGCCGGTGATCATCATCCAGCCGGACAGCGTGTTCTGCGCCACCGGCGGTTGCCATTTGCGCAACAGCACGGTGCCGCAGCCCCATAGCAGCGCAGCGCAGAGGATCATCAGCGCGCCGGTCGGTGTCGAGCGGATGTGCCGGATATCGTCTCCCAGCAACACCAGCATGCCGAGCATGCCGAGCACCAGCCCGACCACCTTGCGGCGGTTCAGCGGCTCGTGCAGCACGGCGATGGAGATGAGCGTCGCCCACACCGGCATCGTGTAGGCGAGGATCGCACTGCGCCCCGCCGGCAGCTGTTGCACGCCGAACAGCACGAAGCCGTTCCAGCCCGCGATATTGAACAGCGCAAGGACCGCGACGCGGCCCCACCAGGCGCGGGGGATGCGAATCGAGTCGCCGGACATGCGTGCCACGACGAACATCCCGATGGCCGCGAAGGGCAGCGTAAGTGCGCGGAACGTCAGCGGGGCGAGTTCGCTCACGCCGATCTTCAGAACCGGCCAGTTGCAGCCCCATACGAGCGTGAGTACCGCGATCGGCACGAACGCGTGCGCGAGCGGATGGCGGGCAGCGTCGGTGGTCATCCCCGGTCCCTGGTCGGCACGGGCTCGCCGAATTTGGCGTGATGCAGCTCGCGCGCCTGCGTAACCCAGGTGTCGCGCCGGATGCGGCCGGGAAATTCGGGAAGGCGCGCGTCGAATTCGTCGATGTCACGCTCGGTCCACCGCGCGATCTGGCGGTAGGTGGTGATGCCGAGCTGGTGCAGCATCCGCTCGAGCACCGGACCGACGCCGACGATGAGTTTCAGGTCGTCCGGTGCATTGGGGCCGTCGAGCAGCGGCGGCGGCGCGTTGAGTTCGACGTCCAGCATCAGCGAACGGTAGCGCGCGGTCGCTGCGCGGGCGTCGGCGAGTTCCGCGTACACGTGCCGACGATCCTCGGCCAATGCCCGCAACTGGCCGATTTCGCCGTCCTGTGTAATCAGCTTCGTACGCAGCGCCGCTGTTTCCGCCTCCAGGCTGCGCAACAGGCGCGCGCGCTCGTCGACGGGCGCGTCCACGCTTGACGCCGCCACGCTCGCGGCGCTTGCCGCCGGGGACGGGCTGGCCACCGGGCGCTCGAAATTTGGTGACGGCCGCGGTTCATCGGTCGGGGGCGGCGGCGGTGACAGCGTCACGGCCGGACGCAAGGGCATTTGCGAGGCCATCCTGCCGGCGCGACTGCCGCGCAGCACGCCGGCGCGATAGGCGAGCACGATGCCGATCGTCAAGGCGATCAACGCAAGCAGGGTGAGACCGTTCACGAGGGATTTGTCGCCGATTGGACGCGCACGTCACCCGACGCCGCGAAGGCGCAATTGTAATCGACGCGACGTTCGATTGCGCATCGTGCGGTCCGGCCGGGACAGGGCCCGGCTGCTAGAATTGAAATCCTTCTCGCGAGACTCGATCGTTCATGGAAGATCCTTCGCGTCCGTCCGGCGTCCCGGCGCCGTCATCCGCCGGCGCGCGGGGCCCGGATCCCCGCCCGGTATCGCGGCTCGCATTCATCGTGCTTGCCTGTGTGCTGGTGCTGCTCGTGGCCGCCGCATGGTTTGAAAACCATCGGACACTGACGGCGGTGCGTACCGAGGTCGCCATGCGATTGACCAGCGCGGACGCAGCGATCGCGCAGAGCAAGGCGCGCGATTCCGAGTTCGCCAATACGCTGCGTGAGAACGAAGCCAAGCTGGCGTTGCTCGAGGCACGTCTCGCCGAGTCGCAAAGTCAGCAGTCGTCGCTGGAGACGCTCTATCGCGACCTCGCGCCGTCGCGCGACGATCTCGCCTTGAACGAAATCGAGCAGGTGCTGCTGCTCGCGGGACAGCAGCTTGCGATCGCGGGCAATGTGCAGGCGGCGCTGGCGGCGCTGCAGCTGGCCGATGCCAAGCTCGCCCGCTTCGAAGGACCGCAGCTGCTGCCGCTGCGCCGGGCTTTGGCGCGCGATATCGATCGCCTGAAATCGGTGCCCTACGTCGACATTGCTGGCATGTCGCTGAAGCTCGACCAGGCACTGGCGACGATCGACGCGTTGCCCCTCGCGCGCGACGAGCGGTTGCCGGCACCGCCCCCACCGGCGCCGCCTCCGGACGAGGCGCCATGGCGCAAGTATTTGCGCGATGCATGGGGCGAACTGCGCGCGTTGGTGCGCATCGAAGTGGCCGACCGTCCGGCGGCGCCGCTGGTGCCGCCGCCGCAGGCGTATTTCCTGCGCGAGAATCTGCGCCTGCGCCTCCTCACCGCGCGCATTGCCCTGCTCGCGCAGGACGACGATGGCTTCAAGACCGACGTCGCCGCGGCGAATGCATGGGTTCGCCAGTACTTCGACCTGCGTGCGAAGCCGGTACAGGCGCTGTCGGCGACGCTGACGCAGCTGGCGGCGACGCCCATGCCGGCACAATTGCCCGACGTGTCGGCGAGTCTGACGGCGCTGCGCGCGGTGAAGGCAACACGCGAGCGCGGCAGCGACAGGTCCGGCGCAACCGCGGGGCGGTAGATGCGGCTGCTCTTCGCTTTTCTGCTCCTGGCCGCGCTGGCGGTGCTGACGGCACTCGTGTTCCGCGTGAATGCCGGCTACGCGCTGTTCGTGGCGCCGCCATATCGTGTCGAGTTATCGCTCAATGCCTTCATCCTGCTGCTGTTCGGCGGATTCTTCGCGGGGTACCTGTTGTTGCGGCTGGTGGCCCGCATCGCGCGCCTGCCGGCTGACGTGCGCGCCGGGCGCCGTCGCCGCAATATTGAACGAGCCAGGAGCAAGCAGGATGCAGCGTCGGTCGCACTGCTCGAGGGCCGCTTCGGCAAGGCCCGGCAATTTGCCGACGAGGCGCTGGCCATTCCGCATTCCGGCGGGTTGCCGGCCCTGCTGGGCGCGCGTGCGGCGGTCGAGATGCGCGAGTTCGACCGCGCCGAAGCGTACCTGACGCGGCCGGATGCCGGTGGCACCAGCCTCGCCGTGCCGAGACTCATGCTGGAAGCCGAGATGGCGCTCGAACAGGGGCAGCCGGCACAGGCGATCGCCAAGCTCGCGGAGCTGAAGCGCGAGGCGGGTCTGCATACGGCCGCGCTGCGCCTCGAATTGCGGGCGCTCACCGCGGCGCGGCGCGCCGCCGACATTCCGCCGCTGGTCGATCAGCTCGTCAAGCGCAAGGTCTACGATCCCGCGCAGGGCGACTTGCTGCGTGCCACCGCGCAGGCCAACGCGCTCGAGGATGCGCGCCACGATGCGGCTGGCCTGCGCGCCTACTGGAACCGGCTACCCGACGCCGATCGGCTGCATCCGAAGGTGGCGCGCGCCGCGGCCGCGGCCTTCCTCGCGCTGGGTGGCGACCGCGAGGCCGCCGAAATCCTGATCCGCAGCCTGGACCGCGGATGGGACTCCGAGCTGGTCGTCCTGTACGCGCAGTGCCGCACGGCCGATGCGACCCGCCAGCTGCAAACCGCCGAAGGCTGGTTGACCGCGCATAGCCAGGATCCGGCACTGCTGTATGCGCTCGGCCGCCTGTGCGAGCGCGAATCGCTGTGGGGCAAGGCGCAGACGTACTACGAGGCGAGCCTGGCCCTCGACGACCATTGGCGCACGCGCATGGCGTTGGGCGAGATGCAGGGGCGCCTCGGGCGTGCCGACGAAGCCAATGTGCAGCTCGCGAGCGCGCTCAAGCTCGCGCTGGCGGAGCTGGAACGCACGACGCGCTGATCGTCGGCGCGGCGATCGAGCATCGCCGGGGTGCGGGCATGATCGCCCATCCACTAGTGCGCCGCTGCGTTCGTGGCGACGCGAAATACCATGATGGCCTCGTCTTCGAACACCGGCGGGCCGAACGCCTGTACCACGACGCGTTCGCACCACGCGGTGTCGCCACCGACGGGCACGGGATGCCCGTTGCGCATCTGCACGTAGGGCTTTTGCCAGACGACAAACTCGATGCCGCGGGCGGCGAGTTGGTCGCGGTCGCCCAGGTGGACGGCACTGCGCAACGCGTAACGTGAATCGGGCGGGACTTCGCCCCAGCGCTGCTCGACGCACAGGCCGGTGAGAAATCCGGGCACCACGGCCTGCCCGCTTTGCTGCTCCCAGCGCGGCGCGTCCCAGTCGTAACTTTCGAAGTAGAACGGCGCGACGGCCACGCGCGTGCTGCCCGGCGCCCGGGTGCGGAGCTCCCGCCAGAAGGGCGACAGGGGAATCGTAGCCATCTGCGCCAGATACGGATTGCGCTCCGGCCGGAAGTCGAAATGGTAGGCCAGGTGGAGCGTCTGCGCATTGGGCCGGCGAAGCGTTGGGGCAAGCGGCGACTGCGCTGCCAACGCGAGGCAGGGGAGGAGCGCTGCGATTGCGCTTAGCGGACGCCCGGGCGCCGGCCGCCGGGCCGCAACCCATGCGGACAGCCTTGCCGCACCGGCCGCCACGGCCAGCAGCAAAAGCGGCAGGAACGGCAGCAGATAGCGGGCAATCGTCAATGGCATGAAGCTCCACATCGGTCGCGATACCGCGATCGCCAGCAGGGTCAACCCGATGCCGAGCAGGGCGGCGCGAGCCTCGGGCAGGCGGCGCCAGACGTCGCCGGTGCCCAACGCGGCAAAGGCAAGACAGATGACGACTGCCACCGAGGACGGCGTGCCGAGCCACGCGTACCACACGCCCGCCAGTGTCGCCAGGTTCGGCGCGTCGACACCGCCCTTCAGCGTCATCGAGATGGGATTGGCAACCAGCGGTGGCAGCAGCAGCACACTCATCGCGATCGCGGTGGGTGCGGCGATTTGCGCGAGGCGCCGCCAGTACGCGCGCCGCGCTTCGGTTGGCAGCGCGCGCAGTCGCGCGAGGGCCAGCAGGAATGGCGCAAGGACAAAGGGCGCGACGATCGGGTGCAGCCAGGTCGCAAGTGTCGCTGTCGCGCAATAGGCCACACCCGCTGCGCTGCCGCGGGGCGACGCGACGTGTCGCTGGAAGGCCACCTGCGCAATCCAGCTGAACAGCAGGGTAAGCGCGTACGGACGCGCCATGCGGCTATAGAGGACCAGCAACGGCGAGATCGCCAGTAGCGCGGCGAACACGGCGGCCACCGGCCAGGAGAACCGACGTGCAACGTACAGAGGAAAAAGCACGAGCGTGGCGAGTCCGGCGCCGAGCATCGGCAGTCGCATCGCGGTTTCGGTCAGCCCGCAGCACTGCGCAATGGTCCAGTCGTAGATGCCGAGCGGGATGCTGTAGTCCGAAAAGCCGAAATCGAGAAACAACGCGCCGGGTCCGCGACGAAGAATCTGGTGGACGGCATGCCATTCGTCGTCGATCAGCACCTGGATCCCGAACTGGTCGAGGCGCAGGAAGGCGCCGACGGCGATTGCGACCAGGAACAGGCAGGCGCAGGCCGGTGGCGGCAACGCGGTGGACGCGTGGCGAGGTCCGATCATGGCGTGCGGATTATGCCCGTTTGGCCGGCGACGCAGTCCGCGCGTGATGCTTGGCGGCGGCCTAGGGCCGGGCTTCGGATTCCGCCGCGTAGGTGAAACTGTCGGCGTAGAACTCGTGTGGCGGCAGTTTCGCGCGCGCGACGAAATCGCGCCGCGCCGCATCGATCATCGCCGGACCGCCACAGGCGTAAACCTGGTAGCCGGACAGGTCGGGGAAGTCGGTGAGCACCGCTTGGTGGACAAAGCCCGTGCGTCCGGGCCACGCGTCGTCCGGGCGCGGGTCGGAGAGCACCGGGATGTAGGTAAAGTTGCGATGGGCCAGTTGCCACTGGCCCGGCAGGTCCGGCAGGTACAAGTCGGCGAGCGAACGCGCGCCCCAGTAGAGCACCATCTCGCGTTCGATCCGGTGAAAGAGCACGTGCTCGACGATGGATTTGATCGGCGCGAAGCCGGTGCCGCCGGCCACGAATATGATCGGCTTGTCCGAATCCTCGCGCAGGTAGAAGGAGCCGAGCGGACCTTCGAGACGCAGTATTTCGCGGCCCTTGTACTGCGTGAACAGGAGGTCAGTGAACTGGCCGCCGGGCACATGCCTGACGTGCAATTCGAGCAGCTTGTCGTCGTGCGGCGGCGTGGCGAGGGAGAAACTGCGACGCTTGCCGTCCTTCAGCAGGAAGTCGATGTACTGTCCCGGCAGGTACTGCAATCGCTCGTTGGCCGGCAGCTTGAAGCGCACGATCGCGACGTCGGAGGCTGCCTTGTCGATGGACTCGATGCGACAGGGCAACCGCTTCAACTGGATGTCGCCGGCCCGGCGGACTTCGCGCACTTCGATCACCAGATCGCTCTGCGGGACCGCGCAGCAGAACAGCGCGAGCCCGGCCTGCTTTTCATCGGCGGTGAGCGTTGCCGCCTGATGGGCGCCGTAGTCGACTTCGCCCGCCAGGATGCGACCCTTGCAGGTACCGCAGGCGCCATTGCGGCATCCGTACGGCAGCATCAGGTCTGCGCGCATGGCGCCCGCGAGCACGGTCTCGCCATCGGTGCAGGCGAAGGCGTGATCACTCGGCTTTATGGTAATCTCGAATGCCATCCTGGTGCGTTCCGTTGCGCTGCGCGCGAATCAAGCAGGAAGAATCGTGATCAGGGTTTTGTTGATCGGCTGCGGTGATGTCGCGTTGCGCACTGCCCTGCTTTTGCGCGGGCGTGCGCGGATGTTCGGCTTGACGCGTCGCGCAGATGACGCCCCCAAGCTGCGCGCCCACGGCGTGGTGCCCGTTGTCGCCGACCTCGACGATTTTGCGTCGCTGCGGCGGCTCGCATCCAGTTCGTTCGTCGTGCTGCACTTTGCGCCGCCGCCGTCGGATGGCCGCGACGACCCGCGCACACGGCGACTGCTTGCCGCATTGTCGCGGGCGCAGATTATACCGCAGCGACTGGTCTACATTTCGACGACGGGCGTCTATGGCGATTGCAGTGGCGCGCGGGTCGACGAGACGCGGCCGCGACGTGCACAATCGCCACGGGCCAGACGCCGTGTGGCCGCGGAATCGCGCCTGCGGGCATGGGGGGCGCGGCACCGTACGCGCGTGTCCATTCTGCGTGCGCCTGGCATCTACGCGGAGACCCGCTTGCCGCTCGAGCGGATTCGGCAGGGAACGCCGGTGCTGGCGCCGGATGACGATGTCTACACCAACCACATCCACGCCGACGACCTCGCCCGCGCTACCGTCGCCGCGGTCTTTCACGGCCGACCGAATCGCGTGTACAACGTCAGCGACGATGCGGAACTCAAGATGGGCGCCTGGTTCGACAGCGTGGCCGACACCTTTCACCTGCCGAGGCCGCCGCGAGTGTCGTGGGACGAGGCCGAGCAGCGCGTGGCGCCGATGCTGCTGTCGTTCATGAATGAATCGCGCCGGCTCGTCAACGCCCGCATGAAGCGCGAATTGCGGGTCCGGCTCGCGTATCCGACGCCGGCGGTCCTGTTGAGCAAGGTCGCGCCGCGCACGTTGAAGAAGCAGCTGCCGCTGTCGCTGTGAGTGCATCGCCGGACGGCGCACTGCCGCCGCTGCCCTTGAAGCAGCGCATCGACGCGTACGAGCGCCTGGTCCGCCTGGACAAGCCGATCGGCATTCTGCTTTTGCTCTGGCCGACGCTGACGGCGCTGTGGATGGCCAGCGGCGGGCGTCCGACCGGTCGTCTGGTGCTCGTCTTCATCGTGGGTACCATCGTAATGCGCTGTGCAGGCTGCGCGGTCAACGACTGGGCCGACCGCCGGTTCGACGCTCACGTCAAGCGCACCGCGCAGCGGCCGCTGGCGCGGGGCGAAATTGCACCGTGGGAGGCGCTGGCCGTGGGCGCCGGCTTCGCGTTGGCGGGCTTCCTGCTCGTGCTCATCGCCACCAATCGGACGACGGTGCTGTTGTCGTTCGCGGCGCTCGCGATCTCGATCGCCTATCCATTCTTCAAGCGTTTCTTTGCGTTGCCGCAGGCGTTCCTGGGCGTCGCCTTTTCGTTCGGCATCCCGATGGCGTACGCGGCCGTGCACAACCACGTGCCGGCGGTCGGCTGGCAGCTCTTCGGTCTCAACCTGCTGTGGGTGATCGCCTACGACACCGAATATGCGATGGTCGATCGCGATGACGACATTCGTCTGGGTCTGCGGACGTCGGCGCTCACGTTCGGGCGTTTCGACGTCGCCGCCGTCGCGCTGTGCTATGGCCTCTATCTCGCGGGCATGGCGTGGCTCGGGTGGCGGCTGGGTTTCGGGGTGAACTACTGGGCCGGACTCGCGGCGGCGCTGTTGCTCGCGCTCTATCACCTGTGGCTCATTCGCACGCGCGACCGCGACCGCTGCTTCCGCGCGTTCCTGGGCAATCACTGGCTCGGCCTGGCGATCTTCGCCGGGGTCGTGCTCGATTACGTGGTGCGCGAACAGGCATGGCCGAGCGTGTTCTGACCGGTGCCCGCGTGGCGTCGCTGGTGCAGACACGGGCCACCGGACGCCGACGCGGATTGCCGCCGGTGCTCGACCGCGAGACCCGGGTCCTGATTCTCGGCAGTTTTCCCGGGGAAGCTTCGCTCGCGGCGCGGCAATACTATGCGCATCCGCGCAACCACTTCTGGCCGCTCCTGGAGGTGATTCTCGGCGAGCCGCTGGTGGCTGCGCCGTACGAAGCGCGGCTCGCCTGCCTGCGCAGGCATCGCGTGGGCGTGTGGGACACGATTGTCGCGTGTGTGCGTCCCGGCAGCCTGGACTCGGCCATTCGCGCGGCGACTCGCGCGGAGACCGCGCGCGTGCGGCGGCTGGCGCCCCAGGTCGAGCTCGTATGTTTCAACGGCAAGACCGCAGCTAGCGCGATACCCGTGTGGGAGGCGGCTGGCTACCGCAGCTCGCAGCTGCCCTCCAGCAGTCCGGCCTTTACGCGACCGTTCGCGGAGAAGCTCGCTGCGTGGCGGGTGATCGGCGAGGCATTGACATATGGCGAAGCGCCGGTTGCGCGCCGACGCACGATGCCGCCGCAACAGTCACCTTAGCGTCGGGACTGATCGGCGCCTGGTGCGCGCGTCACGTAGCGTTGCCGGGCGTTGTCACACGCGGTAGCCGCGTTCGCTACAATCTCCCATGGCCTATCGCGATCTTCGGGAATTCCTCGCCCAGCTCGAGGCGCGCGGCGAGCTAAGGCGTATCGCACAACCGGTCGATCCGCGGCTCGAGATGACCGCAATCTGCGACCGTGTGCTGAAGCAGGGTGGTCCTGCGCTGTTGTTCGAACATCCGGCGGGCGACTTCAGGGCGCCATCTGGCAGTGCAATTCCCGTCCTCGGCAATCTGTTCGGCACACCGCAACGCGTGGCACGGGCGATGGGCGTGGAGGGCGACGACTGGCAGGAGTCACTGCGTGAGATCGGGCGACTGCTTGCCTTCCTGAAAGAGCCGGAGCCGCCGAAGAGTCTGAAGGATGCCTGGCAGACCACGCGGCCGGTATTCATGAAAGTGCTCGACATGGCGCCGAAGGTTCGTTCAACCGGACCGTGCCAGGATGTCATGTGGGAGGGCGCCGACGTCGATCTCGCGCGCCTGCCGGTGCAGACGTGCTGGCCGGGCGACGCGGGGCCATTGATTACGTGGGGACTGACCGTAACCCGGGGCCCCAACAAGAAGCGGCAGAATCTCGGCATCTATCGCCAGCAGGTGATCGCGCCCAACAAGGTCATCATGCGCTGGCTCGCGCATCGCGGCGGCGCGCTCGATTTTCGCGATCATGCGTTGGCGCATCCGGGTTCCGCGTTTCCGGTGGCCGTGGCGCTGGGCGCAGACCCGGCCACGATCCTGGGCGCGGTGACGCCGGTGCCGGATTCGTTGTCCGAGTATCAGTTCGCCGGCCTCCTGCGCGGAGCGCGCACCGAGATCGTGAAATGCGGTGTCCACGACCTGCAGGTACCGGCGACGGCGGAGATCGTGCTCGAAGGATTTCTGCGGCCCGACGCGGCTGACGCCGACCGGGTACGAAACGGCGGCCGAGGGTCCGTTCGGCGATCACACCGGCTACTACAACGAAGTGGAGCGCTTCCCGGTCATGACGATCGAGCGCATCACGTTGCGCCGTGACCCGATCTACCACTCGACCTACACCGGCAAGCCGCCGGACGAGCCCGCCATGCTGGGCGTGGCGTTGAACGAAGTGTTCGTGCCGCTCCTGCAAAAGCAGTTTCCCGAGATCGCCGACTTCCATCTGCCGCCGGAAGGTTGCTCGTACCGGCTCGCCGTGGTCTCCATGAAGAAGCAGTATCCGGGACACGCCAAGCGCGTGATGTTCGGCAT
Source organism: uncultured beta proteobacterium (assembly GCA_963756765.1). Lineage (GTDB taxonomy): Bacteria > Pseudomonadota > Gammaproteobacteria > Burkholderiales > Casimicrobiaceae > VBCG01. Next base: position 38,281 of record CAVWPC010000018.1, on the reverse strand, counting down.
CTGGAGTTTCCTGCGGCAGTTCATGTACACGAAGTTCATCATCGTCACGGACGACGACGTCGACATTCGCGACTGGAAGGAAGTCGTCTGGGCACTGACCACGCGCGTCGATCCCGCACGCGACACGCTGCTCGCCGAATCGACGCCGATCGATTACCTCGACTTCGCCTCGCCGGTGTCGGGCTTGGGCAGCAAAATGGGCATCGACGCAACCAACAAATGGCCGGGCGAAACGAGTCGCGAATGGGGGCGTCCGATCACCATGGATGCGGCGGTGAGCCGCCGCGTCGAAGCGCTGATGCGCGAACTCGGCCTATAGGCTGCGACAGGCGGCGCCGTCCGGGACGGCGGGGAAGACTACCGGCCGCGGGCGCGCCAGGCGCGAAACGCGCGGAACACGGCAATGCCGATCGAAACGGTGCGCAGTGTCCGCCGCATTCGCCCGACCCCCAGCAGCGGCAGTGACAGGCCGATCAGCGTCGCCGCGACCGAACGTGCCGCGCGGCTCTTGTTGGGCGGGGCCGGCGGCGCAACGATATCGCGCGCGGTCCGCCATGCCAGGTCAGCCTGCATGCGCAGCAGGTCGGATTGCGCGATCAGCGCGGCCTTGCGTTCGGCAAGTGCGACGGTCCGTTTCATGCAGTCATCGCGCGCCGGGCGGATGGCGTCCGAGTGCCGCACGGTCCTTCTCGAGCTCGGCGAGCGAGGCGGCGAATGGCGTCGGGGCAGTGTGGCTGATCTCCGCACGCCGCCAGAGCATCACCGCTCCGGTTCCTGCGAACACGACCACCACGCCGACGACCGCTGCGAAGGGATGCGTGTCCCAGAAGAACATGACGACGCCGGCCGCCGCGAACAGCAGCGCGATCAGCAGGCAGCCGAGACCCACCACCAGATACGCGAGCTGCCGGACGATCCGCGAGCGCTCTTCGGCGTACTCGATCGAGACGAGCTCGAGTCGCGTGCGCGTGAGACCGAGCAATGCGTCGCCGAGGCGCGAGACGGCATCCCGCAGCGGGCTCTCGCCGGCCTGCGGCGGATCGGCGGCGCCCATCGCGGGGTCGACTAACGTCGATTCAGCAAAATGCCCATCGCCAGGCCGATTACAAAGCCGGCGCCGATCGACTGCCATGGATGATCGTGCACGTAGTCGTCGGTCACCCGGGCAGCCGCCTTGGCCCGGTCGACGGCTTCGCCCTCGAGTTCCTGCAGCTTGAGCTTGGCAGACAGCAGGCGTGCTTCGACCTGCGAGCGCAGGTCGCGCGCCTTGTCGCCGGTCTCCTTGGATGCCTTGTCCAGGAGCGTTTCCGCTTCGGACAGGACGGACGAGAATTCATCGACGAGCTTGTCACGCGTGTTTTCGGCGTTCATTGGAACCCTCCTCAAGGTGATACGCTCAACCGGATGATTGCCACTCGATCGTGGCTGATCGTGGCTCCGGGTGGGCAGCAAGCATGATTATAGTCAGTTGCGGCTAGGCATAGGCATTAACTGATCGCGTAGTACTTCGCGTTGGCCACTATGCGTTCGCGCTCGCTCGCGGGAAACCGGTTTTCCGCGAGCAGGCGGGCGGCCGCGGCCCGTCCCTCACTATGGGCACCGCTGTACCAGCCTGCAAGCGCCAGCTCGTCGAGCGCGCGCCACGCGTAGCAGGCCTCATCGACGAACAGGAGATCGTCGGGGCGTTCCGCGATGGCCGCAGCTCGGGCATAGAGAAGTGCATCGGCCCAATCGCCGGCGAGTCGGCACAATCGGGCCAGTTCCACGAGCGGCTCAACACGGGTCGGGCGGGCGCGATAGGCGTCAAGCAGCCCACGCCGGATTACATCAGAGGGCGCACCCAACCGCTCATCGATGCGCGCGACCTGGAATAGAGCATAGGCCACCTCTTCGTTCCAGCCTCCCATACCAACGCGGCGCACGTATGTTTCACGTGCGGTTCCTAGAGCTCCGGCGTCGCGCTGACTTTGCGCGAGGTAGAAGACATACCGCGCGTTGTCAGGCTCGCGCAATAGTGCATCCTCGAGCAAGCGCGCGTCCCGCTCGAATTTTCCGACGCGGTTCGCTCCGGCGGCGTGGTCGACGAACCAGGCTCCGGTCAGCTTTTCTGGGGGCGCACCCGCATCGAGGTACTCATGAGTCACTCCGACGTAGCGCGCAGGCGTATCGCGACGCAACAATCGCGTGTTGTAGTAGGCGATCTCATTGCGCTGTTGCAGCAGGTAGGAGCGACCTGTGATGCCGTTGGCGAACTCAGGATCTTCTACGACAAGCTCCATGTCGGCATCCACGAACAACAGATACTCGAAATCGAGCGCGCTGGCTCGCGCCAGGTCGAGCGCCGCGTTGCGGGCCTGCTCGAAGTTCAGGAACGGAATCCGGTGAAGCTCCCCTGGAATACCGCGTTCGTCGAAGAAGCGCTTGACGCGCTCCGGCGTGTCGTCGTCCGATCCGGTATCGCAGATCACCCACGCTGACACGACAGGAGCTGCCGCCGCGAGGCAGCGCTCGATGATGGCTGACTCGTTCTTCACGATCATGTTGAGGCACAACTTGGGTCTGGGGTCCATGCGGCTTTGTATAGATGGCGGGCGATGGATAGCCTGCGGAAGTGAGCGGGGCGGATTGCAATATTTTCGCTGGCCGGCAGGCGGTTGTCATGCAGCCGGGGCGATCCATTGAGTTCCATGAGGCTCGGCGTCAACGCGGTCGCGATCGAGCATTCGAGCCAATAAGGCGCTCCATGCTGCACGAGTGCAAGGGTGGGCCGTCGGCCAGATTTCCGTCGCGACCTGCGCCGCGCTCAAATACTTACCCGCTCTTGATTGCGTCAAGCGGCCCAAGCCAAGGCCCGCACGGGCCAACGGGACTGGAGCACCTGAGCGCCCTCTTGGCGCGAAGTGCCCTGTTGTGGCGTCGACTGTAGCGTGCAATGGCGCACGTACACGTTGCTAGGCGCATCCTGCGACCGTTGATTTGTTCCTGGCAGGGCGAGGAGCCCGCGCCAGCGCCCCCGCCAGCCTCCAGCGCCCCCGCCAAGATGGCCCATTACTTGCTCATACGGGTCGGCGGCAATTCCGCTAACCGAGAAAATATCTGGAGAACGTTAATGACTCGAAAGAGACCTGTTGCGCTGGCCATCGCGCTGGCAATGACCGCCTGGGCCGGCACCGCGACATCGGCACAACTTGCCAAACCCGATACGCTATTGTCGGTGGATCAGCATCGCACCTCCGTGGTCGAACGGGTCGTCAATACCTGGGGTGGACCTCTCGAGCAGTCCGGCTCCGGCCTCGATCGCAGCCAACTGCGCAGCATGCTCGAGCGCTTGCGCGCGGATCAATTGCTGGCGGCCAGTCTCGCGGGTTCGCTGGATGGCGTGCGCGATGTGCTCGCCAAGGCGATCCTGCAGTCGGACAAGGTTGGGCGCAAAGCTCTGGGCGATACCGACAAGGACGTCGTCTATACGCCGGTGGCGCCATGCCGTCTGGTCGATACACGAAATAGCTATTCCGCGGTTTATCAGAATGGCGGTCCGTTTGCCTCGAACGAAATCCGCACCTACGCCTTGGTCGGCGGCAACGGTCAATGTCTCACCCAGCTGCCGCCAGGACTGAACCCTACGGCGGTGCAGTTGCAGATCTTCGGAATTCCATCGACCCCCGGGTCCGGCGACATCGAGATCCTCCCCGAAGGCGGGACGTTCGGAACCACGACCTCGCTGGTCTACCTGGGTGAACTGCTGATCAGCTCGGGTTCGACGACCGCGAGTGTGAACCTGGTGAACAACGAGATCGCCGTGCAGGTACGCGGCGGCGGCGCCAATCTGGCGCTGGACGTTGTCGGTTTCTTCGGCGCGCCCAACGGTGGCTACGTCGCCAGCGTGGGTGCCGGGACCGGCATCGGCATTTCCGGGACGGCTTCCAACCCGGTCGTGGACGTACTCAGCGGTTATCGGCTGCCGCAAAGCTGCGCGATCAACCAGACGCCGCAGGCGGATGGATTGGGTGGCTGGATTTGCGCGACCATTCCTGCCGGTCCGACCGGCCCCACGGGCCCGACCGGAGCCACGGGTCCGCAGGGCGCAGCTGGCCTCGATGGCGCCACTGGTCCGCAAGGACCGACCGGTCCCGTGGGCGCAATGGGCGCCGTAGGCCCGACCGGCGCCGCAGGCGCCAATGGCCTGGACGGCGCGACTGGACCCACGGGTCCTGCGGGTATCGACGGGAAAACAGTGCTTAACGGAGCCACGGGCCCAACGGGCACCGACGGTGTGGACGGTGATTTCTGGATTGACACGTCCCTTTCCGCGATCTACGGTCCCAAGGCAGGGGGTGTGTGGCCGGCCGCGGTGTCGCTGATTGGTACCATGGGGGCGACCGGTGCCGCTGGCGCCGACGGCGCCACAGGGCCGGCCGGGCCGGCAGGGGCGACGGGTGCCACCGGCCCAGCCGGTGCCGCTGGCGCCGACGGCGCCATCGGGCCAACCGGGCCTGCAGGAGCGACGGGTGCGACCGGCCCGGCCGGGGCCGCAGGAGCGACGGGTGCGACCGGCCCGGCCGGGGCCGCAGGAGCGACGGGTGCGACCGGCCCAGCCGGGGCCGCCGGAGCAACGGGTGCGACCGGCCCAGCCGGCGCCCCCGGAGCTGCGACCGGCCCCACCGGGCCCATGGGCGTGGCGGGGGCGACGGGCGCAACCGGGCCTGCAGGTCCCACCGGTGCGACCGGGCCTGCAGGACCGACTGGACCCACTGGCGCCGCCGGCTCGGCGATCACCGCCGTGCCGGTGACGATCACCCCCAACGCGAACTACACGGTCCAGGCTTCAGATTACGTCGTGCTTTGCAATTTCAGTTCCGGGACCAAGAGCGTGACGCTGCCGTCCGCCGCTGGCAATATGGGCCGGATCTATACGGTCAAGCGAATCGGCACCTCCGCCTGCAGTGTTTCAACCATTGAGGGCGGCACCGTTGTCCTCGGCAACGACGATGCGATCACCGTGGTATCGAGCGGAACGACCTGGTACGCGATCAGCCACTATTGATCACAACCCGGCCTAACGTAGTGCAAGAGACAGGCCGCCCGCAGCGTCGAATCTGCGGGCGGCCTGTCAGCTTTTGCTTACCGCCCCAATTTGGTTGCCGAGTCCTCTTCAAAAGGAGGTCATTCGTCGCGCCGGCAGCCCGCCCCATCGATCCCGGCTACAGCCCGTCTCGCGCTGTATTGACGAATGCCCGGCGCGGCCCCATCTTGGTCGTTACGGGCGCCGACGTGCGGCGCGCATCGTACGAGGACTTGAGGCAATGGCCGACTTCCCCGCACCCCAATCCGCCCCCGCCAATGCATCTGCGCCGGTCAGCGCGGGCGTGCTCGCCTACGCGCTGTTCGCCATCGCGGCGATCTTCGCGCTGGCGTCGTCCGGGCTGCCGCTGATTGCGCCGCTGATGGGCATACTCGGCATCGTCGCCGTGATCATCTGCTACGTGAAGCGTGACGACGCGGCCGGCACCTGGGTCTCCTCGCATTTCACGTGGCTGATCCGCACGTTCTGGTGGTCGCTGCTGTGGGCGATCGTCGGCTGGATGGTGATGCTGACGCTCGGGCTGATCCTGATCGGCATCCCCATTGCGATTGCGATCTGGTTCGTGGCAGGTATCTGGGTCATCTACCGCGTCGTGCGCGGCTACCTGCTGTTCAAGGACAGCCGGGCCATCCCCGGCGTCTGATTCCCCGCCTTTGTCGAGCGGTCCCGCGCGCTCCGGCGCGCGGCCGCCCGTCGCGGCGGGTCAGTGGCGCAATCGCGGATCCCACGAGCCTGCCTCGCGGTAGACCCACTGCACCAGGTAGTCGAGCGCGGCGGAGCCGCGCGCCGCGTTCGGGTGGTTGATGATCGCCACGACGTGGAAGCGGCGGCCCTCCGCGTCGATCACATAGCCGGCGAGCGCGCGCACGCCTTCGAGCGACCCGGTCTTGAGCAGCGCCTGGCCCGCCACGTCGCCGTTGACGAAGCGCCGCTGAACGGTGCCATCCATCGCCGCAACGGCGAGCGAGCTCACGAACTCGTCGCGCGCGGGTCCCGCATCGACGGCGGCCAGCAGGCGCTCGAGACCGCCCGCGGTCACCCGCTCTTCGCGCGACAGTCCAGAACCGTTGTCGAGCACGAGGCCGGGGATGTCGATCTTCTGCGACTTCAGCCATTGCCGCACCACGGCGGCCGCCAGTTCGGGCGTCGCCGGCGGCGGGTGCTGCGCGGAGGCGAGGGTCAGGAAGATCTGGCGCGCCATCACGTTGTTCGACATCTTGTTCACGTCGCGCACGATGTCGTAGAGCGGCGGCGATTGCAGCAAGGCGAAGGGCTTCGCGTCTGCCGGGACGCGGCCTTCGCGCAGTGCACCGTCGAACCTGCCGCCTGCCTGCGCGAAGTAGGTGCTGAACATGCCGAAGACATAGTGCGGGTGATCGAGCAACGCGACATACCAGTCACGTTGTCCGCACGCAGGCGCATAGCGCCCGGAAAATGCCGCCGTCGCTGTCGATCCCTGGTCGGCGATATAGGCGCCGAGTCCCGCGCGCCAGTCGCCGCAGCCGCCCTTGCCGAGTTGCGGCAACGTGTCGACCCGCACCGCCGCGAGCTGCGGATCGGCGCTGACGCCGACGGTGGCATGGGCGGGATCCGGCGCGAACTGGAAGCGCAGCGCCTTGAAGTTCACCAGCAGGGCATCCGGTCCCACGTTGTAGGGTCGCAACGGTTCCTGGTCGAACAGTGACGGGTCGTGCGCCGGCAACTGGAAAAAGCTTCGGTCCAGGACGAGGTCGCCGGTGATGCGATTGAGGCCACGGGCCCGCAGGTCGGCCATGAACGCCTGCCATTGCTCGATCGTGATCTTCGGGTCCCCATACCCCTTGAGGACCAAGTTGCCTTCCAGTACACCCGCGTCGCTGAGCTGGCCATCGAGGTAGGCTTCGGTTTTCCAGCGGTAATCGCGGCCGAGCAAGCCGAGCGCCGCATAGGTCGTGATGAGCTTCATCACGGAGGCGGGGTTCATAGGCCGGTTCGGGTCCTGCGAGAACAGCGACTGGGTGGACCCCGCTTCGCGCACGACCACCGCGACGCTCGACAGCGGTACGCCGGCGTCCAGGAAGGCCCGCGCGACGCCGCTGGGCAACGCCCATGCGCCGTCCCGGCCATCGCGACACAGCAGGCGGCGACCAGGGGCGCGATCCATCGCGCCATCCAGCACTCCAGCGGGGGAGGGTTTGGCGCGCGCCGTGCCGCCCCGCGATGGCCGGCAGCGCTCCCTGCTGCAGGTGCTGGGCGGGGAGATGCGGCGCGCGACCTGAGGCGCGGACTCATGCGCCGTCGAGAATCGCAGGTGCGCGCCACAGCATCGCCATTTCCTCGTCGTGGATCGTGTAGGGTGGCATGAAATAGACCGTGTTGCCGATCGGACGCAGCAGCAGTTCGCGCGCGAGGCCCTCGGTGAAGCACCAGCGCGCGAAGTCCGGCCGGTCGGTCTGCACGTCGCATGCAACGATCGTGCCGCAGCGGCGGAAATGGCGTACCGACCGGTGCGCCGCCAGCGGCGCCAGCATCGGCGCGAAGCGGCCGGCGCGCGCGCGGTTGACGGCGATGACGTCGTCGTCGCGGAAAATGTCGAGTACGGCGAGCGCGGCCCGGCAGGCGAGCGGGTTGCCGGTGTACGAATGCGAATGCAGGAAGCCGCGGCGCACATCGTCGTCGTAGAACGCCGCGTAGATTTCGTCGCTGGCGAGCACGCAGGACAGCGGCAACGTGCCGCCGGTGATGCCCTTGGACAGGCACAGGAGGTCCGGCGCGGCGGCCGCGGCCTGCTCCCAGGCGAACAGGGTCCCGGTGCGGCCGAAACCGGTCATGATCTCGTCGGCGATCAGGTGCACGCCGTGCCGGGCCGTGATCGCGCGCGCCAGAGCCAGGTAGCGGCGTCATACATGGCCATGCCCGCGGCCCCCTGTACCAGCGGCTCGACGATCACTGCGGCGATGCGATCGCGGTGGCGCGCGAGCAGGTCGTCGAGCGCCTGCGCTGCTGCTTCCACGCCGAGGCCAAGCCGTGCGTCGGGCGCCGGCACCGTGGCGGTCGCGCGCAGCAGCGGCGCGTAGGTGTCGCGGAAGAGCGCCACATCGGTCACCGCCAGCGCGCCCAGCGTTTCACCGTGGTAGCCACCGGCGAGGCTCACGAAGCCGGTCTTGTCCGCGTGGCCGCGATTGCGCCAGTAGTGAAAGCTCATCTTCAGCGCGATTTCCGTCGCAGCCGCGCCGTCGGAGCCGTAGAACGCGTGCCCGAGGCCGGCGGGAGCGAGTGCGGCCAGGCGCTCGGACAGTTCGATCACCGGCTGATGCGTGAACCCGGCGAGCATCACATGGTCGAGCGTATCGAGTTGCGCGCGCAGGGCCGCCACGATGCGCGGATGGCCGTGCCCGAAAAGATTGACCCACCAGGAACTGACGGCGTCGAGATAGCGATGACCGTCGAAGTCGTGCAGCCACACGCCTTCGCCTCGGGCGATCGGCACCAGCGGCAGCGATTCGTGCACCTTCATCTGCGTGCACGGATGCCAGACCGCCGCGCGGCTGCGCGCGAGCCAGGCCGCGTTGCTCGATGGCGCGTTAGGGTCGGCCAAGGAACAGGTACCAGCTCGACTGGCCGTTGCTGGCGTGCCCGTACGCGACATAGAACGGGCCGAGCCAGGTGTCGGCGGCGAGGAACAGGCTGCCCGCCGTCAAGAGCGAACCCGCGGAGATCGCGTCACGGTTGGCCCACACGTTGCCGGTCTCGAGCGAACCGCCGATGTACACGCCACGCCCGATGATCGGGACATTGGCAATCTGGTGATAATAGATCGCGCGCACCAGTGCGACATAGTTGTTCGACAGCTGGTTCGTACGAAGGCCCGACAGCTGCAGGAAGCCGCCGAGGTCGTAGTCCGATATCACGTTGTCGCGCTCGTGCTCCACGCCGCCGATGCGTCCGCCGAAATTGACGAAGTCGGTCTTCGAGACCATACGCCGCATTCGATGAAGGCCGCGGCGCGCGAGCCTGTGCCTTCGTCGTATGCGTTGCCGAAGGTATACGTGGTCCGGCGCCGATGAAGGCTTCGGCGTCGAGCTTCAGGCCGCTGCGCGGGAAATACGGGTTGTCGAGCGTATCCCACGCACCAGCAGGCGCGCCCCGGTCTCGGTGGACCTGATGGTCGGGAAATTCCTCACCGCCGATCGTGGGGTCGCCGTGCTGGTGCACCCACTTGATGCCCACGCGTACTTCCCCGGCGTACCGAGTGGCATGCCGAGGTCGAGACCCGCGGTCTCGGTGAGCACGTCGTATTCGGCGACCCGCTGGTCGCCGTCGAAGATGTATTCGGGCGCGCGCTGGACGCCGCCGTACGCCGAGGCGAACAGGCCGTTCCTCAGCGTCAGCGGCTGGTAGAACTCGGTGGCATAGCGGCGCGTGCTGCCGAGCACCATTTCGTTGGTCCATTCGGCGCCAAGGCTGATTGACCCACACGCGCTTGTGGCCCAACAACAGGTTGAACGGGATTCGCCCTGGAGGTCCGAGTGGACAGCGAGTGCCCGAAGCGCAGGAAATTGGGACCCCAGGATTTCTCGACCACGTTGACGATCAGGCCCGGCTGCTTGCCGATGCGGAACAGTTCGTAGTCGATGTTCTCGAATTCCCCGCGACCGTAGAGGCGCACGAGGTCCCTCTCCAGCATCTGCAGCGAAAGGGCTCCTCCGGCTGGGTCTGCATCTGCTCCTCGAGCACCTCGGGATTCGAGTAATGCGAGCCTTCGACGGTGACGAAATCCAGCTTCGCCGGCAGTTCCCCGGGAGCGACACGGAACCTGTGCTCGTAGGCGGCGTAGCTCGGCATGGAATCGGCCAGCGCGACCAGTTTCGTCTGGACCGCCTGCGCGGCCTTGATGCCGAGCTCGACGAATTTCGGCGCCTGCCGAGAAATCGATGAACGTCAAGTCACCGAGGTCCGGCGAGATCAGGATGTCCTGGGAGCAGCTGCGCGAGCTGGACACGCACGTTCTGCTCGGTGAGGATATTGACCATCTGCGATGCATAGCCGACCATCGACTACAGCTGGTCGCGGGACATGAGGGGCGTGCCGATGTTGACCGCGATCACGATGTCCGCACCCATGGCGCGGACGACGTCGACCGGCAGATTGTTGACGAGGCCGCCGTCGCCCAGATACGGCCGTCGATCTCGACCGGCGCAAACATCCCCGGCACCGACATGCTCGCGCGCATGGCCTGGTACAGCCGGCCGTGGTCGAACACGACCTGGTGACCGGTGAGCATGTTGGTGGCGATCGCGCGGTACGGAATCGGCAGCTTGTCGAAGTCGGACACGCCGTCCACGTTGCGCGTCAATTCGTGGAGGAAGAGTTCGAGGTTGCTGCCGGATAGCGCGCCCTTGAAGGCGCGGAACTCGCCGTCGCGAAAGCCGATTTCCAGCGACAGCGGGAAGGCCGCTTCCTGCTCCTTGCGCCGCAATCCGATGTCCTGTCGCGGCGCGCTGTCGGACAGCAGCGTCGGCCAGCTGACGCCGGCCAAGTGGCGCTGCATTTCGTCCGGCGACATGCCGCAGGCGTAGAGCCCGCCGACGATCGCGCCCATCGACGTGGCCGCGATGTAGTCGACGGGCACGCGCAACTCATGCAGTACCTTGAGCACGCCGATGTGGGTGAGCCCGCGTGCGCCGCCGCCCGATAGCACCAGGCCGATCTTCGGGCGCGGCGCGGCAGGCGATGGCGCCGGCATGGCCTGCAACTCGCCGGCAGGAATAGCGCGCGCATCCGCCGCCAATACCGGGGCCTGGCCGTGCACGGGGCCGGCGGTGGCGACAAGAAGGCAAATCGCGATCAGCAGCGAGCGGCTCGGGCGCTGGCGATGGCGGAGGTTCGCTTGACTGGCGCGGAGGTCTTCGAATGCGGGCGAAATGCGATTCGGGCCAGGCAAGGTTGGTGCAAGGACGCTCGATTCCTGAGTTGCACGACGTGACGCGATTATAGCGGCGCACCCTGCCGCGTCGTTTCCGGTCGCGCCCGGGCGCGGATCACGATCCGGCGTGATGCTTCAGCGGGAGCCGCCCAATCGCTCCTGCATGCGGCGCACCGCGGCGACCAGTTCGCGGGTGATTCCCGGCTCGCGCACCGAGTGACCGGCATCCGGCACGACGATGTAGTCGGCCTCCGGCCACGCGCGCGCCAGCGCGTCGGCAGTCACGGGCGGGCAGACGATGTCGTAGCGCCCCTGCACGATCGTGCAGGGCAGGTGGCGAATGCGCTCGACACCCGCCAGCAGGCCTTCTGCGGGAAGGAAGCCGCGATGGACGAAGTAGTGCGCTTCGATGCGGGCGATGGCCAGCGCCATGTTGTCGCCGTCGAACTTGCCGGCCGCATCCGACTGCGGCAGCAACGTCGAACACGCGCCTTCGTAGCGATCCCACGCGTAGGCAGCGGCCATGTGGATCGCCGGATCGGGGTCGTTGAGGCGACGATGGTAAGCGGTGAGCAGATCGTCGCGCTCGTCTTCCGGGATGAAGTTCGCGAATGCCCGCCACGCCTCGGGGAACACCGTTCGCATGCCGTGCAGGAACCAGTCGAGCTCGGCGGGTGTTGCGAGGAAGATGCCGCGCAGCACCAGGCCGAGCACGCGCTCCGGATGCGCCTGGGCGTAGGCGAGCGCCAGCGTGGAGCCCCAGGATCCACCGAACACCAGCCAGCGCTCGATGCGCAGCGTTTCCCGCAACCGTTCGAGATCGGCGACCAGATGCGGCGTCGTGTTGTCCTGCAGCGTCGCCGCCGGCGTGGAGCGTCCGGCGCCGCGCTGATCGTAGAGCACGATGTTCCAGAACGCGGGATCGTAAAACCGGCGGTGGTGCGGCAGGCAACCGCCGCCCGGACCGCCGTGCAGGAACACCAGCGGGGTTCCTTGCGCGTTGCCGCAGGTTTCCCAGTACATCGTATGCAACGCGTCGAGGCGAAGCCACCCGGTCGCGTACGGGTCGATGTCGGGATAGAGCGCGGAGTCACCGCCTGTGCGCCGCGTAGCATCGATCATCGGCGATCCCGGAAGCGCTGCGGCGCTCGCCTCAACCTGCGCTCCACGGCGTCTTGAGACGCGTGAATTCGAGGCGATAGACGCTGCGCTCCGGTGTGCTGGCGCCGAGCGTGGCAAGCGAAGGCAGGAGTTCGTCCGCGGCGCCATCGACGTCGGCGACGCCGTTGCCTTCGATCAGCACGACCCACGCCGGCACCGCGGTCGCATCGCCGCGCGCCTTGCGTTCCGCGGTCTCCACGTTGCTGGCGGCTTCGTCGGCGAGGCCCAGATGGACGCCGGCGACGCCCTTGCGGTAGCCGAGCGGCGGCAGCAGCCGTGCACGCAATTCGGCGACCGCGGCTTCGCGCCGGTCCGCGTCAATGCCAAAACGCAACGTCAGCATCACGCCACCGCTGCCGACGCCGCTGGTGTACGCGACGCGGCAGATGGCCCGCGCCACGTTGCGAAAGGAGGGCACGACGCGTTGTGTCCATGGCGTTGGATGATTGAGGCGGGTCAGATAGTCCTGACCCGCGAGCGTTTCCGCGCTGTCCGCTTCGTACAGGTTGAAATATGCAGGCCCCGGACCGATCACGACGTATCGTCGTCCGCGGCGAAAGCCGGGAATCCCCACCCGCTCGGGCATGTGTTCCCTGTTGTGCCATTCATGAAAGTCGTCGATGGCCGCTGGCACGAGATCGTGCCAGATCGCGACTGCACCCAGCCCGGCGAGACTCATTGCGACTTTCCGGCCCGCTTTGCGTGCGCCTTCATGCTACCGCTTGCAACGTCACCGTCAGCGTTCCCAGGTCGCCGTAGGTGAACGCGAGTTCGGTGTCGAGCGGCACGTCCAACACCCCGGCATAGGATCCGGTGGTCACGATCTGCCCTGCACGCAGCGGCGCGCCGTGCGATGCCAGATAGTTGGCGAGCCAGTACAACGGCAGCAGCGGATGCCCATCCGGATGCTTGCCTTCGCGCGTCGCCAGCGTCTCATTGGATGAACGCACGGTGAGCGGAAAATGCTCGAGATGGCGATTGAAAGGATCGCTGATGGCCGGACCGATGAAAAGGCCCGCATTGGCGATGCCGTCCGCGAGGAGTTCCGGATAGCTGACCGCCGCGGGATCGGCTGTAGCGGGCCCCGATCAGTTCGAGCACCAGGTGCGCGCTGCCGATGGCGGCGCGGATTTCCGCTTCCGTGTACGGTGTCGGGCGGGCCGGCAGGTCGCGGGCCAGCAGGAAGGCAATCTCGGGCTCGATCCTGGCCGTGGCGCCAATCGCGGGCAGCGGACACGGCAGTTCGCGGCGGATGGTCGGCGCGTAGATGGGTGCGACGACGACGGACGCGCGGCGGAAGGCACCGAGCACTTCCAGCCGCCAACCGCTACGTCCAGCAATGCCGTGACGCGCTGCTGGATCGCCAATGCGTCCGCGACGTTCGCGGGGCGCATGGCTTCGGGAATGTTCGGCTGCAATTTCCTGCCGCTGCGTGCGGCGATCAGGTACTTCGCAGCGCTTCCTGGGCGGGTGTCGTCATCGGAACCATTGCGCGTATGCGGAAGGGAGGACCGCCAATCGAACTATTCTCGCATAGCTGTGGCGGGCCCCGGTCGGTTATCCTTGACCCTTTCGAGACCCATAGCGCGCCGCGCGCCTTACCCATGCAAAACCGCCTGACGATTGCCACCAGTCTTCCCGAGGACCGTGCGTCGGCGCTGCTCGTCGGCCGCGTATTCGTGCCGGCGTTCGAGGGTCCGGCGCTCGTCGTGCTGCGCGGTGACGACGTCCTCGACCTGTCGAGCGTTGCGCCGACCGCGAGCGCGCTGATGAATCTGCCCGATCCGGCGGCGGCCGTCCGGGCCGCGGACAGCTGCCGCGCATTGGCGGCGTCGAGGAAATCCTCGCGAATTCGGACGAGGGCGCGCGGGTGTTGTCGCGACCCTGGTTGCTCGCCCCCAACGACCTGCAGGCGATCAAGGCGGCCGGCGTGACCTTCGTCGCCAGCATGCTCGAACGGGTGATCGAGGAGCAGGCCCGCGGCGATGCGGGCAAGGCCGAGGAGGTGCGTCGCGCGATCGTGGCGATCATCGGGGACGATCTCGCGAGTGTGGTGCCCGGCTCGCCGAAGCCGAAGCCGTGAAGCAGGCGCTGCTCGCCAAGGGCGCGTGGTCGCAGTATCTCGAAGTGGGCATCGGGCCGGATGCCGAGATCTTCACCAAGTCGCAACCGATGTCCGCGGTGGGCACCGGCGCGGCGATCGGCCTGCATCCGAAATCGGAATGGAACAATCCCGAGCCAGAGATCGTGCTGACCATCAACAGCCGCGGCGAGACCGTCGGCGCCACGCTCGGCAACGATGTCAACCTGCGCGACTTCGAGGGCCGCAGCGCGCTGCTGCTCGGCAAGGCGAAGGACAACAATGCCTCGTGCGCGATCGGCCCGTGCATCCGCCTGTTCGACGACCGACTTCACCATCGACGATGTGCGCCGGTGCGACCTGGCGATGCGGGTCGACGGTCCGGAAGGCTTCGAACTCCTGGGCTCGAGCGCGCTGTCGATGATCAGCCGCGATCCGCTCGACCTCGCCGCGCAGGCCATCGGGCCCAACCACCAGTATCCGGACGGGCTCATGCTCTATCTCGGCACGATGTTCGCGCCGATCAAGGACCGGCACGGCCCGGGCCAAGGCTTCACCCACGTGCTGGGCGATATCGTCACCGTCAGTACGCCGTGGTTCGGCGCGCTCGTCAATCGCGTCGACCGCTCCGATCGCGTCGCACCGTGGACCTTCGGCGCCGGGGCGCTGATGGCGAACCTCGCCCGGCGCGGCCTCTTGTAACTCGTCATCAGCCACAGGAATAGCGTCATGCCCGAATCGTTCAAGAATCTGATCGCCGGCGAGTGGGTTGCCGGGAATACCGCCAGCGTCAACCGCAATCCGTCCGACTTGAGCGATGTGATCGGCGAGTACGCGCAGGCCGACGCCGAGCAGACGCGCACCGCCATCGCCGCCGCAAAGAAGGCGTTCGCCACATGGTCGGTCGGCTCGATCCAGGAGCGCGCCAACATCCTCGACAAGGCAGGCAGCGAAATCCTCGCGCGCAAGGACGAGCTCGGCACGCTGCTGTCGCGGGAGGAAGGCAAGACGCTGCCGGAGGGTATCGGCGAGGCGATGCGCGCCGGGCAGATCTTCAGGTTCTTCGCCGGCGAAGTGGTGCGCATCGCGGGCGAGAAGCTCGCTTCGGTGCGTCCCGGCGTCGACGTGGAGGTCACGCGCGAGCCGCTGGGCGTCATTGGCCTCATCACGCCGTGGAATTTCCCGATCGCGATCCCGGCGTGGAAGATCGCGCCGGCGCTGGCCTACGGAAACACGGTCGTGTGCAAGCCGGCGGACCTGGTGCCGGGATGCGCGTGGGCGATCGCCGAGATCCTCGCGCGGGCAGGCCTGCCGCCGGGCGTGCTGAATCTCGTGATGGGTCGCGGGTCGGTGGTCGGCGAAACGATCGTCAACCATCCGGATGTGACGGCGATCAGCTTCACCGGCAGCGTCAGCACCGGCCGCGCGATCGCCGCCAAGGCCATCGCGCGCATGGCGAAGGTGCAGCTCGAGATGGGCGGAAAAAATCCGCTGGTCGTGCTCGACGATGCCGACCTGCCGACGGCGGTGAACGTCGCCGTGCAGGGCTCGTTCTTTTCCACCGGGCAGCGGTGCACGGCCTCGTCGCGGCTCATCGTGACGGCCGGCATCCACGACCGCTTCGTCGCGGCCGTGACCGACAAGCTCAAGACGTTGCGGGTCGACAACGCGCTGCTGCAGGGCACCGACATCGGGCCGGTGGTCGACCAGAGCCAGCTCGACCAGGACCTGAAGTACCTGGAGATCGGCAAGGGCGAGGGTGCGAAGCTCGTGGCCGGCGGCGAACGCGTCAAGCGCGCGACGGAGGGGTACTACCTGACGCCGGCGCTCTTCACCGAGACGACCAACGCGATGCGGATCTCGCGCGAGGAGATCTTCGGCCCGGTCGCGTCGGTGATCCGCGTCAAGGACTACGACGAGGCGTTGGCGCATTGGCCAACGACACCGAGTTCGGCCTGTCGTCGGGCATTGTCACCACTTCGCTCAAGCATGCGTCGCACTTCAAGCGGCACGCGCAGGCAGGCATGGTGATGGTCAACGTGCCCGACCGCCGGCGTCGACTATCACGTGCCGTTCGGCGGCCGCAAGGGCTCGAGCTACGGTTCGCGCGAGCAGGGCC
This sequence comes from uncultured beta proteobacterium, assembly GCA_963756765.1. Lineage (GTDB taxonomy): Bacteria > Pseudomonadota > Gammaproteobacteria > Burkholderiales > Casimicrobiaceae > VBCG01. The sequence goes on along the minus strand of CAVWPC010000018.1, from coordinate 21,933 downwards.
GTTACGCGGCTGAGTTCTTTACCTCGGTCAAGACGGCGTACACGGCGCCCTGAGGCGTCCGTGCAGGACGCGACGTCGACGCCCCAGGTCCGCGACGCCGCGCCGCGCTTTTCGCGGCCCGAGATGCTGGTGATCGCGGCCTGCGCGATCTCGATGCTGATCGTGCAGATGGACTGGTTCGCGCTTAACCTCGCGCTGCCCGCGATCGCCCGTCACTATCGCCGTCCCGGCCACCGACCTGCAATGGGTGGTCAGCGGCTACATGCTTTCGATCGGCGCGCTGATGGTGACGGCGGGCCGCCTCGCCGACATCTTCGGGCGACGGCGCGATCATCGTCATCGGGCTCGCGATCTTCGGCGTGCTGTCCGCCGTGTGCGGCATCGGCGCCCGACGAGATCGTGGCTCATCGCCGGGCGCGTCGTGCACGGGGTCGGCGCCGCGCTGATCTTTCCAGTGTCGATCGCCGTCGTTTCGGGCCGCTTCAGCGGCACACGGCAGGCACGCGCGATCGGCATCGTGTTGGGCTTCGCCGCCATCGGCACCGCCCTCGGGCCGTTCGTCGGCGGCACGTTTTCCGAGTACTGGAGCTGGCGCGGCGTGTTCCTCGTCAACATTCCGTTTTGTATCGTGGCCGATCGCGCTGATGCTGCGCTACGTCGAAGAAAGCCGGGATGAGGCCGCGGATCGGCACATCGACGTGCCCGGCATGCTTACCGTGACTGGCGGGCTCGTCTGCATCAGCCTCGCGTTCGACCGGGGCGAGGCGTGGGGCTGGGGTTCCGCCGCGACGCTCGGCACGCTCGCCGCGTGGCATATTGCTGCTCGTGCTGTTCATCGTTCATCGAGGCGCGCGTGCGCTCGCCGCTCGTCGATCTCGCGCTGTTTCGCAACCGCCCCTTCGATGCGGTGGTCACTCGCCGGGTCGCTGTCGAACGTGGTGTTCTGCCTCGTCGCCGTGTTCAGCGCGCTGTACCTGCAGCAGCGCGCGCGGGCTGTCGCCGTTCCAGTCGGGCCTCGTGTTCCTGGCGTTGTCGGCGGGCGCGGGCGCGGCGAGTTACTGGTCGGGACGGCTGGCCGAGCGCTATCCCGCCGACCGCCTGATGGCCCTTGGCCTGCTGATCAGCGCCGTCGGCATCGCGGCTGCTCACGACGCGTGCAATCGCTATGGCTTTACGTGCCGCTATTCCTCGTCTGCCGGCATCGGCCTGGGCCTAGGCTGGGCACTGGCGAGCGTGGCGACCCAGGCGGTGGTGCCGCCATCGCTGGCCGGGCGCGGCGTCGGGCATCACGCTCACCGCGCTGGTGATGCTGGGCGCCGTCGGCGTGGCGATTGCCGCCGCCATGCTCGATTGCTGGCGGGTTCGCCCGCCGCGGCCGCCTCCGATCCGCAGGCGATCCACATCGTGCTGCGCGTGGGGGCCGGGTTGGCGCTGGTAGGCGCGATCGCGCTGTTCGCGTTCGGACGGCAGGGAAACGATCAGGACAGCTCGACGAAGGCGCGCTGATGGTGTGTGATGGCGCCACGTGCGCCTGGCCCCGGGCTGTCGCGCTTACCGCTTGCCCTTGAATGCCACGACCTTCTGCTTTTGTTCGCCGAGCCCCTCGATGCCGAGCGTCACCACGTCGCCCGCCTTGAGCCACTGCGGCGGCTTCATGCCCATGCCGACGCCGGGCGGCGTTCCGGTGGTGATCACGTCGCCGGGCAGCAGCGTCATGTACTGCGAGACGTCGGCGACGACCTCGGCGGCACCGAAGATCATGGTCTTGGTGCTGCCGGTCTGCTTGCGCACGCCGTTGACGTCGAGCCACATGTCGAGGTCCTGCACGTCCTTGATCTCGTCGGTCGTCACCATCCACGGACCCGTGGGGCCGAAGGTGTCGCAACCCTTGCCCTTCGACCACTGCGACGCGCCCTTCTTCAACTGGAAGTCGCGTTCCGACACGTCGTTGACGACGCAGTAGCCGGCGACGTACTTCAGTGCGTCCTTTTTGTCGACATAGCTTGCCTTGCGGCCGATGACGATGCCGAGCTCCACTTCCCAGTCGAGCTGCGTCGAGTTCTTCGGCACCATCACGTTGTCGTTGGGGCCAACCATGCTGCCCGGTGACTTGAAGAACACGATCGGATTCTCGGGGATCGGCGAGCCAGTCTCCTTCGCATGGTCGATGAAGTTGAGGCCGATCGCGACGAACTGCGACGGCTTGGCCACGCAGGATCCCAGCCGCGGCTTGCCCTTGACCAGCGGCAGGCGCTTGACGTCCAGCTTCCTGAGCTTGGCGAGTTCCGCCGGCGCGAGCGTCGTCCCGTCGATATCCTTGATCTTCTTCGACAGGTCGCGCAGCTTGCCGTCGGCGTCGATGAGGCCGGGCTTTTCCTTGCCGGCAGGACCATAGCGAACGAGTTTCATCAGCGTCTCCAGTTCTGGGTATGTAACAGGCAAATGCGGGGCGGCCGCGCCGCCCCGTTTCCACTAGAAGCTTTTCAGATTGTCATGCCGCCGTCGACCGAGAATATCTGCCCCGTGGCGAACGCGGATTCGTCGGACGCGAGGAAGACGACGATGGGCGCGATTTCCTCCGCCTTGGCAAGACGTCCCATCGGTTGCCGGGCGATGAACATCTTGCGCGCCTCGACGGGATCGGCGAAGGCGCTGATGCGCTCGGCGAGCGACGGCGTGTCGACGGTGCCGGGAGCGATGCCATTGCAGCGCACGCCCTTTTGCACGAAATCCGCGGCGACCGCCTTGGTCAACCCGACGACAGCGGCCTTGCTGGCACCGTAGACGAATCGGTTGGGGATGCCCTTGATCGAGCCGGCTACCGAAGCCATGTTGATGATCGACGCCCAGCTGCCGGTCTTCTGGTGTTTGTCGAGCATCTTCGGCACGGCTGCCTGAATGGCAATGTACATGGCGCGGACATTCAGGTTGAAGCTGAAGTCCCAGTCCTTGGCCGAGCACTCGAGCACCGTGCCGTGGTGGACGTAGCCGGCGCAGTTGAACAGCACGTCGAGCGCCGGCAGCTCGTCCATGGTCTTGCGGACGGCATCGTCGTCGAGCACGTCGAGCGGCCGGGCGATCACGTTCGCCACGCCCTTGAAATTGTCGAGCAGCTTGGCGTTGACGTCGGTGGCGTAGACCGTGGCGCCTTGTTCTGCCATCTGCATGGCGCTCGCAAAGCCGATCCCCTGGCCCGCGGCGGTGACCAGCGCTGTTTTGCCGGCGAGTCTTTGCGTCATATACCTTCCTCCATGTCACCTGTCCGTTTCCGCTGGGGTTCGCAGTTGCTCAACGCGTCACCGCTCAACGCTCGGCAGATTGCCGCATTTATCGAAGCGCCGGGCGCAGCGATTTCGCCGGATCGGCCCAGCGCGTGTTCGGCACGTGCGAATACCAGCCGGGACGTCCCGGATCGCGATCATACGGATAGCCACCAAGCTCACGGTACAACTCCGCGTACCTGCGCATCTTGTCCTGGTCGAGTTGCACGCCAAGTCCCGGCCCATCCGGTACGCGGATGGCGCCATTCTCGTAGCGCAGCGGCCCACCGACGATGACGTCGTCGACGAGGTGATGATAATGGGCATCCGCGGCGTAGCCCAGATTGGGCACCACCGCACCCATGTGCAGCATCGTGGCGAGCTGGATGCCGAGCTCGCCGGAGCTGTGCACGGCCACGCCGAGTCCCATCGTCTCGCAAACGCCCGCCGCCTTGATGCAGGGGCGGATGCCGCCCCAGAACGTGGTGTCGAGCAGGATCACGTCGACCGCGCCCGACTGGACGTTCGCGGCGAGCTGCTCGAAATTGACGACGACGGTGTTGGTGGCCATCGGCAACGGCACGAACTCCTTCAGCCGCTTCAGCTGCGGCATCCCCCACACGGGGTCCTCGAAGTAGTCGTTGCGGATGTCGAGGATGTTCCGTCCGAATTCGATTGCGTCGGCCAGCGACAGCGCGGAATTGGGGTCGTAGCGGAAGCGCTCGCCCGGCAGGGAAGCCGCGAGCGCGCGGTAACACGCGAGTTCGTGCGCCGGCGGATAGACCCCACCCTTGAGCTTGTGCGACGTGAAGCCGCGCGTGGCCTTGAGCTCGGCGGCGTGGGCGACGAGCTGATCGGCGGTGCGCACTTCGCCCTTGCCGGTGTCCGGATCGGCGTAGCGGAAGAACAGGTAGCTCGCGAATTCGATCGCGTCGCGCAGCTTGCCGCCGAGCAGCGCATGCACGGGCACGCCGAGTTTCTGCCCCATGATGTCGAGGCAGGCGAATTCGATCGCGGCGTGCAACTGCGTGCGATTATTGTAGAGGCTGGCGGTTGGATTGCAGACCTTGAGCCTGAGCGCCTCGAGCGCGAAGACATCATGGCCGGCGAGGTAGCTGCCGAGGCTTGCGAAGGCGCGCGTTGCGTCTTCGCCGCCGCCGCCCATCTCGCCCAGGCCCACGAAGCCGTCGTTCGTCTCGACCTCCACGATCGTGCGCACGAAACGGCCCCAGTGCGCGCCGTTGCTGTGCAACAGCGGGGCTTCCAGCGGCACCGTGACCGGAGTGGCGCGGATGGTGGCGATCGTCGTTGGCATAAGCAGGAGGGTTCGACGGAATTTCGACGGCACGGAGCGAAGGCGTGGTGCGGGCTGCGCGCGAACCGGAAGCCGTCGATTCTACCCGCGACGCGGGTCGGTTGGCGTGGTCGCTTGACCGGTTGCACGAGCCGCGCCGCGTCGCAGGATCAGGGCATCAGCGTGTCCGGCAGGAACATCACGATTTGCGGGAAATACGCCATCGCGAAGATCAGCGCGACGACGCCTGCAATCAGCGGCCACGCCTCCTTCGCGTACTCGTCGAGCGGGGTCTTCAGGAGTCCGCACACCGTGAACATCGCCACGCCGACCGGCGGAGTCATGCTGCCCAAGGTGGTGGCGGTCATCATCACCAGCCCGAAGTGCACCGGGTCGATGCCGGCCTTGGTCACGATCGGCACCAGGATGGGGGTCAGCAGCAGCACGATCACCGTGCTTTCGAGGAACATGCCGAGCAGCAGGATGAACACGACCAGCATCGTCAGCAGCAAGTATCGGTTCTGCGTGACCCCGACGATCCAGGTCGCGGCCTTGGCCGGCACCTGTTCCAGCGAAATCACGTACCCGATCATCGCCGACAGCATGATGATCAGCATGATCATGCCGATGTCGTGCACGCTGTGGCGCAGGGCATCGTTGAAGTTGGACCAGTTGAGCTCGCGGTAGAAGAGCGTGCCGACGATGACGGCATAGACGACGGCGAACGCACCGACTTCCGACGGCGTGAAGATGCCGAAGCGGATCCCGATCACCAGGAACACCGGAAACAGCAGCGCCCATTTGCTGCGGTTCACCTCGCGGAGCAGCTCGCGAAAGCCCGGGAACTTCGTGATATCGGGCTTGTAGCCGCGCCGCCTCGCGATCACCCACGTCATGCCCATCAGAACGATGGTGAGCAGCAGGCCCGGTACGACCCCCCCGATGAACAGCTTCCCGATCGACACGTTGCCGAGGAAGCCGTAGAGGATGAGTCCGATCGACGGCGGGATCGTCGCCGTGATGAGCGCGCCCACCGAAATGACCGCGCAGGTGAAGCCGCGCGAAAAGCCCTGCCGCAGCATCGCCGGCCCCAGGATGCGCGCCTCCATCGCGGCGTCGGCCACCGCCGAGCCCGATACGCCGCCCATCAGCGCCGACACGACGATCGCCACCTGCGCGAGCCCGCCGGTGATCCAGCCGGTCAGCACGCGGGCCAGCGCGATGATGCGGTCGGTGATGCCCGAGGCGTTCATCAGGTTGCCCGCCAGCACGAACAGCGGCACCGCGAGCAGTGGGAACGATTGGGTCGCCGAGGCGATCCGCTGCACGCCGATCTCCGCCGGAATCGTGTCGGACACGACGAAGAACACGAGGCTCGCCACGCCGACGGCGAACGCGACCGGCATGCCGAGGAACATCAGCGCCAGGAAGAGTCCGGTGAGCGCGATGGTCATAGCGGGGACTCGCCGCCGCCGAAGGTCAAGCCCTTGTCGCGCCAGAAGCCGACGAGTTGCGCCAGCGCGGTGATCGCCATCAGCAGCGAGCCCACCGGGACCGCTGCCGTCACATAGGCGTAGGAAATGTCGGTATCACCCATCGGACGCTGCACGTTGAGCAGCGTCAACTGGGTGCCGAGCACGACCAGCGTCAGCAGGAACGCGACGATCACCGACCAGTGCGCGAGGAGCAGCGCGCGCTGCGCGCGCTGCGGGAACAGCCGCACGATGATGTCGATGATGATGTGCTGCCTTGCGCGCAGCGCCGCGTCGGCGCCGAGGAACGCGCACCAGATGAAGAGCAGCATCGCGATGTCGATCGCCCACAGGATCGGCGAACCGGCGGCACGGCTCACGGCGGCGACGAACACCAGCGCGGAACAGCCGATGAGGCACGCGCGCGCCGCGAGATCCTCGCCGCGCGCGAGCAGGGCGAGCAGAGACTGCATTGCCTACTTGCCCAGCGCCTTGTCAACCTGGGTGCGCAGGTCCGTGTAACCAAGCGTTGCGTACACGCCGGCGGTTGCGTTCTTGAAGGGAGTTTTGTCGATTTCGACGATCGACACGCCCTTTTCGCGCAGCTTCTTTTCGTAGTCGGCGAGCGACTCGATGGTCTTTTCCGACGCCCACTTGCCGGCAGCTTCCGTTTCCTCCGTCAGCACCTTCTGCTGGTCGGCCGGCAGCTTGTCGAACCACGTGCGCGACGTCACGATCCCGGTGATGAGATAGATGTGTTCCGTCTTGGTGATCACCTTGATCACTTCGTACAGCTTGGCACCGTAGACCGCCGGAAACTGCGCCTCGGCGCCGTCGATCACCTTGGTCTGCAGTGCGGAATACACCTCCGACCATGGCATGCCCGTCGGCGTGGCCCCCATCGCCCGCACGGTCTCGAGCCACACCGGCGCGCCCGGCGTGCGCATGCGCACGCCCTTCAGGTCCGCCGGCACCTTGACCGACACATTGGTCAGCACATGGCGATGCCCCTGGAACCAGTCGAACGCCAGTACCTGCAGGTTGGCCGCGTTACGCAGCTTGTCGACCCACCCGTGGAAAAGCGGTGACCCCGTCAGTCGCAGCACCTGCTCGTAGTTGTCGACGAGGTAGGGCGCGCCCATGATGCCGAATTCCTTCACGAACGGTGCCAGCCGTCCGCCGTCGACCAGCACGGCGACGTTGGCGCCGGCGCGGGCCTGTTCGAGCACGTCCTCGTCCTTGCCCAGTTGCGAGCCCGGATAGATGCGGATCGTCAGCTTGCCCGCCGTGCGCTTTTCCACGTTCGCCTTCATGCGCTCGAGGCCCGCGTACATCGGGTCGTCGGTGGTCAGCGCGGTATTGACGTTCAGCACGGTCTGCGCCGCGGCCGGCGCCACGGCACCGACTGCGCCGAGCGCAAGCACGGCCGCGATTCTCAACAGGGACTTCATGGGTGACTCCTCCGGACCGGTCAGGATTCGTGGACGGCGCCGCGGTCGACCGGGGTGACCGCGGCGCTGCGAAAGAACTCGGGGTTACGGCTGGCGATGGTTTCGATGGACGCGAACACGGCGCGCAGATGCTGCGACATCGCCGCCACGGCCCCGGGCGCGTCGGCGGCGAGCACACGCTCGACGATCTGCTCGTGCTGACGGTGCATCGTCGCGAGCCAGGCCGGGTCTTCGAGCGACAGGAAGCGCACCCGGTCGAGCTGCGCCTTGGCGTCCTCGACGGCGCGCCAGACGCGCGGCCGGCCGGCCATGGCGATCAGTTTCTGGTGCATGCGGTCGTCCAGGGTGACGAAACCGGCGTGGTCGCCGCGCAACGCGGCGTCCGCCTGGGCGGCGAGCTGGGCACGCAGTTCGGCGGCATCCGCCGCGGAGGGCGCGCGGGCCGCGAGCGCCACGGTCCGGCATTCGACTGCCTCGCGCAGGAACTGGACGTCCGCCACCGCGTCGACATCGATGGGAGCGACCGTCGTCGCTACCTGCGGTTTTACGGTAAGTAAGCCTTCACTTTCAAGGCGGATGATCGCCTCGCGGACCGGCGTGCGACTGACTCCGAGCTGGTGCGCGATTTCGTTCTCTGACAATGCCTGGCCGGGGCGCAGCACACCGGAGAGGATCGCGCCCCGCAGCCAGCCGTAGGCCGCTCCCGCGGCGCCGCGACGGCGGGTGGAAAGCGGGACGGGGGCATTCATGGGCGCGGTCGAGGTACCCGAGACGGCGGCTCTCATACTTGTATGCTAGTATACAAGTACGCTAATGCCTGTCAAGCGGATGCCCTAGATGTTCGTCGCGGTCACTTGCGGGCGCCGACCCGCGCCGGCCGAGCCATCGAGCTGGCGCCCGTCGCCCTTCGGGCGGACCGTTCAGCGTCCGAGCAACAGGTGCGGCAACCAGGTGGTGAATGGTGGCCACAGCGTGACGGCCGCCAGCACAATCAGCAGAGGCACCAGAAACGGCAGCGTCGCCCGGGTCACCCGTTCGAACGAAATGTCGGCGATCCTGGCGGTGACGTACAGCACGATGCCCACGGGAGGCGTGATCGTGCCGATCATCAGGTTCAGCACGAAGACGAGGCCGAAGTGGATCGGGTCGACGCCGAGCTTCAGCGCAACCGGCACCAGGATCGGGATCAGGATCAGCATTGCCGCCAGCGCTTCCATGAAGCAGCCGACGACCAGCAGGATCACATTGACGATCAGCAGGAATACCAGCGGGTTGTCCGTGAGACCCGTCAGGTACGCGCCGGCGCTCTGCGGCACCTGCGACAGCGCCAGGCAATAGGCGAGCAGCGATGCCGTCATCACGAGGGCGAGCACCACGCCGGTCGTCTCGACGGTCTCGAGAATGATGGCGGGCAGGTCGGCCAAGCGGAATTCGCGGTAGATGAACAAACCCATCACCAGCGCGTACGCCACGGCAATCGCCGCTGCTTCGGTGGGCGTGAACACGCCTCCAAAAAGGCCGGCGAACAGGATGACCGGCGTCAGCAACGCCCAGAACGCGGCCCGAAATGCCTGCCACAGATCGCGCAGGCTCGGGAAATCGCGCTTCGGCAGGTTGAGCTTGCCTGCCATGGCGCGCGCCATGACCATCAGCGCGCCGGCCATCAGGAGACCGGGAATCACGCCGGCCAGGAACAGCCCGCCAATCGATGCTTCCGCCGACACGCCGTAGATGATCATCGGCAGCGATGGCGGGATGATCGGCCCGATGGTGGCCGAGGAAGCCGTCACTGCCGCGGCGAGATCGGGCGTGTAGCCCTCGTCGGTCATCGCCTTGATCTCGAGCGTGCCCAGGCCGCCGGCATCGGCCACGGCGGACCCCGACGTTCCCGCGAAAAAGACGCTGGCGACGATGTTGGCGTGACACAGCCCGCCGCGCATCCAGCCCACGCACACGCTGGCGAACGTGAAGATCCGACGCGTGATGCCCGCGCCGTTCATGATGTTGCCCATCAGGATGAAGAGCGGCGCGGCCAGCAGCGGAAAGGAATCGGCCGCCTTGGCGATGCGCTGCGCGAACGCGAGGTCGGAAATTCCGGCAATGGCGAGGAACGCCCAGCCGGCGAGGCCCATCGCCAGCCACAGCGGCGGGCCGAGAAAGATCGCCACGAACCACACGGCGAGGATCGCCAGCATCAGGCTGGTCATGGCCGCCCTTCCCGCGCCGCCGCGGCATCTTCGCCGCGCAGCAGCGCGCCGAGCGCAAGCAGCGCATACGCCGCGATGACGGCGGCGGCCAGCGGCTCGATCAGGTAAACGACGCCCAGATTGAACGGCACGGCGACGTTTTCCACGTCCCAGTTGTTGCGTACGAGCTGCCAGCCGCGGCTCCCCAGGATCCACGCAAACCACAACGTGGCGAGCTGGATGGTTACGGCCGCCGCTACGCGGCCACGCGCCGGCAGCCGCTGCGCGAGGTAGGTCATGGCGAGGTGGCCGTCGTGTCGCGACGCGATGATCCAGCCGAGGAACGCGCACCAGATGAACAGATAGCGCGCGAGTTCCTCGCTCCAGGTCAGCGGATTATTGAACAGGTAACGAAACACCACCTGCGCCAGCACGCACAGGAAAATGCCGGTGAAGACGCCGATCGCCGTGATGTCGATCAGGCGTTCGACCCCTCGGCGAGCGGCGCGCAGCAAGCTCATGCGGATGGACGGCGGGATGCCGGAGGCGAGCGTCGCGGCGTGGCTGCTGCGGGCCGGGCGGCTATCGCGGGCTGCGCCGCCGGCCGTTGGCGTGCGGGTCGCGCGCCGGTCGCCTCAGCGACCAGCCGAGGCGACCGGCGACGGCGGGCTCATTGGCTGCTTTGCAGCTTTTCGTAGGTGCCCTTGCCCCACTTGCCCTCGAACTTGGGGACCACGGCGGCGACGACCGGTTTGCGGAAAGCCTCGACATCGACGGTCAGAACGTTGACGCCGGCGGCCTTGAACGTTTCGACCAGCTCGCGCTCCTGCTTGGCCAGTTCCGCGTTCTGCCACTTGATGCCCGCGTCCACCGCATCCTGGATGATCTTCTGGTCCGCCGGCTTGAGGTTCTTCCAGAACGCTTCGTTCACCACCACCAGGCGCGGCGTGATGATGTGCCCGGTGAGCACCAGATATTTCTGTACTTCGTCGAACTTGCCCGACTTGATCGTCGGCAGCGGGTTCTCCTGGCCGTCGACGGTGCCTTGCTTAAGTGCGAGGTAGAGCTCGCCGAAATTCATCGGCGTCGGACGCGCACCCCATGCCTCGGCCATCGCCTTGAACACATCGTTCTCGGGCACCCGCAGCTTGAAGCCGACGAGGTCGGCCGGTGTGCGCACCGCCTTGTTCGACGTGGTCAGATGCCGGGTGCCGTAGTAGGTCGTGCCCAGGATGCGCATCCCGCGCTTGGCGACCAGTTCATCGTTGAACGCGTGGCCAACCGGGCCGGACATCGCCTTGACCAGATGGTCCGCGTCGCGCCAGATGTACGGGCTCTCGACCACCGAAATAGACGGGACCCAGGCACCGAAATTCGCGGCGCCCTCGGTGACCACCTGCTGCGTGCCGTTGGCCACCGCTTCGATCATGTCGCGCGACGAACCGAGCTGGCCGGCCGGAAAGGGCTGGACGACGATGCGTCCGCCGGACTTGGCCTTCACGTCCGCCGCGATACGATCGATCATCTGCACCGACGGGTGCGTCGCGGGGACGACGTCCCCCCACCGCAGCGTGATTTCCTGGGCCGATGCGCCGGCAGCCAGCGCACCCCAGGCGGCGGCCGCGACGACCAACCGCCAGGTCAAGGCTTGCCTGTGGTGAGGCGCAGGCGTGGCACGACGCGTTGCTGCCTGGTTTGAACGCAAATTTGTGGCCATCCCCATTCCTCCTGTTGTTTTGCCGACGGCAGGCCTCGCTTCGTTCCGTCGAGATCCAACGCGCCCGATTGTCTACGGGACCGCGCTCCTGCGGCGGGTCCCGGGGCCGGAGCGCATCATCGCACGAGTGCCCGGGTTTGCTGTGCGCCCTTGGCGCGCCTGTTGCGCCCGAAGCGACGAGGCTCCGGTCCGCCGCAGACCGCATTTTGAATTGGTTAGACCACTTGACCAGTTGATCGTCCGGCGTTAGCCTTCGCGGTCAACCGAAGGAGGAGGCGCGCGGCCCCGGTGGCTCGCGACCCCGGTGATGCCGTTCCAGAGTATCGAACCCCGTCGACTTTATCGCCAGATCGCCGACCAGATTCGCGCGCTGATCAAGAGCGGCGAATATTCGGCGGGATCCCGTCTGCCGCCCGAACGCGACCTGGCCAAGCAGTTGGGCGTATCGCGGCCGTCGGTGCGCGAGGCGCTGATCGCGCTGGAAGTGGAGGGCCTGGTCGAAGTGCGCATCGGCTCCGGCATCTACGTGCAGGCGCCGACCGAGCATCGGGCGGAGAGCGGCGCCAGCGAAGCCGCGGCAGGGCCGTTCGAACTCCTGCGCGCGCGGTACGTGATCGAATCCGAATGCGCGGCGCTGGCCGCGAAGTCGGCGAAGCGCAGCCAGGTGCATGCCATTGCCGATGTGCTCGACCAGATGGAAAAGGAACTCGAGACCTGCGTCGAGCAGCCGCTTGGCGGCGATCGCGACTTCCACATGCGCATCGCTGAAGCGACGGGCAATGGCGCGCTGGTCGCGGTCGTGAAGCTGTTGTGGGACGAGCGTACCGGGCCGCTCTACAAGCAGCTCGAGTATCACTATGATTCGCCGTCGCTGTGGGGGAACGCGATGGCCGAGCACCGGGCGATCCACAAGGCGATCGCCGCCAAGGATGCGAGCGGCGCGCGTGCCGCGATGCAGCGCCATCTGAATCAGGCCTACAAGCGCTTTTCCACGGGGTGGGACAAGGTGGACAAGCCGGAGCGCGTGGCGAGCCTGGCGGCTGCAAGCTCCTGGAAGCATCGCGATGCGCAAAGTCGGTAGCCCGGCCGATGCGTCGCGGGGCGCGGTCCTGCAGGGCGCAATCCCCGGCAAATCGCTGGCGAATGGCCGGGTGATCGCGTAAGCCGGCCCATCAACCAAGTCAGGCAGTCGTCCGGCGGCCCCGGCTGATTGGCCGCAACAAACGAGTGAAGGAGGAACCATGCTTGCCTGTCGCATCCACGCCAAGGAAGACTTGCGGATCGAGCCGGTCGACGTGCCGGAAGCAGGACCGGGCGAAGTGCTGTTGCGGCTCGGCGCCGCCGGCATCTGCGGATCGGACCTGCATTACTACTTCGAGGGCCGCAACGGCAACTTCGTCGTCCGCGAGCCATTGATCCCGGGCCACGAGGCGTCGGCGGTGGTGGCGGCCGTCGGTGCCGGCGTCACGCGGGTCAAGGTCGGCGACAAGGTCGCGGTGTCGCCGTCGCATGCCTGCGGTCGTTGCGACTACTGCCGCGAGGGCCGCGAACAGCTTTGCGCCAACATGCGTTTTCTCGGCAGCGCCAGCCGCTTCCCGCATGTGCAGGGCATGTTCCAGGAATATTTCGTGATGGGCGAGCGGCAATGCTATCCGGTCACCGGCGACATCTCGCTGGGCGAACTTGCTTTTGCCGAGCCGTTGGCCGTGGGCCTGCACGGCGTCAATCGCGGCGGGGGCCTCCTCGGCAAGTCCGTGCTCATCACCGGGGCCGGCACGATCGGTTGCGTGACCGTGCTCGCCGCCCGCCTGGCAGGTGCGCGCAAGATCACGGTCACCGACGTCCTGGACCGGCCGCTGGCGCAGGCCAGGCTGGTCGGCGCCGACGTTACGTTACGTGCGGACCGCGACGGCGATGCGCTGCGCGAGCCGCAGTTCGACGTGGCCTACGAAGTCTCAGGCAATTTCAACGCGCTCAAGACCTGCGTGGCCGCCACCAAGCGCGGCGGCGTGATCGTGCAGGTCGGCACGCTTCCGCACGAGCCGCTGCCGTTCGTCGTCAACGAGTTGATGGCGAAGGAGCTCGATCTGCGCGGCGCCTTCCGCTGGGGCATCGAATTCGACTGGGCCGTGGACTACCTGTCGACGCGCCGCGTCGACGTGCGTCCGCTCCTGTCCGGGCAGTATCCGCTCAAGGATGCCGTCGCGGCTTTCGCGGTGGCGGCCGATAAAAACAAGAGTACCAAGGTGCAGGTGGTCTACGCCTAGCGTTTCCAACGCGCGGGCATCGACAACCGCGCACATCGCAATGCAACAAGGAGGCAACATGAAATTCGTTTCCAAGCTGGTCCTGGCCGCGATCGCGGGCAGTGCAATGGTCGCCGGCGCACCCGCGCTGGCGCAGCAAAAGCTCAAGTGGGCCCACGTGTACGAGGTCAGCGAGCCGTACCACAAGTGGTCGGTATGGGCGGCCGAGGAAATCAAGAAACGCAGCAACGGCAAGTTCGACATCACGGTCTATCCGGCGAGCTCGCTCGGGAAGGAAACCGACATCAACCAGGGCCTGGCGCTGGGTACGGTCGACATGATCATCAGCGGTCCGTCGTTCGCCGCGCGCAGCTACCCGCGTCTGGGGATTGCCTACTATCCGTTCATCTTCCGTGACGGCGACCACCTGCTCGCGTATTCGAAGAGCCCGGTGTTCAAGGAGATGGTCGACGGCTTCCGCGAGAAAACCGGGATCCAGATCACCGCCTATACGTACTACGGCGCGCGGCACACGTCGTCGAACCGGGCGTTCACCGACTGCGCCGGCATGAAAAACCTGAAGATCCGCGTGCCCGACGTGCCTGTGTACATGGCCACGCCGAAAGCCTGCGGTGCCAATCCGACGCCGATCGCCTTCGCGGAGGTCTACCTGGCGTTGCAGAACGGCACGGTCGAGGCGCAGGAGAACCCGCTGACGACGATCGAGGCGAAGAAGTTCTATGAGGTGCAGAAGGCGATCATGCTCACGGGCCACATCGTGGACGGCCTCACCACGCAAGTGGCGCCGCATGTCTGGAGCAAGCTCACGCCTGAGGAAAAGGCGATGTTCACCGAAGTTACGCAGGAGGCCGCGGCCAAGGCCAGCGCCGACATCAAGGCGCGCGAGGCTCAACTCGCCGACGAGTTCAAGAAGAAGGGCCTGCAGATCGTCACCGTCGACCGCAAGAGCTTCTCCGACGCCGTCCTGAAAAACACGCCGGTCGAATCGATGGGATTCACGAAGGCCGACTACGACCGCATCGTTTCAATCAAGTGACCGGGTTGCATGAGCGCGGGGCGCAGGGCCGCCGCGCTCATGGAGGCAGGCGAGCCGTCCCTCGGAAGGCCACAGGATCACGGGTCTCCGAGACGGTTCGCCTGTCGCACGTCCCTGCGCGCAGCGGGCGCAAGCTGCCGACGCCATGAACATCGAGCGAGACCGCATGAGCACCAATGAAGCACGTGTAACCGAAGAGGCGCCAGTCCTCGACGAATCCGGACGCCTGCACTCGGTAGACGCGCCGGTCGACCTCTCCGACTATCGATGGGAAGACTGGCTCACGCTGGTCTTTTTCTGGCTGCTCGCGCTGGACGTGTTCTACCAGTTCTTCACCCGATACGTGATGTCCGATTCGGCCGCGTGGACCGAGGAAATCGCCCGCTACCTGCTGATCATCGTGACCTTCGTGGGCGCCTCGATGGCTGTACGGCGCAATACGCACATCCATGTTGAGTTCCTCTATCACTACCTGCCGGCCGGGGTGGGCCGCGTGATGTCGGTGATGGTCGATCTCGTTCGCATCGCCTTCCTCGGGTACGCGACCTACCTCAGTTTCGTGCTGGTGCCGAAGATGCAGAACCTTAAGATGACCGTGGTCGACTTTCCCATGAGCTATGTATATGGCTTCGTCGCCTTCGGATTCGCGATGATGACGTTTCGGGCGGTCCAGGTCGCCTATCGGCACTGGACGCAGGGCTGGAGCGTACTCGAGCGTCCCCAGGAAGCGCTCGTCTGACCCGCAGCGAAAGGTTCACCGCAAATGAACAGCATTCTCCTCGGTGGCTTCGTCGCGCTCATGGCGAGCGGCATCCCGATTGCCATCGCGATGTGCATAGCCTCGCTGCTCTACATCTGGATCAGCGGCACGATTCCTCCGCTGACCGTGGTACATCGGATGGTCGGTGGCATCGACAGCTTCCCGCTGCTGGCGGTGCCGTTCTTCATTCTTGCCGGCAACCTGATGAACTCGGCCGGCATCACCAACCGGATCTTCAACTTCGCGCTGGCGCTGGTGGGTTGGCTCAAGGGCGGGCTCGGTCATGTCAACGTCGTGGCCAGCGTGGTCTTCGCGGGGATGTCGGGCACTGCGGTCGCCGACGCCGGCGGGCTGGGCACGATCGAGATCAAGGCGATGCGCGATCACGGGTACCCGGTGGATTTCGCCGTCGGCATCACCGCGGCTTCGTCGACGCTCGGACCCATCGTGCCGCCTTCGTTGCCGCTGGTGATCTATGGCGTGCAGGCCAACGCGTCCATCGGCAAGCTGTTCGCCGGCGGAATCCTGCCGGGCGTGGTGATGGCGGTGTTCATGATGGCGATGGTGGGCTATGTCTCGCACCGGCGCGGCTATGGACGTGACCTGGTCTTTTCGTGGCCGCGGATGGGGCTGGCGTTCTTCGAACTGGGCGCCGTGGCCATCACCGCCGCCGTACTGTACTACCTGTGGTCGCAGGAAACGATGTCCGGCTGGATCCGCTTCGGCGCGCCGCTGGTGGCGGTGATGGTGGCCGACCGAGTTTGCAAGTTCGAGGCCTTCATGGCGCTCCTGACGCCGGTGATCCTGATCGGGGGCATGGCGAGCGGATTGTTCACGCCGACCGAAGCCGCGGTCGCCGCCGTAGCCTGGGCGCTGTTCCTCGGCTTTGTCTGGTATCGCTCGCTCAGCTGGCGGATGCTGATGAAGGTCTCGATGGAAACCATCGAGACCACCGCGGTCGTGCTGTTCATCGTGGCCAGTGCGTCGATCTTCGCCTGGGTGCTCACGACGACGCAGGTGACCGACCAAATCGCCCGCATCGTGCTTTCCATCAGCGACAATCCGCTGATCTTCCTGCTGCTCGCCAATCTGTTCCTGCTGTTCGTAGGATGTTTCCTGGAGACCATCGCGGCAATTACCATCCTCGTCCCGGTCCTGGTGCCGATCGCGCTCAAACTCGGGATCGATCCGGTCCACTTCGGGCTGATCCTGGTGCTCAACCTGATGATCGGCTTGCTTACGCCGCCGGTCGGGATGGTCTTGTTCGTGCTCCAGAAGGTTGCCCGCATTTCCTTCGACCAGACGGTTCGCGCCGTATTGCCATGGCTCGGACCGTTGCTGGTCACGCTATTCCTCATCACCTACGTGCCGCAGATCGTGCTCTGGTTGCCCAATCTGATCTACGGCAAGTGACGCGTTGAACCTGATCCAACGCGTCGAGATCCTGCAGGTCAATCTGCCACCGAAAGTGGTGCGGACCGACGCAATCCAGTCGTTCGTCACCCAGGAAACGCCGATGGTGCGCATCACCTGCGCCGACGGCGCGGTGGGGACCGGATATTCCTACACGATCGGTACCGGCGGTTCATCGGTGCTGGCGCTGCTGCGCGATCACCTGGCACCGCGCCTCATCGGCCGTGATGCCGGGCAGGTCGAGGCGATCTGGAAGGACCTCTTCTTCGCCACCCATGCAACCGCGGTGGGTGCGATCACCAGCCTCGCGCTGGCCGCGGTGGACACCGCGCTGTGGGACTTGAAGTGCCGCCGCGCGGGCGAACCCCTGTGGCGCGCGGCCGGTGGCGCGCAGGCCCGGGTGCCGGTCTACACGACCGAAGGTGGCTGGCTCCATCATTCGGCGCAGCAACTGGTGGATGAAGCGGTGGCCGCGCGGGAGCAGGGGTTCCTGGGGGCGAAGATGAAGGTTGGCAAGCCGACGATCGCCGAGGACGTGGGGCGTCTCGCGGCGGTGCGCGCCGACGTGGGCGATGCGTTCGAGCTGATGGTCGACGCGAACCAGGCGTTCACGGTTCCGGAGGCGTGCCGGCGCGCCTATGCCTATCGCGACCTCATGCTGGGCTGGTTCGAGGAGCCGCTACCCGCCGAAGACCTGGGTGGCCACGTCGAGCTCGCGCAAAAATCGACCATGCCCATCGCCGTCGGCGAATCGCTGTACCATCCCTCGCATTTCCGCGAGTATCTTGAACACGGTGCCTGTTCGGTGGTCCAAGTGGATTGCGCGCGCATCGGCGGCATCACGCCGTGGCTCAAGGTGGCGCATCTCGCGGAGGCATTCAACGTACCGGTGTGCCCCCACTTCCTGATGGAGCTGCACGTGTCACTGACGGCCGCGGTACCCAATGGCGCCTGGGTCGAATACATTCCGCAGCTCGACGACGTGACCACGTCGCGCATGGCCATGGCCGAAGGTCATGCGATCGCCCCCGAAACCCCGGGGCTGGGCATCGACTGGGACTTCGCCGCCATCGAGCGCCTCGCCGTTGCACGCGCGGTCGTGCAGTAAGGAGACTCATCATGCTGACTCGCAGTTCGCTCACCATTCGCCTGCATCCGAACGACGACGTCGTCATCGCGCGTTCGCAGCTCGTCGGCGGCACCAACCTGCTCGACGAGAAGATCACGATTTCCGGCCTGGTGCCGCCCGGTCACAAGGTGGCCACGCGGGCCATCAAGGCCGGCGAGCCTGTGCGGCGCTACAACCAGATCATCGGCTTCGCCAGCCGCGACATCGCGCCCGGCGAGCATGTGCACCTCAACAACCTGGCGATGGGTTCCTTCGACCGCGACTATGCCTTCGGCGTCGACGCGAAGCCGACGCAGTATGTCGAACCCGCGGCGACCTTCATGGGCATCGTCCGTCAGGACGGCCCCAACAAGGGACGCGTGGCCACGCGCAACTACATCGGCATCCTGTCGACGGTCAATTGCTCGGCCACGGTCGCGCGCGGCATTGCCGACCATTTCACGCCCGAGCGCCTCGCGGCCTGGCCGAACGTCGACGGGGTGGTCGCGCTCACCCACGGCTCGGGCTGCGGCATGGACACGCACGGCGAAGGCATGCAGCTGTTGCGCCGCACGCTCGGCGGCTATGCGCGGCATCCGAATTTCGCCGGCGTGCTGATGATCGGCCTCGGCTGCGAGGCCAACCAGATCAGCTCGCTGATGGGCGCCGAAGGGCTCGAGGAAGGGCCGCTGCTCCAGACGTTCAGCATCCAGGACACCGGCGGCACCGCGAAGACGATTCGCCACGGCATCGGGCTCATCGAAGCGATGCTGCCGCACGCCAACGACGTCGCCCGGCAGCCGGTGCCGGCGTCGCACATCACGATCGGCCTGCAATGCGGTGGCTCCGACGGGTACTCGGGCATCACCGCCAATCCCGCGCTGGGCGCGGCCGTGGACCTGCTGGTGCGCCATGGCGGCACCGCCATCCTGTCCGAGACGCCGGAAATCTACGGCGCCGAGCACCTGCTGACCCGTCGTGCGGTTTCGCGCGACGTCGGCGAGAAGCTCGTGTCGCGAATCAAATGGTGGGAGGACTACACGGCCCGCGAGAAGGGTGAGATGAACAACAATCCGTCGCCCGGCAACAAGGCGGGCGGCCTGACGACGATCCTCGAGAAGTCGCTCGGCGCGGTGGCCAAGGGCGGCACCACCAACCTGGTGGCCGTGTACGAGTACGCGGAAGCGGTAACCGCGCATGGCTTCGTCTACATGGACACGCCCGGCTACGATCCGGTGTCGGCGACCGGCCAGGTCGCCGGCGGCGCCAACATGATTGTCTTCACCACCGGCCGAGGCTCCGCGTATGGCTGCGCACCCGCACCATCGCTCAAGCTGTCCACCAATACGCCGCTGTGGGTCAAGCAGGAAGAGGACATCGACTTGAATTGCGGCGAGATCGCCGACGGCAATGCGTCCGTCGACGCAGTCGCGCAGCGCCTCTTCCAGCTGATACTCGACACCGCGTCGGGCGACAAATCCAAGAGCGAGCGGCACGGCTACGGCCAGAGCGAGTTCGTGCCGTGGTACCTGGGTGCCGTGATGTAGCCCGCCGGTCCCGCACCGGTCCGCTGCCGGTTGCCCGGCAGCGCGGGCCTTCCGGTGCACTGTTCCACTCGCCGCGCCCCCGCGCCGATCGCGAATTATGTTTCCAACACCCTCACCTGACGACACCCTCTCATGAGCAAGAAAGCCCCGAAGAAGAAGCGCCCTCTCCGTTCCCAGCAGTGGTTCGGCCTCGACGATCGCGATGCGCTCGTGCATCGCTCCTGGATGAAGAACCAGGGCATCCCGCACGACCAGTTCGACGGCCGGCCGGTGATCGGCATCTGCAATACCTGGTCGGAGGCGACACCGTGCAACGCGCATTTCCGCGACCTGGCCGAGCAGGTCAAGCGCGGCGTCTGGGACGAGGGCGGCTTCCCGATCGAGTTCCCGGTCATGAGCCTCGGAGAAACGTTAATGCGCCCGACGACCATGCTGTTTCGCAACCAGACGTCGATGGACGTCGAGGAATCGATCCGCGCCAATCCGTTCGACGGTGTCGTGCTGCTGATGGGCTGCGACAAGACGACGCCGGCGCTGCTGATGGGCGCGGCATCCTGCGACCTGCCCACGATCGGCGTCTCCGGCGGGCCGATGCTCAACGGGAAATTCCGCGGCGAGGACATTGGCTCCGGCACGCATGTGTGGAAGTTCACCGAGATGCTGAAGACCGGCGAGATGAAATCCACCGACATGCTCGAGGTCGAGTCGTGCATGTCGCGCTCGCCGGGGCATTGCATGACCATGGGCACGGCGTCGACGATGGCGTCGATGGTCGAGGCGCTGGGCATGGGACTGCCCACCAATGCGGCGATTCCCGCCGTCGACTCGCGGCGCAAGGTGCTGGCGCGCATGGCGGGCCGGCGCATCGTCGAAATGGTGCACGAGGACCTGCGCATGTCGCAGATCCTGACCAAGGACGCGTTCGAGAACGCGATCATGGTCAATGGTGCGATCGGCGGCTCCACCAACGCGGTCGTGCACCTGCTCGCGATCGCCGGCCGCATGGGTATCAAATTGTCGCTCGAAGACTGGGACCGGCTCGGCCGCGACATGCCGTGCCTGGTCAACCTGATGCCGTCGGGCAAGTACCTGATGGAGGATTTCTACTATGCCGGCGGTCTCCCTGTGGTCATCAAGGAAATCGGCAAGTTCCTGCACAAGAAGGCGCTGACGGTGAACGGCAGGACGATCTGGGAGAATTCGAAGGACGCCGTCAATTACAACGCGGCGGTGATCACGCCGCTCGCCAAGCCGTTCAAGCCGCTGGGCGGCATTGCCGTGCTGCGCGGCAATCTCGCGCCCGACGGGTGCGTGCTCAAGCCCTCGGCGGCCACGCCGAAGCTGCTGAAGCACAAGGGCAAGGCCGTGGTGTTCGAGAACGTCGACGACCTGCACGCGCGCATCGACGATCCCAAGCTCGACGTCGATCCGACGAGCGTGCTGGTGCTGAAGAACTGCGGTCCGAAGGGCTATCCCGGCTTTCCCGAAGTGGGCAACTTCGCGCTGCCGGCGAAGATCCTGAAGAAGGGTGTCACCGACATGATCCGCATTTCGGATGCGCGCATGTCGGGTACCGCGTACGGGACCGTCGTACTGCATACGGCGCCGGAAGCCGCCGCGGGCGGTCCGCTGGCCTTGGTGCGCAACGGCGACCTGATCGAGATCGATGTCGCCAGGCGCAAGATCCAATTGCACGTGTCGGACGAGGAGCTCGCGAAACGCAAGTCGAAGTGGAAGCCGTTGCCGCCGCACGCGACCCGCGGCTGGGTCAAGCTCTACTGCGACACGGTGCTGCAGGCCGATCGCGGCGTGGATCTCGATTTCCTCGTCGGCAAGTCGGGCGCCAAGGTGGGCAAGGTCAGCCACTGAAACGGTCCAACGGCGCGGGCGCGGACGATTGCGTTTCCGCGCCCTCGCTGGTGTTGCCGCACGTGCAAGCCGAGCGCGGACAACTGCGCGAAGGGTTGTCGCGTCTCGCCATGGGCGGCGATAATTGCGCGTATGAGTGCGCCTGACTATCTCAATCCGGATCTGCCTGCCGGCTTGCGCCGTGTGCGGCTGCCCGTCGTCGATGCCACCGACGACAATCTGCGCGGCTACGGCCGGCTGGTCGACGATCGAACCGCCTGCAAGATCGAGATCGTGCGCTGGCCGGCGCAGGGAACCCGTCCCGTCGACACCGATTCCGGCGACGAGGGCGGCACGACCGAAGGCACGTTCGTCAGCGAGTGGAAGGGCGATGTGCTGTTCGGCAGCAACGAGGCGGTGGACGGGCATTACATCCTGGCCTACGCGACGGAGCCGGGCGAGGCCCAGACCAGTCATGCGCGGCCGCCGGCGCAGATGCTGCTGTGGCATTGCAACTACCACCCGGATGGCGGGCAACTCTTTTTCCCGCTCGACGCGCAACCCTATTTCGTCC